>JBQTIR010000062.1:0-12181 GCA_052387905.1 Sporichthyaceae bacterium | reverse complement strand
TGATCGGGAAGCAGACGCCGGACTTGACGCCGACCTTCTGGGCGATGGGAGCGCGCACGCAGTCGGTCATCTCGCCGATGTCGGGGGTGAAGAACAGATCGCGGTTCTTCCACGCGCGTCCCGAGAGCCCGACGCCCTCCTGGAAGCTGGCGGCGCGGGTCACGCGGGCGAACTCCTCGCCGGCGTCGCCGGATTGGGTGACGAACTTCAGTGCCCGGTCGGCGGCGTCGATCGACCAGTAGGAGCCGTAGACCCAGCCGAAGGCTTCGCGCACGGTGTTCAGCGCTGCCTCGGCGGCGCTCGCCACGGTGCTCGCGCTGCTCAGCGCTCCGAGAACCTCGGCGACCGCGGCGGTGTCGGCAGCACCCTCACGGGTGGCCTCCTCACCACGGAAGCGTTCGATGGACTGCGAGACCATCCGGCCGATATTGCGCAGTGCCTCCAGCCGCTGGGGGGTCGGGTGCAGGGTCTCGGTGGTGAAGAAGTCCATCGTGCCGACGACGTCACCGGCAATCATGATCGGGAAGCAGACGCCGGACTTGACGCCGACCTTCTGGGCGATGGGAGCGCGCACGCAGTCGGTCATCTCGCCGATGTCGGGGGTGAAGAACAGGTCGCGGTTCTTCCACGCCCGGCCGGACAGGCCTACGCCCTCTTGGAAGGACGCGGCGCGGGTGACGCGGGCGAATTCCTCGCCCGCGCTGCCCGATTCCAGCGCGAACTTCAGGACGTGATCCTTGTGGTCCAGGGTCCAGTAGGAGCCGTACGCCCAGCCGAAGCCGTCCTTGACCGAGTCCAGAGCGAGTTGAATGGCCTCGTCGCCGCTGCGCGCGGTGGCCAGCGAACCCAGGACGGTGATCAGGGCGCCGGCATCCTGCTCGGCCTCATCGCGCCCACGCTCTGCGGCCGCCAGGGCTGCGGTCAGATCGGGCTGGGCCTCCTTCGCGCGGGCGGCGCGGCGCGGCTGCGCGGGGACGACCTCGATGCTCGGGTCGTTGCAGGTGACGGTGCTGGTCATGGTGTTCCTCCTACAGATCGCGTGACGGGGAATGGGATCGGTGATCAGACCCGCGCCACGGCGGGACGCTGGGAGTTCTGGACACGTTGGGTGTCGAGGACGAGCAGTAGTGCGTGTGGCAACTTGTAGGCGCCGAGGATGAGCTCGCGGGCCGGCCCGGTCAGGGTCGGAGGAACGGGTTCGAACTGGTCGGGGTCGGTGTCGACGACGTCGCCGATGGTGTCCACGAGCAGGCTCACGGCCTCATCGGCGCCATCGCGGATCACCACATTCATGGGGAGCTCGCCCTCGCGCGGCGGCAGGTCGAGCATGCGACGCAGATCCAGCGCGGTGACGATCTGCCCGCGCAGGTTGATCAGGCCGCGGACCACATCGGGGGCGAGTGGGACCGCGGTCATCTCCTGGTAACGGATGACCTCCTGGACCTCCATGACATCGACCCCGAGATAGAGGTCGGCGACACCGAAGGTGCACAACTGCCGTGAGGTTCCCTTGGCATTCGTCATGTGCGTTTACTCCTCATGGGTGACTCTCCATCAGACTGACTGTGCTGCCGCGGCGACCAGCGCCGGGACGTCGACGATGTCGGTGACCCGGGACTGCAGGACCGCCGAGCCGGCCAGGCCGCGGCGCGCTCCGACGTTGCTCAGGGTGATCTCCTCGGAGATGACGTCGAGAATCCGGTCGACGACCAGACCGACCGCGCTCTCGTCGGCGTGCCGGTGCACGACGACGGAGTAGGACTCGACATCGGACCTGCGGGTACCGATGCCCAGCAGGGGACCGACGTGAACCAGTCGAAGCAGGTCACCGCGGTACTGCACGACCTCGGCGTTGCCGGCCCGTTCGACCTCAGTGACGGCGAATTCCTCCAGCCGCGCGACGTCGGCCATCGGTAGCGCGAGGCGCCGGTCGTCGCCGACCTGGCAGATCAACAACCGGGTGGTCTCGGCGGCGCGGACGCGCTCGTTCTCGGAGATCCGGCTGGTGCCGGCGGCGCCCTTCTGGTGGGTGGCCCGCAGTGCGAGGCCGGCGACGTCGAGGATCAGGGCCACCTTGCCGTCGCCGGTGATCGTCGCCCCGGCAAAGGCCTCGACGTGTTTGATCTGGCGCGAGAGTGGACGGACCACGATCTCCTGGGTGTCCAGGATCCGGTCGACGATCAGCCCGAAGTGCGTGTTGTCCGCGGCCAGCACCACGATGTTGAGGGCCTCCCGGACCTCCGGCGAGGGCAGCCCGAGCTGCGCGTCCAGGTAGACCAGGGGGAGCAGCGTGCCACGAAGTCGGTAGACGGGGGCGCCGGCGACGTGCTCGACGCTGGACATTGCAGCCTCGCCCTCGAGCCGGACGAGTTCGAGCAGGTTCGCCTGCGGGATCGCGTAGGTGTCCTCGGCCTGTCCGACCACCAGGGCAGGGATGATCGCCAGCGTCAGGGGGATCCGCACGCGCACCGTGGTGCCGGCTCCCGGCTCGCTGGACAGGTCGACGGTGCCGCCGATCTTCTCGATGTTCGTGCGGACCACATCCATGCCGACGCCGCGGCCCGAGACGTTCGTGACCGCGTCGGCGGTGGAGAACCCGGCGCGGAACACCAGGTCGGTGATCTCGCGCTCGGACATCCGCCCGACCTCGTCGCGGTTGATCAGGCCGTTCTCGACGGCCTTGTTCGCGACCCTGGCGGGGTCGATCCCGGCGCCGTCGTCGCTGACCTCGACGACGACCTGACCGCCCTCGTGGTAGGCGCGCAGGGACAGGGTGCCCTCGGCCGGCTTGCCCGCGGCCAGACGCTGGTCGGCCGATTCCAGGCCGTGATCGATCGCGTTGCGAACCAGGTGAGTCAACGGGTCCTTGACGGCTTCGAGCAGCGTGCGGTCGAGCTCTGTCTCGCGACCCTCCATGACCAGGCGCACGGACTTGCCGCATTGCGCACTGAGGTCCCGCACGACGCGGGGGAGTCGGGACCAGACCTGGTCGATGGGCTGCATGCGCGTCTTCATGACGCCTTCCTGCAGCTCGGACGCGATCAGGTTCAGCCGCTGCGAGGCGCGCTGGAGCTCGATGTGCTGCAAGTCACCGACATGCTGCACGACCTGGTTTCGCGTGAGTACAAGCTCGCCGACCAGGCGCATCAACTGGTCGAGCAGCCCGACATCGACGCGGATGCTGGAGTCGGCAACGCTGCGGCGTTCGCCAGAGTCCTCCGCGAGCGGCTCGGATTCAGCTCGCGGCGCCGGAACGGGGTGCTCGGTGAACGAGGATTCGGTGACCGGGGATTCCGTGACCGGGGATTCCGTGACCGGAGTTTCGTCGGCTGTATCCATCTGCGACTCCAGGGCTTCGTCGACGGGCGCTGCTGCGACGGTTTGGGTCGGGGGGATGTCGGCCGGGACGGGAGGCGCCGGCGCCGGTTCCAGACAGCCGGCCAGGGCTGCCTCGACGGCCGAGGTGTCCAGGTCACCCTCGACGCCGGTGGCCTCGATGTTGGCGAGCAGCGCCCGGACGGTGTCGACCATCTGCAACAGGACGGTGGTGATCTGCGGGGTCAGAGCGAGCTTGCCGTCCCGCAGTTTGGAGAGCACGTTCTCCCCGATGTGGGTCACGGCCTCCAAGCGGTTGAACGCCAGGAAGCCCGAGGTGCCCTTGATCGTGTGGATCGTGCGGAAGATGGATGCCAGCAGCGGCTGGGAGCTCGGGTCCTGCTCAAGGGCGACGAGGGCGCGGTCCAACTCGTCGAGGTTCTCGTAGCTCTCGACCAGGAACTCCGCGGCGATCTCGTCCAGGCCGTCGGCGAACACGGGTTTGTCACTCACCTGTGAACCTCCGTGTTCGGTGTGGGCCCGAATCCGTTCGGGCCGCTCTGCCGGACTCATCGGCAGCGGCGAGTGCCGGCTGAGGGGTTCAGCTCGTCACTGTGCAGAGCTCGCCTCAGGTCGGCGGTGACGACCGCGCGGAGGTGGTGCGGCGGTGTCCTGGACGGTGTTGACCAGGTCCAGCAGGCTCGTCGCCCCGGCGCGCTGGGCCGGCAGGGCGGCGACCTCGTCGAGGTCGAGGGTCAGGACGAAGTACTCGCGGGCGAAGAAACCGCCGACGCCGCCGCGCAGTTCCCGGTCGGCGGTGACGATGCGGACATCGGCGCCGTATTCCGCGCGCACTGCGGCGAGCAGCGCCACCAGATTGCGACCCTCACGCAGCAACCTTGTGGGCACCGTTCACCACCCCGACGGTGTCGACGTGCAAGGTGGTCCCGACCTCGCCGTAGGACAGCACCGGCAGGCGCGGCAGGCTCGGCGCGAGCAGCCGCCGAACCGCGGTGCGGATCTGCGGGGAGCAGACCAGCACCGGGCAGCGCCCAGCCATTTCGGCCGCTTCGGTGGCCCGGGTGGCATCGGCGATGATGCCCTCCACCCGATTCGCCTCCAGCAACAAGAACGTTCCGGAATCCGAGGGTCGCAGCGATTCCAGCAGGTGCTGCTCCAGCATCGGGTCGAAGGTGAGCACGGGCAGTCGACCCTCCACCAGGTAGGGCACCGCAATCGCTGCCCCGAGGGTCGTGCGCACCGCGCCGACCAGACCCTCGACGTCGAGCGAGGCCCGCGCGCGCAGCGACATCGCCTCGAAGATGCGCACCAGGTCGCGGATCGGCACCCCCTCGGCGAGCAGGGTGGCAAGGACGCGTTGGACCTCCCCGGTCGTCAGCAGAGCCGGCGTCAGTTCCTCGACCACGGACGGATGCGTGCGCTTGGTGATGTCGAGCAGCGCGCGCACGTCCTCGCGGCCGAGCAGGTTCGCGGCGTGCACCCGCACCAGTTCGGACAGATGTGTGGTCAGCACCGAGGCGCGGTCGACGACAGTGGCACCGGCGACCTCGGCGTGGTGACGCATCTGGAGCGGCACCCACATCGCCGGCAGGCCGAACACCGGCTCCACACCACGGCGGCCGGGCAGGCCCTCGAGGTTGTCGCCGATCGCGAGTACACATCCGGGCGGGGCCTCGCCGCGGCCGACCTCGACCCCGTTGAACTTGACTGCGTAGGTCGACAGGGGCAGGTCGAGGTTGTCGCGGGTACGCACCCGCGGCAGCACCAGACCGAACTCCAGAGCAACCTTGCGCCGCAGCGCCCGCACGCGATCGAGCAGATCACCACCCGAGCCGGTGTCGACCAGGTCGAGCAGGTCCGGGGCGAGCTCGAGCTCGATCGGGTCGATGCGCATCGCCTCGGCCAGTTGCTCCGGGGCGTCGGGGTTCAAGGCGGCCACGCCGCCAGGCCCGGCTTCCAACTCGAGCGCGGCCTCGGCCTGTGCCTCGGGGTCGGGCAGCCGGTGCGCGGCCAACAGGATCACCCCGCCGACGAGCAGGAACGGCAGCTTGGGCAGGCCGGGGATCAGGCACAGTGCGAGCACGAAGCCGCCGCCGAGGCGCAGCGAGTGCCGTTGCGCGCCGAACTGGGCGACCATGTCCTCGCCCATCGACCCGCGGGTGGTCGAGCGGGTGACGATGAGGCCGGTGGCGACCGAGAGCAGCAGCGCCGGGATCTGGGTGACCAGGCCGTCGCCGATGGTCAGCAGGCTGTACTTGTTGATCGCCTCGCCCATCGGCATGCCGTGCTGCGCGACGCCGATCGCGAACCCGCCGAGCAGGTTGATGATGATGATGATGATGCCGGCGATCGCATCGCCCTTGACGAACTTGCTCGCACCGTCCATCGCGCCGTAGAAGTCCGCCTCGGCGGCGACGTCCTCGCGGCGCTGGCGCGCGGTCTGCTCGTCGATCAGGCCCGAGTTGAGGTCGGCGTCGATCGCCATCTGCTTGCCCGGCATCGCGTCGAGGGTGAAGCGCGCCCCGACCTCGGCGACGCGCCCGGCGCCGTTGGTGATCACCACGAACTGGATGACGACCAGGATCAGGAAGATCACCAGACCGATGATCAGCGAGCCGCCGATCACGAAGTGCCCGAAGGCCTCGATGACCTTGCCCGCGTAGCCGTCCGCCAGCACCAGGCGCGTCGAGCTGACGTTCAGCGCGAGGCGGAACAGCGTCGCGATGAGGATCAGGGACGGGAAGACCGCGAAGTCCAGGGGACGCTTGACCTGCATCGCCACGAGCAGGATCAACAAGCTGAAGGCGATGTTGGACGCGATCAGCAGGTCCAGCAGCAGCGCGGGCAGCGGAACCACGAGCATGACCACGATCGCGACGATGCCCACCGGGATGCCGATGGTGGCGATTCGACGGCCGGCCGGATTGGGCGACACAGCACCAACTTCCCCTCAGATCCTGCCGCGGCGCGGGTTGCGCTGCTGCTGGCGTGCTGCCTGATCCGTGGCGGGCGGTACCGGTGCCGTCCTGGCACCGGTCCGTATCGGCGGGCCCGCCGCTGACCTGAGGGCAGCGGGCCGGCGTCCGGAGATGGACCTTCGTCCCGCCGGATCGGTGACCTGCGTCCCTGGTCCGAGCGTGCGCAGTGGCCGATCCTCGAGGGAGACCACAGGCCGGAGCAGGAGCCCCCATGACGCTGATCGACGATTCCGAGCAGGGTGTGCTGCACGCCCTCGACCGTGACGCTGCACTGCGCCTGATGGCGACCCAGCCGGTCGCACGGCTGGCCTTCAGCCTGCACGGCATTCCGCACATCGAGGTCGTGAACTTCGTGATCGACGGTCGGGACCCGGTGTTCCGGATCGGGGTCAGTTCCAAGCTCGCCGCGCTCGGCCGCGGGGAGCACTTCGCGATGCAGGTCGACCACCTGGACCCGATGACGCGCAGCGGCTGGACCGTCACGGTCATCGGCCCGGTCCACCCCGTCTCGGCCGAGGACACCACCCGTCTCGGCGGTGTCCTGGTGCCCTGGGCCGCCGGCGAACGCACGCACATCGTGCGCCTCACGGCCCGGCAGGTCATCGGTCGCGTACTGGGCTCGTTCCGCCAGGACGAGCGCGCCTGAGCCAGCAGGTCAGCGTCGGGCTCGGCGGCGCCGGGCGACCTCGGGCAGGGACGCGCCGCGCTGCGCAGGCACCCGGTGCGTGCCGGCGGCGGCGCCCCGGGCCTTGAGCGAGAGCACGAACGCCAACACCTGTGCCACCGCGGTGAACAGTTCGGCGGGAATCTCCTGGTCCAGCTCGCAGGAGCGGTACAACGCGCGGGCGAGCGGGACGTCAGAGACCATCGGGATCCGGTGTTCGGCGGCCTTCTCGCGAATCTTGGTGGCGATGGCCCCGGACCCCTTGGCGACCACGCGAGGGGCGCCCTTCGCGGGGGAGTACTTCAGGGCGACGGCGACGTGGGTGGGGTTGACCAGTACGACGTCGGCATCGGCGATCTTGGTCATCATCCGGTTGCGGCTCATCGCGATCTGCCGGGAACGGATCGCGCCCTTGAGCTGCGGGTCGCCCTCGGTCATCTTGTGTTCCTGCTTGACCTCGTGCTTGGTCATCTTCAGTTGCTTGCCGACGCGGCGGCGCTGGTAGGCGTAGTCGGCCAGGCCCATCAGGATGCCCGCGATCGCGACGTCGCGGATCAGCCGGATCGCGACGTCGCCGACGACGGCCAGCACGGCGCTGAGCGGCATCGAGCCGCCCTCGGTCAGGACCGTGGAAACACCGGACACCGTGCGGTAGGCGACCCAGGCGGCGATGCTGGTCTTCACCACCGTCTTGGTGGCCTCCCACCCTGCTTGCGGACCGGCGATCCGTTTGAACCCCTGGATCGGATTCATCCGCTTCCACTGGGGTTTGAGGTTCTTCGTCGCCAGGTGGATCCCGCCCTGTGCCGCGCCGGCGAGGAAGGTCACCAGCAGGAGCGCGAAGCACAGCGGGGCGCTGATGACCACCAAGTCCCAGGCGCCCGCGCGCAGGATCGCCAGGGCGCCCGCGTCGGTGGGATCGCTGATGAGGTCGATCACGCGCGTCAGCAGCGACGCGAGCCGCGGACCGCCCGAGGCGATCGTGAACTGCAGCAGGTAGGCCCCGGCGAGCACTCCGACCCAGGCGCCGATGTCCTGGGACTTCGGGGTCTGGCCCTCCTTGCGCGACTCCTTGATCTTCTTCGGGGTCGGCTTCTCGGTCTTGTCCCCGCTGGAGTTCCCCCCGCTCACGGTGCTGCCGCCGGAGGGTCCGCGGAACCTTCCAGCACCGACATCACTGCGTCGGTCCCCATCTCGGAGAGGTTCTCCACGACGCCCGGCAGGAGCGGGAACGTGAACCCGATCAGCATCAGGGTGAGAAAGATCTTGATCGGGAAGCCGAGGGAAAACGCGTTGAGTTGCGGCGAGACGCGGGTCAGCAGACCAAGGGCGACGTCGGCGAGGAACAGCACGGCGATCATCGGGGCGGCGATCTCGAGGGCGGCGAGGAAGAAGGTCCCGATTCCGGACAGCAGCGCCTCGGCGGTGACGTCGAGCTTGATGCCTTCACTCACCCCGATCGCGTCGTAGGAACGCAGGAATCCCGAGACCACCAGCAGGTGCGCGTTGGTCATGAACAGCAGGACGAGCCCGAGCAGCTGGTGGAAGCGGCCGAAGATCGAGGTCTGCGACATCGACAGCGGGTCGTAGCCGGCGGCCAGGGTGAACCCACCGAACAGGTCGATCAGGTCGCCCGCCGCCTGGACGGCAGCGAAGATCAGGTAGGTCAGAAATCCCAGCGCGGCTCCGGTCACCGCCTGCAGCACGATCGCGCTGATCAGGGCGGGGGTGCTCAGTTCGGGAACCTCCGGTCCCAGTCGTCCGGCGACCGGCAGCGCGAGTGCGACGGCCAGGACGCCCTTGACCGGGCCGGGGATCGTGCGGGTCGCGAACGGCGGGCTGACGATCAACCACGCCGCCGAGCGCACGGTGCCGAGCAGCAGACCCAGCAATGTGGGCAACGCCAGGTCGATGTTCACCCGCTGAGCAATTGGGGCAGTTGGGCGAACAGCTGCTCGGTGAAGGTGATCATCGTCGCGAGCATCCAGTTGCCGCTGAGCAACAGCGCGACGCCGACCCCGATCATCTTGGGAACGAAGGACAGCGTGACTTCCTGGATCATCGTCACGGACTGGAACAGCGAGATCGCAAAGCCGATGGCCAGCGCGGTCAGCAGGATCGGGGCGGACAGTTTGGCCGCCACAATCATCGACTGCAGCCCGATCGACATCACATCGGTGTCGGTCATCGCATAGCTCATCGGGGAGCTCATCGGGGAGTTCATCGCCGCCTACCCGTAACTCTGCACGAGCGCGGTGACGATCAGGCCCCAGCCGTCGACGAGGACGAAGAGCAGGAGCTTGAACGGCAGGGAGATCATGACCGGCGGCAGCATCATCATGCCCAGCGACATCAGGGCTGCGGACACCACGAGGTCGATGATCAGGAACGGTACGAAGATGACGAAGCCGATGATGAACGCCGATTTGAGCTCGGAGAGCACGAACGCCGGGATCAGCGTGGTGAGCTCGACGTCGGCGCGATCGGCCGGCAGTTGCTGCTCCGCGACCTGGGAGAGCATGGCAAGTTCCTCGGTGCGGGTGTGGTTGAGCATGAACTCGCGCAGCGGGGCGATGCCGTCGTCGAAGGCCTGGGACTGCTCCTTGCTGCCGTTGAGGTAGGGCTGCACACCGAGGTCGTTGACCTGCGAGAGCACCGGTCCCATCACGAACAAGCTGAGGAACAGTGCTAAACCGGCGAGTACCTGATTCGGTGGAACCCCCTGCAACCCCAACGCGTTGCGGGTGAGCGTGAGCACCACGACGATCTTGGTGAAGCTGGTCATCATCAGCAACAGCGCCGGCGCGACCGAGAGCAGCGTGATCGCCAGGATCACCGAGATGGATGTGCTCGGTTTGTCCGCGAGCCCGTCGAGGTCGATGGTGATCCCGTCCGGCGACCCCGTGTCCGCACCTACCGGCGGTGTCGGCTCGACCGGCGCGGTCGGGGCGATGGGGCCCGAACTCGGCGTGATACTGCGCCCGCCCGGGTCCGGGGCGGCGACCGCTGCGGCGCTTGAGGTGAACGAGAACAGCGCGAGCAGACCCAGCACCACCACGATCAGGGTGCGGGCCACGCGCGTCATCCGGACAGGGGTGTTCATCCGCGCCGCACGGTCCGTTCTCGTAACACGTTGATCGGCGCCCGCCAGGTGGCGGGCGACAGGATCGAGCCGTCCAGCTTGCTGGACCTGCGGGGCGCGAGTGCGGCTGCCGGGACCGCAGCAAGCTCGGTGCCGGTGGTCGCCGCATGCTGAAATACCGTCAGATCTGTGATGGGTTCGCCGAGCTGGACGATGCCGCGTTCGGTGACACCGAGCACCAGCGCATGGTCGGCGACGCGGAGCACCGCCACACTCGCGCCACGGCCCAGCTGGGCGCGCGCGATGACCTCGACCCCGTCGCCGTGGCGACCGGCGACCTTGGAACGCAGGACGCGGGCGGCGACCCACATCAGACCTAGGACGAGGGTGAAGGAGAAGCCGACGCGCAGCACCAGCGCGACGTTGTCCGTCACGAGCCGGTCCCACCCAACCCGAACGTAGCCGCAACGGCCGTCGCGGGGGTCGCGGCCACGATCTCCGTGATCCGGATGCCGAAGTCCTCGTCGACGACAACCACCTCGCCGCGGGCGATCAGGGTGCCGTTCACGAGCAGGTCGGCCGGGCTGCCGGCGACGCGGTCGAGTTCCACCACGGTGCCCGGGGCAAGGGAGAGAAGCTCGGAGATCGTCATCCGGGTACGACCCAGTTCGACGGTCACTTCCATGACGACGTCACGCAGCAGGTCGAACCCGGAACCGGCCGTCATGGCGACCTGCCGGGGGATCGAAGTCCCGGCGGCGCCATCCGGGGCGGCGGCGGCAGTCTGGGCGGCGGCGGCAGTCTGGGCGGCGGCGGCTGCCACGGCCGGCGCCGCGATCGGCGCGGGGGCGAAGTCGGCGCCGCCGGCCGGGATCAACACGGCGAGCGCCCCACACACCCAGCCCTCGGAGTCGGTCATCGGGATGATCGTGAGCCCCTCGCGCTCGAGCAGCGCAGGCAGCGCGGAGTTGATGTCGGCAGCCGTCGCGGTGCCGGCGCTGCCGCCGTTGACCGCGGCCGCGGCGGCCAACGTGGGTTCCAGGGCCGGCGCGAGATCGAGTTCGCCCATGGGGGAGTTGGCCAGCGCCTCGGTCAGCGCGCTGCCGACGACGAGCGCGAGTTCGCCGCCGCCGACACCGCTCGGTGCCAGCCATGCAGCGCTCACCAGCGTTGCGGCGCCGGCGGGCAGCAGCGGCATCACCTCTGTGATGTCGCCGCCGGGCGTCACCGCGTCCCCGACGGTGGGGACCTGCGGGAGTGGAAGAGCGGCGGCGACGGCGTCGGCCACCGCGCGCAGCAGTGCACTGGTATCGGTCATGCCTTCACAGCTCCCGGGTGTCGTGCGCGGTGGTGGATGAACCGGTGGTGGCCGAGCCCGTGCGTTCGCGGGGGTCCGGCACCGGGGTGGGGACGATGCGGACCGCGAGCCGTTCGCCGCGCACACCGGGGATCGCATGGGCGAAGGTCACCTCGGCGGCCGTCACCCGCACCGGTGCGCTCACCGGGTGCCGCAGCCGCAGCACGTCGCCGACTGCCATCTCGATGAGGGTGCGCGGGGTGAAGGTCGTGGCGGCGAAACCGACCGAGACCTCGACCGGGACGTCGGTGAGACGGTCGCTGACCTGGATCCGCTCGGTTGCCGAGGCCGGTTTGCGTGGGTCGGTGCTCGATCCGATCGCGAGCTCCAGCAGGGGGAACAGGCCACCGAACGGCAGGCAGAGCGTGGCCGGTGCCTCCTCGGCCCCGATGCGCAGGTCGAAGCCCGCGACGATGAGCACGTCGGCGGCCGCGGCGGCCTGCACGAACTGCGGGTTGTACTCGATCGCGGTGATCTGCGGATCCATCCGCGCGATCGGCTCGAAGGCGTAGCGCAGCTCGCCGAGCACCCGTCCGATCAGGGTGCGGACCAGCCCGGTCTCGATGTCGGTCAGCGGGCGTTGCGGCTGCGGCCCGGTGCCGGGGCCGCCGAGCAGGCGGTCGACGCAGACCAACGCGCGGGTAAGCGAGGGGTTGAGCAGGGCCGCGCCCGCCCACCGCGCGGGACAGCGAGAGATTCACCAGGCCGGCGCCGGCCCACGGCTCGACCGAGATCACCGTGACCATGCTCGGGTTGTCCAGGCG
>JBQTIR010000061.1:0-20907 GCA_052387905.1 Sporichthyaceae bacterium | reverse complement strand
TCATCACTGACACTGTTCTCACCAAAAGAATTGGACGGCACCACACGATGGCTGACTTCACCGCCGCGGACGTCAAGAAGCTCCGGGAGCTCACCGGCGCCGGAATGATGGACTGCAAGAAGGCGCTGGAGGAGACCAGCGGCGAGTTCGACACCGCCGTCGACCTACTGCGTACCAAGGGCGCGGCCAAGGCCGCCAAACGTAGCGCCGAGCGCACTGCGAGCAACGGACTGGTGGCCTCGGCCGGCAATGCGATCGTCGAGCTCAACTGCGAGACCGACTTCGTTGCGAAGAACACGGCCTTCCAGGAACTCGCCGCGCAGATCGTCGCGCACGTCGAGAGCTCCGGGATCACCGACCGGGCCGTACTGCTGGACGAGAAGTTGAGCGACGGCCGCACCGTAGCCGAGACCATCAATGCCACGAGCGCCGTCATCGGTGAGAAGCTCGAGCTCGGCAAGGCCGCCCGCTTCGAGGGAAAGGTCGCCACGTACATGCACAAGCGCAGTGCGGACCTGCCCCCGCAGGTTGGCGTGCTGGTGGCCTACACCGGCGATGACCTGGCCGCCGCACGCGGTGCAGCCATGCAGATCGCGGCGTTGAAGGCGCAGTACGTCACCCGCGACGAGGTTCCGGCCGACGTCGTCGAGCACGAGCGCCGGATCGCCGAGGCCACCGCCCGCGAGGAGGGCAAGCCTGAAGCTGCGCTACCCAAGATCACCGAGGGTCGCGTGCAGGGCTTCTTCAAGGACGTCGTGCTGCTGGAGCAATCCTCCGTGCAGGACAGCAAGAAGACCGTCAAGGCTGTGCTCGACGAGGCCGGTGTGAGCGTCTCCGCGTTCGCCCGGCTCGAGGTCGGCGGCGTCTGATCCACCTCCCTGACACCCGCCGCGGCGGCGACGCCGGAGCCGTTGGTCGTGTACCCGAAGGAGAAGGCGTGGACGCTGCCGAGTCGGGCGCATCAGTCGTGTTCCGCAGGGTGATGCTCAAGCTCTCCGGTGAGGTACTGGCTGGCGAGAAGGGGATCGGTGTCGACCCGTCGGTCGTTGCCCTGATTGCACGTCAGATCGCCGAGGTTGCCTCCGGCAGCGGCGCCCAGATCGCCATCGTGGTCGGCGGCGGGAACTACTTCCGCGGCCGCGAGCTCTCCCAAGCCGGCATGGACCGCGGCCGCGCGGACTACATGGGCATGCTCGGCACCGTGATGAACTGCCTCGCGTTGCAGGACTTCATCGAGAAGCAGGGTGTCGAGACCCGGGTGCAGACCGCCATCACGATGGGTCAGGTCGCCGAGCCGTACATCCCGCGTCGCGCGATCCGGCACCTGGAGAAGGGCCGCATCGTCATCTTCGGCGCGGGCCTGGGCCAGCCGTTCTTCTCCACCGACACCACCGCCGCCCAGCGCGCCCTCGAGGTCGGGGCCCAGGCGGTTCTGATGGGGAAGCAGGGCGTGGACGGGGTCTACGACGCCGACCCCAATCTGCACCCCGATGCGACGCGGTTCGACGAGCTCAGCTACTCGGAGTTCCTGGCACGCGGACTCCAGGTGGCCGATGCCACCGCGATCAGCCTGTGCCGGGACAATGACCTCCCGATCGTGGTCTTCGATCTCTTGGCCGACGGCAACATCGGACGCGCCGTGCGCGGTGAGAACATCGGCACCGTGATCGGCCCGGGTCACTTCAACCACGGCTTCAAGGCGCCGGCGGCACGAATGAGGAGCGAGTGATGATCGACGACACCCTGCTCGAGGCCGAGGAGAAGATGGAGAAGGCGCTCGAGGTCGCCAAGGAGGACTTCGCCGCTATCCGCACCGGCCGGGCGAACCCCGCGATGTTCGCCAAGATCGTCGTCGACTATTACGGCGCCCTCACCCCGGTGAACCAGCTGGCCTCGTTCACCACGCCCGAGGCCCGGATGGTCATCGTCAGCCCGTACGACAAGGGTTCCCTCGGCGCGATCGAGCGCGCCATCCGCGACTCCGACCTCGGCGTCAACCCGAGCAACGACGGCAGCATCATTCGGGTCCCGCTGCCGATCCTGACCGAGGAGCGGCGCAAGGAGTACATCAAGGTCGCCCGGCACAAGGCCGAGGACGCCAAGATCTCCATTCGCAACATCCGGCGCCATGCCAAGGACACCCTCGACAAGATGATCAAGGACAAAGAGGCCGGCGAGGACGACGTGCGGCGCGGTGAGAAGCACCTCGACGACGTCACCCACAAGCACGTCGCCGCCGTCGACGACCTGCTCAAGCACAAGGAATCTGAGCTGCTCGAGGTCTGAGACCTCGGCCCGGATTTCCCGTGACCACGCCACCACCACGCGTCGAAGCCGACGCGCCCCCGGAAAAGAAGAGCCGTGCCGGGCGTAACCTGCCCGCGGCGGTCGGGGTCGGGGTCGCACTCGGCGGCACTGTCGCCGCGTCGCTGGTCATCGAGCGAGCGTTGTTCGTCGGCGTCGTCGCGATCGCGGTGCTCGTCGCGCTCTGGGAGTTGGCCGGGGCGCTGGGCACCAAGGAGATCAAGCCGCCCCTCGTCCCGATCGCCATCGGCTCGGTGGCGATGCTCATCGCCGCGTTTGAAGGCGGCACTGAATCCCTCGTCGTCGGCCTGGCCCTGACGATCCTGGGGCTGCTCGCCTGGCGGATGCCCGACGGGCCGGCGGGCTTCGTGCGCGACGTGACCGCCGGTGTCTTCGTCACCGTCTATGTCCCGTTCCTGGCCGGCTTCGCGGTGCTGATGAGCTCCCCGGACGACGGTGCGGAGCGGGTGGCCACCTTCGTGATTGTGATCGTCTGCAACGACGTCGGCGGCTACGCCGCGGGCGTCCTGTTCGGTAAGCATCCGATGGCGCCCAAGATCAGCCCGAAGAAGTCCTGGGAGGGCATGGCCGGCTCGCTGGTCGCCTGCGCCGCCGGCGGCGCCGTGTGCCTGGTGCTGCTGATGGACGACGCCGCCTGGAAGGGCGTCATCCTGGGCCTGTGTCTCGCGGTTGCCGCCACCGTCGGAGACCTGGGGGAGTCGCTGATCAAGCGCGACATCGGTGTCAAGGACATGGGCAGCCTGCTGCCTGGCCACGGCGGCCTGATGGACCGCCTGGACTCGCTGCTGGTCGCCGCCCCGGTGGCCTGGCTGCTGCTCACGCTCTTCGTCGACCCGGGCGGGATCTGACCCGGCCACCTCCCTTACGTCAGCGGCAGCGGTCGCTATAGCAGCCGCTCCCGCTGACGCAACGGGTGAATCAGGCGCTGAGGCCGGGGGCGGGAAAGGACGCGGTCAGCGCGAGGACGTCCTTGTGGACGCGCTCGATCGTTGCCTCGTCGCCCTTGGCGGCGGCGGTGACGACCTCGTCGAACCAGGCAGCGATCTGGTCCATCTCGGCCACGCCCATGCCGCGGGAGGTGACCGCGGAGGTGCCGATCCGGATGCCGGAGGGGTCAAACGGCTTGCGGGTGTCGTAGGGAACGGTGTTGTAGTTCGTCTCCAGGCCCGCGCGGTCCAACGCCTGGGCGGCGGGCTTGCCACCGATGCCCTTGCTGGTCAGGTCGATCAGCACCAGGTGGTTGTCGGTGCCGCCGGAGACGACCCCGAAGCCGCGCGCGGCGAGCCCGGCCGCCAGGGCCTGCGCGTTCGTGACGATCTGCGCGGCGTAGGTGCGGAAGTCCGGGGTCGCGGCTTCCTTCAACGCGACGGCGATGCCGGCGGTGGTGTGGTTGTGCGGTCCGCCCTGCAGGCCGGGGAAGACCGCCTTGTCGATCGCCTTGGCGTGTTCGGCATTGCTCATCAGCATCGCGCCGCGAGGCCCGCGCAGGGTCTTGTGCGTGGTGGTGGAGATGACGTCGGCGTGCCCGACCGGGGACGGGTGCGCGCCGCCGGCGACCAGTCCGGCGATGTGTGCGATGTCGGCGGCGAGGGTGGCGCCGACCTCCTTGGCGATCGCGGCGAAGGCCGGGAAGTCGATGGTGCGCGGCACCGCGGTGCCGCCGCAGAAGATCAGCTTCGGGCGCTCGGCCAGGGCCACCTCACGCACCTGGTCCATGTCGATCCGACCGGTGTCCTGACGCACGCCGTAGGTGACCGGGGTGAACCAGGTACCGGTGGCCGAGACCGGCCAGCCGTGGGTCAGGTGCCCGCCCATCGGCAGCGCCATACCCATCACCTTCTCGCCCGGCTTCAGGAACGCCAGGTAGATCGCGAGGTTGGCCGGGGAACCCGAGTAGGGCTGCACGTTGGCGTGGTCGACGCCGAACAGCGCCTTGGCGCGCTCAATCGCGAGCGTCTCGACCTGGTCGATGACCTGCTGGCCTTCGTAGTACCGCTTGCCGGGGTAGCCCTCGGAGTACTTGTTGGTCAGGACGCTCCCGGTCGCTTCCAACACGGCCTTGGACACGTAGTTCTCGGACGCGATCAGCTTGATGGTGTCGGCCTGGCGGCGTTCCTCGTCGGAGATCAGGGCGGCGATCTGCGGGTCGGCGAAGCTCAGCGCGGGATCGGTGTGGGTCACGACGTCCTCCAGCGTGCCGCGTGCGGCACTCCTCGGTGGTCACGGAGCCCAGGCGCACGGCCCCGCACTGCATGCTCCCCGGCGGTTGATTCCGCCCACTAGCGCGCCAGTCGCGAGAAGACGACGGTACCGCGCGGAGGCGGTTGGAGGAGAACCGGCGCCTGCGAGAATGGCCCCCTGATGCCTGTCCCCGGAGAACTCACCTTCATCGCCCCGCGCCGTGCCAAGCCGCCGCGACATCTCGCCGATCTTGCCGGGCCCGCCCGCCGCGCAGCGGTCGAGGCCCTGGGCCACAAGGGCTTTCGCGCCGGCCAGCTCTCCGCCCACTACTTCAGCCACCACAACGAGGACCCGACCAGCTGGACCGACATCCCGGCCGCGGCCCGCGCGGAGCTCGCCGCCGAGTTCTTCCCCCAGTTGCTGAACCCCGTCCGCCACATCGAGTGCGACGCCGGTACCACCCGCAAGACTCTGTGGCGCCTGTTCGACGGAGCTCTGGTCGAATCGGTCCTGATGCGCTATCCAGGCCGCGTGACGGTGTGCGTGTCCTCGCAGGCCGGCTGCGGAATGAACTGTCCGTTCTGCGCGACAGGGCAGGCCGGCCTGACCCGCAACATGTCGACCGCGGAGATCGTCGGGCAGGTCGTCGCCGCCGAGCGCGCGCTTGCGGACGGCCTCGTCGCGGGCGGCCCCGGGCGCGTGTCCAACGTGGTGTTCATGGGCATGGGTGAGCCGCTCGCCAACTACAACGCCACCGCCGCCGCGGTGGCCCGCCTGATCGAACCCACTCCGGAGGGTCTGGGCATCTCGCGTCGTTCGGTCACCGTCTCCACCGTCGGCCTGGTGCCGGCCATCGGCAAACTCGCCGCCTCCGGCATGGGGGTGACGCTGGCGCTCTCGCTGCACGCCCCGGACGACGAGCTGCGCGACACTCTCGTCCCGATCAACACCCGCTGGCCGGTCGCCGAGGTCGTGGGTGCCGCCGCGGAGTACTACCGGATCACCGGGCGACGGGTCTCGATCGAGTACGCGCTGATTCGGGACATCAACGACCAGGCCGAGCGGGCCGACGAGCTGGCACGGGTACTCAACGCTGTCGGCCGCGCGGGCTGGGTGCACGTCAACCTGATCCCGCTCAACCCGACCCCCGGCTCGAAGTGGACGGCCTCGCGCGACCGCGACGAGAAGGCCTTTGTCCGCCGCCTCGAGGCCCGCGGGATCTCCACCACGGTCCGCGACACCCGCGGCCGGGAGATCGACGGGGCCTGCGGGCAGCTCGCGGCCGCGGACGTGAAGGAGGCGTAGTGGCCAAGACTCCAGCCGACATCATCGGCAAGCACTACCGCGACCACTTCCGCGGCCACGAGATGTTCGAGGTCGACGTCCCGGCGCTGGCCGCGGACCGGGTCCCCGGCCTGCGGATGCTGGAGATTCCCGCCGGTAAGCGCGTCGACGTCGTCACCTACGCGACGCTCGGTTGCTGGGAGGCAGTGCAGTCCCTGGGTGTGGGTGCCGAGTTCGTGCTCGCCGCCCGCGAGGCCGACCCCCGACACCTGGAATCTCTCGCCGCCGCGGCGCTGGCCCACTGCGCTACCCCGGACACCCGACTGGACCGGGGCTCGGTCGTCCCGCTCTGGCGGCCGTGGCTCCCGGGTTCGGCCTGTGATCGGCTTCTGGTGACGCTGCCCTACCCGTACGGGCCCGAGTTCGAGTACTGCCGCTGGCGCACTAGCACGCAGCAGTTCAGCGCCCGGGTGCTGTGGTTGATGCCGATCACCGAAGCCGAGGCCGCCTGTGTCGCGATCGACGGCGTCGATGCACTCGAGGCCCGGTTCGAGGCAGCCGGAGTCAATTTCGCCGACCCCGCCCGGCACTCGGTTCTCTAGGTGGACGGGTGAGTGGTTGACGCGTAGAGGGCCTCGATGTCGGCCGTGTACTTCGCCTCGATCGGCTTGCGCTTGAGCTTCATGGTCGGGGTCAGCTCGTCGCCGCCGGGGAGCCAGTCCACGTCGAGCACGGTGAACTTCTTGATCTGCTCCACGCGCGAGAGCTGCGCGTTCGCCGCCTCCACCGCGTCGGCGATCGTCTTGCGCACCACGGGGTCGGCGGTGAGCGTCGCGGGTGATCCGTCGGCCAGGCCGGTGCGCGCCGCGTAGGCGGCTGATGCGTCCGGGTCCAGGACGAGCAGCGCGACGTTGTACCGACGCCCGTCGCCGATGCACACCGCCTGCCCGATCAACACGTGCGAAGCCTTGAGGCGCTGCTCGATGTTGGCCGGCGACATGTTCTTGCCGGCCGCATTGATGATGATCTCCTTCTTGCGGTCGACGATCGCGACGTAGCCGTCGTCGTCGATGGTGGCGATGTCGCCGGTGTGCAGCCACCCGTCGGCGTCGATCGCCTCGGCGGTGCGTTCGGGGTCGCCGCGGTAGCCCGTCATCACCAACGGTCCGCGGACCAGGAGTTCGCCGTCATCGGCGAGCGCCAGTTCAGCGCCCGGGACGGGGAGTCCCACCTTGCCTGGGCGGATGTCCTCGGGCGGGTTCACCGTCACGCAGCAGGAGGTCTCGGACATACCGAAGACCTCCTGGACCGGCAGGCCGAGGGCGGTGAAGTAGTGCAGCGTTTCCACCGCGATCGGGGCGGCGCCGCAGACCGACCATTCGACGCGGTCCAGGCCGAGCTTGGCCAGCGCGCCGGCCCGCACCTCGGGCGGCAGGACCGCGGGGTCGACCAGCCCCATCCCCTGCAGACCCGCCATCAACTTCTCGTACACCCGGGGCACCCCGCCCCACATCGTCGGGCGGCAACTCTGCAATGCCGGGACCAGCGCCGTGGGGTCCGCCAGCGCCGTGACGGTCGCGCCGAAACACATGGATGCGTGGTAGTGGTGACTCCACCGGTCCGCGATGTGGGCCGAGGGGAGGTAGGACAGGATCGCGCCGCCCGGGGTCGCGGGCAGGTATGCCGAGGTCCCGCGGACCTGCGTCATCATCCCGGCGTGGGTGAGTTGCACGCCCTTGGGTGGGCCGGTGGTGCCCGAGGTGTAGATCAGTGTCAGGACGTCGTCGGGGGCCACGGCGCGCCAGGTCGCCTCGAAGTCAAAGTCCGCGCTGGCGCGCGCGGCCACATCATCGAGCGACAACGTCCCGGCGTTCCCGCCGTCGACACACACGATGTGCTCGATCGCCGTCCCGGCCGCCCGAACGGTCGCCAGAAACGCCTCCTCGCAAACCACCACGCGGTTGCCGGCGTTGCCGAACAGGTACGCGATCTGGTCCGGTGTGGAGGAGTTGTAGATCGAGAACGGCACGGCTCCCAGATGCATGGCAGCGGTGTCGACGAGGTTGAACTCCGGGCGGTTGCGCATCATCAACGCGACGGTGTCTCCCGGGCCGACCCCGAGCCCGGCCAGGCCCGCGGCCAGGCGCCGCACCTGCTCGGCGTACTCAGCGAAGGTGATCGAGATCGAGTCGTCCGGAGTGCGCAGCGCGATGCGGTCGGAATGGGCCGCCGCGGTGATCTGGAACGCCTCGCACAGTGTGGTGGCCGCCAGTGCTGGTACCCCCGCCTGGATCGGTCGGTCGCTGGTGAGGGAGCGGGACATCTGGTACCTCCGGGGTCGGCTGCGCCCGAGCCAACCATCTGCGGTGACGTGCCCACCAGACCCTGCCTGGGGAAGGGGGAGGCTGGTCGTGCGTGCCGCGTCCGCGCCAGGATGGCGACATGGGTGCCTACGCAGACGCGTTCCGAGCCAGCATTGACGATCCGCAGGCCTTCTGGGCCGAGGCCGCGCACGCGGTGGACTGGGAGACCCCGCCGGCGACGGTGCTGGACGATTCGGGTGCGCCCTTCGTCAAGTGGTTCCCGGACGGGACGCTCAACACCTGTCACAACGCGCTGGACCGGCACGTCGAGGGTGGCCGCGGCGACCAGGCCGCGTTGATCTACGACAGTCCGGTCACCGGCACCCAGGCCCGCTTCACCTACCGCGAGTTGCGCGATGAGGTGGCCCGCTTCGCCGGGGTGCTGCGCGGTCTCGGCGTCGCCAAGGGCGACCGCGTCGTGATCTACATGCCGATGGTGCCGCGCGCCGTCGTGGCGATGCTGGCCTGCGCCCGCCTCGGCGCGGTGCACTCGGTGGTGTTCGGCGGCTTCGCCCCCCGCGAGCTCGCCGACCGGATCAACGACGCCCGCCCGGCGGTCATCGTCGCGGCCTCCTGCGGTATTGAGCCGACCCGCGTGGTGCCCTACAAGCCGATGCTGGACGCCGCGATCGCGCTGGCGGAGCACAAGCCGGCGGCCTGCGTGATCCTGCAGCGCGAGCAGCAGCGCGCCGAGCTCGGCCCGAACGATCACGACTGGGACACCGCGATGGCGTCGGCACAGCCGACCGAGTGCGTTGCGGTGGCCGCGACCGACCCGCTTTACATCCTCTACACCTCCGGCACCACGGGGCGGCCCAAGGGCATCGTGCGCGACAACGGCGGTCACGCGGTCGCGCTGATGTGGAGCATCCGCAACATTTTCGGCCTCAACCCGGGCGAGGTGTGGTGGACCGCGTCCGACGTCGGCTGGGTCGTCGGGCACTCCTACATCGTCTACGCGCCCCTGATGCTCGGGGCGACGACCGTGCTCTACGAGGGCAAACCGGTCGGCACCCCCGACGCCGGTGCGTTCTGGCGGGTCATCGCCGAGCACGGGGTGGTCACCCTCTTCACGGCGCCGACAGTGTTCCGAGCAGTGAAGAAGGAGGACCCGCAGGCGTCGCTGAAGGCCCAATATCCGATGCCGAACTTCCGGGCGCTCTTCCTCGCCGGGGAACGGTTGGACCCGGACACCTACCACTGGGCGAGTGAGCACACCGGCGTTCCGGTGGTGGATCACTGGTGGCAGACCGAGACCGGGTGGCCGATCGCGGCCAACCTGCTGGGCCTGGAGCCGATGCCGCTCAAGCCCGGATCTCCGTCGGTCCCCGTTCCCGGCTGGGACGTCCAGGTGCTCGACCCCAGCGGTGAACAGGTTCCGCCGAACACCGAAGGCGCGATCTGCATCAAGCTCCCGATGCCCCCCGGGGCCCTGCCGACGTTGTGGAACGACGACGAACGTTTCGTCTCCTCGTACCTGTCGGCCTTCGACGGCTACTACCTCTCCGGGGACGGCGGCTACGTCGACGACGACGGCTACCTCTACGTGCTCGGGCGCACCGACGACGTCATCAACGTCGCGGGGCACCGGCTGTCCACCGGCACGATGGAGGCGGTCCTCGCAGCGCACCCCGCGGTCGCCGAGTGCGCGGTGATCGGGGTCGCGGATGCGCTCAAGGGTCAGGCGCCCCGGGGCTTCGTGGTGCTCAAGGCCGGGATCGAGACCGACCACGCGCAGGTCTGCGCCGAACTCGTCGCCGCCGTCCGGGACCAGATCGGGGCGGTGGCCGCGTTCAAGCAGGCCGACGTCGTCCCGGCCCTGCCCAAGACTCGCTCGGGCAAAATCCTGCGTCGCACGATGCGCGGGATCGCCGACGGCCTCGACGAGCCGGTGCCCTCGACCATCGAGGACGCCGGCGTGCTGGACGTGCTGCGTCCCATCCTGCTCAAGACCCAGTAGCGTCCGAAGAAGCGGTAGCTATGACGACCGCTTCTTCGGACGTTGCGAGTATTTCGGGGTGGGGAGCGGCATGACTGAGGCTGATGAGGCGCGGGTCCTGGCGCAGGTGCCGACCGGGCTGCTGATCAACGGGGAGTGGCGCGAAGCCTCGGGCGGACGCACGTTCGCCGTCGAAGACCCTGCCACCGGCGCCGAACTCCTCCAGGCCGCCGACGCCAACGCCGGGGACGCCCTCGCCGCGTTGGGAGCCGCCGCCGGCGCCCAGTCGAACTGGGCGGCCACCGCACCCCGCGAGCGCGCCGAGATTCTGCGCACGGCGTTCGAGGCCGTCATCGAACGCCGCGACGACCTCGCGCTGCTGATGACGCTCGAGCACGGCAAGCCGCTCGCGGAGTCCGCCGCCGAGATCACCTACGCGGCGGAGTTCCTGCGCTGGTTCTCCGAGGAGGCCGCGCGGATCAGTGGCGGCTACGCGCTCAGCCCGGACGGCCGCAACCGGCTGTTGACCCTCAAGCAACCGGTCGGGCCGACCCTGGCCATCACCCCATGGAACTTCCCGCTGGCCATGGGCACCCGCAAGATCGCGCCGGCGATCGCCGCCGGGTGCACGATGGTGATCAAGCCCGCCCACCAGACCCCACTGAGCACCCTGATGATGGCTCAGATCCTGCTCGACGCCGGGCTGCCTGCCGGGGTGCTCAACGTCGTCACCGCCACGGACGCCGGCGCCGTCACCAATCCGCTGCTGGCCGACGCCCGGCTGCGCAAGCTCACCTTCACCGGCTCCACCCCGGTCGGTCGCGCCCTGCTGGCCCGCGCGGCCGACCAGATCCTGCGGGTGTCGATGGAACTGGGCGGCAACGCCCCGTTCCTGGTCTTCGCCGACGCGGACCTCGACGCCGCCGTCGAGGGCGCGATGGTCGCCAAGATGCGCAACATGGGCCAGGCGTGCACCGCCGCCAACCGCTTCCTCGTCGACAACCGCGTTGCGGGCGAGTTCGCCACCAAGCTCACCGAGCGGATGGCCGCGGGCGTGCTCGGACGCGGCACCGACGACGGCGTGACTGTCGGGCCGCTGATCGATGACCGGGCGCTGGAGAAGGTTGAGGACCTTGTCGCCGACGCCACCGGCAAGGGCGCCAGGATCCAGCTCGGTGGGAAGGCCCCGAGCGGGCCGGGACACTTCTTCCCACCCACCGTCCTCACCGACATCCCGGACGGCGCCCGGGTGCTGAGCGAGGAGATCTTCGGCCCGGTCGCGGTGATCCGCGAGTTCGCCTACGACGCCGAGGCCATCGCTGAGGCCAACGCCACCGAGTTCGGCCTGGTCGCCTACGCCTACACCGGCGACCTCGCCCGCGCGCTGCGCGTGGCCGAGGGCTTGCAGGTCGGCATGGTCGGGCTGAACACCGGCCTGGTCTCCAACCCCGCGGCGCCCTTCGGCGGGGTCAAGCAGTCCGGCCTGGGCCGCGAGGGCGGCCGGGAGGGCATCGAGGAGTACCTGGAGACCAAATACCTGGCGATTCCCACCTAGGAAAGTGCCCGCACCCGATGATGCGCGGGGTTGCGCCCGTAGTCCCGGGGGGTCCAGGATTTTCTTATCCCGCGAATTCCGGCGAAACCCGGACAGCGCCCAGGTGTCCTTACTAGCGTCGCGGACTAGCGGCGCCGGGGGTGTCGCGGTTGCTTGGGGGAGCGCAGACATGACAGTTCGGGCCTTTAACGCACGGGTACGGGTGCTGGCGGTGGCGATCGCGGCCACCGGCGCGGCCGGCGGCATTGGTTTTGCCGTCGCGGCGTCGGGTGGCGGCTTTGTGGTCACGGCTGCCCCGCCGCCGGAGTACGCGGCGCCGCGGCTGCCGGTCGAGGACCCGGGTTCCGCCCTGGGTGCGCGCGAGCCACTGACCAGTGGAGCCGCGCCGGCGCCCGCCGCCCGGCCCGCGCGCAAGGACGCCGAGGTTCGCACCGGGCGGCACGCCCGCCCTGCCGACGCAGCGCCCGCGGCGCTGGATCGACCGGCGCGCGACCCCGCGGCACGCGCGACTGGTCCCCGGCACGCTCTGCCCCGCGCGGTGGCGCCGCGAGTTCTGGTAGCCCGGCACGCGGCCCCCCGCCTGGTCGCGGAGGACCCCGCCACGCCCGGCCGCGGGTCGGACGCCCCCGCCACCCTCGAGCCCATGGTCGCCGAGCCCATGGCGGCACCCCCTGAGGTCACCACGGACACCGGCCCCACCACGGTGCCCGCTGCCCCCGCGATGGACACTGCCGCGAAGTCCACGGTGGACCCGGCCGCTCCGGTGCCCGCGGACGACGCGGCTGCCGGGGCCCCGGTCGCCGCCGACGGACCCACCGGTGGCCCGGCGACGACAGACCCCGTCGCTCCTCCGGCAGGGCAGGCCACGCCGGCGTGAAGGCGGCGGCCGCGCCGCGGGCCGCAACTCGAACATGGTGGGGCAACCCGTCGCAGCAGGGCGGGGGACAATGGGCGGGTGAGCCCGATGTCCCCCGCCCTCGCCGCGTCCCGGAGTGGATCGGTGGGGCCGCCCGCGCGGGCGTGCCGGGATGTGGTGATCCTCGGCTCGACGGGGTCCATCGGGACCCAGGCCCTCGATGTCGTCCGCGCCAGCCCCGACCGGTTCCGGGTCGCCGGGCTGGGTGCCGGCGGGGGCAACGTCGACCTGCTCGCGGCCCAGGCGCTGGAGTTCGGCGTCGAGGTGGTCGCCGTCGCGCGGGCGACCGCGGCCCAGGACCTGCAACTGGCGTTCTACGCCGCGGCGGCCCGGAGCGGCTACAGCAAGGGCGAGTTCGCGGTCCCGAAGATTCTGGCCGGCCCGGACTCCCACACCGAGCTGGCGGCCTGGCCGGCCGACGTGGTCCTCAACGGGATGACGGGTTCGGTCGGGCTGGCTCCGACCCTCGCGGCCCTGCGCGCCGGGCGCACGCTGGCGCTGGCGAACAAGGAGTCCCTGATCGTGGGTGGGCCGCTGGTGCTCGCTGCCGCCGCACCGGGCCAGATCGTCCCGGTGGATTCCGAGCACTCCGCGATCGCCCAGTGCCTGCGCGCGGGCGTACCCCGCGAGGTCGCGCGGCTGATCCTCACCGCCAGCGGCGGACCCTTCCGCGGGCGCACCCGCGCCGAACTGTCTCGCGTGAGCATCGCCGAGGCCCTGGCCCACCCCACCTGGGACATGGGCCCGGTCGTCACGATCAACTCCGCGACGCTGATGAACAAGGGCCTGGAGCTGATCGAGGCGCACCTGCTCTTCGACGTCGACTACGACCGCATTGACGTGGTCGTGCACCCGCAGTCGGTCGTGCACTCGATGGTCACCTTCACCGACGGCTCGACGATCGCCCAGGCCTCCCCGCCGGACATGAAGCTGCCGATCGCCCTCGGGCTGGCCTGGCCCGACCGGGTGCCCGGGGTGTGCGCGCCGTGCGACTGGTCGAAGGCCACCGCATGGGAGTTCGAGCCGCTGGAGGACGCCGCGTTCCCCGCCGTGGAACTGGCCCGCGAAACCGGACGAACCGGCGGAACGGCGCCCGCGGTGTTCAACGCCGCCAACGAGGAATGCGTTGCTGCCTTCCTGGCCGGGTCCCTGCACTTCACGCAGATAGTGGATACGGTCGCCGCTGTAGTGAGCGATCATGAGGTGACCGGCCGCGACGGGGCGCTCACCCTGGACGACGTGCTGGTCGCGGAGTCCTGGGCCAGGGCCCGCGCAGCCGAACGAATCGCAGGGGGCGGCAACACCGTGGCGGTAACACAGTGAGACGGGCGTGGACATGCTGACGCTGATCGGGGTCCTGCTCTTCGTGGGGCTCCTCGTGATGTCCGTGGCCATCCACGAGTTCGGTCACCTGCTGACCGCCAAGGCCTACGGGATGAAGGCGACGGAGTACTTCATCGGCTTCGGCCCCAAGCTCTGGTCGTTCCGCCGGGGCGAGACCGAGTACGGGTTCAAGGCCATCCCCGCCGGCGGCTACGTGAAGATCGTCGGGATGACCGACCTCGAGCCGGTCGACGAGTCCGACCGTCCGCGGGCCTTCTACAACTACTCCGCCCCGAAGAAGCTCGTCGTGCTCTCCGCCGGCTCGATCAGTCACATGTTCGTGGCGTTCTTTCTGTTCGTGCTCGTCTTCATGGCCTTCGGGACCCGCGAGGCCGTCCCCACGGTCAACGCCGTCGCCGAATGCATCCCTGCCGCCACGACCGCCGCGGCCGGAACGGTCCCCCCGCCTGCAAGCGGCTGTGCCGCCACCGATCCACCGTCGCCGGCCAAGGCGGCCGGTCTGCTGCCGGGCGATGAGATCGTGGAGGTCGCGGGCACGCCGGTCGCGGACTGGGAGCAGGCCTCCCGGGTGATCCGCGCCACGGGCGCCGGACCGCTGGAGATCACCGTGCTGCGGGGCGGCGCCGAGACCACGCTCACCGCGGAACTGGTGACCCGTGAGCGGCCTGACCTCGACAACCCGGACCAGATGGTCACCGTGGGCGTCCTCGGCGTCGAACCGGTCATCGAGCGTGACCGTTCCGGCCCGATCGACGCGGCGACGGAATCGGTCCAGCTCATCGGCACCGTCATCAAGGCCACCGGCCAGGTGCTCACGGAGATGCCCGAGAAGATCGAAAATCTCTTCAAGGCCCTTTCCGGCGACGAGCGCGACCCCGAAGGCCTTGTCGGCGTCGTGGGCATCGCGCGGATTTCCGGCGAAACGCTCTCGTTCAGTGAGGCCGCGCTCAGCGACCGCATCGCGGCGATCCTCATCCAGGTCGCCGCTCTGAACGTCTTCATCGGCTTGTTCAACGCCCTGCCGCTGCTCCCGCTCGACGGCGGTCACATGGCGGTCGTCTCCTACGAGCACGGCCGCCGGCGCATCTACCTCAAGACCGGCCGCGCCGACCCGGGCCGGGTCGACATGAACAAGCTGCTGCCGCTGGCTTATGGATTCCTCGTGGTCATCATTGGGCTGACGGTGCTCCTGCTGGCCGCTGACGTGATCAACCCGATCACGCTGACCTAGCGTCCTGGACGGTTGTGAAAATCCGGGCTGATCCCCGCCAGGCGGTGCAACGAGTTGGCAACCCTACGCGTCAGAGTGCCTGAACCGCTCGCACAGCGGACATTCAGCAGGAGAATCGATGAAAGTAACCCGGTCACCACAGAACGGGTGTCGAACACAGGCGCGCCCTCTGCTCAGGGTGAACCCAACGTTTCAGGGCGACGGTCGCCCGATTATCAGCACTGCAGAGTCGGAGTAATGCGTAACACCGTAATCCTGGGTCTCGTCGCCGGAGCTTTGTTCGGCGTCGGCATCGTCGGCGTGAACGCCGCGTCTGACGACGGTCCGATGCCGCCCGGGAAGCGCGCGGCTGTGGAGGCGGCGGTACCGGACACTGAGCCGCTGCCGCAGGGCCCGGATCTCACGTTGAAGCAGACGCAGGCCGACGTCGGCCCAGCGGCCGACGTCGCGCAGGTCAAGGCCGCCGTAGCCCAGATGCTCAGCGCCGAAATCGACGCCTACGCAGCCCCGGATAACTCGTTGCCGACTCGCGCCGCCACCGCCGCGCAGCGCCGCGCGAAGGTGGCCCAGGACACGGAAAGGACGTGGGCGCCTAAGTCGTTGGCCACAAAGCGGACAGAAGCCCTCGAAGCCTTTGACCAGCTCAATCTTGACCCCACGTATCGCACCTATCGCAAGGCGCGCTACGTCATCATCGAATGGCAGGGTGTCACGGTCACCGGGGATACGGCGACCGCCACCCTGCTCGGCCACGCTGACTTCCTCAATCCGTCGGGATGGACGTCCGGCCGACGCGAGCAGCTTCAACTGGAGTTGGTGCGCACTGGTAACGGGGTCAACGGCTGGCAGTTCCTCACCAAGGGCATCGTGTTCGACGAGAGCGCAGGGCACTGATGACCTGGTTGTCTCTCCGTCGCGCGTGCACCCACATCGCGCTCTTCGGCGCGTCCTTCGGCATCGGGGTGTTCGCGTTCGCTCCGGCTGCTCAGGCCTACACCTATGACGGGTCGAGAGCCGCCTCGTTCGCGCACGACTGGTCAGCCAACGGCCAAGCGCTGCGGAACCCTACCTACAATCAATACAGCCAAGACTGCGCCAACTTCGCGTCTCAAGCTTTGGTGGCCGGCCTCCTCCCGCAGGACCGCTGTAGCTCATCGGGTTGACCACCCGACCTTGTCCTCCCGCCAACGTTGTGGACCAAGACCATCTGACCGCGGCCGCGTGCCGCCGCTGCTCGCGCAACTCGTGGGGCTTCAGCGCTGTCATTGCTGCGAGGTGTCCGCTGCGCACCGGGGCGATCGGGTGGTGGTAGTTCAGCGGTGACGGCGATCGAACCTGACGTGGCTCAGGTGAGAACCTGTGCCCGCGTGCAGGACCGTGCTGATCACCGGATATCTCAGCGCGTCGGCTACCGTCACAGGTGTGACCGTCGCTCTGGGAATGCCCGCAATTCCGCTGCCGCCGTTGGCGGCGCGGCGCATCTCGCGTCAGATCAAGGTCGGCTCCGTGCTGGTCGGCGGGGACGCCCCGGTGTCGGTGCAGTCGATGTGCACGACGCTGACCTCCGACGTCAATGCGACGCTGCAGCAGATCGCCGAACTCACCGCGGCCGGATGCCAGATCGTGCGCGTCGCGGTGCCCAGCCAGGACGACGCCGACGCGCTCGCGCAGATCGCGCAGAAGTCGCAGATCCCGGTGATCGCCGACATCCACTTCCAGCCTAAGTACGTCTTCGCCGCGATCGACGCCGGCTGCGCTGCGGTGCGGGTGAACCCCGGCAACATCAAGAAGTTCGACGACCGCGTCGGCGAGATCGCCAAGGCCGCCAAGGACGCCGGGACCTCGATCCGGATCGGCGTCAACGCCGGCTCCCTGGACCCGCGCCTGCTCGCCAAGTACGGCCGCGCGACCCCGGAGGCCCTCGTCGAGTCCGCACTGTGGGAGGCGTCGCTGTTCGCCGAGCACGACTTCTACGACGTGAAGATCTCGGTCAAGCACAACGACCCGGTCGTGATGATCAACGCCTACCGCCAGCTCGCCGCCGCCTGCGATTACCCGCTGCACCTGGGCGTCACCGAGGCCGGTCCGGCGTTCCAGGGCACGATCAAGTCCGCGGTCGCGTTCGGTGCCCTGCTCGCCGAGGGCATCGGCGACACCATCCGCGTGTCCCTGTCGGCCCCACCGGTCGAGGAGGTCAAGGTCGGCAATCAGATCCTGGAATCGCTCGGGCTGCGTGAGCGCGGTCTGGAGATCGTGTCCTGCCCGTCCTGCGGTCGAGCTCAGGTAGACGTGTACACCTTGGCCGAGCAGGTGAGCGCGGGGTTGGAAGGCCTGGAGGTTCCGCTGCGCGTGGCGGTCATGGGGTGCGTCGTCAACGGTCCCGGCGAGGCCCGGGAGGCCGACCTCGGGGTGGCCAGCGGCAACGGCAAGGGCCAGATCTTCGTGAAGGGCGTGGTCATCAAGACCGTCCCCGAGCACCAGATCGTGGAAACGCTCATCGACGAGGCCATGCGCCTCGCTGAGCAGATGGGTGAGTCCGGCGTAGGCTCAGGTGCACCTGAAGTGACCGTCGCGGGCTGAGCACAGCCGAGGGCCGGTGGAAGGAGCGCGCATGCTCGACACCGCCACCATGCGCGTGCTGTCCGCCGAGGACTTGCCGGCCGCCATGCGGGTGCTCGCGCGAGATCCCGTCGCCAACGTCTACGTCGCCTCGCGTCTGCTCACGGCCGGGCTGGGGACCGTGCAGGGCGGCATCGAGGTGTGGGGCTATGACCTGCACGGCGACGCGCCGGCGCTGTGCTACGTCGGCGCGAACGTCGTGCCGGTGCAGGCCCACCCCGCCGCGGTCGACGCCTTCGCTGAGCGGGCCGCACGCCTCTCGCGTCGCTGCTCCTCGATCGTCGGCGACGCCGCGGCGGTGACCCGGCTGTGGGAGCAGCTGGCCCCGGTATGGGGCCCGGCCCGTGAGGTCCGCGCGAGCCAACCGGTGATGGCCACCTGCGTCGACGCGGTCGGCGTTGCCCCCGACCCCGCCGTGCGCCTGGTCCGCCCGCACGAGCTCGACGCCCTGGTACCGGCCTGCATCGCCATGTTCACCGAGGAGGTGGGCGTCTCCCCGCTCGGCGGTGACGGCGGCCTGCTCTATCGCGCCCGGGTGCGCGAACTGATCGACTCCGGACGATCCTTCGCCCGCATCGAGAATGGACGGGTCCTGTTCAAGGCCGAGATCGGTGCCGCGACAGCGGCGGCGTGCCAGGTCCAGGGGGTCTGGGTCGATCCGGCTTACCGCGGTCAGGGGCTGGGTGCGGCCGGCATGGCGGCGGTGGTGAATCTGGCCCGACGCCGGATCGCGCCGACGGTGAGCTTGTACGTCAACGACTTCAACACCGCGGCGCGCGCGACCTATCGCCGGGTGGGTTTCGCTGAGGTCGGAACCTTCGCGTCCGTGCTGTTCTGACGGTGACGAACGTGCCTTGGGTACAGATCGCGTCGCTGGACCTGCTCGCCCGGGTGGATGAGGTCGCGGCGGTGCAGAGCGCCGCGTTAGGGCCGGTGCCGCCGGACCGGGCCCAGGTCTTCGCCCGCCACGTCGCACACCCCGGCTTCCGGGCATTCGGGGCATTCGACGACGGCGCACTGGTGGGCTTCAGCTACGGGGCGCTCTGCCGGCCCGGTCAGTGGTGGTACGACCAGATCCGGCCGGCCCTGGCCATGACCGGGCACCGCCGATGGCTCGCGGACCCCTACGCCGTAACGGAGCTGCATGTGTTGCCGAGCCACCACGGCCATGGTCTGGGGCTACGGCTCCTGCACGCTCTCCTGGCAGACGTCGGGACCGGATCGGCCCTGCTCTCGACCTACGACGCGGAGTCCCGGGCCCGCCGCCTCTATCGCGGGCTAGGTTTTGTGGACCTGCTCACCGGGTTCCGGTTCGGTGGCCAACTCCAGCCCTACGCGGTGATGGCCGCCCCCCTTCCGCTGAAGGTCAGCGTTGGCACGGCGCAGGAGTGCGCGGCGCCCCACGCGAGGAGCGGAGTTCCGCCTACCCTGTGACGACAGGCCCTGCCCGGTGAGCGCCGGATGCCGGGCGGCACGGACAGAAGCGAGGCAGTGGTGGTGCGCGCGACCCCGAACCCCAAGACGATGCTCGCCCTGCTCTGGGTGGCCGCAGCGTCGGTCGGCCTGCTGGTCGCCGCCGTGCCGGTGGTCGACGAGAACGCGTCGTCGCGCCTGTTGGGCGGGCTGTTGGTGCTGGCCACCTTGCCCTTCGGTTTCCTACGCCCCTCCGTGCCGGCGTTGTGGGCGGTCGCCATCGGCTGGCCGACCGTCGTCACCGAGCTGTCCCAGGATTCGGGCTGGCAGGCCGTTCTGTTGATCGTCTACCCGATGGTCGGTGTCTATCTCGGGGACTGGATCGGTACCTGGTGGGCCGAGCGCAACCCGACGGTCCCGGTGCGCGCCAGCGATCCCGCGCCGCCGGCCGCCGCCGATGGCACCGCAGCGGGCGCGGACGGGCTGCCGCCGGTCCTGCCCGGGCGTTACACCCAGGCAGCGCGCCGTGCGGACGAAGAAGCTCGCCACGACGGGGACCGGTCCTGAACCATCCCATTGAGGCGGTCATCTTCGACTGGGGCGGCACGCTCACCCGGTGGCGGCCGATGGACATCCCCGCGACCTGGCACGTCGTCGCCCGGACCGCCCATGAGCTGGGTCTGCTCGCCGACCGGGCAGATCTGCACGCGCTCGGCGCCGACCACCGCGATGGCCCGGTGGGTGCCCTCGGCGATCTGCTCGCGGATCTCGACGAAACCCTGTGGTCGCGGTGCCGGGCCGACTGCGAGAGCACCCGGTTCGCCGACGTCGTGCTCGGGTGCGGACTCGACCCGCACGAGGACCTGCTCACGGCACATGTCGGGGCCTGGGAGTCCGCGAGCCAGCTCGATCCCGACGTGCCGGCGGTCCTGGCCGGTCTTCGCGAACGCGGGGTCAAGGTCGGGGTGCTGTCCAACACCATCTGGCCGCGCGCTGCGCACGAGGCGTGGTTCCGGCGTGACGGGGTTCTGGAGCTGATCGACGGCGCGGTCTACTCCAGCGAGATCGCCTGGACCAAGCCGCACCCTGAGGCGTTCCGGGCGGCTGCGGCCGCGGTCGGCACGGAGCCGGCGGGGGTGTTGTTCGTCGGCGACCGACCGTTCGAGGACATCCACGGCGCAGCCCGGGCGGGGATGCGAACTGCCCTGATGCCGTTCACCACGATCGGCGACCACGAACGCGGCCCGGCCCAGGGCGAACCCGACGTGGTCCTGCGCCGCCTGGTCGACGTTCTCGACTTTGTCGACTCCCTCGCCGAGCCTGCGTGCTGACTCCCGCCAGCGCGGGTGAGCGTTCGCCGTCTCGGGGATTACCAGCGTCTGGCCTACGTGATCTTGGTCCGCCTGAGCGCGCAGAGAAGCTGCATGGTGGGAGCGCGGTATTGGCTTCGGTGCGAGTGTCGACCGTCTGAACTCGGGCTCCTCGGACATTCGAGCTACCGGAACATCATCCGAACGTTCATATTCGTGATCCCTCAGAGCCCAAGGTGGTTGCCCTTCTCAAGCCAGCCCGCTGTCTAGCCGAGAAGTCCCGCGACGCCCCTTTGGCCCTGTCCGTGGCCATGAAAAAGTCCCCACTGGTGGCCAGGTGTAGGTCCCCACTGGTGGCCATCTGAAAGTCCCCACCCTCGCTCGTCGTGTCGAGCCGGAGGTATTTAGCCCTGCCCGGTGACGGTGG
>JBQTIR010000060.1:0-19960 GCA_052387905.1 Sporichthyaceae bacterium | reverse complement strand
CGCGCCGATGGCGCCGCCGCCGAGTGCGAGGCCACCACCGACGAGACCGCCGGCGACCTTGATCGACTCAACGAGCGCGGGATCTGCTGCCATGTCTGCGATTCCTTATCTCTTCTAGGTCAGGCTCTGTGTTGCGAATTCCCGGGAGGTCCGGAAGTCATCAGGCGTGGGCGAGTTCCCTGGGGTCCTGCGCCTGTGCATCCGGTGCGGGTACCTCACCGGAGTGCTCGTCGTGCGAGTGGTCGTCGTGGCCGTGCTCGCCGTGGCCGTGGTCATCCCCGTGACCGGCCGAGGCCATCCCGAAGTAGAGGATGGTGAGCAGGGCGAAGATGAAGGCCTGGATGACGCCGATGCCGAGGTCGAAGACCTTCCACAGGGCGTTGAAGCCGGGGGCGACGTAGATCGGCATCAGGCCGATCAGCGCGATCATGATCCCGCCGGAGAAGATGTTGCCGAACAGTCGCAGTGCGAGCGTGAACGGCTTGACGATCTCCTCGACGACGTTCAGCGGCAGCAGCGCCTTGTAGGGCTGCACGAAGTGGCTGAAGTAGGACTTGCCCTTCTGCCGGATGCCGTTGATGTGCACCCAGATGATGACGACCAGCGCCATCGCGTAGGTCAGGTTGACGTCCGAGGTCGCCGGGGGCAGGTACTCGTGCGCCGGCAGGATCGCGACCCAGTTGCAGAACAGGATGAAGAAGAACAGCGTCACCGCGAGCGGGACCACGAACGGTGCGGTCTTGCCCATCGCGGCGTTGACCTCGCCCTGGACCCAGCCGACCACGGACTCCCAGAACAGCTGGATTTTGCTGGGGACACCGCTGGTGACCGTGCGGCGCAGCCACAGGCCCAGCCCGATCACGATCAGGCCGGCGATGCAGGTGGTGGCGATGGTGTCGATGTGGAGCTCGACACCGCCGATGGTGACCTTGTGGTGCTTGCCGACCTCGATCTCCGCGGCCAGAACCGCGTCTGCCACTGCTGGGCTGATTGCCGCGATCATCCTTGGCGCACCTCACGGAAAAGGACCCCGGCACTACTGCCGATGATCGTGAACTGGAAGAACGCAATACCGAAGAGCACCGCAAGACCATCCGGCTGGTAGGCGAGCATGATCACCATCGCGATGATGGTGATCAGCGCCAGACGCTGAAATACCCCGCCGATGTAGCCCTTCTTGTTCGCCTCGCCGGCCTCGGCGAACCGAGCGGTGGAGCGAACGATCATCGACGTGTTGAGCCAGCCCAGGCCGAGCCCGATGCAGATGAAGATCCCGATCGCCATCTCGTCGACGAGGGCGCAAAAGACGAAACCGAGGATGCCGATCACGATGGCGAATCGGACGGAGAACTTGTAGCTGGTACTCGCCCTCATCAAGCCGATGCGTTCCATCGTCACTCCACCTCCTCGTCTGTGCCTGGTGCCCCGCGGTCCTGCGAGCCGAGGTAGGCGCGGACCTCTCGCCAGGTGACGAGAATTCCGCATGCCAGACCTAGGACGAGGCCGAGCAGGATGAAGACCGGGGTCGTGCCGAGTTGAGCGTCTGCGAGCCACCCGAGGGCGCACCCGCCTACCGCAGCGACCGCGTTCGTCATCCCGATCCCGGCCAGCGCAAGCGCCGTCGCCCGGATCGTCGGTTCTTCTTCAGGTTCATTTTCGGAGGCCACATCGCCTCCTTTCGGACACTGCATGGACGGGCGCCGGCAGGGGCTAGGCGTCCGTCCGGACAGAAAACTATCACCCGTTCGCCGCTTGCCCGGACCTGGGTGGCCTTGCTTTAGGTCACACCCCGCGGGCCACCGGCAGCCGCAGCAGCAGCACCCCGATGACCACCAGAATGCCGACGGCGGCCAGCGCCCACCCGGTGGCTGAGACGAGGGACAGTCCCACCACTCCGAAGGCGATCAGCGCCGACCAGAAGTACATGATCAGCACCGCCCGCCGGTGCGAGTGCCCGATCTCCAGCAACCGGTGGTGCAGATGTTGCTTGTCGGGCGAGAACGGCGAGCGGCCCGACCGGGTCCGCCGGATGATGGCGAGCACGAGGTCCAGGAACGGCGCGGCGATCGCGGCGAACGGCAACAGCAGCGGCAGCAGGGCCGGCGAGACGTTCTCCGAGTCCACCGCACCGAAGTCGATCTGGCCGGCGAAACTCACTGTGGAGGCCGCCAGGATCAGCCCGATGAGCATCGAGCCCGAGTCCCCCATGAAGATCCGAGCCGGGTAGAAGTTGTGCGGCAGAAAGCCCAGGCAGATGCCTGCCAGCAGCGCGGAGAACAGCGACGGAGAGATCGCCCGGTCGAAACCCTGCTCGACCGAGAGCAGGTAGGTATAGGAGAAGAACGCCAGCGCAGCGGTCAGGGCAATACCGGCGAGCAGGCCGTCGAGGCCGTCCACGAAATTCACCGCGTTGATGGTGGCCACCACGATCAGCACGCTGAGCACGAAGCCCGACGTGGCGTCCAGGACCACGGTGGTCCCGGGCATCGGCAGGTAGGTCATCTGGATGCCCATGACGACCATGACGCTGGCGGCGAAGACCTGCCCGGTGAACTTGGTCAGCGCGTCCAGTCCCCAGATGTCGTCCACCACCCCCAGCGCACAGATGATCGCTGCCCCGGCGAGCAGCGCCCACGGGTCCCGGGAGTTGGCGAACAGTTCCCGGTCGAGGAAGGGCAGCTCCGCAGCCACGATCAGCCCGGCCGCCAGCCCCGCCAGCATCGCCACGCCGCCGAGGCGGGGCGTGGGAACGGCATGCACGTCGCGGTCCCGGACCTCCGCCATCACCCCGAAGGTGACCGCGCTACGCCGTACCACCCCGGTCGTGAGATAGGTCGCGGCGGCCGCGACCAGCAGGGTGAGCAGGTACTCGCGCACGCCCCTTTATCCCACAGCCTGCTGCGCCCGACCCGATTCCCGGGGCCGGACCCCGGTCAGCGTCGTGACGAGCTCGCCGATGGAGTCGGCGATGGTGCGCGCGCACAGCCGGAAGACATGCAGCGGGGCACCGTAGGGGTCGCCGATGTCGTCGGCGCAGTCGAGGTGGGATCTCAGCGAGCGGGCCCCGGCTACCGCGGAAACCAGGGCGCGGGCGCGTCCGCCCAGATCCGGAACGCGAGCGGCCTGCGCAGCGATCGTCGGGGGGACCTCGACCTCCCGCGCGAGACGGACGAACTCGTTGAGGCAGAAGGTACGCGAGGCGGCATGGGGATCGAGCAGACGCACCTGCTCGTGGTGTTCACGACCCGCCACCAGGACGAGATCGGCCAAGCGGACCTGCAGTGCGGAGAGCTCGCGGGCGACGAATCCGGTCGGATCGGCTCCCAGTTCGGACAGCACTCGCGCGGTATTGGCCTCCATCGGGGCCCCCTCGTGGCCCCAGGTGCCCGCGCTTTCAACACGCAACCACGAGGACGGCCTGGCCTCGGTCTGTGCCAGTCCATGACGCAAGAGCCGCTCTGCCAGCGGGGACCGGCAGACATTGCCGGTGGAGACGAACAGGACGCTGAATTGCGACCCTGTCATGTCGCTTCCTCGATGTCCGGGACCACCGAACGCAGGTCTTCCAGCGACACCGCGCCGATGCGCAGTACGCGCACGATGCTGGAGGTCACGTCGACGATCGTGGACGGCACGTCGCCGGCCGTCGCCCCGGCGTCGAGGACCACGGCCACGGACCCACCGAGTTCCTTGATGGCCTGCTCCGCGTCAACCGCAGGCGGATTACCGGAGCGGTTGGCACTGCTGACCGCCATGGGCCCCGTCGCCCGCAACAGCTCGAGCGCAACGGGGTGCAGCGGCATCCGCACCGCAACGGTTCCGCGGGCGTCGCCGAGATCCCACCGCAACGAGGGCTGCTGCAGGCACACCAGCGTCAGCCCACCCGGCCAGAAGGCGGACACCAGATCGCGCGCGGTGTCGCTGAGGGAGGCGGCGAGGCCGTCGAGGGTCTGGGTGGACCCGATGAGCACCGGCACCGGCATGTCCCGCCCGCGGCCCTTGGCCCGCAGCAGCGACTCCACCGCGGCGGGGGTGAAGGCGTCCGCGCCGAGGCCGTAGACGGTGTCGGTAGGCAGGATGATCAGGTCCCCGGCGGTGATGGCCTCACCGGCTGCGGCCAGACCTTGCTTGCGGGCGTCCGGGTCGGCACAGTCGAAGGTCCGCGGCATGGAGGTGGAGTCCCTTTCCAGGTGCCGGCGCAGAGGACTCCGCACCGCAGTTCTTTGATGTGTCCGGCATTGAGGCGCAAGGGCACAAACTAGGCCCGAGCGCCCATAGTGCGCCAACCCGGTTCACCCACAGGCGTCCCACGGTGAGGCACCAGTGCGAATCGCGCTCACGTAGCGGTCTCGACCGGCGAGATCGGTGTGGTCGGCGACCTCGCGCCACGCGCCGGTCGCAGCGAACACCGCCGGCGCGGTGGTGCCCTGCGCATCGGCATGCTCGACCGCTACCCGCCCGCCCAGTCGCAACAGGCGAGCAGCGCTGCGTTCGACGGCGCGGATCAGGTCGAGACCGTCGCGTCCCCCGCCCCACAGGGCGAGTCCCGGGTCGTGGTCGCGAGCCTCCACGGCGACGGACTCCCAGGCCTCCATCGGAATGTAGGGCGGGTTGGCGACCACGACGTCGACGAGGCCATCCAGCTCGGCGAACGCGGTGCCCGCATCGCCGAGTCGCAGATCGACGTTGGTCCCGGCCAGATTGCGTTCGGCCCAGGCGTGCGCGCCCGGATCGAGTTCGACGGCGTGCACCTGCGCATCCCGAACCTCGGTCGCGATCGCCAACGCGATCACTCCCGAGCCGGTGCACAGGTCGACAATGCGCGCGGGGCCTTCCAACGCCCGACACCAGTCGATCACCTGACCCACCATCACTTCAGTCTCTGGGCGGGGAATGAAGACACCGGGCCCGACGGCCAGGGCGTTATGGCGAAAGTACGCACGGCCCGTCAGATGCTGCAACGGCCGGCGCTCGGCACGTTGGGAGACCAAGGCGTCGAAGCGTTCCACGTCGAGCCCGGTATGGCGGATCAGGTCGCGGCGGTCAACGCCGAGGACGAACGCCGCCAGCTCTTCCGCGTCGTGGCGCGGCGAGGGGACCCCGGCCTGCGCGAGTAGTGCCGCGGCGGATCGGATCGCCGCCTGGACCTCGCTCACACTCCGGTGCCCATCTTGGCGTCGTTGTCGGCGGTGACGCAGGCGTCGATCACCGCATCCAGGTCACCGTCGAGTACCTGGTCGAGGTTGTAGGCCTTGAAGTTGACCCGGTGATCGGAGATCCGGTTCTCCGCATAGTTGTAGGTGCGGATGCGTTCGGATCGGTCGACCGTGCGGACCTGACTCTTGCGCAGGTCACCAGCCTCGCGGTCGGCCTCTTCCTGCGCCACCACGAGCATGCGGGCCCGCAGGATGCGCATGGCCTGTTCCTTGTTCTGCAGCTGACTCTTCTCGTTCTGGCAGGACACCACGATCCCGGTCGGGATGTGGGTGAGCCGGACCGCCGAGTCGGTGGTGTTGACGCTCTGCCCGCCCGGCCCGGAGGAGCGGAACACATCCACCCGCAGGTCGCCCGGGTTGATGTCGACCTCGACGTCTTCGGCCTCGGGCAGCACGAGCACGCCCGCGGCCGAGGTGTGGATACGCCCCTGGGACTCCGTCACCGGGACCCGCTGGACGCGATGCACGCCGCCTTCGTACTTCAGCCGGGCCCACACGCCGTCGGTGGAACTCCCCCTGGCCTTCACCGCGATCGACACATCCTTGTACCCACCGAGGTCGGATTCCATCGCGTCGAGCACTTCGGTCTTCCAACCACGCCGTTCGGCGTAGCGCAGGTACATCCGCAGCAGGTCACCGGCGAACAGCGCCGACTCCTGGCCGCCCTCACCGGCTTTGATCTCGACAATGACATCTTTGGCGTCGTTCTCATCGCGCGGCAGCAGAAGATCGCGCAGTCGCTCCCCCACGGCATCCCGAGCTGCTTCCATCGACGGGATCTCGGCCCGGAAGGACTCGTCCTCCGCGCCCAGCTCGATGGCCGCGGTGAGGTCATCGGTTGCGGTGATCCAGTCGTGGTACGCCGTGACGATCGGGCTCAGTTCCGCATAGCGACGGCCCATGCGCCGGGCGGCGGCCTGATCTCCGTGCGCGGCCGGGTCTGCCATGGCGCGCTCGAGCTCCGCGTGCTCGGCGACCAGTTCGCCGATCGCGTCGAACATCGAGGTCTCAGACATCAGGTGTGCTCATCTCTCCAGGTCCGGGCAGACACAACGACGCCGCCGCAGGCACAAGGTCTGCGGCGGCGTCGGGAGAGCTACTTGGGGTCGGCAGTTTTCTTGCCGAAGCGCTTCTCGAACCGGGCGACGCGGCCGCCGGTGTCGAGGATCTTCTGCTTGCCCGTGTAGAACGGGTGGCACTGCGAGCAGACGTCGGCGTGGATGACGCCGTTCTTCGCGGTGCTGCGCGTGACGAACGTCGATCCGCAGGTGCAGACGACCTCGGTCTTGGCGTACGCAGGGTGGATGTCGGGCTTCACGGCGGTGCTCCTGATTCTGACTCGGCGGTCCGGGTCGCCTCGGCGGAGTGCCACAGACGTGAACCGGTCCCTTGCATGGGGCTCTGATACCAGTGTGCCACCCGCGGTCGAGATAGGCCGCCGCGGGCAGGAGCGCTCAGTCGTCGGCGCCTTCGGGGCCCGGGGACGTCTTCTGTACCTGCATCAGGAATTCGATGTTGGTCTTCGTCTTCTTGAGCCGGTCGAGCAGCAACTCGATGGCCTGCTGGTCGGCGAGGGCCGACATCACGCGGCGGAGCTTCCAGACGATCGCCAGCTCCTCCTTGCTCATCAGCAGTTCTTCCTTGCGGGTACCCGAGGAATCGATGTCGACGGCCGGGAAGATCCGCTTGTCCGCGAGCTTGCGGTCGAGCTTGAGCTCCATGTTTCCGGTGCCCTTGAACTCCTCGAAGATGACCTCGTCCATCCGGGACCCGGTCTCGACCAGGGCCGTGGCGAGGATCGTCAGCGAGCCGCCACCTTCGATGTTGCGCGCCGCACCGAAGAACCGCTTGGGCGGGTAGAGCGCGGTCGAGTCGACCCCACCGGAGAGGATGCGGCCCGACGTCGGCGCGGCCAGGTTGTAGGCGCGACCCAGACGGGTGATGGAGTCCAGCAGGATCACCACGTCATGGCCGAGTTCGACCAGACGCTTGGCCCGCTCGATCGCCAACTCGGCGATGATCGTGTGGTCCTCGGCCGGCCGGTCGAAGGTCGAGGCAATGACCTCACCCTTGACCGAGCGCTGCATGTCGGTGACCTCTTCGGGGCGCTCGTCGACGAGCACAACCATCAGGTGGGCCTCGGGGTTGTTGCGGGTGATCGCGTTCGCGATCGCCTGCAGCACCATCGTCTTGCCGGCCTTGGGCGGGGAGACGATCAGGCCGCGCTGGCCCTTGCCGATCGGGCAGACCAGGTCGATAACCCGCGTGGTCATCTGCGCGGGGTCGTGCTCCAGGCGCAGGCGCTCCTGCGGGTACAACGGGGTGAGCTTGCTGAACTCCGTGCGCTCGCGCGCCTGCTCCGGCTCCATGCCGTTCACGGTGTCGAGGCGTACCAGCGCGTTGAACTTCTCCCGGCGCTCGCCATCGGCCGGCTGGCGCACCGCGCCGGTGACGGCGTCGCCCTTGCGAAGGCCCGTCTTGCGGACCTGGGCCAGCGAGACGTAGACGTCGTTGGGTCCGGGAAGGTACCCGGAGGTCCGCACGAAGGCGTAGTTCTCGTGAATGTCGAGGATGCCCGCCACTGGGACCAGAACATCGTCCTCGGTGATCTCCCGCTCGGCGGGTTCGAATCCGCCGGCGCCGACCCGACCACCGCGACCCCGGTTGCGCTCCCGGTAGCGCCCGCGCCGCCGCCCACGCCCCGTGCCGTCGTCATCGTCGTCGAGGGGGCCGTCGCTGTGGCGCTCACGTGCAGGGCCCTGCGGAGCGGCGCCGTGGCGACGTTCATTCTGCAGGCGGTCGTTCTGCGCGCGGTCGTTCTGTGGGCGGTCGCTCTGGGTGCGCTCACCCTGGAGGCGGTCACCCTGGGGACGGTCACCCTGCTGGCGCTCGCGACGCTCACCGCGATCACGTTGACGCTCGCGGCGCTCGGGCCGCTCGCCACGGTCGGGGCGCTCGCGCACCTCCGTGGCGGCATCGCCGTCCGGGGCGTGATCGGCAGGCGCGGCGACCTGCTCCGGCGCGGCCGTCCGAGCGCTGCCGTTGTCCTGGGGCGCGCTCTCGGCAATGGAGTTGGCGGGAGCACCGACCGGGGCGCCGGCGCGGCGGGAGGCGCGCTGCGGCGGGGCCGGCTCGGAACTGGGCGCTCGCTCGGCCCGCTCCGGGGCGGCTGCCGGCGCGGCCTTACCTGCCGAGATTGCCTCGATCAGCTGGCCCTTGCGCATCCGGGCGGTGCCGGTGAGGCCGAGGTCGCCGGCCATGGCCTGGAGCTCGGCGAGGACCATTCCCTCCAGCCCGCCGCCGCGGCGGCGCCTGGTGGGGGCGGCGGCGGAGGTGGCGCCGGAGGCCTCGACGAGTTCAGTGGTGTCGGTCAAGACGAGTGTCCTTCCCCGGTCCCGGCGGCAGACGCGCGACGGGCCGGTGTGGAAAATCCCCGGCTGCCCGGGGTCCGCCGACGGCGGAGTGGTGGGACGAGAGTGGATCTGCACCGCGATGCGAGCGATGACCGACCGTCACGGCACCGCTAGCGGGCCTGAACGGGAAGGGAACGCTCTACAGGGAATCGACACGGCAAGCGCCTGATGATTCGGCGCGCCTGGTGCGGCCCTCACGATAACACCACTGAGTCCCCCCGCACTCCCGACCCGCCTCACCCGGGGATCAGGACGACAGGATCCGGGCTCCGGCCGCATCAACGGGGAGCCGGTAGACCTGCCAGGACTCCCCCGCGATGCCCCCCGCGGTGAGCACGGTGTCGGGGGCGGCGAGCGCCAGCACGCTCGGGCCGGCGCCGGAGATGGTGGCCGGAACGCCAGCGGCCCGCAGCGCACCGACCAGCGCCAGACTCTCGGGCATCGCCGGGGCCCGGTAATCCTGGTGCAGGCGGTCCTCGGTCGCCACCATCAGCAGATCCGCTCGCGTGGTCAGCGCCTGGACCAACAGCGCCGCGCGGGCGGCGTTGGCCGCGGCGTCCGCGTGCGGAACCATGGCGGGCAGCAGTCCGCGCGCGCGTGTGGTGGACAGCTCGGTGGCCGGGACGAAGACGACGGCGAGCAGATCCGGCGAGGGGTCCAGACGCAGGACCCGCGGGCCGTCGGCCTGGGTCCAGGCGATCGTGAAGCCGCCGGCCAGGCACGCCGCGACATTGTCCGGGTGGCCTTCGATCTCGGTGGCCAGGCGCAAGCTCGCCACCGGGTCCAGCAGGTGGGCCCGCTCGGGGCACAGCGCACGGGCCGCCGTGATCCCGGCGACGATGGCCGCGGAGGAGGACCCGAGCCCGCGACCGTGCGGGATCCGGTTGAGGCAGTGCAATCGCAGGCCGGGTGGTTGTCCGCCGAGCAGGTCGAGGGCAGCGCGCAGCGATCGGGCGACGAGGTGGCTCTCGTCGCGGCTGAGCGTGGCGGCGCCTTCACCGTCGATCTCGATCTCGAGGCCGGCCTCGATCGCGGTGACCGTTACCTCATCGTGGAGACCTAACGCGAGACCGAAGGAGTCGAACCCGGGACCGAGGTTCGCACTCGTCGCGGGGACTTGCGCGGTGACGGGTGAGTCGATGAACTGCGCCACCGGTGCTCAGACCAGGCCGAGGTGCTCGGCGGCCACGCCGGCGTCGATCGGAACGGTGAGCGGTGCCGGGGCGCCGGCGATAGCCCACTCGGGGTCCTTGAGGCCATTGCCGGTCACCGTGGCGACGATGCGCACCCCGGTCGGGAGCCAGCCCTGTTCGCGGGCCTGCAGGATGCCGGCGACGCTCGCGGCCGAAGCCGGTTCGACGAAGACACCCTCCCGCGAGGCGAGCAGTCGGTAAGCCGAAAGAATCTGACGATCGGTCACAGCATCGATGCGGCCGCCGGATTCATCGCGCGCGGCGATCGCCTGATGCCAGGACGCCGGGTTGCCGATGCGGATCGCGGTGGCCAGCGTCTGCGGGTTCACGACCGGAGCGCCGGAGACGAAGGGGGCAGCCCCGGCGGCCTGGAAGCCCAGCATCATCGGGCGCCGGGTGGCCGGACCATCGGCGGCGTACTCGGTGTAACCCTTCCAATAGGCCGTGATGTTCCCCGCGTTCCCCACCGGCAACGCGTGGATGTCCGGGGCGTCGCCGAGCGCATCGACGATCTCGAACGCGGCGCTCTTCTGGCCCTCGATACGAAACTCGTTCACCGAGTTGACCAGTGAGACCGGGTAGTGCTCGGCGAGGTCGCGGGCCAACGTCAAGCAGTCGTCGAAGTTGCCCTGGACAGCCAGGATGCGCGAGCCGTGCACGAGGGCCTGACTCATCTTGCCCAGCGCGATCTTGCCCTGCGGGACGAGCACCGCGCAGATCATGCCGGCGCGCACGGCATAGGCAGCCGCGGAGGCGCTGGTATTGCCGGTGGAGGCGCAGATCACGGCTTTGGCGCCCTCTTCGGCGGCCTTGGAGATGGCCATCGTCATGCCGCGGTCCTTGAAGGACCCCGTGGGGTTCGCACCCTCGACCTTGAGGAAGACCTCGCAGCCCACCAGCTCGGAGATGATTGGCGCCGACACCAAGGGGGTGCCCCCCTCGCCCAGGGTCACCACCGGGGTGGTGTCCGTGACCGGCATCCGGTCGCGGTACTCGGTGATGATGCCGCGCCACTGATGGGTGCGGACACCGGACAGTGCGGAGGGGGCAATCATGAGGCCGGGTCACCTTCCACGCGCATCACGCTCGCGACGGCCCGCACCGCGTCCAGGCCGCGCAGGTGCGCGACCGTGGCGGCCAAGGCCGAATCCGGGGCTCGGTGGGTCACGACCACGAGAGTGGCGTCCTCGGCGTGTCCGTGCTGACGCACCGTCTGGATCGAGACACCGTGTTCGGCGAACACCGTCGCCACCTGGGCCAGGACACCGGGCTTCTCCGCGACGTCGAGGCTGATGTAGTACCGGGTGTGACTCTCGCCCATCGGCCGGATTGCCAACTGGGCGTAGGCGGACTCCCCCGGCCCGCGCCCACCCACGACGCGGTGCCGGGCCACAGCGACGAGGTCGCCGAGGACGGCGCTGGCGGTCGGGGCGCCGCCGGCGCCGCGGCCGTAGAACATGACCTGCCCGGCGGATTCGGCCTCGACGAAGACCGCGTTGAACGCGTCGCCGACTCCGGCGAGGGGGTGGCTGAGCGGGATCATCGCCGGGTGCACCCGCACGCCGATGGACGTGCCGTCATCGGAGAGTTCACAGATGGCGAGCAGCTTGATGACGCTGTTCATCTCCCGGGCGCTGGCCACGTCGGCGGAGCTGACCTCGGTGATGCCCTCGCGGTAGACGTCAGCGGCGGTGACCCGGCTGTGGAAGGCGAGCGAGGCGAGGATGGCGGCCTTGGCCGCGGCGTCGAAACCCTCGACGTCCGCGCTCGGGTCGGCCTCGGCGTACCCGAGGGCGCTGGCCTCTTCGAGGGCCTCGGTGAAGCCGGCCCCGGTTGCGGTCATCCGGGAGAGGATGAAATTGGTGGTGCCGTTGACGATGCCCAGCACGCGGCGGACCCGGTCCCCGACCATCGATTCGCGCAGTGGGCGCAGCAGTGGGATCGCGCCGGCCACGGCGGCCTCGTAATAGAGGTCGACGCCGTACTTCTCGGCCGCGGCGTAGAGCGTCGAACCGTCCTCGGCGAGCAGCGCCTTGTTCGCGGTGACGACCGAGGCACCGTTCTCCATCGCGGACAGGATGAGGCTGCGCGCGGGTTCGATCCCGCCGATCACCTCGATGACGATGTCGAGCTCGCGCGAGACCAGCTCCGCGGAGTCCGTGGTGAACAGGGCGGGGTCGACGCCCAGCTCGCGGGCCCGTTCGGCGATCCTGCCGGCGCGGCGGACGGCGATGCCCACCAGCTCCAGCGGCGCTCCGATGCGGGCGGTGAGGTCCTCGGCCTGATTCGCCAACTGCCGCACGACCTCGGTTCCGACGACTCCGCAGCCGAGCAGTCCCACCCGCACGGGGCCGGTCCGCGTGCTGCCCATCGTCGCCTCTTCTCGCGTCGTACCTGAGGGCGGTGATGCCCCGTTCTTTCGCCAGTCTCCCAGCACGGACGGCCCGGGCGCACATCCGAGGTCCCCCGCGGGTCCGGCGCGGCGCGCGCGAAGGGCCGCTAGCCGACGTCGAGCCTGGCCAGGTCCTCGTCGGTCTCGCGGCGCATGATGATCCGCGCTGCCCCGTCGCGCAGTGCAAGGACCGGTGGTCGCCCGAGCGCGTTGTAGTTGCTGGCCATCGAGCGGCAGTAGGCCCCCGTCGCCGCCACCGCGACCAGGTCTCCGGCCGCGATGTCGGAGGGAAGGTAGAGGTCGCGGACCACGATGTCACCGCTCTCGCAGTGCTTGCCCACCAGGCGGGAGATCATCGGCGGCGCCGAGGAGGATCGCGAGACCAGCGCGGCGGTGTAGACGGCGTCGTAGAGCGCGGTGCGGATGTTGTCGCTCATGCCGCCGTCGACGGAGACGTAGGTGCGGGTGTGCCCCGAGCCGAGCGTGACCTCTTTGACGGTGCCCACCTCGTAGAGGGTGACAGTGCCCGGTCCGACGATCGCCCGGCCCGGCTCGACCGACAGGCGGGGTTGGGCCAGACCGGCCGCGGCGCACTCCTTGGCCACGATGTCGCCCAGCGCGGTCGCGGTCGCGTAGACGTCAGCCGGGTCGTCGCCGGAGGTGTACGCGATGCCGAGGCCGCCACCGAGGTCGAGTTCGGGCAGTTCGACGCCGTGCTCGTCGCGGATCGCGGCGGCGAGGCCGACCAGACGGTGGGCAGCCACCTCGAATCCGGAGGTGTCGAAGATCTGGCTCCCGATGTGGGAGTGCAGGCCGGCCAGGGCCAGGCTCGGGAGCTTGAGGATGCGCCGCGCGGCCTCCGCCGCGCTCCCGTCGCCCAGGGAGAACCCGAACTTCTGGTCCTCGTGGGCGGTCGCGATGAACTCGTGGGTGTGGGCCTCGACGCCGACCGTCACCCTGATCAGGACGGTCGCGACGGTGTTGCGCTCGGCGGCCAGTGCGGCCAGGCGGACGATCTCGGCGTGGGAATCGAGGATGATCCGCCCGACGCCGGCATCGAGGGCCATCGCCAACTCCGCGACCGACTTGTTGTTGCCGTGCAACGCGATCCGCTCGGGCGGGAAGCCGGCGCGCAGGGCGATCGCGAGCTCGCCGGCGCTGCAGACGTCCAGGCCCAGGCCTTCCTCGGCGACCCAGCGAGCCACCGCGGAGCACAGGAAGGCCTTCCCGGCGTAGAACACATCGGCGCCGGCGAAGGCCTGAGCGTAGGCCCGGGCTCGGGCGCGGAAATCCGCCTCGTCGATCAGAAAGGCGGGCGTGCCGAACTCGGCGGCGAGGTCGCGGACGTCGAGGCCGGCAATCGTCACCACGCCATCCGTGCCGCGCACGAGATTCGTCGGCCAGACGGCGGGGTCCAGGGCGTTGAGATCGGCCGGCGGGGCACCCAGGCCCTCGGCCGCGAGCCCGTCGGCGTGCCGGGGCCCGGCGGGGTGCGCTGATCTGCTCACCGGGACTCTCCGGTAGCCGCGGCATCCATGCCGAAATCGCTGCGACACGCCGATGGGCTGCGGCGTGTCGCGGCGATCTGGGCATGCATGCCGCCAGGACGCGTACTCACATCCGCTCCGGGGCGCTGACTCCGAGGAGGGAGAGCCCGTTGGAGAGGACGGTGCGGGTCGCGTCGTTGAGCCAGAGCCGGGCCAGGTGCAGATCCGTGGGCTCCTCGTCGCCGCGCGGCAGCATCCGGCAGCCGTCGTAAAAGCGGTGGTAGACCCCGGCGAGTTCCTCCAGATACCGGGCGACGCGGTGCGGCTCGCGCAACTCCGCGGCACTGGCCACCACGCGTGGGAATTCCCCCAACGCCCCGAGCAGAACTGCCTCGCGCTCGTCGGTCAGCAGTTCGGGCTTGAAGGACTCGGGCGGGGACCAGTCCATGCCCAGGTCACGGGCGTTGCGGGACACCGACGCGGTGCGGGCGCCCACGTACTGCACGTAGTAGACCGGGTTCTCCGGGGCGGCCCGGGTGATTTCGGCGACGTCGATCGTGAGCTGGGAGTCCGTCGACGAGCGCGCGAGGGAGTACCGCGCGGCGTCGACGCCGACCAGGTCCACGAGGTCGTCCAGGGTGACGATGGTGCCGGCGCGCTTGCTCATCTTGAGCTCCTCGCCGTTACGCAGCAGCTTGACCAGCTGACCGATCAGCACCTGGACGGTGTCGGGGTCCTCGCCGGCGCAGGCCGCGAGCGCGCGCAGCCGGCCGATGTAACCGTGGTGGTCGGCGCCCAGCATGAAGATGCAGGTGTCGAACCCGCGGGCGCGTTTGTCCAGGTAATAGGCGGCGTCCGCGGCGAAGTACGTCTTCTCGCCGTCGGCCTTGACCAGCACGCGGTCCTTGTCGTCACCGAAGTCGGTGGTGCGCAGCCACACCGCGCCGTCGGTGTCATGGATGTGCCCGGCCGCGCGCAGGGTCTCGATTGCGGCATCCACCCGGCCCGAGGAGTGCAGAACTCGCTCGGAGAACCAGACGTCGAAATGAACGCCGAAGCGTTCCAGGCTCGCGGTGATCTCCGCGAGCATCAACCGGTAGCCACGCTCGCAGTACTCCGGCAGCGCGACGACGTCCTCGGCGCCGGCCAGGTGCGGAGCGTGCTCCGCGATCTGTGCCGCGATGTCAGTGATGTACTCCCCGCCGTAGCCGCCGTCGGGCGCCGGACGTCCACGGGCGGCTGCGAGCAGGGACTCGGCGAACTTGGTCATCTGCACGCCGGCGTCGTTGACGTAATACTCGCTGACGACATCGGCGCCGGCGGCCTCCAGAATCCGGCGCAGGCTGTCTCCCACCGCGGCCCAGCGCGTGTGGCCGAGGTGGACCGGGCCGGTCGGGTTCGCCGAGACGAACTCCAGGTTGATGCGCTGCTTGCGCAGCGTCTCCGAGCGCCCGTAGGCGGTCCCGGCGGTGACGATCGAGTACGCCAGCCGGCCCGCAGAAGCCGCAGCGAGGGTGATGTTGAGGAAACCAGGGCCGGCCACCTCGACAGCATCGATCCCGCTCGCCCGGCGCAAGTGGACGGCGAGGATCTCCCCGACCGCTCGCGGCGCCATCCCGGCCGGCTTGGCCAGCTGCATTGCGATGTTGGTGGCGTAATCGCCGTGCTCGCGGGAGCGGGCGCGCTCCAGGTGGACCTCGCGCGGAACCGCGACAGCCAGTTCACCGGACTGCACCGCGGTGTACACGGCGATCTGGACAGCGTCGGCGAGCTCAGCGGGGGTCACCGGGAGAGCTTAACGGCCGCACTGCCTCACCCCCGACGGGTTTTCCTCGGGCGCGGCGCCAAGCCCTGCGACCTGCCTCACCCTCGGCGCCAGGTGCGTGGCTTCGACTGCTGTAGACCACAACCGTTACTGGAGTTGCGCCGTTACGCCCGACCGCCGCCCCACTGGTTTCGTTTGTGGTCTGCCGCAGCGTTCGGCCGCGCCGCGGAGCGTCCTCAACCGGCTGGTAATCTCTGCGCCGACCCAGGGCCCCCGTAGCTCAGGGGATAGAGCGTCGCCCTCCGGAGGCGAAAGCGCAGGTTCGAATCCTGCCGGGGGCACCCAAGTTTCCGCAGGTCAGAGGCGGTTTACCGCAGATCGCGCCGGTCAAATGGCCAGATTATGGCCAGATGAGACGGTCACCTGGGGCGCATGCGGGAGTGTCTCGGACAGATGCTGAGGTGCTGTCCGAGGTTGTCCGTACGCTGGCCTTCGCGTGTCCAACCAGGAAGCGGAGGGGCGCAATGACCGCTCACCCGGCCGATCCGATGCCAGGCCCGGACACCGGGCCGTATGAGGTGATCCACCTGGGTGGGCAGGCCGCCGTCGTGGTGCCCGTGACTGACTTCCTTCGCCTGCGGGCGCTAGAGCTACAGGCGTCCCCGCAGGAATTGGAGGACGCTGTAGCGCTAGCGGATTGGCAGGCCCGGGAGGCCGCCGGCCAGACGTCATATGCACCGCACGACGAGGTGGCGCGCCGACTCGGTTTGCGCGGATGACCGGGTGATGTGCGACATCACCGGGGAGCTGTTCTCTGTCTGGCGCATTGCTCGGCTGGCCGTCGAAGGCTGATCCATCTCCGACCGAGGCGGCCATCACCAGCCGATCACAGGCCCGTCGTCGCGCCCTCGGTCGTGAGCGTGGTCGCGGGTCGATCGCCGGCTGCGCTCGGCGGCACGGAGCACCTCCTCGCTGCTCTGAGCCAAGGCGAGCGAGCGCGGCAATCTGGCCCCGGACGCGGCCAGGTCACGGGCCGGAGTCAGCACGGCCTCGCGACGATCTCGTACCCGCGTGGCACGCAGGGTGCGGGAGCCTTGCTCGGCCTCGCGCTCCCGAGCGTCGGCGTTGACCTGGCGGGCGAGGGTGCGGATCTCACGGTCCAGTTTCGCCGCGTCGGGGAAGCTCGCGTCGAAGGCTCCGTCGTGGCGGGTGATCGTGTCGATCAGATCGCGCCGGTGACCGGGGCGCAGCCGGGAGGTGCCGGCAAGTTCGGCGCGAGCTGTCGCCGCTGCGAAACGGTGCTCCCGCTGCTCCCGATGTAGGCGGTCGCTCTGCACCTGAAGCTCCGTCAGTTGATTCGTGCGGGCGGCATGCTCGGCCGGGACGACCGGCTTCGCTGTTTGGCGGGCGATCTGCTCCGCGTCGCGGCGCGCGGCGTCGACGGAGCGGGTGCGGGCGTGGTCGCGGGCGGTGTGGGCGGCGTCCTGCGCGCCGCTGCGGGCAAGAGCGGACCCGAGAACATCGAGAGCACGCTCTTCTGGTGTCGCATTACCTTGCCCGACGCCCGGGATGCCGTGCCGATCGTCCGCCTCGCTGCTCGGGTCGGGGGTGACGTAGGTGTGGTTCGTTTCGCGGCCGCGGGTCATCACGACGTAGAGGTGGTCGCGGTCGATCCCTGGTCGGACCAGGACCAGGCCGACCTGCACGGTCGCGCCCTGGGCGGCGGTGATGGTGGTCGCCCACCCGTACTCGGCATGGGCGCCGACGTAGTCCGCGGGGAGGAACGCGGCCTCGCCGCGGTCGAGATGCTCCACCTGCAGACCCTCCGGGTCAACACCGAGCACGCGGTAGCGGTCACCGTTGCGCACGTTCCCCCCCTCGCCGACGGGCAGTCGGCGGTCGTTGCGGCGGGTCCGGAGAAGGTCCCCGGTCTGCCAGTCCCGTTCCCCGATTCGCACGGCCGGCCCGTGGACCTGCCCAGTCGCGACGGCCGTGGCCCTCGCTGCCTGGTTAAGGGTGTCAACGTCCGCGCGGGTGCGGGCCATCATCAGCACCTCACTCCCGGCCGCGGACTCGCGAGCCCAGTGGGCGTGCACCGCAGCGACCGCATCGTCCGTGCCCAGGCACGGGTGCATCCGTCCTTGGTCGCGGTAGGCGGTCAGGGCGTCGGGGTCGCCGCGGCGTAGCCCGAGCGAAGCGCCGGCCTCCCACGCCTCGTTGAACCGGTGGACGGTGTCCAGGTCGACGCCGTGCCCAGCGTCGGCGAGCGCGGCGAGCATCCCACCGGGGCCGTTGACCACACCGATCTGGGCCGGGTCCCCGACCAAGACCACCTTCGCCCCAGCCCGGGCAGCCGCGACGACCAGGGTGTCAAGATCGTGGGTGTTGGCCATCGAGGCCTCGTCGACGATGACGACGGTGCGGGCGTCGAGCACAACCCGGCCGCGGGCGTCAGCCGGCAGTAACCCGCGCCGGTTGTTGTCGAGGATCCATTTCGCGAGGGTGTCCGGCGGGCCACCGGTCGCCGCGGCAAGTTCCCCGGCGGCGCGCGCGGACGGCGCCAACCCGATCACCCGGTACCCGCCCCGCTGCCACGCCGACGCGGCGACCCCGAGAGTGCGGGTCTTCCCCGCCCCCGCCGGGGCGGTCAGCACCGAAAGGAAATCCCCACCGCAAGCCAGCGCCTCTATGGCTTGGTACTGGGTGAGGTCCAGTCCGGCATCATCCAAGGCGACGATCACCGTGCAGGCTTGGACCCGGCCGTACCCACCGCCGCGGCCACGACCGGCGAGAGACAGCACCTGGGCCTCCGCAGCGAGCACCTCGGCGCCGGCCCAGCGCGCATCCGAGGCCCGCGGGGTGCGCCCGGTCGGGTGCTCCCCGACCGGCACCGCTTCGGGCAAGCCCAACGCCCGGTCGGTGTACTGCTCCACCAACGCCAGCACCCCGGCCGCGCTGCGCCCGTCCACCAGCATCCGCGCCGCGACCTGCCCGGTCACATCCGCGCGGGAGAACACCGCCCTGGTAGCCGCGGCCGCCTGCACCGCGCCCGCCGTGACCGCCAGGTCCGTCTCCACCGCTTGCCGAGGCGCTTGCCCGGGCGCTTGCCGGCACGCTTGCCGGGCGGACTCGCGGGCTGTCTCGACCACCTGGCCCGGGTCGTACCCGGCGCCGGTCGCTTCGCTCACCCATGGTTCCCGCAGCGTGCCGGCGTCGTGATGGTGTTCCTTGGCCGGGCGGGTTTTCAGGACCGCGGTCTTGGTCACCGCGGCCCGCTCATTCGAGGTCAACGACCGCCCCAAGGTGCTCTCGTATTCTGCGATTTTGGCTGCCGCTTCGGGCTCGATCTGAGAAGTGCGTTTGGCCCACAATTTCGACAGACCGGCGGGCACCCCGGTTATCTCTGCTTGACCGTTGTTGTCCGCGGTGTCGAAAATCAGACCGGTCCGCGCTAATACCTCACTGCGCAACGCAGCCTGGTAAATCATCCCGGCACTCTTCTTGTGGTGATACAACTCCGTGGCGTCGATCGTGCGCCAGATCCCGTCGGCGCAGTGCACCTTGTTGACCACCACCGCGTGGGTGTGCAACTGCGGGTCCGCGCACCGACTTGTGCGGTGCTCGAACAAGGCCGCGGCCAACCCGCTCGTCGCGACCTGCTCGGTCCCGTCCACCCCGCGCCGTGACCACGACGCGTGCGCGTCCAGATAGCCCAGCTCCGCGGTCACCGCATCCGCGTGCGCCGCCCGCAACTCCCCCGCCGTGTCGGGATCTGCCAGCGCCCACAGAGAACTGACGCTCTTCGGTGCCGAGAACGTGAGGTCGAACCCGGTCACCCCGTCGCTCCGCCACGCCCGCCCCAACTTCTTCCTGGAGCCCGGGTGCAGAGCACGCGCGAACAGCGCCTCCAGCTGCGCCTCGCCCACCAGGGCACCCGGTTCCAGGCCCAGCTCGGCCAGGCCGCGGCCGTGCCAGCGGCCCGGGGCCTCCCCGGCGCCGAGGTAGTACTCCGACGCGGCGCACGCGACCGAACTCGTGTAGTAGCGCCACGACGAGGTCCCGATTTTCGCCGAACTCAACACCGGCGGCCGCCCGCACAATCCTCACCCACACCGACCACCGTACATTCAAAGAATGCATATGTCTGCTGCGGTCTAAGGGCCAGACCTATACGGAGCGATCGAAATTCGGCAGTGACGGTACGTGGGGGTCCGGTGGAGGTCGCAAAGGTTGATGGTGGTTAGATCAAATGCTGAGATAAAAATTTTCGGACCGCGGGGAGTCAAACGGCGCGCCGCATCTCGCTTCCTCCACCGCTCAGCTGCCTGCTGGCGGCGTCGGCCTTTGAATCACCGACCCCCGCGAGGTTAACCCCGGCTCTTCATGAACCCGTGGGGCTGTTCGGCGTGTGAATGAGGAAAGTGCCCTCTGCGCTGGGAAGACTTGGACTTGCGACGGACCAAGACTCACCGAGCGAGGGGCACTTTCCAGGTG
>JBQTIR010000059.1:0-15307 GCA_052387905.1 Sporichthyaceae bacterium | reverse complement strand
CCTCGACGAGCTGATCGACGCCGCTGTGCCTCAGCAGATCCGAAACCGCGAGGTCATGCACCTGCCGGCGGCGCGATCAGAACAGCAGGTCCTGGAGGATCTGCGCGCACTGGCCGACCAGAACCACACCCGCGTGCAGATGATCGGGCTGGGCTATCACGACACCATCACCCCGGCAGTGCTGCGACGCAACATGCTGGAATCGCCGGCCTGGTACACCGCCTACACCCCGTACCAGCCGGAGATCTCCCAAGGACGCCTCGAGGTCCTGCTCGCCTTCCAGACCGTGGTCGCCGACCTGATGGGCCTGGCGCTGGCGAACGCCTCGCTGCTCGACGAGGGCACCGCCGTCGCCGAGGCGGTCACGTTGATGCGGCGCTCGGTGCGCGGACTGCCCGAGGGCCGGGTCGTGCTCGACGCGGACTGCCTGCCACAGACGATCGAGGTCGTGCGCACCCGCTGTGAGGCGCTCGGTATCGACGTCGAGGTCGCGGATCTGGCGGCGGGCATCGGTGCGGGCGACGTGTTCGGAATCGTCGTGCAGTACCCCGGGGCCAGTGGCGCCTTGCGCTCGCGCGCGGACTACGCCGCGTTGGCCGCTGCGGCCCACGAGCGGGGAGCGATGGTCACCGTGGCCGCCGATCTGCTCGCCTGCACCCTGGTCGAGGCGCCGGGTCTGTGGGGAGCGGACATCGCCGTCGGCTCGGCCCAGCGCTTCGGGGTGCCGATGGGCTTCGGGGGGCCGCATGCCGGTTTCATGGCCGTGCGTGCCGGGCTGGAGCGGGCGCTACCCGGCCGGCTGGTCGGGGCCTCCGTCGACAGCGCCGGCAACCTGGCCTACCGCCTGGCCCTGCAGACCCGCGAGCAGCACATCCGTCGGGAGAAGGCGACCAGCAACATCTGTACCGCGCAGGTCCTGCTCGCGGTGATGGCGGCGCTGTACGCGGTCTATCACGGCCCTGACGGCCTGTCAGAGATAGCGCGACGGGTGCACGCGCGGGCGGCGGCGATCGCCGGGGGTCTGCGCGCGGCCGGTATCGAGGTCGTGCACGACACGTTCTTCGACACCGTCCTGGCCCGCGTTCCCGGCCGGGCCGCCGCGGTGATCGACGCCGCGCGCGAGGTCGGCATCAACCTGGGCACCGACGGGGAGGACCGCGTCCGTATCGCCTGCGGCGAGACCACCACCGCCGCCCACGTCGCCGCCGTCCTCGCCGCCTTCGAGGCTCCCGGCGGCATGCATGCTGAGAATGCGCGACACGCCGCAAGCCAGCCCGGCGTGTCGCGCGATTCAGGCATGCATGCCGCGCCGACATGGCCCGCGGACCTGGGGCGCACGACGGAGTTCATGACCGCGCCGGTGTTTCACTCCCACCGCAGCGAGACCGCGATGCTGCGCTACGTCCGCAAGCTCGCGAACAAGGACTATGCGCTCGACCGCGGCATGATCCCGCTGGGATCGTGCACGATGAAGCTCAATGCCACCACTGAGATGGAGCCGGTGACCTGGCCGCGCTTCGCCAACATCCACCCCTTCGCCCCGGTCGCGGACTGGCCCGGTTACCTGCGCCTGGTGCGCGACCTGGAGGGCTGGCTCGCCGAGCTCACCGGCTACGACAAGGTCTCGTTGCAGCCCAACGCCGGCTCCCAGGGCGAATTGGCTGGGCTCCTGGCGATTCGGGCCTTCCACAAGGCCAACGGCGAGGCCGAACGTGACGTCTGCCTGATCCCGTCATCCGCCCACGGCACCAACGCCGCCTCGGCCGTCATGGCCGGCATGCGCGTGGTGGTCGTCGGCTGCCGCACGGACGGCGACATCGATCTGACGGATCTTCAGACCAAGATCGACGAGCACGGCCCGCGGCTGGCCGCGATCATGGTGACCTACCCCTCGACGCACGGCGTCTTCGAGGAAGGCATCACCGCGGTGTGCGAGCAGGTACACGCCGCGGGCGGGCAGGTCTACGTCGACGGGGCCAACTTCAACGCGCTGCTCGGTCTGGCCAAGCCCGGCGCGTTCGGCGGCGACGTCAGCCACCTGAACCTGCACAAGACCTTCTGCATCCCGCACGGCGGCGGCGGCCCCGGCGTCGGCCCGGTCGCTGTGCGTGCCCACCTGGCGCCGTACCTTCCCAACCATCCCCTGGTCGCCGAGGCCGGCCCGGCCAGCGGGGTGGGCCCGATCTCGGCTGCGCCCTTCGGCAGCGCCGGTATCCTGCCGATCCCCTGGATCTACATCCGCCTGATGGGGCCCGACGGCCTTACCCACGCCACGCAGGTCGCGCTGCTGACCGCCAACTACGTCGCGCATCGATTGCGCGAGCACTTCCCGGTGCTCTACACCGGGGCGGGCGGGCTGGTGGCCCACGAGTGCATCCTCGACGTCCGCCCGATCACCAAGGCGACCGGCGTCACCATCGACGACGTCGCCAAGCGGCTGATCGACTACGGCTTCCACGCCCCCACGGTGTCCTTCCCGGTCGCCGGCACCTTGATGGTCGAACCGACCGAGAGCGAGAACCTCGGCGAACTCGACCGGTTCTGCGACGCGATGATCGCGATCAAGGCCGAGATCGACCGCGTCGGCGCTGGTGAATGGCCGGCCGAGGACAACCCGCTGCGCAATGCCCCGCACACCGTCTCCACGCTCAGCGTCGAGGCGTGGACCCACCCCTACTCCCGCGAGCTCGCGGTGTTCCCCTCGGCCCACGTGCGCGCGGACAAGTATTGGCCCCCCGTCGGGCGCATCGACGGGGCCTACGGCGACCGGAACTTGGTCTGTTCCTGCCCGAGCGTCGAGGAACTGGCCGAGGCCTGAAGCTCATCATATATTCGGACTGTTCATCCAACAGGCGAGCTGAAATGTATGATGATCGAGTGACTAGCGTCAGCGCCAAAGTGACCAGCAACGGTCAGGTTTCGCTGCCTGCGGCCCTCCGCCGCCGCTGGGGAGCCGGGGCGGTGCTGGTGATCGACCGGGGCGACTACGCGATCGTGCGTCCCATTCCCGATGACCCGATTGCCCACCTGCACGGGTCCTACGCCGGACCCGGGCCGACCTCGGAGGAAGTCCGACACCACGAGCGGGAGCAGCCCGAGCGGCGCTCGGGGTCGTGACGGTTCTGGACGCCTATGCCGTCCTGGCCTACCTCCGGGGTGAGCCCGCGGCGAGTGCGGTGGCGACCCTGCTCCGCACGCCGACAACCCTGACGGCGGTCAACGCGTGTGAAGTGTTGGACCAACTTGTGCGCGTCCACAGACACGACCCCGATGACGTGGACGGCGACCTCGCACTTCTCGTGCACAGCGGCATGACGATTGCCGCCGTCGACCCGGATCTCGGGACCCGGGCCGGTCGATTGCGCGCTCAGTACTACCACCGCGAACGGATGCCGGTCAGCCTCGCCGACTGCGTCGCCGCCGCGACGGCACTCGCGCGCGACGAAGCGCTGGCGACATCCGACCGACCGCTCGCCGCCCTCGTCCGAGCCGAGGGCGGAGCTGTTCACGCCCTGGCGGATTCGACGGGCCAGACCCCCTGATCGCTGGTGGCTGATCGCTGGTGGCTGATCGTTGACGAGGTAGCTCAGCCGCGTGCAGTGAGAACGCTGGATCCGGTGGCCGGTCAACAGCTGTGCCGCTTCGAATCAAGGACCCGTTGGCGGCCCTATCCTGCTGGCGTGCTCGCCCCTGCCGCCGCGATCCTGATCGCGATGTTGTTGGGCGGCTGCGGCAGCGGGACGGCGGCGCCGGCTGTGGCGCCGCCCCTGCCGGATGAACTCGTGCCGGTGCTCGCGACCGAGGTGGATTGCGCGGGAGCGCCCCTGATCCAGGTGCGCCGGCACAGCTACGACTTCACCGGCGACGGGGTCGGCGACGCGTTGCTCGCGGTGCGCTGCGACGCCGGGGCGGGCAGCCCCCCGTCGACGGTCCTTGCGATCGCCGCGCGGCCGAATGGGCCCGAGGTGCTCGGCGAACTCCTGGCCGCCGATGCCGGCGAGGTCGTCTCGAACCTGGACAACACCGGGACGAGCGCGGTGATCACCGCCTTCGGTTACAGCGCGGATGCCCCGCGCTGTTGCCCGGACCTGCAGGTCACGCGCAGCTTCCGCTGGCTGGGGGAGTCCTTCGACTCCGGGATGCGGGTCGAGACCCCCCTCCCTTCCGCGGACTAGCCGTCGGCGCCCGGGCGGCTCGCCCTAAGGTGACGCCCATGCTGTTGACCGCGGAGCACGAGGCCTACCGCAAGGTCGTCGCCGATTTCGTCGACCGCGAGGTCGTGCCGCACGCCACCGCGTGGGATCGCGCGGAGACCATGGACCGCGCGATCGTCGGCAAGCTCGCGGCGCTGGGGGCGCTCGGCATGACGATCCCGGAGGAGTACGGCGGCTCCGGCGGGGACCACCAGGCGTACGTGCTGATGATGGAAGAGCTCGGTCGCGGCGACACCTCCGTGCGCGGCATCGTCTCGGTCAGCCTCGGCCTGGTGGGCAAGACGATCCTCAAATACGGCACCGAAGCGCAGAAGCAGCAGTACCTGCCCCGGCTATGTACCGGGGAGATCCTGGGCTGCTTCGGTCTCACCGAGCCGGACACCGGCTCCGACGCAGCCTCGCTCATGAGCCGGGCCGTCCGCGACGGTGACGATTGGCTGATCAGCGGCACCAAGCTGTTCATCACCAATGGCACGTGGGCCGATGTCGCCTTGATCTTCACGCGCACCGGACAACCAGGTCCGAAGGGCGTCACGGCCTTTCTGGTACCGACCGAGGCGCCCGGGTTCAGTGCGACGTCGATCCATGGCAAGCTCGGGCTGCGGGCGCAATCCACCGCGGAACTGACGTTGGATCAGGTTCGGGTGCCGGACTCAGCCCGCCTCGGCGAGCTCGGCGCCGGCTTCACGATCGCGATGACGGCCTTGGAGAAGGGCCGGATGTCGGTGGCTGCCGGCTGCGTCGGGCTTGCCCGCGCGTGTCTGGAGGTCGCGACGGCCTACGCGATGGAGCGCGAGCAGTTCGGTCGCCCGATCGCGAAGTTCCAGCTCGTCCAGGAGCTGCTGGCGGACATCGCGGTGGAGACGGACGCAGCTCGGATGCTCACCTGGCACGTTGCGGCACTCGCGGACGCCGGCAAGCCCGTTGCGCTCGCCGCATCCAAGGCCAAGCTCTACGCTTCCGAGGTGGCGGTGCGCTCCTCGAACAGGGCCCTGGAGGTCTTCGGCGGCTACGGCTACGTCGATGAGTACCCGGTCGGGAAGTATCTTCGTGACGCCCGGGTGCTGACCCTGTATGAGGGCACCTCACAGATTCAACGACTGATCATCGGTCGCGCACTGACGGGTGTCAGCGCTTTCACCTGAGCACCAATCCATCTGATTGATCATCACGACAGGGGTACACGCATGAGCAGGTTCGACGGTCGGGTCGCCTTGGTGACGGGTGCGGCGCAGGGCATCGGTGCATGCACCGCCCTGCGATTCGCCTCCGAAGGGGCGGCGGTGGCGGTTGTCGACCTCACCGCGGAGCGCGGCGCGGACACGGTGGCGCAGATCGAGAAGGAGGGCGGCAAGGCCGTCGCGATCGGAGCCGATGTGGCCAGCGCCCCTTCGGCCACGGCTGCGGTCGAGGCCTGTGTCGCGGAGCTGGGCGGGATCGACATCCTGGTCAACAACGCCGGGGTGACCAAGGACAACATGCTGTTCAAGATGACCGAAGAGGACTGGGACCTCTGCGTCGACGTCAGCCTCAAGGGCGCGTTCCTGATGGCGCAGGCTGCCCAGCGGCACATGGTCCCGGCGAAGTACGGCAAGATCGTCAGCCTCTCCTCGATCTCCGCGCTCGGCAACCGGGGGCAGTCCAACTACTCCGCGGCCAAGGCCGGCATCCAGGGACTGACCGCGACGATGGCCCTCGAGCTCGGCCGCTACAACATCAACGTCAACGCCGTCGCCCCCGGCTTCGTGCAGACCGCGATGACCGCCGCAACCGCTGTGCGAATGGGGTTGGATCCGCAGGAGTTCGTCGACGCCGCAGCGGCCGCCACCCCGATCGGCCGCGTCGCCCAACCCGAGGACATCGCCGCCGTCATTGCCTTCCTCGCCAGCGAGGACGCCCGTCACGTCGTCGGCCAAACCATCTACGTCCACGGCGGCAAGTGGGGCGTCTAGCGCGGGACATGGCGAGCACTCAGTCGCGGATCGCCGCGGTCACACAGACCGTCACCGTTGTGGCCGGGCTGCCGGTTCCGGCCAATTCGGCCGGGGGGTTCAGTTCCAGGGTGAACGGCCCGATTTCCTACGCTGACGCGGCATTGTCGTGGAGAGAAAGCGGACGGTCCGCTGCGGCAGCGCGGCCCGCGGATCCCTTGGGGATTGCGTTCTATCGAGCATCCGACAGGATCGACCCATGACGACTACGCGGGTTCGAATCTCAGCGGCGGCCGTGTCCGGCGTCCTCGGCGTCTCGGCGTGCCTGCTACCCCATGGCGCCCAGGCGGCGCCCCGCGAGGAGGGCGTCGCGATTGCGCGCGCCAACGGGAAGATCGTCTTCGCCGGCAAGGTCAAGGCGATCCGAGACAAGGACATTTACTCGGTCAATCCCGACGGTAGCGGGATGACCCGGCTGACTCGCGGACCCAAGAGGGACTACGACCCGGAGTTCTCCGCCGACGGTCGCACCATCGCGTTCACCCGGGACACGCGGCGCGTGCGCGCGGAGATCTGGGTGATGGACGCCGACGGCCAAAACCAGCGCCGGGTCACCCGCAATGCGGGGATCAGCACCGAGCCGACGTTCTCCCCGGATGGAAAGCAGATCGCCTTCCGCCGCGAGTCCGCCCGGACCGGGAGGCTCTCCATCTGGGTGGTCAACGTCGACGGAACTGGGGAGCGCAAGCTCACCTCGTTCCTTGTCCTGGGGCAACCATCGTGGTCGCCTGACGGCGCGAAGATCGCCTATGGGTCCGTCCCAACGTCGACAAACGGATTCGGGGCGATCTACACGATCAACCCCGATGGCACCGGGAAGAAGCGGATCACTCGGATCTCGTTCGCGGTTTCCCCGAACTGGTCGCCGGACGGCAAGCGCCTCGTCTACCTCGGGCAGCCGGAGGACAGGCGTCGCTGGGGGATCTACGTGATCAACCGCGACGGCAGCAACGAACGCCAGTTGATCGCTGACAACGCCCTCGGGTTCGACCCGTCGTTCTCCCCTGACGGCCGCCGAATCGTGTTCGGGAGTACGAGATTGGGGCAACCCGGAGAGTTGTTCACGATGACGGCGAGCGGGACGGACATCACTCGTCTGACCGACAACGAGCTGCTGATCGAGATCGATCCGGACTGGGGAGTGCGCCGCCCGAACGAGGTTTACTCAGCCGGAACCGAGTAAGAGCCTCTGGCGAGGGCCCCGGTGGGGGGGTGCGTAGGGTCGCGTTTGCCGCCAAGGTCATGATCGCCGTAGGGATCTTGCCGCTGACGACGAGGAGCACACATGCAGCACGCACGTTTTTCCGCCGCGTTGGTGCTCTCGCCGCAGTTGGCGCCCTGTGCACCACCGCCACCTGGGGACTGGCCGCGGCCGCCGCGCCGGCGACGCCCGTGGAGCTCGAGGCCCGCGACACCGCACGCGCAGTCTCCGCGCTGAGCGGCAAGATCGTCTTCAGCTTCAAACCCCGGCGGAACCCGGACGCCGACATCGTGGTGATCAACGCCGACGGCAGCGGACGCAAGGTGCTGACCTCCGGTCCCGATGCCGATTTCGAGCCGAGGTTCTCCCCGGACGGGAAGCGCATTGTGTTCACCCGGGACTTCAAGGATGCCAGGCCCGAGATCTTCGTCATGAACGCCGACGGCTCCGGCCTGCGCAGGCTCACTCGCCACCCCGGGTTCAGTGGCAGTCCGTCGTTCTCCCCGGACGGCAAGCGGATTGCGTTTCTGCGCGGAACCGTCGACACCGCTGGTCGCATCATCGTGATGAATGCCGACGGCAGCGGGCAACGGCCGGTCACCACGGTGCGGGAGGTCACCGCGATCAGTTGGTCGGGCAGCGATCGTCTGGTGTTCGAGGACAGCAGGCCGGCTGGCAAGGCAATCTTTTCGATCCGGACCGATGGCACGGATCGGCGAGCGCTGACCAAGCTCGACTCGCGGGACCGCTCTCCACGGACCTCCGCCGATGGCACGAAGATCGCCTTCATCCGGACGGTCAACTTCGGTAAGACGACGTGCGTATGGATCATGAACGTCGATGGTTCTAGTCAGCGTCAGATCACGCGAGGCTCGGAGGCCCGCGACCCGGCTTTTTCTCCCGACGGCCGCACGATCGTGTTCCAGAGCAACCGGGACGAGGAGTCCTCGGAGCTCTACACCGTCGGGGTGAACAGCAAGAAGGCGGCCCGGCTCACCACCAACAAGCGGCAGTTCGAAGACAGCCCCGACTGGTCCTGACCTTCCGCAGGGGAGATCGCAGATGTCGCACGCCCGCCGGTTCGCCGCCCTCGCCATCGCAAGTGCCCTGTGCACCACCGTGACCTGGGGGTGGCGGCAACTGCCCCCGCCGCGGCGCGGAGCAAGATCGTCTTCGCTTCCGAGGTGAACGGCAACATCGACATCTACGTGATGAACGCCGACGGCACGGGCCGCAAGCGGCTCACCACGGACCCCAAGGAAGACTCCGACCCGGAGTTCTCCCCGGACGGAAAGAAGATCGTCTTCACCAGCTCTCGGCGGGTCGGAAAGTCCACGAAGAGCGGCACGCCGACCCCGACAACGAGGACTCCTTCTCCGGTGTGGAGATCTACAAGATGAGGTTCGACGGCACCGCGCAAACCCGGATCACGAAGAACAGGGTCTACGACTTCGACGCCCACTGGGGCGGGTAGCCGCGGAGCCTGCGGTGGCGCCGCCGGAGACCGGCTGACCGAGTCCGTTACCGTGCCCGGGTGAAGGCTGCAGAGTGGGATGAGCGCTACACCGCCGCGCCGGCGCTGTGGGGCTTCGAGCCGAACCAGTTCGTGCGGGCCCGCATCGCCGGCGCCGAACCCGGGCGGGCGGTGGACCTGGCCTGCGGGAACGGGCGCAACGGGGTCTGGCTGGCGCGTCGCGGCTGGCAGGTCACCGGCGTCGAGATCTCGACGGTCGCCCTGGAGCAGGCCGCGGAGCGCTCGGCGGCGCTCGGTGTCGAGGTCGACTGGGTCGTCCACGACGCGCTGACCTGGGAGCCGGCCGCACCGCTGGACCTCGTCCTGATCTGTTACCTGCACGTGCCGCTGACGGACCTCGTCGCCCTGCTCGCGCGGGCCGGGTCCTGGCTCGCACCGGGGGGTCGCCTGCTTTACGTCGGACACGCGCGCACCAACCTGGAGCGCGGGGTCGGAGGGCCGCAGGATCCTGCGATTCTGGCGGAGATCGCCGACCTCGCCGCGGCTGCGCGAGGCCTGCGAGTGACTGCGTTGGAGCACGTGCTCCGCAACACAGACGCTGGTACCGCGATCGACATCCTGCTGGAGGCGACGACCTGGGAGAGTCGGCCCGAGGTCGCCGATCACGATCCCCATCACGTACGGCCGCCCAGCACGTGACGGGCACGCTGGTCATCACCGGGGGCAGCCGCGGTATCGGGGCGGCAACAGCTCGGCGGGCGGCAGCGGACGGGTGGAACGTCTGCATCGGATTCCGCAAGGACCGCGCCGCGGCCGAGAACGTCGCAGCTGACTGTGCCTCACTCGGGGTCGAGGCGATGGTCGTCTGCGTCGACGTCGCCGTCGAGATGGACGTCATCGATTTCTTTGAGCAGGCCCAGGAGCTGGGTCCGGTCCGCGCTCTGGTGAACAACGCCGGCGTGATCGCGCAGCGCACGACGCTGGCCGAGATGGAGTCCGACCGGCTCGAGGACATGTTCGGCGTCAACGTGTTCGGCGCGTTCTTCTGCGCGCGGGAAGCGGTCCGCCTGATGCAACGCGACGGCGCGGGCGGCGCGATCGTCAACGTCAGCTCGCGTGCTGCGGTGCACGGCGGGGCCAACGCCTACATCGACTACGCGGCCAGCAAGGCCGCGGTCGACACCCTCACGATCGGGCTCGCCGCCGAGGTCGCCGCCGCCGGGATCCGCGTCAACGCGGTGCGACCCGGAACCATCGACACCGAGATCCACCTCGGCGGGGGCCCAGGCACTGCCGACCTGCTGATGCAGCGCGCCGCGATGACGCCACTGGGTCGCCTGGGAAGCCCCGATGAGGTCGCGAACGCGATCGTCTGGTTGCTCTCCGATGAGGCGTCCTTCGTCACCGGCGCGATTGTCGACGTCGCCGGCGGTAGGTGAGCCGTCCCCGGGGGATACGACACACGATGTATACTCCGGAGTATGATCCGCAAGCAGCTGTACATCGACGACGATCTCAATGCCGGCTTGCGAGTCCTCGCAGGTCAGACCGGGCGCTCTGAGGCCGAGCACGTGCGCGCGGCCCTGCGGGAGTACTTGGACCGCCGCAACCCGGCGCCCGGTGATCAGGACGACCCGCTGCTCGCGCTGATCGGACTGGTGGCGGATGAGGCTGGCGCGACGGACGTTGCCGTCAACCACGACGTGTACCTCTACGGGTCGGCCCGCGGGTGAGCCGCACGCTCTACGTCGACACCGGCGCGTTCATCGCCCTGTTGTACGCGCGCGATGACGCGCACGCCGCGGTCAGTGCGCATGCCCGCGAGCTCCGTGCGGAGCGGGCATTGCTGATCACCAGCGATGCGGTGATCTCCGAAACGGTGACCCGGTTGCGGTACGACGCGGGGTTGCCGGCCGTCCGGGGCTTCCGCACGCTGCTCGACCAGGCCACCGAGCAGCGGACCCTGATCATTCGCGACGGCGACACCAAAGCGCGGGCCGCCGCCTTCGAGGTGATGGAGCGTTACGCCGACCTCATGCTGTCCTTCGCCGACGCGATCGGCGCGGTAATCGCCACCGAGCGCAAGACCGACGCGGTCTTCGGCCTGGACAACGACTTCCGCGTGATGGGCTTCGCCCTCGAGCCGTGACCGGACTCCGGCTGCGTGGCGGACCTATCGCCACCAGGTGATAGGGCGGCGCGGCGACCAGAGTCGGCTCTCGTGGGGCGGCGGCACGAAGATCAGGGCATCAGCGAGGCGGCGAGGGTGGCGCCGAGCTCCCAGAGTTGCTCCAGCGCGGCCTTGTCCGGGGCGCCGGCGACCTCGACCGGGGCGGCGGCGCGGACCCAGCCCAGCCCCCCGGCGATCGACTCGACCGCGCGCACCGCGCCCTCGAGGCCGAGGTTGCCGTGGACGTAGAGGCCGTAGGGCAGGGCGCGGGTGTCGTCGAGGACCGGGTAGTAGATCTGGTCGAAGAAGTGCTTGAGGGCACCGGACATTCAGATGAGCAGATGCCCCTAAGGGTCGATCTCGCCGACGATGGGCGGGTGCTCCAGGCTGGCCCGCACCCTCTGCGCGTTAGCGTCGTTGAGCCGGGCCGTCTCCGTCATCATTCCCCAAATGGCCTGCAGCGTGGCCGTCTCCACGGGGTGCGGCGAGGCGTCATCGCGGGCAGTCTGGCGGGCCGCGCCGGTCTCATACGCGGTCACGTTGGACAGGGGTAGCCGGTCGAGTAGCACCTTCGCCGCCGCGGTGCGTTCACTCGGGCGCAGAGCCGGATCCATCGCGTCGTCGGCGAGCGAGGTTATTACGCCGGGCAGGCGTGCGGCCAGCTGGCGCACCACGGATTGCTGAATCTCCCGGCAGGCGAGATCTACCTCGCGGGCGAAACGATCATCGTTTTTCCACTTGCGGATGGTGGACGGGGATACGCCCGTCTCAGCGGCGACGACGGCCACGGTCGCACCGCATGCAAACAGTCCGACCGCCTGCCTCTGCGCCGGGCTCAGCTGACCCCGGATGGCGCTCCGCTTCGCTAGCTCAGACACGGTGCGCCTCGATGGTGTCGGCCCCGGCATTGCTCACGAAAGCCCGCCGGGGCCGCTCCCGCAATCTCGGATGCTGCCATCGCGCCGGGGCTCATCGGCGTGACCGCGAGAGTGCGGGAAGTCATAGCCGGTAACCCCGGGTGCCGTCGTCCATCTCGACTAGGCCATCGGCCAGCCGGGCACGGGCGGGCGCACCATTCAGACGATCTAGTAGCGCGTCCGTCTCGGCGAGGTCCATCCGCGCCAGCCGGGCAGCGAGCACCTGCACCCCGGACAGTTTCGGCGGCGTAGGGATCTCAATGCTCCGGGTGAGGGTCGGCTCGATCAATTCCCCCGCGCTATCACGGGGCAGATGCGCCCATGCACCCGCAGAAACGGGCTCAGGTGCCCCGTAGCGGCGCGCACGGATAACGACCGCACACCAGAGCAGCGCGGCGGCGTCCTCGATTACAGAGCCGTCTGCGAGGTTGCTAAACAGATGACTTACTAATGACTCCACTAGCTCCCCGGCGGGCCCATGTTCGGCGGCATGCGGGGTGCACTGCGGGCACGTCAAACCGTGCACCCATCCGCTAGCCCGGCCTCGATGGACAGACGCGGGGAACGCGCTGGCCGATGCGCTCCAGGGCGTCCAGATCTCCGAATCGCGGGCACCAGGGCGAGGCGCGGGGGCCGCATCGACACCGCAGCAAGCGCACCCCGAAACAATCAGATCGTCGTCCGGTCCGACACCGAAAATGAGGTGCCGCGCGCTGGCCGCATGCACCATCCGGGGAGCACCGGAGTCGATGGCGAGTGCGTCATCTCGGAGCAGCGCCAAGGCGGCCATGACCTCGCGCGAGACATGACCCCACGGGATTTCTGAGCACCGGCCAGCCTGCAGGTTCGGCTGATCGGCGTAGCGCACCGTCCAGCCGGGGCCCGCCGGATCATGGGGCATGAGGCCAGCCGCGCGGAACAGATCCGGGCCGATGCTGCCGACGAATCCGAGTAGTTCGGCGGCGCAGGTCAAGCTCTCAGCACGGGCAGCGGCAGTGTGCGCATTAGGCCCGCCCGAGTTGAGTGCGGCGATATTCGTCGGGCTCTTAGTGGCCCACGGCGCGACCATGGCGAACCTCGCGGCGCATGGCGGGCACCGGGTGAGCAGCACGGGAGCACCCGCCCTATCCGGGTTGGACGGGTGCCGGGTGGGGATCAGCGTCGGCTCAGTCTCGGGGTCCGGCGCGGTGCTGATTCCGCAGGCGAGACAGGCAAGCTCGCCAGGGCGAACGATGGCGACGCGAGGCGTGCTCCAGCCTCGGAAGGGTGCGCTCTTCATCTCACGCTACTTTTCCAACGGCGGTGCCGCTTGCGCCGCTTCCCGCGATGACTAGGCCAATTTTCCCCAACCCGGTGATAGGCAGAGCCGCTGAATTCCGGGATCTGCAGGCGGGCAGCCATCAGTCATCTTCCCGGGCGGAAAATGCGGCCAGCCGGACCGCGGCCTCGGCAGCGACGGCGAACACTGACGCGGTGTCCCATCCGGCCACGGGGCCAGCCGGTGCGCCGACCACAACGGGTGCGGGGAGCACCGCAGCGGCGATCAGGAGATCGAGATCATCCGGGCGGCATCCGATCAACTCAGCGGCCTCGGAGCGGGTCATGTACGCGCGTAGCGGCGGCGGCGTCATGGCGTGGCCCGGTCGAAAGATGGCACCAGGGGCGTCGCCTGCACAACGCGAAGGGCGTGCCTAATGCCCACCGCCCCCAGTGCCCCCGCTATGCGCCCACCGTCGACGGTGGCCATAGGGACCACCCGCGACCCGCATAGCGAGTTGCTCATTCCGCACCCTCGGTGCCGGGTGTGACAGTGGGCGTGATCTCCTGCGCCCATCGTTCGACCAGGACACGGTTAGCGTGCGCCGCATCGATACGCCGATGCCCGCCCGCGGTGCGCGTGGCCTTGAGGTAACCGGAGTCGCACCATCGCGCGATGGTGTTCTCAGCGACGGCGAACCGCCGGGCCGTCTCGCCGACGGTGAGGGTTGCCACGATCTGCGGGGCCGTCTCAGCACCGGATTCCGGCGGTGCAGTCTCGGGACGATTGGCCCGGGCCACGGCCTCGACCGGATCAGGAATGCTAAGTGGAGTATCCATATATAGATAATAACATATGATGGGGGAATATCCCCCACAGCTGAATTACCTGAGAATGAGAGCGGTGCTGAGCATGCCTAAATCCGGCCTGCGAATTCCTTTCGCGGATTCGCCCCCGCTCTAGCTAGCCACTCGCCTAATGACGGCCTGAACGGTCGCGTGCGACCAGGCGCCACCCTTGGCCGTCGGGATGCCCTCTGCGGTCAGCGTGGCCGCGATAGCGCGCATACTGCGCCCGTCCTGGTGCTCCGAGACGATCCGGTCGGCGATCTCATCGGAGATCTGCACCTGCGCACCTAGCTTGACCCCGGAGGCCTTGAGCGAGGCCAAAGCCTCTTTGGTTCGTTCGCCCGTGACCTCGCGCTCAAACTCCGCAATGGTCGCCATCATGTTCAGGTGTAAGCGTCCCGATGCCGTAGCCGTGTCGACCTTGCCATCCGTGGTGGCGATCGTCCACCCGGCCGCGTCTGCCGCGTCCACAACGTCCAGGGTGTGCCGCAGGCGGCGAGAGACACGATCAAGGCGACGCACCAACAATGTTCCGGCCTCGCAGGCGTCCAGTAGTTCCATAGCCCGCGTGTAGCCGGTGCGCTTCGCAGGGTGCACCTTCCCTGATACCGGCTCTTCCCGGATGACCTCAACAACGGTCATGCCGTTACGTTCCGCGTACGCCCGGCACTCTGCCTCTTGCGCGTCCAGGCCAGCGCCAGACTTCGCTTGCTCCTCGGTTGAGACGCGGAGATAGATCACGGCAGAGGCGGCCATGGCGGTGCGGCGGGTGCGTAGCTGGCGCTTAGTCATGGCCTGAATGTATGTCGAACAGGTGTCTGACATACACCGCATGGCAAAGTCCTGACCGTTCGGCCCATGGACGGCTCATCCGATCGGCCAGTGAGTCGGTCAGAGTGGGGAAAATGGAGGGGTCAGGGGTGCACCCCCTCGGCGGATCTCAGACTTTCGACCGGCCCCCCTCGGCACCCTCCCCCTGTAATTCATCTGATCTAGACGACTGTGAACGCCCCGTGAGCGTTCACCCCCTACCAGGACACCGGGCACGGCATGGGAGCCGCGCAGGCGGGCGCGCAGGGGGTGATTGGGGGGTATGGCGGGCCGGATTAGCCCTGGTGATTCACAAAGATTCTGAAACCGGTGCTGAGAGGGTTCGGTGAGCCGGATTTGGTCGTGGGCGCTTCCGCGGAAGCGTCGGGCGTGCTTCGGTGACCGGTCTGCTGTTCTGCCGGGT
>JBQTIR010000058.1:0-5667 GCA_052387905.1 Sporichthyaceae bacterium | reverse complement strand
GTAGAGCGCGATCTCCCCGAGCATGAACGACCAGTGCTCGGGAAAGACCTTGCGCAGATTCTTCTTCGCCCCCGCGTTCGACCCGACCCGCTCGTCGAGGTAGGTCGCAACCCCGGCGCCGGCCTTGGCCGCTGGATTGGGCTTGGCAGTCATCCGCGCTCCCAGAAACTCGGTCCGACCGGTTCGTCGAAGTCACCCAGGGCGATCAGGAAACCCGCGCTGTCGACGCCGATGCGCAGGGTGGGCAGGTTGCGTGCGCCCGGACCGAAGATGACCTTGCCGAAGTCGGCCAGGTCGAAGGTGGTCTGGTGACACGGGCAGAGCATGTGGTGGGTGGACTGCTCGTAGAGGCCGAGCGGGCAGCCGGCGTGCGCGCAGATCTTGGAGAAGGCGACGATCCCCTGGTAGCCGCGGTCGCGCTGCTGCTGGGACCGGATCTCCTCCGGGCGCATGCGCACGAGCATGATCGCGGCCTTGGCGAGGTCGTCCAAGCCTTCGGTGTCGTTGGGCTTGGCCGAGATCAGCGACCCGATCTGCATGTCCTCGGGCCGGATCCGCTCCTCACCGTTCGCCCGCACGATCTCGCGGTGCTTGGGATCGGCGAACAAGGTGGAACGCAGCTTCTTCTGCGGTAGCGGCCCCAGGTCCCGCAGGGTGATCAGCGGAGCGATCGGCACCAGCGCCAGCGCCGGGATGAGCGAGGCCCAGATCAGCTTGCGGCGCGGGAGCGCGGAATCTGCGACGCCGGCCTTCGCCATCTCCAGTACCTCGGCGGTGTCCTCGGGGGAGGACTTCATCGGGTGCCGCTCCTGGACCATCTCTTCGGCATTCATCAGCTTGCGCGACCAGTGGATCGCGCCGATGCCGATGGCGAGCATCGCGCCGCCGAGGGTGACTCCCAACGCGAAGTTCAGGGCGTTGGTGCGCCCGATGCCGACGACGTTGATGATCTCGTCCTTGTCGATCGCCACGAAGGCGACGACGAAGCCGACGGTGAGCAGACTGGCCATGCTGAACAGCGCGGCGACCTGGCGCTCCGCGCGGGCAGCGGCCCGTGCGTCGACGTCGGTACGCCGAGGCGTGTGGTGCGGCAGGCCGGGGTCGGCGAACGGGTTCGCGACCAGGTCCTGACCGTGATGGCCGTGGGCGGCGTCGGGGTCCGGCCCGCGATCGTGCCCGTGCGCGGCGGTGCCGGCGTCCTGCCCGTGATCGTCGCTCATGACGGCTTCGCCCCCAACCAGACCGAGAACGCCACCAGGGCGCCGAGGATGAGCGTCCACAGGACCATGCCCTCGGACACGGGACCGATCCGGCCGAAGGCGTAACCGCCCGGGTCGGATTCGGCGTTGATCGCGGTGACGAAGGTGACGACGTCCTTCTTCTGTTCCGGGCTCAGCGAGCCGTCGTTGAAGACCGGCATCGACTGCGGGCCGGTCAGCATCGCTTCGTAGAGGTGCTTCGGTGAGGTCTCGGACAGGCTCGGCGCGTACTTGCCCTGGCTCAGGGCGCCGCCGTTACCGGTGAACGCGTGACAGGAGGCGCAGTTGGTGCGGAAGATCTGCCCGCCCTCCTGGATGTCACCGTCGGTGGCGTAGGCCTCTTCGGCGGGGATCGCCGGACCGGCTCCGAGCGAGGCGACGTAGGCCGCCAGCGCTTGGGTCTCCTGCTGGGTGAAGGCCACCGCCTTGGACGGCGCCTGGGCGCCCTTGGACTGCAGTGGCATCCGGCCGGTGCCGACCTGGAAGTCGACGGAGGCCGCGCCGACCCCGATCAGCGAGGGCCCGTCGCTGGAGCCCTCGGCGTTCAGGCCGTGACAGGACGAGCAGCTGTTGACGAACAGCCCCTTGCCCTCAGCGATCGACAACGAGGAGGCGGAGTCCGCCGCTTCGGCACTGCGGCCGGGGGCGAGAGTCGAGTACATCCCGCCGACCGCGAACAACGCGAGCAGCAGGACAACGAAGGCCGCCATCGGGTGGCGCCGTCGGGTTGTGAGCCGTTTCACGAGGGTCCTCTGATGCGGTGGACGGGGGGCGGAGTCCGTAGTCGGTAACCGGGACAAGGGACGAACCCGTTGCCCTACTGGAGCAGGTAGATCGCGCCGAACAGTGCGATCCAGACGACGTCGACGAAGTGCCAGTAGTAGGAGACCACGATCGCGCTGGTCGCCTGCTCATGGGTGAAGCGGCGCGCGGCGTAGGTGCGCCCCAGGACGAAGAGGAAGGCGAACAAGCCCAAGGTCACGTGCAGGCCGTGGAAGCCGGTGGTCAGGTAGAAGACCGATCCATAGGCGTCCGAGGACATCGTCACGCCCTCGTTGACCAGCTCGGTGTACTCCGTGGCCTGGCCGGCGATGAAGAACGCGCCCATCAGGAAGGTGATGATGAACCAGAAGCGCAGCTTCTCGACGTCACCGCGCTCGGCGGCGAAGACGCCGAGCTGGCAGGTCACGGAGGAGAGCACCAGCACGGTCGTGGTCACTGACGCGAACGGAAGGTTGAGGTGCACGTCCTCGGGGGGCCAGTTCTCCGCCCCGGTCACCGATCGGATGGTGAAGTACATCGCGAAGAGTGCCGCGAAGAACATCAGCTCCGAGGAGAGCCACACGATGGTCCCGACACTGACCATGTTCGGGCGGTTGACCGCCCCGTGCGGCGAAGGCTCATTAGACCCAGGGCGCTCGACTACGGATGCGGTGGACACGGTGGTCATTATTGCCCGACCCGCACCGGGATCCGTGACCGCCCCCCGGTACTCCGGGCGGGTCCTGGGTCGCGTGGCTGCGCCCGCCGGGGTGCCCACCCGTGACGGTCGGGTCCGGCCGGGTTGGCAGCTACCCTGCAGGCGTGATCCGGACGCTGATCGAGGCGCATGCGGGAGCGCCCGACGGCGTCCCGCTGACGGGTTCGCGCTGGCTCACCGGCTGGACCTTCGAGGCGCTGCCGGTGGTCGCGATCGCGGTGGCCGCCGGGCTCTATCTCTGCGGTGTGCGCCATCTTCACAGGGCGGGGACCGCGTGGCCGATCGGGCGAACCGTCGCATTCGGCGGCGGCCTGTTCGCGGCGTTGATCGCGACCTCCTCGGCAATGGCCACCTACGACACCGTGCTGCTCAGCGCGCACATGCTCCAGCACATGACGCTGTCGATGCTGGTGCCGATCTTCCTCGCCCTGGGCGCGCCGATCACCTTGGCCCTGCGGACGTTGCCGAGTGCGCCTCGGGCGCGCCTGCTCAGCGTCATCCACTCGCGGGTAGCGGCGGTGCTGACCTTCCCGGTGCTCGCCGGGGCCATCTTCATCGTCAATCCTTTCGTCCTGTACTTCAGCGGCTATTACGAAGCGACGCTGCGCAACCCGTTGCTGCACGACCTGGGGCATCTGCACTTCGTGGTGATCGGCGCGCTGTGGTTCTGGCCGCTGCTCGGTATCGACCCGATGCCGCGGCGGATCGGCTACCCGCAGCGCGTACTTGCGGTGTTCGTCACACTGCCGTTTCATGCCTTCTTGGGCGTGGCGATCATGTCGATGAACACGCTGATTGCCGCCGACTGGTACGTCGGGCTGAATCGGGACTGGGGCCCGAGCCTGCTCTCCGACCAGCAGACCGCGGGGGGGATCCTCTGGGTCACCGGTGACCTGATCGGTTTGGTGATCTTCGCGGCGCTGTTCCGGCAGTGGGTACGCGCCAGCGAGCGGGAGGCCCGCCGCGAGGACCGGCACCTGGACCGCCTCGAGGCACAAGCGGCACGGACAGCCTCGGTAGCATCGAGGCGTCCCCACACGAATGAGGCGGAGAAGCCGTGAGCGCGCAGGCCCAGGTCGAGACGACCATGACGATCCTGGTCTACAGCGACGACGCCAATGTGCGCGCCGCAGTCCGGCTCGCGCTCGGCCGACGGCCGGCTCCCGAGCTGCCGCGGGTCGAGATCCTGGAGTGCGCCACCGAGCCGGCGGTGATCGCCGCAATGGACGCCGGCGGGATCGACGTCGCGGTTCTTGACGGTGAGGCGGTTCCGGCCGGGGGCATGGGAATCGCCCGCCAGCTCAAAGACGAGATCTACCGGTGCCCGCCGATCCTGATCTTGATCGGCCGTGCGCAGGACGGGTGGCTGGCCAGTTGGTCGAAGGCCGAGGCCGTCGCGGCGCACCCGTTGGACCCGATCGTGGTCGCCGACCAGGTCGCCGCGCTGATGCGCCGGCGGCTGGCCGCGCTACCGGCGTGAGCCGTCGCTGGTCCGACGTGCTCGGACCGCTCGTGCGCGGGCAGGATCTCGCCGCCGAGGACACCGCCTGGGCGATGGATCAGATCATGACCGGCGAGGCCACGCCGGCTCAGGTCGCTGGGTTCGCCGTCGCGCTGCGTGCCAAGGGCGAGACCGTGGCCGAGTTCGACGGACTGGTCCGCACGATGCTGAGCCACGCGACCCCGCTGGAGGTGGCCGGCCCGGTGCTCGACGTGGTCGGGACGGGCGGCGACCAGGCGCACACCGTGAACATCTCGACGATGGCCGCGATCGTGGCCGCCGCGGCCGGGGTCCGGGTGGTCAAGCACGGCAACCGCGCCGCGTCCTCGGTGTGCGGGACCGCGGACGTGCTGGAGGCACTGGGCGTCGTCCTGGATCTGCCGGCGGCCGGCGTCGCCGCGGTGTTCGACGAGGTCGGGTTGACCTTTGCGTTCGCCCCGATGTTTCACCCGGCCTTGCGGCACGCCGCCGTTGCGCGTCGTGAGCTCGGGATCCCTACCCCCTTCAACTTCCTGGGTCCGCTCGCGAACCCGGCGCGCCCCAGCCATCAGGCGATCGGGGTCGCGGATCGACGGATGGCGCCGATCATGGCAGGAGTGCTGGCCGCGCGCGGGACGTCGGCGTTGGTCTTCCGGGGCGACGACGGCTTGGACGAGCTGACGACGACCACCAGCTCAAGCTATTGGGAGGTGCGGGCAGGCACGGTCTTCGAAGGAGCCTTGGATCCGTTCACTCTGGGCGTGCCGCGCAGCGAGGCGGGAGCCCTGCGGGGCGGGGACGCTGCCTTCAACGCCGCTGTGGTTCGTGAGCTGTTGGCCGGCAGGACCGGCCCGGTCCGCGACGCGGTCCTGCTCAACGCGGGCGCCGCGCTCGCCGTGACCGACGACGGCGGTGCGCCGCTGCCTGAACGCGTGGCCGCCGGGATGGCGCGTGCCGCGGAGGCGGTCGACTCCGGTGCCGGGGAGCACCTGCTCACGTGCTGGGTCGCGGCCACGAAGGCGCACGCGGCCGGCTAGAGGAAGCGGTCACGGGCGCCCTGCGGTGGCGCGGGTCAGAATGGTGGTTCCTCGGCGGGGTCTGACCTCGCGGGCGCGGGCTCGGGCGCGGGGGTCGGCGGCGGGGCCGGGGGGTCGGGGTGCCAGAGGGCAGAGTTCTGCCAGGGGCGTCCGAGGTGGTCTCGCTCGGAGGCGGGCAGAGGTGCGCCGGGGATGACGGGCGGGGTCGGGACGGTGTAGGTGTGGCCGAGGCGGGTGGTCCAGCGGTGCCCGTGCTGGATCTGGGTCAGGGTCCAGCCGCCTTCGTGTTTGACGCGGTGGTCGTGGCGGCAGGCGGGGTCGAGGTTGACCCGGACTGTCTTGCCGCCTTTGGCGTGGTCGATGAGGTGGTCGAGGTCGCAGGTGGACGCGGGCGCGCGGCAGCCGACGCCG
>JBQTIR010000057.1:0-3250 GCA_052387905.1 Sporichthyaceae bacterium | reverse complement strand
GGTTCATAGGCAGCCACCGCCCGAGCTTCGGGGCAGAAGTGTCACCACCAGGACCGGCAGAAGTGTCACCGATGTCCTGAGGCAGAAACGTCACCGATGTCCTGCGACATAACACTCATTTGTCCCTACTGTCACTACTTTCGGCAGACGTTCGGCGTCGCGAGTGACCCGCGTGCACGTTGCCCCGATCGACCGGCTGTGGACCCCAAAACCTGACTTATCATCAGATGATGGCGAACGCCACGGGACCGACTGGCAGGTAATTGTGGAGCAGTCCCGCGTCGGGACCTTCGACCCTCCACAACTCTGCTGTCGATACGCGCCATCGCCAATCTGCGTCGGATCTGCGAGGCACATCTGGCGGGGCGTCACCAGATCGAGGTCGTCGATCTCACCGAGCACCCGGAGATTGCGCGCGAGCAGGAGATCGTCGCGTTGCCCACGGTGGTCCGCCGCCATCCCGAACCGGTCCGTGCGATCGTGGGCGATCTGACGGACACCGCCCGGGTGCTCGCCGGCCTCGGACTTCGCCCACCGGATGGCGCCCCCGCTTCCTCGACGAGTCCCGTGCTGCCGAGGCCGCGGGCCTCGTCGCCGATTACCACGGCGCCGCCCAGCCCTGCTCACCACCGGATCGAGCGCGCACCCCACCTGGGCCGTCCGACCGGACGGGGCGGCGGAATCCTCATCGCGGGGACGACCACGGCCGCGCTCTGGGGGGTGATGGTGGGCAACCTCGCTCGCGGGACAGATCTACTCGCCCGGCCGCTGGCCGACTACTTCGACGTGACGAACGGCTTCGCCGTGGGGGGCGCCGCCTCCGGCGCGGGGCTGTTCCTGATCTCGGCCGGGCGTGCCAGCATCCGTAAGCGCTGAGGGCGCAGCTACGTACCCTCGGCGGCCTCCGGACAGGGGCCTAGGCTGGTCTGGGGCTGTCGAGTGAGCCAGGAGGAACCGGTGGTCACCAGACCTGCCGCGGTCGCGTTCGACGTCGTGGAGACGCTGATGTCGCTGGCGCCCATGGGCGAGCGCATGGAGCGGGTCGGGTTGCCGGCGGGGCTGGTGGCGGCGTGGTTCCCCCGGACCTTGCTCTACGGGATGGGGCTGTCGGTTGCAGGGGATTACGTCCCGTTCCCGGACGCGGCGGCCGAGGCGCTGCGGGCTGTCAGTGGGTACACCCTGAGCGAGGCGGCCGTGGCCGAGGTGATGGCCGGCTTCGCCGAACTGCCCGCACACCCCGATGTCGAACCGGCGATGCGGGCCCTCGCCGACGGCGGGGTACGGATGATCTGCCTGACCAACGGCGCCGCCGCGGTGACCGAGGCGTTCCTGCGTCGTGCGGGGCTCGAGCACTACGTAGAACGGGTGGTCGCCACCGCGGAACTGCAGACGTGGAAGCCACCGGCTCGGGTCTACCTGCACGGCGCTGCGGTCCTCGGACTGCCGCCGGAGCGGGTGGCGCTGGTCGCCGCGCACGCGTGGGACTGCCACGCGGCCAAACGCGCCGGTCTGATGACGGGTTGGGTCTCCCGGCTGGAGGGCCGGTACGGGCAGATCTTCGCCCCGGCGGACGTCACCGGTGCCGACCTGGTCGAGGTCGCCGCGGCCCTACTCGGCGAAGCGGGCTCGACGCATTCCTAGGAGCACCCGCGAGCGCGCCGTAGTACTGGCGCGTTTGCCACGTCGTCGCGCGGTAAGGCTCGCAACGGACGTGCAACGATGCGACGACGAAGGGGACAGAGATGGGCAAGAAGAGCTTCGCGAAGGGCACCAAGGTCAGTTGGTCCAGTCACGGACAGAAGGTTCTCGGCAAGGTGATCGGCAAGATCACCCGCCGCACCAAGGTCGCCGGCCGCACAGTCGCGGCAAGCAAGGACAACCCGCAGTATCACGTGCGCAGCGACAAGACCGGAAGGGACGCCGTCCACAAGCCAGGCGCGCTCAACAAGCCCTGACGAACACCATCGGCGAGCTCGGCGAACTTGGTCCTAAGGATCTGACGATGCGTCGGCCGGACTCGTGCCTGCCGGCCCACGCCGTCATCAGCATCACCCGTTGACACTCGTCGCAAGGCCAGGTGTCCCAGCCAAGTGATCCTGGGTCAGCCTCAGCGCTCGATGGACGTCATCGACGCGAAGCACCTGAGGTGGCATTCGTCGATCTGCCCAGCCCGGCCCCCCGGCGAGAATGAGTTCGACGTGCTCGCGCGCCGCACGCAGCGGACCAAGACGTGCGGTGGCTGCACGCTGCGCGGACACCACAAGAACGCGGGGCCGCAGGCGCGTCACGGCCTCCAACAAGGAGACGTCGGCGACCGCGGCTCCCAGGCAGGCCGCGTGCACCCCGCGTTCGGCCAGCGCGGCGGCGAGCACTTCCAGAACTAGGTTGTGGTGCTCGCCCTCCAGGCACGCGAGGAGAACCAGCGGGCGCGTGGAATGCGGAACGGGTCGATTCATGCGGTGCAAGCTCGCCAGGATCGCGCGGGCCAGCACGAGCTGAACATCCGTGCAGTCCCCCTGCTCGAGAACGCGCTGGCCGGTGCGCACCAGCGCGGGGCGGCACAGTCGCTCCCACGCCCGCAGCGCCCCTTCACGCGCCAACGCGGCGTCGAAGGCTCTGACCAGGCTGGCATGATCCAGCCGCTCGCCGGTTCGCTGCACTTCCTTCGCCGAGCGCACCGGGGGCGGCGGTACTGCACGTTCGCCCCCGCTCGCGGCGGCCGCGACGGCAAGGTCGCGGCGGACGATCTCGACGGCGGCCTTGACCGGCATGCCGGCCGCTGCGACGCGCTGAATCGACTCGAGCTCGGCGACGTCCGCTTCGGAGTACAGCCGGTGGCGGCCCGAGCGATCCTGCACCGGCCCGACGCCGTAGCGGTGATGCCAGGTGCGCAAGGTCGACGGTGGTATTCCGAGCCGACGGGCGACGGCGCCCGCGGTCCACGCGCCGCGCGCCAGCTCCGAAGACCCCACCGGCCCATTGTGCCGACCGACGGTCCCGCCTGGACAGGACGCTGGTGCAGTTGGTCACAACCGTTGCGGCTGCGCGACGTTTAAGGCAGGCTGGCTGCGGGCGACAGATCGGCGTCCGCGGCGCAGGGGAGCGCGATATGGGGCAAGCGGGCAAGGCCGGCGCCGGGGTTGCGACCTACCTCGACGAGCGGGTCGGGTCGAACGCGGGGGCGAAGAAGAATCTGCGCAAGGTCTTTCCCGAGCACTGGTCGTTCATGCTCGGGGAGATCGCGCTCTAC
>JBQTIR010000056.1:0-24065 GCA_052387905.1 Sporichthyaceae bacterium | reverse complement strand
GTGCCATAAAATTACCGTGAGGTTATTTAGTCTGGGGTTTTCTACATGATCTATCTGCCCCCCTTGTTTAAGGTGCGGGGATCACCTTTTTCTTTGGGGCTCTTGTATTACCCTCCCGACAAACGACACTATGCGCACGTCGACGCCCCCGGTCACGCCGACTACGTGAAGAACATGATCACGGGTGCCGCCCAGATGGACGGCGCGATCCTGGTGGTTGCCGCCAGTGACGGCCCGATGCCCCAGACGCGCGAGCACGTGCTGCTCGCCCGTCAGGTCGGCGTGCCCTACATCGTCGTGGCGCTCAACAAGGCCGACATGGTCGACGACGAGGAGATCATGGAGCTCGTCGAGCTGGAGGTTCGTGAGCTGCTCAGCTCGCAGAACTACCCCGGCGACGACCTGCCCGTGGTCCAGGTCTCGGCGCTCAAGGCGCTCGAGGGCGACCCCGAGTGGAGCGAGAAGCTGCTCGGCCTGATGGACGCCGTCGACGAGGCGATCCCGCAGCCGGAGCGCGACATCGAGAAGCCGTTCCTCATGCCCGTCGAGGACGTCTTCACGATCACCGGCCGCGGCACCGTGGTCACCGGCGCGATCGCGCGCGGGATCGTCAAGGTCAACGAGGAGGTCGAGATCGTCGGCATCCGCGAGAAGTCGACCAAGACCACCGTCACCGGCGTCGAGATGTTCCGCAAGCTCCTCGACGAGGGGCGCGCGGGCGAGAACGTCGGCCTCCTGCTGCGCGGCATCAAGCGCGAGGACGTCGAGCGCGGCCAGGTCGTCTGCAAGGGCGGCTCGATCACTCCCCACACGGAGTTCGAGGGGCAGGTCTACATCCTGTCGAAGGACGAGGGTGGGCGGCACACGCCGTTCTTCAACAACTACCGGCCGCAGTTCTACTTCCGTACCACGGACGTGACCGGCGTCGTGACGCTGCCCGGCGGCACCGAGATGGTCATGCCGGGGGACAACACCGTCATGAGCGTCTCGCTGATCCAGCCGATCGCCATGGAGGAGGGCCTGCAGTTCGCCATCCGCGAGGGTGGTCGGACCGTCGGCGCAGGCCAGGTCATCAAGATCAACAAGTAGTACCCCCCGGTCGGGGATGCCGCACGCCCCTGTGGCATCCTTGACGGGTTGCGCGTAGGGCGTCGGTGCACGCGATGAGCGTTTCGTGTGCACCGGCCCCGGGCGCCAGCCCCGAGCACAGCGATCTCCTGGGACGGCCAGACCCCCCAGGGGGCCACGGTTGATCCGGGGACCGGTCTGATCGTCGGGCACGACACGCCCGACCTCGTGGACCGGAGCCACGTCGAGTGAGACCAGTAGGACCCAGCGCTGGGCTCCTCAGCGTGTGCACCACCCGGAGCATGCGTACATGAGCGGCAGGAAGGCAGGACAGCGACGACCATGGCGGGACAAAAGATCCGCATCAGGCTCAAGGCGTATGACCACGAGGCCATCGACGCCTCCGCGCGCAAGATCGTCGAGACGGTCACGCGCACGGGTGCTCGGGTCGTCGGGCCGGTGCCACTGCCGACGGAGAAGAACATCTACTGCGTCATCCGTTCGCCGCACAAGTACAAGGACTCGCGCGAGCACTTCGAGATGCGCACCCATAAGCGGCTGATCGACATTCTCGACCCGACGCCGAAGACGGTCGACTCGCTCATGCGACTCGACCTGCCTGCCGGCGTCGACATCGAGATCAAGCTTTAGGCGCGGGGGGAGGAAACCGACATGAGCAACGTACGAGGAGTGCTGGGCGAGAAGCTCGGCATGACCCAGGTCTTCGATGCACGTGGCCGGATCGTTCCGGTCACCGTGATCAAGGCCGGCCCCTGCGTGGTCACCGCCGTCCGGACCCCGGAACGCGACGGGTACTCCGCCGTGCAGATCGGCTTCGGCGAGATCGACCCGCGCAAGGTCAATAAGCCCGACTCAGGCCACTTCCGCGCCGCCGGGGTCACCCCGCGCCGCCATGTGGTCGAGATCCGCACGGACGACGCCGGTGAGTACAGCGTCGGACAGGAGCTGACGGCGGACACCTTCGCCGCCGGCGCCAAGGTCGACGTGACGGGCAAGAGCAAGGGCAAGGGCACCGCGGGTGTCATGAAGCGCCACGGCTTCAAGGGTCTGTCCAGCTCGCACGGGACCCAGCGCAAGCACCGCTCGCCCGGGTCCATCGGGGCCTGTGCCACGCCGGGTCGCGTCTTCAAGGGCGTACGGATGGCCGGGCGGATGGGCAACGAGCGGGTCACCACCCAGAACCTCGCGGTTCACTCGGTGGATGCCGAGGCGGGCCTGATCCTGATCACCGGCGCCATTCCCGGCCCCGCGGGCGGCCTCGTACTGGTGCGCACCCCGGCCAAGGGCAACGCCGCGAAGGGAGCCCGAGTATGAGCACCGTCGACGTCATCTCTCCCGACGGGACGAAGTCCGGCACGGTGGAACTGCCCGCCGAGATCTTCGACGTCACCGTCAACATCCCGCTGATTCACCAGGTTGTGGTGGCTCAGCAGGCGGCAGCCCGTCAGGGCACGCACTCGGTGAAGAACCGAGGCGAGGTCCGCGGTGGTGGCCGAAAGCCCCACAAGCAGAAGGGCACCGGCCGCGCCCGGCAGGGTTCGACCCGCGCTCCGCAGTTCACCGGCGGTGGCGTCGTGCACGGCCCGCAGCCGCGTTCGTACGCCCAGCGGACCCCGAAGAAGATGAAGGCTGCCGCGTTGCGCGGTGCCCTGACCGATCGGGCCCGCGGCGGCAAGGTCTTCGTGCTCTCCGGCCTGGTCACCGGGGATTCCCCGTCCACCCGCGACGCCATCAAGGCGCTCTCGTATGTGGGCGAGGCCGGTAAGGCGCTGGTCGTGCTGGACCGCACGGACGCTGTCAGCTGGAAGAGCGTGCGCAACGTCCCCGGCGTGCACGTGATCGCCCCGGACCAGCTCAACACCTACGACGTGCTCATCAGCGACGACGTGGTGTTCACCGAGGGTGCCTTGCGCACCTTCCTGCGCGGTGCAGGCATCGGCTCGGACACCGACACGGTCTCGCTCGGTAAGGAGACCTCGTGAACTCGGACTACACCGACCCGCGGGACATCCTGCTTTCGCCGGTCATCTCGGAGAAGAGCTACGGGCTTCTCGACGAGAACAAGTACACGTTCCTGGTGCACCCTGACGCGAACAAGACCCAGATCAAGATCTCGGTCGAGAAGGTGTTCGGCGTGAAGGTCACCGGGGTCAACACCATCAACCGGGTGGGAAAGCGCAAGCGGACCCGCGCCGGCTTCGGTACCCGCAAGGCCACGCGCCGCGCGATCGTCACCGTCGCCGAGGGCGACCGGATCGACATTTTCGGAGGGCCGGTCGCATGACCTGCACGCCGCACCTGCGCTCGGAACTGGGCCGCTCCGAAAACAATGAACACGGTGGAGGGCCGATCCTCTAATGGGAATTCGCAAATACAAGCCGACCACTCCGGGGCGCCGCGGCTCCTCGGTGGCCGACTTCACCGAGATCACGCGCTCCACGCCGGAGAAGTCGCTGGTCCGTCCCCTGCACAGCAAGGGCGGCCGTAACAACGCCGGCCGGATCACCACGCGCCACCAGGGTGGCGGCCACAAGCGCGCCTACCGGGTCATCGACTTCAAGCGCAACGACAAGGACGGCGTGCCGGCCAAGGTGGCGCACATCGAGTACGACCCCAACCGCACCGCGCGGATCGCGCTGCTGCATTACGCGGACGGGGAGAAGCGCTACATCATCTGCCCGACCAAGCTCAAGCAGGGCGACGCGATCGAAACCGGTCCCGGTGCGGACATCAAGCCCGGCAACAACCTGCCGATGCGCAACATCCCGGTCGGTACGGTCATCCACGCCATCGAGCTGCGGCCCGGCGGCGGCGCGAAGATCGCCCGCAGCGCCGGCACCAGCGTGCAACTGGTGGCCAAGGAGGGTCGCTTCGCGCAGCTTCGCATGCCCTCCGGTGAGATCCGCAACGTCGATGTCCGCTGCCGCGCCACCATCGGCGAGGTCGGCAACGCCGAACAGTCGAACATCAACTGGGGCAAGGCCGGCCGCATGCGCTGGAAGGGCAAGCGCCCGACTGTGCGTGGCGTCGTGATGAACCCGGTCGACCACCCGCACGGTGGTGGCGAGGGGAAGACCTCCGGTGGTCGCCACCCGGTCAGCCCCTGGGGCCAGAAAGAGGGCCGGACGCGTCGTCCGAACAAGCCCAGCGACCAGTTGATCGTCCGTCGCCGCAAGACCGGAAAGGGCCGGAAGTAATGCCACGCAGCCTAAAAAAAGGTCCGTTTGTCGACGGCCACCTCGCCAAGAAGGTCGAGGTGCAGAACGACAAGGGCACCAAGAACGTGATCAAGACCTGGTCGCGTCGCTCGATGATCATCCCGGAGATGCTCGGGCACACGCTTGCCGTGCACGACGGCCGCAAGCACGTCCCGGTTTTCGTCACCGAGTCGATGGTCGGGCACAAGCTCGGCGAGTTCGCGCCCACCCGCACCTTCCGTGGTCACGAGAAGGACGACCGCAGGGCCAAGCGCCGCTAACGAGCACCACACCACCAGTCACGCACTGAGCACGATCTATTCAAGCAAGGGGTACAGCGATGGCAGCCACATTGGATGGCGGCAGGCCGGACAGTGCGCTCGCGCGCGCTCGGCATCTGAATGTCGCGCCGATGAAGACCCGACGGGTCGTCGACATGATCCGCGGTCTGCCCGCGGGCGAGGCGCAGGCACTGCTCGCGTTCGCGCCGCAGGCGGCCAGTGAGCCGGTCGGCAAGGTGCTCGCGAGCGCCATCGCGAACGCGCAGAACAACGTCGGACTCGACCCGGCCACGCTGTTCATCAGCGAGGCCTACGTCGACGAGGGCCCGACGATGAAGCGTTTCCGTCCCCGTGCCCAGGGTCGGGCCTACCGGATCCGCAAGCGCACCTCCCACGTCACGATCGTCGTGACGGCCAAATCTCCGGCATCCGCCGGTGGTCGATCTGCCGCTGCTGCCGGCCGAGGCACCGCTTCGAAGGGAAGGACCCGATAGTGGGCCAGAAAGTCAACCCGCACGGGTTCCGGCTCGGGATCACCAGCGAGTACCGCAGTCGCTGGTACGCGGACAAGCTGTACGCCGAGTACGTCAAGGAAGACGTCGCCATCCGCAAGATGATGACGAAGGGCATGGAGCGCGCCGGCATCTCCAAGGTGGAGATCGAGCGCACTCGTGACCGCGTCCGCGTCGACATCCACACCGCTCGCCCCGGCATCGTCATCGGCCGCAAGGGCGCGGAGGCCGACCGCATCCGTACCGACCTGGAGAAGCTGACCTCCAAGCAGGTCCAGCTCAACATCCTCGAGGTCAAGAACCCGGAGATCGACGCTCAGCTCGTCGCCCAGGGTGTCGGCGAGCAGCTCGCCAGCCGCGTGGCTTTCCGCCGTGCGATGCGCAAGGCGCTGCAGACCGCGACCAAGGCCGGCGCCAAGGGCATCCGGGTGCAGTGCTCCGGTCGCCTCGGTGGCGCGGAGATGTCGCGGTCGGAGTTCTACCGCGAGGGTCGGGTGCCGCTGCACACGCTGCGCGCCGACATCGACTACGGCTTCTACGAGGCCCGCACGACCTTCGGCCGCATCGGCGTGAAGGTCTGGATCTACAAGGGCGACGTCACCGGCACCCGCAGCGAGCGTGAGGCCCAGCAGCGCGCCGCCGCTGCGGCCGCCGCTGCCGCGGGCGCGCGTGGTCGTCCGGACCGCGACCGCCGCCCGCCCCGTCGTGGCGAGCGCCCCGACGGCGGTGGCGCTCCGGCCGCCGTGGCCACCACAACCGAGCCTGCCGCACCCGCGGCCGGTCCCACCACGGTCGATGCACCAGCGTCCGCACCCGAGCAGGGTGCGGGAGGGGAGAGCTGACGCATGCTGATCCCACGTCGCGTCAAGCACCGCAAGCAGCACCACCCCGACCGTCACGGTGCGGCCAAGGGCGGTACCACGATCGCGTTCGGTGACTACGGCATCCAGGCTCTGGAGCCCGCGTATGTGACCAACCGCCAGATCGAATCCGCGCGTATCGCGATGACCCGTCACATCAAGCGTGGGGGCAAGGTCTGGATCAACATCTACCCGGACCGTCCGCTCACCAAGAAGCCGGCCGAGACCCGCATGGGTTCCGGTAAGGGTTCCCCGGAGTGGTGGATCGCGAACATCAAGCCCGGACGGGTCATGTTCGAGCTCTCCGGCGTACCGGAGCCGATCGCCCGCGAGGCCATGCGCCGCGCCATCCACAAACTGCCGATGAAGTGCCGGTTCGTCACGCGCGAAGGGATGGGTGGCTGATGGCCGAGGACACGAAGGTCACCAACAAGCTCGCCGCTGCTCTTCGCGAGCTGAACGACGACGAGCTGCTGACCAAGCTCAAGGAGGCGAAGGAAGAGTTGTTCAACCTGCGCTTCCAGGCGGCCACCGGTCAGCTGGAGAGCCACGGCCGGCTGCAGGCGATCAAGAAGGAGATCGCCCGCATCTACACCACCATGCGTGAGCGCGAGCTCGGCATCACCAGCTTCGAGGGCGTGGCCTGATGAGTGAGACTGAAGAAAACGCAGCGACATCGGCGGTGGACCGCGGGTTCCGCAAGGTCCGTGAGGGCCTCGTGGTCAGCGACAAGATGCAGAAGACCGTCGTGGTGGCAGTCGAGGACCGGGTCAAGCACCCGCTCTACGGCAAGGTCATCCGGCGCACCAGCAAGCTCAAGGCACACGACGAGGCCAACGAGGCCGGCGTCGGTGACCGCGTGCTGCTGGCCGAGACCCGCCCGCTGTCGGCCACCAAGCGCTGGCGCGTCGTGGAGATTCTGGAGAAGGCCAAGTGATCCAGCAAGAATCGCGAATGCGTGTTGCCGACAACACCGGTGCGAAGGAACTCCTCTGCATCCGGGTGCTCGGTGGCTCGGGGCGTCGCTACGCGGGTATCGGTGACGTCATCGTCGCCACCGTCAAGGACGCGATCCCCGGCGGCGGTGTGAAGAAGGGTGAGGTCGTCAAGGCCGTCATCGTCCGCACCGTCAAGGAGCGTCGCCGCAGCGACGGCTCCTACATCAAGTTCGATGAGAACGCGGCCGTGATCATTAAGGACGGCGGGGACCCGCGCGGTACCCGCATCTTCGGCCCGGTGGGCCGCGAACTGCGGGAGAAGCGCTTCATGCGCATCATCTCGCTCGCCCCGGAGGTGTTGTGAGCCATGCGCGTCAAGAAGGGTGACACCGTCCAGGTGATCACGGGCAAGGACCGAGGGGTTCGGGGCCGGGTCATTCAGGCCATGCCGGAGTCCGACAAGGTCCTGGTCGAGGGCGTGAACCGGATCAAGAAGCACACCAAGGTCTCCAGCGGGCTGCGCGGGGCATCCAGCGGCGGGATCGTGACCCAGGAGGCCCCGATCCACGTCAGCAACGTGATGCTCGTGGACCCCGAGACCAACCTGCCGACCCGCATCGGATACCGCCGCGACGACGAGGGCCGCAAGGTCCGGGTCTCCAAGCGTTCCGGTAAGGACATCTGATGACCGTCACCGAGACCGAGACCGAGAGCCCCGCAACTGGGGGCGCGGCTGCGCGCGAGGAGAAGATTCCGCCGCGCTTGAAGGACCGTTACCGCGCGGAGATCGCGCCGGCGCTGCGCACCGAGTTCGCCTACGGCAACGTCATGCAGATCCCCGGCCTGGTGAAGATCGTGGTGAACATGGGGGTCGGCGACGCCGCCCGTGACTCCAAGCTCATCGACGGGGCGATCCGCGATCTCGAGGCCATCACCGGTCAAAAGCCGCAGGTCACCAAGGCGCGCAAGTCGATCGCGCAGTTCAAGCTGCGTGAGGGAATGCCGATCGGCGCACACGTCACGCTGCGCGGTGACCGCATGTGGGAGTTCCTGGACCGCCTGGTGTCGACGGCGCTGCCGCGTATCCGTGACTTCCGCGGGCTGTCGCCCAAGCAGTTCGACGGACGCGGCAACTACACCTTCGGGCTGGTCGAGCAGTCGATGTTCCACGAGATCGACCAGGACCGCATCGACCGGGTGCGCGGCATGGACATCACGGTCGTCACCACGGCCACCACCGACGACGAGGGCCGTGCGCTGCTGCGCCACCTCGGTTTCCCGTTCAAGGAGAACTGACGATGGTGAAGAAGTCCTTGATCGCCAACGACCGGGCCACGCAAGCCCAAGGAGCCTGAGCCATGGCAAAAAAGAGCCTGATCGCCAAGGCGGCACGCAAGCCCAAGTTCGCGGTGCGCGGGTACACCCGATGCCAGCGCTGCGGACGTCCGCACTCGGTCTACCGCAAGTTCGGCCTGTGCCGTGTATGCCTGCGACAGATGGCGCACCGCGGCGAACTGCCCGGCATCACCAAGAGCAGCTGGTAGCACCCGCTCCACCCCTGGCTAGCCCATCTCAAGCTCCATCTAGCACGCCGAAGGTCGCCGGTCAGACCGGCGAAACCGCGGCGAGAAAGAGGCCGTAGGCCATGACGATGACCGACCCGATCGCGGACATGCTCGCTCGTCTGCGCAACGCGAACACGGCGTATCACGAGACCGTGCCCATGCCGTACAGCAAGATCAAGTCCCACATCGCGGAGATCCTTCAGGCGCAGGGTTACATCGCCGGCTGGACCGTGGAGACCGTTGAGGGTGTCCCCGGCAAGCGGCTCACTCTGGAGCTCAAGTACGGCCCGAGCCGTGAGCGCTCGCTCGCCGGTCTGCGCCGGATCTCCAAGCCGGGACTGCGTGTCTACGTCAAGTCCACGGAGATGCCCCGAGTGCTCGGCGGGCTCGGCATCGCAATCATTTCGACGTCGTCCGGCCTGCTGACTGATCGTCAGGCCGCCAAGCAGGGTGTAGGCGGAGAAGTCCTCGCCTACGTCTGGTAACGGGAGGAGGTAGATCCATGTCGCGTATTGGCAGACTTCCGATCACAGTTCCCTCCGGCGTCGAGGTCACCATCTCTGGTGCCGACGTCACGGTGAAGGGCCCCAAGGGCACGCTGAGTCACAAGGTGGCGGCTCCGATCGTCGTCGAGCAGGGCGAGGGCGGGGTGTTGACCGTCGTGCGTCCGGACGACGAACGCGAAAGCCGCTCGCTGCACGGGCTGACCCGCACACTGGTGGCCAACATGGTCGTCGGTGTGACGTCGGGGTACGAGAAGAAGATGGAGATCGCGGGCGTCGGATACCGCGTGGCGGCGAAGGGCAGCGACCTGGAGTTCGCGCTCGGCTTCAGCCACCCGGTGCTCGTCAAGGCCCCCACAGGCATCAGCTTCGTCGTCGAGACCCCCACCAAGTTCTCGGTGTCGGGTATCGACAAGCAGCAGGTCGGCGAGATCGCCGCCAAGATCCGCAAGCTGCGCAAGCCCGACCCGTACAAGGGCAAAGGCGTGCGTTACGCCGGCGAAGTTATTCGCCGCAAGGTCGGAAAGGCGGGCAAGTAGATGAAAAGCGCGGCGATTCGCCACTGCGTCCGTCAGAGCGTCGGAAAGGCCGGTAAGTAGTCATGGCCGTCAGCGTCAAGATCGCCAAGGGCATCGCGAAGAAGGGTGTGGCCCGCAAGCGGCGCCACATCCGGGTGCGCAAGAAGGTGTCCGGGACCCCGGCACGGCCGCGTCTGGTCGTGACTCGCACCAGCCGTCACATGGTGGCTCAGGTGGTGGACGATACCGCCGGGGTGACCCTGGCCTCGGCTTCGACGATGGACGCCGCGCTGCGTGGTGCAGCGGGCGACAAGTCGGCAAAGGCACGCCAGGTCGGCACGCTCGTGGCCGAGCGGGCCAAGTCCGCCGGTGTCAGCACCGTCGTGTTCGACCGGGGCGGTAACCGTTACCACGGCCGCATCGCTGCACTGGCCGACGGGGCCCGCGAAGAAGGATTGGAGTTCTAATGCCACCACAACGTCGAGGACCGGCCGGCGCAGCCGGTGCCGGTGGCGCAGGCGGAGCGGGCGGCGGCGACCGGAAGGACCGCCGAGACGACCGTCGCGGCGCCCCGGCCGAGAAGAGCCAGTTCGTCGAGCGCGTTGTCGACATCAACCGCGTCGCCAAGGTCGTCAAGGGCGGTCGACGCTTCAGCTTCACCGCGCTCGTCGTCGTCGGTGACGGCGACGGCACCGTGGGTGTCGGCTACGGCAAGGCCAAGGAAGTGCCCGCGGCCATCGCCAAGGGCGTCGAGGAGGCCAAGAAGAACTTCTTCAAGGTCCCGCGGATCCAGGGCACCATTCCGCACCCCGTTCAGGGCGAGAAGGCTGCCGGCGTCGTGATGCTGCGTCCGGCCAGCCCGGGAACCGGCGTCATCGCCGGCGGCGCGGTCCGCGCCGTCCTGGAGTGCGCCGGGATCCACGACATCCTGAGCAAGTCGCTGGGCTCGTCCAACTCGATCAACATCGTGCACGCCACGGTCGACGCGCTGCGTCGGCTCGAGCGTCCCGAGCAGGTCGCCGCGCGTCGCGGTCTCCCGCTGGAGGACGTGGCGCCCCCGGCGATGCTGCGGGCCCGGGCGCGATCGCTGGCCGCGGGGGAATCCCGATGACCCAGCTCAAGATCACCCAGATTCGCTCCGGAATCGGCGGCAAGCAGAACCAGCGCGACACCCTTCGTTCGCTGGGGCTGCACCGCATCCGGGATTCGGTCGTCCGCGAGGACCAGCCTGTCGTCCGCGGAATGGTCAAAACAGTGGCCCATCTGGTCACCGTGGAAGAGGTTGAGTAACTGATGACGCTCAAGGTTCACCACCTGCGCCCGTCGCCGGGGGCCCACAAGTCGCGCATGCGCGTGGGCCGCGGCGAGGGCTCCAAGGGTAAGACCGCCGGCCGTGGCACCAAGGGCACCAAGGCGCGCTATCAGGTGCCCGAGCGCTTCGAGGGCGGGCAGATGCCGTTGCACATGCGGCTGCCCAAGCTCCGCGGCTTCACCAACCCGTTCCGGGTCGAGTACCAGGTGGTCAACCTGGACAAGTTGGCCGAGATGTACCCCGCCGGTGGCGAGGTCACGGTCGACGATCTGGTCGCGCGGGGTGCGGTCCGCAAGGGCCAACCGGTGAAGATTCTCGGTACCGGTGAGGTCACGGTGGCCCTCACGGTCAGCGTGCATCGCTTCTCGACTTCGGCGCGGGACAAGATCACCGCCGCCGGAGGCACCGCCACACCGCTTGCCTGAGTTATTGTCGCCAGAGTCGGGGCGGGTCCGCCCCGCATCCCGACCTGGGTCCGCGCTGACGAACCCATGCAGGAGGAATCGTGCTCACCGCGTTCGCGGCGGCGTTTCGCACGCCTGACCTGCGCAAGAAGTTGCTGTTCACCCTTGGGGTGATCGCGCTCTTCCGGCTCGGGTCGCAGTTGCCGACCCCTGGGGTCGACACCGAGGCCATCAACCAGTGCCTGGGGCCGGCCCTGGATCAGGGCGGTGTCGCCGGGCTGATCAACCTGTTCTCCGGCGGCGCGCTGCTCCAGCTCGCCATTTTCGCGCTGGGGATCATGCCGTACATCACGGCCAGCATCATCATTCAGCTGCTCGTCGTGGTCATCCCGCGGCTGGAGACGCTGAAGAAGGAAGGCCAGGCCGGTACCGCCAAGCTGACGCAGTACACCCGGTACCTCACGGTGGCGCTGGCGATCCTGCAGTCCACGGCGCTGATCGCCATCGCGCGCCAGCCCGGCCGGCTCCTGCAGGGCTGTGACCTGCCGCTGATCCACGAAGACATCGGCAGCTTCGGCATCATCACGATGGTCGCGATCATGACCGCCGGCACCTGCGTCGTGATGTGGCTCGGTGAGCTCATCACCGACCGCGGCGTCGGCAACGGCATGTCGGTGCTGATCTTCTGCCAGATCGCCGCGACCTTCCCGCAGCAGCTCTGGAACATCAAGATCGTCGAGGGCTGGACGGTCTTCCTCGCCGTGGTCGCCGCCGGCCTCGTGCTCGTCGCCGCCGTGGTGTTCGTCGAGCAGGCGCAACGGCGCATCCCGGTGCAGTACGCCAAGCGGATGATCGGGCGACGGATGTACGGGGGTACGTCGACCTACATCCCCCTCAAGGTGAACCAGGCGGGCATCATCCCGGTCATCTTCGCCTCGTCGCTGCTCTACCTGCCGGCGTTGGCCACCCAGATCGGGGATGAGACCTCCGGGTGGGCGATCTGGGTACAGAAGTACTTCATCACCGGTGACCACCCGTTCTACATGGCGACGTTCTTCCTGATGATCGTCTTCTTCGCCTTCTTCTACGTCGCGATCACCTTCAACCCGAAGGAACTCGCCGACAACATGAAGAAGTACGGCGGCTTCATTCCGGGCATCCGGGCGGGCCGGCCGACCGAGGAGTATCTGGACTACGTGCTCAACCGGATCACCACCGCTGGGGCGCTCTACCTCGGCGTCGTGGCGCTCATCCCGATGGTCGCCATCGGAGTGCTCGGGAACAGTGCGACCCAGCAGTTCCCGTTCGGTGGAGCAAGCATCCTCATCATCGTCGGGGTGGGTCTGGACACCGTGAAGCAGATCCAGAGCCAGCTCCAGCAGCGCAACTACGAGGGATTCCTGCGCTAGTGGGCGTGGGGCTCTAGTGCGAATCGTCCTCGTGGGCCCGCCGGGAGCGGGCAAGGGCACCCAGGCCCAGTTCATTTCCACCCACCTGGGTGTCCCGCAGATCTCGACCGGTGACATCTTCCGGGCCAACGTCAGTCGCGGCACAGCGCTGGGTGTCGAGGCCAAGATGTACATGGACGCCGGTGACCTGGTCCCGGACGAGGTCACCATCGGGATGGTCCGCCAGCGGATCTCCGAGCCGGACGCGGCCTCGGGGTACCTGCTCGACGGGTTTCCCCGCAACCTGTCCCAGGCCAAGGCACTGGACGACATGCTGCTGGAGATCGGGACCGGACTGGACGTCGTGCTGGAACTCGTCGTCGACGACGACGAGGTGGTCCAGCGCCTCGCGGGACGTCGCACCTGCCGCGACTGCGGTCGCATCTGGCACATCGACTTCGATCCGCCTACCGTCGCCGACCGGTGCGACGCCTGCGACGGTGATCTGTTCCAGCGCGACGACGACCGGGAAGTGACCATCCGGCACCGCCTGGAGGTCTACGCCGAGCAGACAGCGCCGATCGTGGGCTACTACGCCGACCGCGCCCTGCTTGCCGGCGTGGACGCCACCGGCGGCGTCGAGGACGTCACCGCACGGGCGATCGCGGCGTTGCGCCGCGCCACAGTCTGACTTTCTGGATCAGCCGACAAGATCGGAGGCGCGGTGTTCTCGCGCAGCAAACGTGCCATCGAGTACAAGACGCCTGCGCAGATCGAGAAGATGCGCCTGGCGGGCCTGCTGGTGGGCCAGACGTTGGAGTTGCTGCGTGGCAGCGTGCGCGCGGGGATGACGACGAGGGATCTCGACGCGATCGCCGAGGCCAACATTCGCGAGGCCGGCGGTATCCCCTCGTTCCAGGGCGTGCCCGGTGGGCCGGGCGTGCCGGACTTCGCCCACGCCATCTGTGCCTCGGTCAACGACGAGATCGTGCACGGCATCCCGGGTGACCGTGTGCTGCGCGAGGGCGACGTGGTCTCGATCGACTGCGGAGCGATCGTGGACGGTTGGCACGGGGACGCGGCGATCACCGTGCCGGTGGGGGAGATCCCCCCGGAGGTCGCCGAGTTGCTGCGGGTGTGTGAGGAGTCGCTATGGCGGGGGATGGCGGCGGCCCGCCCGACCGGGCGCATCAACGACATCGGAGATGCCATCGAGGCCTACGTAGCAGGTTGCGGGGACTACGGCATCGTCGAGGAGTACGTGGGCCACGGCATCGGCTCGCAGATGCATCAACCGCCCCAGGTCCCCAACTACTCGACCAATCGCAAGCTGGAGCGGATGCGTCCAGGCCTGGTGCTGGCTGTTGAGCCGATGATCAATCTCGGCACCCGGAATACCCGGACCTTGGCCGATGGCTGGACGGTGGTCACCGCCGACGGGGCGTTCTCTGCACACTTCGAGCACACCTTCACGCTGCTGGACCGCGGCCCATGGGTGCTGACGGCCCTGGACGGAGGGGCGGCCCGGCTGGCGGAGCTGGGGCACGCCTGCGGAGAGGTCCGCCCGATTTCGCCCACCACGCCCGCGTGACGTAGACTCGCCCCTCGGCTCGCGTCCGGTTCACGTTCGCATGCCCGCAGGCGTCACAGTCAGCAACAGGATCGCGGAGGACATGGCGAAAAAAGATGGGGCCATCGAGATCGAGGGCACCGTGGTCGAGTCGCTCCCGAACGCCATGTTCCGGGTGCAGCTCGAGAACGGGCACAAGGTCCTGGCACACATCAGCGGCAAGATGCGGATGCACTACATCCGGATCCTGCCGGACGACAGGGTCGTGGTGGAGCTCTCGCCGTACGACCTGAGCCGTGGCCGGATCGTCTACCGCTACAAGTAGGAAGCAAGGGCATGAAGGTCAACCCGAGCGTGAAGAAGATCTGCGACAAGTGCAAGGTGATCCGCCGGCACGGTCGCGTCATGGTCATCTGCGAGAACCTGCGCCACAAGCAGCGCCAGGGCTAGCACCACCACCCAACGTAACCACAGCGCGCGAGCGCTGCACCCTCGGCGCGGAGGCCGGGGCCCATCCACACCATCAGGTGCGGCCGGGAGGGAAGCGTTCAGACCTCCGAACAGATCAGTAAGGAACGCCTGAATGGCACGCCTCGTCGGCGTCGACCTCCCGCGCGAAAAGCGCCTTGAGGTCGCGCTCACCTACATCTACGGCATGGGTCGGACCCGCTCCAAGGCGGCTCTCGCGGGTACGGGCATCAGCCCCGACATCCGCGTGAAGGACCTCGACGACTCCCAGCTCGTCGCACTGCGCGACTTCATCGAGCAGAACTACAAGATCGAAGGTGACCTCCGCCGCGAGGTCGCCGCCGACATCCGCCGCAAGGTGGAGATCGGCTGTTACCAGGGGATCCGGCACCGTCGCGGGCTTCCGGTGCACGGCCAGCGCACCCACACGAACGCCCGCACCCGCAAGGGCCCTCGCCGCGCCATCGCCGGCAAGAAGAAGCCCGGGAAGAAGTGATCTAGATGCCTCCGAAGACCGGTCAAAAGGGCGCTGCCAAGAAGGTGCGCCGCAAGGAAAAGAAGAACATCGCGCACGGCCACGCGCACATCAAGAGCACGTTCAACAACACGATCGTGTCGATCACCGACCCGCAGGGGAACGTGATCTCCTGGGCCAGTGCCGGCCACGTGGGCTTCAAGGGTTCGCGCAAGTCGACCCCGTTCGCGGCGCAGATGGCGGCCGAGTCCGCTGCCCGACGCGCTCAGGAGCACGGCATGCGCAAGGTCGACGTCTTCGTGAAGGGCCCGGGTTCCGGTCGCGAGACCGCGATCCGCTCGCTACAGGCCACCGGCCTGGAGGTCGGCTCGATCAACGACGTCACCCCGTCACCGCACAACGGCTGCCGGCCGTCAAAGCGCCGCCGCGTCTGACACTTTCCACCGCGTCCTGACAGAGCGTCAGTGCGCGTCACCAGGTTCGCGACTTCAAATAGCGGTCGTCGCGGAAAGGAATCATCGTGCTGATTGCACAGCGCCCCACCCTGTCCGAAGAGATTGTCGGCGAGCACCGCTCCCGGTTCGTCATCGAGCCGCTGGAGCCGGGGTTCGGCTACACCCTCGGTAACTCCCTGCGTCGCACCCTGCTCTCCTCCATCCCGGGCGCGGCCGTGACCAGCATCCGGATCGACGGTGTGCTGCACGAGTTCACGACGGTGCCCGGGGTCAAGGAGGACGTCACTGACCTCATCCTGAACATCAAGGGCCTGGTCGTGAGCTCCGAGCACGACGAGCCTGTCGTGATGTACCTGCGCAAGCAGGGCCCCGGCGATGTCACGGCCGCCGACATCCAGCCCCCGGCCGGTGTCGAGGTGCACAACCCCGAGCTTCGCCTGGCCACGCTCAACGGCAAGGGCAAGCTCGACATGGAGCTCACCGTCGAGCGTGGTCGCGGCTACATCTCGGCCCAGCAGAACAAGCAGACGGGTCAGGAGATCGGCCGCATCCCGGTCGACTCCATCTACTCCCCGGTGCTCAAGGTGACCTACAAGGTCGAGGCCACCCGCGTGGAGCAGCGCACCGACTTCGACTCGCTGATCGTCGACGTCGAGACCAAGAACTCGATGCTGCCGCGCGACGCCATGGCCTCGGCCGGTAAGACCCTGGTCGAGTTGTTCGGGCTGGCTCGTGAGCTCAACGTCGAGGCCGAGGGCATCGACATGGGCCCCTCGCCCACCGATGCTGCGCTCGCCGCGGACCTTGCCCTGCCGATCGAAGAGCTCGAGCTCACCGTGCGCTCGTACAACTGCCTCAAGCGCGAGGGCATCCACTCGGTGGGTGAACTCGTATCGCGCTCGGAGGCGGACCTGCTCGACATAAGGAATTTCGGCGCCAAGTCGATCGACGAGGTCAAGGCCAAGCTGCACGGCATGGGCCTGGCCCTCAAGGACAGCCCGCCCGGATTCGACCCGAGCCTGATCGTCGGCGACTTCTCCGGTGACGGCGACGATGACGACGCCGGGTACGCCGAGACCGAGCAGTACTGATCTGCGGCGCCCGGCGGGCGATTCGCTGCGTTGTCGTCGTCGCCGATACAACAGCGGTATCGGCCGCCTCCTCCGCCTTGCGACTCATCCCGCCGGATCACCGCAGATAGCAAGATCTCTTGACCCGTGGAGCGGCGAGAGCTACCGAGTACCACTCTCCAGACAAGGAACCTGACACATGCCTCAGCCCACCAAGGGCCCGCGGATGGGCGGCAGCGCCGCCCACCAGAGCCTGATGCTCAAGAACCTCGCCACCGCGCTGTTCGAGCACGGCCGCATTACCACCACCGAGGCCCGCGCGCGCCGGTTGCGCCCGGTGGCCGAGCGCCTGATCACCAAGGCCAAGAAGGGCGACCTGCACAATCGTCGTCAGATCATGCGCACCATCAGCGACAAGACCGTCGCCCACGTCCTGCTGACCGAGATCGGCCCGCGGTATGTGAACCGGCCCGGTGGCTACACCCGCATCACCAAGATCGGCCCGCGCAAGGGTGACAACGCGCCCATGGCGGTCATCGAGCTGGTCGAGGCGCTCACCGTCGCGCAGACCGCCGTAGGTGAGGCTGAGGGTGCGACCAAGCGCGCAGTGAAGGAGAAGGCCGCTGCGCCGGTCTCCACCACCAAGGCGGCGCCGGACGAGCCGGTCGCCCAGGAGGAGCCCGCCGTCGAGGCGGTGGCCGAGGAAAACCCCGCTACCGAGGCAGAGGCTCCCATCGAGACGGTCGAGGTCGCGCAGGCGACCGAGTCCGGCGACGAGGCCAAGTCCTGAACTCAGGGCACCAGTAATGCAGTCGAACACCGACGCCCCCGTCCTGCTGGTGCAGGACGGGGGCGTTCGTATCACGCCCGGCGCGGTCCGGGTGCGCCTGGACCTCGCCTACGACGGCACGGCTTTCGCCGGCTGGGCCCGCCAGGACGGGCAGCGCACGGTGGCCGGTGAGCTGGAATCCGCGCTGCGGGTGGTCCTGCGCCTGGCGGAACCGCCGCCGATGTCGGTGGCCGGGCGGACCGACGCGGGGGTGCACGCCCGCGGTCAGGTCGCCCACGTCGACATTCCGGAGTCCGCCTGGGCGGCCGTCGTGGGCCGGATGCCCGTCGAACCCGGCCACGCGCTGGTGCGCCGGTTGGCCGGGATGCTGCCCCGCGACGTCCGGGTGTTCCGCGCGGCACCCGCAGCGCCCGGATTCGACGCCCGGTTCTCGGCGATGGGCCGGCGTTACGCGTACCGGATCTCCGACGCCCCGGGCGGGGTGGACCCGCTGCGGCGGGCCGACGTCCTCTGGCATCCCCGCGAGCTCGACGTCGCGCAGATGGACGCGGCGGCGGCCCTGCTGGTCGGTGAACACGACTTCGCGGCGTTCTGCAAGCGCCGTGAGGGGGCGAGCACGGTCCGCCACTTGAGCCGGTTCGGCTGGGCCAGGGAGCCCGGAGCCCTGATCGTCGCTGATGTCGAGGCCGATGCGTTCTGCCACCACATGGTGCGGGCGCTGGTCGGAGCGAGCCTGGCTGTGGGGGAGGGTCGACGTCCGGCGCCCTGGCCGGCGCAGGTGCTGGCCGCCCGCGTCAAGGATTCCGGCGTGCAGATCGTGGCGCCCCACGGGCTCACGTTGGAGGAGGTGCGCTACCCCGCTGACAGCGACCTCGCCGCGCGGGCGGCGACGACCCGCCGTCCCCGTTTTGCCCGCTCGGAGCCCGCAGGCTAAGCTGGCCCGTCGTTGCCGGTCGATTGCCGGCGGGTGTGTCACGCCCGCAGCAGTAGCCGCCCCGGCCACCTGCCGCGGGCCTTCCGGTCCCGGTCCAGATTCCCGAAGCGAAGGTTCGTCACCGTGCGCACGTACAGCCCGAAGCCCGGCGAGATCACTCGCACGTGGCACGTCATCGACGCCACCGACGTCGTGCTGGGCCGGCTGGCCAGCCAGACCGCGCAGCTGCTGCGCGGCAAGCACAAGCCGACCTTCGCCCCGCACACCGACGTCGGCGACTTCGTCGTCATCATTAACGCGTCCAAGCTCGTGTTGACCGGGAACAAGCTTGAGCAGAAGCGCGCCTGGCGGCACTCCGGGTACCCGGGCGGCATCCGCGGCGTTGCCTACTCCGAGCTGATGGCCAGCAGCCCCCGCAAGGCGGTGGAGAAGGCCGTCAAAGGCATGCTTCCCCACAACACCCTCGGGCGCGCACAGCTGTCCAAGCTCAAGGTGTACGCCGGTCCGGAGCACCCGCACCAGGCGCAGCAGCCCCAGCCGTACGAGATTTCGCAGGTCGTTCAGTGACCCGCAGCCTGAGCGCCCGGATTTCCCGAGAGGACAGTAAGTGACCACCGAGACCGAGACCCCGACCGAGGTCGTCGAGGACCTCGAGGCCGACGCGCCCGAGTCCTACACCAGCGAGACGGTCACCACCGTCGCCATCGTCTCGAACATCGAGCCCGGTGCCGCGACCGGCCGTCGCAAGGAAGCGGTCGCCCGCGTTCGGCTCGTCCCCGGCACAGGCGTGTGGACGATCAACGGCCGCACCCTGGAGAACTACTTCCCGAACAAGGTGCACCAGCAGATCGTCAAGGAGCCGCTGACCAGCCTCGGGCTCGTCGACAGCTACGACGTGATGGCGCGGATCCACGGCGGTGGCGTCTCCGGCCAGGCCGGCGCACTGCGCCTGGGCGTAGCCCGTTGTCTGAACCAGGCCGACGAGGAGCACAACAGGCCGACGCTGAAGAAGCTCGGCTTCCTCACCCGCGACGCCCGCGCCACCGAGCGCAAGAAGTACGGCCTGAAGAAGGCCCGCAAGGCGCCCCAGTACTCCAAGCGCTGAGCCGCATCACCCCGACGCAGGAGTCGCGACCTCCTGCTTCCGCCCAGGCCCGTTCCCGGACATTCCGGGCGCGGGCCTGTGTGTTGGGGGCGGCTGTCCCCGGGGCGGGACCCGGGACGGCAGACTGATCGCGCGCAGTGATCACCGGCGACGAGGGAGACCGATCGATGGCGAGACTGTTCGGGACCGACGGCGTGCGCGGGGTGGCCAACAAAGATCTCACCGCCGAGCTGGCGCTCGGGCTCTCCTCGGCGGCGGCCCGGGTGCTGTGGGCGCACCGCGGTACACCTGGCCGGCCGCTCGCGGTGGTCGGGCGCGACCCGCGAGCCTCGGGGGAGTTCCTGGAGGCGGCCGTGGTCGCTGGGCTCGCGAGTGCGGGCGCGGACGTCATCCGGCTCGGGCTGCTTCCCACTCCGGCCGTGGCCTACCTGACCGCCTTCTTCGATGCCGACCTCGGCGTGATGCTGTCCGCGTCGCACAACCCGGCACCGGACAACGGCATCAAGTTCTTCGCCCGCGGTGGGCACAAGCTCCCGGACGCCGTCGAAGACGAGATCGAGGCCCTGCTCGGTGCGGACTGGGCACGCCCCACCGGTGGCGACGTCGGGCGGGTCCGGGACGAACCCGAGGCCGCCCGCCGCTACCTGGACTACCTGCTCACGACCTTGCCGCACCGCCTGGACGGGCTCACGATCGTCGTCGACTGCGCGAACGGTGCAGCCTCCGCGGTGGCGCCGCCGCTGTTACGGGGCGCGGGCGCCACGGTGCACGTCATCCACGGCCAACCGGATGGCCTGAACATCAACGATGCGTGCGGTTCAACCCACCCCGACGACCTGGCCCGCGCGGTGCTCGCTCACGGGGCGCACGCCGGGCTGGCCTTCGACGGGGACGCCGACCGGTGCCTGGCGGTGGATGCCGCGGGCAATCTCATCGACGGGGACCAGATCCTCGCGGTGCTCGCCCTGGCCATGCGCGAGGCCGGAACGCTACGCGACGACACGGTCGTGGTCACGGTGATGAGCAACCTGGGCTTCAAACTCGCGATGACCGGGGCCGGAATCAAGGTGATCGAAACCGGCGTCGGTGACCGGTACGTGCTGGAGGCAATGAAGGCCGGGGATTACAACCTCGGGGGCGAGCAGTCCGGCCACGTGGTATTGCGCGATCACGTCACCACCGGTGACGGTCTGCTGACGGGGGCTCACTTACTGGCGCGGGTCGCAGCATCCGGATCCTCGCTGGGTGAGCTGGCAGCGGTGATGAACCAGCTGCCGCAGGTGCTGGTCAACGTCAAGGGCGTGGACCGCACGGCCGCGGCGACCAACGCCGATCTGGCCGCCGCGGTGGCGGCTGCCGAGGCCGAACTCGGCGACACCGGGCGCGTCCTGCTGCGACCCAGCGGCACCGAGCCCGTCGTGCGGGTGATGGTGGAGGCGCCGACCGCGGAGCAGGCCCGTGCCGTTGCCGAGCGGCTGGCCGACGCCGTGCGCACCCACCTCGCACTCTGACGCCGGCCAGCAGCCGTTGCCCCCGGACTCACCCCGGGACACGTGCCCAGGCGGCGGTGAAGGTCGGGATGATCATCACCGCGTCGGCGTCGGCTAGCTCTGTGCGCAGGCGGGTTTCCAAGGTGTCGATGTCGGCCCCGGCGGCGTCGACGATCCCGGCCGCTTCGAGGGCCGGCAGCAGGCCGCGGATGACGTTGACCCACAAATGGGTCGGGGCTTGGGCGGCGCCGAACATCGTGGCGCGCCCGGCAAGTCGTGGCGCTGGGAGACCTGCGGCGCGGAAGCACCGGTCGAGCTCGGTCGACATCCGCATGCGGGCACCGACCAGGTCGACGGCGGCCGTGAGCCAGCCGCCGACCGTATCCCAGGTCGGGCTGCTCGGCACGGCGAGATCGACATCGACGTCGGTCTCGACGAAGCAGAGCAGGCCACCCGGCCCGACCGCCTGCGCGCAGGCGCGCACCACCTCGACCGGATCCGGGACCCACATCAGGATCAGCCGTCCCATGACGGCGTCGATCCCCGAGTAGCCGGCCAGTTCGGTGTCGAGGCAGGTGACGTCCGCCTCGCGGAAACTGATGTTGGTGATGCCGGCGTCGGTGATGCGCCGTCGTGCCAGCGCGACCGACTCGGCGGAGCGGTCCAGGCCGAGAACCGAACCGCTGGGGCCGACCAGTCGGGAGGCGAGCAGTGCGGTGTCCCCGGCGCCGGAGCCCAGATCGACCACGTGCATGCCGTGGCCGATCCCGGCTTCGCGCAGCAAGGGTTCGGTGAGGGGGTCGAAGACGCGGGCCTGAGCGATCAACCGCTGTTCCTCGGCGGTGCGGTCGGCGTCGAACGGGTAGCTGACCCGGGCGGTCTCGGTCAGGGTCTGGTTCACGACGATGCTCCACTTCACGGGTAGGGGGTGCGCTGAGGTCTGGTCGGGACGGTAGGCCCAGCCTTGCCAGGTTCGCGGGCTCTCGGTAGTCCCGATCGATGCCCGGTGTCAGGGGTGTGACACAGCGGGGTGAGACACCGTCACCGCGACCCGTCAAAGATGTGTGCGCTTGGCCAGGGCTGCCCGATCAAGGACGTGCACGCGGTTACGCGAGAGCTTGACCGTGCCCGCGTCCTCCAGGTTGCGCAGCACGCGATTCACCGTCGCGCGGGAGGTCCCGGCAAGCCACGCGAGATCCTGCTGGGTCAGACCGATCTCGACCGGGACGGCACGGACCGCCTCTCCGCCGTAAAGGACGGTGAGGCGTTGCAGGCGCCGGAGCACCCTGGTCTCGACCGGCGAGAACAGGGCTTCGAGCAGGAGCGCGTCCAGTCGCCGGATCTCCGTGCACAGAACGTCGAGCGCGAACTGCTGGATCGAGGGATGTTCGCGCAGCAGAGCTTGGAACTGATCCCGGCTGATCGCCAGGGTTTCGGTGACTTCCAGTGCCATGACGGTGGCCGCGCGTCGGCGACCCTCCCCGAGTACCGCGAACATGCCGACCGCGGAGCCGCGACCGAGAATGTCGACGGTGGCGATGTCGCCCGCCGGGGTTGTGATCCGGACGACGATGCGGCCCTTCTCGATCAGATGCAGGGTGTCGCCGGGGTCGTCCTCGTGGAAGAGCACCTCGCGCCGGGAGAATCGCCGCCGGACGGTGCTGGCCAGCACGCGACGGCGGTCTGCCTCGGTCAGTGAATCCAGGATCGTAAACGGCATCGGACGCTCCTGTCGTCGCCAACTCACACACCGTCAGTTATGCGCATCGTGGCACACGAGGCGACGGGCGGTCCCGATACGCGAGCCCACCGTCCCATGGGTTTCGCACTATGTGTAAGCCTGCCGACACAACGGCACTTCCCCTCTTGTACGGGTGTGAGCTCGAGTTCAGGCTGCTCAGCGCCGGATCCATCCCCCGTTCAAGGAGATCACCGGCGCGGTCCTCGCCGGCCACCGGATCTGGCTTGAGGAGGCCAATGCCGCCGGTGGCGTGTGCGGCCGGCAGGTTGCACTAGAGACCCGGGACCACGGCTACAAGGCCGAGACCGCCAAGGTGCAGTTCCCGGAGATCGAGCCCAAGGTCGCGGCCTTCCTGCAGTTGCTCGGTTCCCCGGTACTGGCCGCGCTCGGCGACGACGTCCGTGACCGCAAGGTGATTGCGATGGCGGGGTCGTGGTCCTCGCTGCTGCTGGACAACCCCTACCTGCTGGTGCCCGGCGCGACCTACGACATCGAGATGATCAACGCGCTCTCGCACCTGCTGAAGAAGAGGATGATCGCCCCGGGGGACACCATTGGGCACATCTACATCGACGGCGAGTTCGGCGGCAACGCCTTCCTCGGCGCCAAGCACTTCGCCGAGCAGCACAACATAAAGCTCCAGGCCGCGAAGATCACCCCGACCGACGCCGACATGGTCAATATCGTCACGGGCTTCAAGGGCGACAAGGTGAAAGCCATCGCGGTGTCCGGAACAGGAACCCAGACGGCATCGGCGGCGAGCAAGGCCCTCGGCCTGGGCGTTCCCATCGTGAGCCATGCGGTGGCGTTCGTCCCGCAACTGTTGGAATCCCCCGCGGCCGCCGCGCTGGACAAGCTGATCGTCGTCGGTAGCGCGGTGCCTTACACCGCGGAGATCCCGAAGGTCGCTGCGGTGCGCGAGGCGTTCGAGTCCGGCTCCTTCGGAATTGCCCCCACGCTCGGGGTCAACCTCGGTTACGCACTTGGGGTCATCATGGGCGAGATCCTGGAGCGCGCCTGCGCCGCCGGTGATCTGAGCCGGGAAGGGATCGCGGCCGCGCTGGCCCAGTCCACCCAGATCTCCACCGACGGCATCATCCCCGACCTGGACTTCTCCAACCCCGGCGCGCCCCCATCCCGCAGGGTCTACCTCGCGGTGACTGACGCCGGAGCCGAGGGCGGCCTGCGCCCAATCGCCAACGAGTACACCTCGCCCGACGCGCAGTCCTACCGTGCACCGCACCAGCAGAGCTGACGCTACATCAGCACCGTTTCAGAACGGTGGCGGGCCGTGCTGGGTCTCGTCCCAGTCGGTGGGTGGGCGCCGGAGCAGGGAGTGCAGGTCGCTGCCCGGCCCGGGTCTTTGCTTGGGGAGGTCGGGCAGGACCGGTGGGATGGGG
>JBQTIR010000055.1:0-15178 GCA_052387905.1 Sporichthyaceae bacterium | reverse complement strand
GCGCCGGGGTGGGGTCGTTCCCGGCGCACGATCACTCGCATCCCCTCGGGGTACTCGCTGAAGATGTGTGCGGGCAGGACGCCGGTGATCTCGGCGAGGGCAGCGCCGTCGCGGTGCTCACCGTCGGCGTCGATCGCGTCAGCCCACACCTTCGCCGGGATCGCGGTGATCGCGGCCCGTTCGCGTTCGGTGATCGCCCATCCGACAGAAAAACTGGTAGCGACGTGGTTCTGGCGCAATCCGCGGATGTGGGTCAGGAAGTCTTTGGTCCGCCCAGCCCCATCGGTGCGGATCAAGATCTCGGCGCCGTGACGGTGGGCATCCGGGATCTGGGCGAGCGCCGCGTCCAGGACGGTGACGTGATCGGCCGCGGTGTTCGCGCCCGCGTTGCCCTTGCGCAGGGTCGCGGCCAGGAACTCATTCGTGTTGTCGCAGAACGCCAGGATCGGGTGATAGCCGAAGGTCCCCTTGAACGTCGCGGCAGCGTGCTCCTTCTCCGAGTGCGCGATCACGATCGAGGCATCGATATCGATGACCAACCCAGCCAGCTCGCGCCCCGCCGCGCGTGCCGGCGCGAAGGCCGCACCCTTCACCTCAGCGCGCTGCGCCCACACCACCTCACGCGCCGCGGCTCGGGCCCGAGCGATGTCGGCGAGCTGGCCCTCGTCGATGCAGTCGAGCAGGCGCCAGCAGGTGGAGTCCGAGGCCACCGCCCCGAAGAGTTCACACTGCTCAGCCAGGACCGCGATCTCCGAGATCGTCGTGGCACCATCAGCGACCGCCACGGCCATGTCGACCAGGATCCGGCCCGGATCATGACGCGCCTTGGGCTTGCGCAACCCGCTCAGCGCCACCGAGAGCTCCCCGGTCAGCGTGCTCCGATCCGCCACGTCCGCGAGCAGCCGCGACCCGACATGCGAGGTCACCCCGACCCCGTCCGCGGACACCGTGATCTTCGGTCTGCTCGTTGTAGCCTTCACCTGGAAAGTGCCCCTCGCTCGGTGAGTCTTGGTCCGTCGCAAGTCCAAGTCTTCCCAGCGCAGAGGGCACTTTCCTCATTCACACGCCGAACAGCCCCGCGGGTTCATGAAGAGCCGGGGTTAGTGGCGCGCTGGTCGGGGGCAAGCCCGTCGGGACGCTCGTCCTCCCGAGGACGTAGTACCCGGCCGGAACGTTCGCCTTCGCCCGGATCGGCGCAGCCGGGGCGAAGAGCCCGGCCCTGGTCCGGAGTAGCTCGTCGTGGGGTGCCGCCGGACTGCGCCCGGCCGCGTGGGCGCGGTCGCCTCATGCAATCTGAAGCCGTCCTCAGCGAGCAGTCCGCCGGGACGGAGCCGGCCGGGACGGAGCCGGCCGGGGCCAGCTTTACACCCCGGTCAGCGGCCGTTGACCGCGGCGGCGCGAACGCCAGGCCCGCCTACAAATTTGCCTGTCCGTCCCCGCGGCCGTGCGCGAAACGCAGCGCCCTGATCGTCCTGGTGATCGCCGCGTGCGCGTCGCTGCTGACCTCGGTCCACCTGGTGGCGCTGATCAGCTGAGCAGCCCCCGGCACTACGGCCGCGGGCGACGGCTCGACCGGCGCTGGTGGCGGCTCGACCACCGAGGACTCCGCCGGTGGTGCGGTGGGCGAGGCGGGTCGGCCTGGCGGAGGCTGCCCGCCCCATTGGGATGGCGCCCCGTGGTCCACCGACACCTCGCGATTTTGTCCGCCGCTAGGTACCCGGTTCGCCCGGCGGAAGGTTGAGCAGCGGCCGCCGCAGGTTCCAGCAGTTCGGCAAGCTCGTCCTCGGAGAGACCGGTTTGGGCCACCACCCGGTCCACGGTGTCGGCCAGGTGAGCCAGCGCTCGGGCGACGTCGGCGTCGTCGCGCTCGATCGGGATGTAGAACCCGATGACCCGCCCGTGCTTGCGCACGGCAATGGGCTCGGACCCGGAGAGGTACGTCGTGCCGTTGTCCCGGAACTCGCGAACACCCACACTTCTCAACTCAGCCATTTGTGGTCACCTCGTGACCACAAATATCAGGTCGGCCTGCCGAGGGGTCGACTCGGCTGAACGTCGTCGCCAGGACTGCCCGAGATGGATGAGCGTCTGGCCACGTTGGACCGCCGGGTCGCCCAGGCCGCCGATGCCTAGCTCAGCCGTCGAAAGGCACAGGGAGGCGGTGGCGCTGATCAGCTGGTCAGCCCCTGGTGCTACGGCGCGGGCGACGGATCGACCGGCGGTGGTGGCGGCTCCACCGAGGACTCCGCCGGAGGCTGGGTGGGCGATGACTCGGCAGGTGAAATCTCGGCCGGCGCTGGCGCGGTCGGCGCGGGCTGCGGCTCTGTCGGCGACTGTCCCTGCGACTGCGCGGGCGGCGCAGGCGCGGCCGGATCGACCGGAACCGGGTCACCGGATCCCGTCGGACCGACCGGGGGCACCTGCTCGACCATCGGCGCGGGCGCCGACGGGTCGTCGTCGCTGAAGTTCTCGGTCGAGGCCGAGGGCAGCGGGTCGAGGTTGAGGCCGTCCTGGCTACGCCACCACGAGTGCCGCAGCGAGACGATCGAGGCGAACCGGAACCCGTTGACGTCGACGGTGTTCTTCTTGCCGATCACCCGGACCCGCAGGACCCGCCCACCCCACCGACCGTTGCCGTCCCGCTGGAGCACCCGAAGTCCGGTCACCTTGCCCACGTCGCCGAGGCCGTTCGCGCGCAGTCGCGCAGCGATCGTCGATCCCTTGAGCTCCATGGTCCAGGAGTTCGCGTTGTTGCGGACCACGCCGTCCCACGGGTCGAGCCGGGCGATCAGATAGGGCTTGAGCCCGTCGGTGGAGAAGCCGCCGTTGGACGCCGAGAACTCCGTCAGGGCCGGGACCCCGAGGTACTGCAGGCTGCGCCCGGCGGTGGCCTCGATGGCGGCGTCGGTGCTGGCCGCCTCCCAGACCTTGGTCACCGCTCCGGAGCCGCTCAGGCGACGGATCCCGTGGTAGACCTGGCACGCGGTGGTGTCGCAGATGTCGGCGAAGCCCAGCGGCACGTTCTTGGTCCGCCACAGGGCGTAGGTGCGCGCGGCGACCGATTGCGCCCGCAGCGCGTCGGGCTCCCAGGTGGGGAAGGACTCGCTCGGGACGACGGAGCGCAGGTAGTCCTCCATCTTCACCTTGTTGACCACCCGCAGCACCCCGCCCGTCCGGGAGTCGGCGAACGCGAGCGCCTGGCCCCGGTAGTCGCGCTCCTCGACCGGGCTGATCGCGATCCGCACCCCGCGCGAGGGCTCGGTCCGAAACGCCACCGGACTGGCCAGCGTCCGGCGGCCGTCGACGGAGAGCTTGCGCCACTTGCCGTCCACCCGGCCGGCCACCCGCAGGCCCGTCTCGATCTTGCGGGTTCGCCACATGGTGACGGTCGCGCCGTCGATCTTGCGGGGCAGCATGCGTGAGTTGTCCGCGCTGCGCACCCGCAGTCCCTCCGCGGGGCGGACCTTCATGATGCGGTCGGTGTCGGCGGTGATGTGCACGCGCAGCACCTGGTCCACGGGGCCGTCGACCAGATTCGTGCCCGGGTAATAGGTGGACAGGATCTGCGGGAATTTCACTCCCGACAGCGCCGCGCCCTGCGCGCCCCACTGCGACATCCCTCGGCCGTGACCGAAGCCCCGGCCCTCCAGGGAGAACGTCCCATCGACCGGGGTGATCACCGGCTCGGCGGCCCCGGCCGGCCCGGACAGCAACGGCGGCAGCACCACCGCGACCGAGACCACGGCGATGACGACGTTGCGGATCGCGGACCGCGATCCGGCCACGCTGCGTCCGACTGGGCGAGTGTTGATGACGTGCTCCTGTCCGGGCAATACCCCGATGACTCATCGGCGCGGCCGACGACCGCCTGGAGGGCCCAGTGGACGACGATGCTGGGAGTCTACTGTGACTGTTGAGGCTGATGTGACTAAAGTGAGTATGCCTGACCCCTCGGCCGCGTGCACCTATGACTTTTCGGGCATGCCCGCGCAAGCCGCGCGGATTACCGTGCGCGCCGCCGATTCACCCCCAGGCGGCCGGTGGCAGCACCCGCGGACGAACAAGAGCACTGGGGTACGCGACCCCAGCGCTGATATACGTCGACGTCCAACGATGAGAAGCGGAGAACCAGGGTCATGGCCAAGCCATCGCCACTGACCGCGGTTGACCTCTCACCAGCGGTGGAGTTCCGGACCCTGCTGCTCTGCGACAGCGCTAAACGGAACCTCAGCCCCCTCGGGGAAGCAGTCGCCGATGAAGGACGCCTGCTCCTGGCCGGCCCTGAGGCCGTGATCCTGCAGAGCGCTGGCAACGATTTCTACCCTGACGTCCGCATCGAGGTCTGGGCCACGAGCCCCCCGTACCGGCGGGGGAGTGGGACCTCGTCGACGCGGCAACCTTCAGCGCCCCCTGCATGCAGATCAGGTTCACTGGCGTCAACGGCTCGGTGTACGCGGACCTCCGCGTTCCCTCCGCCCGGCTAAACCTGCGGGCCGCCTGCCGCGGACGGGAACAAGTCGCGGACATGTACGACCAAGAGTTCTTCCACGGCGTCGAGACCTGGGTAGTCCAGCTCTGGCCCGCGTAGTCCCCGATTCAGGGTCGCGCAGCGCCGCCGGCCCCGGATGACGTCAGCCAGGGGCCCCGCAAACGTCCCGGTTTGAGCGCTCGCCGCACCGCTCAGGCCAGGCCGTCGATCTCCGAGGTCGCGGCCGTGCGGCGCAGTCCGCGGTAGGCCTTGATCGGGCTGTGGCCCAGGTGCAGCACCCCGTAGACCTCGCGCGCGATCGGCACCTCGACGCCGAGTTCGGTGGCGAGTTCGACGACGACCGCCGAGGTTTTGATGCCCTCGGCCACCATGTTCATCTCGGCCACGATCGCCTCGGTGGTCATCCCCGACGCGAGCTTCTCCCCCACCATCCGGTTACGGCTGTAGGGGCTGGCGCAGGTCGCCATCAGGTCACCGAGCCCGGTCAGCCCGCCGAAGGTGCGCGGGTCCCCGCCCATCGCGGTGCCCAGGCGACTCAGCTCGGCCAGGCCGCGGGTGATCACCATCGCCTTGGTGTTGTCCCCGACCCCGAGCCCGGTCCCCATCCCGGCCGCGATCGCGATGACGTTCTTCAGCGCCCCGCCGAGCTCGCACCCGATCACGTCGGGGTTGGTGTAGACCCGGAAGCGGGGCGTGGAGAAGACCCGCTGCAGGGAGCTCGCCACGCTCTCGTCGGGCATCGCCACCACCGCCGCGGCGGCGTACCCCGCCATGATCTCCGCGGCCAGGTTCGGCCCGGCGAGGATGCCCGCCGGGTGCCCCGGCAGCAGCTCGGAGATGACCTCCGTCATCCGCATCCGGGTCCCCTGCTCCAGGCCCTTGGTCAGGCTGACGATCGGGATCCACGGCCGCACGAAGGAGGCCGCGTCGGTCAGCACCTGGCGCAGCCCGTGCGAGGGGATCGCGGTGACCAGGACGTCGGCGGAGTACACCGCCTCGTCCAGCGCGGTGGTCGCGACCAGGCGGTCGGGCAGGGTGTAGCCGGCCAGGTAGCGGGAGTTCGCGTGCTTGTCGTTGATCTCCTCGACGACCGAGGCGTCGCGGGCCCACAACACGGTGTCCACGTTGCGCGCCGCCAGCGCAGCGACCGTCGTCCCCCAGGAGCCGGCGCCGAGCACTGCAACCTTGACCTGACGCATGGTGAGCTCCTGACGCTGGGGACGTGGCCCATCCTGCCGTCTGGGGGTGACCTGGGGCGAGTGCATCCCCCGTGGGGGGCAAATCACCCGATCCGGCGGGTAGCAGGACCCCGAATCCGGCCGTACCGTCATTAAGGGGCGCAGAGCTGTGCCCGCAGAAGGCGGAGGTCCTGGCATGTCGATGCGCGGTGGGTTCATGCGCGGTAGGTCAATGCGCGCTGTCCTCGGAGCGTCGGTTGGCGCTCTGCTCCTCGGGGGGCTGGCCACGGTCGAGTCCGGCTCCGCCCGCGCCGCCGCGCCGGAGGATGTGGCGCGCGCGGAGCTGGGCTTGCCGGCCCTGGACTACTACGAGCCGGCCAAGGACCTGCGCCCGATCCTGCACCCGAAGGCCGCCGAGACGCTGCGCGCCTGGCTGGCCAGCCCCGCCGGAAAGGCCCAGCTCCGGTCCTCCGCGACCGCGCCGGGCGCGGGCACGACCCCGCCCAAGGGAACGGTGCGCATGTGGCCCGCGCTGGACTTCGACGCCAGCCAGCTCTACTTCCAGGAATTCACCCTGCGCGGCGACGGGAAGAACATCGAGGTGTGGGTGGCCTCCGGCCCCGGGCCCGACGGCGTCGAGGGAATCAACCTGCGCCCCGGCGACTGCCGCGCGGCGCTGCCCGGCTACGCCAAGATCACCGACGCCCAGGTGAACGGCCTGGTCAAGGAGTACGACACCAAGATCCTTCCGCTGGAATCCAAGCTGCTCTCGGTCGCACCGGACCGCGACGGGTCGATGCCCGTCCCCGCGCCCCCGGGTGCCTTCACCGGGGAGAACCCGCTGGCCGCCCTGATGCCGATGGACTTCTCCGGCGACGGCAACAAGGTCGTCACGCTGGTCAACAACATCCGGGACGCCTCCTATTACCGCTTCCCCCGGGACCGCTCGGGCGTGGCCGGCTACTTCAGCCCGTTCTTCAACGACCTGACCGACCGCAACGTGATGACGATCGACAGCGAGAACTGGGCCAGCCGGCTCGGCCCGAAGCCGCTGAACCAGCCGAGCGCCGAGCCGTGCAAGAACCGCTCCGCGTCGCCGTTCGGCATCGAGTCGACGTTCTCCCACGAGTACCAGCACCTGTTGCAGACCTACGTCGACCCGCTCAAGACGACCTTCCTCAACGAGGGACTCTCGGAGTACATCTCCTACCGCCTGAACTACCTCAACCCGGCGCTGTCGGTGCGCCAGCGCGCCTACGACGCGTTCATCGCGTGCTTCCAGGGCTTCCGGACCCTGACGACGAAGTTCAATCCCGCGCCCACGCCCTGCGGCGGCGCGGCGAACTCCCTGAGTATCTGGGGCGATCAGGGCATGGCCCGTGAACTGCTCGCGGACTACGGCACCGCGCACTCGTTCCTGTTGTTCCTGGAGGACCGCTACGGCGCGGACATCGTGCAGCGCCTGCACCGCGACGGTAAGCGGCACAGCATTGATTCCGTCGCGGCCGCCCTGCGCAAGGAGAAGGGTTCCCCCAAGCTCAACGATGTCCTCGCCGACTACCAGCTGATGACGCTGATCGACCAGGTCGCCGGTTCGCGCGGTGGCAAACTGACCGGTGCGGCCCGCGACAAGGTGACCTCGCCGACGCTGGACTCGAGCGTCAACCTGGTCAACCCGGCCTCGTTCGGCGCGGCCGGGGTGATGCCCAACGCGGCGGATTACATCCTGCTGCGCGGTGTCGGGGCTGCCGGGTTGGACGGCTCCGCGCTGAAGTCCCTGACCTTCGCCGGCGACCGCGGGCTGCCGGCCCTTCCCCTGACGTGGAGCGTGGCGCCGCGGGTGGAACCGCCGACCATCGAGGTTCCGGTGGTGCCCGGCGCCCCGCCGATCCCGGCGGTGCCGATCCCCTCGGTACCCGGTCCGCTGGACAACCCGACGTTGTTCTCCGGGAACACCCCGGACACCGACGCCAGCGCGGTGTTCGACGTCGAGGTCCCCACCGTGAACCCGACCCTGAGCTTCACCACCGCGTACAACCTGGAGGAGAACTTCGACTACGGCTACGTCGTGGTCTCCACCGACGGCGGCAAGACCTACGAGACGTTGGCCAACTCCCTGACCCGGGAAACAGTGCCGGGCACCCCGCCCGGTCAGGCCTTCACCGGTTCGATGCCCCTGCCCGTGCCGACGAGCTTCGACCTCACCCCCTACGCGGGCAAGAAGGTCCTGCTCGGCTTCCGCTTCAAGTCCGACCCGTTGATCAACAGCGGCGGTTGGTACGTCGACGATGTGCGTGTCGGTGACAAGCTGATCACCGACGGGGCCTCGCTCGGGGGCTTCCGGACCTTCAGCGAGATCCGGCCGGTCCCGGTCTCGGGCTGGGCGCTGCAGATCGTCGGACTCGACGAGGAGCGCGGCCGCGTCCACGTCGAGCGCTTCCGCGGCTTCGGCGCGAAGCTGACGAAGGCTCAGATCAAGCGCCTGAGTGGGTTCCCGGTGCTCGTCGCGGTGGTGGGCCACCTAGACCCGAAGGAGACGGGCCAGACCGCCGCGAAGTATCTCGTCCGCGTCAACGGCATCGGCCAGGCCGGCGGCCGGTCCTAACGGCGCCCGCCGGGCACCCCTAGTGCAGGAGTAGCAAGACCTGGGCCTCGCCGATGATAAAGCCGAGCACGGCGCCGACCACGATGAGCTTCCACTCGTCCTGCTTGAACGCCGGGCGCAGCAGTCCCTCGTACTCGTCGTCGGTCATCAGCGACATCTTGGTCACGACGGTGCCCTTCACATCCAGAGTCTCCAGGGCGTAGTCGCCGACGTCGTCGAGCGTGCCGCGCATCCGGGACATCGCCGAGGCGACGATGTGCTCGCGCATCTGCTGGTACTTGCGCCCGCCCATCGTCAGCACGATCAGCGGCTTCGCGGGGCCGACGCGCGAGCTGAGAGCGACGTCGACCTCACGGGCCACCAGCGCCAGCAACTTGTCCGCCTGAGGGCCCGTCAGCATGGCGTCGATGAGGTTGGCCGGCGCGAGGATCTCCTCGCTGAGCAACTCGGCGTAATCGTTGATGACCTCAACCCGGCGCTTGTGGAACATCCCCTGCCAGGCGAAGAGGCGCAGGAAGCGGCGCTCCTGGATCGGCCGGAAGACCAGTTGCAGGGCCAGCCAGTCGGTGAACAACCCCGTGAATGCACCGAAGATCGGGATCACCCACGGGTTCTGGGTGGCGGCATAGGCGCCGGCCTGCACGCAGCCGAGGAAGAAACCGAACGGCGCCCCGACCCGGATGATGAATCCGAACTCGTTGCGGCCCATCCGGCGCACCAGCCGGACCAGCATCGCGGGATCCCGGACGAGGGCGTCGATCGCAACCGCGCGCAGGTCGATGACACTGTCCGGGTCCCGCTTGAGATCTTCCACCAGGCGTTCGACCATCTTGGGCGCCTGCCGTTGCACGGCCCAGATGACTCCCTTGCGCCCGACCTCGGGCATCGACTCCCACAACGACGGCTGGTAGGTCGACATGACCTCCCGGGTGAGCTCGTCGATCGTCTCGCGCATGGGTTCCTGGAGGCGGTCGGCCAGCTCCCTCCCGTCGAGGCGGTCGAAGAGCTCCTTGGTGGTGAGCAACCGCGAGAGCATGAGGTCCGTCGCGATGCGGGCCATCCGCGGGGCGAAACGCGGGATCACCCCCTGCCAGCCGAGATAGGGCGGGATGCCCCGGAAGGCCAGCGGCCGGAACATCATCTCGACGGCGACGAGCTTGGTGACGTAGCCGATGACCGCGGCGATGATCGGCATCGAGGTGTAGATGACCCACGACGGCAGCTCGCCGAACATGTGTCCTCCACTTCGGTGCGGGTCGGCAGCGACCGCGCCCTGGCAGAGTACGCGGGCGGACTACTGGCGGGTAAGGCAAGGAGTCCCGCCCGGTGTGAGGGTGTTCAGCTCCCAGTGCAAAGCTGAGCAGGTGCCTGCCGATGACCGGATCGACGCACGGTGAGCGACCCGCTCGGTGCGGTGCCCGAGGTCGGCCGCGTGCTGCCCCCGGGCCAGCACTCGCGCCCGGACCTGCCGGTACGGCACTACGGCCCGGTGCCGCGCCGGCTTCCTGACCCCTGGCCGATCGCCATCGGCGGGGAACTTGCCGACCGGACCCTGAGCACCAGCCTGACCGAGCTCAGCGACACCGATCCGGTCACCGTGGTGAGTGATTTCCACTGCGCGAGCGGGTGGAGCGTGCTCGACCTCGCATGGACAGGTATTCCCGCGGCCGTGCTGTTGGAGCTGGCTCCTCCGCCGCCCGGCGTCACCGACGTGCTGGTCTACGGCGAGTACGGCTACGCCGCCAATATTTGTGTCTCGGACCTGCTCGACGGGCAGGCGATGTTGGCCACCGCACTCAACGGAGTGCCGCTGACCAAGGACCACGGTGCTCCGGTCCGCCTGATCCTTCCGCACCTGTATTGCTGGAAGGGCCCCAAGTGGTTCCGGGGCTGGGACTACGTGACCCCCCAGGCCCTGGGCTTCTGGGAGGCCCGCGGATACCACCGCACAGGCAACGTCTGGGAGGACCAGCGCCACACCCTCGACGGCCCGCCCCCGGACATGCCTATCTAGCGCTCCCGCGCAGCGGCACCTGACGGATGAACACCGCGCAGACAATGCCGATCACCGTGATCAACGCCGACCAGGCGAAGACCACCACGATCCCGTCGACGATGGCGCCCTGCAGCGCGGCGAGCTGATCACCGGGCAGGGCGCGCACGACCTCCGGGGACAACCCCGAACCCTCGGCGACGGGGTTCCCGACACCGAGACCGGCGTCGAGGGATTGCCCGATCTCGTGGGCGTAGAGCGAGCCGAGCACGCTGATCCCGACCGCGCCGCCCATGCTGCGCAGGAACGTCGCAGCGGCGGTCGCGGCCCCGATGTCTTTCATCTCGACACTGTTCTGCGCGATCAGCATGCTGGTCTGAAAGAGCAGGCCCATGCCCAGACCGAGCACAAGCATGTAGAGGCCGGTGGCGGTTTTCGAGGTGTCGATCGCCATCGTGGCCAGCAAGGCGAGACCTGCGGTCATCAGCACGGTGCCGATCACCGGGTAGATCTTGTAATGACCGGTGCGGGTCACCAGCAGGCCCGAACCGACGCTGGAGATCACGACGCCGACCATCATCGGCAGCAACAGCAGCCCGGAGTTCGTCGCCGAGGCGCCCTGGACGAACTGCTGGAACTGCGGCAGGAAGGTGATGCCGCCGAAGAGGGCGAAGCCGACGACCAGGCTCAGTCCGCCGGCGAGGCTGAAGTTGCGGTTGCGGAACACCCCGAGCGGCAGCACCGGATCCGCAGCGCGCGTCTCCACCACCAGGAACGCCACGAACGTCACGACGACGAGCGCGGACAGGCCTACGATCTCCGGCGACTCCCAGGCGTACTGCGTCCCGCCCCAGGTCGTGATCAGGATGAGCCCGGTGATCCAGGTGATCATCAGCAACGCACCGGGCCAGTCGACGCGGGCGCGCTGACGCGGCGTCGCACTCAGGTGCATAGTCGCGCCGACGACGATCAGGGCCAGGATCCCGAGCGGGACGTTGACATAGAAGGCCCACCGCCAGCTCGCGTGGTCGGTGATCGTGCCGCCGACCAGCGGTCCGCCGATCATCGAAATCGGCATGATCGCCATGAAGTAGCCCATGTAGCGGCCGCGGTCGCGCAGCGGGATCAAGACGGCGAGCACGGACATGACCCCGACGAGGATTCCGCCCGCGCCGATGCCCTGCAGCAGCCGAAAGCCGATGAGCTGGTCCATGGTCTGGGCCGCCCCGGACAGGGCCGAGCCGATGACGAAGACCACGATCGAGGCCATGAACACCGGCTTGCGCGGCATCCGGTCGCCGAGCTTCCCCCACAGCGGGGTGGAGACCGCGGTCCCCAGGATGTAGGCCGTGCTCACCCAGGCCAGGTGCTCCAGACCCCCGAGTTCACCGACGATCGTCGGCAGTGCCGGAGCGATGATCGTGTTGTCCAGCATCGCGAGCAACATCGCGACCATCAGGCCGGACATCACCAGCAGGATCTCCCGGTGCGAGCGCTGCTCGACGCCGTGGGCGTCCACCGCCCGAGGCGGCGGAGCCGTGGACACGTCCGTCGCTGTGCTCATCAGCCCACCTCCTCGACGTTCGCGCGAAACTACCTCGTACTACTCAGGAGTAGCTCACCGCTCGTGCTGGCGCAACTCGATTCCCGCCTCCCCGCATTCCCGGCAGGCTCAACTCAGCTTCGTGCCACGCCGATGCTCTCCGGAGGCTCGGACCGGGACGGGGTGAGCAGGTGCGCCAGCGGTGGTGGCCGGGACGAATCGAGGACTCGCTCCCACAGGTTGATTACGACACGCGGCTGCTGGGGCGTGAAGCCGGCCTGATCTCGATCGGCCCGGAGATGACGCCGGTCGAGATCGTCGAGATCGTGCTCGCCCGGGCGCTGGCCGAACGTGCCTCTGACGTCCACATTGAGCAGCAGGAGCTGCGCACCCGGGTGCGCTACCGGGTCGACGGGGTCCTGCACGAGGTGCTCGCGATGCCGACCGAGCGCGCCGCCGCCGTACTGAGCCGGGTCAAGGTGCTGGCCCAGATGGACATCGTCGAGAAGCGCCGGTCCCAGGATGGGCAGTTCACCTACCGCAGCGGTGAGCGCACCGTCGACATCCGGGTCTCGACCGTACTCGGGGTGTCCGGCGAGAAGTGCGTGCTGCGGCTGCTGGAATCCGCCCGCCGCCGGGTCCGCTACGACGAGCTCGGCATGCACCCCGACGTCGCCCGGCACTGGGCGATCGCGGCCGCCAGCTCGTCGGGGATGCTGCTGTGCTCCGGCCCGACCGGTAGTGGGAAGACCACCACGCTGTACGCGAGCCTGGGCGAGCTGGACACCGTCGGGCGCAACCTGTGCTCGATCGAGGACCCCGTCGAGTACGTCGTGGACTCGATCACCCAGATCCAGATCAACACCACGATCGGGACGACGTTCTCCTCCGGGCTGCGCTCGCTGTTGCGCCAGGACCCCGACGTGATCCTGGTCGGCGAGATCCGCGACCCCGAGACCGGCCGCATCGCGGTGCAGTCGGCGCTGACCGGGCACCTGGTGCTCTCCACCGTGCACTCCCGCGACAGCGTCTCGGCGCTGTACCGCCTTCTGGAGATGGGCATCGAGGGCTACCTGGTCACCTCCTCTGTCATCGCGGTGATGGCGCAACGACTGATGCGGCGTAACTGCACCGAGTGTCTGCGGCCCTACGAACCCAGCACCGAGGAACGCTCGCTCTACACCGACCTGGGCGGCCGACCCAAGGCTCTTTTCCTGGCCGGCACCGGGTGCGAGGCCTGCGCCGGCACGGGATACCACGAACGCGTGGGGATCTACGAACTGTTGCGGGTCACGCCCGCCGTCCGAGCCTTGATCACCGCCGGCGCCGACGCCGACATCGTCCGCGACCAGGCCACCGCCGAGGGTATGCACACGCTCGCCTCAGAGGCGGTGCGCCTCGTCAGCGAGGACGTCACCACGATGAGCGAGGTGCTGCGAGCCGTGGCCGACGGGCTCACCTGACGGTACTTTCGTCGGACACCGCCCCCGCCGCCGACGACAGGATGCCACCCGATGGCCCCCGCCCCTTCCTACGCCTCGGGCGCCTCGGACGTCCCCCTGCTCGGGGAGACTATCGGCGCCGTCCTGACCCGCATCGCCGCCCACCACCCGGACGCCGAAGCCCTGGTCGACGTCCCGTCCGGGCGGCGCTGGACCTACGCGCAACTCGACGCCGACGTCAGCCGCCTCGCCGCGGGGCTGCTCGCCCGCGGGATCTGCGCCGGGGATCGGATCGCGCTGTGGGCGCCCAACATCGGCGAATGGATCCTGGTCCAGTACGCCGCCGCGCGCGTCGGAGCGATCCTGGTCGTGGTCAATCCCGCGTACCGCACCCATGAGCTGTCCTTCGTGCTGCGCCAGTCCGGGGCGCGGATGCTCGTCACCGTGCCGGCGTTCAAGACCAGCGACTACCGCGCCATGGTCGCCGAGGTCGCGCCGGACTGTCCGGATCTCACCGACATCGTCTTCGTCGGCGACGAGTCATGGACCACGCTGGCCACCGCCGCCGTCCCCGGGCCCGAGGTGATGTCCCGTCAGGACGTGTTGGGTTTCGACGACCCGATCAACATCCAGTACACCTCGGGGACCACCGGGTTCCCCAAGGGCGCGACCCTGACCCACCACAACATCCTGAACAACGGCTTTTTCGTTGGCGAGATCTGCCGCTACACCGCCGCGGACCGCATCTGCGTGCCGGTGCCCTTCTACCACTGCTTCGGCATGGTGATGGGCAACCTGGCGGCGCTGTCCCACGCCGCCACCGTGATCATCGCGGCGCCGGCCTTCGACCCGGGCGCCACCCTGGCCGCCGTCGCCGCCGAGCGCGCGACCTCGCTCTACGGCGTGCCGACCATGTTCATCGCGATGCTCGCCGATCCGTCGCTACCCGGCCTGGACACCTCAAGCCTGCGCACCGGGATCATGGCCGGCTCCCCGTGTCCGGTCGAGGTGATGAAGCGCGTCATCGCCGAGTTGGGCATGACCGAGGTGACGATCGCCTACGGCATGACCGAGACGTCCCCGGTCTCCTGTCACACCCGCACCGACGACGACGTCGAGCGCCGGGTGTCCACGATCGGGCGGGTGCACCCTCATCTGGAGATCGCGATCGTCGACCCCGAGACCGAGCAGGTGGTGCCGCGCGGGCAGCGGGGAGAATTCCGCACCCGCGGCTACTCGGTGATGCGGGGGTACTGGAACGATCCGGACAAGACCGCCGACGCGATCGATGTGGCGGGCTGGATGCGCACCGGAGATCTCGCGGAGATGGACGCCGAGGGGTACGTGAAGATCGTCGGCCGGATCAAGGACACCGTGATCCGCGGCGGGGAGAACATCGCCCCGCGCGAGGTCGAGGAGTTTCTCTACACCCACCCGGACATCGTCGACGTCCAGGTCGTCGGAGTCCCGGATCCCAAGTTCGGCGAGGAACTCTGCGCCGCCGTCAAGGTTGCCGAGGGCACAGCGATCGACGCGGCCGCGGTGCGGGCGTTCTGCGCGGGCAAGATCTCCCACCACAAGATCCCGCGCTATGTCGTCACAGTCACCGAGTTCCCGATGACCGTCACGGGCAAGGTTCAGAAGAACCTGCTGCGCGAGCAGATGGCCGCCCAACTCGGCCTCTAGCGCCGGCCACAGATCCAGGTTGTAACGCGTGAGGCGAGCCGGCGCCGAGTTGCGCCCCTCCTGTCACTACGTGGATTCCTGGCCGTTATCCACAGGCGGCCGGAGTCGCTGACGTCGATGCTCCTATTCATCGTCAAGGGCCCAGACGGAGTTCTATGGGCTCAGCAAGGGATAGACCTCGCGGGCGACGTAGCGCTTGAGGCAGCGCATGATTTCGGGTTTGGACAGGCCCTGCTGGGTTC
>JBQTIR010000054.1:0-26658 GCA_052387905.1 Sporichthyaceae bacterium | reverse complement strand
CCACAGCAGGGCCACCACTGCCGACCCGCACTCCGCCCCGTCCAGCCCAGCATCCCCAGCCACCCCGCGACGCCAGCCACCGCTCTTCCCGATGGCAAGCCGACCCGCACCGCAGGCGCCCCCCGGGTGCCGAGGAGCGGAAGCGGCGCGGCAGCCCTCTTTGACCTGCACCACCCGATCTCTCGCCTGTCCCGCCACCCCTACGCGCCAGCACTCTGCTGTCCTCACGACCACCAAATCCGCGGCGGAGTGGTCGAGAAGGTAGCCATGACCTCCCAGGCCATCCGACGGACCGCTATCGCCGGCGGATGAATGCTTCCGCGTCGAGGAGAGGGCGGGGTTCGGGTGCAGAGGCCGGCACTCCGACCGCAACGACGCCGAGCGGCTCCCAATCGGCAGGCAGGCCGAGGGCGGCGCGGGCGGCGTCGGGGCAGAAGATCGCGGAGGACACCCAGGCCGATCCGAGGCCTGCTGCGGCGAGCGCAATCAACAGCGACTGCACGGCGCCACCGCCCGCGGCGAGGAACATCCGTTCCTCCGCCGCTGAGCGCGCTGCATCAGGGTAGTGCTGGCGGCCTTCGCCGGTAAGCGCCGGCACGATGAGAAGCGGTGCCCGTCGCAACACGTCTCCGCGTGCTGTCCGTCGAGAAATCTGATCCTCTGTCAACCCGTCTCCGCGCAGGTCCAAGACCCAGGCATCCCGCATGGCCGAAAGCAGCCTCGTGCGGGCCGCATCGGTTTCCAGGACGACGAAGCGAAACGGCGTGCTGTGGTGGGGCGCCGGCGCCGTCAATGCGGCGGCGAGGGCACGGTCGACCGAGGCGGGATCCGGTTGTGCGGCAGTGAAGTGACGGACCGTCCGGCGCGAAGGTACCGCGGCCTGCATCGCTTCGGCGGTCCCGAGGCTGAACATGTCCTCGGAGGCGGGTCGCACCAGCGCCCGCGCACCAGGGCCGTCCTCGGCGCGCACGAAGTGAGCCAGTCCGCGGACCACCGCCATCGGCACCGCGCCGAGCTTGGGCTTCACCAGTTCCGCGGCGGCGGCGACCTCGTCGGCGACGGCCACCACGGTCACTTCCAACGGATTGCCATAGGCGTCCACGGTGCCGCGCAGGTCCGCCGCCGCCTCGATCCCGGCCACCCCGATCGCCACATCGACGACGCCGATGCGCCACGGCCTGCCGAGGGAGTCGCTGATGATGATCGCCACGTCCGGCCCACCGGCTGCGGCAATCCCCGCGCGTAGTCGCCGCGCGCTCTCGTCGGGATCGACGGGAAGCAGCAGGATCGTGCCAGGCGCGGTGTTGCTGGCGTCGACCCCGGCGGCGGCGAGCACGAGTCCATGTCGGGTCTCGACGATGCGGGTTCCGCGTCGCGATGCGACCACCCGCACGGCCTCCGCCGTGATCGCGTCCTCGCGGTCATCTGCCCGGCGCATGCGTCCCTCGGCCTTGCTGACGATCTTGCTGGAGACGACGAGCACATCCCCGGTCCGCAGGTCGGCGTGGGCGAGGGCGAGTGCGGCGAGATCAGTGCCGCCGGTGACCTCGCCGATGCCGGTGACGGGGTGGATCGAGAGGCGACCGGGGGACTTCATCGCGGGCGCCCGCGCAGGTCAGCCGCCAGGTCGAGGGCCGCGCGAGCCATCTCCGTGCTGGCGCTCAGATCCCACATCAGCAACGGGACTGCCCGGGCCACGATCCCGACGTCGGCGAGGGCGGGGACCGCATCGGCATCGGTGGTGTGGACCAACCAGCCGTCAAGCACGCCACCGGCCGAGCGTGCCCCGTAGTGCAGCGCCACGGCCGCAGCGCTGGTCCGGACGCCGATCGCGGCGAGCATCTTGTCGGCCATCCCGCGCACCGGGGCCCCGTCGATGATCGGGGACAGCCCGACGACCGGGGCGCCGGCGCTCCTTACGGCGTCGTGGATGCCGGGGACGGCGAGGATCGTTCCGATACTGACCACCGGATTCGACGGCGGCAGCACGACGAGGTCGGCGTCGGCGATGGCCGCGAGCACACCGGGAGCGGGACGGGCCGCGCCGATCCCGTCGAGAATCACTGCGCGTGCCACCGGTTCGGCGCGGCGCCTGACCCAGTAGTCCTGGAAGTGCACCGGCTCCGCGGCTTCGTCGATCTCGATCAGCGTGCGCACGGGGTCGTCGCTCATCGGCAGCAGCGTCACGCCGAGCTGCCAGCGTGCGCACAGACGCGCGGTCGCGGCTGAGAGTGCGGCGCCCTCGCGCAGCATTCGCGTGCGCACCAGGTGGGTGGCGATGTCCCGGTCGCCGAGGGTGAACCAGTCCGGACCCTCGCCGTAGGCCCGCAGTTCGTCCTGCACGGCACTGGTCTCGCCGATCCGGCCCCACCCCTGCTCGGGATGCACGCCACCGCCGAGGGTGTACATCACGGTGTCCAGGTCGGGGGACAGGTGCAGGCCGGCGAACACGATGTCGTCGGCGGTGTTACCGATCACCGTGATATCGGCGAGTGGTCCGTCGCCGTCAGTGGTGACGGCGCGCAGCCCCAGCAGGAAACGGGCGGCACCGACACCGCCGGCCAGCACCACGATGCGCACCGCGGCATCGTCGCACCCGCCGCAGGATGATCAATTCCCGCATCTGTCAGCGATCACCCGATCGGCCCCGCGGCCACACACCGATCGTGCACGTTCTGGGACGGGTGGGGCGGGAGGCAACGCAAGGGTGCTTTGGTCGGGGTACAGCCCGCCCCGCTGGTGGGCCCACAGGTGCGTTTGTGTGCATATGGTCACTCTCCGGCATCCTCCGAACGGCTCATTCGTACCGACGGAGAGATTCATTAGCACCGACCCGGTTGACGCGGAGGGATTTGCAGGCATGTAATTCCACCTGTGTCGTTCATCTTCGAGTCACCCCAGGAACGGTCCGCCAACGGCGGATGGCCAAGTCACAGCTACGGCGACGACGGAACACCTGAGCGGCATCCGAACAGACACCTCTCAACGGGGCACATCAGTGGCGAGGAGGCAGCGATGGGCGAGGTATTCCTCCCATTGCTCGGTGGCGTCGAGCGCGAGATCACCTGGCAGGAGCAAGCCCTGTGTGCGCAGACGGATCCGGAGGCCTTCTTCCCGGAGAAGGGCGGCTCCACCCGGGAAGCCAAGAAGGTGTGCCTCTCCTGCAACGTGCGCAATGACTGCCTCGAGTACGCCCTGGGGCACGACGAGCGCTTCGGAATCTGGGGCGGCATGTCGGAGCGTGAACGCCGCCGCTTGAAGAAGCGCGCCGTCTAGGTTCCTTATGACGCAGGGGCACCACGTCACCGCGGTCCTGATCTCGCACAACGGGGAACGCTGGCTCCCGCAGGTGCTCGCCGGCCTCACCGCCCAGACCCAGGCGCCGGTACGGGTGCTCTGCGCCGACACCGGCAGTACCGACTCCAGCCCGGCGTTGATCACCGCCGCGACGGGGAGTGTGCCACTGGCGTTGGCCCCTAGCACCGGGTACGGCGCCGCGATCGGTGCGGTGCTGCGCGAGGTGCCGGCCGATACCGGCACCGAGCGCGAGTGGCTGTGGCTGCTGCACGATGACAGTGAGCCGGAACCCGAAGCGCTCGCACAGCTACTCATTGCGGTCGAGGCGGACCCGTCGCTGGCGATCGTCGGTCCCAAGGTGCGCGGTTGGTACAAGCGCCGGGTGCTCCTGGAGGTCGGTGTCAGCATCGACGCCGGTGGGCGCCGCGAGACCGATCTGGAACGCGGAGAACAGGATCAGGGCCAGCACGATCAACGCCGCAGCGCGCTCGCGGTCTCCAGCGCGGGCATGTTGGTGCGCCGTGATGTCTGGGACGCCCTCGGCGGGTTCGACCCCTACCTACCGTTGATGCGCGACGACGTCGATCTGTGCTGGCGGGCCTGGCTGGCCGGACACAAGGTGGCCGTGGTCCCCAGCGCGGTCATCTACCACGCCGAGGCGTCCGCGGCGTCCCGCCGCGTCGTCCACATCGGCACCGGTCGGGTGCACCTGCTCGACCGTGCGGGTGCACTGCGGGTGCTGCTGGCCAACCTGCCCACGCTCGCCGTCGTGATGGCCGTGCCCCGATTGCTGCTGGGATGTCTTGCCCGAGCCGTCGGTTACCTGCTCGCGAAGTTGCCCGGGTACGCGGCAGACGAGTTGCGCGCCGCCGGGGCGGTGTTGATCCGACCGCGCGCGGTGCGCCGGATGCGCGCGGCACGCCGGGTGGACCACCACGTCGATCCACGCTCGCTGCGCCGCCTCTTTCCCCGTCCGGGCCACCAGATCTCGCAGGGCCTGGACGCCTTGCGCGGCGTGGCAGCCGGCCGGCGGACCGAATCGGCGGCCATCGGTGGGCACCGGGTGCGTGAGTCCGGCCCCGTCGCGGAGGACGCGGAGAACATCGAGCGGGGGGCCGGCGGTGTGCTCGCCCGTCGTCTGGTCCGCTCCATCCCGGCGATGCTCGCCGTCGCACTGGTGCTCGTGGCACTGCTCGCCGGTCGGGACCTGCTCGGCGGCGGCCGCCTGCTCGGCGGGGCGATGCTGCCCGCCCCGGACGGCGCCGGCGCCCTATGGGACTCCTATCTCGGATCCTGGTCCGACCAGGGGCTGGGCAGCGCGGACGCGTCGCCGCCCTATCTCGCCCTGCTGGCGATGCTGGCGACGTTGGGACTGGGCAGTGCCGATCTCGCGCTGACCCTCGTGCTGCTCGGCAGCGTCCCGCTCGCCGGGCTGCTGGTGTATCTCGTCGGATCGACGTTGCCGACCTCCCGCCCGTTGCGCGCGTGGGCCGCGGTCGCCTACGCGAGTGCGCCGGTCCTCACCGGAGCGATCGCGGCCGGCCGGGTCGGGAGCGCAGCGGCCATCGCCCTGCTCCCGCTCGTCGTGCTCAGCGCCGTTCGGGTGGTGGGCACGCCGGCGCGTCCCGGGACCAATCGCGCGGCGTGGGCCGGGGCGCTGGCCCTCACGGTGGTCGGGGCGCTGGCCCCCCTGACCTGGGTGCTGGCTGTGATCGCGGCCCTGGCGATCCTCGCGCTCGCACGCCTGCGCGTGGTGCGGATCGGTTCTGGCCGCGCGGACGAGCGGGCGCTGCTGGCGCGCCTGGCCATCGCGCTCGGCGTCCCGGTCGTCGCGCTGATGCCCTGGTCGCTGGAGATCGTCACCGACCCCTCGCGGCTCTTCGGTGAACCCGGTCTGCCGGGTCCCGGGCTGGCGGAGGACAGCTGGGACACCTGGCGTCTGGTGCTGCTCGACCCCGGCGGACCAGGTTCAGTGCCGGGCCTGGTCGGCGCGGCGATCGTGTTCGCCGGCTTCGCCGGCGTCGCGCTCGCCCGTCGGCCCGCAGGTCCCGCGGTGGGGATCGCGGGAGCCGTCGTGGCCTATCTGGTCGCCCTGGTGGCTTCTCGGTTCGAGGTGGCTGCGCCGGTGGGCGGGGCGGCGGCCCCGATCTGGCCCGGCGTCGCTCTCGCCCTGGCTGCTCTGTGCCTGCTCAGCGCCGCTGCAGTCGGCTTGCACACCCTGGGTACGCGCCTCGCTGCCCGGGACTTCGGGGTCGCCCAACTTCTGGCCGGCGCCGTGGCCCTGCTTGCACTCGGTTCCCCAGTGGTGGCCGCCGCAACCTGGATGGCCTCCGGCGCAGGTGACCCGTTGCGCCGCGACTCCGCCCCCTTGGTGCCCGCCTTCGTTGCGGCCGAGGCCGGCACCCAAGACCGACCTCGGACTCTGGTGCTGCGCTCCCGGGAGACCGGTGCCGACCCGCAGGAGGACTTCGCCGATCTGGAGGCGAGCGAGGAACTCGCGGTCACCGGGCTGTCCTACGCCCTGGTGCGCGGCAGCGGTCCGCAGTTGGGGGACGCCGACCGCGGGGTCCCGCCCGCTGCGGTGCGGGCGCTGGAGTCCCTGGTCGCCGACCTGGTGTCCGGCCGGGGGGACGCTCAGGCCGAGCGGTTGGTCGACTTCGGGGTCCGCTTCGTGCTGGTGCGTTCCCCGATCGACGACGACATCGCGCGGGGCCTGGACGCGGTACCCGCGCTCGAACGGGTCAGCACCGCCGGTGGCGATGGGCTTTGGCGCCTCCAGATTCCGGTCGCGCGTCTGATGGTGGTGTCCTCGGGGTCGACGCAGCGCGTACCGCTGGCCTCGGATGCGGTCAGTGCCGACGTCGACCTGCCACCGCAAACTCCGGCCGGTTTTCTGACGCTGGCCGAGCCGGCCGACGGTCACTGGAGCGCGGAGGTTGACGGCCGGGAACTGCGCGGCCTGCAACGCGCGGGCTGGGCGCAGGCCTTCGAGTTGCCGGCCGGTGGCGGTCGCCTTGAGCTGCGCTGGTCGGACCCGGTGCGCGGGGTGTGGATGTTCTCCCAGGCGGTCCTGGTGCTCGGTGTGGTGGTGTTGGCGTTGCCCGGCGGGTCACGTCGACGCCCTGATGACGGCGGCGAGGAGGACGAGCGGTCTGTGGTGGCCGAATCGACCTCCCCGCGACGGCGGCGGGCCCCGAGGGTGGACCAGTGAGCGAGCGGCGCAGCAGGTCGGACCCGGGTTCGCGGGTGCGTCCGTTGGGGGTGGCGGCCGCAGTCTTGGTCGTGGCTGCACTCGGGCTTGCTCCGATCGGCACCGGTGACGCGCTCCCCCGCGGGGCCGCGGAAGCGGTCCAGGCTGCGGAATTGGCCTGTCCGGCGCCGGTGGCGTCCGGCTCCGGTGGAGCCAGTGCTCTCACGCTGGCCGTTCCGCCGCCCGCGCTCACCATGCCCGGCGTGCCGGGTTCGGATGATTCACCATCACCTGATGAATCGTCAGACATGGTGGATCTGGCCATGTTCGCCGATCTCTCCCCGACGAACCGGACGCGCGCCAAGCGGGAGGAGCTCGGGGCGCTCACCCTGGACGTCAGCGCCATCGGCACGCCGCAGGTCGCCCGGGCCTCCGGCGCGCTCGCGCCCGGTCTGGCGGCGGATCTGCTCACCCAGGTGAGTTCCGGGCCGGCCCGTGGCCTGGCGGGGGTCTCCTGCGCCCGCCCCGGTGCGGCCGCCTGGTTCGTCGGTGCAGGGACCGATGCCGGCCGCCGGGACCGCCTCGTGCTCGCCAACCCCGAGGTCGCCGACGCCCTCGTCGACCTGCGGTTCTGGAATGCCGATGGCCCGCTGACCGCACCGAACTCCAGCGATGTCCAAATTCCCGCCCGTGGCGTGGTGTCCATCCCGCTTGACGGGATTGTCGCCGGTCACGCGCGCCTCGCGGTGTCGGTGGTGGCCAGCCGAGGACGTGTCGCGGCTTTCGTGCACGACACCGACGCCCCCGGAATCGCGGCCCGCGGCATCGACTGGATCGCGGCGGCGCCCTCGCCGACCCGCACCGTGGTCATCCCGGGTGTACCGGCGGGCGACCTGGACCGCAAGTTGCAGGTGATCGCACCGGGGGAGCGCGATGCCATCGCGACGGTGACCCTGCAGACCGCGGAGAGCGCCTTCGCTCCGGCGGGGATCGACACCCTGGAGCTGACCGCCGGCCGGCTTGCCGAGTTCGACCTCGACTCCGCCGCGGCCGGCCAGGCGGTGAGTGTGGTGATCACCTCGGACCGGCCGGTCGTCGCGGCTGTTCGCCTGGTCCGCTCGGCGACCAGCAAGGGCACCCGCATCGCCGATGTCGCCTATGCCACGGCGGCGCGCCCGTTGACCGCCCCGGCCGTCCTCGCCGGTGGGCTGGGCCCACCGGCCTACGCAACGCGCCTGATGCTGACCGCCACCCGCGCCGACGCGCAGGTGATGGTGCACGCCGTGGCCCCGGACGGCGAGGTCAGCACCCGGGCCGTCGCGGTCACCGCTGGCCGCGTCGTGGTCCTGGATCCCGCGCCGATGCGCCTGCGCCGCTACGTCTTGCTCGTGGTCCCGGCGCCGGACTCAGCCCCGGTGTACGCGGCCCGCATCCTGCGGGCCGGTAGGAGTGACCTGTCGGTATCCGCACTGGTGACCGGCCGCTTCGTCGTCGGACTCCCCGCCTTGGTCCCCGATCTGCGTGCGGTCATCGACCCGTAGCTGAGCCGGGCCGCCCGTCAGTCGCTGCCGTAACCGGGGTCGACCGTCTCGGGATCGAGTCCGAGCAACTGGGCCACCTGTTCCACCACGATGTCCTGGACCAGGGCCGCGCGCTCGGCGCGACCGTGGGCGCGGGCTTCCACCGGACGACGGTAGATGACGACCCGGGCAGGATGGCCGGCTCCGCCGGGATGGAGCCGGCCCAGGGGTGCCGCCGGGGCCGGGATCGGGTCCGTCACGGCCGGCGGGACCGCCTCGACGGCGAACTCGACCACGGCGAGTTCGCGGCGCCAGCGACGTTCGAGTCGCTCCACCGCGTCCAGCACCAGGTCGTTGAACTCCTCGGCGCGAGTACGGGCGCACGGATTGCCGGCCGGGGCCAGCGGACCGCGCAGGCCGCGGCCGTGCCGATCCCGCACCACTCGACGACGCACGTCGCTCAGGGTAGGGCGTACGGGCGTGGTGTCCCGGCCGGCGCGACACACTCCGCACCGCGAGCGGCAATCCCGGCCCCGACCCGGTCGGAGGAGTACCGTCACGAATCGTGACCGGTGCTCGACGGTGTTCGCGAAATGCATGCAAGCGTCCCGCAGTGGCGACGCTCACTTACGTCTACCGCGATTCGACCGCGGTGCTGGGCCCGCTCGCCACCTACGCCGAGCCGCACTGCTACGACCTGTGCTCCGAGCACGCCGAGCGGCTCACGGCGCCGCGTGGCTGGGAGGTCCTGCGGCTGGCCCCGGACCAACTCGACCTCGGTCCCTCCTCCGACGATCTCGAGGCGCTGGCGAATGCCGTGCGCGAGGCGGGCCGCCCCCCGACTCAGCACGGAGATCCCTCCTCCGTCGTCGAGATCGGCCGACGCGGTCACCTGCGGATCCTGCGCGCTGTCGAGGACTGAGCTCATCACCGCATCTGCGGGCCGTGATCTGTCGACGATCGTCAAGGCCTATGACATCCGCGGAATTGTCGGGTCCCAGTGGGATGCCGACGTCGCCTTCGCGCTCGGGGTTGCGTTCGCCGAGGTCACCGCACCTGACGGACGGTCAGCACCCGTCGTGGTGGGTCGCGACATGCGGCCGAGTTCACCCGAACTGAGTGCCGCCTTCGCCGCCGGGGCCAACTCCCGTGGCCGGGACGTGATCGACGTCGGCCTGGTGTGCACCGACGCCGTCTATTACGCCAGCGGGGCCTGGTCCTGTCCTGGCGCCATGTTCACTGCCAGTCACAACCCAGCGCAGTACAACGGCATCAAGTTCTGCCGCGCCGGCGCAGTGCCGGTCGGGGCGGACACCGGCCTCGCGCAGATGCGCGCCCTGGCCGAGGATTACCTGGCCGATCCGTCCACCGTCGCGCCGGTCGTCGGGACCACCACGACCCGCGAGGTGCTCGAGGATTTCGCGGCGTTCCTGCACTCTCTGGTGACAGTCCCCGCGACGCGCCGGCTGCGGGTCGCGGTCGACGCGGGCAACGGGATGGCCGGTCGCGTCGTACCGGTGGTGTTCGCCGACCTGCCGGTCGAGGTGATCCCGTTGTACTTTGAGCTCGACGGCAGCTTCCCCCACCACGAGCCGAACCCGATCGACCCGGCCAACCTGCGTGACCTCTGCGCCGCGGTGCTCGCCCACGGCGCCGACCTGGGCCTGGCCTTCGACGGCGATGCCGACCGGTGCTTCGTGGTTGACGAGCGCGGGGAGCCCATCACGCCGTCGGCGGTGTGCGGCTTGATCGCCGAACGCGAGCTGGCGCGCGCGCCGGGGTCGGCGATCGTGCACAACCTGATCACGTCACGGGCTCTGCCTGAGCTGGTCCTGGCCCGAGGTGGGCGCCCCGTGCGGACCCGGGTCGGACACTCCTTCATCAAGGCGGTCATGGCCGATACTGGGGCGGTGTTCGGTGGCGAGCACTCCGGGCACTACTACTTCCGTGACTTCTGGCGCGCGGATTCGGGCATGCTTGCGGCGCTGCACGTCCTGGCAGCCCTCGCCGAGGTACCCGGGACGGCATCGCAGTTGCTGGGCGGGTATACCCGTTATGTGGCCTCGGGTGAGCTCAACTCCACGGTGGCCGACCCGGTGGCGTCGTTGACAGCGTTGCGGGAGCACTGGTCGGCACGAGGAGCGGAACTCGACGAGCTGGACGGTCTGACGGTTAGCCTCGGTGCGGACTGGTTCAACGTGCGGCCGTCGAATACCGAGCCACTGTTGCGGCTCAACGTCGAGGCCGCAGATGTGGCACGGATGCTGCAATTGCGGGACGAAGTCCTTGACTTCATCCGGAGCACGGCCGGAAAGGACTGACGTGGACAAGTCGTTGCTGGAGATGCTCGCGTGCCCGCAGTGCCGTGGGCCGTTGCGGCACGACGGCGCCGGGAGCGAGCAGGTCGTAGGTGAGCAGGTCGTGGGTGAGCTGGTCTGCACGTCGGCCGCCTGCGGGCTGGCCTACCCGATCCGCGGCGGGGTGCCGGTGCTGCTCATCGACGCCGCGCGTGCTGCCCGACCGCAGGTATGACCGCCGTGCGCGTCGCCGGGCACGCCGTGCTGGACGATGAGGCCGCGCTGCGCGCGGGGGATCCGCAGGACATGCTCGCGCTCGTCGCCGCGGCCGGGTCGCAGGTCGGGCAGGGTCGGCGCGCAGCCGCGGCGGCGGGCGTGGAGGCGTTGCGGGAGCGGGTGCGCCCGCGGACGTTGGTCGTGGCCGGGATGGGTGGCTCCGCTGCCTCTGGTGATGTGCTGGCGGCGCTCACCGGCGAGGAATCTCCGCTGCCGGTTTTCGTGCACCGGGGGTACGGGCTTCCCGGCTGGGTCGGCGCCGAGGATCTGGTCATCGGGGTGTCCTGCTCCGGTTCGACCGCGGAAACCCTGTCCGCCGTCGAGGAGGCCAACCGCCGCGGCGTGCCCACCCTCGGCGTCGGGGCCGCGGATTCCCCCATCGCCCGCGCCGTCCTCGCGGGCGGCGGCCGCCACGTCGCGGTGGCCCCGGCCGGTCACTCGCCGCGCGGGTGCCTCTGGTCGTTGGCTACGCCCTTGCTGATCACGGCGGACATCCTGGGAGTGGGTCGGTTCCCCGGCACGGTGCTGGACGCCGTGGCCAGCGCCCTGGACGAGGTCGCGACCGCGTGCGCCCCACACGTCCCGCGGTCGAGGAACCCGGCCAAGGACCTGGCCGCCCGCCTGATCGGTGACCTGCCGATGGTCTGGGGCTTCACCCCGCTCTCCGGTGTCGCCGCCACCCGTTTCGTCAATCAGTTGGCGGAGAATGCGAACACCCCTGCCCTGGCCGGGTCGTCGTCGGAGGCCCAGCACAATCAGATCGTCGCGCTGGACGGTCCGTTCGGACGCCGCGGCGCCCGGGGTCAGACGGGACTGCACCTAGTGCTCGTGCAGGACAGCGCAGCCGACGGCGCCGCCGCACGGCGCGTAGAACTTTCCCTCGAGCTGGCGGCCGAGGCCGGCGTCCCGGCTTCCAGCCTGCGCGCTCCGACGGTCACCGGAACGTCGCCGGCCGCCGAGCTCGCCGCCCTGATCGGGCTCGGGGACTTCGCGAGCGTGTACCTCGCACTGGCCAGCGGAATAGACCCCACCCCGGTCGCTCCGATCACCGACCTTAAGGCGCGAATGTGAGTACCAGCGGCGGTACCAAAGCGATCGTGGCCGCACTGCTGGCCAACACCGGGATCGCGATCACCAAATTCATCGCGTTCCTGCTCACCCGCTCGTCCTCGATGCTCGCCGAGTCCATTCACTCCCTGGCCGACGCCGGTAACCAGGTGCTGCTGCTCGTCGGTGGCAAGCGCGCCCAACGCGCCGCGACCCCGCGCCACCCCTTCGGATACGGACGCGAGCGCTACGTCTACGCCTTCCTCGTCTCGATCGTGCTGTTCACCGTCGGTGGGGGCTTCGCGCTCTACGAGGGCATCCACAAGATGCAGGATCCGCACCCGATCGATTCCTGGCACTGGGTTCCGCCGACCGTGCTGATCGTCGCGATCATCATGGAGACGTTCTCCTTCCGCACGGCGATCATCGAGTCCAACCACGTCCGCGGTGATGCGTCCTGGGTGGAGTTCGTCCGGCACGCCAAGTCGCCGGAGCTTCCGGTCATCCTGTTGGAGGATCTCGGCGCACTGGTGGGGCTGGTGCTCGCGCTGATCGGCGTCAGCCTGACGTTGATCACTGACGACGGCGTCTGGGACGGGGCGGGATCGGTCTCCATCGGCGTGCTGCTGATCGTGATCGCGGTGATCCTGGCGATCGAGACCAAGAGCCTGTTGCTCGGCGAGGCAGCTTCGGACGAGGCCGTGCGCAAGATCGAGGCCGCGTTGGCGGCGGAGCCCGCGGTCGAGCGCGTCATCCACATGCGGACACTGCATCTGGGACCGGAAGAGTTGTTGGTGGCCGCAAAGATCGCCGTCCGCTCCAGTTCGAGCGCCGCCGATGTGGCCGCCGCCATCGATGCCGCGGAGACGGCGATCCGCGCTGCTGAACCCAGCGCCCGGGTCATTTACCTCGAACCGGACATCTACCGCGCGCCCGTGACCGGTTCCGACGTCACGGTGTGATCGCATTCGGTGGATCACTACGCGTTCAGACTTCCCTCCCAGCACAATGGGGACCATGACCGTCAGCTCTTCCCGTTACCGCCCGCGCCACCTGCGCCGTAGCACCCTGGCAGCAGTAGTTGCTGCCGCCGTGCTGGCGAGCACCGCATGCGGGAGCGACGGGGAGGCCCCGCAGGCGGCACCCACGGTGCCGGCCGTGACGATTGAGGGCGTCTCCTCGATCCCGGGAGTCCCGCCGCTCGAGCGCAACGTGTTCCCGACGCGGATCAAGCACACCTGGAATCAGGGTGGCACCGTGATCGAGCGTCTTCCCGAGCGGATCGTGGTCCTGGGTATGCGCGAGCAGGACACGATGACGGCCCTCGGCGGCGCCCCGCTCACGGTCCGCAACTTCTTCGGCGCGCAGCACCCGTGGACCTCGTTCCCGTGGCTCAGCGCCGGCCAGAAGGCGGGCAAATACGAGGCGATCAACTTCGCCTCCCGGGAGGAACGCACCTCTCGGGTCAGCAAGATCGAGGACGGGCTGATCGCGCCCGACGGCTTCGCGCAGGCTTCGAACACCCCGGCCCGGCGGCAGGCCTACGACTTCGACGACATCGCCGCACGCAAGCCCGATCTGATCGTGGCGATGTTCGCCGGGGTCACCCTGGAGGACTACCAGGCGCTGAGCAAGATTGCGCCCACCATCACGATGGTGTCCTCGGACAGCAAGGACTACGCCTCGTCCTGGCAGGAGGAGGCGTTGGTCCTCGGCAAGATCGTGGGTCGCCCGCAGGCTGCGATCGACGCGGTCGCGTCGGTGGCGGAGATGTTCGCCGATGTGCAGTTCAACAACCCGGCTCTGCGCGGCGCTTCGGTGGCGCTGGCGGCACCGGGGCCCAACGGAGCGGTGCGCGTGATCAATCCGTACGCGCCGATGGCACGGTTCTTCACCTCGCTGGGGCTGGAGTACCCGAACCGGATCGAGTCGCTGACCCGGTTCACCGGCATCAACCGCAAGATCTATCACCAGGACATTAACGTCGGGGGTATCGGCATCCTCGACGGCGTCGACGTCCTGGTGTGGATCGTCGGCCACGACGGCGGCGAGGCGATGGAGAAGATCAAGAAGACCTCGCCGTACCAGAATCTGCGCGTCGTGCGCTCCGGCAACGTCCTGGAATTAGGCCCCGACGTCGCCGAGTCGCTCTACTACTCCAGCATCACCAGTCTGCCGTGGGCGGTCGACCAGATCCTGCCCAAGCTGCTGGGCAAGCTCGGCGACAAGGCGGCGCGTGACAAGGCCGCCGCCGAGGCCGCCGAGCGTGCCGCCGAGCAGGCCGGCGACCTGGCGATCGACTACGACCCGAACGAGACGGTGGCGCCCAACCCGTACCAGGAGCTGCTCGAGGGTGAGGCGGCCCAGGAGCAGGCCGAGCGGGAGGCCAAGGAGGCGGCCGAGCGGGCGGAGAAGGAAGCCAGCGCCCAGCCGACGCCGGCCCCTGCGGTGACTCCCACGCCGACGCCTTGACGGACTTGCGCATCAACTAAGGGTAGGCTAACCTTCTACTCGTAAGGCCGTTCCGGGGACCGCAGCCTCCGGAACGAAGAGCCACTAGGTCGGAGGCACAACAAGGGATCTGGACGGCGGCTTCGGTCACGTCCTCGGGCGGCCCTTGTCACCGCCTCCGCACCAAGAACGGTGGCACAACGTCAGGGCGGCCAGCCCCGGCCGATCGTCGCGGTGGCGAATCGGCGGGCCGGCCGCCCTGACTCAGTTACGCCGCCACTCCGGCGACAACTTCACACGATGATGTACGCCTAGGGCCTTTCTGCGTGCTACATCAGGTGATGACGCGGAAACTGACATCATTCTGCTAGTGTTGTTTGCGATGGACGGGCTAGCAATCGCCGAGGCCGCGCAGACCACCGGGTGGTCGCCGCGGATGCTGCGTTACGTCGAGAAGCTGGGCCTGGTTGAGCCGAGCCGCAGCCCCGGCGGGCACCGGTTCTACGGTCCGGAGCAGCTCCAGCGTCTGCGCACTCTGCGGGACCTGCTGGCCGAACACGACCTCTCCCTCGGCGACGTCGGCCTTGCGTTGCGGCTGCGCCGCGAGGCGGAGCTGCGGGCTGACGTAGAGGCCTGGCTCGAGTCCGTTCCCGTCCGACCCGAGCACGTACCGGCGCCGGACTGGCTGCGCTGGGAGCAGGAGAAGCACCAATCACTACTTTCCACCTCACCGCACGCCAAGGAGATCGCATGAGCACCCGCCCCATACCCCCTGCCCGGCCGGTGTTGGCCGCCGAGGACTTCAAGGTCGCCGACCTTGCGCTGGCCGAGTTCGGCCGCAAGGAGATCCGCCTCGCCGAGCACGAGATGCCCGGCCTGATGTCGGTGCGCCAGGAGTACGCCGCGGCCCAGCCGCTGGCCGGCGCCCGCATCATGGGCTCGCTGCACATGACGATCCAGACCGCGGTCCTGATCGAGACCCTGGTCGCGCTCGGCGCCGACGTGCGCTGGGTCTCCTGCAACATCTTCTCCACCCAGGACCACGCGGCCGCCGCGGTCGTCGTCGGACCCGAGGGCACTCCCGAGGCCCCGCGCGGCGTGCCGGTCTATGCCTGGAAGGGTGAAACGCTCACCGAGTACTGGTGGTGCACGGAGAAGGCGCTGCGCTGGCCGGCCGCCTCCGGGTTCGCGGGCCCGAACATGATCCTCGATGACGGTGGCGACGCCACGATGCTCGTGCACAAGGGCACCGAGTTCGAGAAGGCCGGTGTCGTGCCGGGCGTGGACTCCACCGACAACCACGAGTTCAAGGTCGTCCTCGCGCTGCTCGCGCAGTCCATCACCGAGGACGCCACTCGCTGGTCGACCATCGGGCGCGAGATCAAGGGCGTCACCGAGGAGACCACCACCGGGGTGCACCGCCTCTACGAGATGTTCCGTGAGGGCTCGCTGCTCTTCCCGGCCATCAACGTCAACGACTCGGTGACCAAGAGCAAGTTCGACAACAAGTACGGCTGCCGGCACTCCGTCATCGACGGCCTCAACCGTGCGACCGACGTGCTGATCGCCGGCAAGACCGCGGTCGTGTGTGGGTACGGCGACGTCGGCAAGGGCTGCGCGGACGCGTTGCGCGGGCAGGGCGCCCGGGTGATCGTCACCGAGATCGACCCGATCTGCGCGCTGCAGGCGGCGATGGACGGCTTCCAGGTCGCGACGCTGGAGGACGTGGTCGCCACCGGCGACATCTTCGTCACCACCACCGGCAACTTCAAGATCATCACCGCCGCGCACATGGCGGCGATGAAGCACCAGGCAATCGTGTCCAACATCGGTCACTTCGACAACGAGATCGACATGGCCGGCCTGGAGGCCACCCCGGGCATCTCCAAGATCGAGATCAAGCCGCAGGTCGATGAGTGGAAGTTCCCCGATGGCCACACGATCATCGTGCTGGCCGAAGGCCGTCTGATGAATCTGGGCTGCGCCACCGGCCACCCGTCGTTCGTCATGTCGAACAGCTTCACCAACCAGGTGATCGCGCAGATCGAGCTGTTCACCAAGACCAACGACTACCCGCTCGGGGTCTACACCCTGCCCAAGCACCTGGACGAGAAGGTCGCGCGCCTGCACCTGGATGCGCTCGGGGTCAAGCTGACGGTCCTCACCGAAGAGCAGGCCGGCTACATCGGCGTCCCGGTCGGCGGCCCCTACAAGAGCGACCACTACCGGTACTAGGCCATCGCCAGGCCAAACACAGTGCGGACGTCCGAAGGAGTGGCTGCTATTGCGACCGGTCCTTCGGACGTCCCGGCGATGAGTGATGTGGTCGATCCCGGGCTGGCGGGTGCCGGCGCGGAGCGGATCGACTGGGCGGCGCGGGCGATGCCCGTGCTCGCCGAGATCGGGCGGCGCTTCGCGGTCGACAATCCCTTGGCCGGCTTGTCGGTGGCGGCGTGCCTGCATGTCACCGCCGAGACCGCGAACCTGTTGCGGGTCCTGCAGGCCGGGGGCGCCTCGGTGGCCCTCGCCGCCTCCAACCCGCTCTCAACTTCGGACGAGGTAGCCGCTGCTCTCGTCCTGGACGGGGTGAACGTCTTTGCTCGTCGCGGCATCGACCGCGCCGGCTACTACGCCCACATCGGTGCCGCACTTGATGCCGCATCAGATCAGGGCGGTCCGCACCTGGTGCTCGATGACGGCTGTGATCTGGTCACCACCCTGCACACCACCCGCACCGATCTGCTCGACCGGGTCCGCGGTGGCTGCGAAGGCACCACCACCGGGGTCATCCGGCTGCGTCAACTTGCCCGCGAGGGCGCGCTGCGCCACCCTGTCGTCGCCGTCAACGACACCGGGACCCGGCGCATGTTCGACAACCGCTACGGCACCGGGCAGTCCACGATCGACGCGATCATGCGCGCCACCAACGTCCTGCTGGCCGGACGCACGCTGGTCGTCGCCGGCTTCGGCCCGGTCGGGCAGGGGATCGCCGAGCGGGCGCGGGGGATGGGCGCCCACGTCATCGTCACCGAGATCGACCCCTCCCGGGCGCTGGTGGCGACCATGGAAGGCTTCACGGTGCTGCCGATGGCGGCGGCCGCCGCGCGCGCCGACATCCTCGTCACCGCGACCGGCAGCCGGGACGTGCTCCGCGCCGAGCACCTGCCCTTGCTGCGTGACGGGGTCGTGCTGGCCAACTCCGGGCACTTCGACGTCGAGATCGACCTGGCCGCACTCGCCGCTGCTGCCGTGTCCCGGCGCCGCGTGCGCGATCAGGTCACCGAGTACGTCACCGCCGACGGCCGGCGCCTGCTGCTGCTCGGGCAGGGTCGCGTGGTCAACCTTGCCGCCGCCGAGGGTCACCCCGCCGCGGTGATGGACATGTCCTTCGCGGGCCAGGCGCTGGCCCTGGCCTGGCTCGCTGCAGGCGCGGATCTGGCGCCCGGCGTGCACACCGTCCCGGCCGAGATCGACCACGAGGTCGCGGCGCTGAAGCTCGCCTCACTGGGTGTCGACACCGACACCGCCACCCCGGCCCAGGTTGCGTATCGGACGTCCTGGGAACACGGCTCCTGACCCACCCAGAACGAACGTCTGTTCAGCAGGCTTGCGCGCCACTAGTCTCGCGCTCTATGGCGATCACACTTGACCCGACGGGTCCGCTGCACTCCGAGTCCCGGCCGACCCAGTTCTGGTCCACCACCAATGTGGGCGAAGCGATGCCCGGGGTGGCGACGCCGCTCGGCTGGTCACTATGGGGGCCCGCGGTGGACCTCGGGGTGCGGGACTGCTTCGCGCGGATGGGGGCGTTGGCCCGCGAGGACGTGCGGGTGCAGGCCGACCCCAATGACGCCGTCACGGCGATCTTCTACGGCCGCGCAGCGCTTAACGTGAACTTTCTGTGCGAGATGGGCGGCCTGCTGCCCGGCGGCGGACCGGAATCCATCGCGCGCAACCTGCTCGGCGAGGTCCCGGCCGGGATCCCGCTCGCGACGTCCAAGCGCCGGATGCATGCTGTGGGCGTACGGCTGCCGTACGCGATGGCCACGATCCGCAAGGACGTCATCGGCAAGTCCGCGCCGATCCACGGCTGGTGGCAGTCCTGGGTGCCGCGCTTTGACTCCCTCGACGAGGCCGGTGCGCGCCGCGCCTTGGCGGAGGGCCGCGACTACTTCTTCGAGGCGATCCGGGTGCAGGCCGGCGGGGTCTTCATCGGGGTCAACGCGATCTACGAGCAGTTACTCGCCTTGATCGCCAAGACCGGCATGGATGCCGAGCAGGCCAACGCTCTGGTGTCCGGGCAGGGTTCGCACGCCGAGACCGAGATCATCACCGATCTGTGGAAGATGGGCCGCGGCACCCTCGACCTGGACGGGTTCCTGGCCCGACACGGCTACCACGGCCCACTCGCCGGTGAGGTCTCCGGCGTGGTCTGGCGCGAGGACCCCTCCCCGATCGTGCGCATCGCCGAGCAGTACGCCGGCCGCGACGCAGGCGAGGACCCGGCGAAGGCCGCTGCGGAGCGGGTGCGCCTGCGGATCGCGGCCGAGCAGGAACTGCTCGCCAAGCTCGGGAAAGCCCAGCGCCCCGGGGCCAAGCTCGTGCTGAAGATGGCGGTGGACCGCATCCCGTTGCGTGGGGTCGCGAAGGCCGCCTACCTGCAAGCCCTCGACGTCGCCCGCGGTTCGGCCCGTCGGCTCGGGACCCACTTGGCGGCCGACGGCCGGATCGACGACGTCGAGGACGTGTTCCTGTTCAGCGTCGACGAACTGACGCGGGCCACGTTGCCGCCGAACGCCAAAGAACTTGTCGCGGCGCGGAAGGCCCAGCGCGAGCAGTTCCAGGCGCACGACATCACCGCGCACTGGAAGGGCAAGCCTGAGCCTTTCGAGATCAAGATCGCGGGTACCGGGGCCGAGGCGGCCAACGCGGACGGCGGGATCGCGGGCATCGGCGCCAGCGGCGGCATCGTCGAGGGCGTCGTGCGGATCGTGCACGACCCGGCTTTCACCGAGGTCGAGCCGGACGAGGTCCTGGTGTGCGTCACCACCGACCCGAGCTGGGCGGCGGTGCTGTTTCTGTCCTCCGCGCTGGTCGTGGACATCGGCGGTCTGCTCAGTCACGCGGCGGTCGTCGCCCGCGAGATCGGCGTCCCCTGCGTCATCGGCACCGGTAACGGGACGCAGGTGCTGCGCACCGGTGACCTGGTACGTGTGAACGGCAACGACGGCACCGTCACCATCCTCAAGCGCGCTGATGACACTGCAGAACCGATTCGGGAGGCCTGACCATGACCGTGACTGCGCCCGATCTCTGGCCGTCGACGATTCCCGCGGAGTGGAAGCCCAAGCCGACCGATGAGCTGCTGCACGTGCCTTTCGGCGACGAGTCATTGCCGTGGAAGGAGACCTTCTACATCTCCCTCTACGACCACGCGGCCAACGCGAACGTCAACATGCATATGACGGTCTCGGCCAACCGGACCCCGAACACCCGTGCCGCGGTCGGGGTCACCCAGGGCAACCACTCCGTCATCCAGGTGTGCCGCGAGGACGGGGCGCACTCGGAGAAGTCCATCGGCAACTCGATGACGCGCCTGGAGATCGTGAACCTGTCGTGGGACTCCAACCACGAGGTGCGCTGGGTCGGCGAGCTGGACGAGGTCAGCTTCGATCTGACGCTGCGTGGCAAGCACTTCGCCCCGCTCTGGGACACCATGTTCGAGGGCTTCTACGCCCGCGGCTCCGACGACGGAGCGAGCGGCCAGGTGTACTGCCACACCGAGCAGGTCGTCGTCGCGGAGGGCACGCTCACCTGGAAGGCGGACGGGAAGATCGTCCCGTTCAACGGCTTCGGGTGGCGCGACCGTGGCTGGGGCCGGCGCAAGACGCAGCTGATGTGGAACACCGGATGGGACCTGGTTTCCGCCGTCCTGCCCGATGACAGCGTCTTCTCCTTCATCGCGCTGCGCAGCCACGAGTTGCCCGAGCCGGCGCCGATGCCCGTCTCCGGCTGGTATTCCGACGCCACGTCACTTTCTCCGCTGGTCACCGGTTGGTACCACAAGGAAGCGACGGCCTGTCCCATGGCCTACCACCTGGAGTTCGACAACGGCGTCGTGCTCGACGGCTCGGTGGTGCGTCCGGCCGGCCGCGTGGCCGTTGCCATGCAGGAGGCCGAGGTCGGCCCCGAGGCTCCCGGGGTCGCCGCCACCATGCAGGACTATTACGCGATCTTCACCGACGCCTCCGGTGCCGAGTTTCCGGTCTTCAGCCAGAACGGTTACATCCACAAGGTCGACGTGTTCCGGGGCGCGCAGTTCATCCGCCCCGGGGTGTTGCCGGTGAAGGGTTGATCAACGCGTCACGGATCAGAGCCGTCGCCTTCGACATCGGCGGGGTGCTCGTCCCGACCCCGCTCGGTGAGTTCGCCAAGGTCGACACCGAGTACGGGCTGGCGGCGGGCACCGCGATGTCGTTGTTCCGCGGCGGGAGCCTGTTCGCGCAGTGTGAGACCGGCGTGCTCCCGTTCGCTGATTTCTGCGCCGGCGCGGTCGCGGGTATCGGGGCCGAGCAGGGCATCGCGGTGCCCGCGGAACGTCTCGCGCAGATGATGGGCACCGTCATGGGCGGCACCGTGATCCCTGGCATGATTGATCTGGTCGGCGAGGTCAAGGCCGCGGGCCTGCGCACCGCGCTGCTCTCGAACATCTACCGCGAGTTGGCGGGCTGGATCGACGGGATTTTCCCGGGCGGGGAGATCGATTTGAACTGTTCGTCCTACGTCGTGGGCGAGCGCAAGCCTGAACCCGGCATCTACCTCGAGCTGATCAAGCGTCTGGATTTGCCGCCGGAGCAGATCGTTTTCGTCGACGACTTTCCGGAGAACATCGTGGCCGCCCGGGCGCAGGGCCTGTCCACGATCCTGTTCACCGACGAGGCGCAGTGCCGCGCGGAGCTGCGTGGGCTCGCGATCGCCGTCGCCTCTGCCGCAGCACCTGGTGCTTAATCACCGAACCGTCGGGGGCGGTCACCCGACGGTTCGGTAGCTCTGGGACTCACCAGCTCTTGGGACGCACGAGCTGCAGTTCAGTAGGCGGCCGGGAAGGCGACCGCGACCGTGGCGCGGGCCCAGCGCATCCGCAGGCAAGCCCCCTCGGGGTCCTTGCCGTACCGCTCGGCCAGTTCTTCGGCGCACTCGCTGACGTTGTTGTGGTGACAGCGCAGGCTTGCCGCGACGGCGTCGCGGACCTTGACCGGGTCTAGCGCCTCCGACGGCTGCAGCGGCGAGCAGAACAGCGCCTCGGCGAGGTCAGCCACGGTAAGGGTTGTCATAACACTCAGACGCAGTGTCGGGCACATCTGATCCACCTCTGCCGGGGAAAACGCGCGCAGGGCGAGAAATCATCCGATCGGCCGAGTAGGGCTTGGGCCCATTGACCCTGTTCAGTCGGGTACGGCGAAGCCGGTGGATTGCTCCGGTGGCGGTGGCGGTGGCGGTGGCGGTGGCGGTGGCGGTGGTGGCGGGGGCGGGGGCGGCGGACCCCATTGGGGCGGGGGCGGCGGACCCCACTGGGGCGAACCTGCCCAGGGGCTTGCGGGAACCCAGGCTCCGACGCCGGCGCGGACCAGGTCGCGGCGCCGGCGCTCGGCGATCAGCGCGGCGAGGATCTCGGTCGGGGTCCCGGCCGCGGGGGCAGGGACGGCGAGTCGCGTCAGGGCGGCCTCGGACAGCCGCGCGGTCAGTGCTGCGGCGACGTCGGGGTCGAGTTCGCGCAGCCGGCCCAAGATCTCCCGGGCGTCGAGTGCGAGGGAGTTCTCGAGCCGCTCCACCGGCAGGGCGCCCGCCCAGGCTGCGAGGTGGGGCGGGGAGATGATCGGCGCGGTGGTCGCGGCCGGGATGCGTTCGCGGATCACCACGGTCCCGGCGACCAGGTCACCGACGCGCTTGCCGCGTGTGGAGCTCAGTGAGGTGATGATGGCGACCGAGCCCATCAGCAGCGGGTTGAAGTCGACGAAGAAACCGACCAGGGCCCGGACGAACGCCTGCCGGAAGCGCACCGGCCCGCCGTCGTCGCGGACGACCCGAAGCCCGAGCAGGGCCTTGCCGGGGCTGCGGCCGCGTCGGAGGGTCTCGAACAGGATTGGGTAGCCGAGCACCACGGCGACGACGGCGACCAGGCCGATCGCGGCGCCGAGGGCCTCATCGGTCTGCTCGGCAGCAACGGCTGCACCGATCAGGATGGGGATCGCCACGGCGACGAGCAACGCCAGGTCGACCAGCAGGGCCAGGGCCCGGCTCGGGACCTTGGCCAGGCGCAGGTCGAGCGCGACCGCCTCGCCGGTGACCACATCGCGCACCTGCACCGGCGCGGTCGTCCAGCCGGTCGTGGCGCTCGCGGTGGCCTGCGGCGCCGCCGCCCAGCCGGGCTGATCCCACGCCCGCTCGGAGTCCATGCGGCCTAGTCTGCCTGCGTGGACATCGACGCGTTCGTCGCCGTGCACTCCCACGACTGGGCGCGCCTGGAATCGCTGCTGGCCAAGGCCGGGTGTTCTCGGTCCGGGCGCTTGACCGGCGACGAGGCCGAGGAACTGGTCGAGCTCTACCAGCGGGTGGCCACCCATCTCTCGACGGCGGCGTCGGCGGTGCCGGATCCGGCGTTGATCGGACGGCTGTCCTCGCTGGTCGCGCGGGCGCGCGCCGTCGTCACCGGGGGTTCGCGGCCCGCCCGGCGTGACGTCGCCGAGTTCGCGGTCCGTGGCTTCCCCGCGGCGCTGTACCGCACGTGGCGCTGGTGGGCGTCGGTCGCGGCGGCGTTCGTGGTGGTATCCGCGGCGATGGCGACCTGGCTGGCGGACAACCCGCGGATCCAGGCCGCGATCGCCTCGCCGGAGGAGATCGCCGTGCTGACCCGCCCAGGTGGGGAGTTCGAGTCCTACTACTCGACCCACGCCGCGAGTTCGTTCGCCGCTCAGGTCTGGACGAACAACGCCTGGGTCGCGGCGGGCTGCCTCGCGCTCGGGGTCCTGCTTCTCCCGGTGCTGATCATCCTGTGGCTGAATGCGGCCAACGTCGGGGTGGCGCTCGGCCTGATGGCCGACGCCGGACGCCTGGACATCTTCCTCGGGCTGCTGATCCCGCACGGTCTGCTGGAACTGACCGCGGTGTTCGTCGCGGCCGGAGCGGGGTTGCGCATTGGGTGGACGTGGGTGGATCCCGGGCCGCGCACCCGGTCCGACGCGCTCGCGGAGGAGGGCCGGGCCGCGATCGCGATCGCGCTCGGGCTTGTTGTCGTCCTGCTGATCTCCGGCATCATCGAGGCCTTCGTCACTCCGTCCGGGCTGCCGACCTGGGCCCGGATCGCCATCGGCGTACTGGCCGAGGCGGCCTTCCTCACCTACGTCATCGTCCTCGGCGGGCGGGCGGTGCGCGCCGGGTACACCGGCGACGTCGACGCCGAGACCGCCGGCGACCGCCTGCCCACGGTGGCATGAGTTGCGCGGTGCGACGACGGTGATGGTCGCGCTGTTGCGCGGAGTCAATGTCGGGGGAGCCTCGAAGGTGGCGATGGCCGACGTACGTGCGGTCACCGAGAGCTGCGGCTTCCGGCACGTCCGCAGCTACGTGCAGAGCGGCAATCTGATTTTCGCGGCGCAGGCACCGGCGACGCCGCGGTCAGTGGAGCAGCGCCTGGCGCAGGCCCTCGCTGAGCAGACCTCCGTGGCCCCGGCCGTCCTCGTGCGGACCCACGCCGAGTTGCAGGCCGTCGTCGCCGCCAACCCGTTCGCTGATCGGGGCGCGGGCCCGACGCAACTGCACGTCGTCTTCCTTGCTCAGCGGCTCACCGCAGCAGCAATGAGTCTCGACGCCGACGAATTCACGCCGGAGGAGTTCAGCATCGCGGGCCGCGAGATCTACCTCCATCTGCCCGGCGGCGCCGGCCGCAGCAAACTCGCGGTGGCGCTGACCAAGGGCCTGACCCGCGCGGGCGGTGGCGACCGGGCGGCATCGGGCACGATGCGGAACTGGCGCACCGTCACCACGTTGCTGGAGATGGCCGAGGCCACGCCGAAGTATTAGCGGCGAGGACCTGCCGCGCGAACAATCGACGTCCCTCTGGCCCCTTTGTTCGCTTCCGTACCGCGTGTCGCATCCTCGGGAGAGGGATGTCGGCTGCAACGATCGCCATGGCGGTAACCGTTTGCCCGCAGCGGCCGGTCCTTCGCACGTCCGGCGGCGCGTGCCATCTCGCCCATCCGCATCGACGATTGGACTCCCGTGACCTCTCTGAAGCGCTTCGTTCCCACCCCTCCATGGCCATCTCGCTGCTGGCGCTGAGCGTTGCGCTGGGCGGGACTTCTTATGCCGCAGCCAAGATCACCTCGGCCGACGTGAAGAACGACTCCCTGCGTGGCGTCGACATCAAGGACGGTTCGCTGCGCGCCAAGGACTTCGGGGGCTCGCTGCCTAGGGGTGACCGTGGTCCGGCCGGTCCCACCGGTCCCACGGGCGCAACGGGAGCCCCTGGCCCCACGGGCCCTGCGGGGTCGGAGTCCCGCTGGCTCCTCGTCAATGCGGCAGGGCAGATCGAGGCGCAGTCCGGCGGGTTCTCGATCACCACGTGCTACCCGATCGCCCCGGCGCCACCGCTTCCCGGCGGGGCGAACGGCAACTGCTACATCAATGCCAACGAGAACCTGTCCAACAGCGGAATCGTCGCCTCTATCGCGCTGCAGAACCAGGTCAACCAGGGCGGCGGCTCGATGAACGGCACCAACTCCAGCCCCGACGGCTTGACTCCCCTCCCCGGTGACAACCTCGAGTTCGGCGGTGAGATCTCGGTGACCCAATGCGCGATACCGATGGTCGTCATGTGCGCGCCGACCGGAACGAACAATGCCAATCACTTCGTCGTGAGTCCGCGCCTGAGCAACGGCGAGCGCACGTCGGAGGGTCTGCGCAAGCGCTTCTACGTGATCATCAACGGAAACTCGTCCGACTTTGTGACCCCGACGCCGTAATCGGTCACTAGTTGAGCGAAAACGCTTCCGCGGAAGCGTTCTCGCTGCGCCGGAGCAACTCGACGGTGTAGGCGAGGTCGAGGTGATCGCCGTACCAGTCGGGCCATGCGGTCTCTGCCGTGATCGTCGCGGTGTGCGCGCGGGTTACCGCGTCGGCGTCGCCGGTCGGCTGCGCGGGCACCTCGGGGATCAGGGTCCCGTCGGGGCGGCGGAACACGAAGCCTTGGTCCGAGGCGTGCAGGGTGTAGCCGCCCTCGTGCAGGAGCCGATGATCGTAGCGGCAGAGCAGGACGAGGTTGCTCAGGTCGGTGCCTCCACCGCGTGACCAGTGCCGCACGTGATGGGCGTCGACAAAGCGGCGCTCGGTGCACCCGGGGAAGCGGCAGCCGCCGTCGCGGAGCTGCAGGGCGCGTCGCAGGGCCGTCGGGATCACGCGGGTGCGGCGGCCGACGTCCATCGAGGTCCCGTGCGCCCCGTTCGCGTGGTGGGCGATGATCGCGGCTGCGGAATCGCAGGTGAGGCGGCGCAACGTCTCCGGGTGCAGTGGCGGCCCGTCCTCGATCCGGGCGCCTTCGCCGCTCAGCAGCGCTTCGAGGTCGGTGTGGATGTCGACTTGGTGGCGCTTGCCGCCAGGGGCGGGGGCCGGACCGCTGGCGAGAAGCGTTTCCGCCATTCGCAGCAGAGCGTCCGCGCGCGATTGAGATGCCGTCACTTTCGGGATACCGGCGTTGTCGTTGTCGTTGTCGTTGTCGTTGTCGTTGGCGCTGGCCGGGCCAGGATGTGGCGCGGACTCGCGGGCGGCGTCGAGGGTGGCGACGATCAGCGCACCGTCCTCGGGGCTGAAGCGTCCGCGCAGGATGAGAGAGCCGTCCTCGTCCCAGGACCACGAGAGCCGACGAGCTTCGTGGCGCGCGTTGACCTCGTCCAGCGACTGTGAGCGACGCATCCCGGCGGCGAGGCGTTCCAGTTGTGCGCCGGTGCAGGACAGGGCGATCTCCACCAGGTTCGCCTCGGTCTCCGGGCAGGCAACGCGGGTCAGGGCCCGGACTTTGGAGTAGGACAACCGGCCGCTGCGCAGCTGCGCGCCGATGAGCGGGAACTCCTCGAGCGACCGGGCGACCCGGACGTGTTCACGCGCCGCGACCAGCCCGATCCCGCATCGCCAGCTGAGCCAGTGCGCGCAGGACCGCACGCCATCCACGCCCCAGCCCTGCCGAGGGTCGAACTCGGCGACCAGTTCCAGCCAGCTTCCGGTGGCCGCAGCCAGGTGCCCGGCCAGCTCGCAGATCCGCTCACCGAGCCGGTCGAGTTCCTCGGCCTCGGCACGGGTGGTGGGGACCCCCGGGCGTGTGGCGTGCGCGTTCGGCGGAGTGGTTGCTGCGTCGCGCTCCAGGTTCTCCAGGCGCTCCAGCACTGCGGTCATGATGGCCTCCTGTGATGTCTCAGGACATGGGTGACGGTTCTGTACCTGGACATCGGTGACAGTTGTTGTGTCAGGACTTTGGTGACGGTTCGGAGTTCTTGGGTTGTGGGCCGCGGGGTTGGCCATTGCCGAGGTA
>JBQTIR010000053.1:0-36338 GCA_052387905.1 Sporichthyaceae bacterium | reverse complement strand
GCCTGACCTAGAAGAGATAAGGAATCGCAGACATGGCAGCAGATCCCGCGCTCGTTGAGTCGATCAAGGTCGCCGGCGGTCTCGTCGGTGGTGGCCTCGCACTCGGCGGCGGCGCCATCGGCGCGGCCATCGGTGACGGTCTCGCCGGTAGCGCCACCATTCAGGGTGTCGCCCGTCAGCCCGAGGCGCAGAGCCGCCTGTTCACCATCTTCTTCCTCACCGTCGGTCTGTGTGAGGCGGCGTACTTCATCAACCTCGCCTTCATGGCCCTGTTCGTCTTCGTCATCGGGAAGTAATCAGCCATGTTGCGTCTCGCTTACAGCCTCCTCGCCGCGGAAGAAGGTGCCGTCGGAGTCGAGGAAGAGGAAGAGGACATCTTCCTCATCCCCAACGCGACGATGCTGGTCGAGTTCCTGCTCTTCGGGCTCGTCCTGTTCGTGGTCTGGAAGTTCATCGTTCCGCCGGTGGCGGCGGCGATGGCTGAGCGCGAGGCCAAGCTCGCCGGGCAGCTCTCGGACACCGAGGCCGCGACCCGGATGGTGACCGAGGCTCAGGCCGCGTACGAGGCGGCCATGACCGAGGCCCGAGCCGAGTCGACGCGACTGCGCGAGGAGGCACGGGCGACCCACAAGTCGATCGTGGATTCCGCGGCGGCCACGGCGCAGGCGCAGGTGGACCAGATCACGGCCAATGCCCGTGCCCAGCTGGGCGCCGAGCGGGACCAGGCGCTGGCCGCACTGCAGGCAGATGTGTCGGCACTGGCGGGTCAGCTGGCCGGACGTGTCGTAGGGGAGCCGGTATGAGCGAGCGCAGCGAGCGAATCAACAAGGACAGTGCACTGTCGCTCATTGGGTGGCCGAGCGCTAGCGAGGGTACCCAATGAGCGCGAGTCAGTACGTCGGTACCGCGGGCACCGCAGAGTTGGGCACGGGTGAGCTGATCCTCGCCGCGGGAGCCAAGGCCCAGATCATCGAGTTCATCGGTTTCGCGATCGTGATGCTCGTTCTGCTGCGCTACATCGTTCCCGTCGTCGGCAAGTTGATGACCTCGCAGCAGGAGGCGATCGCCACCAAGCTGGCGGCGAGCGAGGCGGCCGCGGAAAAACTCGCCGAGGCCAAAGCCGCCTACGACAACGCGATCGCTGAGGCCAAGGCCGAGGCCGAGCGGCTTCGGGTCGACGCCCAACTCCAGCACGATGCGATCGTGGCCGAGTCGGCCGCATCCGCGCAGGCCAAGGCTGACGAGATCACCGCCCGATCCCGCGAGGCCCTGGAGGCCGAGCGGGTGCAGGCGATCCGCACGTTGCAGGCAGAGATTGCCGGCCTCGTGGTCTCGACTGCCGAACGGGCAGTACTCGACTCGCTCTCCGACGACGCGCTCCAGCGCCGGATCACCGATCGGTTCCTCGCTCAACTCGAATCGGGCAGCCTGCGCGGTTCGGCCAAGACCGGAGGGCCGGCATGAGAGGCGCCAGCAGGACCGCGCTCGCCGCGGCCATCGCGCGGTACGACGAGGTCAGTGCCGGTCTCGACGCGGCGGGCTACGCCCGGCTCTCCGACGAGCTCTTCAGTGTGTTGCACGTCGTGGACACCGAGCACATCCTGCGCCGTTCGCTCTCGGACCCGAGCCGTCCCGGCAGCTCGAAGGTCGACGTCGCCCGAGTGCTCTTCGAGGGCAAGATCAGCGCCGAGGCCCTGGAGGTCGTCCTCGCGGTGGTCGGTCAGCGTTGGTCGCGGGCCGGCGAGATGGCCGATGGGATCGAAAACCTGGCGTTGCTCGCGGAGATCTCCCGTGCCGAGGTCGACGCGGTGCTGGACGACCTCGAGGACGAACTGTTCCGGTTCGGTCGGATCGTGGAGAGTCAGCCCGCGCTGCGCGATGCCCTCGTCAGTTCCACGGTTCCGGCGACGAGCAAGGCAGATCTCATCGCGGCTCTGCTCGGCGGGCGGGTGACACCGTCCACCGGGCGCCTGATGACCGAGGTCGTCACGCACTCGCGGGGGCGCAGCCCCGAGCGTTCCATCGCGGTACTCGGCAAGGCGGTCAGTGACCGGCGCCGACGTCTGGTGGCCATCGTGCGTTCTGCGGTCCCGCTGGAGCCGGATGAGAAGGACCGGCTCGCTTCCGCGCTGGCCGGCATTTACGGCAACGCGGTCCAGATCAAGGCCGAGGTCGACCCGTCGGTGCTGGGCGGTCTTGCCGTCCAGATCGGCGACGAGGTCGTCGACGGCACCATCGCCGGTCGCCTCGACCGGCTCAAGCGGCGCTTCGAGCGCTGATCAACAGACTCGAAGCAACACAGAAGAACTTTGCAGCACTGAGAATCAGGGAGACAGACAGATGGCGGAGCTGACGATCCGGCCGGACGAGATCCGGGAAGCGCTCGAGCGCTTCGTGTCGGGTTACTCGCCCGACGCGCCCACGCGCGACGAGGTCGGCACGGTGATCGAGTGCGGCGACGGGATCGCCCGCGTCGAGGGCCTGCCGTCCACGATGGCCAACGAACTGCTCGAGTTCGCCGACGGCACCCGCGGTCTGGCGCAGAACCTCGACGTCCGCGAGATCGGCGTCGTCATCCTCGGTGACGCCTCCAGCGTCGCGGAGGGTCAGCAGGTCCGCCGCACCGGTGAGGTGCTCTCGGTGCCGGTCGGCGATGCCTTCCTCGGCCGGGTCGTCGACTCGCTCGGCAGCCCGCTCGACGGTCTCGGGGCGGTCGAGGCCACCGAGCGCCGCATCCTGGAACTGCAGGCCCCCTCGGTCGTCGAGCGCCAGCCGGTCACCGAACCGATGCAGACCGGCATCAAGGCGATCGACGCCATGACGCCGATCGGGCGCGGCCAGCGCCAGCTCATCATCGGCGACCGCCAGACCGGTAAGACCACGATCGCGATCGACACGATTCTGAACCAGAAGGCGAACTGGGACAGCGGGGACCCGAAGCTGCAGGTCCGCTGCATCTACGTCGCCGTCGGCCAGAAGGGTTCGACGATCGCCGCGGCCCGTCAGGCCCTCGCCGACGCCGGAGCGCTGGAGTACACGACGATCGTCGCCGCTCCCGCGTCGGACCCGGCCGGCTTCAAGTACATCGCCCCCTACACCGGCTCGGCCATCGGCCAGCACTGGATGTACCAGGGCAAGCACGTCCTGATCGTCTTCGACGACCTGTCCAAGCAGGCCGACGCCTACCGTGCCGTCTCGCTGCTGCTGCGCCGCCCACCGGGCCGCGAGGCCTTCCCCGGTGACGTCTTCTACCTGCACTCCCGGCTGCTCGAGCGGTGCGCGAAGCTCTCCGACGCGCTGGGCGCCGGCTCGATGACCGGCCTGCCGATCATCGAGACCAAGGGCAACGACGTCTCGGCCTACATCCCGACCAACGTCATCTCGATCACCGACGGTCAGTGCTTCCTGGAAGCCGACCTGTTCAATGCCGGTGTCCGTCCCGCCATCAACGTCGGCGTCTCGGTCTCCCGCGTCGGTGGCGCCGCGCAGGTCAAGGCGATGAAGAAGGTCGCCGGCACGTTGCGTCTGGCGTTGTCGCAGTACCGCGACCTTGAAGCGTTTGCTGCGTTCGCGAGTGACTTGGATGCGGCCTCCCGCGCTCAGCTCGAGCGCGGTGCCCGCATGATCGAGCTGCTCAAGCAGCCCCAGTTCTCCCCGTTCTCGATCGACCGTCAGGTCGCCTCGATCTGGGCCGGCACCACCGGCCAGCTCGACGAGGTCCCGGTCGCCGACATCCGCCGGTTCGAGGACGAGTTCCTGGAGTACCTCGAGCTCAAGCACAAGGGCACCCTGGACACGATCCGCACCACCGGTCAGCTCTCCGATGAGGACCTGGTGGTCTTCTCCGACGCCATCACCGCGTTCAAGAAGGGCTTCACGACCTCCTCGGGCCAGTCCCTGGCCAAGGAGGCCGCGGTGGCTGCCATGGCCGACGAGGACGTCGACCAGGAAAAGATCACCAAGGTCAAGAAGGCTTAGTCACATGGGCGCCCAACTTCGGGTCTTCCGGCAGCGGATCAGATCGGTCAAGTCGACCGCGAAGATCACGCGTGCCCAGGAGCTCATCGCATCCTCACGGATCATCAAGGCGCAGCAGCGCACGGTGGCCGCGCAGCCGTACGCCCGGGCGATCACCCGGGCGGTGACGGCGCTGGTCTCACAGGCCGGCTCGGTCGATCACCCGCTGCTGACCGAGAAGAAGGCCTCGGCGACCCGCTCGGCCGTGGTGCTGCTGACCTCCGACCGGGGCTTCTGCGGTGGCTTCAATGCCAACGTGCTCCGAGAGGCCGAGGCGCTGACCTCGCTGTTGCGCGAGGAAGGCAGCGTCGTGGTCCCCTACGTCTCCGGACGTAAGGGCACCACCTGGTACCGGTTCCGTAAGCGGGCGATGGCGGGGGAGTGGAGCGGGTTTTCCGACCGCCCCACCTACGAGGACGCGAAGGCGATCGCCGAGACCGTCATCGAGGCCTTCAGCACCCCCACCGAGGAGGGCGGTGTCGACGAGATCCACCTCGTGTACACCGAGTTCGTCTCGATGCTGACCCAGCGGGTCACCGTCCGGCGCATCCTTCCGCTCGAGATCGAGGAGGTCGATGCGGGTTCCGCCGCGGCGTCGGCCGCCTCGGGTGAGGGCGGCGGTCCGCTGCCCCAGTACGACTACGAGCCCGACGAGGCAGAGGTGCTCGACGCACTGCTGCCGCGTTACGTGGAGAGCCGCTTCTACTACGCGCTGCTCACCTCGGCCGCCTCGGAGTTCGCCGCTCGTCGGCGCGCGATGAAGTCGGCGACGGACAACGCCAACGAACTTGTCGACATTCTCACGCGCTCGGCCAACCAGGCCCGGCAGGCCGAGATCACCCAGGAAATCAGCGAGATCGTCGGTGGCGCGAACGCGCTGGCCGATGCATCCGCGGGAAGTGAATGAGAGTCAGATGACTGCAATCGCTGAAACAACTGTCACCGGCCGGGTCGCCCGCGTCATCGGTCCCGTCGCCGACGTGGAGTTCCCCGCGGGTTCCATGCCCGCGATCTACAACGCGCTCAAGGTTGATGTGACGCTGGGCGGCAAGGTCTCCACGCTGACTCTCGAGGTCGCCCTGCACCTCGGGGACAACCTGATCCGCGCGATCTCATTGAACCCGACCGACGGTCTGGTGCGCGGCGCCGAGGTGCGCGACACGGGTGCCCCGATCTCGGTGCCCGTCGGTGACATCACCAAGGGCCACGTCTGGAACACCATCGGCGATCCGCTGGACGTCCCGGTCGAGAGCCTGAACATCACCGAGCGCTGGCCGATCCACCGCCAGCCCCCGGCCTTCGACCAGCTCGAGTCCCGCACCGAGATCCTCGAGACCGGCATCAAGGTCATCGACCTGCTGACCCCGTACGTCAAGGGCGGCAAGATCGGTCTGTTCGGTGGTGCCGGTGTCGGCAAGACCGTCCTGATCCAGGAGATGATCCGCCGCGTCGCCCAGGAGTTCGGTGGCGTGTCCTGCTTCGCCGGGGTCGGCGAGCGCACCCGTGAGGGCAACGACCTCTTCCTGGAGATGACCGAGTCCGGCGTCATCAACTCCACCGCGCTGTGCTTCGGCCAGATGGACGAACCGCCCGGCACGCGTCTGCGCGTGGCGCTCACCGCGCTCACGATGGCCGAGTACTTCCGTGACGTGCAGCAGCAGGACGTGCTGCTGTTCATCGACAACATCTTCCGCTTCACCCAAGCCGGCTCCGAGGTCTCCACGCTGCTGGGCCGCATGCCCTCCGCCGTCGGTTACCAGCCCACGCTGGCCGACGAGATGGGTCTTCTCCAGGAGCGCATCACCTCGACGCGCGGTCGCTCGATCACCTCCATGCAGGCGATCTACGTCCCCGCCGACGACATCACCGACCCGGCGCCGCACAACGCGTTCGCCCACCTCGACGCGACCACGGTGCTCTCCCGGGCGATCACGGAGAAGGGCATCTACCCGGCTGTCGACCCGCTCGACTCGACCTCGCGCATCCTGGACCCGCAGATCGTCGGCGAGGAGCACTACCAGGTCGCCCAGTCCGTCAAGCGCCTGCTGCAGAAGTACAAGGAACTGCAGGACATCATCGCGATCCTCGGTATCGACGAGCTCTCCGAAGAGGACAAGGTCGCGGTCAACCGGGCCCGTCGCATCGAGCGTTTCCTCTCGCACCCGATGTTCGTCGCCGAGGCGTTTACCGGCCAGCCCGGTGTCTTCGTGCCGCTGACCGAGACGGTGGCCTCTTTCAAGGCCCTCGTGGCCGGCGACTACGACCACCTGCCGGAGCAGGCGTTCTTCATGTGCGGCGGTATCGAGGACGTGGAGAAGAAGGCGAAGGAACTCGCCCGTGGCTGAGTCACCCGCGCTGCAGGTCGATGTCGTCGCCCCGGATCGGAACGTGTACCGCGGTCCGGCGACGATCGTCATCGCGCGCACCCTGGAGGGTGAGCTCGGTGTCCTCAAGGGCCACGTGCCGGTGTTCGGCGTGCTGGAGTCCGGCCCGGTCGTCATCCGGACCCCGGACGGGGAGACCATCACCGCGGCGGTGCACGGGGGGTTCATCTCCGTCGCCGACGATCTGGTGACGGTGCTGGCCGAGACCGCGGAACTCTCCAGTGACATCGACGTCGCGCGAGCGCAGCGGGCACTCGAGCGGGCGAAGGCCGACGGCGAGGCGGACAGCCCCGCCGCCAAGCGGGCCGAGACCCGGCTGAAGGCTGCCGGCCGGACCTGAGCCGGCTCTCATCGATCGCCCGGGGGGGCCGAGAAGGGGTGAGTGGTGCTGATCATCATGCTCGACGTGGTGGTCGGGATGCTCGTCGCCGTGATCTCGCTCGGCTTGGTTCTGACGCTGCGTCGGATTGCGCTGACGCGCCGGGTGGGCACGTTTCGGGCGAGCCTGCGCCGCGGCGCCCATGACGATGGTGACGGCTGGTCCTACGGAATCGGGCGCTACCACGGCGACCGTATCGAGTGGTACCGGCTCTTCAGCCTGGCGCCCAGGCCCAAACACGTCGTCACCCGCAGATCGCTGCTGGTGCACCACCGCCGTCCCGCGTCGCCGGCGGAGCTGCACTCCGTTCCGGGCGGCTCGCTGGTCGCGGTGTGCACCTATTCCGGGGAGAACCTGGAGCTGGCGCTCACGCCTGGCTCGATGACGGGCTTCCTGTCCTGGGTCGAGGCGGCCCCGCCCCGCGACCCGATGGCCCGTTGAGCCACCCATCTTCTGAGTGTGTCGCGGGGCTAATCGAGCCGCGGATAAGCCCTTGACGCACTCGGAAGTTGGCTAGTCGCGGTTGGCGCCGGGGACCCAGAGGACGTCGCCCTGGCCCCCCTCTGATGTCACATTCGCCACGCGGGCGAGGATGAAGAGCAGATCCGAGAGCCGGTTGAGGTATTTCGCCGGCAGGACGCTGGTCGTGTCGGGGTGCGCCTCGACGGCGGACCAGGCGGAGCGCTCAGCGCGCCGGGCGACGGTGCGGGCCACGTGCAGCAGGGCTGCGCCCGCAGTGCCGGCGGGCAGGATGAAGCTGCGCAGCTTTTCCAGGGTGTCGTTGTAGTGATCGCATGCCGCCTCGAGGCGTTCGACGTCGGCCTCGGCGATCCGCAGCGGGGGATAGGCCGGCTCCGGGGTGATCGGGTTGCACAGGTCGGCCCCGACGTCGAAGAGGTCGTTCTGGATGCGGGTGAGCAGGGTGACCAGGTCCGGGCTCAGATTCCCCAGCGCGATTGCCACCCCGATGGCGCTGTTGGCCTCGTCGACGTCGGCGTAGGCCGCCAGGCGCGGGTCGTTCTTGCTGGTGCGGGTGAAGTCGCCCAGCGCCGTCGTGCCGTCGTCGCCGGTCTTGGTGTAGATCCGCGTCAGGTTGACCATGGCACGAGCCTAGAGCCAAGCTGGTGTCAGCGGATGGGCCCTGGCCTGCGCTGAATGAAAGGTAAGAGCTGAACGATCTGTAGGCCGGCGTAGGTGTCGGCCGCGTCGCGAACGACTGCCACTGCATCATTCGGATCGCGTCCAGCCCGTTGGAGCAAGACCGCCAGCGCCTCAGGTTGAAGGTAGAGGTTCTCAATTTCATGGCAGCCGAGTACGTGTACGCCGCCATCGCTCTGCAGTTGTCCACGCTCATTGTCGGTCCTGAAGTCACGATCGATGACACCACCGACATGGAGTTGTTCGTCGGTCTCGTCGGCGAGTCTTTGGACGTCGCGTAGTCGGCGGACCACCTCGTTGCAGCTACCACCCTCGAGGAACCGATTGACGCCCGGATCCCCACAGACGGCGTAGAAACGCTCTCGCTCGCGACTCTGACGGTCGCCCTCGACGTAGACGAAGCGTAGACGGCTGATCGCGAAGGCCGGCGAGCCGACGGCGGCCGAGAGAGCCGAAAGTACTGGCCGTCCCGCCAGCTGGGTCGGGGCCGTGACCGTCCGTGACTCCGCGTCCCGTTCGAACACCCAGGTAGATGCTGGGCCTGCAACTTCAACGGCCTTGAGGGAGTGGGTAGCGATCCAAACCTGTCCGTCCTTCACCGTGTCTCGGAGGAATGCGAGCCAGCTGCGGAGCAGGTCGGGATTGAGATGCAGCTCGGGCTCGTCGATGAGGAGCAGACCGCGCTCCAACTGAAAGCGCTCAATCTGGCCAATGAGAAAGGCGATCTCACGCTCGCCGCCGCTGAGTCGTGAGAAGGCGAGCTGCAATCCCACGCTGTCGAAGAGCGGTGTCCGGCGCTGGCCCGAGGACTCGACCCCAACGAAGTGAAGGTGCGGTAGTACCTCTTGCAGCGTGGCTCGGTAGCCGTCGAACGGGTCAACGAACATCGGCTCAATCTCTCCGGTGTCGCGTGCCCGGCGGATTGCCGTCACGTGCTCAGTAGCGCACTTTTCCTCCACTCCGAGGAGGTACTTCATCCACTCCTCGTAGAGCGTGCGCGTCGGCCTGTACGCCCACTGCCGGGTGAACTCGGGGCTGTCCCAGTCCTGCTGCCAGATCTCGCCGTAGCGGTGAGGTTCGATCTGCATGGGCGGATAGGCGCGATCCGCGTCCAGGTGGATGTGTTGCGTCTCCTTGCGGCCGCGGAGAAGTTGAACCACGTGCTGTCCGACTGGCTGGGAAAGCTCCTCAGCGACCCCCAGTGCCTTAACTATTTGGACTTGTCCGCCGTCCGTTGATCTTCGACTGACGAAGCCGAGTTCGCCGTTCCAGGGCAGTCCCGACGTCTCGATCTGAGCCATCAGATGTTCGGGCAGCGCCAGGTCCTCCGTCGGCACGCGCACGAGGATCTCGATCTCGTGGGGCTCCTCGAGGGGATTGCCACGAGCGATCTCAACGCCTTGAGCAATCCCCAGCTGGTGTGCGGCAGCGGAGAGGAGCTCAAGTACCGCGCTCTTCCCGGTGCCGTTCTCGCCCACGAGGCACACGAGCGAGGCGTGTGGATCGATTTCGAGGTCGACCTCACGCAGGTTTCGCCATGCCTTGACGGTAAGCCTCGTCACTCGCATGGCGTCCCCTCCGGATTCCAGGCCGTGCGCGACCGCGGCCCGGCACGGGTCTAGACATTCTCGCCGCCCTCTCCATCAGCGGGCTTGGCCGGAGGCGAACCAGGAAGTTCGGCGACGAAGCGATCGAAGTCATTTCCGGCGGTGTCGTCCGCCGCTATGTGACGCTGTCGGAACCGCTCGTACTCGACGCCGGCGCTCGCAGCAGCGACTTCCTGGGACACCCTGCCCGCATCACGCAGAATTTCGCGGTCGTTGAGCTCGAGAAAGGCATCGAGCTTGGAGATCCAGTCGGCCATGTGCATCGGGATGCGGCGCATGGCCTGCCCCTCGGCAAACACCAGGTACTGCTCGACGAGGTTGTTCAGCGCGGCAAGCTCGGTCTCGTCGAGGTAGTTCTTCGCGACGGTGACGTCGGCCTTCCGGATCGTTGGCCCCCGCCAGGTGGTCAGGCCCATGTTTGGCTTGGCCGCGTCCGCCCGCTCGCGCACGATCTGGGCTGCGGTCTTGCCTGTGATCGCCCAGTGCATCTTGTTCTGGACCGTCGCGAAAAACGTGAGGCTTATGGGTTGGGTGGGGTCGTAGTCAACGCTGGTGGCGTAGATGTCAGTGATCTTCTGGTAGAACCGCCGCTCCGAGGTTCGGATGTCCTGAATCCGGCGGAGCAACTCGTCGAAGTAGTCAAACGGCCTGTCTGGATTCTTCAGCCGCTCGTCGTCCAGAGTGAAGCCCTTGACGATGTACTCGCGGAGCCGATCCGTGGCCCACATGCGGAAGTTTGTGGCCACCTGGCTCTTGACGCGATACCCGACGGAGATGATCACGTCGAGGTTGTAGTGGGTGAGGTTTCGACGGACGGTTCGCTCACCTTCCGTGCGAACCGTTAAGAAATCCTGAACAGTTCCCGCTGCCGCGAGCTCGCCCTCCTCGAAGACGTTGCTGATGTGCATGCTGACGTTCGGAACGGAAGTTTGGAACAAATCGGACATCGCCTGCTGGGTCAGCCAGACGGTGTCCCCGTCCAGGCGGACGTCGATCTTCAGGCGTCCCGACTGGTCGGCGTAGACCAGGAACTGCCCTGACGGTTCGATCTCCATGGTCACCACCCCTTCGTGGGTAGCCTGCCGGTCGCCACCGACATTTCGGTCAGTCCCGCTCGACGGCGTAACGGGGGGCGAGAGACTCCATCTGCTCCAGGACCAGCTTGATCGCGTCGTCGCGCTTGTCGGGCGGGTACTTGTACTTCACCAGCAGAGCCCGGATCGAGAAGCGGAGCTTGGCGCGGACGTCCTCGCGGACGGTCCAGTCGGTGCGGATGTCGCGGCGCATGACCTCGACGAGCTCGCGCGCGATCTGGGCGAGGATGTCCTCGCCCTGGAGCTGCTTCGCGGAGTCGTTGGCGGCTACCGCGTCATAGAACGCGAGCTCGTCCGGTGACAGCGGCGGGGAGAAGGCCGCGCCCCGGTTGCCTTCGGCGGCGACCTCCTCGGCCAGCTTCACCAGCTCGGCGATGACCTCCGCGGAGGTGAGCTGGGAGTTGGTGTAACGGGCCATCAGTTCGGTGATCCGTTCGGAGAAGGCACGCGCCCGCACGACGTTGCCGGGCGTGGCCTTCGCGGATTCGTCGGTCAAGAGCTTGCGCAGGGCCTCGATCGCGAGGTGCGGGTTGGGCGCCGCCTGCGTCTTGGCCAGGAAGTCCAGGTTCAGGTCGCTGAGCTTCGGGCGCGGCATCCCGGCGGCGGCGTAGACGTCGATGACTCCGCCGGTCTCGGTGGAGGTGGCGATCAGTTCGGCCAGCATCCGCTGGATCTCCTCGGGGATCGGCTCGCCCGACGCGGCGCGTTCCTCAGCGTCGAACTTGGCCATCCACACGCGGACCTCCTCGTAGAACTGAGCCTCGGGTTGCAGTTCGACGAGGTTCTTCGACCCCGAGCACAAGGCCCAGGCCCGCGCGAGCTCTGCCGAGGTCCGGCGGTATCGCTTGCCCAAGGTCTCGGTTTCGTCGGCGGCCGGTGCGTTACCTGGGGTGGCCGGATCGCGCAGGTAGTTCACCGTGGAGGTGACGGCGTGCAGCCGCGCCTTGGGTCCACCCTTGGCGAGCACAGCGCGCCAGTCGTGTCCGGCGACCAGGGTGGCCAGGGTCGCGATCAAGGTTTCGGTGAGCTCGACGGCCTCGGCGACGTTCTTGCCGACGGGCTTGGTGACCTGGTCGGTGGAGGTGTACTCCGACAGCGCCGCAGCGAGGTTCTCCGCCAGCGGTGCGTAGGCAACGAGGAGCCCGTCGGCCTTGCCACGGTACGTGCGGTTGACCCGGGCCAGGGTCTGCATAAGCAGGGCGCCCTTGAGCGGGCGGTCCAGGTACAGGGTGTGCAGGGGCGGGGAGTCGAAGCCGGTGAGCATCATGTCCTTCACGATCACCAGCTCGAGCTCATCGTCGACCTCGCGCAGCCGGTTCTTGATCGTGGCGTTCGCCGCCGAGGACCGGTTGTGCGTCGAAACCGGCGCGGTGTCGGTGGCGACGCCGGAGTAGACGACCTTGATCCGTCCGGCGTTGATGTCGGCCGAATGCCATTCGGGTCGGAGCGTGATGATCTCGGCGTAGAGGTTCGCGCAGATCTCCCGCGTCGCTCCGACGATCAACGCCTTGCCCGGAGCCTCGATGAACTTGCGCATCTGATCGCTGCGGTTCTCCCAGTGCGCGACGAGGTCCTTCGCCAACTCAGCGAGGCGGGCCGGTGCGCCGTAGAGCGCATTGACGACGGCGACGGCCTTTTCGGCCTTGACCCGTTCGGCCTCGGTAAGCCCGTCGGTGGCCTCCGCGGCTGCAGCGTCGAGGTCGGCCTCGGTGACCTCGCCGGCGAGGGCGACCTTGACGATGCGCTGCTCGAAATACACCGGCACGGTGGCGCCGTCCGCTACCGCGCGGGTCAGGTCGTAAATGTCGATGTAGTCGCCGAACACCTCCTGGGTGTTGCGGTCGGCGAAGGAGACCGGAGTGCCGGTGAAGGCAATCAGCGTGGCGTGTGGCAGCGCGGTCTTGAGATGGTGGGCGTAGCCGTCGAGGTCGTCGTAGTGGCTGCGGTGCGCCTCGTCGACCACGACGACGATGTTGCGGCGGTCCGAGAGCTGCGGGTGATCGTCACCGGCCTCGCGTTCTTCCTTGCTGCGGCCGAACTTCTGCAGCGTGGTGAAGTAGAGGCCGCCAGTCACCCGGTTGGTCAGTTCGGCGCGCAGTTTCCCGCGCGAGGTGACCTGGACGGGCTGTTCGGGGAGTAGTTCGCTGCGGGCGAAGCCCTCGTACAGCTGGCCGTCCAGTTCGGTGCGGTCGGTGATCACCACGATCGTCGGGTTGCCCAATGCCTGATGACGCATCACCAGGTTGACGTAGAGCTCCATCTCCATCGACTTGCCCGAGCCCTGGGTGTGCCAGACGACGCCCGCCTTGCCGTCCCCGGCCACCGCCTCCACAGTCTTGGCGACGGCCTTGTTGACCGCGATGAACTGGTGCGGCTTCGCGATCCGCTTGGCCAGGCCGGAGTCATCGGCGTCGAACGCCGTGAAGTTCAGCAGCAGGTCGAGAAAGCGCGGCTGGTCATACAGCCCGAACAGCGCCAGCTCCATCCCGGTCTGGCCGTCCGGTGTGGGGGTGGCAATCGGCTTCCCCTGCTCGTCGATCGACCAGGGCGAGAAATGATTGAGCGGAGTGAACGGGGTGCCGTAGCGGGCGAAGATCCCGTCGGTGGCGACGGTGAAGGCCGCGAACCGGAACGCCATCGGGAACTCGTGAATGTAGGTCGCGAGCTGCGCGTGTGCGCCGGCCACGTGGGCGTTCTTCGAGCCGGCCTTCTTCAGCTCCAGCACGCTGACCGGCATCCCGTTGCAGTACAGGACGATGTCGAAGCGCCGCTTGTAGTCCCCGCCCACCAGCGTGACCTGACTGACCGCCAGCCACTCGTTCTGCGCCGGGTCGCCGGAGATCAGCCGGATCGTGGGTGTGCGCTCCTGCCCATCCTCGGTGTAGGTGATCCCGCGGTAGCCGCCGACCAGGTATCCGTGGACGCGGTGGTTCTCCGTGATCGCATCCTGCGATTTCGGGCTCAGGATCTCGGCCACCGCCTGGGCCACATACTGCGCCGGCACTGTGGGGTTGAGTCGCGCCAGTGCGCTGACTATCCGGGGCCGGATCGCCAGCTCGCTCCAGGATTCGCGCGTGCCATCGCCCAGCGCTCCCGGCGCCCCCGGCGCAACAACTTCGCCCGGGACGAACTCCCACCCCAGCTCACCCAACGTGTCGAGGGCCAGCGACTCCCACTCGGCTTCCGACAGCCCGATTCCTGCCATCAGGGCAGCGCGCCGATGGCTGAGCCGGCGTCACGCATTCTCGGTGATGTCACCTTGATGCCTCCCCGTCGGTGGGGCGTACCCGCCCTGGGGACAGCTTGGCCGACTCGCTCGCCCAGGGCCAGCACGACTGCGGGCGGTTCCGCGGGCGCTGCGGGCTCGCCTCACGCCTGGCCGCGGACCCAGGCCCCGGTGTAGAGGGTGAGCTGGGGGATGGTGCCCAGCATCGTGAGGTCCTCGGGGTCGTCCGGGTCGAGGATCGCGAGCCGGGAGTTGGTGAGGTCGGCGGACTCGCGGACCAGTAGCCGGGTCCCGTCGGGGGACCAGGCGATCGGATCCCAGCCGTCGATGACGCGGGTCTTGCCGGTCCGCGGGTTGATCAGCTGCAGTCCTGCCGGGACGGTGTCGCCGTCGGCCGTGTCTTCCTCTACGGAGGTCGCCATCAGGCGGGTGCCCCACACGAGGTTGCCGCTCGGGCGAGCTGGTTTGAGAGAACGAACCTCGCCGCGGTCAATGATGAGGATTTCCCCGTTACGAGTGTAGGGCGACTCGTACTGGACGACAGCAATCTCACCTCCTGGACCAGCCACGGGACCGAAGAAGTCGGGGCTGTCCCGATAGAGGACGCGGCGTTCACCCGTGCCGGCGTTGAACACCAGGAGCCTGGTCCGGTCGTCCTTGTTAGTGCCGCTGTCCGTGTAGGCGATGCGCCGCGCATCCAGTGGGATGGGTTCGTAGGCGAAGGGTCGCCCGAGGCCAGGGATGGGCGCGATGGAGCCGTCGGCTTTGACCACACCGAGCTTGTCGACCCGCTGGTCGGCGGCCGCGACGAGAACCCGGGTGCGGTCAGCGCCCATGCTCGAGATGCGCTTGTCGGCGGTGATCCGGAAGGCCTGCAGCGGGCTGAGGGTGATGCCGTAGAGATCGGCGTCACCGACATCGCCCGCGTCATCGGCTATCACGATGACGTCGTAGTCGGTGAGCGGGCGCCCGGCAACCGGCGGCGGCGGGGCGTCGGCGGCTTGCCCCGCGGTGCGGTCGCGGTCCTCGCTGCACCCGGTCAGTGTGGCGAGGACAATCGCACCTGCCGCAGCGAAGATGAGAATGCGATGGCCGAGGGATCCACGGGGCGAGCGGTTCGTCGTGGCGGTCATGAGGCGCAGGGCTGCTGCGCGGCAGGGCAGCGGTCGTCGAGGTAGGGCACGACGTAGAAGGTCTGCTGCTGGCGTAGCTCGATCGGGTCGAACTCCCACAGTCCTTGCACGATCGCGCCGCGGAACGCGGTCTGGCCATCGGTCGGCGCCTTGCACCGGGTCCAGCCGGAGGTACACCCGTCTTCCCACCAGCCGACTGCGGCATTACGGGAGTACATGTTCAGGAAGGTAGGCGTCGGGCCGACGAACGAGCCTTCCATCCGGTCGCCCGCACCCTGGGTGAGGGAGGCGCTGATGTTGACCGGCACCTTCTTGCCGGAGATGTCGAAGGCCAGGCTCTGGCGAAGGTCACCGGTGTTGTCCCCGGCCTGCCACTGGTGCCCGCGCAGCTTGGTGTCGTGGCGGTCGGCAAGGAACATGCCCACCCCGGACCTGGTGGCCCGCCACCCACCATCCAGGTCAGCACCACCGGTCACACAGATCTGCACCTGCGTCTGCGGGCGATCGTTGACCCGCCGTGCACTCCGCTGCTCGTAGGTTTCGATCAGGTAGCGCAGGGTCCCCGCGCGGCTCTGGACATAGATGTCGCGCGGATCGTGCGTGGTGAACTTCTTCGCGCTTCCGTTCTTCACACAGGCGAAGTTATCGATCGCCGGCGCATTTGCCGCTCCGACAATCCCGGACGTGCGCAGTTTTTTGGTCGAGACGGCCGAGACCGTGTTGCCGAGCGCGTCCACGGTCCGGGTCAGCAACTCGGCCCCGGTGGCGGTCAGCCCCGCGCGCGGGGTGAAGGTGAAGGCCACCGGTAGGGCATGGGTGCGGAAGATGTCCTCCAGACCCAACTCGGCCCGCTCGGCCGGCGCCGGAGCGGCGAGAGCCGCCGGCGCCATCCCGGCGCCGAGGGCGGCGATAGCGGCGGTCGTGACGGCGGTGCGCCGCAGGTGCGTGCGGATGCTCATGTAGTCCCCCCGGAACTGGTGGCGATCCTCCCCTGGACCGCGCAACGCCCGGACGCTACCGAGCCCGCGGTGATCTTGTCCTGGTTTCTGCCAAATTCGCCGGGTTGGATTCCGAGCGTCAGTGCTGTGCTGCCACCGCCGCCTCGGCATCCCGAACCCGCAGCCGCCCGGACATGAGCTCGGGGAGGAGTGCATCGCGGGTGGCAGCGAGAGAACCGTTCTCGCGATGACACGCGTGGACCTTCGCCTCCAGCGCATCCAGGACATGCCCGGCTTCGACCTGCGCGGCCACGGGTGGAAGCGTGATGCGAAGGCTGCGGATGTCGGCGAGATTGATGTAGGGCGCCATGTCGGTGTTGTTCTTCCGGTGTCCGGCTTGTTCGAGGAACTCCGGGCTGGTCAGCCACAGTCGAAGGAAGCTCCTCGTCATCACCGACTCGGAAATCACCCGGAAGAAGCAGAGCTGCGGGCTGTAGACGACTGATTCGCCGGTCGCTGGGAGGACGGCCACTCGGCCGACCGTTCCCTTGGTGGTCAGCAGGATGTCGCCCGCGATGCCGAACTTCTGACCGATGGCCGTCGCGTACTCGGCGAGGACGAAGTCGGGGCTATCGAGGTGAACGAGACCATCGCGGACGTCGGCCACTCGAACGATCCGGTAGCCCGCGTCCCCGAGCTCGGATCGTTTGGTTCGGTAGCCGTCACTCATGACCAATGCAGCCGACGCGATCAGCTCTCCGACCGAGACGACATCGGAACTGAGTTGGGCCAGGCGGCTGAACTCTCCCGCTGCGAGGTACTCCGCCGTTCGGGCGAGCCTGGTGTTGGCGGCGATCTTGTCGTCGAGCGCCCCCAACACCTCCGCGATCGCCTGCTGGGCTGCAATCGGGGGGTGAGGAACGGGCAGTCTGCTCAAGTCCGAGCCGCGGATGCCGGCGGCGGCGACCTGTTGGATAATGCTCTCGATCGAGCGGCGGCCTAGCGATGAGCGGAAGTAGTAGTAGAAGAAAGCCGGGCAGGAAACGCTAGCGTCTAGGCGAGCGCGGATGATGTGGCTCTCCCAGGTTCGGTCCGGTCGCCCGTCCAAGACAATCGAACACTTTCCGGCGCCTTCGTAGGTGAGCGACTGGCGAGCAAACAGCAAGTCGCCGGGCGAGAGCAGGTACTGAGACTGCTCAGCCTGCGTCAGGGGCGCGAGTTCACACTCAACGTCGCCAATCCTGTCGTGCGCGAAGATCTCTCGCATGTTGACCATCGGGTGTCCGGATCCGCGCTGGGCCGAGGGGTAGCTGACCCCATTGCGGAGCGGGATCTGGAGGAGATCTCCGAATCGCACCTGTTCAGACATGGAGTCGCCCCAACTGCTCCCGCACCACCGCTTCCAACCGGGCGCTCTCATCAAAGCTGGCGAGCAGTTCCTTCGTCAGTCGCTCGATCTTCGCCCCGATCTCCTCCCCATCTGAGGCCACGTCAGCAGCCCCGACGTACCGCCCGGGCGTCAGCGCGTACTCCGCCGCCTTGATCTCCGCTAGCGAAGCCGAGTAGCAGAAGCCCGCCTCATCCGCATACGCCAGCCCGTCCTCGACAGCAGAGCGCGTCCCCCGCCAGGCCCGATACGCGCCGGCGATCTTGGCGATGTCGGCATCCGCCAGCGCCCGCTCGGCCCGGTCCACCATGTACCCGAGGCTCCGCGCGTCGATGAACAGCACCTGCCCGCGCCGATCCACCGAGCCCTGCTTGCCCGCTGCCTTGTCGCGCGCGAAGAACCACAGACACACCGGAATCCCAGTGCTCCGGAAAAGCTGGGTCGGCAGCGCGACCATGCAGGAGACCAGGTCGGCCTCGACGATCGCGGCGCGGATGTCGCCCTCACCGCCGGAGTTGGTCGACATCGAGCCGTTGGCCATCACCACGCCGGCCCGCCCGCCCGGGGCGAGCTTGGCCAGGATGTGCTGGATCCAGGCGTAGTTGGCGTTGCCGGCGGGCGGGACGCCGTACTTCCAGCGGGAGTCGGACTCCGCGCGGGCCCAGTCCTTGATGTTGAACGGCGGGTTCGCGAGCACGTAGTCGGCGCGCAGGTCCGGGTGCTGGTCGCGGGCGAAGGTGTCGCCCCAGCGGCTTGCGAGGTTGGCGTTGAGCCCGTGCAGCGCCAGGTTCATCTTCGCCATCCGCCAGGTTCGCTCGTTGAGCTCCTGGCCGTAGACGGAGATCTCCGAGCCTTCGGCCTGATGGGCCGCCAGAAATTTCTCGGTCTGCACGAACATGCCGCCCGAGCCGCAGCACGGGTCGTAGATCTTGCCCTTGGTCGGCTCCAGCACCTCGACCAGCACGCGCACCACGTCGGGCGGGGTGTAAAACTCCCCGCCGCGCTTGCCTTCGGCCTTGGCGAACTTGTCCAGGAAGTACTCGTAGACCTCGCCGAGCAGGTCGCGGGCCTTGCTCGCGCCGGCACCGGCGAACCGGGCGGAGTTGAACAGGTCGATGAGTTCACCGAGGCGGCGCTGATCAACGTTGTCCTTGGCGAAGATCTTCGGCAACGTCGCGGCCAGGGTGGGGTTGGCACCCATCACGTAGTCCATGGCCTCGTCAACGAGTTCGCCGATCGACTTCGGCGGTTCACCTCCGGAGGCGGCCAGACCCTTGGCATTGGCGGCGAGGTAGGACCAGCGGGCCCGCTCGTGCACCCAGAACACCCCGCGCCCGGTGTAGGCGTCGAACTCGTTGATCAGCTCGCCGACCTGCTCGTCGTCCATCCCGGCGGCCCGCAGCTCCGCGTCGAGTTCTGCACGCCGCTCCTCGAAGGCGTCCGAGACGTACTTGAGGAACACCAGGCCCAGCGCGATGTCCTTGTACTGCGAGGCGTCCATCGAGCCGCGGAGCTTGTCGGCGGCCTTCCACAGCGTGTCTTTGAGTTCCTTCATCGTCGAGGGCCCGCTCGGTGTGGCTGCCTTGCCGCGACCGCGACGCTGGGGTGCCGGGAGGTCGATCGCCAACGTGGCCGCGACATGCGCGTCCAGCAATGCGCAAATCTCCGCAGCTGTGTTCGCGGACACGATGTCCGCGCCGTATTCCTTGAGGTTGGGGGAGAACTCCGTCGCCCACCACAGGCCATCCTCGGGGTACACACCGACCTCGTACTTGGTGCCGAGGGCGTCTACAAAGACTGCCCATCCGTCCTGGGCGGAAGCACCGATCAGACGGACGTTTGCCAGGTCCGGCCGAGCGGCCAGGACCACGTCGATCGTGGCCGGGTCCAGCTGGCGCAGCTGCCCCTCGTGCGTCGTCACGGTGCAACGGTCGTCGACGCCGAACGGCGTCTTGACCGTGGAACGATGCAGTAGCCCGTAGACGGGTTGACCGTCGTCCTCGTCCTGAGGCCAGCTATCCGGCCCCTTCGCATCCCAATTGACCAACCGGCCCTTGACGAGGTCGCCGTCCTGCATGCCTTGCCTCTCGTCGTACGCCCGGATGATGTCCCGACGCTAGGGGAGGGCGCCGAGGGCAGCAAGCAGGCGGTCAGGGCGAGCGTTCGGCGGGGATCATCACGGGTCTGCGTAGCGTCAGTCAGCGGGCGCAGGGAGACCGGCGGGTCTGCTGCGGTGGACGTGGCCGGCGGGGGTGGTCCAGGTGACCGTGCCATTGGCGTCGAGTTCCACGCGCCAGCCGGGGAGATGTTTGACCCGATGATGCCGCCGACAGAGGCAGATCAAATTCAGCTCGGACGTCGCTCCTCCGGTGCCGTCGGGGCGGTGACTGATCACGTGGTCGGCGTCGACGTAGCGGCCGCGGCGGGTACAGGTGGGAAAGCGGCAGGTCCCGTCGCGAGCTTTGATGCGTTCGATCAGCGCCGGGCTGGGGCGGTAACGGATGGTGCCAAGGTCGAGGATCTCGCCACTGACGGGGTCAGTGAGGATTCGGCGCCAGGTGGCGTCGGCAGCGATTTCGCGGGCCAGGGCGGCGGGGATCGGGCCGTAGCCGGGGAGGTGGCCGGGTTCGTCACCGAGCCCGAGCAGCGTCCCGGCGGGAACAACGACGCGTATCTGGGTCGAGACGTGGGGACGCTGCCCATCGGGATCGAGGATCAGGTCGACAATTGCGTCGGCTCGGCGCTCGTCGATGCAGCGCTCATCACTGGGGCCGGTATCTGTTGCGGCGTGAGCGTTGATGACGCCGTAGACTGCCTCCGCGTCACGGGCCGTCAGATATGCCGAGAGCCAAGCCATGCCGTCGGAGGCCGGGCTGAGCCCGACGTGGCGCGCCTTGCGTGCGGCCTCGTGACGCTCTCGGCACAGGTCCGGATCGAGTTTGGCGATCGCCTTACGGGTCTCAGCGCGAACCTGGCCGGGAGTCAGACGGCCGGCCTTGGGAAGAACCGCGGCCTCCACCGCGCGGGCATGCTCCTGGGTCAGGTGCGAGGTCTCGGACAGCAATGCCTTTGCGGATGCGAGAGAGATGCTTCCCTCGCACAACGTATCGAGCGTCGTGGGTAGTCGCTCGGCCAGCGCACAGGCGATCCCGACCTTGTCGGCCGCAGTCTGGGGGCGAGGTGCAGGAGCGCCGACACCGACGCGGCGACATGATCGATGGCTTCGGTCTCGAAGCGGCCGCTGGGACGTGTGGCAAGAGCGTGCTCCGCAAGCGCGGCGATCTCGCGGACCTCGCGGCCTTGTGCTGCCGCGATCACGCGTTCGAAACCGATCAGGCGGTCCAGCGCCTCGGCTTCGTCGAATCCGCGGTGATCGTCGATCGGATCGCTGTTCGACAACACGTCGAGCAGCATCGCGTCGGCGGGGCAGGCCTCCCAGAAGGAGAGGCCGAGTCGGCGTCGGCCTCAGGTTGCGGCGCCACCGGCAGGCTGCGAACCTGCCAACCCACCTCGGCGGCCGATGGCGTCCAAGCCTCGGGGCCCGCACCACTGGCTGTGGCGAAGACCCCGGGCGCCAATTGTTCGAACATGTGTTCTATTGTACCTGGTGTCGGTCGCGATGCAATAGATCCTGGAGAAGGTCTTCTCCAGTTGTCTGACGATCCGTCGGAATCGGCCTCGTCAGGGCTCCAGGCAGGCCGGGATCGAGTCGGTCTGCCCGTTGGGGCGTGCGGTCTGACCGTCGGGGGAGTAGATCTTCACCCAGCGCACGCCCCGCAGCGACTTCAAGGTCGCGTTGATCTGATTGGCGATGGTGGCCGTCGACCCCCGGGAGTTGCAGCCGCCGACGAGGCGAAGCCGGGCGATGCCATCGGAGATCGACAGGGAACGGAAGCCGGTCGCGCCGCTGCGGCGGTTGATCACCCCGCGGGCCTTCTCGGCCGCGGTGGGGCCGGCGAACATCCGGTGCAGGGCGCCGGTGGCGGGGGCATTCGTCGGCACCCACCGCGACACCGACCGCGTCTCGGCGGTGCTGTTGTCCGTCAGGAACACCGGGACACGGGTGCGCGCGTAGTCGTTGCGGACGTCGATCACCACGCGGCTCGGGTTGGTGCGCGTCGAGGTGGTGAACGAGGTTTTGGCCAGCAGGCTCGCACCGAGGGAAATCTGACCTTCGAACTCGCCGGCGTGCACGACCTGATTGAGGTTGGGTAGGGCGAGCGAGCGCCGCAGTGGACCAAACGTGGATCTGTCGGCGGAGTCGAACCCGGTGACCCCGTTCAGCCCGATCGCGAGAAATGCGTTGCCGGCCGCGGGGATCTTGTCGCCGGAGCCGTCCTGGGTGATCTGCGGGGCCCACTGGACGAAGATGTTCGTGGGCAGGGCGCCGCTGAACTCAAACACCAGGCGGTCGAAGCCCTGGTGCGCCGCAGCGCGGATCTCGGTCAGCCGGGACGTCCCGGGTTCGTTGTGGCTGGCCCGGGCGAGCGTGCTTTGGCCCGGGGCCGTCAGAGCAGTCAGGGCAAGCCCGGCCACCAGTGCTGTTCGCAGACGTCCTCGCATGATCCACCCCTCTCGGCGGCCTCCATCGGCCGCACACACCACATGACGCACCAGGAGCAAGTTCGGTTTACCGCGGCGACCGACCATTCGCCCCGCGCCTTCGTCGGGCCGGGTAGGGCGGGGCCCATACGATCTACCCGTGGACAGGTTCCGGGTTCAAGGCGGGGCACGGCTGGTCGGCGAGGTCACGATCTCCGGTGCCAAGAACAGCGTGCTCAAGCTGATGTCGGCGGCGCTGCTGGCACCGGGACGCACGACGCTGACCAACGTCCCGGACATCCTTGACACCGACTACATGGCCGCGCTGCTGCGCCGTTTGGGCTGCGAGGTCGAGGTCGGCCTGGGAAGCGTCGTCATCGACGTTCCGCAGACCCTCGACCACGAGGCGCCCTACGAGTTGGTCCGGCGGCTGCGCGCGTCGATCTGCGTGCTCGGCCCGCTGGTCGCCCGGTGCGGGCAGGCCAAGGTGGCGCTGCCGGGCGGGGACAGCATCGGCGTGCGGGCGCTGGATTTCCATCTCGCGGGCCTGGCCAAGCTCGGCACCACGAATGAGTCCGAGCACGGCTACATCCTCGCCAAGGCTCCCGACGGGTTGCGGGGTGCCTCGATCTACCTGGACTTCCCCAGTGTCGGCGCGACCGAGAACGTACTGATGGCCGCGGTACTGGCCGACGGCACCACGGTCATCGACAACGCGGCACGCGAACCGGAGATCGTCGACCTCGTCGACATGCTCACCGCGATGGGTGCCAAGGTCTCCGGCGGCGGCACGTCCACGATCGAGATCGAAGGCACCGCCGGGCGCCCCCTCTCCCCGACGACGCACCGCACCGTCCCCGACCGCATCGTCGCCGGAACCTGGGCGGTGGCGGCGGCGATGACCCGCGGCGACGTGACCATCCGCAACTCCTGCCCCCAGCACATCGAACTCCCGCTGGACAAGCTCGTCACCGCCGGTGCCGACGTCGAGTGGCTCACCAACGGATTCCGGGTCGCGATGGACCGCCGCCCCGAGGCCGTCGACATCGTCACGCTGCCCTACCCGGGCTTCCCGACCGACCTTCAGCCGGCCTTCATCGCGCTGAACACCGTCGCGGAGGGCGCAGCGATGGTGACCGAGAACGTCTTCGAGGCGCGGTTCATGTTCATCGACGAGATGGTGCGGCTGGGTTCGGAGATCAGGACCGACGGTCATCACGCGGTCATCCGCGGCCGGGAGCGCCTCTCCGGTGCGCCGGTCAAGGCGCACGACATCCGGGCCGGGGCCGGCCTGGTGTTGGCCGGACTGGTGGCCGACGGAGAGACGATCGTGACCGACGTCCATCACGTCGACCGCGGGTACGCCGGCTTCGTGGAGCAGTTGAACTCCCTCGGTGCGGTCGTCATCCGCGAACCGGACCCGGATTTCTTCGACTCCTGAGCGGCAGGATTACTGCGGACGTCCGACCAGGCGAGCGCTATAGGCCACCTAGAGTCGGACGTCAGAAGCGGGGTGGGATTCCCTGCTCACCGGCGTCGGAGAGCACCTGGCGGGCCCGGCGGGCATCGGCGGGGAAGACGAAAATCCGGAAACCCACGTCGGTCCGCGTCAGCGTCCCCTTGACCCCGGCCAGGCCCAGCAGCGCCCGCAGGCGCTCGCCCTCGGCCGTCGAGGCAGGGGCCGCGATGGCCGTCAGCAGGCCGTAGTCGTTCTCGGCACCGGAGCGGGTGCGCCGCGCGAGCAGCGAGCCGGTGTTGCTCGCGGCCGACCAGCGCAGGATGAGGATGAAGAAGCCGACGATCGCGAAGGCGGCGACGGGCCCCCAGAGGTAGGAGTAGCTCGTCATGGCCTGATTCTGCTCCCTTCCTGCCGTGTCGGCGACGAAGGAGCCGTTGGCCATGTTCCTGGCCGCGCTGGTTACCATCAAGGGGTGACCCGTGACAAGCCCTGGCTGATCCGTACCTACGCCGGGCATTCCTCGGCCGAGGGTTCCAACGCGCTCTACCGGGGCAACCTGGCAAAGGGTCAGACGGGGTTGTCGGTGGCCTTCGACCTCCCCACCCAGACCGGTTACGACCCCGACCATGTGCTCGCGCGCGGCGAGGTCGGCAAGGTCGGCGTCCCGGTGCCGCACCTGGGCGAGATGCGCAAGCTGTTCGTCGGTATCCCGCTGGAGACGATGAACACCTCGATGACGATCAATGCCACCGCGATGTGGCTGCTGGGGATGTACCAGGTCGTCGCCGAGGAGCAGGCGCTGGCGGCCGGCGCCGAGCCGTCCACCGTGCTTGCCAAGCTCTCGGGCACGACGCAGAACGACATCATCAAGGAGTACCTCTCCCGCGGCACCTACGTGTTCCCGCCGGCTGCCTCGATGCGCCTGACCGTCGACACGATCGCCTACACGGTGGTCAACGTGCCCAAGTGGAACCCGATCAACATCTGCAGCTACCACCTGCAGGAGGCCGGGGCCACCACCGTCCAGGAACTTGCCTTCGCCATGTCGACGGCGATCGCCGTGTTGGATGCAGTGCGCGATTCGGGCCAGGTCCCCCCCGAGCGATTCGGTGAGGTCGTCGCCCGCATCTCCTTCTTCGTCAACGCCGGCGTGCGTTTCGTCGAGGAGATGTGCAAGATGCGCGCGTTCGTGCAGCTCTGGGACACCGTCACCGCCGAGCGCTACGGCGTCACCGACCCCAAGGCTCGCCGATTCCGCTACGGCGTGCAGGTCAACTCCCTTGGTCTGACGGAGGCTCAGCCGGAGAACAACATCCAGCGCATCGTGCTGGAGATGCTCGGGGTGACGCTGTCCAAGGACGCCCGGGCGCGGGCGGTCCAGCTACCCGCCTGGAACGAGGCGCTGGGCCTGCCGCGACCGTGGGACCAGCAGTGGTCGCTGCGGATCCAGCAGGTGCTGGCTCATGAGTCCGACCTACTGGACTACGAGGACCTGTTCACCGGCTCGATCGTCGTCGAGGCCAAGGTGGCGCAGTTGGTCGCGGACGCCCGCGCCGAGATGGACCGCATCGCCGAACTCGGTGGAGCGGTGGCCGCCGTCGAGTCCGGCTACATGAAGTCCGCGCTGGTCGCCTCGCACGCCGAACGCCGCGCACGCATCGAGTCGGGACAGGACAAGGTGATCGGGGTCAACTCCTTCACCGAGACCGAGCCGAACCCGCTGCTGGCCGACCTCGACGCCGCAATTCAGACCGCGGACCCCGAGGCGGAAGCCGCCGCGCTCGCGGGCTTGGCCGCCTGGCGGGCGCAACGCGACGACGCTGCGGTGGCCGTCGCCCTGGACGGGCTACGTGCGGCGGCCAAGACCGAGGTCAACCTGATGGCCGCCACCTTGGACTGTGTGCGGGCCGGGGTCACGACGGGGGAGTGGTCTGGTGCGCTGCGCGAGGAGTTCGGCGAGTACCGCGCCCCGACCGGGGTGTCCGGCGTGAGTGTCGCCTCCGACGGCGCGGAGATCGCCGCAGTCCGGGAATCCGTACGGGTGACCGGCGAGGAGCTCGGCCGCCGGCTGCGACTGCTGGTCGGCAAGCCGGGGCTGGACGGGCATTCCAACGGCGCCGAACAGGTGGCGGTGCGCGCGCGCGACGTCGGCTTCGAGGTCATCTATCAGGGCATCCGTTTGACTCCGGCTCAGATTGTGGCGGCGGCCGTCGAGGAGGACGTGCACTGCGTCGGCCTGTCGATCCTGTCCGGCTCGCACATGGAGTTGATCCCGGACGTGATGACCCGCCTGCGCGCGGCAGGGGCCGGGGAGATCCCGGTGATCGTGGGGGGCATCGTCCCCGATGCCGACGCCCGTGCGCTCACGGCGTCCGGAGTCGCTGCGGTCTTCACCCCGAAGGACTACGGGTTGACCGAGATCATGGCCTCGATCGTCGAGGTCATCCGCGCCGCGAACGGGCTGGCTGTCCTGCCCTGACGCGCTGCTTCCGGCACCCCACCTCGGGCGGGAGCCGTTGTGGCTGCTGGGCGAACCCGCGTAGTTTCGGGTGCTCGCAGACCGAGGAGCGCCATGACCGCGTCGCCGTCGAACGTCCTGCACCTGAATGACCTGGAGAACTGCGCCGGCAAGCATCTCGGCTTCAGTGACTGGCTTACAGTCGAGCAGGGTCAGATTGATCTGTTTGCCGACGCCAGTGGCGATCACCAGTGGATCCACATCGACCCGGATCGAGCCCGGGGCGGCCCGTTCGGCACCACGATCGCCCACGGCTACCTGACGCTCTCGCTGGCGTCGCGGTTCCTCTTCGAACTCCTCGCCGTCGAGGGCGCCGGTGCGGTGGTCAATTACGGGCTCAACAAGACCCGGTTCCCGTCCCCGGTTCCGTCGGGTGCGAACGTGCGGATGGGGGCCGAGGTACTCGCGGCCGACCCGGTCCCCGGCGGTATGCAACTGACGATCACGGCCACCTTCGAGGTCGAAAATCAGCGCAAGCCGGCCTGCGTCGCCGAGCTCGTGTTCCGCTACTTCGCCTAGACACGAGCGTGAGGATGCACTTGTGGTGACTTTGAGACTTCCGGCCAAGGCCGACCGCGACCCGATCGGGCTCGGCGGGGCCGTGACCCGGCTCGGCGCGGGACTCGTGCGCCGGCCCGGACCCGTCGCGGAGGGCCTGGTCCGCTACGGGGAAGGGCTAGCCCACGCTGGTCTGGCCACCGCGGGTCGCGCGCTCGGACTCAACAGCGCCGGCCCGATGTCGGCGACCGTCAAGGACCGGCGCTTCGCCGACCCGGCCTGGGAATCCAGCGCTCCCTACTTCGCCAGCCTGCAGGCCTACCGGCTCTTCGAGCAGCTGGTGGGCGACCTGATCGCGGCCGCGGAGCTCAAAGAGCCCTGGGCCGCCAAGGCCAACTTCCTGGGCCGGATGGTCGTGGACGCCGCGGCTCCCACCAACGTCCTGCCCGGCAATCCGGCCGCACTCAAGCGTGCGTTCGACACCGGCGGCATGAGCCTGGTCCGTGGAATGCGCAATGTCGCGGCCGACGTGCGGACCAACGACGGTATGCCCCGCAAGGTCGACCGCACCGCCTTCACGGTCGGGGAGAACCTGGCCGTGACGGCCGGCAAGGTCGTCTTTCGCAACGACCTCATCGAGCTACTGCAGTACGAACCCCGCACCCCTGCGGTGCACGAGATTCCGCTGCTGCTGAGCCCGCCCTGGATCAACAAGTACTACATCATGGACCTCGCCCCAGGCCGCTCCTTCGCGCAGTGGGCACTCGATCACGGCCACACGGTGTTCGCGATCAGCTACCGCAACCCGGACCGCACCATGAGCACAATCACCTTGGACGATTACCTGCTCTCGGGGCCGCTCGCCGCCCTCGACGTGATCGAGGACATCACGGGCTCCGCCACGGTGAACATCGCGGCGCTGTGTCTGGGCGGCAGCCTCACCGCGATGCTGCTGGCTCATCTGGCGGCGACCGGCGGCAACCGGGTGAACTCGGTGACGCTGCTGAACACCCTGCTGGACTTCTCCGAACCGGGCGAGCTCGGTGCATTCTCTGACGCGGCGTCAGTCGCACGGATCGAGAAGAAGATGGCCCGCACCGGATTCCTGGACGCCAAGGACATGGCGCGCACCTTCGACCTGATGCGTGCGAACGACCTCATTTGGGGTTACGTGGCCAGCAGGTGGCTGATGGGCGAGGACGCGCCCGCGTTCGACATCCTGGCCTGGAACGAGGACAGCACCAGGATGCCCGCCGCGATGCATTCGACCTACCTGCGCTCCTGTTACGTGGAGAACCAGCTGGCGCGCGGCGAGATGACGCTCGCGGGCGTGCCGCTCGACCTGGGCAAGGTCAGCACCGCCGCGTACATCCTGGCGGCCAAGGAGGACCACATTGCGCCCTGGGCCTCCGCCTACCGCTCGACGCAGCTGCTGTCCGGGGAGAACCGGTTCGTCCTGAGTTCCTCGGGACACATCGCCGGCATCGTCAATCCCCCCGGTCCCAAGGCCCGGTTCTGGACCAACGAGACTCTGCCGGCCGACCCGCAGCAGTGGCTGTCGTCGGCGACCGAGAACCGGGGTTCGTGGTGGGAGGACTGGGCCACCTGGGTCGGCGCCCGCGCCGGCGGTAGTGGACCGCCACCCGGTCTGGGCAGCGACCGTCATCCCGCCCTGTGCGATGCCCCCGGCACCTACGTGCGGGGGTGACGGTGAGCTCGCAGACGTCCGACCCAGCGAGCGCTATAGGCCACCTTCGGTCGGACGCTACATAGCGTTTCAGGAGAACAGGGAGCGGATGTCCTCGGCGTCGAGGCGTCGCCCGAACCCCTCGCCGCCGGCTCCGTTGTCGAGGACGTTCGCGAACAGCTCTGACTTGCGGGCCTGCAGCGCCAGCACGCGTTCCTCGATGGTGTGCTCGGCGATGAGGCGGTAGACGAAGACCGTGCGGGTCTGCCCGATCCGGTGCGTGCGGTCAATCGCCTGCAATTCGGTGGCGGGGTTCCACCACGGATCCATGAGGAAGCAGTAGTCGGCCTCGGTCAGGTTCAGCCCGAAGCCGCCGGCCTTGAGGCTGATCAGGAACACCGGCGCCATTCCGGACTTGAATTCCTCGATCACCTCGGCCCGGCGCCGGGTCGAGCCGTCGAGGCGGCAGAACGGCACACCGGCACCGCTCAGGCGCTCCTGGATGAGATCGAGTAGACCGGTGAACTGGCTGAAGACCAGCGTGCGGTGCCCCGTCCCGGCGACGGCGTCCAGGTGCTCGAGCAGCGTGTCGATCTTGGCGCTGGGTACCTCCCGGTCGGCGGCGTCGGCCAGCCCCGGGTGCAGGCTCAACTGGCGCAGCAGGGTGAGCGAACGCAGGATCTCGAACCGGTTGCCGTCCAGGTTGTCGAGCAGCTTGAGCACCTTCTGGCGTTCACGCGCCAGCGCGACGTCGTAGATCTTGCGGTGACGGGGTTCCAGCGCGAGGGCGAGCACCTGCTCCTGCTTCGGGGGGAGCTCGGGCGCGACCGCCTCCTTCGTGCGGCGCTTGAGCACCGGCCGGATGCGGCGGCGCAGCTGCGCGAGCAGTTCGGTGTCGCCTGCGCGCTCGATCGGCGTCGCGTAGAACTCCTTGAAGGCATCCGGGTGGGGGAACAGCCCGGGAGCGGTGATCGAGAGCAGCGCCCACAGCTCCATCACCGAGTTCTCCAACGGCGTGCCGGTGATGGCGAGCTTGAACGGCGCGGGCACCTGGCGCGCCGCCTTGTGCACCTTGGCGTTGCGGTTCTTCACGAACTGCGCCTCGTCCAGCAGCAGTCCGGCCCATTGCTGGTCCTGATAGGCGCCGGAGTCGATGCGCAGCAGGGCGTAGGAGGTGACGACGATGTCGGCGCCGGCAGCGAGCTCGGCCAGTGTGGGCCCGCCATGGCGGCGGGCCTTGGTCGCGCTCTCGGCCACGGTCGCGACCCGCAGCCCCGGGGTGAAGCGGGCGGCCTCGGCGCCCCAGTTCGACACCACGGAGGTGGGCGCCACGATCAGAAACGGCGGCGCGTCCGGCTCGACCGTGCGGGCGTGCAGGATCAACGCGAGCGCCTGCAGCGTCTTGCCCAGACCCATGTCGTCCGCGAGGATCCCGCCGAGGCGGTGCTCCCACAGAAACGCCAGCCATTCGAAGCCCTCGATCTGATATGGCCTCAGTTCTGCCTGCAGACCGGTGGGCAGCGGTGTGCTGCCGACGCTGTCCAGGCGCCGCAGGCCCTCGACGTGGCGGCGCCAGCTCGCGGCCTGGCGCGTGACGACACCGAGACCGACAAGCTCGGACCACAGCCCGCTCTGGTAGCGGCTGATGCGCAGCGGACCGGCCGGGAGGTCCGCCAGGGCTCGGGCCTCGTCGATCAGGCGGCGCAGTGCGAGCAGTTCGGGCTTCTCCAGGGAGAAATACGCCCCGCCGGGCATCAACAGGTGCGAGCGGCCCTGCGCCAGGGCGACGAAGACCGCCAGGAACGGGACGCTCTCGCCGTCGACCGTGATGGAGACCCCGAGGTCATACCAGTCCTCGTCGTTGGCCAGCGCGCGGGTGGAGACCGCGATCCGCAGCGAGTCCGAGGCTTCGCGGTAGTCGGCAGGGGAGCCGGTGACCTCGACGAGCACCCCGGGGCGTTCGCGTAGCAGCGGCAACCACTCGGTGGTGAACGCCATGGTGTCGACGCCGGAGATCTCGAGCGGGCTGTCGATGCCGGGACCACTCATCTTGCCCAGGCCATGTTCTTCGCATCGCTCGTCAACATCCTCAATCGGCTCGGCAGCTCGAGCGAAAGGCGTGCTCGGCTGCCCTCGCCTCAATCGGAGGTAAGGGGCCAATCCCGATTCGAGGCCGGCCAGCATCGCGGCCTCGGCCGCCGGGTCCCGGAAGGCCATGGGCTCGGCGGTACCGACTGGCAGGCGCCGGGAGTGCTCGCCGACCTGGTACGCCCACTCCCAGCGCAGGGCCAGCGCGTGGTCCTCGCCGAAGTCGGCGCGGCAGACCAGGACCGGCGGGGAGTACACCGGCGGGGCGAAGGAGCCGTCGGTGGAGACGATCTCGCCGAGCGCGGACAGCCGGGGGAAGTACTCCTCCAGGAACCGCCCCCGATGGGCGCCCGGAACCGTGAGGTGCTCGGCGCGCAGTGCCATCCGCTGCAGGGCGGCGGGCGCGGAGGCCGTCAGTTCGACCAGGCGCAGCGGCCAGCCGGCGGGGTTGCCCGGCAGTTCGGCGGTGTCGGCGGGCAGCACGACGGCGCCGGTACCGCTGCCGAGGAAGGCCACCGGCTCGGCCTCGCCGTACCTTTCGCCGATACGCAGGATCGGGGCTACCTCCAGGGGGGCGCTCGGCCCGTCGGGCGCGGTGACATCCAGACACAGGTCGGCCGCGTCGATCACCGGCAGGTCACCCAGGCCGGTGGCGGCGGCGTGCACCAGGCGCAGGCCGACGCGCCGGGCCTCCTGCAGGAGCGGGATCAACGCGCCGGAGGTGACGGCCGAGAGCTCGATCGAGGTGTCGTCGCCGTAGCGCAGGTGCGACTCGGAGTAGCCCGTCCCGGTGCGTGCGAGGTAGAGCGCGTAGAGATCGGCGAGGACCCGCACCTGGTCGCCGGGGAACTCGCTGCGGTAGCGCAGCGCGCCGAGGCGTCCCCAGCTCAGTTCGCCCGCGATCCAGCCCTTCTTGCCCTCCCGGACCACACGCGCCCACACCTGCATCGCCTCGTTCAGGCCGGGGCGGCCGGCCCAGCGGTTCGGCAGGGCGCGCTTGAGCGTCAGCTCGATGGCGAGTGGGGTGGGTGTGGCGCTCCGGCCTTCCTGCTGCGGGGTGAGCAGGGAGCGCCAGGGATCCTCCCAGGACACCGGCTCGCGATCGGAGCGCGGGGCCTCGGTGCTCGCCGGCTCGGCGTACCCCGTCGCGACCAGGGCCAGCGCGACGACGTGCTTGCAATCACGCCGGATCGGGCAGCTGCATTCCCCGCGGGCAAAGCGGTGCGGGCCGCCGGCCTTGTCAGCCACCAGGTGCACGGTGGTGACGTAGGCCTGCTCCGCGCTGCCCGCGACCGTCCCGACGACGGCCTTCGCGCCCTCGCGCCACACCACTTGGCGCACGGCACCGCGATCGGCGTAGTCCAGACCGCGTTCGTACGCCCCCGGGCCCACCGCCGCGCGCAGGCTGCCGGTGTCCAGGGCTGGGCGGGCGGCAACGCCGGCGGTTCGCTCACGCTCCTCACTCGTTCCTCGCTCGTTCGCGTCGCGCACGGTCACGACAGCGACGCTAGTCCGCCACACCGACAGCGCGGCAACGCGTCGCCGTCAGCTCAAAGTGCCGCGCGCCAGGCTCGTCGCCGAGCGAGCCGGATTGCCGTCCAAGGGTTCCTGCGTGATGTCCACGTCGGGATAGGCGGCCAGGTCCAGGCCGGCCGGGATCACCAGGTCACCGGACGTGCCGGTGAGCACGCCCAGCGACACCTGGCCGTTCGTGTCCGGGGTGAGCAGCCAGACCTCGCGGTAGCCCTCGGCCGGGGTAACGCCGCTCAGTCGGACCGCGAGCACCCGGCTCGCGTCCTCCTCGAGCACGCGTGCGCTCCCCGAGAGCGCGTCGGTGGCCGTCGCGAGCAAGGTCGCGGTCGCGAGCACCGTCGGTGCCTGCGTCGGTGCGGCGCTCGCCGCGGCGGGGATCGGCGCGGGGGTCGCGGTGACGGTGTCCTCGGAGTCGAGGGCGAGGGTGGCGCCGACGCCGATCGCGAGGCCGATGAGCGCAGCCGCGAGGGCCAGGACGGCTGCTCGGGTGCCGGACATTCCGCCACCTGAGATCGCGGGGCCCACGCGCGGGACCGGAGCGGCTTCGGACGCCGGAACCCACACCGGCGCGGGCTGTGCCGGTTCGACGCGGGCGCCGACGGCCGGGGGGATCAGCGCACCACCCGCAGGTGCGGGCGCGGCGGGCGATGGGCGGGCAGGTGGGGCTGCGGGAGCGGTTGCGGGCGGTGCCGGGGTCGGCGGCTGCGCGTCGGGGCTGAATTCCGGGCCGGCGGTCCAGACAGGAATCCCGACGTCCTCGGCGGGGGCCATGATCGCGCGCAGCCGGTCGAGGTCCGCCGTGCAGCCGGGGCAGCTCTCGATGTGCGCGAGTTGTTGCGGTGAGCACGCGGGCTCGCCGAGCGCGAGCAGCGTGATCAGATGCGGTTCGGGGTGGCTCACCGTCGACCTTCCCTCGGGGTCCGATCGCGGCTGATCCGGCCCATGACGCAGTTCGCTCTCACGGCCCCACGCTAAGCGACGGACCTGTGGCCTCGCCCGCGTGCTCGGGTGACCCAGCTCTCCCTGCACATGGGGGGTGGACTTCTGCTGCCCACCGCCCAGGGCTCAGAAGGTCACGTAACCGCTGCGCGCGACCCGGAAGCCGGCTCCGGTCGTGGTGCGGCACGTGATGCCCTTGCGGCTCGACGAGCAGGTGATCTCCCCGGCGCGCACGCGCTTGCCGTAGGCCAGCGTCGTGCACGCATCTACGGTGCCGCGGGGTCCGCAGATCGGACCGATGTCCCCGCGGCAGGCGCCGATCCGGAGCTTGCCCTTGGGCGTCAGCAAGACCTCGGCCGGTTCCCAGTCCAGATCGCAGGACGCGGGTCGTGTCTTGCGATTCGTCCAACGGTCCTGTTGGACGATGCAGTTCGCCCCGCGCCCGAAGCTCTTGTCGTCGGAGAGGTAGCAGTCGATCCGCCCGGAAGGGCTGGTGAAGTGCACGACCTTGCCGTCGGTGGCCGCTGCGGTGGTGGTGTCGAGCGCGGTGGCGGCGCCGGGTAACAGCGCGAGCAGGACGGCCAGGGCGGCGCTGGCAGAGGTGAGACGCATGGGTGCTCCGATCCGGGTCGCGGTCATCGCGGTGCAGTGACGGCAGGTTAGAAGAGGCGGGAGTCGGAGTCGTCGAGGCCGCGGAGTTGGTCGTAATCCAGCACGACGCAGCGGATGCCGCGGTCTTCGGCCAGGGTGCGAGCCTGCGGCTTGATCTCCTGGGCGGCGAACACCCCGCGAACCGGCGCGAGCAGCGGATCGCGGTTCATCAGATCCAGGTAGCGAGAGAGCTGCTCGACCCCGTCGATCTCCCCCCGGCGTTTGATCTCCACCGCGACCGAGACACCGGCGGCGTCCTTGCAGAGCAGGTCCACCGGCCCGATCGGCGTCTGATACTCCCGGCGCACCAGCCGCCAGCCTTCGCCGAGCACCTCGGCCTGGGCCGCGAGCAGCACCTGCAGGTGTGCCTCGACGCCGTCTTTTTGCAGGCCCGGGTCGACGCCCAGTTCGTGCGAGCTGTCGTGCAGCACCGTCTCGAGCGTGATGTGCAACTGCTCGCCGGCCTTGTTCACCACGAGCCACGAGCCCTGCCCGTCCACGAGCGGGGATTCGGTCAGCGTGCACGGCGGGGACATCCAGTTCAGCGGCTTGTAGGAGCCACCGTCGGAGTGCACCAGCACCGAACCGTCTGCCTTGACCAGCAGCAGGCGGGTCGCCATCGGCAGATGAGCGGTGAGTCGCCCGACGTAATCCACCTGGCACCGGGCAATGACGAGACGCACGGCGGCCACGGTACGGCGTGCCGTTCGACGTCGGGCGAGTGGTCGACGCGGCGCCGCATACCGATCGGGATGACCGCCCGGCGAATGGGGTGCGGAGCGGTTGTTACCCACCAGTACAACGGCGTAGCCTGGGCCGCGTCGCGGCCGCCGTCCGGAGCCGTCCGCGCAGCCGACGAGTGGAGTCGCACATGGCCGCCGAGTTCGCCACCGCCGGGGTCATCGGTCTGGGAACCATGGGCTCGGGGATCGCCGAGGTCCTCGCGCGCACCGGCATTTCCGTCGTCGGCATCGAGGTCGACGAGGCTGCTGCCGCCCGCGCCCTGGCACGCCTGGAGGGCTCGACGGCTCGCGCCGTAACCGACGGGAAGCTGACCGAGTCCGAGCGGGCGGACCTGCTGGGTCGGATCAGGATTGGGACCGACATCTCCGCCGTCGCCGAGGCCGACCTCGTGGTCGAGGCGGTGCCGGAAGACCTGGACCTCAAGCGCTCGATCTTCGCGGCCCTGGACGGGATCACCCGCGCCGACGCGGTGCTCGCGACCAACACCTCGTCGTTGTCGGTCACCGAGATCTCGGTGGCCACTGCGAACCCGCGGCGGGTGCTCGGCGTGCACTTCTTCAACCCCGCTCCGATCCAGCAACTCGTCGAGGTCGTGCGCACCGTCGTCACCGACCCGGCTGCGGTCGAGCGCGCCACCGTCCTGGTGGAGAAGCTCGGCAAGACCCCGGTGGTGTGCGGGGACAAGGCCGGCTTCATCGCCAACGCATTGCTGTTCGGCTACCTCAACCACGCGGTGAAGCTGTACGAGTCACGCTACGCCAGCCGCGAGGACATCGACGCCGCAATGATCTACGGCTGCGGCTATCCGATGGGCCCGCTCGCGCTGCTCGACCTCATCGGCCTGGACACCGCGTACGAGATCCTGAATTCGATGTACCGGCAGGGCCGTAAGCGCGTCCACGCACCGGCACCGTTGCTCAAGCAGATGATCACCGCGGGCCTGCGGGGTCGCAAGACCGGACGCGGCTTCTACACCTACGCGGGCAAGGACGCACCCGACATCGTCGCGGACGAGCTGAGCCCGAGTACGGCGAACAAACCGACGATGCGTCACGACATCTCCCGCGTTGCTGTGATCGGCACCGGCACGATGGCGACCGGCATCATCGAGGTCGTCGCCAAGGCCGGCTTCGAGGTCATCTACGTCGCACGCAGCGCGGAGAAGGTCACCGCCGTCGCCTCGGCCCTGGCCAAGTCGCTGGAGAAGGCGGTGCAGCGCGGCAAACTCACCGAAGCCGTTCGCGACGAGACCCTCGCCCGGGTCACCGGCACCACCTCGCTGGACGACCTCGCCCAGGTCGACCTGGTGATCGAGGCCGTCGTCGAGGACCTGGCGGTGAAGAAGGCGCTGTTCTCCAACCTCGACGAGATCGTGCGCCCCGGTGCGATTCTGGCCACGACGACCTCGTCCCTGCCGGTCATCGAGCTGGCCGCCGAGACCCAGCGGCCCGGCGACGTGATCGGTATTCACTTCTTCAACCCGGCCGCGGTGATGAAGCTCGTCGAGGTCGTGCACACCGTCGCGACCGCACCCGAGGTCATCGAGACCTCCCGGGCGCTCTGCGCGAAGCTCGGCAAGGTCGCGGTGACGTGCGGGGACCGCGCGGGCTTCATCGTCAACGCGTTGCTGTTCCCGTACCTCAACGACGCGGTGGCGATGCTCGAGGCGCACTACGCCAGCGCCGATGACATCGACCTGGCGATGAAGGAGGGCTGCCGGCTCCCGATGGGCCCCTTCGCCCTGCTCGACGTCGTCGGGTTGGACGTCTCGCTCGCCATTCAGCGCACGTTGTTCCTGGAGTTCCGCGAGCCGGACTTCGCGCCGGTGCCGTTGCTGGAGCACCTGGTGACCGCGGGCTACCTCGGACGCAAGACCGGGCGTGGCTTTCGTGACTATGGAGCGAAATAAAGGCACTGACGGACTACTCGAAGGTCTGACGCCGCGAGCTCTGCCCGTGACGGCATCACCGTGTGGCCACCACCCCCGGACCGTCACCTCTCGACGAGCGGACACCACCTCCGCCCAACCACCTGCCGTGCCGCACCACCACATTCGTCGGCAAGCCGACCCGGAGCGCAGGCGCCCCCCGGGCGCCGAGCACCGGAAGCGGCGCGGCAGCCCTCGGTGACCTCGGCCACCTACCTGCCCGCCACCTGCTTTCGGGGTGCTGCGTTCGTTCCGTGGGTCTGAGCGCTGCGTTCGACTCGTGGTCTGGGCGCTGCGTTGGTTTCGTGGTCTGGGGCGGGGAGTCTTTAGCCACCTCTCTCGTGGTGGGACCCGAAGAACGCGACCGCCCGGGCGGAACAGCGGCGGGGGAGGGACACCCCGCCCGACACGGAAAGTTTATGCGGTCGC
>JBQTIR010000052.1:0-37600 GCA_052387905.1 Sporichthyaceae bacterium | reverse complement strand
CGGCGGCGGCCGGAGTGCTCGGCACCGGGACGCGGACCGTGACCGGCGCCTGCAGCGCCTGGACGAGCGCTCCGACCGCACCGACCAGGCAGCCGACGGCGAGGCCGGCGAGGGCGTAGCCGTGCTCGACGGGGGGCAGGCTCGCGGCCGCGCCGAGCACCCAGCAGATCTGGAAGCCCGCGCTGTAGCGGGTGAGCAGCCCACGACGCGTGCGCAGGCAGGCGACTTCCTGGACCTCGGAGTCGAAGGCCACCTTGCCGGCCGCCCACGCGAACCCGGCGGCCCCGGCGACGACCACCGCCCAGGCCGAGGTGACGTCTGGAGTGGCCGCGCCGGCGACCAGACCCAAGGCCAGACAAAGCAACGGCGGCAGCAACCAGGCGGGCACGATCTCGCGCGCGAGGCAGGCGCCGAAGGTGCCCAGAGCGCCGCCGAGGACGGCGGCGGCGACGACGGCCGTCAGCAGACTGGGGTGCTCGCGGGTGGCGAAGGCCAGCAGGAAGGTCAGGAAGCCGGTCGCGAAGCGGATGACAGCCATCGCCACGCCCGCGGCGACCACCCGCGGGTCCAGGTGGTCGACGGCGCGCGGGCCGAAGATGCCGCCCGCCGCCGGGGAAGGTTCGACGTGGACGGCGCCGGCTGCGTCCGAGCGCAGCGGCGTGACCGCCGCGATCAGCGCGACAAAGCCGTACGTTGCCGCGGCCGCCGCCAGGCCACCATTGCTTCCGCCGAGGGCCACCGCGCCCGCGCCGAGCGCGGCACCGGTGGCAGCGCCGACCCCGGCGGTCGCGGAGATCACGGTGTTCACCCAGACCAGGTCACGCCCGGGCGGGGCGACTTCCGGGATCACGGCCACCCGTGCGATGCCGTGCACGCGCGAGACGACCATCAGGGCGAGGGCCATCGGGTAGAGCAGGCCGATCCCGCTCTGCAGCAGGAGCCCGACCGCGAGGGCGCTGCGCAGCGCGGTCGTCAGCACGAGGGTGGCGCGCAGGTGCGTGGCGTAGCGGACCAGCACGCGGTCCAACACCGGGGTGAGCATCGCGACCGGTGCCATGCTCAGCGCCAGGTAGAGCACGATGCGCCCGCGAGCATCATCGAGCGGCACGGCGAAGAACAGGGTGTTGGCCAACGCGACCGCAACCATGACGTCGCCAGCCGCGTGCCCCCAGGTGACGGCCGCCAAGCGGCGCAACGGCGCACAGCGACGGTCGGTCAGGGCGGGCGCAGTCTGCACTCTTGTTGTGTACCCCTGCTGCCCGGTCGCCACGCGGCCTTTACGAGATCTCGAGGCTAACGCAGCGCGAACACATCTCACTCGACCTGCAGGTTTACCGCCACCGACGCGAAGTCGGTCCGTTGGGCCGAGCCCCCCGATCCTCCGATCGGCCCACCCGCCTGGCAAGGTCGACGGTGGCTGGGCTCCTTCACGATGTGGGAGGAGATTTCCTGTTCGTCGTCCATCTTGCGTTCCTCGGCAAAGTCCTCCAGCAGCCGGCGGTCGGCGTCCGTGGTCGGCGGGTCGACGAGCCCGCGCGGGTAGTAGCGGCGCCGGAGCACGACATTGAGCTGGGCGCCGAGCAGGGTCAGCTGGGCCTGCAGGTAGAACCACCAGAGCATCGTGATGACGGTGGCGAAGGTGCCGTACGTCGCTTCGGCGCTGTTGAGGTGACGGGTGATGATCACCGAGGCCAGCGACTGCAACAGCCAGAAGCACCCGCCGGCAAACACGGCGCCCGGCAGGACGTCACGCGTGCTCAGGTCGCGGTCGGTCAGCAGGCGGAACGCCAACACGAAGATGGCGATGTCGACGACGATCGCCGCCGCGAACGCGAGGAGAACACTGAACGGACCGAGATCGATCGGCCCGCTGTCGCCGGCGACGAAGCCGATCATCATCGTGCTCACGATCAGCCCGACTCCGATCGTCACCAGCGCGAGCACAGCCCGATGGGTCTGCTCGACGAATTTGGGCCGCTCGACCATCGGCACCTCCCACACCGCGTTGAACGCCTCCTCGGCGACGCGCACCACGGCCAGGCCGCTCCACAGCGCGGAGGCGAGCCCGATGGTGAGGGCGAAAATGTTCCCGTCCAGCCCGCTGATCGTCGAGACGTCGAGGAGCGGGATGTACGCCGCGATGTCCGCCAGCACCCGCTGCTTGTTCTCCTCGGGCAGCACGTAACCGAGGAGGGTGACGGTGGCCAGCATGAGGGGGAAGATCGAGAAGAACGCCCAGAACGCGATCATCGACGCCAGATTCGCGGAGCGGTCCTCGGAGAATTTCTTCACCGTGGCGATCGGGATGCCGAGCGCGGGCTTGCGCTGCTGCGCCTGGTCCAGCTTCGCGAGTTTCTCCTTGATGGCGTTCATGCCGATCCTCCTTCCCGCGTGCGGGTGCCTCACACGCCCGCCTCTAGGCTCGGCCTGCGAATCGTCGATGTTCTGGGAGGCCATCCGTCATGACCGGACCGCTGCGCGGATTACGGATCCTGGAGCTCGGCGGTATTGGCCCCGGGCCGCATGCCGCGATGCTGCTCGCGGATCTGGGGGCCGACGTCGTGCGGGTAGACCGGCCCTCCGGTGGCCTGCGGGTCACCCCGAGGGGCACCCGCGACTGGACCCAGCGCGGCCGGCGCACCGTGGCCGCGGACCTCAAGACCGAGGCGGGCCGGGCGGCGCTGCTCGCCCTGTTCGACGTCGCGGACGTCGTCATCGAAGGCTTCCGTCCCGGCGCTGCGGAGCGGATGGGAATCGGACCGGCCGACATGCACGCGCGCAACCCCCGGCTGATCTACGCCCGGATGACCGGATGGGGCCAGGACGGCCCCCTGGCCCGGCGCGCCGGCCACGACATCAACTACATCGGACTGACCGGGGCCCTGAACGCGTTCCGCAAGGGCGACAGTGCGCCGACCCCGCCGATCAACCTGCTGGGCGACTTCGGCGGTGGGTCGATGTTCCTCGTGCTCGGGATCATGAGCGCGCTCTACGAGCGGGCGAGCTCGGGCAAGGGTCAGGTCGTGGATGCCGCGATCATCGACGGCACCTCGGTGCTCACTCAGATGATCTGGGGTCTGCGCTCGGTGGGGCTGTGGAGCGACGAGCCGGGAGTCAACCTGCTCGACGGCGGCTGCCCGTTCTACGACACCTACCCGTGCGCGGACGGCAGGTACGTCGCGGTCGGACCGCTGGAACCACAGTTCTACGCGGAGATGGTGGGCGGGTTGGGGCTGGACATCGCGGACCTGCCCCCGCAGATGGATCGCGCCGGCTGGCCGAGGTTGCGTGAGACGTTCACTGCGGCGTTCGCCGCAAAGACCCGCGATGAATGGGCCGCGCACTTCGTGGACACCGACGCGTGCGTCACCCCGGTGCTGGCCTTCGACGAGGTCGCCGCGCACCCGCACATGGCCGCGCGCGGCACTGTCGCCGAGATCGGCGACGTGGTGCAGGCGGCACCGGCGCCGCGGTTCTCGCGCACCCCGGCGGGCGCACCCGCCACTCCCCCGGACGCCCCCTCGGACCTCGATGACGTGCTGAAGTCCTGGGGTGCGACCGGGGGCTGACGGTAATTTGTTGACGCTGCGTCAGAAGCGGATGATGCCGCGCAAATTCTTGCCGGCGAGCAGATCCTCGTAGCCGGTGTTGATCTCGTCGAGGGTGTACTCGCGGCTCACCAGTTCGTCGAGCTTGAGGATGCCGGTGCGGTACATCTCCAGCATCCGCGGGATGTCGTGCTGCGGGTTGGAGGATCCGAACAGCGAACCCAGGATCTGCTTCTCGTACAGCGTCAGTTCGAACAGATTGGTCTTGATTTCCATCTGCTCCGGGTGGCCGATGGCCGTCACCACGACCTTGCCCCGCTTGCCGACCAGGCTCAACGCCGGCGCGATGTAGTCGCCCTCGGCCACGTCGGTGGTGATCACGCAGATGTCGGCCAACTGACCCTTAGTCAGCTCCGCGATGATCGCCCAGGCATCGTCGACATTGGCGGCGACGTGGGTGGCGCCGAACTCCTGCGCCTTTTCCCGCTTGAACTCCACCGGGTCGATCGCGATGATGTTGCGCGCACCGCCGATGCGGGCACCCTGCACGGCGTTGATGCCGATCCCACCGACACCCATGATGGCGACGGTGTCCCCGGGCTTGACCCCGCCGGTGCGGACCACGCTGCCGAAACCAGTGGGGACGCCGCACCCGATGAGAGCGGCCTTGTCCAGTGGGATGTCGTCGTCGATCTTCACCACCGACTGGGTCGGCACGACGGTGTACTCGGAGAAGGTGCCGAGCAGGCACATCTGGCCGACGTCCTCACCGCGGGCGTGGAAGCGCCAGGTGCCGTCGAGTTGCGGACCCAGGATGAGCGCGGCACCGCTGTCGCACAGATTCGTCATCCCGCGCGCGCAGTAGGAGCAGCGTCCGCAGGACGGCAGGAAGCTCATCACCACGTGATCGCCCACCGCGACGTCGCTCACCCCGGGTCCGACCTCGGTCACCACGCCGGCGCCCTCGTGCCCACCCAGGATCGGCAGCGGCACGGGGATGTCGCCGGTGACCAGGTGCTCATCGGAGTGGCACAACCCGCTGGCCACCATCTTGACCATGACCTCGGCCGCGTTCGGCGGGTCCAGGTCGATCTCCTCAACCTGCCACTTCTCGCCCAGTCCCCACAGCACTGCGGCCTTGGTCTTCACCCTGAACTCCTCGCCTCGACGGTGGTGGAGATGATGTCCCGGACGTGCGGCCAGCTCCACCGGCTGAATGTCTAGCACGCAACTGTCTAGTACGCGACTACCTGAGGAGTCCCTTTGTCCACATTGGAACTCGCCGTCCTGCAGGCTCTGCGACTCAAGGGTCGAGCGGACATCGCCGTGGTGTCGACGTGCGCAGGGACCGACACCGCGGCCGCGCAGTCGGTCGTGGACACCTTGTTCGGGCGCGATCTGCTGCAGGGCGGGCCGGCCTACCGGCTGACGCCGGCCGGGCGCGAGGCATTGGTCGCCCTGCTGGACGCGGAGCGGGCCGGGGTCGATGCGGCCGCCCTGGAGGCGGCTTATCACGACTTCGACGAGGTCAACACCGGCCTCAAGACGGCGGTCACCGCGTGGCAGCTCAAGGATGGGTCCACCCCGAACGATCACACCGACGCCGCGTACGACGCTGCGGTGATCGAGCGGATCTACGCCGTCGACGACGCCGTCACCCCGCTGCTGGACCGGATCATCGCCGCAGCTCCACGATTGGCCCCCTACAAGGCCCGATTCGCAACCGCGATCGCGAAACTCAAGGCGGGTGAGCACACCTACGTGGCCCGTCCGATCCTGGACAGCTACCACACCGTCTGGTTCGAGTTCCACGAGGAGTTGATTGCTCTGCTCGGGCGCACCCGGGCCGAGGAAGCAGCGGCCGGCCGGGCAGTCTGAGCGACTCGTTCGTGCGCTGCCGGAGTGAGCGGAGACACCACACCGAAGTGCCCCCAGGGCGGTACGACGTCGTACTCCTGGGCAACAATGACGGGGTGAGCAACCACGAGATCCTTCGCCTGGCCGGTCACGGTCTGACCCTGACGGCCGAGGCGGCCGGGCCCGCCGACGGCTTACCGGTGCTGCTGCTGCACGGCGGAGGGCAGCGTCGCTCCTCGTGGGGCGCGGCGCTGGCCGCCCTGGGTGCTCGCGGGCTGCGCGGCGTCGCACTGGACATGCGTGGGCACGGGGACAGCGACTGGTCGCAATCCGGGGCGTACCTGCCCGAAGACTTCGGCGCCGACGTCGCTGCGATCGTGCCGCAGGTGTCCGCGCTCGCCGGCGGACGACCGGTGCTGCTCGTCGGCGCGAGCATGGGCGGTCTGGCCTCGCTGTGCGCCGCGCCCCAACTCGGGGACCAGGTCGCGGGCCTGGTGATGGTCGACATCGTTCCGCACATGCGCCAGGAGGGCACCGACCGGATCGTCGGATTCATGCTGGCGGCACCGGACGGCTTCGCCGACGTCGACGAGGCAGCCGACGCCGTCGCGGCGTACCTGCCGCACCGCCCCCGGCCCTCTGCCACCTCCGGACTGCTGCGCAACCTGCGACAGCGCCCCGACGGCCGGTGGATCTGGCACTGGGATCCGTCGATGGTGCGCAATTCGATGCTCGACGTCGAGCCTTACTGGGCCCGGTTGGACGCCCTGGCCGCCCAGATCACGGTTCCCACGCTGCTGATCCGCGGCCTGCTTTCCGACATCGTCGACGACGCCGGGGTGGCCCAATTCCGCGCGGTGCTCCCGCACCTGCAGGTCGCCGACGTCGCCTCCGCCGCCCACACCGCGGCCACCGACGACAACGACGTCTTCGTCTCCACGCTGCTGGACTTCGTCGGCGCCCTGACGCACTGACGCCGGGGCATAGGCCACAGATCCAGGTTGTGACGGGAGGTGCGTCGACCCCGGCCCGCCGTGCCACACCAGCCCCAACGTGGATCCCTGGCCCACGCGCCGGCGGACCGGATTGGCCGTTGACAACCTATGCACGGTTTATCGGTACTCGATAAACCGTGCATATCCTGAAAAAGTCAGCGCGTGGACCGGTCCCGGAATCCCTACACCCCCAATGCTGGCGCGCCGCCGCGATACCTCGCCGGCCGCCGAGCCGAGGTCGAGGACTTCGAGATTCTGTTGCACCGCCTCGCCCGCGGGTACACCGAGCAGTCCGTGATCGTGACTGGGTTGCGGGGGTCGGCAAGACAGTGCTCCTAGGCCAGTTCCAGAAGGTGGCCCAGGACCAGGGGTGGACCTCGGTGGCGGCGGAGGTCTCGAAGAGCACCCCGTTCGCGCCCCAGATGGCGAATCTCGCTCGTCGGGCGCTCCTGCAGGTCTCACCGCGCGAACGATGGGGGCACCGGGCGAAGGCGGCCGCGGCCACAGTGAAGTCGTTCTCGCTCAAGGTCGCCCCGGACGGATCACTGTCGGCCGGGCTCGAGGGCGAGCCCAATGTAGGAAGCGGCGACTCTGGCAATCTCAACGACGACCTGGCCGATGTATTCGAGGCGATCGGCGATGCGGCGGCGGACCGGGGCAGCGGCGTGGTCGTCCTGCTCGACGAGGTGCAATTCCTCGATCCTGGCGAATTGGAGGCACTCATCGGCGCGGTGCACCGCACGGTGCAACGGCAACTGCCGCTGACCTTCGCAGGTGCGGGACTTCCTCAGCTGCCCGGTCTGGCGGGGGCCGCCAAGTCCTACGCCGAGAGGCTGTTCAAATTCCCCCTGCTCGGCGAATTACCACCCGACGCCGCGGCCGAGGCGCTGGAGGAGCCCGCGCGCGCAGAGGGCGTCCAGTTCGAACGCACAGCAGTCGAACGGATCGTGGCCTACACCGAGGGCTACCCCTACTTCATCCAGGAGTTCGGTCGCGCCGTGTGGAACCTGGCGGATGGGCCAGTGATCACCGAGGAGGACGCTGTCCGGGCGGAGGAACTCGTGCAGGCCGAGCTCGATGAGAGCTTCTTCCGCAGCCGCGTCCAACGCTGCACGGCCGAGGAGCTGCGCTACCTCCGCGCGATGGCCGAGCTCGGCCCAGAAGAACAGAAGGCCTCCGATGTCGCGGTTGTCCTGGCCAAGACCTCGGAGCGGCTCGGGCCGCTGCGTGCCCGCCTGATCAACAAGGGCCTGCTCTACACCCCCCGCTACGGCTACGCGAAGTTCACGGTCCCGCAGTTCGATCGCTTCATGCGTCGCCACATGAACCTCGACGCGACCCCGCCCGCCTGATGCATTGAGCTGCGCTCGAAGATCGACCGGATCTGGGATGCGTTCTGGTCCGGCGGGCGTCCGATCCCAGGAGCACCCATGTTGACCGGCTACTTGCTGTTCATCAAGCGCCTGGACGACCTGCAGACCCTCGCCAAGGTCGTCGACGCACTCGACGACATCCCGACTACCTTGGCGTCCCCGCGGTCGCGGCGCAGGCGCTGTTCATCGCCGACATCCAGAACGACGAGTGGTGGGTCGATGTCACGCTGCCGATGCTGGAGGACCTCCGCCAGCGGCTACGGTCGCTGATTCCCTTCATCCAGAAGGAGAAGCAGAAGATCCTCTACACCGACTTCGAGGACACGATCGGCGAGGCCACCGAGATCGACCTCTCCGGCATCGTGGACTCCTTCGAGAAGTTCCGCCGCAAGACTCGCTACTTCCTGCGCGAACACCTGAACGAGGCGGCCGTCGGCAAGCTTTACGGCAACCAACCTATCGGTGTCGCCGACCTCGACGATCTCAAGAGCGTGCTGCTCTCCGCCGGCCTGGGCACTGCCGACGACGTCGCCCGCTTCTACGAATCCCCGTTCACCGACGTCACCCCGCACGGCCCCGAAGCCCTGTTCGACGCCGGTGACGTCGGCCTTCTCCTCGCCGCCGTCCACGAGGTTCGCCGCAACGCCGAAGCGGCATGATGCCCGCCGCCGAATGGCGTGTCACACCAGCCTCGACGTTGATCGCTGCCCTACACCGACGCTCCGCTTCGGCGCGCGTCGAGCCAGATCAGGTGAGGCCGGGGTCGTCCTGGTAACTCGCGGTGCCGGGCCACTGCGCGGTCAGGGAGAAGCGGTCGCCGCGGATCAGGCTGTGCCGGAACTCCACGGGCCGGCCTTCCAGGCACCCGATGCGTTCGACGGAGAGCACCGCAGTGTCGGCCTTGATGCCGAGGGTCCGGCGCACCGCGGCGTCGGGAACCAGCGCGCGGATGACCTCGCGGCCACCGGTCAGGCGCACGCCGGTGAGTCGGGCGAGCTCGCCGTAGAGACTGGTGTGCTCGAACGCTCCGTCCAGCAGTGGGCCGGCGATCTCCCGCGGCAGCCAGGAGCGATCCAACGCGAGTGGTTCGGAATCGGCCAGGCGTAGCCGCTCGATGTAGACGAACTCGGTGTCGGCGGGAAGCGCCAGGTGGACGGCGACCTCGGGGTCGACGCGCACTTGCAGCGCCCGGACCTTGCTGCGCTGATTGGCTCCTGCCCCCTCGACCGAACGGAACAGCGAGTACAACGCGCCGAGGGGCTGTTCGATCGCGGTGTGGCGCACCGAGCTGCCGCGCCCGCGGGTGGAGTCCACGACACCGGCGGCGCGCATCCGGCGCAACGCCTCACGGACGGTGTGGCGGCTGACCTGATACTGCTCGGCGAGATCGTGCTCGCCGGGGAAGGAATCGTCGAAGGCGCCCAGCTGCATGCGCCGTTCGAGATCTGCTTCGAGTTGGGCCCACAGCGGCGTGCCCGCGGACCGGTTGAGGTCGCGGGGAGCATGGGCGGCGAGATCCTGCACGGTGCCCGAGTCTATTCGGTCACACCATTCCCACGCGGAATCATTTGTACGTACAATAACCGCATGCGGATGCCCGTGCACGCGACCGGCGACCTGATCGCCGGAGCCAGCGTCGCCGTTGTCGTCATCCCGCAGTCCCTGGCCTACGCCGACCTGGCCGGAATGCCGCCCGCCGCCGGGCTCTACGCCGCGGCGCTACCGCCGATCGCCGCAGCATTCCTCGCCTCCTCCCCCTACCTCGCCACCGGCCCGGTCGCGGTGACCGGGCTGCTGACCTTCGGGGCGTTGTCCACGATGGCCACGCCCGGCAGCGGCGAGTACATGACGCTGGGTTTCCTGCTCGCGCTGATCGTCGGCGTGGTTCGGATCGCGCTCGGTCTGCTGCGCGCCGGCTGGGTCGCCTACCTGATGTCGCAGCCCATGCTGCTCGGCTTCGTCCCGGCCGCGGCGATTCTGATCGCGTCCTCGCAGCTGGCCAAGGCCGTCGGGGCCACCGGGGTCCCCGACTACGACAGCGACCTGACCAAGGCCGCCTGGGTGCTCACCCATCCCGACGCGTGGACGGTGGCCGCGATCGTCGTCACCGTCCTCACCTTGGTCGTGATCGGAGCGGGCCGGCGTCTGCACCAACTCTTCCCCGGCATCCTGATCTGTGCGGTGGTGGCGACCATCGTGTCAGCGGCCGGCAGTGATCTCGGGCCCACCATCGACAACCTCGATGCCGGGTTCCCGCCGTTCACCTTCGACGATCTGCCGTGGAGTCAGCTCCCCGATCTGCTGCTGGCCGGCTTCGTGATCGCGTTGATCGGCTTCAGCGAGGCCGCGTCGATCAGCCGCAAGTTCGCTGCCGAGGACCGCATCACCTGGAGCGCGGACCGCGAGTTCGTCAGCCAGGGTGTGGCTAACGTCGTCGCCGCCTGCTCGGGTGGGATGCCCTGCGGCGGCTCGTTCTCCCGCAGCGCGATCAACCGCAAGTCCGGCGCCCGCACCCGGTTCGCCGGTGCGGTCAGCGGCCTGCTCGTGCTGGTGTTCCTGCCGTTCGCTCAGATCGTCGAGCCACTGCCTTTTGCGGTGCTCGGCGCGATCGTCATCTCCTCCGTCGCCGGCCTGATGCGCTTTCGGCCGCTGATCGCGCTCTGGCGGCTGTCAGTGCCGCAGGCCATGATCGCCTGGATAACCTTCATCGCCACGCTCGCCCTCGCGCCGCGCCTGGATCTCGCGGTGATGATCGGGATCGGGGCGTCGCTGGCGGTGTTCCTCTGGCGGGCCCTGCAGCTCGACATCGATGTGGTGGCCACCGACGACCTGCTCGTGCTGACCCCCCGCGGGGTGCTGTGGTTCGGCACCGCGCAACGGATCGGCACCGCGATCAACGAGGCTCTCGTCGCCCACCCCAGCGCCCGCCGGCTGGAGCTGGATCTGCGGGGCCTGGGCCGGATCGACACCACCGGGGCGCTGGCCCTGTCCACCGTCCTGCGCACGGCCCGCGAGAGCGGGATCGAGGCCGAGCTCGTCGGCATCCCGAAGCAGTCCCAGGCATTGACCCAGCGAATCCTGGACTGCGGCGACGCGCTGTCCTGAGCCGGCCCGCAAACCCGGGCAACGATTGTCAGGGGGTTGTGCAAGTGTCGCGCCCATGACTTCACCTCCCCCCGCCGAGCTGGCGATCGAGGCCCGAGCGTTGGTCAAACGCTATGGCGACAAGCTCGCCCTGGACGGCGTCGACCTGGAGGTGCCCCGCGGCCAGGTGTGCGGTTTGCTCGGACCCAACGGCGCGGGCAAGACCACGGCCGTACGCATTCTGACCACGCTGACCAGGGCAGATTCGGGCACCGTCCGGGTCGCCGGGATCGACGCGGCGATCGACCCGATCGGGGTCCGGGAATGTCTGGGGTTGGCCGCGCAGGACGCGACGGTCGACGGCAAGCTCACCGGTTTCGAGAACCTGGTGATGATCGGCGAGTTGCGCCACCTGGGCCGCCGCGCGGCCAAGACCCGGGCAACCCAACTGCTCGAGCAGTTCTCGTTGACCGACGCTGCCAAGCAGCGCGCGGACAAGTACTCCGGCGGCATGCGGCGCCGCCTGGACCTGGCCGCCACCCTCGTCGGAGAGCCGGCCGTGCTCTTCCTGGACGAACCCACGACCGGGCTGGACCCGCGGGCCCGCAACGAACTGTGGGAAGTCCTCGATGTCCTGGTGGCCGGCGGAGCGACGATCCTGCTGACCACGCAGTACCTGGAGGAGGCGGACCGCCTCGCGGACGAGATCGTGATGGTCGACCACGGCAAGGTGATCGCGCGCGGGGATTCGCGCACCCTCAAGCGCCAGGTCGGCGGCGACCAACTGCACGTCGTCACCGTCTCGGTCGAGGACCTTCCCGCCGTGGCCGAGTTGATGGAGCGCATCACCGGCACGGCCGCGCTGGTGGCGCGCGAGACCCGCACAGTGAGCGCACCGGTGAACTCCGGGGTCGCGGCCGTCGCAGCGCTGGCGAGTTCCTTGCAGGTGAGCGGGATCGCGGTGGAGGACCTCGGGCTGCGTCAACCCACCCTCGATGACGCGTTCCTCGCGTTGACCGGCAAACCCGCCGACCTCGTGAAGGAACCCACATGAGCGAGCGCAGCGAGCGAGTCGACAAGGACAGTGCACTGTCGCTCATGGGGTGGCCGAGCGCTAGCGAGGTTGCCCCATGAGCACCACGGCCGCGGCGCCGGTGCGGCCGCGTCGCAAGTCCACGCTGGTCGGTGACTCGTTGGTGATCGCCCGCCGGGGCCTGGTGCACCTGCGCCGCCAGCCCGAGGCCCTCTCGGACGCGACCATCCAGCCGGTGATGTTCGTGCTGCTGTTCGCCTACGTCTTCGGTGGCGCGATCGCGGTGCCCGGCGGCGGGGACTACAAGGAATTCCTGATGGGCGGGATCTTCGCCCAGACCATTATCTTCGGCTGCTTCGGCGTCGCAGTGGCGCTGTGCAACGACCGCAACAACGGCGCGATCGAGCGCTTCCACTCGATGCCGATCGCACCGTCGGCGGTGCTCGTCGGACATGCCCTCACCTCGCTGGCGCGCTGTTTCATCCCGATCGCGTTCATGTCGGTGACCGGGGCGGTGGTCGGCTGGCGAATCCGCGGCGGGTTCACCGACACCCTGATCGCCTACGGGCTGATGGTCGGGTTCTCATTCGCGATGATCTGGGTCGGGGTGCTGCTCGGCAGCGCCTTGAGTTCGATCGAGGCTGTGCAGGGGGTCTCGTTCGTGGTGATCTTCCCGATCACGTTCGCAGCGAGCACGTTCGTCCCGGTGGACACCTTGCCCGGGGCCCTGAAGACCTTCGCCGAGTGGAACCCGGTCACGACGCTGTCGGAGGCGTTGCGGGTGCACTTCCACAACCCGGGCGGCATCCCGGCGCCGGACGCGGCGTGGCCGATCCAGCACTCGACGGCCTACACCTGCATCTGGATGGTCGCGATCATCGCGATCACGGCTCCGCTGGCGGTGCGGCTGTACTGGCGGGCGAACCGCGGCTAAGGTATACCGATTAACAGTCGATTGGTATACTCGCTTTATGGCGACGACAGTGAAGGTTTCGGAGCCGACGCGCGACCGCATCAACGCGCTCGGTGCCGCGACGGCGCAGACCGCCGATCAGGTGGTGGGCGCCGCGCTCGACGAGTACGAGCGCGCGCTGTTCTTCGACGACTACCGCAAGGCGGTCGACAAGGAGGCCAAACGCGGCCTCGATCCCGAGGTCGCCGTCGAGGTCACACTGTGGGACCGCACGCTGCGCGACGGTCTCACCGATGCCTGATCCGCGGCGCGGTGAGATCTGGCTCGCGGATTTCGGCGATCCGATCGGCCACGAGGCCGGTGCCGCCCGACCTGCCTTGGTGGTGTCCGACGACCGCGCGAATCAGCACGGCCTGATGATCGCCTGCCCCATCACGCGGACGAAGCGCGGCTACCCCACCCATGTGGAGGTCGAGCCAGGAAGCTCCGGGCTCGACGAGACCAGCTACGTCCAAGGTGAGCAGGTCCGGACGATGAGTACCGGGCGACTTCTGCATCGCCTCGGCCACGCGGACGTGTCGGCGGTACACGGAATTGAGCGCGTGCTGCGTATGTTGCTCCGGCTCTGATGATTCGTCAGGCGACTGTGAGCGGGAGCGCACGGCCGGCCAGCGAGCGCCGGACGACAGGGAGCCGGGCGGCGATCGCGGCGAGCTCCTGGGCCGAGTGCGCGTCAGGTTGCGCCAGGACGACCGGTGTGCCGGCGTCGCCTGCGATTCGTAGGGAGCGGTCAAGCGGGACCTGACCGAGCAGCGGGGCACCGGCGGTCTGCGCAAGTGCGGCGCCGCCCCCGGAGCCGAACAGGTCAGTGTGTTCGCCGCAGTGCGAGCAGGCGAGCGCGCTCATGTTCTCGATGACCCCGGCAATTCCCATGTGCGAATCCTTGGCCATCGCGACCACCCGGGCGGCGACGCCCTGGGCCGCGGGCTGCGGTGTCGTGACGGCGAGCAGGGCTGCCGACGGGATGAGCTCGAGCAGGCTGAGCTGGATATCGCCCGTGCCCGGGGGCAGGTCGAGGAGCAGGACGTCGAGCTCCCCCCAGTGCACGTCGACGAGGAACTGTTCCAGGGCCTTGTGCAGCATCGGGCCGCGCCACACGACCGGCGCACCCTCGGGGACCAGGAAACCCATCGACATCAGCGCGACGCCGTGTGAGCGCACCGGCATCATCAGCCCGCCGACGACGACCGGGTTCTCGTGGGCGACGCCAAAGAGCGTCGGGATCGAATAGCCGTAAACGTCGGCGTCCAGGATCCCGACCTTCTCTCCGGCGGCAGCGAGGGACGCGGCGAGGTTCGCCGTCACGGTGGACTTGCCGACGCCGCCCTTACCGCTGGCGACAGCGTAAATCCGGGTGCGTAGGCCGAGGTTGTTGGTCAGGGATGGCGCGGTGCCGCGCAGCATCGTTGCGAGGTCGGCGCGCTCGCGTGCCGTCATTTCTTCGTAGGCCACCGCGACGTCGGTGACTCCGTCCAGGCCGCGCAGCGCCTCCATCACGCGGACCCGGAACACCTCGACTAGCGGGCAGGTGGTGGTCGTCAGGCGCACCGTCACGGTGACGACGCCCCGGCGGTCCGCGGTGATGTCCCCGACCATCCCGAGCTCGCTGATCGGTCGGCCGATCTCCGGATCCACGACAGCGCCGACCCGAACGCGGGCGGCCGCGAGGTCGATGCTGGAGCGAGAGCGCACACCCAGAACGCTCACGCCGCACCCGTCCTGGCGAAACCTCTGCGCACGTGTGGGGCTATCGCCGGCGCGGAGTAGCCGCACACGCGGGCAGAAGATGGGGTCCTCATTGCGGGTCCACGTAGAAGGCGCGACGCTTGGGCTTGACCGGGCGCATGAAGAATTCCGGGCGGCGCTGGCCGCCCGGGCCGAGCGTCGCCTTGGTCTTGGCCAGCCACTCGCGGTACATCACCATCGAGCGCGCGGTGTCGACGTAGACGTCGCCGTACTGGTCGGTGGCGCGGGCCTTTTCCATGCGCACCTTCTGCAGCCAGCACTGCATCCCTGACCAGGGGTCAGGTTGGACGGCGAAGGCCAGGTTCTGGTGCACTCCCGGGTCGGTCCACCAGATGCGGGAGGAGTCCGGGTCCTCGGATTCAAACGGCTCGATGCCGCCCTTGTACCGGAGCATGAACGAGTCCGGTCCGTCCGGGTGCGTGATGCCGACCAGGCCCTGCACCCAGCGGCTGCCTTCGGTGTCGTGCAGGCGCCAGCGACCCATGTGATGGCTGAGCGCGCACACGCCGGGGCGGATCGCCTCGGTGGCCCAGACCCGCGGCACGAAGTAGCCGATGCTCGTGTTGAGCCGAACCAGGTCGCCGGTCGCCAGGCCATGGCGGGCGGCGTCGTCGACATTGAGCCAGAGCGGATGGGTGTTGCTGATCTCATTGAGGTACTTTGCGTTGCCGGAACGGGTGTGAATCAGCGTGGGCAGGCGGAACGTGGGAATCAGCACGAGGTCGCCGGCCGGCAGGTCGATCTGGTCGGCGGCGATATGGGAGCGGATATAGCCCGGCGTCGCCTGCTCCTCCCAGCCCCAGTCGCGCATGGTCTCGGAGTAGACCTCCAGCTTGCGCGACGGAGTGAGCCAACCGGCGGTGACCGAGCCGTCTTCGTGGACCAGGCCGACGGCGCCGGCCTCACCCACCAACGGCGGGACCGAGTCCATCGTGGTCGGCTTGCGCAGCACACCGCGCTCGTCCGCGACGGCGCCGTCGAGTTCGGCCGCGGTGAGCGGGCGTTCGTCCTGACGGTAGAGCTTGTCCGCGACCTCGACCACGCCGTACTTGCGCATGTATGCCAGCGGCGTCAGGCCCTCGGCGTCTGCCTTGTCCTGTAGACCGGGGACGCGGTTCTCGAAGATCCAGCGGTAGAAGTCATCCACGGTGATCTTTTGCCCCGCCGCATAGGGGGACTCGAAGTGCTGGCGAATCCCCATCGACCCATCCGGGTCGATGCGCCAGGAGAGCTCGAACCACAGCTCGTTCTCCTCCCACACCTGGCCAGGGTTGGCGTCGCGGGTGTCGGTGAACGGGATACCCAGTTTCTCCATCGCGACGCGGCGCACCGGCTGGCGAAAGCCAAGCCACTTGGACGCGTGCGTCTCGTAGGACTGGGTGTCGTGGCGCTCGGTGGAATGCCCGACGGGCAGCACGTAGTCGGCGAACTCCGCGGTCTCCGACCAGGTCGGCGTCAGCGCGATATGACACCCCATCATCTCCGAGTCCGTCATCGCACGCATCCAGGAGAACCCGTCGGGATAGGTCCAGATCGGGTTGAAGACGCGGGAGAAGTAGACGTCCATCTTGCCGCGGCCCTCGCGCATGAAGTGCGGGAGCAGGATCGACATCTCGTTGCAACTCAGCGGGTACTCCGCCGGCCACGTCATCGGGTTCCAGTGCTCATGCGCCGGCACGTCCGGGCCGTGCGGAATGAACTTGTTCCAGCCATTGGGCGCCGTGCCGCCCTCGGTGCCGATCGAGCCGGTGAGCGCCAGCACGAACCACAGCGAGCGGGCGACCTGCCAGCCGCCGTAATTTCCGGCGGCGGCGCTGCGCCAGATGTGCGCGGCCAGACGGCCTTCGCAGGCGGCCACGAGCTCGGCCATCGCCTTGATCTGCTCGACGGGGACCTGGGCCTCGGCGGCCGCGAACTCGAAGGTGTACTCGGCGTAGTCTGCCTCCAACGCGTCGAGGAAGGCCTCGAAGGTGCGCTCCACGTTGGGGTGCCGATTCGCCAGGTAGACGTCCCAGTTAAGCCAGCGGCGCAGGAACGTCTGGTCGATCTGACGAGTATTCAGTAGATGGCTGGCGATCGCCAACAGCATCGCCGCCTCACTGCCCGGCCACGGGGAGACCCAGACATCGGCATGGGAGGCGGTGTTGGACAGCCGCGGGTCGACGACGATCAGCTTGGCGCCGCCCTGCTTGCCCTCCATGATCCGCTGGGCGTGCGGGTTGAAGTAGTGCCCGGTCTCCAGGTGGCTGGAGAACAGCAGGATCACCTTGGCGTGCGCATGGTCCGGGGACGGGCGGTCGTAGCCGCCCCACAGTGCCTGACCCAGGCGCGCCCCGGAGGAGCAGACCTGCGTGTGGCTGTTGTGCCCGTCGACGTCCCAGGCCTGCAGCACCCGCTCGGCGAAGCCGTCCTCGCCGGGGCGACCCACGTGGTAGGCCACCTCGTTGTTGCGGCCCTCGGAGATGGCCGTGCGGATCCGACCGGCGATGTCGTCCAACGCCTCGTCCCAGGAGACCTGCGCCCACTGCCCACCGCCGCGTTCGCCGGTGCGCTTGAGGGGGTGCAGGATCCGCTCGGGATCGTTGATCTGATTGATCGTCGCCGGACCCTTGGCGCAGTTGCGCCCCCGCGAACCGGGGTGCGCGGGGTTGCCCTCGACCTTCTTGATGCTCAGGTCACTCTTGTCGACGTACGCCAGTAACCCGCACGCGGACTCGCAGTTGAAGCACGTCGTCGGGACCAGCATGTACTCGTGCGGGACCTTGCGCGGGTGCGCCTTGGCGTCGTACTCGATGTGGTGGTCCCAGTTCTCCACCGGCGGGTAGTTGCGCAGGTTCTCGTGGGTACGCTCGCCCGGCATCGGGTGCGAGGTCGCATGCAGGTCCGTCACGGGACGTTCCGGGGTGGTGGTCATGACGGTGACATCGTCATGTGCATCGCTTCGCTCTCTCATGACAGTGGCACATCCTGTCCGGCGCGGACGAACACGGTTTCGTACATGAGCAACGCGAACTGAACGGCGACGCCGGCGAAGGCTGCGGCGGCCAGGTGCTCCCCGCCCCAGGAGAACGAGGCAAGCAACGCCGCGGCGAAGGCGAGAGCGAGCGAGCCTCGGAACAGGTTCTTGTAGGGGCCGTGCGTGACCAGGTGCGCGGCCGCGGTGGCGCCCTTCGTCCGGTGCGCGCCGTAGAACTCGACGATCGCGAACGCGACGTGGAGCACGGTGGCAAGGACCATGCACCGCACGACCAACGGCTCACCCTCGCCGACGGCTGCTAGCAACCCCGCCCCGACCATCACAGCCTGCGCGATCAGGTGCCCGAACAGCAGCGGCGACTGCCACAGGTCGCGACCCTCGGCCTGGGCGAAGAGGAACGCGGTGTAACCGGCAGCCATAACGGCGGTGGGGACCGCGAGGACGGCGAGCACGTCGATCGCGTCGCGGGCCCAGCCGACGTCGTTTTCGGCCAGGATGCCGGCGCCCAACCACGCCGTGGTCACGGCGCCGAAGGCTGCGAGGGCGACCGAACCGAGGAAGAGCCAGGAGCGCCGGTTGGCGAGGGTAAAGATGTAGTAGAAGCGTTCGGGCCGCTTGAGGTCGGCGACGAGCAGTCCGCCGGTGACCGCGACAGCGAGCAGACCGATGAGCGGGGCGCCAATGCTCGTATGGCGGCCGAGGTCGACGTCCAGGAGTACCGCGAGCGCGGCCACCAGCAGCGCACCAGCGCCGACGCCCTTGGTCCACAGATAGGTGATGACCCGCCAGCCCCAGGGCCGCGGATGCGGGGTGTTCAGCGTGGTCCGGGCGCCGGTCGCCGGATCGCGGGGCAGGTGCGCAGAGATCGCGGCGCGGTGCGCGTCCGGCGAGGAGTAGATGTAGGTCTTGTCCACCGGCGCGGCCAGCGGGTCCAGGACCGCGCGGTCGGCGCCGAGGTAGAACACGTTCGGTCCGGTGTTCTGTTCCGGAGCGCGGACCATGACGGGGTCGGCCGCAATCAACTTCGCGATACCGGTCGTGGGATCGGCGAGGTCACCGACCCAGATGGAGTGCGTCGGGCAGACCACGACGCAGGCCGGCTCGTACCCCTCGTCGATGCGGTGCGCGCAGAAGTTGCACTTGGCTGCGGTGTTGGTGTTCTTGTCGATGTAGATCGCGTCGTAGGGGCAGGCCTGCATGCAGCTCTTGCAGCCGATGCAGCGCTCGTTGTCGAAGTCGACGATGCCGTCCTTGCGCGTGTAGAGCGCCTTGGTCGGGCAGATCTTCACGCAGGGCGCGTCAGAGCAGTGGTTGCAGCGCATCACGCCGAAGTCGCGGGTGGTGTTCGGAAACTCACCGGAGTCCACATATTTCACCCAGGTCCGGAACTGACCCACCGGCACTTCGTGCTCGGTCTTGCAGGCGACCGTGCAGGCATGGCACCCGATGCACGTGCGCTGGTCGATCGCGAAGCCGTAACGCATCAGGCGACGGCGTTGCGCGCGGTCCAGGCACCGTAGCCACCGAGCACATCGGAGACATCGGTGAAGCCGTTGGCCTCCAGCAGGCTGGCGGCGGCGATGGAGCGGTAGCCGCCCGCGCAATGCACGATCGTCGGTTTTTCCGGGTCCAGCTCGCCCAGCCGGGTCCGCAGCCGGGTCACGCACACGTTGACCGCACCGGGCAGCGCGCCGCCGGCGTGCTCGCCGGGCGCACGCACGTCCACGACCTGAACGTCCCCGGCAACCAGGCGCTCGGCGGCCTGAGCCGCCGTCAGTCGGCTGGAGACCGCCGCGAGGTCGGGATTGAGCTCGATCTCGCGCAGGTCACTGACCTGGGCAGTGACCTGGTCGATGCCGACCCGGGCCAGTCGTAGCCGGGCCTCGTGGCACTGCTCGGCGTCACCGACCAGGATCACCGGCTGTTCCGTGGCGTGCATCGCGGCGGCGTACTCCGCGAAGCGACCGGAGAGGCCGACGTTGATCGAACCCTTGATGTGCCCGGCCGCGAAGCCTTGGTCGTCGCGGACATCCAGAAGCAGGTACCCATTCTCCTGGCGACGCACCGCGGTGACGACGTCAATCTCCTGAACGGGGATGGCGGGATCGAAGGGAACGTGGCCGACCTTGTTCAGCCGCACCTCGTCGAGGAAGTACGCGGGCGGAGCGCCCAGGCCGTGGGTGACGACCTCGACGAAGTCGTCCTCGCTCATCGGGGCGAGCGCATAGTTGGTGCGGCGTTGTTCGCCCAGGGTGGAGACGGTGTCGGTGGACAAGGACTTCCCGCAGGCACTCCCGGCGCCGTGCCCGGGGTAGACCAGGACCTCATCCGGCAGCGGCATGATCTTGGTGCGTAGCGACTGGTAGAGCTCGCGGGCCATCTCTTCCGAGGTCCGGCCCGCTGCACCCAGCAGGTCGGGGCGGCCGACATCGCCGAGAAAGAGCGTGTCGCCGGTGACGATCGCGTGCGGAGCGACGTCGTCCCCCCGCTCGTAGACGGCGATGGTGATCGACTCCGGCGTGTGGCCCGGGGTGGCGAGGATCTGCAAGGTCACGCCGGAGGTGGGGTCACCCAGGTGGATGCGCTCGCCGTCGTGCAGCTGGCGGATCGGGAAGGCGACCGGAGCGACCTCACTCATGCCGATCTCGGCGCCGGTGCGGGCCGCCAGCTCGGTGTGGCCGGGGATGAAGTCCGCGTGCACGTGGGTGAGCACGACGAGGCCGATGCTCAGTCCCTGCTCTACGGCGTCGTCCACGTACTCCTGGACGTCCCGGCGGGGGTCAATGACGACCGCGCGTTTACTGACCGGGTCCGCAATCAGGTACGAGGCCTGAGAGAGACAGGGCAGGTAGTACTGGTCCAGGATCATCGCGCGCCTCCGTGCATCGGGTCGTTGTCCCGGGCAACCAATTGTACGTACAATACATTCCGTCCGAGCGGGTCCACAAGCACTCCTTGTCGAGAAATAAAATGTACGGACATACTGTTCCCCAGGTATGACGAACACGTACCCTGATCCGACGCACGCACGAGGGAGCACACCGATGACCGAGACCGCCGCCGGCCGAACCGCCGCCGCCATCTCCACCGCTGATCTGCGCCAGCTGATCGCCGCGGGCAGCCCCGTCAAGCTCATCGACGTGCGTACGCCGGGTGAGTTCGATTCCGGGCACATCCCCGGCGCGGAGAACATCCCGTTGGACCGGGTCAAGGGCCTGGCCGACAAGATCGGCGCCGGCAGCGCCGAGGTCGTGCTGATCTGCCAGGGCGGCACGCGCGCCGAGATGGCCCGCGGACACCTGAGCGGCGCCGACCTCCCCGGCGCCGTGGTCCTGACCGGTGGCATGAATGCCTGGTCCGGCTGCGGCGGCGAGACCACCGCCGCCAACAGCAGTCGGTGGACGTTGGAACGCCAGGTTCGCTTCGTCGCCGGCCTGCTCGTGCTCGTCGGCATCCTGGTCTCGATCGCCTGGCCGCCGGCCCGCTTCTTCTCTGGCGCCATCGGCTTCGGGCTGGTCTTCGCCGCGGTCACCAACACCTGCATGATGGGCATCATGCTCGGCAAGCTGCCGTACAACCGCGGGCGTTCGTGCGACATCGACGCCGCCGTCACCCGGCTGTCGAAGAACTGAACGAGATCGCTGCCGGCGCTGCCGCGGACATCGGGCCTGACACCAAGTCACTCGCGATCGTCTGCTGGAGCAACGACCTCGACCGCGTGTGGCCGACGCTGATCCTGGCCACCACCGGCGCGGCCTCCGGAATGCAGGTCGACGTCTTCGCCACCTTCTGGGGTCTGCGCGTGCTGCAGCGCGACGAGCGCCGGGTCACTGGCCCAGGGTGGGCGCAGAAGGGTGTGTCGCTGCTGGATCGCGGCGGGGTCTCGCATCTGCGCCTCGGCAAGCTGCACGCAGGTGGCTTCGGAACCCGGATGGTGCGCAGGCTCGCCCGCCGGCACCAGATGCCCGACCCGGCCGAACTGCTCGCCACCGCACTCGAACTCGGCGTGCGGATCCACCCGTGCCAGACCTCCATGGATCTGTACGGGCTCACCCGCGAGGACATGATCGACGGCCTCGGACCGACGATGGGCGCCGCGAGTTTCCTGGCGATTGCCGCCGACGCTGACATCACGCTGTTCATCTGAGGGACGATCGACCGGGAAGGCAACAGCCATGAGCAGCCCAGATCTGCGAGTGCAGATGTACACCCGTCCCGGGTGCCCGTTCTGCGTGTCGCTACGTCGGGGGCTGCGCAAGGCCGGGGTCGGCTTCGACGAGATCGACATCCGTCAGGACCCGACAGCGGCTGCCTTCGTCCGCCAGTGGGCCGGCGGCAACGAGACCGTCCCGACGATCCGCCTCGGCGAGGAGGTGCTGGTGAACCCCCGCGCGGCGCAGGTCGTCGCCATGGTGCGCACCGCGGCCCCACACCTGGTTTCGGATTCCCCTAGGTCGTCACGATGGGGGATAGTGCGCCGCATCGGGCGTGGCCACTGACATCGGCGAACTGCCCCGGCTGCGTGATCGGGTCCAGGTCTCGACTTCGCGCTAGTGGAACACAGCCGCGAGGACGACCGCAGACCCTGGGCCTGCGTGCAGCACTTCACCCGCGGTGTTTCGGCGAGTCACCTGAGTCAGTTGCTCGGGCGCTTGACTTCGGCACCGAACACCGCAGCCTGGGTGCGCCGCTCCATGCCGAGCTTGGCCAACATGGTCGAGACGTAGTTCTTCACCGTCTTCTCCGCCAGGAACAACCGTTCTCCGATCTGACGATTCGTCATCCCATCGGCGATCAGCGCGAGGATCTCCCGCTCGCGCTCGGTCAATGAGGCCAGGCGAGGGTCGGTCGGAGCGCCGTCGCGCAGGCGATCCAGCAGGCGGCCGGTGACCGCAGGGTCGAGCAAGGACTTACCCGCCGCGACCTGGCGGATCGCGTCGAGCAGGCCTGAACCACGAATCTCCTTGAGCAGATACCCCGACGCACCGGCCATCACCGCGGCGAACAGGGCATCGTTGTCGTCGTAGCTGGTGAGGATCAGGCACCGCGTGCCCGGCAGTGCGGAGCGGATGTCGCGGCACACGTCGATGCCGCTGCCGTCGGGCAGGCGGGCGTCGAGCACCGCCACGTGGGGGCGCAGTGCCGTGATTCGCGCGAGGGCCTGCGCCGCAGTCCCGGCATCCCCGACCACCTCGATGTCCGGGGCCGACCCGAGCAGGTCGGCGATGCCCCGTCGCACGATCTCGTGATCGTCGAGGAGGAAGACGGTGATCTTCTCCACGCCCTCCTCGTCCCCAGGTGAGCTCAGCGCAGCGGAATCGTCCATCGCAGATGCGTCCCTTCCCTGTTGTTCGGGCAGTGTCCCGCAGGTGCCGGGCCCACCTCGAACTGCCCTCCCCTGCTCTGCGCGCGTCGACGCAGGTTGGCCAGCCCGCTGCGCCGGGTGTTCGCGCCGAGCCCAACGCCATCGTCGAGCACCTCGAGAGTGAGCGTGTTCGAGCGCGCATCCAACCGAAGCTCGACCCGGTCGGCGCCCGCATGACGCGCGACGTTCGTCAACGACTCGCGGGCGACCGCGACCAGGTCCGCGACGATCTCCTCGTCGGCGCCGGTGTCCGTGGGGCCACTGAAGTGCACGGTGGGCGGGCGGGACAACAGTGGGGTCACCTCACCGACCACCTCCAGAATCCGCTCACGCAGCGAGGGGCCGCCGCCGGGGCCGAGGGCGCCGCGCAGCCCGAAGATCGAGGTGCGGATCGCCGACATCGTCGCGTCAAGGTCCTCGACCACCTCGGCAACCCGGCGCCCGCGTTCGTCGCCGTCCAGGCCGACGGCCACGGCCTGCAGGGACATCCCTGCGGCGAACAACCGCGCGATGACGTGGTCGTGCAGATCGCGCGCGATGCGATCGCGGTCCTCCAGCAGTTCCATACGCTGATGGTCGGTTCGGGCGTCGACCAGCTCGAGGGCCAGCGCGGCGTGGTTGGCGAAGCTGGTGGCGAGGTTGAGGTCCTCGGCATCGAAGATCGCGCGCCCGGACAGGCGACCCAGGGTGAGCACACCGCGGATGCCGTCCGCGCCGAGCAACGGCGCCGCCATCACCGGGCCGACATCGAGCGCCGAGCGCAGGTGCACCGTGTAGGACCCTGACGCGCCGGCGTCGGCAAGCAGGATCGGAATGCGCTTGGCGAAGACCGCCTCAGCGAGGGTGCCCTGCATCGGGAACACCACACCGCTGAGCGCCTGGGCGCGGGCACCCGCAGCGACCTCGATACGCAACTCCCCCGCCGACGTGCCCGGCAGTACGACGGTCGCGATGTCCGCGTCGGCGATCGCCCGCGCGCCCTCGGCGATGCGGATCAGCGGATCACCCGCGCTCGGCGAGATCAGGTCCCTGGTGATCTGCACCGAGGACTCCAGCCAGCGCTGCCGACGCTGAGCGGCCTCGAAGAGCCGGGCATTCTCGATGACCACACCGGCCGTCGCGGCCAGGGCGATCACCATCTGCTCATCCTCGGCACTGAACTCACCGGCGGCGGATTCGGAGAGGTAGAGGTTGCCGAACACCTCGTCACGCACGCGGATCGGCACACCGAGAAAGCTCGACATCGGGGGATGGCCGGCGGGAAAGCCGACCGAGCGGGCGTCGGACCCGATCTTGGCGAGGCGGATCGGGCGGGGGTCATCGATCAGTGCACCCAACAGGCCCCCGCCCGTGGGCAGGCGCCCGATCCGGGCCACGGCACCGGCATCCATGCCGACGTGGATGAACTCCGCGAGGCCACCACCGGGTGCCAGCACTCCGAGAGCGCCGTAGCCGGCCTGCACGAGGCCACAGGCCGCCTCGACGATGCGGCGCAGCACCACAGTGAGCGAGAGGTCACCGATGATCGCCGAATTGGCCTCCAGCAGGCCCTGCAGTCGATGGTGCGCTGCGCGGACGTCACGGGCACGCTCAACGAGTTGGCCGAGCAACTGGTCGAGCTCGAGGCGGGGTGAGACCGCCCCGTAGGGGTGGCCGGATCCGTGGCCATCGCCAGGTGTCCCACGCTGGTCCGCCATCACAGGTCCACGGTAGAGGGGCGGCGCGATTGCGGGCGCCACACGGTCGCGACCATCACCGACCTCCCCCACGGAAGGGGCCCGGGTCTTGTCGCGAGACCCGGGCCCTGCTTTCGCGCGCCCGCCACAAGGGGACCGGCCGGCCGCCACCGGCACCACCCATCAAACGCCGCCGGAAGTCTTCCGCACAGGGCCCTTGGTCCTGATCTTGCCGACCTGAATGGCCGGCCAAACGGGAGGTCATCCCCTTGTGCAGGCCGGCTGCAGAACCTCACCGCGCGGCTCGCAGACCTCGGGCCCACGGCTCATGTCCCGAGCTGCGCTGCCGACAAGGAACCCGAGCCAGGATGGCTCGCCTCACGCCACGGATCGGCGACCCCACCGCATCACCTGGGAGCGAGTCCGTGTTCGACGACCCCGCGATGACGGCGATCCGTAGTGCGCTGTCCGGTTTGGCCGCGCGCCAGCGCGTCGTTGCCGACAACATTGCCAACATCAACACCCCAGGCTTCCTGGCCGGACGGGTGGAGTTCGAGAACGCCCTGAGCTCGGCACTCACCGCCGGCGGCACCGGCCGGGTGGAGCACACCGTGGCCCGCTCGCTCGAGCCCACTCGCACCGACGGGAACAACGTCAACCTGGACCGCGAGACGCTGCTCAACGTCGACACCGGCCTGCGTTACTCGCTGATGCTGCGCGCCGCCGACCACGAGTTCTCCGTGCTGCGCACCTCGATGCGGACCCAGTGACATGGGCCTTTTCGGAGCATTCGGCATCGCCGGCTCGGGTGTCACCGTGCACCGCAAGTGGCTCGATGCCATCGCGGACAACATCGCCAACGTCAACACGGTGCGCCCGACGGATTCGGAGGCCTTCCGGGCGAAGTTCGTCATCGCCCGCTCGGTCGACTACGGCAGCGGCACCGGCGGCGTCGAGGTCGCCGGGATCGCCCAGGGCGATGCGGTGGGGCGCCTGGTCTTCGAACCCGGGCACCCGCTCGCCGACGAGGCCGGATACGTGCGCTACCCCGAGATCGACCTCGCCGCTCAGATGACCCAACTGATGATGGCTCAACGCGGATACCAGGCAAGCCTGGCCGTGGTGGACCGGGCCAAGGACGCCTACGCGGCCGCTATCCAGATCGGACGCTGACCTCATGACCATCGCCCCCATCGGGTTCACGGCAATCAATCCGATCATTGCGCCGAGCGCGGCCGGTATCGCGCCGTCCGGGACGCAGGCCGCAGGCGAGTCCTTCGCCTCGATGCTCGGTGCCGGGCTTGAGTCGGTGGCCGCCGCCCAGCACAAGGCCGACGGGCTCGCGGTCCAGGCGGCCACCGGTGAGCTCACCGACGTCCACGACTACACGATTGCCGCGACGCAGGCCCAGTTGGCCACCGAGCTCACCGTGGCAATCCGCAACAAGGCCGTCGAGGCCTTCAACGACATCATGCGAATGCCCCTCTGATGGCCATGTCACCGGCCCTTGATCGAGGTCGCCGCACCGTTGCGGCCATGACTGCCACCCAGAAGGTCGTCGCCGCCGTCGCGGTCGTCGCCGTGCTGGTGGGCGGCTACCTGTTCACCGGATGGGCGACCAAGCCCACCTTCGCACCGCTGTTCACCGATCTGGTCGCGGCCGATGCCAGCGCAATCGTCGACCAACTCAATTCAGCCGGCACGCCCTACCAGCTGACCGAGGGCGGCACGACGATCCTGGTGCCGCAGTCCGCGGTGTACGACACCCGCCTCGCCATGAGCGGCAAGGGCCTCGCGCCCACGGGGGGCTCGACGGGCTGGGGACTGCTGGACAAGCAGGGCATCACGACCTCGAAGTTCCAGCAGCAGGTCGCCTACCGCCGCGCACTGGAGGGCGAGCTCGCGGCCACGGTCAAGGGAATCGACGGGGTATCCACCGCGGTGGTGCACCTGGCGCTACCGGAGAAGGGTGTATTCACCCGCACCAGCGACAAGCCCAAGGCCTCGGTGCTGGTGGCCACCGCACCCGGGCGTGATCTGAGCGGTGCTCAGGTGCAGGCCGTGGTCAACCTGGTCTCCTCCGCCGTCGAAGGGATGGAGCCGGCCGCAGTCACCGTTGCCGATGCGAGCGGCCGGGTGCTCTCCGCGGGCAACGACCCGAGCGGCGGTGCCGCCGCGGAGACTCGCGCGCAGCAGACCCGCGACTACGAGACCCGCGTCGCACTCTCGCTGCAGGCGATGATCGACCGGGTCGTCGGATCCGGGCACTCCGAGGTGCGACTGACCGCCGACCTGGATTTCGACCAGACCAAGACCACGACGGAGAAGTTCACCGACTCCGCGACCAAGCCGATCGCCGGCAGCACGACGACGGAGACCTTCACCGGCTCCGGCACGCCCACCGGCGGTGTGCTCGGCCCGGACAACATCGCCGTGCCGGGTGGCGCCGGCGGCACCGGGGAGTACGAGAAAACCAGTGCGACCCAGAACAACGCGCTGGACCGCGTCGTCGAGGAGCGCTCGTCCGCGCCGGGTGCGGTGCGCAAGCTGAACGTCGCCGTCCTGCTCGACCAGACCACCGCGGCCAAGGTAAACGCCTCTCAGATCGAGGCCTTGGTCTCCTCCGCCGTGGGGCTGAATGCTGACCGGGGCGACACCGTGGTCGTCGACTCGATGCCTTTCGACACCACCGCGCTGGCCTCGGCAGCCGAGGAGCTGGAGGCGGCCAAGAAGGCCGACGCCGCCGCCGCGCGCACCTCCATGATCACCTCCGGGCTGAAATGGCTCGGTATCGCGATCGCCATGCTGTTGATCGGGCTGTTCCTGCGGCGCAGCCTCAAGGGCGCGTCCCGAGTGGCGACGGACCGCGCGGAGATCGAGTCCCTGCAACGGGCCCTTGCCGACGCCGACCGTCGCGAGCTGGTCTCGGCCGGTGGCGGTGACGGTGCCGATCGCCGCGAACTGCCGACCTCGGCGGCCGTGGTGGCGCGCGACGACGTCGGTGAACTGGTCAAGGCCCAGCCCGACGAGGTCGCGCAGTTGCTGCGCGGTTGGCTCGCTGACCGGCGCACCTCATGAGTGAACGCAGTGAGCTCATGATCGGCGCCGAATCGGTCCCCGCGAGGACGCGGCATCATCGGCGTCTGGCCGCGGCGGTGACTCGATGAGCGATATCGCCGCCATGGCCGGCGTGACCAAGGCCGCGATCCTGCTCATGCAGGTCCCGCGCCAGGACTCCGCGCGGATCCTCTCCGAGATGCGCGAGGTCGAGGTCGAGGCCGTCATGGCCGAGGTCGTGCGGCTGCAGCACGTCGATCCCGACCTGGCCGACCAGGTGGTCACCGAGTTCCGTGAGATGGCCGCTGCGCGCCGGGTCGTGCTGCAGGGCGGAGTCCGGTACGCGAAGGAGCTGTTGAGCTCTGCGCTCGGCGAAGGACGCGCCGAAGGCATCATCGACCGGATCTCCGCGTCGATGAAGGAGGTCCCCTTCGAGTTTCTGCACCGGGCCGACCCGCGCCAGATCCTGTCCTACCTCAGCGACGAGCACCCGCAGACGATCGCGCTGGTGCTCGCGCACATGAGCGCCGAATCGGCCTCCCTGGTCCTGGGTGGTCTGTCGCCGGCGTTGCAGGCCGACGTCGCGCACCGCATCGCGGTGATGGACCGCACGTCACCGGAGATCATCACCGCCGTCGAGGCCTCGCTCAAGCGCCGCCTGCTCTCGGTCCTGGCGTCCTCGGACTTCTCCGAGGTCGGTGGGATCTCCCCGCTGGTCGACATCATCAGCCGCGCGGACCGCTCGACAGAGAAGCTGATCCTGGAAGGTCTGGAAGGTCGCGACCCCGCGCTGGCCGATGAGATCCGCAGCCACATGTTCATGTTCAAGGACATCGTCGGTCTCGACGACCGCAGCGTGCAGCTGGTGCTACGTCAGATCGACACCGCCACCTTGGCCACCGCTCTCAAAGGCGTCGACGACGAGGTCAAGGACAAGATCACCCGGAACATGTCCGAGCGGGCGGGCGAGACCCTGATCGAGGAGATCGACCTGCTCGGCCCGGTCCGGCTGCGCACCGTCGAGGAGTCCCAGGCCAAGATCGTGCAGGCCATCCGGGCACTGGAGGAATCCGGCGACCTGGTGATGCGACGGGAGTCCGATGATGACTTCATCTCCTGATTTCCTCGCGGCGGACTGGGGCCAGGAACTGCCCGGGCCGGCCAGTGTCCTGACCGCGCGCCTCAGCGAAATGCGCACGGCGGCGCAGTCCCAGGGGTACGCCGTGGGCTGGGCGCAGGGACGGCGTGCGGGCGAACTCGCGGCAGCAGCCGAGATCGCCGCCCAGCAGCAGTCGCGGGACGCCGAGTTGGCCGCGGCACTGGCAGCGCTTCGCCAGGCGCTGACCGCCCTGGATGCTGCCGCCACCACCTGGGAGAACCGCGTCGTTCCTGCCTGCGCGGACGTCCGCGACAGCATCCTCGACGCGGCGTTGACCCTGACCGAAACGCTCCTCGGGCGCGAACTCAGCGTCGCGACCGAACCCGGGTTGGACGCCCTGCGCCGGGCATTGAACCTCGCACCGAGTGGGCGCCCCGCGACGGTGCGACTGCATCCCGGTGACGCCGAGCAGGTCCGTGCAGCCCTGGTGACCACCACCGACCTCGGTCGCGACGTGTTGGTGGTCGCCGACGCCGCGGTGGAAGCCGGCGGTGCGGTGGTGGAGTGTGACGCCGGGCGCATCGACGCCCAGATCGGCCCCGCGCTGGCTCGGGTGCGAGCCTTGGTGCTGACCCCATGAGGGCGGCTCTGCAGGTCCTCTCCCCGGCTCTGCTGGCGGCGGCGGCGCCACGGCGCACCGGCACCGTCACCGGGGTGCTCGGGCTGGTGATCGATGTGGTCGGGCTCCCCGCCGCCGTCGCCGAGCTGGTGATCGTCGAGACCGACGCCGGACCGATCCCCGCCGAGGTCGTCGCGGTCTACGACCAGCGGGGACACAGCAGGCTGTCCTGCATGCCGCTGGGACGCACCACCGGTATCCGGGCGGGCCTTGCGGTGCGGGGTACCGGCTGCGAACTCACGATCGGCATCGGACCAGAGCTGCGTGGACGGGTCCTGGACGGGTTGGGCCACCCGATCGACGGCGGACCCTCGCTGGCACACCTTCCGCAGGTGGGGGTCGACGGCCGTGCGCCGCACCCGCTCAACCGCGGCCGGGTGTGCGAACCGCTCAGCGTCGGAGTCCGCGCGTTGGACACGCTGGTGCCCCTGGGCCGCGGGCAGCGCATCGGCATCTTCGCCGGCTCCGGGGTCGGCAAGTCCAGCCTGCTCTCGATGATCACTCGCGGGACCGAGGCCGCGGTCAGCGTCATCTGCCTGGTGGGCGAACGTGGCCGGGAGGTCCGCGAGTTCCTGGAGAACGACCTCGGGCCCGAGGGCCTGGCGCGGTCGGTGGTGGTCGTCGCCACCTCTGACGAACCGCCGATGGTCCGGCTACGCGCGCCGTTCGTCGCCACCCGGATCGCGGAGTACCTGCGCGATCAGGGACTGGACGTCGTCCTGCTGATGGATTCCCTCACCCGCCTGGCCTACGCCCAGCGCGAGGTCGGGCTGTCCGCCGGGGAACCGCCGGCGACCCGTGGATACCCGCCGAGCGTATTCGCGCTGCTGCCCCGACTGCTGGAACGGGCCGGACCAGGCGAGGTCGGAAGCATCACGGGCGTCTACACCGTGCTCGTCGAAGGTGATGACCACAACGAGCCGATCGGGGACACCGCTCGCTCGATCCTCGACGGGCACATCACGTTGACCCGTGCGCTGGCCACCGCCGGACACTTCCCGAGTATCGATGTACTCGACTCGGTGTCCCGCGTGACCGGTGCGATCACCACGCCCGCCCAGCGCGCCGCGGCGGGCGAGCTGCGGCGACTGCTGGCTGCATACCGCGACGCCCGCGAGCTGATCGAGATCGGCGCCTACGTTCCCGGCACGAACCCGCTCGTGGACCGGGCGCAGGCGCTCGCCGGCCCGATCGAGGCGTTCCTCCGCCAGGACCTCGACGAGGTATCTGATGCCGCATCAGCCTGGGCCGGCCTCGGCGCTCTGCTCGGCCTGGATCTGGGGGGCGAATCATGATCCGCTTTCCGTTGGCGACCGTGCTGCGGGTGCGACGCATCCGCGAGGACATGGCCAAGGCCGACGCTGCTGCGGCCGCGGCGAGCCTGCGCCATGCCGTCACCGATCACGCCCGTCGGCAGGCGGTTCTGGACGGACGCCCAGTGCCGGGCACCGCCGCGGCCGCGCACTGGCTCGCGATCCGCGCGACGACCCTGGCGCTGGCTGCGGACGTCGCAGCCACCCAGGCAATGATCGACGAGCGCAGTCGCAGAGCCGACGAGGCACGCGAGGTCCTGGGCCGTGCCAGCCGTGAACGCGAGGGGCTGGAGGACCTGGCCCAGCGCCACGCCACTCGGGTGCGAGCCGGGCAGGAGGCGACCGAGGCCCGCGCGGCCGACGATCGCGCCGGGGCACGACACCGCCGACCTCGGACCGCCGACGAGCTCGACGACCCCACCGGCGAGAGACTCCCGATCGACTCTGCGGAAGGACCCCCGTGATCGGCCCCCTCGAGATCGCCGGCCGGATGGCGGCGATCGCCTCCCGCTTCGGGTTCGTGATGAATACGACGATGACTCCCGGCGCGCCGGGCGGCGTACTCGGCGCGGCGCCGCCTACGGCCGGGGCCGACTTCGCCGGTGAGCTCGCGCGGGCCACTGCGCCGGCGAACGAAGAGAATGCCGCGGCCAAGGTGCCGGCCGACCTCGACGCTACCGGCGCGACCGGCAGCGAGAAGGAGGCGGCGGTGGTTGCTCTGGCGACGAAGTACCTGGGAGTGCCCTACCGCTGGGGCGGCACCGACCCGACATCCGGGCTGGACTGCTCGGGTCTGATCCAGCTGGTCTTCGGCAAGGTCGGCGTCGAACTCCCGCGCGTGAGTTGGCAGCAGGCCAAGGCCGGCACCGCGGTGGCTTCGATGGACAAGGCGCGCCCCGGCGACCTGGTGGCGTTCAACTCTCCGGTCGACCACATCGGCATCTACATCGGCAACGGCCGCATGATCCACGCGCCCAAGCCGGGCGATGACGTCGAGATCTCCCCGGTCTACCAGACGCCATCCGCGATCCGGCGGGTACTGCCCGCGGCGGTGTCCAACGCCGGTCCCGCCGGCGGAAACGGTGTCGGCGCCATGGCCGCGTTGTCCGCGGGCGGTCGTTCGGAGGCGGCTTCGGTTCGCCTTGCGAGCGCCCTGCAGGATGCCGGCCTGAACCTGGCGCTACCGAAGCTCACCGCGGTGCGGTCGGACTTCACGACCGCCACCACGGAACTGCGCGCCACCGAGCAGTTCCAGCGAGCACCGGCACTCATGACCGTGGTACCACCGGTCGCGACAGCACCGTCCGCTGTCCTACTGCGACCGGAAGTCGCCGCCGCCGTGCGTGCGAGCAGTGTCGACGCGAACTCCGCCATCACCGCCACCACCGCCGCGACCACGCCGACCGACGGCCTCGCCTTGCCGATGCCGGGCGCCGGCACGGCGACCGGATCGAGTTCTGCACCGGCCCAGACCCCGGCACCGGCCGCCACCGCAGCGCAACTGGCGAACCCGCTGTTCACCTTGCACCGAGCCGGCGTCGACGGCACCCACCGGATGAGTGTCGAACTGCAACCGGACTCCCTCGGTCCCGTCCGGATCGAGGTCGAGCTCAGTGGTGGTCAGATCGATCTACGGCTGGCCGGTGGCTCGGAGGCGGCCCGGGATGCGCTGCGCGCCGCCCTGCCGGACCTTCGTCGTGCGCTGGAATCGGCGGGCATCACCGTCGGGGCGACCCAGGTCGACACCGCGGACGCCGGCGCAGGACAGCATTCCGGTGATCATCCGCGCCCGGAATGGGTGGGTCAGGAACAGGGTTGGGGCGAGCGCTCCCGCGAGAACCGACCGCTCCCCGAGCGGTCCCCCGCGCTGGAGGACCCCGACCCGAGCGAGGTCCCCGAGCTCCGAATCCCGGAATCGCGCGTGAGCGGGACCAGATCCGGGATCGATGTCCGTGTCTGACCCCTGACGAGCCCGCTCGACCGCGCCGCACCGGCAACCCACCAGGAGGTCGCAATGCCAGTCATCCCACCTACCCCCATCGGTACGGTGATCGGCGCCGTCCCGGCGTCGGCGCCCACCACCGGAGGCAGCAGCCTCGGCAAGGACGCGTTCCTGAAGTTGCTGGTCGCCCAGCTGCGGTACCAGGACCCCACCAACCCGACCGACAGCGCCCAGTTCATGGCGCAGACCGCCCAGTTCACCCAGGTCGAGAAGCTGGAGGAGATCGCCGCTGCCATCGCGGAATCCCTCAGCGCGCAGAGTCTTTCCACCGTCAGTGCACTTCTCGGACGGACCGTCAGTTACCTCGGTGCCGACGGAGTCGAGATCAGCGGCGTCGTCACCGGCGCCTCGTTCTCCCCCGTCGGGGCCCTGGTGAGCATCGGCGGTGACGGAACTGCGATCCCGGTCGGCGACATCACCGCCGTCCGCACTACGCCCTGAGCACCGCTTCCACCCCGCCAGCCTGATCAAGGCGCCAATTCCCAGGAGGGATCCACATGCTTCGCTCACTGTTCGCCGGAATCTCCGGCCTGCGTTCACACCAGACGATGATGGACGTCACCGGCAACAACATCGCCAACGTCAACACGACCGGCTACAAAAGTGCCACCACGGTTTTCCAGGACACCTTGAGTCAGATGCTGCGCGGCGCGGGTGCGCCGATCGCCGGCAACGCGGGCACCAACCCGGCCCAGGTCGGGCTCGGTGCCCGGATGGCCTCGATCAGCACCAACTTCGCCCAGGGCAGCGCGCAGTCCACCGGGCGCTCGACCGACCTGATGATCCAGGGCGACGGCTTCTTCGTCGTCCGCAACGGTGGCGAGAACCTCTACACCCGCGCCGGCGCGTTCTCCTTCGACACCGACGGACGCCTGAGCACCGCCGAGGGTTCGGTCGTGCAGGGGTGGTCCGCGACCAACGGCGTGGTCAACACCACCGCTCCCGTCAGTGACATCATCCTGCCGGTCGGGGCCGTGCTGCCGCCGGTCGCGAGCACCACGGCGACCTTCGGCGGCAACCTGCCCTCCGATGCTGCGGTCGGCACGGTGAGCCGTGCCTCGATCACCGTGTTCGACGCGGCCGGCACCGAGATCGATCTGGACCTGACCTTCACGATGGCGGCCGGCGGTTCCTGGACGGTCGCCTCGAGCACCGGCACCGTCGCCCCGGCCGTGATGAGCTTCACCGGGTCCGGAGCGACGCCGAACCCTCTCAGCATCGCCTACACCGCGACGTCGGGTGGGCAGGCCATCACCCTGGACACCGCGGGCCTGACCGGTTTCGCCGGCCAGAACTCCCTGGCCGCGCTCGGGCAGAACGGCTCTGCGATGGGCAGCCTGCAGGCATTCACCATGTCGCCCGACGGCACGCTGGTGGGGGTCTTCTCCAACGGACTCAAGGCGCCCTTGGCCCAGGTGGCCCTGGCCAACTTCAACAACCCGCCCGGGCTGGAGAAGGTGGGCGGCTCGATGTACCGCAGCACCGTCAACTCCGGCACCGAGCAGTTGGGCATCGCCGGCGTCGCCGGACGCGGCCTGCTCTCCTCCGGGGCGTTGGAGATGAGCAACGTGGACCTGGCCGCGGAGTTCACCAACCTGATCGTCGCCCAGCGCGGTTTCCAGGCGAACTCGCGCGTCATCACCACCAGCGACCAGATTCTGGAAGATCTGGTCAACCTCAAGCGATAGCTGCGCAGGTCAGGCGGGCGCCGCAGGGCTAATCTCCTGCGGCGCCTGGCCGATTACCACAGTGACGGGCCGATGGATCGGCCCGCTGCGCCACTTCCAAGGACGGTACCCATGATCATCGTGACGCGCCTGAACGGTCCGGCCTTCGCCGTGAACCCCGATCTGATCGAACGCGCCGAGAGCAGTCCCGACACCGTGGTGACCCTGGTCGACGGCACCAAGTACGTCGTCGCCGAGTCCCTCACCCAGCTCATCGAGCTGATCCGTGACTACCGGGCCTCGGTCATCGCGGCCGCCGGCGCCCAGGAGCGGGACCTGCGCCACCAGATGCAGTCCCCGCGCCGGCGTGGCGCCGAGAACGCCTCAGAGACGAACGTCGTCGCGCTCGCGCACCGGGAGCGCTGATGGACCCGGCAACATTCGCCGGTATCGGGCTCGCCTTCGGCGCGATCTTCCTCGCGGCGATCCTCGAAGGCGCCTCCCCGATGTCGGTCTTCCTCGTTCCCCCACTCGTGCTCGTCTTCGGCGGCACCTTCGGCGCGGGCCTCGCGGGGTCGACCATGAAGGACTTCACCGGGGTCATGAAGTCGCTACCGAAGTACCTGACCGCCAAGGTCACCCCGCCGGATGACACGGTGCGGGTACTCGTCGAGCTGGCCGGCACCGCCCGCAAGGAGGGCCTGCTGGCTCTCGGTGACCAGGTGCGCAACGTGGAGGATCCCTTCCTCAAGCGCGGACTGGAAGCGGCGATCGATGGCACCGACCCCGACGACCTCGCCGAACTCCTCGAAGCCGAGATCCGCGCCTTCAAGAAGGACGCCAAGATCTCCTCGAAGATGTTCACCGACTTCGGTGGTTACGCCCCGACGATCGGCATCATCGGCACCGTCCTGTCGTTGGTCCATGTGCTCGGCATGTTGTCCGAGCCGGAAAAACTCGGCGGTTCCATCGCCGTCGCATTCCTCGCGACGCTGTGGGGAGTGCTCTCGGCCAACGTCATCTGGCTGCCGATCGCCAAGCGCATCGAGCGGATCACCGAGCTTGAGGCGGCCCGCATGGAACTCGCGGTCGAGGGCATCCTGGCGATCCAGTCCGGTTCCAACCCACGCCTGGTCGCACAGAAGCTGAAGGCCTTGCTCCCGCCGGGAGCGATCATCGACAAGGCTGCGTGAGCTCACCATGAGTGCTCCCACACGTCGGCGCCGGGCGAAGCACGAAGAGCACGACGAACACGAGAACCACGAGCGCTGGCTGGTCAGCTACGCCGACATGATCACCGTGCTGATGGCCCTGTTCATCGTGCTGTTCGCGATGAGCACCATCGATGAGACGAAGTACTGGGAGCTGCGCGCCAGCCTGGCGAACAGCTTCGGCCACGAGCTCGCGGCAGTGCAGGGTGGCAAGAGCCCGACCCCGGGCGATTCCGCTCCCGAGGGCCCGCTGTCCTCGGGCCCGATCGTGCCCGGCAGCACGGACGAGAAGAACAAGATCGAGTACGCGATCAAGGTGTCGAAGTCGCAGGAGGCGATGGCGCAGGCGCAGAAGACGCGTGAGCAGGCCGAACGGGAACTCGCCGAGCTGGAGAAGATCCGCAAGGCGATCCAGAAGGCGTTGGCAGGCACCGCGTCCGCGAAGTCGGTGCAGTTCCGCTACGACGAGCGCGGCCTCATCGTCACCGTGCTGACCGACGCGGTGATCTTCCGTCCCGACCGGGCCGAGCTCACCGCCAACGGCCGCGAGATCGTGCACGCGCTCGGCCCGGTCCTCGCGCCGGCGCCCTACGACCTCTACGTCGAAGGCCACACCAACACGGTTCCCGTGGCGCCCAAGTACTACCCGTCGGAGTGGGAGCTTTCCAGCGCCCGCGCCTCCAGTGTGGTGCGCCGCCTCGTCGAGGCCGAAGGGCTGAACCCTGACCGGCTCTCGGCGATCGGGTACGCCGACCAGCGGCCCTTGATCGAGGGCACCTCACCCGAGGCCAACCGGGTCAACCGCCGGGTCGAGATCGTCGTCGCCTCCACCTTGGCACCCGAGGACCGTTCGCTGCTCGCCGTCATCGCTGAGGAGAACGCATGAACACCGCCGTGACGTCACCACGTCAGAGCGAGGAGAACAAAACCGGCGCCGAGATCGCCGGCAAGGAGGGTAAGGCCGGCAAGGTCAAGGGCGAGAAGAAGGTCAAGCTCGGCAAGGACGGCAAGCCCAAACCGCCGAAGACCAAGAAGCAGAAGATCATCATGCTCATCGTCCTGCTCGCGGTCGGCTACGGCGCCTACACCTTCCTCGCACCCAAACCGGCCCCCGTCGCCGGCGAACCGGTGCCGGGCCTCGTCGTCAAACTCGACCCGCTCACGCTCAACCTCGACGGCGGGCACTACCTCAAGCTCTCGATGGCGCTGCAGTTCACCGAAGCCGCGAGCGCCGGTGGCGGCGGGCACGGGGGCGGGGCGGCGGAGCCCGACGGCTCCCAGGCCCTGGACCTGGCAATCGCGCAGCTCTCGGGCCGCAAGATCGCGGAGCTGAATACCGCCGAGTCCCGCGAGTTGGCGAAGGAGAAGCTGCTGCAGGCCGTCGCCGAGGCCTACCACCACGACGTCATGGACATCTACTTCACGGAGTTCGTCATGCAATAACCACCCTGGCGGACGACACCACGTCCGAGCTTGCTCACCCTGGTTGGCCACGGGTGTCCCTGACCTGGCCGATCGGCGGCTCAGGTGTTGTGCCCGGCTGCCGATTGAGGCTGTTGTGAGCACAGACACCGGAATGCGGCGTGCCCGGCGGGCCAGCCGGCAGGAGCCGCGCGCCTACGACTTCCGCCGGTCCACCAAGCTCTCGCGCAAGCATGTGCGCTCGCTGGAGATCGTCTTCGAGACCTTCGCGCGGCAATGGGCGACGTTGCTCACCTCCAGCCTGCGCACACTCACCACGGTCAACCTCACCGCCATCGAAGAACTGACCTACGACGAGTACATCTCCCGCCTGGACAACCCGAGCATGGTCACGGTGATCTCGGTCGAGCCGTTGGCCGGCGCCGGCCGGCGGAATCTCTCGCTGACCCGCGCGATGGTCTGCGGCGACCGCCTGCTCGGCGGCCCCGGCCCCGGGCCGCAGCCGCCACGCCCGCGGACCGAC
>JBQTIR010000051.1:0-5606 GCA_052387905.1 Sporichthyaceae bacterium | reverse complement strand
CCCTGTCGATCACCGCGATCCTGCTGGTCATCCTCGCCGCCGTGCTCATCCTCGTTCCGGTGCCCTACGTGCGTCTGACGCCGGGGCCGACCACCGACACCCTGGGCGAGGCGAACGGTAAGCCCCTGATCGTCATCGAGGGCCGCAAGACCTATCCGGACACCGGCGTGCTGGATCTGACGACGGTCGCGATCAGTAACGCCGGCCACCGCATGACGTTGTTGGAGGCCATGTCCGGCTGGCTGCGCTCGGGGGTGGCCATCGTGCCGCGCAACACCATCTACCCCGACGACGAGTCCGCGGAGGACATCGAGGCTCGCAACACCCAGGAGATGGCGCTGTCGCAGAAACATGCGACTGCGGCCGCACTGCGAGCCCTCGACATCCCGGTCGTCGCGCACGTGGTGGTAGCCGCGCTGACCGAGGGCACCCCCGCGTTCGGGCGCCTGGAGATCGGAGACCGGATCCTGAAGGTGGACTCGACACCGATCAAGGCGCCGCTGGACGTCGTCACTGCGGTGCGAACCCACAAGCCGGGGCAGAAGGTGAGGTTCACCATCGACCGTGCCGGCGAGCGGGTGACCCAGACGCTGACCACCGCGCCGAACCCCTCCGACGAGACGTTGCCCTTCGTCGGTATCCAGCCGGATACCGATTACGAGTTCCCGTTCTCGGTGCGGATCTCCCTCGACGACGTCGGCGGGCCGAGCGCTGGCCTGATGTTCGCGCTCGGGATCGTCGAGCGCCTGACCGAAGCGGACATCACCGGTGGCCGCCACGTCGCAGGCACCGGATCGATCGACGATGACGGCACCGTCGGCAAGATCGGCGGCATCGCCATGAAGATCCTCGGCGCGAAGCGCGTCGGCGCCACCGTGTTCATGGTCCCGGCGGAGAACTGCCGGGAGGCCGTCGAGGGCGCTCCCGGCGGGATCACGCTGGTCAAGGTCGACACGCTGTCCACGGCGGTGGACGCGCTCAAGGCGATCAGTTCCGGGACCGGGACCGTTCCGACCTGCTGAGGCCCTGCCAGCTGGCGCTACCGGTCAGTGCCCGTGGCCGTGCCCGTGCCCGTGATCATCGGCGTGGTCGCTGCAGTCGTGGTCATCGTGGCTGCCCTCCTCGCCCTCGCCCTCCTCCTCGGTGTGCTCGGCGAAGGTGCTGAGCAGGACCTGGGCGAGACCCGGAGCGAGTTCCGGGCCGAACAGCGAATCCTCGATGGTGTCCTTCGAGCGCATCCGCAGCACCGCATCGACCGACCCGTTGCGCAGCACGGCCACGACCAGGCGGATCTCCTCCCGCTGGGGGTGGGCCTGCACGTAGGCGGGCATCTCGGGGGAGTCGTGCTCGATCTCGATCTCGACCTCGGCCGGCAGCACCAGCCGCTCGATTGCTACGGCGCAGCCGACGACCTGCGGTCCCCACGTGATCGTCGGTAGCGTTCCGTCGAGGTCCTCCCACAGGCCCTCGTCCTGCTCGATCGGGGTGAACGCCGGAGGCTGCTCGATCCCGGCGGCGATGAGCTGCTCGGCCAGGCCCGGCTCCTCCCGCAAAAGGGTCGCGGTTTCGACCAGCGCGAAGCAGCGGGTGGGCTGGTCCCAACCGTCGGCGGCGACATGGGACTCGATCTCGAGCAGGCTGGTGTGCAGGAACGGATTCACCTGTGCACCCTATTTCGCGGAGCCCGGACCCGGAGCGCCGGCGGCGCACGGCCCCCGCACAGGTGGGGGGAGCAGGGAACGATAAGGCGGCTCGGTAAGTTCTCCGCAGTACGGCGTGATCTTTGCCCGGGGACCCTCCGGCCGCGCCGCCGGACGAGCAGAGGTGCTGTGCAGGTGAGTTTCAACAATCCGGAACCAGGTCAAGGCGGTCGGCGGCCCTTCGCTCCGTCGGGTCGGCGGCGACCGAAGGCCCTCGTCCCGACGCTGGCGATCCTCGTCGGTCTCATCTTCGCCTTCGGGTTGCTCACCAGCTTCCTCACCGACCTGCTGTGGTTCCAGGCGATCAACTACACCGACGTCTTCACCACGCGACTGACCACCCGCATCGGGCTCTTCGTGGGCTTCGGCCTGCTGATGGGCGCGATCGTGGCGTTGAACGTCGTGATCGCCTACCGGTTGCGTCCCCCGTTCCGGGCGATGTCGGCCGAGCAGCAGAACCTCGACCGCTACCGGGTCAGCATCGACCCGTTCCGCCGCTGGGTTGTCGTCGCCGTCGGCGTCATCGTCGGGATGATGGCCGGGGCGTCGGCTGCGGGCGAGTGGCGGACCTGGCTGCAGTGGCGCAACTCGACCAAGTTCGGGGTTGAGGACCCCCAGTTCGGCAAGGACGTGTCCTTCTACGTCTTCAGCTATCCGTGGTGGCGCTTCGTTCTGGGCTTCGCGTTCGCCTTGATCCTGGTGAGCCTGCTCGCTGCGGTGATCACCCACTACCTCTACGGCGGGTTGAAGTTCCAGACCCCGGGGGAGAAGTCCACCCCGGCCGCGCAGGCGCACCTGTCGGTGCTGCTCGGAATCTTCGTCCTGCTCAAGGCCGTCGCCTACTGGCTCGACCGGTACGGCCTCGCCGTGCACGGCGGAGGTTTCGATGCCGTCGCGGGCTGGACCGGCCTGCGCTATCGGGACGTCAACGCGCTGTTGCCGGCCAAGACGATCCTGGTGGCGATCGCGCTGATCTGTTCGGTGCTCTTCTTCGCCAACGTGGTGCGCCGTACCTGGCTGCTCCCGGGTATCGGCTTCGGCCTGCTGGTGCTGTCCGCGGTACTGATCGGCGGGGTCTATCCCGCGATCGTGCAGCAGTTCCAGGTCCGCCCGAGCGAGGTGACCAAGGAAGCCCCGTACATCCAGCGCAACATCGACGCGACCCGCGACGCCTACGGAATATCCGGGGTCAAGATCGAGGAGTTCTCGGCCAAGACCACCGCGGAGCAGGGCGCTCTGCGCTCGGATGCGGACACCACAACCAGCGTGCGCCTGGTCGACCCGAACATCGTCTCGCCGACCTTCCAGCAGCAGCAGCAGATCCGCGGGTTCTACAGCTTCGCCGACAACCTCAACATCGACCGGTACACCATCGACGGCAAGAAGCAGGACGTCGTGGTCGCGGCGCGCGAATTGAACCTGGAGGCGCTGCCGGCGACCCAGCGCAACTGGATCAACGACCATCTGACGTTCACTCACGGGTTCGGTCTGGTGGGTGCGCGCGGCAACACCACCGACAGCGATGGTGCCCCGACTTACGTCTCAAGTGAGATCCCGCCCACCGGCCAGCTCGGCGACTACGAGCCGCGGATCTATTTCGGGCAGGAGTCCCCGAACTACTCGATCGTGGGTCGCGGGGACGACATCGACCGCGAGTTCGACTTCCCGGACGACTCCAAGCCCAATGGCCAGTCGAACAACACCTACGAGGGCGAAGGCGGGGTGGAGATCGGCTCGTTCTGGCGCAAGCTGCTCTACGCGGTGAAATTCAAGGAGGAGAAGATCATGCTCTCCTCGGACATCGATGAAGCCTCGAAGATCCTCTACATCCGCGACCCGCGGGAGCGCATCGAGAAGGTCGCGCCCTGGTTGACGCTGGACGGCAATCCTTACCCGGCCGTCGTCGACGGCCGCATCCAGTGGATCGTCGACGGGTACACCACCAGCGGCAATTACCCCTACGCCAGCCGCACCACCCTCGGCGAGGCGACCCAGACGACGCTGACCACGGCGGACCGTCAGCTGATCACCCCCGCCGACCAGGTCAACTACATCCGCAACTCGGTGAAGGCCACCGTCGATGCTTACGACGGCACGGTCAGCCTCTACACCTGGGACGAGCAAGATCCGGTCCTGAAGACCTGGAAGAAGGCCTTTCCCGGCACGGTCAAGGACAAGAGTGCGATCTCCGCCGAGCTGCTCTCGCACGTGCGCTACCCGGAGGACCTGTTCAAGGTCCAGCGGGAAACCCTCGCCCGTTACCACGTCACCGACCCGACGGCGTTCTACGGCAAGGCCGACTTCTGGCAGGTGCCGTTGGACCCGACTGTGGCCGGTGACACCGCTAGCCTGACGACGCCGACGGACGTGGACGCGCAGCCGCCGTACTATCTGACGCTGCAGATGCCCGGACAGACTGCGCCGTCGTTCTCCCTGACGACGACGTTCGAGCCGGCCGGCCGACAACAGCTGGCGGCGTTCATGGCGGTGAATGCCCAACCCGGCGACGACTACGGCACGATCCGCGTGCTGCAGTTGCCGCGAAACACCACGGTTCCCGGACCCAGACAAGTACAGAACGCGATCAAGTCCGACGCTGACGTGACGAACGAACTGCTTCCCTTCCGGGCCAGTAACAGGGTCACCTTCGGCAACCTGTTGACCTTGCCGGTTGGCGGTGGCCTGCTCTACGTCGAGCCGGTCTACGTCCAGGCCCAGACGGGTACCTCGTTTCCGTTGCTGCAGCGGGTGATCGTCGCCTTCGGCGACGAGATCGTGATCGGGGAGAACCTCGCCGACGCCTTGGACAAGGTATTCAAGGGCGATTCCGGTGCGGTGACGGCGCCGGCTCCCGGCCGTACCCCCACCCCACCCGCTCCGAGCGGCAGCATCAATTCCCAGGTGACGGCTGCGATCGCGGACGCGCAGAAGGCGTACGAGGACGGGCAGGCCGCCCTGGCCAAGGGCGACTTCACGGCCTACGGCCAGGCGCAGAAGCAGCTGGAGGCGGCGCTGACCAAGGCCGCCAACGCCCAGGGCGGCAGGGGCAAGGCGGCGCCCAAGGGGACGACGACGCCTGCGCCCGACCCCGCCGCCTCGGCTCCACCGGTGGCGCCCGATACGCCGGAACCACCTGCTGGGAACACCTAACGGCGGTGTATGAGCCGCAAACTCCAGCTAACTGGCCGCGGCATGCGCAATTCATGTGACCACCGGAGCAGGCGGGGAGAACGGCTCCGCTACCACGCCATCGGCGGGGCCTGCAACCCGGTCATCAGTCCGTCGCTGAGGTTTGTCGAGCGGCGTCCCACGCGACGAAGAGACGCGTCGACGACCGGCCCGGAGGCGTCGGCGCCGGGCCAGGCTCGCCGTTGATGAACTCGAGCCCACGCGGCACGCCGATGATGCGGCCGCAGCACTCGTAAAATCCCGAGTGTCCGGCTTCTCGCCATGCCGGACGCACAGGGTTCGCGCCTGGGTTCTGAGGCATCCCGTAACTCATGTCACCGGCCCCCGCAGCCGCTCGGGCGCAGCCTTGTGGGCGGCGAACGCTGCCGACCCCCGGATTGGCCCGGCCGGCCGTGCACAGCTGCCGCGGTGCGTCCAAGCCCTGCTTGGCCTTGCGCGCGATCGGCACGATGGTGGTCCGGTACACCCCCGACTGTTCGCCGCCTCGCTCTGGGTGACTGTTTCCTCGAGGCTTACCTAGCAGTTGTCGGCGATCGCACCTCGTTCGACGAACTGAGCCGTCTCCGCCTGGACCACGTGATCCACCGGCATTAGCCCCGGCTCTTCATGAACCGGCGGGGCTGTTCGGCGTGTAGATGAAGAAAGTGCCCGCTGCGCTGGGAAGACTTGGACTTGCGAAGGACCAAAGCCAGCCGAGCGAGGGGCACTTTCCAGGTG
>JBQTIR010000050.1:0-11170 GCA_052387905.1 Sporichthyaceae bacterium | reverse complement strand
CCTCTGGGTTATGAGCCGGGCCGGCGATATTGGGCTAGTTCTCACTACGTCCGACGTCGTAGCGGTGGTCGCAGACGAACTCTGCTTGTTCATCGCTGAGTTCCCACGGTTTGTTCACCAGGCGATCTCGAAACGTCGCGGGGTCAGGGGGTCCAGGCGAGAGCGCCTCGAACTCCGCGACGATCGACGCGAACCCGGGTACACCCCACCAGTCCCGCGGATAGGCGAATGCCTGGATCAACGAGGCCAACCAGTTTCCGAGGCCGTTCACCTGAATCCAACCTGCGGCGGAGAGCGGGGCGTTCTTCTTCTCCCGGTGCAACGACCGACGCGCCCGGGCGTTCGGCAGCATGGCAACCAGTTGGTCGAGAAGTTCGGACAGGATGAGCTCGATCTGCTCCGACGGTGCGTCCGCCACCTGGTTGAGTGCGTCGAGACAGACAGACGTGGCCCAGGCGTTGCGCCGAAGCATGTCTGGGTCCGACCACGGTCCGTTCGCGTGAGCGTGGAACTCCACGGCGTCAGTGTTCCGATACCACTGACTGGCGAGGCCGACGGCGGCTGAGTGGAGGTTCTCCGGCGTAACGGCCAGGCCGTCGCCCCAGAGTTCTCGGGCCGCCCGCATCAAGTCTTCCCATGATTCGAGCCCCACGAGCGCACCTCCCTCGTGGTCAGGGTCTTCTGCACGGGGTTCACGACCCGTCGTCGATCACGGCAATCCAGCGGTTGACCTCACCGACAGCGTCATTGAGTGAGAGCGTGATGCCCGCCGATTCGGCAGCCCGTGCGTAGTCATTCTCCCAGTGAGAATGCGCGACCACAGTGGGTGGCCAGCTTCGGACCTGCAGGCCGAGCTGTTCGGCTTCTCGGGCCCGCCCCTCGAACACTGCCTCCCCCGCCCTACGGATCTCGAGGAGCCCCGGGCTGCCGGATGCGATTGTGAGATCTCCCAACAGGAGCAAGTCGACGACGTCCCGCGCTCGGTGGTTGACGCTGCCAGGCGGATCGTGCGGGTCGGAAACCGCGTGGAACTTCTGCGCAATCTGAAACCGCATGGCGATGCCCACGAGAGTGTCCGGGTCGGGTAGGCCGAAGCCGGCCAGCCGGGGCGGCTGAATCGATTCGAACTCGTCACCGATGCCCGCCTCGTCGGGCGAGACCTCGATCTGGATACGCCTCCACGTGACACCGCGCAGGCTGAGAACGATGTCGAATCGTCGCGGCTTGATGGTTCTGGATGGCACGTTGAGCACCTCGACCTCGCCACGCCGCAACGTCAGCGGCCCCCACGGCTCGGTCAGTACCTGCTCGAGAGCTACCAGAAACGCGTCGAGGTCAGACCTCACGAGGCCATCGACATCCTTGGTGGCACGCGCTGTGGTGGTGAGTCGGTGCTGGAGAAGGGTGCCACCCTTGAGCAGGAAGACCTGCCTGTCGTCCGCGTCGATGACTCGCTGCAGGGACGCGATCGCGACCGAGGACGCGACGAGCCACCCGAGCCGCCCGCCGCTGGCGTCAGGTCCGAGCTTGCTCTCGGCTTGAACGATCCAGTTGTTGAGCACCGCCGCGGACACCGGCTGCTTGTCCTTTGGCTTTAGGGTCCGTAGCAGCTCGGCGAGCCGCGATGTGACAGGTTCATCACTCATCGCGCACCTCCAGGGCCGTTGCGAGGTCGTAGCGCTCCTCGGTCTGCAGGTAGCCCTGGGCGTGCCCGCGCTCGATCGCCTGGTGGAGCAGGTAAGTGGGGGTGCCGTAGGCGATGCATTGCGCGACCGCGGCGGCCGGGGTGGCTGTGGGGATCTCCTGCCACCAGCCGATCTGATGTTGCATCAGGTCCTGGTAGTGGATCTCGTACTCGTCCCCACCAGCGCGGCGAAGCCGTCGGCTCTTGGCGACCGTGACGTGAATGCGATTGGGGTTGATGTCACTGATGCCGTAGACGTCGAGCGCGGTTTCGTGGCTCAAGCAGGCCTCGGGCGCACGAGTCCACAGGACCGCGAGCGCGTATTGGTCGTACTGTCCGACCGGGTACTGCGGGAACCGATATACGCCGTGCGCGACTCGAGTCAGGGTCCCCCGGTGCACCAGCATCTGCAGGGTCTGGATTGCGATACCCAGTGTGTCCGCCTGGTGGGCGGTCAGATAGCCGTGCTGGCCGGTGGCGACGTCCCATAGCTCGTCCCGTGCGAGCTTCTTCGCTTCCTTCATGGCAGAACCATAATGGAACCATGATACTTTTGACAGAGCATCGCTCCAGAACGGGTCACCTCGGCCGTACGGGCCCCCAATGGCACGGGACATGGCCCACTCCGGGACGGCGGCCGCTTGGGGCTCATCCACCGAGATCCATGAGCAGCATCGGAATCAACCGCTCCTCCATGATCGCGCGACCGAATTCCGTCATCCGTGTAGCGAGCGCGGGGTCCCAGGGGCTCGGCGCAGGTGACCCCTTCAGCAGCTCGGACTCCCCGGAGTCGAGCGCCGCGACGTACTGCGCCGCGTCCATCCGCCACGGCCGCGCGCCGTAACGCTCGATCGCCGTCGCGGTCGAGCGCAGGCCCGTCCAATCGAAGTCGCCCCGCCAGTGGACGCGCACGCCGGCCCTGGCCGCGGCGGCGATGAGCCGACCGCACGCAGCCGACGGCTGGCCCTCCGTGCAGACCAGCGGGACGCAGCGTGCCGCAAGTTCGCCCGCCGCGATTCGCAGCACGGCAGGGTTCTCGCAGACGTAGAGCTCACGGCCCGCCGGCGTCAGCGGATCCTGACACAGCTGATGCAGCGTCAGCCTGAAGGGGATGCCGAAGCCGGCGGCGTCGGAGAGCCAGTCGGCAACGACGTGGTCCTCCCGGCCGGTGACGTTCAGGACGAGCACCTGGCTGGCCAGGTCGTCGAGGATGACCCCGGCCGACTCCCACAGGTCCCGCCGCTGGGTCGCCGACGAGGGCGCCGCCCGGCCCGCCCGCAGCGCGAGCGCGCGAAGGACGAGCGTGGCCAGCGCCGTGCTCGTCAGCGCCTTCGTCGCGCCCGTCACGCGCTCGGCGAGCACCGGCAAGGGCATGTCCTCGGCCGGCAGTCGGCCGAGCACCGCTGCGGCTTGCCCGGCGACCCGGTGCTCGCCCCGGCGCAGCAACCTGGTGAGCGTGCCGTCGGCGGCGATCGCCTCCACCCACGCCCCGTACCAGGCCGCCTCGGCGTGCGGGCCGCCGCGCAGGCCGTCGAGGAGCGCCGCACGGGCCTCGTCCTCGGTTGCGCGCTCACCGACGAGGTCGCGTAGCGGACCGGTCAGGACCTCCACGGCGGCCCGCAGGTCCGGCGCCACCTCGGCGTCCTGGAGCGCCTGCTCGAGTACCTCCAGCGGGACCGACACCGATGCACCGGACCCCGGGAAGCGGCCCAGCAGATGCGCCACGGCCGCACGTTGCTCCGCAGTCGCGTCCGACAGCGTGAGAGTGCCGGTCAACGGCTTGCCGCGGGCGACCCGCCGCGACACGCGCTCGACCAGCCAGGCCAGCTCAGGTGTACCGAGGACCCGGCGGATGCGTTCAGTGTCGAGCCCGTCCTGTGGCGGTGTCACGGCGTCCCACTCACGGGCTCGGTGACGCCTGCGTCACGGCGTCCCAACGGCAGACTCGGTGATCCGTCGTCAGAACAACCCCTCCTCGGTTGCGACCGCGACCCCTTCGTCTCGCGCCCGGTCGACGAATGTCCGCTGCACCTGCGTCGGGGTGTGACCGTCCCACTCCCAGGTACTGACGTGGACGGCGTCGATGCCCTCGCGCCGGACAAGCTGGTGCGTCGCGATGCCGGGCACGGTCGCGTAGAAGCCCCACTCGCGTTCGCTGGTCATCACCACGTCGAGGTCGAAGTGCGCCAAGAGGCCGAGGCATTTAGCCCGGGAGTCGTCGTCCACCCCGGCGAACGCCTCGTCGAGCAGGACGAGCCGCGGGGCGTAGGGGTCGGCCGAGCGATAATGCGCCGACGCAGCGGCGAACAGCGGCAGCGACACCGTCAGCACACGCTCGCCGCCCGACGCCGGCCCGGTAGCGGAGCGCCATTTGCCGTCCTGGCGGCGTTCGATGACGAAACGGTGCCAGGCGCGGTAGTCCAGCGCCCGGGCCAGATGCTCATGCCAGGTCCCTTCCGCACCGGCGGTCCGCTCCCGCTCGATCTGCGCGGCGAGGAATTCGCTCACCGCGGCCCGGTCGTCGGGCGACCAGAGATCCGCGGACTGGCGCAGCAGCCGCGCCCGCGCCTGCGGCAGGCCGTCGGGGCCGTCCGGGCGGGGCTCCCACCGCAGCCGCAGCTTCATGCCCGTGCTGGTCGGGCGCTCGTCCAGCTCGGCGTTCATCGCACTCACCTGCGACTCCGCCTCCGTGATCAGCTCCTGCAAGTGGCCGGCGACGTCGTTGACCAGGTGCTCGGACAGCAACTCGCGCTCCCGGGCTGAGAGCATCCGCTCGCGGTAGTCGACCTCGCCGTCGAGGAGGGCCGTCAGCTCCCCAGGTGTACGGGGCCGGCTCTGGAACGTGATCGTGACGACGAAGCGGTCCTCCTTGAGCTCCGACTGGGCCTGGTGCCCGTGCCGGCTGAGGCCCTCGCCGAGCTCCGTGAAGCGCCGGACGATGTCGTCGTTGACCCGCCGCCAGGCATGCTCGCCCGCGTCGACCTCGGCGAGCGCCTCCTCGGCGCGCCGCGCTAGTTGGACGGCCGGGGACGCCTCCCAGCCCGTGCCGATCTCGAGAACCTCCAGTTCCGGGACCGCGACGACGAGCAGCCCGGTGGACGCGAATCGGTGGAACGCAAAGACGGCCGCGTCCCGCTCGGTGACCAGCTCCTGCTGACGCTCTGTCAGTTCGACCTCTCGCCCTTCGAGGACGGCGGCGGCGGCGACGTGGTCCTGGAGGTCGGCCGCGGCTTCCTGCCGGTCGGCCCGCGTGCGGGCGAGGGCGGCGGTGGTCTCCGCCAGCCGCTGCTGGAGTTCCGCGACGGTCGCGCCGATTGACTCCTGCAGGGTGCGCAGCCGCGCCGCGGCGACGTCGTGCTCGCCTTCTGCGGCGTTCCGTTCGGCGGCCGTGGTGGCCAGGGTCGCCTGGGCCGCGACAGCCTCAGCCGACGAGGTCGCGAGTTCGCGCAGGCGGCCGGCGTGCTCGCGGACCGCCGCGGTCAGTTCGACGGCGGCCGTGCGGTAGCGCCCCACCGCCGCGAGGGTCTCCCGCAGATCGGCCTCGCTCGTGGACAGCCCGCGGTCGGCCGCGGCCTCGTCGCGCACGCGGACGGCCTCGGCGGCGGCCACCTCACGCTCGGCGACCACGGCGCGTGCCCGAACGACGGCCTCGGCGCACTGCTCGGCGTGCCGACGCCGAGCGCCGACCTCGCCGTGCGCGTCCCGGAGCGCCGCATCCGCCGGCTCGCGGGCGATCTCGGCGCTCAGCCGTTCCTGGCGCTGCGTCACCTCCGCGACGGCCTTGGCCGCGCGGACGACGTCTGCCCGCGCGGCGGCGATCTCCTCGACCAGTTCGGCCAGCCGACGGCGCAGCGCCGCCTCCCGTGCCGCGTGCCCCACGTATTCCGCGGCGTCCTTCGCCCCCGAACCCGCGAGCGCCCCGACCCGGAAACGGCCGTCGGCACTGACCCAGGACGGGCCCGAGTCCGGCCCGAACCCGATCCCGGCCAGCACCGCGGCGACGGCCTCGGTGGGCACTGCTCCCGCATCCGGGGCGGGTACCAGGACCGATCCGAGGTTCGGACTCCCCATCTGACCGCCCGTCACCACCACATCGGAAATGCCCGCATCGAGCAAGGCGCCGTCCGGGGTGACCCAGGCGTCCAGGATCCCGGCCGCCTCCAGCGCCGCCTCCAGCCCCACTCGTTGCGCCTCGTCGATCCCGTCGGCGAAGTCGACCACCTGCCAGAACGGTGCGCCCGGGCGGGCGGCCCGAGACTCGGCGTCGCGCGTGTGCGGGGCCGGTGGATGGCGCACCACGCCCGAGCGCAGCCCCGCGTCCTCCTGCTCGAGCAGGCGCAGGGCCCCGACTGCCGAGGCCTCGGCGGCCTCCGCGGCGGCCCGCCTCCCGGCGAGTGCCGCATGCGCGGACTGCGCGGCCGCGCGGGCGGCCACGGACGCCGGGTTCGGCCCGGCCAGCGTTCTCGCCCAGGACGCGAGGCCGACCTCCTCCGGGTCGGGCGCCGCTAGTTCCACGGCCTGGCCGGCGTACGCCCGCCAGGCGGCGACCAGATCCTCGGCGGCCTCCTCGACGCCGGCTTGGGCGTCGGCCACCTCGTCCAGCGCAGCGTCCCGCGAGGCCTCCCGGTCGCCGAGGTGGCGACGGGCCTCGGCGGCGGAATCCTCCGCCTTGGCCGCGACCTGAGCCAGCGTCAGGACCTGGTTGGCCGCGAGCTCGCGCGCCTCCGCCAAGGTTCGCCAGGCCGTCGTCGCCGCCGCGACGGCTCGGTCGTCCGCCACCCCGTCGGGCAGCGACAGCGGGTCCGCCGCCCGGTCGTGCCCGGCGGCCAGGCCCGCGGCACCGGCACTCGTACGGGCAGTGGCCGCCCCGTCGAGCAACGCGCCCAACGCGCGCCCGGCGGCCGCCTCCGCGTCGGCCAGCCGCGCGCGACGCGACCCGGCGTCGGATACGGCGCGGTCGGCGCGGTCGCGGGCGGTCGCGGCCCACTTCGCCGCCGTCTGCAGCGCACCCTCCGCGTGGTCCAGGTCCTTGAGTTCTGGACGCTCGCGCAGCTCCTCGCGAACCGCCGCGAGCTCGATCAGCGCGCGCTCCGCGGCCTCGAGTGCGGCGGCCGCCTCGTAGCGCGCGATCCGCGCGGCCGCGAGCTGCTCGCGCAACGCGACCAGCGACCGGCCCGCCTTCTCGTACGCGGACTGCGCCGTCCGCAGCGCGGTTTCCGCCCGCCGCGCGGCGATGCGCGCGTACGCCGTGTAGCGCGTGAGGAAGCGCTCGACGTGCCCGCGCGTCTCCCGCAACCCCTCCAGCTCGGTGCGCTGCTGCTCGAGGTCGTGGAAGGCGGCGGCGACGTCGGCCAGCACGGCTTGGTCGACCGGCGCGAGGGCCTGGGACAACGCGCCGGACAGGCGCGCCTCGTCCGGCTTCTTGGACAGCTGCGGCGCACGCAACTGGACGAGCAGGTCGACGAGCGCGTCGTACCGGTCGGGACCGAGCCTGAACAGGTGCTCGTCGACAAGCCGTCGGTAGGCCTCCGCCGTCCGCACGACCTGCCCGCTCAGGCCGACCTCGGCCTCCAGCCGCTCCCGGGTGAGCGCCGTGCCTCCCGGGGAGATGAGGAACAGGTCGGTACCGAGGCGCTGGGAGGTGAGGAAGAACCACTTGTCGGCGATCCCCCGCCCGGCGACCGCCCTGAGCCCGCACCCGATCGTGACGTAGGCGTGCTCGCCGGTCGCCGTCCGCCGCCCGAACTCCAACCAGGTGTAGCCGAGGCGCTCCTCGTGGCGCCCGTCCAGCAGCAGGTTCCACTCCATGCGTTTCTTCGGATCGCCGTCGGGCTCGACCCGGTGGGCGGCCAGCTCCCCGTCCAGCAGGAAGGGCAGGCTCAGCGCGAGCACCTTGGACTTGCCCGTGCCGTTGTTCCCCCGCAACATCAGGCGGCCGTCGCGGAACCAGAACTCCTGATAGTCGTAGTAAAAGAGGTCCACAAGTCCGAGCCGCAGCGGCTGCCAGCGGTCGGTGCGGGCAACCGGCAGCGCCGACAGCTCCGGCGCCGTGGCCGTCATGCGGGACGTCCGACCGTGACCGGCCCGTAGGTGAACCGGGCCAGCGCCGGACGCGGGCGGACCACTCCGGAGTCCCACCGGATGAGGCCGAGGGACAACAACCGCGTCAGCGCCATCGTGGCCAGCTCCCGCTGCGCGCCCGGCTCCGTCGCGCTCTTGCGCCAGTAGGGGCGATGCCGGGCGGCGAGGCCGGCGATGTGGGCCTCGATCTGAGCTACCGTCACCACCGCGTCCACGCCTGCACCGGCGAGCATCTCCGCCACGAGCAGGGTGACGTGCCCGTCCGTCCCCTCTTCCGGCATCCCGATGTCGCTCGCCTCGCCCGTGGGGTCCACCAGCGCAATCCCCTCGGCCCTGACCTCGGCCACGAGCCCACTGCCGTCGGCCAGCCGCCGCAGGAGCGGACCCTTCTGCACGGCCAGGTAGGCGGCCTCGTCCTCCGTCAGATCGTCGAGGTACACCACGGGGTCGTCGAGTAGGGAACGGGCGAGGCGGTGCCGCACGGCTCGGTTGCGCAGATCTTCGGTGTCCGGGTACGGCTCGGCGAGGATCTCGGCGAGGCGGTCGTCGAACGCCGGCGCGGACACCGTCGACGGGCCGACCCGCGTCACGAGCAGCGTGGCCAGGACGCGGCGGTCGACGTCGTAGAGCGCGTCCCCGGACCGGTTGACGAAGGCCTGTTCGTCCCCGGCCACCCGAACCAGGACGCCGAGGCCGAGCAGCATGCGCGCCACCGCGGCGAGGTCGGCCCGCTCCTCCCGGCTCTCGAGGGTGAAGGTCATGCCCGCCGCCGCGAGCTCGGGGTCGGCGGCCAGCGCGAGCACCCGCTCCGTGAGCCTGCCGAGCGTGACCTGGGCGTCCGCACGCTCCAGCGTGGCCAGCGCCAGGCAGGTCAAGACGTAGCGGCGGCGGCTCAGCGGCGTCCGCGGCCCGGTGGCCGGCACCGCGCCGCGCGTTCCGTCGCCGGGGGACGCGACCACCTTGCGCAGCCGGGCGAGGCTCGGCTCCACCTGAAGCGACCAGCCGATCTCGCGACCGAACCACTCCCGCAGCCACTCCGAGTGCCGGCGCACTAGGACGAACGCCGCCGGGTCTGGTCGCGTGGGCGTGAGCAGCGGGTGCCGCAGCAAGACGCGCACGGCCTGGCGGCGCTCCGCGTCCCGCTTGAGATCGAGGACGTCGGCGAGCTGGCCTGCCTGCCGGTTCATGAGGCGGCCCCAGCCGCCGCCGGCACGGAACGGTCGACAATCGTGAGTTCGTGCTCCGGGCCGTACAGGACCCCGTCCGGCGTGTGGACGGCGGCGATGCCCGCCCCAGGCACCGGCGTCAAGGTGATCTCGATCGAGCCGTCGGCCGTCACCGTGGTGATCCCGCCGCCCGTCGCCGGCGGCCCGGCCGCCAACGCCTCGCCGAGCAGTCGCAGGAACAGCGCGAACTCACTCGCGTCCAGCTCCCCGAGCTCACTCAGCAGGACCGGACGGCCGGTCGCCAGGCGGGCGCGCGCCGCCTCCGACTGCGCTCGCTCCGCCGCGACGAGCGCAGCGAGATGGGCGCGGGCCGACGAGCGGTCGGCCACGCGGGTCGGCTTGCCGCGGCGCTGGTACTGCCCGGTCGCGCGCAGCCGCGGCGCGATCTCGACCGGGTCGGCCTCCCGCCAGCTCGCGGCGGGCGGAGCGCCCGGACCGGCGACCGGCCCGGTGAGGTGGCGCGCCGTGGAGAGGCCGAACGCCGCGCGCCAGAGCCGGTGCGCGTCAGCGTCCGTCGGGGCCTGGGCGAACCAGCGGGCGAGTTCGCGGAAATCCGCCGAGCGGTCGCTTCGCCCGGATCGGCGCTCCTGCAGGATGCTGATCGTCGTCAGCAGGTCGGGGATCGCCTTGCGCGTGCGCTGTCGCAAGAGTGCGGCCTGGCTCGGGTGCGCCCGGTCTCCGCTGAACCAGGAGGCCAGGCCCGACCAACGCCGGCGCCACTCGGCGAGCCGTGCCTCCACCGGGTCCGCGCCGTCGTCCCCCGGCGCCGCGTCGCCGGCCTCGCGCTCGGCGGCGAGCCGCAGGAGTCGCTGCGCGGCCGCGTCGTCGATCGCCGCGAGGGTGCTCGCGATGTCGTGCGCCTTGACGGCGAGGTCGGCGACGAACCGTTCGAGGTAGGCGATCAGGTGGTCCTTGTAGGCGAGAAACGCCGCTTCGTCGATGTCGCGCAGCTCGATCGTGCGCTGGAGGCCGCCCATGAACACGCTCGCGTTCGCCGCGAGACTGTCCAGCCGGCCGGTCAGCTCGAGCAGGACGCTGTGCACCACGGCCGGGTCGGGATCGGCGCTGCGGGCGAGCTCGCGCAGCGACCGCAGCCGGATGCGGATGTCCTCGAGCGCGACCGCCTGCAGCTCTCCGCGCCGCGCGATCTGCTGCTCGTACAACTCCAGCGCGCGCTCGGCCGCCTCGCCCTCGCGGGTGAACTGGTAAAGGTAGCGCGCCCGGTAGAAGTCCTCCACTGACGTCACGCGCGACGCATCCGGGTCAGCCCGAAGATTTCCCCACTCGTGCAGGCTGTCGAGCGCATTCTGGACGGGATCGAGCGCGACCTGCGCCCCGCCATCCGCCGCCAGCGCCTCCACCACGTCCTCCGGTCGCAGGTGGACCACGAAGCGCCGCTTCGCCTCGTCGAACACCCGCATGACGCGCCGGTAGAGCGGGGACAACGGCGCGTCGACGTGCGCGAACGGCTGCACCCGTCGCTCCGCCATGGCCTCGCCCCTGACCGCCGCCTACGTGTTTCGAACTCGCGCCAAGTATTACTGAGCGCACCGACAGCGCTCCCGACGCTCACGGAACGACACGGCGTTCGTCCTGCCGTCGAATCCGACCCGCCCAGACCTGGTCGACGGAACGCTGCAGAGACGGCGCGGCGCGCTTCCATGCTCAACGCTGGCGGCCCGATTCGGGCGGGCAAGTGCGGACGTCGCGACGCTGTCCACGCCCGTCCGATGGCATCCGCGGGCGTCCAGCACGGCGTGTCGCTGAAAATTCGCCTACATTCTGCCTACATAACGATCGAGGGCCACGATCACAAACTCGTGATCATGGCCCTGACCTGCGTCTTCTTGGTAGCGGGGACAGGATTTGAACCTGTGACCTCTGGGTTATGAGCCCAGCGAGCTACCGAACTGCTCCACCCCGCGTCGAGTGCTTACGCAGGTTAGCGGGGTGCGGAGCGATCCACAAATCGGTTTCGTCGGCACCAGGTCGGGACAGGCATGGGCCCGCCCGGCACCCCGACCGGACGGGCCCACGATTTTTTTACCCGAGTTACATGTTGCGGGCGGCTTCCTTGATCGCCTCACGCACCCGCGGGTACGTGCCACAACGACACACGTTGCGCAGCGTGTCCAGCTCGGCATCGTTGATCTTCTTGCCGGCCTTCTTCGCCCGGTTG
>JBQTIR010000049.1:0-54961 GCA_052387905.1 Sporichthyaceae bacterium | reverse complement strand
TGTGCTGGACGGAGCCGCGCTTATGGGGCTCGGCTACTTTGGGGCGTTATCCCCGGGCTTATCGGCGTTAACACGCCGGCGGCGGCCCCCGATGCGGGGCGCCGCCGCCGTCGTTGGTGGATTTGTGTCTACGCGGCCTGGGCAGTCTTGCCTGGCCACGTCCCCGTCGCCTTCTCTACGCCCGTCGCCCCGCCGCGTTTCACGGCAGCCTTGACCGTGGCATACACCGCGCCTTGCAGCGCAGCTCCGATCAGCACCATCCGCCAGGTGGTGTCGCGCTGTTCGGGATCCGGCGGCACGTCATCGTCGCCGATCCGGTGCCACGCGACGTCAACGATCTTGCCCGCCAGCATGCCGGCGATCATGCCGAGCACGAGGGCCAACGGTTTGTAGGCCACACCGATCATGACTCAACCCTTCCGGCGCCGGCGCAGGATGAACAGGGCGATGGCGACGACGGCAACCCCGAGGGCGACCAGTTGGACGTCGCGCCGTTGGGCCGCTCCGCCAACCGCGTCGCGGGCTCCGGCCGTGTGGTCCAGCACCGCAGTGCCGGCGTCCGCCGCCTTGTCGTGGATCTGGTGGCCGACATCCGCGCCCAACTCCTGCGCGGCGGAGGCCTTGTCCACCACCGCGGTCTTCACGTCGGAGGCCTTGTCCGCTACCGCGGACTTCACGTCCGTCGCCTTCTCGTGCATCTGCGCCTTCACGTCGAGGCGGTGCGCGAGTTCGTCCACGGTCTCGCCGAGGCGTTCGCGCCCCTCGGCGATCCGGTCCTGCAGCTCGCTGATGTCCGGCGTCGTCATCGGTGAGCACTCTCCTTGATGGTGGTCACGTCGGCCTTGACGCCGGCGATCGCGCGCTCGGGCATCGGGGGAATGGCGTCGGCGACCTTGCGCTTGCCGACCAGCGCCATCACCGCGGCGAGGGCGAAGAGGACCACAGCCACGATCGCGGCGGCTGCCCAGACATCCATGCCTTCGGCCAGGGCGGCGATGGCCGCAGTCACCACGGCTCCGAAGCCGAAGAGAGCGACCACGCCGCCCGCGCCGGCCAGGCCAATCCCCAGTCCGGCGGCCTTGCCCTTCTGCTGCATCTCGCGGGTGGCCAGCGCGATCTCGTCGCGGATCAGCTGGGAGGTCTGCTCGGACAGCGACGAGGCCAGCTCACCAAGCGACTTCTCTTGCGTCTCTGGAGTGCGGCCCTCCGGAATGCGGTCCTTCACCTCGGACCGGCGGTGTGTACCGACGCTGTTCATGACGTTTCGCTCCCTGATGGCTTGTATGCGGCGGGCGCCGACCCCTCACCCCTACCCCGTTTTCCCGGGATGAACTACGCCGATTCGAGTTCGCGGGCCCGTCTCCTCGGCAGGATGCGGCCCTACAGTGATCGCGGGACCGGGCGAGGGCGCCCGGACGACAGACTCGGAGGCTGAGCCTTGTCCGTGATCACCGAACCCGCCGCATCGATCCCGGCGCTGCTCAGTGCCCGGGTCGAGGCCACGCCGACCACCGAGGCTTTCCGGTTCCGCCGCGGGGACGGGTGGGCCTCCCTGACCTGGGCCCAGGTAGAGGACCGCGTGCGGGCGATCGCCGCCGGCTTGATCGGGCTCGGGGTGGCGGCCGAGACCCGGGTCGCGATCCTGTCCGGAACGCGGGTGGAGTGGATCCTCGCCGACCTCGGGATCCTCGCCGCAGGGGGCGCGACGACGACGATCTACCCGTCCAACACCAGTGCTGAGTGCGCGTTCGTGATCGCCGACTCCGCCACCGAGGTCGTGATCGCGGAGAACGCTGACCAGGTCGCGAAGCTTCGCTCGGTGCGCGAGCAGATTCCCACCGTGCGTCACGTCGTGGTGATCGAACGCGAGGGCTGCGCCGCCGACGACACCGGTTGGGTGCTCTCGTTGGCCGACCTCGAAGCGGCGGGCTCCAGGTCGGTGGAGGCCGAGCCCGCCGCGTACGCATCCCGGGTCGCGTCGATCGGCCGCGAGCGCCTGGCGACGCTGATGTACACCTCGGGGACCACCGGGCGGCCCAAGGGTGTCGAGCTGACCCACGACAACTGGACCTACGTCGCCGAGTCATCGATGGCGGTGGCGATCGTCGCCGCCGATGACCTGCACTTCCTCTGGCTGCCGATGTCGCACTCCTTCGGCAAGGCGTTGATGGTGCTGATGATCGCCTCCGGCACCCCGAGCGCGATCGACGGCGATGTCACCCGCATCGCGGCGAACCTCGCCGAGATCCGCCCCACCGTGGTCGCGGCCGCTCCCCGGGTCTTCGAGAAGATCCACAACACGATCGTGGCCACCGTGCGCCGCGAGGGCGGGGTCAAGCTCAAGCTCTTCACCTGGGCACGCGACCTCGGTGTGAGTGCCAGCAAGGCGCGGCAGGCCGGCGGCACACCGTCGTTGCTGACCCAGCTTCAGCTCCAGCTGGCGGACCGGCTCGTGCTGTCGAAGATTCGCGCGCGCTTCGGCGGCCGGATCAAGTACTTCGTCTCCGGTTCCGCGCCGCTCTCGCCCGACATCGCCGAGTTCTTCGACGGTGCGGGCATGACGATCCTGGAGGGGTACGGCCTGACGGAGTCCTCGGCGGCGAGTTTCATCAACCGCCCCGGGGCGGCGATGTTCGGCACCGTCGGCCCGCCGATGCCCGGCACCGAGGTCAAGATCGCCGGTGACGGGGAGGTGCTTTTCCGTGGTCGCGGCATCATGCGCGGCTACCACGGTCTGCCCGAGGAGACGGCGGCGACGTTGCTCGAGGGCGGCTGGCTCGCGACCGGCGACATCGGGGAGCTCGACTCCGTCGGCCGGCTGCGGATCACCGACCGTAAGAAGGAACTGATCAAGACCTCGGGCGGTAAGTACGTCGCGCCGGCCCCGATCGAGAGCCAGATCAAGGCGACCTGCCCTTACGTCGCCAACGTCGTGGTGCACGGGGACCGGCGCAACTTCTGCGTCGCGCTGATCACCTTGGATCCCGACGTCACGCGGCCATGGGCGAGCGCGCAAGGCCTCGGTGAGGACGTCGCGGCGCTCGCGACCAACGAGACCGTCCGCGCCGAGGTGCGCAAGGCCGTCGAGCAGGTCAACGCGACGCTGCCGAGCTACTCGACCATCAAGCACTTCGCGATCCTGCCGGTGGACTTCACCGTGGAGACCGGCGAACTGACCGCGAGCATGAAGGTCAAGCGCAAGCATGTCGAGGCCCAGTTCGCTGGCGTCCTCGATGAGTTCTACGTCGAGGCGCTGCTCTGAGCTCTGCTCGCACGGCCGCTCGCACGGCCGCTCGCACGGTTCAGGCGGCGCGGGGGTCCTTGCGCCGTCGGCCGGGAATCATGGCGAAGCGTCGGCGCGGCACCTCGTAGAGGTCGGCGTCGGTGCGGCGGCGTGGCCGCTGCGGCGGCTCGATGTGGCGCAGGAACCGGCGCTCGGAGGCGTTGCGCGCCAGGGCGCGCAGCGTGAAGAAAACCCCGAGCAGGGACCACCAGCCGCGCTTCCAGGTCTCGCGCTGTGCGCGGTTGCAGGCCGCGATGCCACATTCCTGGCAGACCAGGGCCGAGATCGTCGCGCGCTTGGTGCGCAGGCCCGCACCGCGCACCGAGGAGAAGGTGATGCGGACGGCTGGCAGGGCCCCGCATTCGGAGCAGCCGCGGGGGCGGCGCACCGAGAGCGAGCCCTCGGCATGCGCCTGTTCGATCGCGTACCAGGCCAGGTCGAGTTCGTGGCGGGCCAGCACGGCCTGCGCCGTGTCTCCCCCACCGCTCTGCACACGGTTGGTGACCTCAGAGTCGATCCCCGGATCGATCCCAAAGCTCGGGTCGGTCAGCAGCGAGGACCACGTGGCGTACGCCGCCCGTGCAGTCTCCAGCGACGCGCTCTCGTGCACGCCCAGCGTCGCGTATGCGCGCCGCAGCCCCATCTGGTCCATCGTGGTCCCCCGGACAACCCGCACGGCACTTGCCGTAGAGGACTTTTGTACGTCGGATCCGCCCCGTTGTCCCGGCGTTTCGGGCACACCGGCCGAACGGATGATGCCGGTCACGCCCGATGGGGGCGCCGTTGTGGCCCGTGTGGCCCGGGGTGCTTGCTGGGGTTACTCGGCCGGGCGGTCAACAGCCGCCGACGAGGGAGTCGGTGTTGGCGATCGAGGACTCGTCGCCCTCACCCGTCGGCGGATCGTGATCTGTGGGCCGGGCGCTCGTCAGAAGTCGGCGTTACGCGGGGTCCGGGGGAACGGGATGACGTCGCGGATATTGGCCATTCCGGTGGCGTACACGATGGTGCGTTCGAAGCCCAGGCCGAAGCCGGCGTGGGGAACCGTGCCGTACTTGCGCAGGTCGCGGTACCACCAGTAGTCGGCCTTGTTCAGGCCCATCTCGTCCAGCCGGGCGTCGAGGACGTCGAGGCGTTCCTCGCGTTGCGAGCCGCCGATGATCTCCCCGATGCCAGGGGCGAGCACGTCCATCGCGGCGACGGTGCGGCCGTCGTCATTCGCGCGCATGTAGAACGCCTTGATCTCGCGCGGGTAATTCATCACGACGACGGGGCGGCCGATGAGTTCCTCGGTGAGGTAACGCTCGTGTTCTGACTGGAGGTCAGCTCCCCAGGTGACCGGGAACTCGAAGGTCTTCGGGGCCTTGCGCAGGGCTTCGATCGCGTCGGTGTACTCCATGCGCTCGAAGCTGGACTCGACGAAGGCTTCGAGTCTGGTGATGACGTCTGCATCGATGCGCTCGGCGAAGAACGCGAGGTCGTCGCCGCGTTGGTCGAGCACTGCGCGGAAGAGGTACTTGAGGAAGTCCTCGGCGAGGTCGGCGTCGGCGGCCAGGTCCGCGAAGGCGATCTCGGGCTCGACCATCCAGAACTCGGCGAGGTGGCGGGCGGTGTTGGAGTTCTCGGCGCGGAAGGTCGGCCCGAATGTGTAGACGTTGCTCATCGCCATCGCGTAGGTCTCGACGTTGAGCTGACCCGAGACGGTCAGGTGCGCCTCGCGGCCGAAGAAGTCCTGGGCGAAGTCGATGGCACCGGCCTGCGTGCGCGGCAGGTTGGCCAGGTCGAGGGTGGACACGCGGAACATCGCGCCCGCGCCCTCGGCGTCGTTGGCCGTGATGATCGGGGTGTGGATCCAGGAGAATCCGCGCTCGTCGAAGAAGCGGTGCACGGCCATCGCCAGGGCGTGCCGGACGCGGGTGACGGCGCCGAAGGTGTTGGTGCGCGGGCGCAGGTGGGCGATCTCGCGCAGGTACTCGAAGGTGTGCGCCTTCGCGGCGGCCGGGTAGGTGTCCGGGTCCTCGACCCAGCCGAGCACCTCGATCGCGGTGGCGTCGATCTCGACGCTCTGCCCCTTGCCCTTGGACTCGACCACCGTCCCGGTCACGACGACCGAGCAGCCCGTGGTCAGGTGGGTGATCTCCTCGGCGTAGTTCGCCAGCTCCGGGCGTGCGACGGCTTGGAGCGTCGCGAAGCAGGACCCGTCGTGCACGGCGACGAAGCTCATCCCGGCTTTGGAGTCCCGTTTGGTGCGCACCCAGCCTTTGACGGTGACGCTCGTCCCGAGCGCGGCGTCCCCGCGCAGTACCTCGCTGATCCGCATGTGTGTGGTCACGGCGCCGACCTTAGGGCGCGCGCGCTTCTTGGCGGCAGCCGCCATGGCGCGGACTCCCGTTGCGCATCTCAGGGCCACCGGTTGCGCATCTCCGGGCCACCGGTTGCGCATCGATGCGCTGTCGGTGGTGGCTTCGCGCCGAATCACCACCTGCTGCGTATCAGATGCCACCGGCTGCGCATCGATGCGCTCATGGGCGGGCGCTCGGGGAACATACAGTGCGGGCTCAGTCCGCGGTCAGCCGCTGCGCCCGTCGAGTCGCTCCGTGGCGCGGGCGAAAGCCGCACGCAGGCGGGCCGCGAGTCGCGCCGGGTCGTTCGCCACACTCCAATCCCAGCGGACGATGTCGAAGCCCGCGTCGCGGATTCGCTGTTCGCGTTGCCGCTCGTCGCGGACGACGGCAAGCGCCGATCGCAGCTGCGGATCGGCGGTGTACTTCGACATCCCGTCCGCCTCTCCGACGAGTCGGTACTGCGGCCAGTAGAAATCGACGCGGATCCGCGGAGGCGCGAGGATCAGATCAACCTGCAACTGGGGCGCCGGGATCCCCACCCGGTGCATCGAGATCCGGGAGACCGATTCGAGCACCGACTCAGGACCGGGCGTCGCGAACCCCAACGACTGCCTCGCCGCCTGAATGCCCGGCCGTCCTGAGGACTGGGCGAGGAGGAGGTCTACCTCGGACCGCGTCACGCGGTTGAGGTGGAACGCGGATTCCGCAGCAACAACGCCGTCGTGAAAAGGGAGGTTGGCGGCGAGGTCGACGAGAGTGCGCGCTGCGGTGGTGATCGGAACCCCGTGCCGGGTAGTCACGTGTGCGGTCGGCAGTTGTGCGAAGCGAAGGAAGTAGCCGTCTCGGTGAGTACTGGACGCGCCGGCGTCCGCCGTGAGGACGACGATCTCCAACGGTGGCGGATTGAGCAGCGCGAGTCCGAAGATCTGCGCGGCGGATGTTCCGGCTGCGACGAGTCGCCGGGCCGACAGCGCCAACATCAATGCCTTCACGTCCTGCGCGTGCAACGTCGCCGCATCGAGGGCGGCACGGCTTCGGTCGTCCTGCGTGACGAGGACGCCGGCACGTAGACGGACCCAGTGCTTCGAGCGGATCGCCCACCGGATCGAGTTCCAGCTGAATCCGGCTGCCAGGGCATCGGCGACGGTGAATGGCCCGGCGCCGTCGAATGATCGGTAATCCATGGCCGGGGAGCCTTGCATCAGTGCGGCCTTGTTGCACGAGAGGAGGCCGGACCTGTGGAAAACCCTGTGCACGGTGCTTGCTTGTTGCGCATCGATGCGCACGCGGTGGTGATCTGGCCTCGGATCACCACCACCAGCGCATTAGAGGCCACCGGTTGCGCATCGATGCGCAGGCGGTGGACGGTGGTGCGGTCGAGGCCGTGCCTTGTGGAATGCGGAACGGCCGGCCTCCGCGAGGAGACCGGCCGTAACGGAGGTACGACGCGGCACGAGGGCCGCGGACTTCAGGTAGAAGGCGCCCGCCGGGCGCCGCAGATCAGCGGGAGTAGTACTCGACGACCAGTTGCTCGTCACAGATCACCGGGATCTCCTTGCGCTCCGGGGCACGCTCCAACCGGAACTTCAGGTCGGGGTGATTGACCTGCAGATACGGCGGGATGACCTCGGGGGCGTTGGCGCCGGCGGCCGCGACCTGGAAATTGGTCTTGTTGCGGCTGCGGTCGGCCACGCCGACGACGTCACCGGGCTGCACGCGGTAGGAGGGCCGGTCGACGCGCGAGCCGTTGACCTCCATGTGCTGGTGGGTGACCATCTGGCGCGCCTGGTAGATCGTGCGAGCCAGGCCCGAGCGTAGGACGAGAGCGTCCAGGCGGGTCTCCAGGTCGGCGAGCAGCACCTCACCGGTCTTGCCGGTGTGGGCGTGCGCGTGTTCGAAGGCGCGGCGCAGCTGGGTCTCGGAGATGTCGTACTGCGCGCGCAGGCGCTGCTTCTCCAGCAGACGGACCTTGTAGTCCGAGGTCTGCTTGCGACCGCGACCGTGGACGCCCGGGGGGTAGGGGCGCGCCTCGAAGTACTTCACGCACTTCGGCGTCAGCGGGATTCCGAGCGCCCGCGAACGCTTGGCCTTGGGTCGAGACTTGTTCACTACACAACTCCGTCGATACGTCGAGCGTAAATTAGGCTGGTCCTGGCTTATGGAGCTAGTCGGACGCACACGAACAAGTGCAGCGTCGGCCCTTCAGAGCCTCCGGCGCCGAACGGGCTCGCACCCCTTCGCCGCAGCGGATTCGCTGACGGTGACCTCCGGCAAGCATCCAATCGAGCTTGCCGGGCTGCACTCCCTCGGCGCCGTCGGACGAGTTCTCCTCAGTGCGCCTGCGTTGGTACGTGGTGCGTGCACGCGTGAGCACGCACGGCTGGCTAAGCCTAGACCACAGCGGGGACTCCTCCGACCCGCCTGCGTTCTCCGGGCCGTCCAGAGCGAAAGGAGCGCGGGCCTCCTGAGCGAGTTGGACTCATCCGTTCGGCCCGGTCGGTTTTGTCCGCGTGGTGGAGGAACGCGGCGGCCCTCGGCCGCGATGATCGATGAGGGGCGATCGACGGGGGCGAGATGCGTACAGCGGGGGCATGTCGGACGCGCGCGGCATTGGTGGTCGTCGCGGCGGTGCTCGTGGCTGCCGGGTGTACGGGATCGGACGAACCGTCCGGTGTAGCGGTGGTGCTGGACAGTGAAGGCCAGCCCCTCGACGACCGGGGTCCCGGGTTCGTCGAGGTGGTACCGGTGGTCCCCGCGGACCCGCCGGTCACGGCAACCCCGCCCATCACGGCATCCCCGCCGACAGGGGAGCGCCCCGAGGTAGCGGCTTCGTCCGAAGCCGTGGAGAGCACGGAATCGTCGCCGACCCCGGTAGGCACGAGCGCGCCGTCGGCGGAGCAGACCAGTCCCGCGCCCGGGACGGCACTGGAGGTTCTGGAGACCCTCGACGTCAAGGGCCGCGCCGCGCTGACCGGGTACGAGCGCGAGGCGTACGGGCAGGCCTGGGCCGACGTGGACCGCAATGGCTGCGACACCCGTAACGACATCCTGCGGCGGGATCTGCGCGAGGAGATATTCAGGCCGGGAACGCGCGAGTGTGTGGTGCTGTCCGGTGTGCTGGATCCGGATCCCTACACCGGGACCCGGATCGATTTCGTGCGCGGCGAGACCACGAGCAGCGCGGTCCAGATCGACCACGTCGTCGCGCTCGCCGACTCCTGGGTGACCGGGGCGGCCCGTTGGGAGGAACGCAAGCGGATCGCGTTCGGCAACGACCCACTGAACCTGCTCGCGGTCGACGGTCCGGCCAACTCGCAGAAGGGCGCCGGCGACGCGGCGACCTGGCTCCCGCAGGCCAGCTACCGCTGCAGCTACGTCGCCCGTCAGATCGCGGTGAAGGCCAAATACGACCTGGCCGTCAAGCCTGCTGAGCGGGACGCCATGGCTCGCGTGCTGAGCACCTGCCCGGACCAGCGGCCCCCGGCGTATGGCGCGGTCGTGCTGCCGCCTGCGGGGCTGGGTTCGGCCGCCCCCCGTACTGCTGCCCCGAAGCCGGCCGACCCCGCGCCGAGCCCGACCGGCGGCGCCGACCCCCGATTCGACTTCTGCTACCAGGCCAAGGACGCCGGCTACGGCCCGTATGTGCGCGGCGAGGACGCGGAGTACCCCTGGTACCGCGACGCCGACTCCGACGGGGTCGTCTGCGAGTAGCGCGACTGTCGTCTGCAGATCGGGGTCGGGGCTGGTGGTGCGCTGGTTTCGGCGCGTTGCGCTTCGGAAGTTGCGACGTTGATCGGTGGCCGATGCTGCGCCCCGATCAGGCGGCAGTGGCCAGGACGACCTCGCACCGCAGGCCGGGGGCGCCAGCCAAGCGCGCGTCGGCGGTGACGAGCGCGCAACCACGTGCCTCGGCCAGTGCGACGTAGGCCGCGTCGTAGGCGGTCAGGTTGTGGCGTAGCTGCCAGATCCGGTCGATGTGCTCGACCGGCCTAGGCGGGTATCGAACATTGAACCGATGCAGATCCTCGAGCGCAGCCGCGGCTGACTCCTCGGTGATTTCTCGGCCGAGGTAGCCCCGTCGGATCGCACTCATCACCTCAATGCGGAAGTGATGGGGTTCCAAGAACTTCTGCCGACCGGTGATGCGCGCGCGGCAGCGGTCGCCCACCGCGTCCGTGTTCACGAGTGCGTGCACCATCGTCGAGGCGTCGACAACGATCACTGGGGTTCCCAGCGCGCGTCGCGCTCGGCCTTCCACCGGTCGGTGAAGGCCTGCGCCTCCTCGACAGTCCCGGTCATGCCGCCAGGTCTTCGGGCCGCCGCAGCCAAGATGGCGTCGTTGTCGGCCCAGCGGGCCTCTTCGATCAGCAGCTCGAGCAAGTACGCCTGCAGGGACTTTCCCTCAGCTTCGGCATTGGCGGAGAGCTTCGCCCGAACGTCGTCGGGGACATGACGAATTTGGATGGCCACCACCCGTTGATAGTACATGCACTCTGCATGCACCTGGGCGTAGATCGAAGCTGTGGACGAATCTGGACCGGAACTGCGTCTGTGGATGATGCCTAGGGTGCGAGCGGCTCAGCGAGGGTTCCCGAAGCGAGGGCGGGCTGGAGGCGACGATGCGCCGGACCCGAGGGGGAAGGGGTCCGGCGCCTCGCCGTGGGGGCCGAGCGGTCGAGCGCTCGGGTGGTGCGGTCTGTGCGGTGCAGCGGGTGGTGCAGCCGGTGGTGCAGCGGGTGGTGCAGCCGGTGGTGCTGGATCAGCCGACGTCGTTGACCCCGGAGCCGGCGTTGATCGCGTCGGCGCCGCCTCCGCCGCGGATGAAGTCGTTACCGCTGCCGGCGTTGATGTTGTCGTTGCCCGGCCCGCCGCAGATCGCGTCGGCGCCGCTGCCGCTGTTGACCGTGGCGCCGGCGCCCTCGACGACGATCACCTGACGGCCGCCGCCGGTGGACAGGGTGCGGTTGATGGCGCTGGCCCGGATGACGTGGGTTGCGGGCGAGCCGCCGCAACTGAAGGAACTCAGCGGGGCCAGCCCCGTCACCGTGACGGTCTGACCAGCGGCTCCACAGGCCGTGGCGGCCGGGTTGTTCGCGGCGTCACCCGAGTACGACGCCGTCCAGCGGTACTCACCGGGCGTGTTCGGGACGAACGACGGCGAGAGGACCGGGCCATTGCCGACCGGCTGCGCGACCGGGGCCGGGGCGAACACCGGCGTGCCGGTGCAGGTGGGGTCGGCCGGGCCGAAGAGCCGGAAGGTGATGGTGGCGCCGGCGACCGGGTTGACGCGGCCGGTGACGGTTGCGCTGTCGGTGACCGGGTTGCCGATCTCGACGGTGGCCGGGGTCGCGGTGCCCGCGATGGTCGGGGAGGCGAGCGGCGGGATGGCGGCCCCGGTGATGACGACCTTCTGGTCGTTCGTGGCGTTGCAGTCCTGGCCGGAGGGATCGTTGTTGGTGTCGCCGGAGAATCGGGTCCCCCAGTAATAGTCACCCGGGTTGTTGACAGTTGCTGCGCCGGACAGCATGCTCGCGGCCGCATTGGGGGTCACAGCGCTGCTGAACACCCGATTGAACGCGTTGCAATCGGCCACCGTGATGGGGCCTACGAAGGGGCCGAAGAGTTCGAAGATCAGATTGCCGGCACCGTCAGGGATTTCGCCGGTGACAGTCGCCCGGGCGCGGACCGGGGTTCCGGTTGCCGCTGTGGCCGGCTCAGCCTTGGTGGTGACAGCCGTGGCGTTCTTCGGGACCGTCAGCACGGCGGCGGACATGGCTGCCGCGGGTGCGGTCGCCGTGGCTGTGGTGGCGGTGGCATTCACGGCGACCTTGGTCTGGGCACCCGCGGTGACCGGGTCGAAATCCTTGGTCGGAACCTTGAGAACGGTCGCCGGAATGGTGATCGTGCAGACCCCCGCGGGTGGGATCGAGATTGGGGCGACGGGCGACAACGGAATCGCGCCGGTCGTCGCATCAGGGGTTCCTACGGTGAATGTCGTAGCGCAATCACCGGCTCCGGTCACACCAGAGAGGCCGAAGACGCCAGGATCGAAACCGGATGGAGTGCAGCCACCGCCATTGGTCGCCCCGCATGCGGGGGTGACCGTGATGTTGGTGAGGGCGCTGTTCTCAGCCGCGTTGGGTGCGGTGTTCGCGTTGGTGAAACTCGCGGTGATGTTGGTCGTCTGGCCGACGGTACGCATGGCGTCCCCGTAGGAAGCAGTTGTGGTGGTGACCACGGCTGCGTTGGCGTGGGGCACCAGCAACGTCGCCCCCCCGACGACGGCGACGGAACCCAGGGCGAGCCAGCGGCTGGCAGGAGTCGTGCGGCGCCGCTTGGGGGCCGGCGCCCTGGTGCTGAGGTCTCTCGACAACCGACGCATGAGGTCTCCAAGCGGCACGGACGGCGCGAGGCGAACCGCGCCGAAAGCGGTCAGGAATACGCTCCCTTGACCTTTCGTCACATCCGCCCCTTACGCCGCATAACGTAAAGGAAGCCCCATGTATTCACCAACGACACATTGGTGTCAAGACGGCTGCCGCGTCTGGGGGAGCGTCGGCGTCAGGTCCCCCCGCCCGGCCTAACGCTCAGCCGTAGCGTCCGACGTTCAGCATCCGGTGGGCCACCTATCGACGGACGCTGGAGGGGTGCGCGTCAGCGGAAGCGGCGTGGAACAGCACGAGTTCAGCGGCGGCGGAGCTCCACGCGGCTGAACGAGTCCGAACCCGGTCCGCCGTCGCCCTCGTCGACGCCCGAGCCGCCGTCGAGCTGGTCGCCGCCCGGGCCGCCGGACAAGAGATCGTCCCCGGAGGCACCGAAGAGGTCGTCGCTGCCCCGACCGCCCGACAGTTCGTCGTCACCGGTCCCGCCGCGGAGCTGATCGGAGCCCTTGCCGCCGAGCAGGAAATCGCTGCCGCCGCCGCCGAAGAGGACGTCGTCCTCGCCGCCGCCGCAGATCAGGTCGTCGCCGCCGGCGCCGTTGATGGTGTCGTTGCCGGAGCGGGCGACGATGATGTCGCGGCCTGAGGTGCCGGTCAGGGTGTCGTCGCCGTCGGAGCCGACGAGGGTCGCGATCTCCCCAAAGCAGGTCGAGGAGGTGACCGTGGAGTTCTCGCTGCCGTCGCCGCACACCCCGGTGACCGCGTTGTTGTTGGCGTCACCGGAATAGGTCGCCACCCAGCGCCAGGTCCCGGCCGTGGTAACCCGGACGCTGTCGGAGGTCACGGTGTCGGCATCGGGGGACAGGGCGCGCACCGAGGTTGCGGTCGGGGTGCCGGAGCAGCTCACATCGCTCGGCGGATAGAGGCGGAAGGTCACCGTCGCCCCGGCGACGGGCGCGGCGCGGCCGGAGACCGTGGCGACGTCGCGGATCGTGCCCCCGGTGGAGGTGCCGGTCGCGGCGGTGGTCAGCAGCGGCGTTGCCTTGGCGATGGTGGCCGGCGCGCCGACTCCGCGCGAGGTCACGACCGAGGGCGGAATCCCCGGCACCCGCGTCGTCGCCGAGGCCACCGGGATCGTCTGCAGCCCCGGGGTCACCGGGTCGGAGTCGGTCGGGAGCTTCACGACGCGCGCGGTGATCCGTAGCGTGCAGGACCCACCCGCCGGAATCGCCTCGGGCGCCAGGCGGGTGGCCCGCACCGCGCCGGTGGTGGGGTCGGGGGCGCCGAGGAAGAACTTGCCGGTCGGGCAGCCCGCCCCGCTCGCGCGCGCCTCGTCACCGAGGTTGAAGACCCCGGGATCGGGCGTGGTGCACACCGCGGCGGTCACCGCGGCGCACGACGGGGTGATGACGATGTCATCGATCGTCTGCGGGGAGTTCTGATCGGGCGCGGTGTTGGTGTTAGTGAAGGACACCGTCAAGATCACGTTGCCCTGGCCGACGTTGAACGGCCCCGTGCCGTAGGTGAGGGACACGGCACTGGCCGCCGCCGCCTGGGCGGGCGGCGCGAGGGCGAGGCCGACCAGCGTGCTGCTGAGCAGCGTGCTCGCGGCCAGCAGGTGCAGCACACGTCGTGGCGGGGCGGCGGGGCGACGGGTGGGAGCGTGCATCGGATCCTCCGGTGTCACGCGGGGGTCGCGCTCCCGACGACGTCGGCCGCGCCCCCTGCGCTCAGTTCGACGGTAAGACCCGATTCGTCCGGTTTCGTGGATCTCTGGCCCGAGCGGGCATCGCGTCGCGGCGGCCGGGCCCAGGGCTCGCACTAGACTCGGGGCCGCTCCCGCCGGGGGACCGGGGCCGGCCGGAGGCCACCTCTACTCCCAGGACGGGACGCTCGCTGATGTCGGCCACGTCGATGACCAGTCACACCGCAACGCCTGCGGCGCTGACCAGTAACAGTGCAACCCCTGCGGCGCTGACCATGCAGGACGCGCTGCTCGCGCTCACCGCGTACTGGACCGAGCGCGGGGCGATGATCGTCCAGCCGATGAACACCGAGGTCGGCGCCGGCACCGCGAACCCCGCCACCTTCCTGCGCGTGCTCGGGCCCGAGCCGTGGAAGGTCGCTTACGTCGAACCCTCGGTGCGTCCGGACGACGCCCGTTACGGCGAGAACCCGAACCGCATCCAGTGCCACACCCAGTACCAGGTGATCCTCAAGCCCGAACCCGGCGACCCGCAGGAGCTCTACCTGGGCAGCCTGGAGGCCCTAGGCATCGACACCCGCGCCCACGACGTCCGCTTCGTCGAGGACAACTGGGCCCAGCCCGCCATCGGGGCCTGGGGCCTGGGCTGGGAGGTCTGGCTCGACGGGATGGAGATCACCCAGTTCACCTACTTCCAGGCGGTCGGCGGGCAATCGCTGGACCCGATTCCGGTCGAGCTGACCTACGGCATGGAGCGCATCATGATGGCGCTCCAAGGAGTCGGGCACTTCAAGGAGATCCGCTACGCCGAGGGCATCTCCTACGGCGAGGCGTTCGGTCAGGCCGAGTACGAGATGAGCCGCTACTACCTCGACGACGCCGACGTCGCGACGAACCGCACGTTGTTCGACGCCTATGCCGCCGAGGCCCGGCGGATGGTGACGGCGAACCTGCCGGTGCCGGCGCAGGCCTACGTGCTCAAGTGCTCGCACGCGTTCAACGTCCTGGACGCCCGCGGTGCGGTCTCCACCACCGACCGCGCCGCTGCCTTCGGGACCATGCGGACGCTGGCCCGCGAGGTCGCCGAGCTCTGGATCGCCAAACGCGCCGAGCTCGGGCACCCGCTCGGGCTGCCGCCCGGGGCGCCGACGCCGGAGCTGACTGCGACCGGCAACATCCCGACAGCCGCGGCGCCGTTGGTCTTCGAGATCGGCATCGAGGAGCTCCCGCCCCACGAGGTCCCGCGCACCATCGAGGCCGTGGCGGTCGCGCTGACGGAGAAGCTCGCCGCAACCGGTCTGACTTACGGTCAGATTTCGGTCGACGGAACTCCGCGCCGCATCGTGGCCACGGTCGCCGACGTCGCTCCCCGGGAGGCCGACGCACGCAAAACCGTCAAGGGCCCAAAGGTCACCGCCGCCTACGACACCGAAGGCAACCTGACCAAGGCGGCGCAGGGTTTCGCGCGCGGGCAAGGCATCGATCCGCAGTCGCTGGAGAAGCTCACGATCGACGGTGTGGAGTACGTCGGTATCTCCGCCGAGGTCATCGGGCGGCCGGCGATCGAGGTCCTGGCCGCGCTGCTGCCGGAGGTCGTCACCGGCCTGCGCGCCGAGAAGAACATGCGCTGGTGCGCACCCGGGCTTTCCTTCTCCCGCCCGATCCGCTGGGTGCTCGCCCTACTCGGTGAGGCCGTCGTCCCGTTCACGGTGTCGACGCTCGCGAGCAACCGGCACACCAGCGTGCATCGCAACGCCGACCAGCCCATCGTCGAGGTCTCGGGCGCGGCGACCCACGGCGAGGTCCTGGCGGCTGCCGACATCGTCGTCGACACCGCGGCCCGCCGGGCCCGTATTGTGACGGGGGCTCAGGAACTTGCCGGCTCGGTCGGTGCGAGTGTCGACGTCGAGGGCGAGTCCGCGCTCGTGGACCAGATCACCAACCTCGTCGAGACCCCGAACCCGCTGCTGGGCTCGTTCGCCGAGAGCTACCTCGACCTGCCCAGCGACATCCTGGTCACCGTCATGCGCAAGCACCAGCGCTACCTGCCGGTCCGCGACGCTGACGGCAACCTGCGGCCGTACTTCGTCGCCGTCGCCAATGGCAACTGCGACCTGGACTTGGTGCGCAAGGGCAACGAAGCCGTGCTGCGCGCCCGCTACGAGGACGCCGCGTTCTTCTGGCGCGCGGACCTCGAGGTCGCACCGGCGACGTTCAAGGGCCGGCTCGGCTCGCTCAACTTTGCCGACAACCTCGGGTCCATGGCCGACCGGGCCGACCGGATCTCCGCGCTGGCCGGCGTCCTGGGCGCCCACGTCGACCTCAGCGGCGACGAGCAGGCCACGCTGTCCCGCGCCGGTGAGCTCACCAAGTTCGACCTGGCCACCGCCATGGTCGTCGAGCTCTCCAGTCTCGCCGGCATCATGGCGCGCGAGTACGCGGTCCGCGCCGGCGAGAGCGCCGAGGTTGCGACCGCACTGCACGAGATGGAGATGCCGCGCTCGGCCGGCGCTGCGCTGCCCCGGTCGATCCCGGGCGCGCTGCTCGCGGTCGCCGACCGCGCGGACCTGCTGATGGGCCTGTTCGGTACCGGGGCCGAGCCGACCGGGAGCAAGGACCCGTTCGCGCTGCGCCGCGCGGCCCTGGGCCTGACCGCGATCCTGCGGGCGCACCCGCGCCTGGCCGCGCTCTCGGTCCCGGCGATCCTCGCCGCCGCAGCCGCCGGTCAGCCCGCCGAGGTCGTGGCCGGGGCACAGGCCCGCCTGGCCGACGTCACCGAGTTCACTGCCCGCCGCTACGAGCAGGCCCTCCTCGACGCCGGACATCCGCACCGCCACGTCCAGGCGGTCCTGCCGCTGGCCGCCACCCCGACCCTGGCCGACGCAACCCTGGCGGGCCTCGCGGAGATCGACGGCACGCCGGCCTTCGCCGGCCTGGTCGAGGCCGTCCTGCGCGCGCGCCGCCTCGTCCCCCCGGGCTCCGCGGCCGGCCATGACGCGGCCTTGTTCACCGATCCCACCGAAGGTGCCCTGGCCGACGCGATCGACAAGGTCCGCGCCGAGCTCGGTGAGCACCCGTCAGATCTCGCGCAGTTCGCCACCGTTGCCGTGGCCTTGGTCGTCCCCGTCAACGCCTTCTTCGACGCGGTCCTGGTGATGGCCGAGGACCCAGCGGTCAAGGCCAACCGCTTGGGCCTACTCGCCGCGATCCGCGACCTCTCCGAGGGCCTGGTCGGTTGGGAAGCCCTCGCCTGATGACTACTACTCGTCAAACAACTCATGGAGGTCGGCCAGATCGCGAGGCCTGCCGGACGCTTGCTTGTTGGTGATCAGGTTGGTCCGGTCGATGAAGGGCACCCGGATCCCCTTGATCGGCACCTCGAGGCGGTCAGGCCAGCACTGATCGAAATCGACTCCGTCGATCGTGGCGAGGATTAGGAGCGTGCACTGACGCCGGCCGGCTACGGCGCTGCGGTGGCGGGTGGCGCTGGGGTGGGCGGGGGGGACGCGGCGGCGACGGGGGTGGGCTCGGTGCTGGGTGCCGAACTGGCGGGTGCCGACTCGGACACAGGCGCCGGAGCGGGTGCAGCTGCGGGTGGGGGTGCGGGCGCCGGCCCGGCTTCCGCCAGGCGACCGAGCAGGACGCGGTTGCCCGAGGAGGCCTGGTCCCCGTCGGTGGCCTCCAGGGTCACCGTCATCGTCGGGAAGTCCAGTGGGGAGACCCCGGCCCACAGGTCGATCGGGCCGGCCTCGTCGAAGGTGCCGATCGGGACAAGGACACCGGCATCGTCCTTGAGCCACGCCTGGTAGTAGGTGCCGGTGCCATCGATCGGCGAAAGGCCAGTGGCGTCGAGCTCGATGTGCCAACCCGAATCGGTGCGGGTCAGCTCCGCCGAGGCCGCCGCCCCGGGCACGTTCTGGGCGCTCAGCGCCATGGTGAGGTCCGGGCTGGAGCCGCTGGTACCACCGACGCCGAGGCCGATCCCGACCCCGACGGCCAGCGCAGCGACACAGGCCGCAGCGCTGAGGGGCACCCAGCGCTGGGCGCGGGCCGAGCGGGCCTGAGCCAGGGAGCTGACGGCTGCCGACGCCGCTGGCGCAGTCGGCTGCGGGCCGATGGGTTCGGGCGAGAGTTGGGCGGACTGCGCGGTGATCGCCTGGACCACCCGGTCCCCAAGCCCGGGGCCCGGCTCGCTCCACAGCGCAGGGTCGGCCAGCAGTTCGGCCAGGTCGGCCGGGAGCTCGTCGAAGGCGCCGGAGTCCCCGCGAGCGCGGTCGGGGCCGCGTGCGCCGGGCGAAGGCAAGAAGTCGTCCATACCTACGTTGTACGTAACAGGGGGCTCGATCGGTTCTCGATCTGTCATGACGAATTTTCCCGCAGGTGGGCCAGGCGTTCGGACAGTCGGCGATGGGCGCGGGCCGAACGTGATTTGACCGTCCCGATCGGGATGGCGAGCTTGGTGGCGATCTCGGAATGGGAGTAGCCCTGCAGGTGTTGCAGACGCACGATGTCGCCCTCGTCGGAGGGGAGCGCGTCGACCGCGGCCCGCACCGTCCAGACCTGGTAGGCGTCATCGGTTCCGTCGGGTACGGCCAGGGTGGCGGCCGGGGTCGAGTCCGGATCATCGAGGGAGTCGTAGCGGCGCCCGTACTCCTTGCGGGCGAGGTCGATCGCGGCGCGGTGGGCGATCGTGGCCAGCCAGGGCGCGATGTCGCGGCCGGTGTCGTAACTCGCGGCCGCCCGCCAGGCCTGCACGAACGCCTGCTGGGTGGCGTCCTCAGCCAGGCCGGGATCGCGCAGCACCCGCAGGGCGACGGTATAAACCAAGCGCCCGTACTGCTCGTAGAGCGTCCGAACCGCCGCGGGATCCCCGGCGCGAAAGGCCAGCAGTTGGGCGTCGTCCACGTCGGGAGATTATCGCCAGAGCCCGAGCCGGACCCGCGCCCGCCGCGCGAGATCGTGGTGCCGTGCTGGAACAGCGGCTCAGCCCAGGCACAGCGTCCGTCCCAGGCGCGGCCGGAAGGAGTCCGGTGCCGGGTTGCTGACCTGCTCGCTGACGGAGAGGCGGACCAGCACGCACCGCAGGGACGGCTGGTTGAAGGCGAGGCCGCGCGCGGGTCCCCGCGCGGTGTCCCCGACGCTGCAGACCATGGAGGACTGGGTGGGTTGAGCGATCAGGCGCGCCCGGGACTTGGACAACGGCCAGGCCTCAAGCCGGGCGCAGCCTTCGGTGACCTGCAGGCCACCGACGATGTCGGCTTGCAGGCGGCCACCGCTCGGGGTGGTCTCCATCAACCACACCACCTGGGTCCCGACGGTCGTGACCGGCGGGCCGATCCGGGAGGTCAGCGAGAACGGGTCACGTTCGACGACGTGGGTGGCGGCCTGGGCTGCGGGAATGAAGGCGGCGCTCGCCGCCAGGGTCAGCGCGCTGAGAATGCGAACAGACACCGGGACTCCCTCGGACAGTGGTGGGTGTGGGTGGGGTGGACTGCGGATGCTTCGGTGGCCTCAGCCGCGCAGGAACTCGGCGGTAGCGGAATCGGCCTGGGAGCTCACCCCGCCGACCGGTCCGGTGAACAGGCTTGCCCGCACGGCGCGCAGACGCGGGTCGGCGTGGGCGGCGAGCGCTGGACTGACGCGCACCATCACCTGACGGGCGCCGTCGTTGCAGCGGAACAGGCGGTCGGTGTTCAGGACAGCGCCTGCTGCGGTGCGCCAGGTCCACACGATTCGGGCGCACGTTCCTGGGGCGATGGAGAGGTTGGCCTGCACGCCGCCACGGATGCTCGAGCTGGAGCCCTCGGTCGTCCACGTCACGATGCCGGTGAACGCCACGCCTGGGCCCGAGAGCCGCAGGGGATCGGTGTCGGTCACGGGGACGCCGTGGCCGCCATGCGGGGCAGCGCCGGCAACCGTCGCAGCCTGGGCGGCAGGGAGCGTGGGGAGCAAGGCGAAGGCTGCGACACCGAGAACGGTGGCGGCGCGCGGGGCTGAGCGCTGGTTGCGGGGCGAGTGGTTGCGGTGGGGGGTGAGCGTCATGGCCGTCTCCTGTGGTCGTGATTCCCGGGACCGCCGGGTCGCTACTCACAGATACGCGCGCCTGGGTTCGATCGGTTCTCGTGGCAGCGAAGAATCTGACGTAGGCAAGTGAGCCGGTATCTGAGGGAGAATCAGAGAGTGCGGCACGCGCAGCGGCCCCACGCATCACAGATGCGGGGGGCTGCTGCGCGAGCTGTGCTCGGCACGGAGGTTGGGGTGATCAGGTCAGGCGTGGTCACTGGCCGTCGATGCAACCGGACTTGCCGCCGTCGAACTTGAACCGGTCCTCGTGCGGCGCGTGGCTGTAGTAGAGCTTGACGCTCACGCAGTCCAGTCCACGCTCCTGGTGGCTGACGTTACGAAGCTGAATCTCCCGCGGCAGGCTGCTGGTGGTGCAGGCCGTACGGGTGTCGGTCCCGAGAACCGTGGAGGTCCCTGGGTTCGCGGTGTTGCGGCTGGTCCAGGTGTAGACCGCCTTCACACAGCCGGCGTTTCCGCCGCGGTAGGTAAGGCGGCCATTGACGAAGCCCTGCACGACGCCGTCGTCGGAACCGTTGCCGTCGAACCACCGCACATTGCTGAAGGAGGTGCTGGTCTGGGTGGCGCGGCGGTCGTTGACGCTGAGGCTGTCGGAATCGACCTGGATGAAGCCGGCGGCGGCGCCATGGGCGGCGGGGACGAAGGCCAGCCCGGCGATGAGGGCGGCGGCGGTGGCGGTGGCGGCGCGGGTGACGGTGGTCATGATGTCCTCCTGAGTTCTTTCCGCCGGGGTGTTCCGGCGCGATATCAGTAGTTACGGGGACCATTGCTGGATCGGTTCTCGCTGCCACGGAATCTTTTTCTGACGTGACGTCATGCAGTTGCTACGCGCCGAGAGGGTGGCGGGCGACCGAACCCGGGCGAGGGGACTTCCCGTTCATGCTTGGCACGATTCTCGGGACGGTCGGTGAGGGGCGTCACCTTGGGAGGCCCTCGCCTGAGTCATTCCGTCAACGCGTCTACGTCGGCGAGGTCTTGCAGGCGTCCCGAGGCCAACTTGTTGGCGATGAAGTCACTCAGACGCGCGGGCGCCGTTTCGTTCGTCAGACGTCGACGATGGTCAGGTGGGCGCCGACGCTGGCGGCGATGTGCTCCAGGTCGGCCCGGTCGCTGGTGAAGATCGTCGCGTTGGTTGCGATGGCAATCCGCACCACGTCGGCGTCGACGATGTCTGAGGTTCCGGAGGCGGCGAGCAGCGCGCCGATCTCACGAGCTCCTGCGGAATCCAGGCGGGTGATCAAGCACGGCTCGAGCAAGCGGTTCAGGTTGGTCTGGCGTGGGCCGCGTACAGCCTGCGCCATCGCCGTAGCCGGGACGATCGGCTGCAGATCGCGGTCCACTGCGACGAGATGCCGTTGCCAGAAGAGCTTGTCGAGGGCCTCGGCGGCGATCAGAGCGCCGGTGTCGTAGAGCGGAACGTTCACCGCGGGCGGCGGCGGTCGTAGAGCCCGACCGAGTCCAGAAACCTCCCGGCTTCGGCAAGTTCCTCCTCGGTGAACTTGCCATTCTCGGCTTCGAGTTCAGCCACGGCAGCCAAGCCTCGTTCGCGCCACAGCGCCTGCGAGACCGCATCGTTGACGAAGGCCGAGACCTCGCCGGGCGCCACAAAGGCGGTCAGCTCGTCCCAGGTCTCCGCCTCGAAGGAGATCGACCGCTTCACTACGCCCATGCCATCCATGGTCGTACCGCTGGTAGTACCAGTCAATGCCATTCCCGCCCCTGCATCATCAGTGCCCGCTCCTGCATCCCCGCCAGAGTCGGGGGCCGCGCATCGACGGGCAACGCCGAGAGCGCAAGATGTGGACAACGTCGCGGGTGATGCGCACCTGTGGACGAGCGCCTGCACCCCACCGACGGAGGAGTTCCACCCATGCCGCACGAGGTACGCGCCGTTGTCGCCCTGGCCAAGGGCCAGCCCGTCTCCGTCGAAACGATCCTCGTTCCGGATCCGGGCCCCGGGGAAGCGCTGGTGAAGGTCGAGGCCTGCGGGGTCTGTCACACCGACCTGCACTACCGCGAAGGCGGCATCAACGACGACTTCCCGTTCCTGCTCGGGCATGAGGCCGCCGGCACGGTCGAGGCAGTCGGGGAGGGTGTCACCGACGTCGCCCCCGGCGATTACGTGATCCTGAACTGGCGCGCGGTGTGCGGGCAGTGCCGCTCGTGTGCACGCGGGCGGCCCTGGTACTGCTTCAACACCCACAACGCGACCCAGAAGATGACGCTCAAGGACGGCACGCCGCTGTCCCCGGCGCTGGGCATCGGGGCCTTCGCCGAGAAGACCCTGGTCGCCGCGGGGCAATGCACCAAGGTGGACCGCGCCGCCTCGGCCGCTGCCGCCGGGCTGCTCGGGTGCGGGGTGATGGCCGGCTTCGGTGCGGCGGTGAACACCGGCAACGTGGGGCGCGGAGACTCCGTCGCGGTGATCGGCTGCGGCGGGGTCGGCAATGCCGCGATCGCCGGGGCCAAGCTCGCCGGCGCACGCACGATCGTCGCCGTCGATATCGATGACCGCAAGCTTGAACTGGCGCGCACCTTCGGCGCCACGCACACCGTGAACTCCAAGGAAACCGACGCGGTTGAGGGCATCCGCGCGGCCACTGAAGGCAACGGCGCTGACGTCGTCATCGAGGCCGTCGGGCGCCCGGAGACCTACAAGCAGGCGTTCTTCGCCCGCGACCTCGCCGGCACCGTCGTGCTCGTCGGAGTCCCGAACCCGACGATGACGATCGAGCTGCCGTTGATCGAGGTCTTCGGCCGGGGCGGGCAGCTCAAGAGCTCCTGGTACGGCGACTGCCTGCCCAGCAGGGACTTCCCGATGCTGATCGACCTCTACCTGCAGGGCCGCTTCGATCTCGACGCGTTCGTGTCGGAGAAGATCGGCATCGACGACGTCGAGGCGGCGTTCGAGAAGATGCACCACGGCGACGTGCTGCGCTCGGTCGTGGTCCTCTGATGGTCGGTATCGAGCGGATCGTGACGTCGGGTCAGTTCTCGCTGGATGGGGGAACCTGGGACGTCGACAACAACGTGTGGCTGATCGGGGACGAGAACGAGGTCGTCGTGATCGACGCGGCCCACGACTCGCTCGCAATCGAGGAGGCCGTGAACGGACGCCGGGTCGCCGCGATCGTGTGCACCCACGCACACAACGACCACATCAACGTCGCCGCCGAACTGGCGGAGAACACCGGAGCCGGCATCTGGCTGCACCCGGCCGACGACGAGCTGTGGCGGATGGTCTACCCGGACCGTCGCCCCAACGGTGAGCTCACCGACGGCGGTCACATTGCCGTCGCCGGCACCCTGCTGCAGGTGCTGCACACCCCGGGTCACGCCCCGGGCGCGGTGTGCCTGTACGCGCCGGAGTTCGATGCGTTGTTCTCCGGGGACACGCTGTTCGCCGGCGGGCCCGGTGCAACGGGGCGTTCGTTCAGCGACTTCCCGACGATCATCACCTCGATCCGGGACCGCCTGCTCACCCTGCCGGGGCAGACGACGGTCTACACCGGGCACGGCGACACCACCGAGATCGGCAAGGAATCCCCGTCCTTGGACGAGTGGATCGCCCGCGGCCACTGACTCGGCCCCGAACCCACGTAGCGTCCGAAGAAGTGGTCGTTATTGCAGCCACTCCTTCGGACGTTGCGGCGTTTTCGGGCGGAGCGACGTGTTAGGTCAGGGCGGAGCGTAGGTCGGCCGCTGCGGAGCGCAGTGCCGTCGCGGTGTCGGGGTCCAGGGCGCCGGTGCCCTCCAGCTCGCCGACCTGCTCGGTGAAGTCGTCGACTAGGTCGATGGCCGCGCTGCGGCGATTTCCTTCGGCCGCCGTCCGGATCGCGGCGACCCGAGCGAGCAGGTCGTCCCGGTCCGCGTCTGCGGCGATGTCCGCCTGCTCGACCGCGCCCTGCAGGGCGTTCAACTCCGCGGTGGGTACCGGTTCGGGTTCCGGCGGCGGTGGTTCCTGGGTCGGCGCGGGAGTGAAGATCGGCGGGATGATCGGCGGAATCACCGCAGTCCTGGTGGGCCGCGGGAATTCCTGTGGCGGCGGCGGGGTCAGCGGCGCGCCCGGCGTGGGCCGGGTGGTCGCGGTCCGGGTGGGTCGTGGCGGCCTGGTTGGCGGGGCGCTGGGGGTGGGTTCGACGGTCGGACGGACGAACGGGATCGACGTGCCGCCCTCCTCGGTACGGGTCAGGGCCCAGCCGATGGTGCCCGCCCCCAGGGCGACGGCCACCGCGATCCCCAGGGCGATCAGGCCGCCGCGCCGCCGCCGTGGCCCGCCGCGGGGGTCGCCCACGGGCGCCATCGCCCGCGTCCCGGAGGCGCCGCTGACGATCGGGGCGGTGCCACGCGGTGGCAACGGAACCGGACCGGGACGCATCCGCGCACCGCCGGTGAGCCGATGGGCCACCTCGGCTGCGCTACCCGGACGGTTCTCCGGTGCTTTGGCGAGCAGGTCGATCACGAGCTGGTCGATATCCGCGGGCACCTCGGCCCGGCGGTCCGAGGGCCGCGGCGGTGCCTCGTTGAGGTGACGACCGAGGATCTCCACCGGAGCGTCATCGTCGAACGGCGGTTTGCCGGTCAGCAAGGTCATGAGCAGGCAACCGAGCGCGTACAGGTCCGAACGCGCGTCGGCCCGCCCGCCCGTCGCCTGCTCCGGCGCCAGATAGGAGGCGCTGCCGATGATTGCGCCGAGTTCGGTCAGCGCGTTGTCGGTGGCTGAACCGAGCGCGATCCCGAAATCGACGAGCCGCAGCGAACCGCCCTCGTCGACCACCAGGTTGCCCGGTTTGATGTCGCGGTGGATGACGCCGGCGTCGTGCACCGCCTGCAGGGCCTCGGCGGTCTGGGCGCCATAGCGCCGCACCGTCTCGATCGGTAGCGGGCCCTGCTCGCGCAGCAATTGGGCCAGCGACGGCCCCGGGAGCAGCTCCATCACCAGGTAGGGCCGGTCGCCCCAGACGCCGTAGTCGTAGACGTCGACCACGCCCGGGTGCCGGAGCGAGGCCAGCGTGCGTGCCTCGCGGGAGAAGCGTTCCACCGTCGCGCCGTCCTGCATCTGGCGCAGCAATTTCAGGGCGCACCAGCGGTTCAAGCGCTCGTCGTAGGCCTTCCACACCTCGCCCATCCCGCCGCGGCCGAGCGTTTCGGTGAGCCGGTAACGGTCGGCGAAGCGGGACTCGGGGGGCACGAGCGACATTGTTCCCGTTCGACGCGTGCAACGCGGGACCGGCTCGGCGTTCGAAGCTGTGAGACGCGGCCCCGCACCAACGCCTGAGAACTTGCTGGTTTGGAAGTGAAAAGAAGAATGCAGAGTTACTATTGGGGTCAATGAGACGACGTTCGCCCAGGGGGTGGGGAATGGGATCGCAGCACAGGGAACTCCGCGGCAGCTGGGGTCTCACGCTCGCGGCGGTGCTGACACTGACCACCGCACTCGCGGCGCCCCACGCCGTCGCCAAGCGCGCCGACACCGCGAAGCCGGTGATCTCCGAAGTGGCGATCACCCCGCTCGAGGTCGAACTCGCCGCCAAGAACAGCGGCACCACACCGGTGGCGATCTCGGTGCGTGTCGTCGACGCGAGCGCGATCGACCGAGTCGTGGTCGGCCTGTACGACCGGGTCGCGACGAAGGGGCGCGCGGTCGAGTTGCGTCGCGTCACCGGGACGGCCACGGACGGCGTCTGGGCGGCCGAGGCCCGCGTGCCCAACATCGCGGAGCGGGGAATCTGGCAGGTGCGCGCCTTCGCCGTCGATGTGCTCAACAACAGCAGCGACCCGGATGCGGTGGTCGGCACCTTCACGGCCCATCACGACTCCCGGTTCAGGGCGACCTCGTTCGGCCCACGGCAGGCGAAGCCGGGCGACGCACTCGTCATCGCCGGCACCTTGCAACGTTTTCGGCCCGGTCTGGGCTGGGTGGGTTACCGCGACCGCAAGGTCCGCCTGGAGTTCCGGGCCAAGGGCGCCGCGGAGTTCGTCGCGGTGGCGGCAGGTCGCAGTGCGAAGGACGGCACGGTCGCCTTCAAGAAAGTGATGGTCAAGCAGGGCGGCGCATGGCGGATCAGTTTCGCCGGCAACTCCGGATACGCCGCGGCCCGCTCCGGGGCGGATCCGGTTGCCGTTCCGGTCCCCGGCGAGAGCGAGGGCGAATCCGGCGGTGGCAAGGACGAGGTCACCACCGCCTCGCTCCCCGGCGATCAACCCGAGCACTGACAGTCCCGCCCGAGCAGTCCCGGCTCAGGCTCCGCGACGGACGGCGAATCGTGCCGCGAAGCCGCTCTCCACGATCGCCGCGACGTCGATGGTGGTCGCCTCGCGCAGCCGCGCCGAGGCCAGCTCGCGCGCGATGAACTTTGCGACGTAGCGGTGCACCTCGTCGTCCATGCCAGCCATCGTCCGCAACAGGTTTGCCCGCAGGCCGTCGCCGGCGAGGGTGACGGTGATGTCTTCGGGGTCCACCGGCGCCACGTCGAACACCAGGGCCAGGGGCAACGCGGCCCGGACGGTGACGTTGAGCACCACGACCACGCTGGAGTGGAAGCGGCTCGCCTGACCTCCCACATCGACGGTGAGGTCGACCTCAGCCGGCAGCGTCAGACGGAACTGGAGCGGTTCCGTACCGCGGCGTCGGGCGGTGGGCTGCTCGAGCCGTCCGGTCACCGTGAGGCGGGCGAGTTTGCCGGGCCCGACCGGGTTCGGGCCGAAGGAGAACTGCTCCCCGGCGAGGGCCTTGACGGCGGTGACCACCCGCTCCGGGGTGATCAGCTCGGTGAAGAGCTGGCGTCCGAACGTGGCGTAGTCGCACTCCTTCGGGTCCGGCACGCACGCACCCTAGCCAATCAGGGCACCGATGCGCCCACACCCGGATGGGGGATCGGATCGCGACGCCGCGGCGCGGTGGCGTAGTCCTCCGCACGGAACTTGCGCGTCATTGCGCGGAACCTGAAGGTCAGGTCCGGCCACAACACCGTGTTGCGCCCGGCGTCGTCGAGGTACCAGCTGGCACAGCCGGAGGTCCAGACCGTCCGCTCCGAGCGCCTCGCCACGTCGGAGTTGTATGCGGCCTCCACCTCGGGGCGGACCTCGAGCTCGGCCAGGTCGTGGCGGGCGGCGTGGGTGAGGGCTCCCAGGACGAACTCGATCTGGGACTCGATCATGTAGACCGCAGAGGTGTGACCGATGCCGGTGTTGGGGCCCAGCAGCAGGAACATGTTGGGGAAGCCAGGAACCGACGCGCCCAGGTGCGCGTGCATCCCGGTCGGCGCCCAGGTCTGGGCGAGGCTGATGCCGTCGCGCCCACGGATCCGATTGAATCCCGGATTGTTCGTGACCAGGAAGCCGGTGCTCAGGATCAGCGTGTCGCACTCGTGCACGTGGCCGTCGCCGTCGCGGATCCCCTCGGGAACGATCGCGTCGATCGGTGCGGTTACCACGTCGACGTTGCCCGCTGCCAGGGCTGGGTAGTAGTCGTTGGAGATCAGGATGCGTTTGCAGCCGATCGAATAACGAGGCGTCAGTTTCTCGCGCAGCTCGGGGTCCTTGACCGCCCGCCCCAGGTGCAAGCGCGCGATCCGCTCGGCCGGAGCCAGCAGGGCGGGGTTGATGACGAAGCCCAGGGCGCGGCTCTCCATCAGGGCATAAACGCCGGCCCGGGCGAGGCGGTGGGCCAGCGGAACGTGGCGATAGACCCACTGCTCACCACGTCGGACGCGGCGATCGGGGCGGGGGAGGACCCACGGCGGCGTGCGCTGGAACACCGTGACGTGGGCGGCTTTGCGCTGGACCTGCGGGATGAGCTGGATGGCCGAGGCTCCGGTGCCGATCACGGCGATCCGAGCACCCGTCAGGTCATGGTCGTGATTCCAGCGGGCGGAGTGGAAGACGGTGCCGGTGAAGGTGTGCAGACCGTCGATGTCAGGCAGGGCGGGCTCGACGAGGGCACCGGTCCCCAGCACCAGGAACTGTGCGGTCATGGTGCCGCGTGCGGTGGTGAGCTGCCACTGCTGGGCCGCTGCGTCCCAGTCGGCGCCGGTGAGTTCGGCGCCGTAGCGGATGTGCGGGAGCACGCCGGCCTCGGTGGCGCAGGTGCGCAGGTACTCCAGAATCTCCGGCTGGGCGGAGTAGCTGCGCGTCCAGTCCGGATTGAGCGCGAACGAGAACGAGTACAGCCGGGACGGCACATCACAGGCCGCGCCCGGGTAGGTGTTGTCGCGCCACGTGCCGCCCAGGCCCTCGGCACGTTCGAGGACGACGAAGTCGCGGCGCCCGGCGCGGGCCAGCCGGATCGCGGTGCCCAGCCCGGAGAAGCCGGTGCCGACGATGGCGACGGTGGTGTGGGAGGGTAGGTCAGTCATGTTACTCAAAGTAAGTTACCGCCGGTACAGTTGTCCAGGGTCGAGCGGAATCGGGGTGGGGACCAGATGACAGAACGCCAGGTCGAGGCGGAGGAGCCGCGCCGGCGGATGCCGCGCGCCCAGCGCGAGGCGGAGATGCTCGACGCCGCGGAGGCGCTGTTCGGCGAGCACGGGTATGCCGCCGCGTCGATGGACGACATCGCCGCCCGCGTCGGGGTCTCCAAGCCGATGCTCTACCACTACTACGGGTCCAAGGAGCGGCTGTTCCTCGCCTGCCTGCGCCGCGCGCGGACCTCGATGCGCGAGGCCATCCTGGAAGGTGCCGGCGTCACCGACAGCCCCGAGGTTCAGCTCTACAGCGCCTTCGTCGCCTGGTTCACCTTCATCGATGCCCACCCGGCGATCTGGACGATGGTGATCGACGAGGGCCTGTTCGAGTTCGGGGCCGCGGCCGACGAGGTCGAGGCGATCCGCGACGAGCACATGGAGCTGATCGCGGTGCTGATCGCCGCGCACTCCCCGCCCGGTCACATCGGCGACCCGGCCGAGATCGAGGTCATCGCCGCGGCCGTCGCGGGGGTGGGCGAACGGGTCACCCGGTTCCGGACCCGTAACCCCGATCTCACCCCGGAGCGGACCGCCCGGCACCTCATGCAGTTGCTCTGGCTCGGCATGGGCCGGATGGCCGCCGGTGATGTCTGGGAAGCGCCTGCTGGTTTCTGAGCGGGGGAACTCCAGGGCCCGCTCGTGCGACTGGTAAGGATGAGGGGTGATGGGCACTCCTTGTGTCTGCGAGAGGACCTGTGACGATGACCCAGCCCCGCCGTGTGGCCGCTGCACTCGTAGTGACAGGCCTGCTTGTGGTGGCCACCGGTTGCGGCGACGACGACGACCCGGTGGCACTGACCCCGCCCGCGCCCATCGAGACCTCCGCTGCGGTGGAGACCCCAGCGAGTACTCCCAGTCCGATCGCGTCCGAGTCCGCCGTCGCTGCAACGGCGTCGGGTACGCCGTCGGCCGAGGCGGAAGGCGAGACGGTCACCCTTGAGTTCGTGGACGGCAAGCTCGTCGAGCGCGTGCCGACGGTCAAGGTCGACAAGGGCCAGACGTTCACGCTGGTCGTGAGCAGCGACTCCCCGGTCGAGATCCACATCCACGGTTACGACCTGTACGCCGAGACCACGGCGGCCGATGACTCGGACACGGTGTCGTTCGTGGCCGACATCGCCGGGGTTTTCGAGGTCGAGGACCACGAGACCGGTGCGTTCCTGTTCAACCTCCAGGTCTCCTGACTCGTGTCGACGACGGGGTCCGCCGACCTCTTGCTCGCCCACGGCGTCGGCTCGCGCCAGGACCTGCCGCTGCCGTTCTCCTACGCCCTGATCGGGGCGCTCCTGGCGCTCGCGGTCTCCTTCGTCGTGCTGTCGCTGGCATGGAAGACCTCACGCCTGCACGGGCGGGCCGCGGGACGCCCGGCCCCCGAGCCGCTGGCGAACGTCGCCGACTCCCGAGGGCTGCGCTGGGCCTTGCGCATCCTCGGGCTGGTGCTGACGGGCTTCGTCGCCTGGGCGGCGTTGGCCGGCCCGGACCTCGCCGTCAACCCGACTGCGGGCTTCGTCTACGTCGTGTTCTGGGTGGGACTGGTCCCGGCGTCGCTGCTGTTCGGACCGGTTTGGCGACTGCTCAACCCGCTGCGGACCCTGCACGTGCTCATCACCAAGCTCGCGCGGCTCGACCCGGACGACGCGCCGTTCGCCATGCCGACCTGGCTGGGCTACTGGCCGGCGGCGGCGGGACTTGCGGGTTTCGTCTGGCTCGAGCTGGCGGCGGCGGACCGGACCTCCACCGGCACCATCGTCTCGTTCTTCTCCCTCTACGCGGGCGCGAACATCCTCGGCGCCCTTGCCTTCGGCCAGGCCTGGTTCGCCCGCTGCGACGGCTTCGAGGTCTTCTCCACCCTGATCGGGCGGCTGTCGGTGTTCGGCCGCCGCGATGACGGCGTCATCGTGCTGCGCAACCCGCTGGCGAACCTCGACACGATCCGGGAGGGCCCCGGACTGGTCGCGGTCGTGGTGGTGATGCTCGGGTCGACGGCCTTCGACTCGGTGACCTCGACCGACCGGTGGGCGGAGATCGCCTTCGATTCCGAGCTCTCCCCGCAGGACCTGAGCACCGTCGGGTTGGCCGCCACGATCGTTGCGGTCGGCGCGCTCTACGTCGCGGTGTCCGCAGTGGCGGGACTGCTGTCCGGCCGCGGCCCGCGCGGGATGGCGACAGCCTTCGCGCATTCGCTGGTGCCGATCGCCGTCGGCTATCTGATTGCCCATTATTTTTCGTTGCTCGTGTTCGCGGGCCAGCAGACCTTGATCTACGCCTCGAACCCGATGGTCGACAACTCGAACTACTTCGGCACCGCGGACTGGGAGGTCAACTACGACCTCATCTCGGTCACCGCAATCGCCTGTGTCCAGGTAGTCGCGATCGTCACCGGCCATGTGCTGGGGGTCTTCGCCGCGCATGACCGCTCAGTGCGCCTGTTCCCGGCCCGTGCCGCGGTCGTCGGCCAGATCCCGATGATGATCTTGATGATCGCCTACACCCTCGGCGGCCTTTCGCTGCTCTTCGCGGAGTGATCCAACTCGGTGGCTCCGGCTGAGGAGGCGGGCCCGCCCGGCTCCCGGTTGGCGGCCAGGGGGCGGAAGCCACGCAGGCGCAGGCTGTTCGCGACCACGAAGACGGAGGAGAACGCCATCGCGGCGCCGGCGAGCATCGGGTTCAGCAGACCCGCGGCGGCGAGCGGCAGGGCACCGACGTTGTAGGCGAAGGCCCAGAACAAGTTGCCCTTGATGGTGGTCAGCGTGCGCCGGGCGAGACGGATCGCATCGGCGGCGGCGCGCAGGTCGCCCCGGACCAGCGTCAGGTCGCTGGCCTCGATGGCGACGTCGGTGCCGGTGCCCATCGCCAGACCGAGGTCCGCCTGGGCGAGGGCGGCGGCGTCGTTGACCCCGTCTCCCACCATCGCCACCACCCGGCCCTGGGCCTGCAGCCGCTTGACGACGTCCGCCTTGTCCTGGGGGAGGACTTCGGCGATGACGGTGTCGGGCCCGTCCTCGATGCCCACCTCACGGGCGACGGCTCTCGCGACGGTCGCATTGTCGCCGGTAAGCAACACAGGGGTGAGCCCGAGCGTCCGCAGTTGCGCGATGGCTTGCGCGGAGGTGGGTTTGACGGTGTCGGAGACCGAGAGCACACCGCGTGCGCGGCCGTCCCAGCCGACCGCGACAGCGGTGCGGCCCTGGGCCTGCGCTGCGGTCATGGCCTCGGCCAGCTCGGCGGGCAGGTGCTGGGACCAGTCCTCGAGCAGCCGGGGTCGCCCGACGAGAACGGCGTGGCCCTCGACCTGACCCGCCGCGCCCAGACCCTCGACGTTGGCGAAGTCGGTGACGGCGGGCAAGACGCCGACCTGCGCAGTGGCCCCGGTGGCGATGGCTTGAGCGATCGGGTGCTCGCTGCCCGCTTCGAGGGCGCCGGCCAAACGGAGCAGGTCCGCACGTTCGACACCATCTGCCGGGACGACGTCGACCAGACTCATCTGACCGGTCGTCACGGTTCCGGTCTTGTCCAATACGACGGTGTCGATGCGCTGGGTGTTCTCCAGCACCTCTGGGCCCTTGATCAGGATGCCGAGCTGGGCGCCGCGGCCGGTGCCGACCATCAGCGCGGTCGGGGTGGCGAGGCCGAGGGCGCAGGGGCAGGCGATGATCAGGACAGCGACGGCGGCGGTGAATGCGGCCTCGATGCCGTTTCCGGTGCCTAGCCAGAAGCCGAGTGTGGCGGCGGCCAGGAGAAAGACGATCGGCACGAAGATCCCGCTGATCCGGTCGGCGAGGCGCTGGACCGCAGCCTTTCCGTTCTGGGCGTCCTCGACAAGGCGGGCCATCTGTGCGAGCTGGGTGTCCGCCCCGATTCGAGTTGCGCGCACCAGCAGCCGCCCGCCCGCGTTCACGGTGCCGCCCACGACGGAGTCCCCGGGGCGGACCTCGACCGGGACCGACTCGCCGGTGAGCATGCTGGCATCGACCGCCGAGCTGCCCTCGACGATCGTGCCGTCGGTGGCCAGCTTCTCGCCGGGCCGAACGACGAAGTCGTCGCCAACGGCAAGCCACTCGATCGGGATGCGTTCCTCGACGCCGCCGCGGATCACGGCGACGTCTTTCGCGCCCAGCTCCATCAGGGCGCGGAGCGCTGCCCCGGAACGGCGCTTGGCCTTCGCCTCGAAGTAACGCCCGGCGAGAATGAACATGGTGACGCCGGCGGCGACCTCGAGGTAGATGTTGTCCGCGCCGCTGCCGCGGGAGATCGTGAGCTCGAACGGGTGGGTCATGCCGATCTCGCCTGCGGAGCCCAGGAACAGGGCGTAGAGCGACCAGGCGAATGCGGCCACGGTCCCGACGGAGATCAAGGTGTCCATCGTCGCGGTGCCGTGCCGCAGGTTGGCCCAGGCGGCGCGGTGGAACGGCAGCGCTCCCCACACCACGACGGGCGCGGCAAGGGTGAGCGAGAGCCACTGCCACCCGTCGAACTGCAGTGGGGTGATCATGGCGAGGGCGATCGTGGGAATGGCGAGCAGCGCGGCGACCAGCAGCCGTTGACGCAGCGACGCGGTCGGGTCGGGCTCGGCCGCGCCGGCGACGGGTTCTCCGGTGGGTTGGCGCGCTGCCGGCAGCGCGGCGCTGTACCCGGCCGCCGCCACCGCGTCGAGCAACTGCTCGGCGGTGACGCCCTCATCGAATCGCACCCGGGCCTTCTCGGTCGCGTAGTTCACCGTCGCACTGACGCCATCGAGCTTGTTCAGCTTGCGCTCGATCCGATTCGCGCACGATGCGCAGGTCATCCCGGTGATCGCGAGTTCGACCTGCTGTTCCGGTGTCGTCGTTGTCATCGGTGCCCCGCAGGCTGATCGGCCAGCTGGTAGCCGGCCTCTTCAACGGCGCCGCGCACGGCGTCGGGGGTCGTGTCGCCGCTGACGGTCAGCCGGCCGGAGGCCAGGTCGACGTCGACGTCGGTGACACCGGGCAGTTCAGCGACCTCCTCGGTCACCGAAGTGACGCAATGTCCGCAGGTCATTCCAATCACGGTGTAGGTGGTGCTCATGTCGCTGCTCCTGTCAAAGGTGGGGGTCGGATCCGGAACACCACCATGCGACCCACCTCTGTCCGGGCGCTGTCCGTGCTTCGCCATGCTGGACATCCCCAAGGCAGAGCGGAGCGACCTTCTGCGGCGGGCATGATGGGACCTCCGAGAAGGAGGAATGCGCGTGCCCGGAATCGAGTTCCGGCTGTTGGGAGCCATGGAGCTGTTGATTGATGGCGCGCCAGTGCAGCTACCCGGCCCAGCTGAACGGCGGCTGCTGGCCCTGCTCCTCCTCTCGCCCGGGCGCACTGTTCCGGCGAGCACTCTGGTGGATCGGCTCTGGAGCGAAAGCGCCCTTCCGATCGATCCACTCAATGCGCTACAGCTGCGGGTGTCGAAGCTGCGGCGGGCGCTGATCGAGCACGACCTCGATGTGGTGCGCCGGGAGTCCTCTGGTTATCGCGTCCACGTCGATCCGGATACGGTTGACCTGCATCTGTTTGCGCGTCAGATTCATGCCGCGAGAGCCGAAACTACCCGATCCGGCGGGCCGGTGCCCACCGCGCTGGCGCTCTACGACGAGGCGCTCCGGCTGTGGCGCGACGATCCCCTCGGGGATTTCGCCGGCGACCCCTGGGCGACGGTGGAAACGGCGCGGCTGGAACAGCTGCGCCTCGCCGCGCTCAACGAACGTGCCGAGATAGCGCTCGCGCTCGGCCGGCATGCGGACGTCGTCGCAACGCTCGGACCCGTGGTCGCCGGCGCCCCAACGCAGGAAAACCTGGTCGGGTTGCTCATGACCGCGCTGTATCAGGGCGGACGTCAAGCCGACGCCCTGGACATCTTTACGTGCACCCGAACCGTCCTGGACGACGAGCTCGGCCTCGAACCGTCCGCCGCGCTGCGGGCGCTGTACCAGCGGATCCTGCGACAGGACGCCGCACTCGCTGCGCCCGGCGACCAGAGGCCTGCGACAACAGCAGAAGGAGACCTGAGAGGGCCCAGAACCCGCGATCCGGGGGGCGGGCTCCCCGCGTCGGCATCAACGTTGATCGGCCGGGACCACGACCTGCAGGCCCTCGCTGACCTGCTCGACCACAGTCGGCTCGTCACTCTCGTCGGACCGGGTGGCGCGGGCAAGACCGCACTCGCCATCGCGGCCGCGCACCGCGCAGCCAGCGGATTCGAGCACTCCGTGCGGCTCGTGCGCCTGGCGTCAATTGCCAGCCCGGCGCAGGTCGCACTGGCCGTCGCCGAGGCTGTGGGTGTTCCGCTCGATGGCGCCGACCCGGACGCGCGCGCCCGTGACCGGACCTTGGCCTACCTGGCGAACAAGCGGCTGCTGCTCGTGCTCGACAACTGCGAGCACGTGATCGACGCGGTGGCGCGGTTCGCCGACAGCGCCCTGGCTGCGGCCCCCGGTGTCGTCGTGCTTGCAACCAGCCGGGAGGCGCTGGCGATCCCGGGCGAGGTGCAGTACGCGCTCGGTCCGTTGGGCGTGCCACCGGAGGGCACCCCCACCGCAGCGGTACTGACCTTTGCCGCCGTCGAGTTGTTCATCGAGCGGGCACGTGCCGTCCGCAGCGACCTCGACCTCGACCTCGTCGGCCTGGCGGCGGTGGCGCAGATTTGCCGGCAGTTGGATGGCCTGCCGCTGGCCCTGGAACTCGCGGCGGCCCGGACGGGCTCACTGGCGGTCACGGACGTGGCCGCACGGCTGGACGACCGCTTCGGCCTGCTGACCGTTGCGCCCCGCACGGCCGAGGAGCGCCAGCGAACACTGCGCAACACCGTCGAGTGGAGCTATGACCTGCTGAGCGAGACCGAGCAGCGCGTGTTCCGCCGGCTGGCAATCTTCCGCGGCGGTTGGACCCTTTCCGCCGCCGAGGCCGTCGCCGGCGGTAGCGAGATCCCGCCTGGCGACATGCTGGATCTGCTCGCTGCGCTCGTCGCCCGGTCGATGGTGGTGAGCGAGGTCGGCCACCCCTCCCGCTTCCGGATGTTGGAGACTCTGCGCCACTACGGCGCGGAGCGTCTCGCGCAGGACGGCGAGCTTGAGCAGACGGCGTCCCGGCACGCGTCCCACTTCCGCACCGTTGCGGAGCGGGCGGACGTCGCTCTGCGCGGCGGTGGGCAGCGGGATGCGCTGCGGCTGTTGCGTCAGGAGCATGCCAACGTCCGCACGGCGCTGACCTGGCTGGCCGCGCAGGAAGGTCGGGCGGACGATGCGCTGTCCCTCGCGGGTGCACTCGGTCTTTGGTGGCACCTCGGCCGTCACCTAGAGGGCCGCGAGGTACTGCGTCCCCTGCTGCACACGCTGGTAAGCAGCAACGGCGAGGCGCGTGCGCGTGCGCTTCAGGCCGTCTCGCTGGTGGAGCGGCCGCGCGGATGTCTGGTTCACCCGAGCCCGCGCTGCGCGCAGGCAGCGCAGCAGAGCCTGGACCTATTCACTGCCGCCGGGGACGAGCCCCGAGCCGCCTTGTCGCGAGTGCTGCTCGCCGTCGAGCTTCTCGATGGGTCCGAACCGGAAGAGTTCGAGCACCTTCTCGTCGCGGCGGAAATGCAGTTCGACGTCGCCGGTGACGAGTGGGGTCACGCCGTCATTGCTTTCGTCCGCTTGCAGAACGCGTTGCTTCGCGGTGATCAACGGCGTGCCAGGGCCACGGGCCGGGTTGCGCGAGACGCCTTTCGCGCGCTCGACGACCCGTGGGGCCTCTCGGCAGTGCTCTATCACCTCGGATGGGGACTGCGGGAGTTCGGCGAGCACGCCGAGTCAGTGGCCGTACTGGAAGAGGCGATCGATGTCGCGTTGTCCGCGGAGCTCTACAACACTGCGCAATGGGCGTTGGGCGATCTCGGGATCGCACTGCTGTATTTGAACGACTACGACGAGGCGGAGTTGTGCTTCGCACGCGCGGAGGCGGCGTCGGCTGAGATCGGCGATGCGGCCGGCGCGATGCTGGCTTCCTACGGTCGCGGGGCCCGGGCCCGGATCGCCGGTGACCCCGAAGGCGCCAGGCCGTTGTTCGCTCGGGCGGCCGACGGTTTCCGTCGACTCGGCACGCCCGGGCACGCTGCCCTTGCCGAGGCAGGTCTGGCCTGGTGTGACCTGGCGCAATCCCGTGTCGCCTCTGCCGAGGACCGCTACCGGGATGTTCACCTGGTCGGCGAGTCGCTGGGTGATGCGGTCTTGGTGGCCCTCGCACTCGAGGGGACAGCCCGGATCGCCGCCGTCCGCGGGGAGCGGGCACGGGCCGAGGCGGCGCTCGCACAGGCCGGGCAGCTCCGGTCGGCGCACGGGCGCCCAGCCGCGCCGCACGATCGGACGGAGCTTGCCAATGTCAAGGCCGCAGGTTCCGCCACGAGCTAGCGAAATCAGTGATGTGCAAGGCCTCCGAACTGGCGTTCGCGGTCCTCGCGACCGGGCACGGGGCGGAGCCTCCGGAGAACTACTACCAGTCTCATGCTGTGCCTGCGTCAGATTGATCCGCGGGCAGGCCGTACTGCCGGGGCGTGCGACGGCGTGGTCATGGGGTTGTCGGCGACCACTACGGCGGCGTAGCCACCGCAGGTGAGGGCGGCCAGGATGTCCGCCGCGACGAAGGAGCCACGGAGCCGGACGTGGCATGTCGTGGCGTCGGCCTCAACGATCTCGACGCCGGTTACGTCGCGCAGTGCGGCGGTGACCTGTCGCACGCAGTGCCGGCAGCTCATGCCGCTGATGCGTAGAACGAGGTGCCGCCGAGAAAGAGGTCTCACGCGGACAAGGGTGCGGTCCCGCGCTGTCGAGGCGCTGTCCACACCGGGCCCGGGATGAACAGTGGCTGGACAGACCTCTTGGGGACTCTCGGCCGGGTCAGCCAGACCTGACTAGTGAGAGGCATCCGAGATGAACACCGACGCACCAGCCCGAGAGCCTGCAACCGCCCGACGGTGGCTGGCACTCGTCCTGATCGCCACCGCCCAGTTCATGGTCATCATGGACACCTCGATCATCGGGGTCGCCCTGCCCGAGATGCGGGACGATCTCGGCTTCGCGCCCGCGGACCTCTCGTGGGTCTTCAACGCCTATGTCGTTGCGTTCGGCGGGTTGCTGCTACTCGGTGGACGCCTGTCCGATCTCTATGGTGCGCGCCGGATGTTCAGCACCGGCTGGGTGATTCTCGCGCTCGGCTCACTGGTCGCCGGCCTCGCGAACGACGCCGCAATCGAGCTCGTCGGCCGGGCGGTGCAGGGCACCGGGGCCGCGCTCATCGCCCCCGCCTCACTCACTCTGCTGTTCACGGTGTTCGGTAGCGAACCGAAGGAGCTCACCAAGGCGCTCGCGCTCTACGGCGCGGCCGCGCCCGCAGGCGGCACCGCCGGGGTGTTTCTCGGCGGCGTGCTCACCGAGTACGCCAGTTGGCCCTGGGTGTTCTTCGTCAACATCCCGATCGCCGTCGTGATCCTGATCGCGACCCCGCGCGTGATGCCCGCCGGAACCGCTCGCCGGGGCCGGGTCGACCTCGCCGGTGCCGTCACGGTCACCACCGGGCTCGGCGCCGTGGTGTTCGCAGTCGTGAGTGCCCCCGAGGCCGGCTGGCTCGACGGGATCACCGTCGGCGTCGGTGCGAGCGGGCTCGTCCTGCTCGCCGCCTTCGTCGCCCTGCAGGCCCGGCTGCGTCAGCCGCTGATGCGCCTCGGCATCTTCCGGACGTCAGATCTGGCCGCAGCCAACTCCGCGCAGTTCCTGCTCGGCGCGGCCTGGATCCCGATGTTCTTCTTCCTCAACCTCTACCTGCAACAGGTCCTGGGGCTGGGGCCGTTTGCCAGCGGCGCTGCGCTGCTGCCGTTGACGGTCACGATCATGGTCGGGATGGTCGGCGCGGCCCCGCGCCTGATCGCCCGGTTCGGACCGAAGGCGACGACCGTCGCCGGGCTGGGTACTCTCGCCGCCGGGCTCGGCTGGCTCTCGATGGTGCGCCCCGACGGCACATTCGCCGTTGACGTGCTGCCCGCTTCGCTGCTCACCGCCGCAGGCATGGCGATGGCCTTCATCCCCTCGCTGGGCACCGCGCTTTCCGCGGCGGCACCCGAGGAAGGCGGCCTGGCTGCCGGCATCGTCAACACCAGCTATCAGATCGGGTCCGCGCTCGGGCTGGCGGCGATGACCGCCGTGGCCGCCGCCTACGGCGCCGACGAGGTCGGCAACCCGGTAGCGCTCACGGATGGCTTCTCTGCGGGTCTGATCGGCGCAGCGGGCATCGCCGCAGCGGGTGCGCTGATCGCCGCGTTGACCTTGCGCACCGCGCGTCCCGCTGCACCCGCATCGTCGCCGCGCGGTGACCATGCCCCGGTGCGGTTGGCGGCGTTCACCCTCGCGCTCGTCGCCGTCTCCGCGATGGCTTTCGCCGCGGGAGCGGTGACCGATGACAGTTCGAAGAAGGGCGCAGCCATGGAGCAGGGCGTTGAGTCCGGCGTAGAGCACGGTGGAAAGCACGGCGAAGCGGAAACCCCCGCGACGCCAGCTCCGGCACCGGCAGCATCCACGCTGCCAGGGCTGTCGGTGTCGGATCGCGGGTACACGCTCCTCCTCGAAGACGACACACTGGCGGCCGGTGAGAACGTGGAGGTTGCGTTCACCATCTCCGGACCGGACGGGCTCCCGGTGCGGGAGTACCGCCCCACTCACGATCAGGAGATGCACCTGGTCGTGGTCCGCCGGGACCTGGCCTCGTTCCAGCACCTGCACCCGGAGCGCGACGAGAATGGCCGCTGGGCCGTGCCGGTCGACCTGCCGGTCGGCGGAAGCTACCGGATGTACGCGGACTTCGCGCCGGCCGCCCTCGCCGACGGCACGCTGGTGCTGGGCAGCGACAGTTCCGTCGCGGGGGAATTCGACCCCGAGGACCTGCCCTCGGCCACCGACGCCTTCACCGTCGAGGACTACGAGATCACCCTCGACGGCGCGCCGAGCGCCGGCGTGGAGTCCGAGCTCGTGTTCACCGTCAACCGCGCCGGCAATCCGGTCGCCGACCTCGAGCCCTACCTGGCCGCGTTCGGTCACCTGGTCTCACTTCGCGGCGGGGATCTGGCATACCTGCACACCCACCCAGCTCAGGACGCCGCATCAGGTTTCAGCGGCGGCCCCTTGCTCCGGTTCGCGACGACGTTCCCGACAGCCGGGTCCTATCGGTTGTTCCTGAACTTCGCCCACGCCGGACAGGTGCGCACCGCGGCCTTCACTGTCGACGTTCCGGAGCCCTCTGTCGCCGGCGCAACCCCGCCCCCGATCGCAGTGCCATCCGGCGGGGAGCACAGCGGCCACTGAGCCCGACCCGGACTCCCCCCGATAGTGATCTGCCTACGTCACAACCCGGCTTCAACGCACGTCCCGAGGGACGTGCGCCGACGAGGCGAGCCCGCGTGATCTGTGCAGTCCGGGCCGCAGCGTCCAAGAACGATCACAGCGCGCTTGCGCTGGGCGAGAGACTCCGGGCACTGGCCTCGCGACCGCGTACGACACCCACGGGCACTGGCGGGGATCTACACGGCAGTCACTGAACTGCACCGTTGGGTTCGCCCACCCATTTGGCGGGATCCGCCGCGCAGGTCGCGCCGAAGTAGTGCCGACCACGCAACCGCCACGTATCCTCGCGGGACCCATGACCCCTCGCATCCGACCCAGCAACCTCGCGGCGCGACTCGTGCTCCTCTTCGCGGTGCTTGCCTGCCTACTCGGACTCGGTCAAGCCGGAGCGGCCGCCCAGATCGAGCCCTTCGCCATAGCACCCACGGCGGGCGCCACCGCTACCGCCCACGGCGACCACCCGGCCGCGCACGTCCTGCAGGTCGACAGCGCCGCGACTGTGCCGACGGCACCCGAGGCCGGTCACTCCGGGCACGGTTCCGATGCCAGCCATGCGATGGACTGCATGACGACCACGGCGAGCTCAGCGATCGGCGCGCTTATCATCGCGGACACCGCCAATCTCGTCACCCCGGCATTCGTCGCGCCGATGTCCCGGCTGCATACCGCCGTCCACTCGGCGGCCTACCCGCGACCACCGGACCTGCGAACCCTCTGCGTTCAGCGGATCTAGGAACACGCCCTTGACCGGTGCCTTGTGGCATTCGGTCAGCTCGGCGTTTCCCGAGCCGACCGCCGCGCGCGGCTTCGGCCTTCCGCAACCAGAAGGGCCCTCAGCACCATGTCTCCACTGCCTTACTCATCACCGGGCCGAGTACCGGTGCCATTGCCGGGGCGACGCCGGTCGAGGTGGTCGCTGCGATCAAGGCCGAGGGCTACCCGGCGTCGATCGTCACGCTGTAACAATCTCAGGGAGTCGAGATCATGAACGTTCCCGCGAAACTGACTGCCTTCGCCGTTGCGGCGTCGGTCGCCTTCGGCCTGGCGTTTGGCCTCGGGTCGCTGACCGATCCCATTGCCCCGTCTGACGGCGCAGTCGATTTCGCTGCTGCCGACGGGTTTGCCACCGAGGACGACTCCCATGGCGGCCACGGTGGAGACACGGGGAGCCCAGACGCGGGCGAGACAGCTGCGAGCCCCGGCGCGGTGCCGGCAGGTGAACTGCCCGGGCTGGCCGTCGCCGAGCGCGGCTACTCCCTGCGCGTGCTCGACACGAGCCCCGGGGCGGGCGAGGGGACCAGCGTGTCCTTCACGATCGCGAGCCCGGACGGCAGCCCGGTCCTGAACTACCTGACCACGCATGAGAAGGAGATGCACTTTATCGTGGTCCGCCGCGACCTGACGGAGTTTCAGCATCTGCACCCAGAGCGGTCCGCCGACGGCACCTGGTCGGTACCGGTCGACCTGAGTGAAGCAGGGGTGTACCGGGTGTTCGCCGACTTCGCCCCCGCCGCACTGAACGAGACGATCACGCTGGGCGCCGATGTGTTCGTGCCCGGCGACTTCGCCCCAGCCGAGGTTGCCGCCGCGTCGAGCACCTGGGCCGGGGACGGCTACGAGGTCGCGCTGAGCGGCAGCACCGGTGCGGGCAGCGAATCGGAACTGGCCTTCACCGTCAGCCGCAACGGCACACAGGTGAGCGATCTGGAGCCCTACCTCGGTGCCTTCGGACACCTGGTGTCGCTGCGCTCCGGTGATATGGCCTACTTACACACTCACCCCGCCGGCGAGGCCGCCGCCGGAGCGCAAGGCGGCTCGGACATCCTCTTCGGCACCGAGTTCCCGACGGCCGGGCTCTACCGGCTCTACCTGAACTTCTCCCACGCCGGGGTGGTCCGCACCGCCGAGTTCACCCTGGACGTCCCCGAGGGCACGTCCGTGGTGCCCCTGCCCGCAGCCCCGGGCGCACCCACCGAGCCCGCCACCGGCGGGCCCTCCAGAGCGGACCAACTCCGCCGCAGGTATCTGAAGGAACGTCACATACAACAGGGCCCGAGGACCGGATTGATGGCGTGCTCCAGTCCGGGACCCGCCGAGGGCACGAGGGTGCCCGCCGCGCCGCCCGCCAGGATCGCCCCGGCGTAGACAGCGATCTGGTGCCGCTCGAGCCAGGCCACCAGGTCCCGTCGGCCTGGCTCCACCTACGCCTCCCGATCCGGATCCGGCCCGAACGGGAACCGTACCTGGCGGGCTCCCAGGCAAGCCGCAGGCCGCTTTACCTGTGAGGCTTTCCAGTTTGTCCTGCCGCGTCCCTGTCCGTCCCACCATCGGTAGTGGGGACAGGACACTGCGGAGGGAATAGACATGGGGTTCACGGCAACGGGCGGGGTCAACCGGTCGAGGCGCCGCGGCGGGCGCGCGGCGGTCGTCGCGGCGCTGGTCACCGGCCTCACCCTCTCCGCAACGCCGGCGTATGCCGGATCTGCCGAGGACTGGAAGATCATTGCCCACCGCGGCGGGGTCGTCGATCGCGCGCTCGGAGTCCCCGAGCACACCTACGCGGCGTTCGACTTCATGCTGGCCAGCGGCACTGACGCAGTCGAACTCGACATCCTCTTCACCGAGGACAACGTGCCGGTGGTCTTTCATGACGAGACCGGCCGACGGATCCTGCGCGGGCCCTCGTTCTGCTCGCGGGCCATCGCCGACCTGGACCTCGATCAGCTCGAGCGGTGCGACGCCGGCTCGTGGATCGACCCGAAGTGGAAGGCCGAACAGGTGCCGACGATGCGCGGCGCGCTGGAGTATCTCGACAAGCGCACCGGCTCCGGTTTCCAGTTCTTCCTGCACATCAAGACCGTGAGCCGGAAGAACGCGAACAAGATCGCCAAGGTTGTCGAGAACATCGGACTGACGGACCAGGTGGTGGTGATCGCCGGCTCCACCACGATGCTGCGTCACCTCAAGGACAAGGGACTGAAGAAGCAGGGCTTGGTCGCCGGGGTGAACGTCTTCAGACAGAAGACCCGGTACAAGTTCTTGATCCCCTACAACGTCACCCTGAACTCCTCGGTGATCAAGGCCGCCCACAAGCGCGGGCAGAAGGTCACTCCGGTCCAGAATCATCCCTACTCGCTGGCGCAGTTGGATCAGTTCGACATCGACGGAGTCCTGTCCGACAACCTGCCCGAGACCCTCGCCGTCGCCGGTCGCGGCGGGCAGAGCCGGGTGAGTACCGCTCGCGTCGCGCCCGTAGACACCGACGGTCCGCTCCGGTCGACCGGCCCGCAGGATTTCTGATTCAAGGCTCAAGACACGCCGAGCACCAGCAGGAGCTGGCCAGCAGGTCTGCGATGTGGCCGTGAAGCGAATCTTTTCAGGAAAATATCGTGTTTCGGTGTCGCATCGGGCACGATCGGGGCAGGAACGCAGCAATCGGGAGCGCACGCCACCTCTCGCCGGCACGAGCGATCGAGGTAGGCATGGGTTTCCGCACAGCTGGTCAGGTGCGCCGTGGGGGGCGGGTGGCCGTCATCGCCGCGCTGACCACGGGCCTCACGCTCTCCGGGACGCCGGCGCATGCTGGATCGGCCGAGGACTGGAAGATCGTGGCGCACCGCGCCGGCGTGGTGGACCGGGACCTGCTCGTCCCCGAGCACACCTATGCCGCCTATGACTTCATGCTGGACAGCGGCAGCGACGGGGTCGAAATCGACATCCTGTTCACCGAGGACAACGTCCCCGTCGCCTTTCACGATCTGTTGGGCCGTCGGACCTTGCGCGGACCGGCGTTCTGCGCCGGCGCGATCGCCGAGCTGAGCCTGAAGCAGCTCGAGCGCTGTGACGCCGGATCGTGGCTGGATCCCAAGTGGATCGCCGAGCGAGTGCCCACGATGAGGGGCTCGCTGAAGTATCTCGCCAAACGCACCAATTCCCAGTTCCAGTACTTCCTGCACGTCAAGACCGTGAGCAAGGCGAACGCGAACAAGATCGCCAAGATCGTCAAGAGCCTCGATCTGCAGGACCAGGTGATTGTGATTGCCGGTTCCACCACGATGCTCGGCTTCCTCAAGGAGAGAGGTCTGACGAAGCAGGGCCTGGTTTCCGGGGTGAAGGTGTTCAGCGACGAGATCCCCCGGTACAAGTTCCTGATTCCCTACAACGTCACGCTGAACTCTTCGGTGATCTCCAAGGCCCATCGGCGCGGCCAGAAGGTCATGCCGGTGCAGGACCATCCCTACTCCCTGGACGTGTTGGACCAGTTCGACGTCGACGCCGTCCTTGCCGACAACCTGCCCCAGGTGCGTGGCTACTCCGGCCAGGCCGGAGTGCCTGGCGCGAGCGCGCGCAGGGTGCCCGCAGACACCAACGGCCCGATCCGCGAGACCGGGCCACAGGACTTCTGAGCGAGCGTCAGAAGGGCCGGTGGAGCCGGCGCGGCTGGCGGGGCGTGAGCGCCGGGCCGTCGGCTTCCATCGCGGCGATCAGGTCCTCGCGGGCCCGTGCCACGCGGGAGCGGATGGTCCCGACCGGGACGCCGGCGATCTGCGCGGCCTCGGCGTAGGACAGGCCGCTGATCTGGGTCAGGACGAACGCGGTGCGCTTGTCCTCGTCGAGGGTGGCGATCAAGGCCTCGATCGCGACGTTGCCGGCGTGATCCGCAGCGATCGGGCCGAGCAGTTCGGCGGCGAACTCGCCGCAGTCCAGGCTGGCGCCGGACTGCGGACGGCGGCCCTGGGCGCGGAAGTGGTCGACGACAGCTCGGCGGGCGATCGAAAGCAGCCAGATCCGGGCCGGCACGTCCCCGCGGAAGGTCCGCAGTCCCCGTAGTGCCCGCAGGAACGTTTCCTGGGTCAGGTCGTCGGCAGTGGACCGGTCGACCAGGTAGGCGACGTAGCGCCAGACGTCTGCCTGAGTCCCGCGGACGAACTCGGTGATCGCGGCGGAGTCGCCGCGCCCCGCCGCAAGGGCGTGAGCGGTGATCTCCTCGTCGCGCATGTCCACTCCGTCGTCCGGCCGCTGAGAAGTTCAGACGATACGACCTGAACTTTTCCGACAGCCAGCAGGGAACTGGATCGAGGGGTGAGGCGACACTTGATGACATGGGATGCACGCACTGGCGTGAGGAGATCTCCGCGCAGATCGACGGCGAAGCGCGGCAGGGCGATACCGCGCTGCTCGACGCCCACCTCGCCGGGTGCGCGGACTGCCGCGATTTCAGCGCGGCCGCCGAACGCCTGCACCGCGGGATGCGACTGCGCACGGCCGACGCCGTGCCCGACCTGACCGCATCGATCCTGGCAGCCGCTGCCGCGGATCGGGGTGGGCGCATCACCACCTCGCTGGTCCTGCGTTGGTTGCTCGTCGTGGTGGCCGCGCTGGAGGTCGGGCTGGCCGCCCCGGCACTGCTGGGACGCTGGCACACCGGCGGCGAGTTGAGTACCTGGGGCGTCGCGACGGCGATCGGTTTCCTGTCGGTGGCGCACCGCCCGGCGCGGGCCGCCGCCCTGCTGCCCATGCTGGCCGGTGCGAGTCTGCTGACGGTCTTTCTCACGGTGCGCCACGCGGCCGAGGGCAGCGCGTCGATCAGCGGGGAGTGGTCCCACGGGCTCCTGCTGATCGGCGTTGTCCTGTTGACCGCGCTCTGGCGGACCGAGGTGCGCCACCCCGAGCCCGGGCCTGTCCCCGCCGTCACAGCGGACGGCGTCCTCGTGCGACCGAGGATGCGCTTTCGACGGGCGGCGTAATTCCTTGGTACGTGTGCGCGTTGTGGCCCCGAGCGCGGGGCGGGCGCGCCGGTTCGTCCTGGCCGCGGTGCTGGTCCTGTGCTGGTTCGCCACGGGGCTGTTCGCTGCGGTCCCGGCGGCCGCGCACGCGGAGTTGATCGAGACCTCACCCCCCGCGGCGGCCCGCCTGGACGTCGCACCCACCCGGATCGAGCTGCGCTTCACCGAATCGATCGCGCTGGTCCCCTCGGCCCTGCGGTTGGTGGATGCTGCGGGCACCTCCCGGGCGTTGGGTCAGGCGCAGGTCCAGGGATCCACGGTGCGGGTCGACGTCCCCGCCGCTCTGCCTGACGGGTCCTACGTGTTCGTGTACCGCGTCATCTCCGGTGACTCGCACCCGATCGCGGGCGGGCTCGCCTTCAGCGTCGGCGCCGGCGAGATTCCCCTCGACGCTGCCGCACTCGACGTGGTCGTCGGCTCGGGCGGGGAGTGGGACGTTGCGATCACCGCCGGCGCGGTGCGGGCGCTGTCCTATCTCGGCGTGATCCTGCTCATCGGGGTGCCGGCATTCACGGCGTTCGTCTGGCGGGCGGGCGGCGCCGATGTCCGCGTCCGCGCCCTCACCCTGCTCGGCGCCGGCGCCGTCTCGGGGACTGCCCTGCTTGCCATCCCGATGCAGGCCGTCCGAGCAGGGGGAACCGGGTGGTCCGCAGCGGTTGACGCCGACGCCGTCGCGGCGATTTTCGGCAGTGGCTACGGACTCGCGGCCACGCTCCGACTGGTGGGGGCGATCGCACTCCTCGGTGCCCTGCTGCGCGGTCGGCGCCACCCGGGTACGCCCGCGACAGTCCTCGCTGTGGGCGGCGCTGCCGTGACCCTGGTGGGCTTCTCCCGCTCCGGGCACCCCGCGGTTTCCGACGTTCCGGCACTGACAATGGGCATCGATGCCCTGCACCTCGGCGCGATGGCGGTCTGGATCGGCGGGCTGCTGGTGCTCGCGCTGCGGGTGCTGCCGACGCAGCCGGTCCATGACGCGCAGATCCTGAGCCGCTGGTCCCCGGTGGCCATGGCTGCGGTCGCGGTGCTGGTCCTGACGGGTTCGGCGCAGGCCTGGCGCGAGATCGGCTCGATCCCCGCCCTGGTCGAGACCACCTACGGCCGCTGGATCCTGGTCAAGGTCGTGGGGCTGGCCGCCCTGCTGGCGCTGGGCGAGTTCGGCCGGCGCTGCGTTCGCGCGACTGCGATGAAGCCCGGTCCCACGCTCAGTTCGTCCCTCGGCGCCGCCCGGGCCGACCAGGCGGACGCCGGCGCCCTGCGGCGCAGTGTCTTCGCGGAGTTGGCCATCGCCGCGGCGGTCCTGATCGCCACGGCGTTCCTGGTGGTCACCACGCCCGGTGGCGGAGCAGCGGATGCAGCAGCGCACGGCGAGTCCGGCCACGGCCGTGGGCATGGCAACGACTCGACCTCGGCATTACCCGCGAGCGGTAGCGTCGAACTGCCCAACAGCGTCCGTGTCGAGGTCAGCGCCGACCCCAGGACGGCGGGGTCTCCCACCCTGACGATCATCACGCGGTCGCTGTCCGGTCAGGCCCTCATTCCTGCGGAGCTGCGCGTCACGGCGGCCCACCCGCAGACCGGGATCGCCCCGATCACCCTCGCTGTGGTCGAGTCCGAGCCCGGTCGCTACACCGTCGAGCAGGCACCCCTGCTCGTCGCCGGCACCTGGCAGATCACGGTGACGGTACGTACCACTGATGTCGACGCCGGAGTCGGCACTGTCTCGATCACTCTGACCTGACTGGGAGTCACCCGCCATGTCCTCACGTCTTGCCCGCGCCAGCGCGGCCCTCGCGACCGCCGCGCTTGCCCTGGGCGTGCTGGCCGCCCCGGCCGTTGCCCACGTCACCGTCAACCCCAAGACCGCCGAGCAGGGCGGCTACGCGACGTTGACCTTCAAGGTGCCCAACGAGCGTGACGATGCCTCCACCACCAAGCTCGAGGTGGAGTTCCCGGCTGAGTACCCGCTCTCCAGCGTCTCGACCCAGCCCAAGACCGGCTGGACCGTCACGGTGGAGAAAGCCCCGCTGGCCACCCCGGTCACCGGGGAGGGCGAGGAGGAGATCACCGAACGGGTCGCCAAGATCACCTGGACCGCAGCCGGCGGCGCCGAGATCGCCCCCGGCACCTTCGAGACCTTCCCGATCAGTGCCGGCCCGCTGCCGACGACGACGGAGTCGATGGTCTTCAAGGCGCTGCAGACCTACAGCGGCGGGGAGATCGTGCGCTGGATCGAGGAGGTCGCGCCCGGCTCCACCGAGGAGCCCGACTTCCCGGCCCCGACCTTGAAGCTCGCCCCGGCTGGTGCACCCGCGCCGGAGGTGGCTGCGGCGACTGCCGCCGTCGAGGAGGCCAAGGCCGCCGCCGAGGAGGCCAAGGCCACCGCACTCGCGGCTCAGACCACCGCGTCGGCCGAGGACGGGCCGACCACTAACCAGGTCAACACCGCGATTGGTCTGGCGATCGGCGCTCTGGTCCTCGCGCTGGTCGCCGGTGGCCTCGGGGGCATGGCGCTGGCCCGACGGGGCGGCAACACCGGCCCGCCGCCCGCCTTCTGATCCCCATCTTCTGAGTGCGTCCCGGGCCTACGTCACCAGGGATAGGCCCGGGACGCACTCAGAAGTGCGCGTGTTCTGGGCGCGCAGTCTCGGTGGGGGCCGGGTCGGCGACGGCCGGCAGCAGGACGCGGAAGGTGGCGCCGCCACCGGGGGTGTCCCCGACGGTGACCTCGCCGCGGTGGGCGGCCACCAGGGCGGCGACGATCGAGAGCCCGAGCCCGGAGCCGCCGGTGGTGCGTGCTCGGGAACTGTCGGCCCGGTAGAAGCGCTCGAAGACCCGCTGGCAGTCGGCGGCGCTCAGGCCGGCGCCGCGGTCGATCACCTCCAGGACGGCCCACGGACCACCCGCATCGCGCAGCGATCCGACCCGAACGGTGATCGGGGTATCGGCGGGGGTGTGCACGCACGCGTTGTTGACCAGGTTGGCGATCACCTGCCGCAGCCGGCCGGAGTCGCCGATGACGACCGGGGGGTCGTCGGCCGCGACCTCTTCCACGGTCAGGGTCCGGCCCGGATTTGCGGCTCGGGCTGCGTGCACGGTGTCGGTGGCCACCGCCACCAGATCGACGGGTTCGCGTTGGAGCGGGCGCTGCTGGTCCAGACGCGCGAGCAGCAGCAGATCCTCCACGAGCAGGCCCATCCGGGTGGCCTCGTCCTCGATCCGGCGCAGCAGGGTGGGGACCTGCTCGGGTGCGCTGGCGCCTTGGCGGTACAACTCGGCGAATCCGCGGATCGAGGTCAGCGGCGTGCGCAGTTCGTGACTGGCGTCGGTGACGAAGCGGCGCATCCGCTCCTCCGAGCGTCGAGCGTTCTCCGCGGCTGCTTCGCGCTCGTTCACCGCGGACTCCACCCGCACGAGCATCACGTTGACCGCCGCCGAGAGCTGGCCGACCTCGGTGCGCGCCGGGTGCTCGGGGACGCGGCGGGTCAGATCCCCGGCGGCGATGGCGCGGGCGGTGGCCTCGACCTCGCGTAGGGGCCGCAAGCTGGTGCGCACCATGCCGTAGGCGAGCAGTGCCATCAGGATCAGGACGCCCACCCCGACCGCGAACAGGATCCGGCCCAGCCGGCCGACAGTGGTCTGTACCTCGCTGAGGTTGACCGCGACCATCAGGGAGCCGGAGCCGTCCGGCAGCGGGGTGAGCAGCGCCCGCCACGGCGCCTGCTTGCGGTCCACGGCCGCGATCTCGAAGGGCTCGCCCGCTCGCGCCTGGGCCTGGGCAAGGGTCACCGGCATCAGTTGGGGCGCCGCGCCGACCGGATCGAACTGGGCGTTCTCGCGGCGCAGTTCCACCCCGTCGGCGTCGCGGGTGATGAACAGGTAGGCGCTCGGCAGGCGGGTCGCCGTGGCCTGAGGCGCGACGGTGCGTTCGCTGGTGCCGGTACTCACCGCATCTGGTTTCGCCGGATCGACGTCCTGCGTCATGAATGGCATGGCGCTATTCGTCTGGCGCTCCAGCACCCCGTCGACCCGGTCGACCAGGTAACTGCGCATGACCGCGGTGGCCGCCGAACCGGTGATCGCCACGGCTGCGGTGGTGAGGATCAGCAACGTGGCCATCAACTTGAACCGCAAGGGAGTGCGGGCCGACAGCTGCCGGACACGCCTCCAGGCTCGCGCTCCCGGATGGCTCATCCGAGGATCATCCCCGATCCGGCTCCGAGCAGTCTGAGAGAAACCTGGGAGCACCCTGCGAACAGCGGCGGTCAGGAGGGTGGCAGGCGCAGCACGTAGCCGACACCGCGCAGTGTGTGGAGCAGGCGCGGCTCGACGGTGTCGATCTTGCGCCGCAGGTAGGACACGTAGGACTCAACGATGTTGACCTCGCCGTTGAAGTCGTAGTTCCACACGTGATCGAGGATCTGCGCCTTGGACAACACTCGCCGCGGGTTGGTCATGAAGTAGCGCAGGAGTTTGAACTCGGTGGGGGACAACGGGACCGTCTGCCCGGCCCGCCATACCTCGTGGGTCTCGATGTCCAACTCCAGGTCGGCGAACACCAGACGCGAGGACTCACTCGGTTCCGGGCGTGCGGTCCGGCGCAGCACGGCCCGAATCCGGGCGACGACCTCGTCGAGGCTGAAAGGTTTGGTGACGTAATCGTCGCCGCCGAGGGTGAGACCGGAGATTCGGTCCTCGGTCGCGTCGCGGGCCGTCAGGAACAGCACCGGTACCGTCGACCCGCTCGTACGGAGCTTCTTGACCACGCCGAAGCCGGAGATGTCCGGCATCATCACGTCGAGCACGAGCAGGTCCGGAGCGAAGCTCTGAACGGCATCGAGGGCCTGCTGACCGTTGGCGGCGGTGGCGACGTCGAACCCCGCGAAGCGCAACGAGGTGCTCAGCAGCTCGACGATGTTTTCTTCGTCGTCGACCACCAGCACCCGCGCTCGGGTGACCACCTCGCCGCCGGAGGTCCGGGCGGGCATCGTGTCGGTCGGCTTCATGGGCAATCCCAGTGGGTGCGTCGCTGTCGGTGCAGGTATGGGCGGGCACCCACGCTGCGCCTGCGGGGGTCGCGGCCGGGTGCCCGTAACCCAGCATTACCCGCCTCCCCGTGAGCAAACCTGTGCAAGGACTGCAGGTTTGCTGGGAAGCGCCGCTTCTTACCGGGGGCTGCCCACGTCGAAAAGGAGGGGCCGGCCCCGAGCCCCGCCAGGATGACAGCGGCCCTGCCGTACGTTGACCAGCTATGCGTGACGTTCTCGATGAGATTCGCGGTTGGTACTCCGCAGGGGAGCCGTTCGCGCTGGCCACCGTGGTGGGCGCGTACAAGAGCGCCCCGCGGCAGCCGGGAGCCGCGATGGCGGTCTCCGGGGTCGGCGAAGCCGTCGGCAGCGTGTCCGGGGGGTGCGTCGAGGGGGCGGTGTACGAGCTGGGCCAGCAGGTGCTCGTCGACGGGGTGCAGGTCTTTCAGACCTACGGCGTCTCCGACGACGACGCATTCGCGGTCGGTCTGACCTGTGGCGGGATCATCGACATGTTCGTCGAGCGGGTCTCGCCGAGCGAATTCCCGCAGTTCGGCGAGATCGTGGCCGCGATCGATGCCGGAGAACCGGTCGCCCTGGCCACCGTCGTCTCCGGCCCGGGCGAGGTCGGTGCCCGGATGCTCATCTGGCCAGATCGCCACACCGGCTCGTTGGGCTCTGCCCGCCTCGATGACGCGGTGTCCGCAGATGGCCGCGGTCAGCTCTCCCAGGGTCATTCGGGGATCCTGCGCTACGGCGCCGACGGCGAGCGCCTCGGTTACGAGCTCTCGGTCTTCGTCCAGTCCTTCACCCCGCCGCCGCGGATGCTCGTGTTCGGCGCCATCGACTTCGCCGCCGCAGTGGCCCGCTCCGGCAAGTTCCTCGGCTACCACGTGACCGTCTGCGATGCCCGTCCGGTGTTCGCCACCGCGAAGCGCTTCCGTGAGGCCGACGAGGTCGTCGTCGACTGGCCGCACCGCTACCTCGCCGCCCAGCTCGAGGCGGGCGCCGTCGACGCGCGCACGGTGATCTGCGTGCTGACCCACGACCCGAAGTTCGACGTGCCGGTGCTGCAGCTCGCGCTGTCCACCGAGGCCACCTACATCGGGGCGATGGGGTCGAGGCGCACCCATACCGATCGTCTGGAGCGCCTGCGGGCCGAGGGCGTGACGCAGGATCAGCTCGACCGGTTGCATTCCCCGATCGGCCTGGACCTCGGCGCCCGGACCCCCGAGGAGACCGCGATCTCGATCGCGGCGGAGATCATCGCCCACCGCTGGGGTGGTTCCTGCAAGGCGCTGACCGACACCGACGGCGCGATCCACCGCGACACCCCGGCCGAGCCCGACCGTCCGGCCCCTGCACCGGCCGACCTGCCGCTTCACCAGGTGTAGCCGGCCAACCAAGCGACACCGAGGCAAGTGCAGCGGACAGGTAGCGAAGCCTGTCGTCCGGCGCTCCCCTGGTGGTCACCTGCGCACCGCCTCAGCGCCACATCCCCTACCTAGCGTCGAGGCACGTGGCCGGTCGCATCCCGCCACGTCCGCCGCCGCCCAGTGACGCAGGGGACTACGCATGTTCGAGATCCATGACGACGAAGCCTCGCTCAACCCGAGCACCGAACCACACTTCGCGGAGGTCGCCCGCGCGCGGCTTTCGCGCCGAAGCGTCGTGGCCGGCGGACTGGCTTCGGCCGCCGTGTTCTTCGCCGAGGGCCCTGCTGCGGCCTCGGCACGCCCAGCCAGGTCAGCACTCCCGCGCGTGGCTGGAGCGGGCCCGCTCATCGATTTCCCGGCCCTCGCCATCAGCACTGCGGACGAGATCCGCGTCCCGGAGGGCTATACCGCAAGGCCGTTCATCCCGTGGGGCACCCCGATCGTGGCCCCCTATCCCGAGTTCGTGCCCGGGGGGAACTCCGCCGATGACCAGGAGCGCCAGGTCGGCATGCACCACGACGGGATTCACTACTTCCCGATCGGGGGAGCCAAAGGTGTCGGCAGCCGGCGCGGTCTGCTGGTGCTCAACCATGAATACGTCGACGAGCTGCACCTGGCGACCGGTCTGCCTACGGGCACCCTTCCCGCCGCGACCCTGGAGAGTGTGCGCCGCTCGCAGGCCGCGCACGGGGTGGCGGTGGTCGAGATCGAGCAGGACAGCAAGTCCCGGCGCTGGGACGTCGTCCGTGGCCCGCGCAACCGCAGAATCACGGCGAACACCCCGATGCAGTTCTCCGGTCCCGCCCGTGGTCACCGCCTACTGCGGACTGCGGCCGACACCGCCGGCAACCGCCCGCTGGGCACGTTCAACAACTGTGGTCACGGGTTCACCCCGTGGAACACCTACCTGGCCTGCGAGGAGAACTTCAACGGCTACTTCCGCTTGGAGAGTGCGGCCTCAGCCTTCGCTCCCGAGGCAAGGAACCTGATCGAGCGTTACGGCGTCGGTGGTGACCGCAACCGCTGGGCCACCAATGACCCGCGGTTCAGGGTGAGCACCGCCGACCCGAACGAGCCGAATCGGCACGGTTGGGTGGTCGAGATCGACCCCTTCGACGCCGGCAGCACCCCCGTCAAGCGCACCGCGCTTGGCCGGCTCAAGCACGAGAGCGCCTGGGTGACTGAGGCCAAGGACGGCCGGGTCGTCGTGTACATGGGTGATGACCAGACCAAGGAGTTCCTCTACAAGTACATCTCCGCCCAGTCCTGGAGGAGGATGCGCGCCCGGGGTAAGGACCCGCTCGACGTGGGTGTGCTCTATGTCGCGAAGTTCAACGCGGATGGCACCGGCAGCTGGATTCCGCTGGTGCAGGGCATCGCCCCGTTGGTTGCCGCCAACGGCTTCGCCGACCAGGGCGACGTCTTGGTGAAGACCCGCCAGGCCGCGACCCTGGTCGGCGCGACGCCGATGGACCGTCCGGAGTGGGTCGCGAGCAATCCGAACACCCGCCGGATCTACCTCACCTGCACCAACGACGGCGGGAACAAGCAGATGGCAACACCGGCCAACCCCCGGGTGCCCAACCCGCATGGCCACATCGTGTGCTGGCAGGAGGGCGACGGGGACTACACCGGCCTGGGCTTTGCCTGGAACCTGTTGGTGTTGGGCGGCGCCGGAGCGGGCACCGGCGACGGGTCCACGATCGGAGCCGAGGACGCTTTCGGCTCCGCGGACGGGCTGTGGTGCGACAACGACGGCCGGCTGTGGATCCAGACCGATGGCAGCCAGCCGGTGGCGTGCAACAACCAGATGCTCGTGGCGGACCTGGCCAGCCGCCCGATGGCGGCGCCGGCCAGCACGGACGCAGTGCCCGAGATTCGCCGCTTCCTGACCGGGCCCAAGGGCTGCGAGATCACCGGCGTGATCACCACGCCGGATCAGCGCACGATGTTCGTCAACGTGCAGCACCCCGGTGAGGGCGGCGGGGCCAACGCGAGCACCTGGCCGAACATCGGCCCGACCACCCTGCCGCGGCCCGCGACGGTGATCATCACCAAGGACGACGGTGGCGTCATCGGCTCCTGAACCGTCGCCGCGCGACGCCTGACGGTGACGATATCCCCCGCTATCATTGGTGCGGAGGTGGTCGCCGTGCCCGACATCCTGATCCGTGATGTCCCGCCGGAGGTGCTGGCCGCGCTGGACGCCCAGGCCGAACGCATGGGTCTGTCCCGCAGTGAGTACCTGCGGAGGCGGCTCGCGGCGGACGCGGGCTGGACCGTGCGGACGTTCACCGCGGAAGACCTGCGTCGGTCGGCGGAGGCATTCTCCGATCTGAATGACCCAGCTGTGATGTCGGCGGCGTGGGAGTGACGGGGTGGATGCTCGACAAGTCGGCCTTCACCCGCCTGGGTGACTGTGCATCACCTGAGCTCTGGATCGAACGCATCAGTCGCGGCCTGGTGCGGATCACCACCGTCACGCGATTGGAGATCGGCTTCTCTGCAAGGTCGGGTGCAGAGCTGCGTTCCGAGGCCGGCCGCCCCCCGTTGTCCCTGCTGACGATCGAGCACCTGACCCCCGCGATGGAGGCGCGCGCTGTCGCCGTGCAGACCATGCTGGCCGACCGGGGTCAACACCGAGCGCCGTCGATCCCGGATCTGCTCGTCGCCGCCGCGGCTGAGATCGCCGGCCTGACGGTCCTGCACAACGACAAGGACTTCGACCTCATCTCCGACCTCACCGGCCAACCTGTCGAGCGCCTCGACCGCGCGGCCTAGGCGAACGTCATGGAACGGTCACTGCCCGCCGACAGGCCCCGTGGAGCCCTCCTACGACCTGTTACTGACTGATTGACTGCGCCACCCACCGCTACCACCGTCCTACCCGCACCTGCTGTCGGGGCGCTGGGTCGGTTCGTGGTCTGGGGCGGGGAGTCTCTAGCCACCTCTCTCGTGGTGGGACCCGAAGAACGCGACCGCCCGGGCGGAACAGCGGCGGGGGAGGGACACCCCGCCCGACACGGAAAGTTTATGCGGTCGCGTTCTCCCACCACGAGACAGGACACCGGCCAAAGACTCCCCG
>JBQTIR010000048.1:0-2519 GCA_052387905.1 Sporichthyaceae bacterium | reverse complement strand
TGTCCGTGGCCATGAAAAAGTCCCCACTGGTGGCCAGGTGTAGGTCCCCACTGGTGGCCATCTGAAAGTCCCCACCCTCGCTCGTCGTGTCGAGCCGGAGGTATTTAGCCCTGCCCGGTGACGGTGGCGGTTCCTAAGCCAGCTACCGATCACCGGACAGGGGACCTCCATTGAAGAGTGCGAGGGAACGGATGGACATCTTGGCCGCCTACCAACGGGTGGGCAGCTTCCGCGGAGCGGCCGCGATCTGCGGCACGACGCACAAGACCGTGGCCCGGGTGGTCGCGGCGCAAGAGAGCGTGAGCTGCGGCTCCGCGCCGCCGGCGCGCAAGGATCGCGGGCACAACTACGATCCGGTCGCGGCAGTCGTGGCCAAGCAGATCGAGGCGAGCAAGGGCCGGATCACCGCGAAGCGGCTGCTCCCGATCGCCCGCGCTGAGGGCTATGCCGGGTCGGCACGGAACTTCCGGCGCCTGGTCGCCGAAGCGAAGTTGCAGTGGCGGCGAGGTTATTACCGCGGGCGCCGGCCAGGGGTCTGGGCGCCCGGGGAGCACCTGGTCATCGACTGGGGCGTGCTCGACGGGGTCCACGTGTTCTGCGCGGTCCTGGCCTGGTCGCGGTGGAGGTTCGTGCGCTTCGCCGCCGATGAGAAGGCCGCCACCACTCTCGGCTTGTTGGCCGAGTGCTTCGAGGCCCTGGGCGGGGTCCCGAAGGTTGTGCTCGCCGACCGGATGGGCTGCCTCAAAGGCGGCGTGGTCGCCAACGTCGTGGTCCCGGCGCCGGACTACGTCCGTTTCGCCACTCACTACGGGTTCCGGCCCGACTTCTGCAACGCCGCCGATCCCGAGTCCAAAGGGATCGTGGAGCACCTGGTCGGCTATGCCAAGACAGACCTGATGATCCCTCAGATTATGGGCAATGGTCTCGCCGACCTTGGGGCGGCGAACCAGGCGGCCAAGGACTGGTGCGCCGAGGTCAACGCCGTCCAGCACTCGGAGATCTGCGCGATCCCGGCCGAGCGGCTGGCCCAGGAACAGCCTGTCCTGGGCCTGCTGCCCTCGTTGCGCCTGTCCTTCGAGCGGGCCACGTTCCGCAAGGTCGACACGATGTCCTGCATCCGCATCGGGTCCGCCCGCTACTCGGTTCCGAACTCCGCGATCGGCACCCAGGTCCAGGTCCTCACCGGTGAGGGGAAGGTCCGCGTCCTTGCCCCAGTAACCGGGGAGCTCCTCGCTGAGCACGGACTAGTCGCGCCCGGGGAGGTCTCGATCTGCGATGAGCACTACGGATCCGCGCGCCCGGACCGGCCCCGGCGCGCGCCTCGGGGTCGCACTGCGGCGGAGAAGGAGTTCCTGGCCCTGGGCCCGGTCGCGGCGGAGTTCCTGACCGGCGCGGCCGCGGCCGGGGTCTCCCGCCTGGCGGTCGAGTTGCCCGAGATCACTGCGCTGGCCAAGGCCCACGGCCACGACCCTCTGATCGCGGCGCTGGGGCGGGCGGTGGCGTTCCGGCGCTGGCGGGCAGCCGATGTCCGCTCGATCCTGGCCGCCGGCACTGGGGTCCCGGTGGTCACCCCACCTGGCTCGGATCTGATCCTCACGCTGCCGACCGTCCCGACCCGGTCCCTCAACGACTACGCGGTCACGACCGGCGTCGAGGGCGGTGCTTCATGAGCACCACACCACCGCCGCTGCCGGCCGACCTGACCGCCGGCCTCAAGCGGCTCAAGCTCGCCGCGATGCGCAACCTTGCCCCGGAGCTGCTGGTCACGGCGAAGACCCAGCGATGGAAACCGGAGGAGTTCCTGCGCACCCTGATCGAGGCCGAGATCTCCGCCCGCGACGCCTCCAATACCCGCACCCGCATGCGAGCCGCGTCCTTCCCCGTCGCCAAGACGTTGGCCGAGTTCGACCTCGGTGCCTCCTCGGTCCCGAAGTCGACCTTTGACTACCTGTCCTCGCTGGAGTGGATCAGGGCGGCGGAGAACACCTGCCTGATCGGCCCGGCCGGGACCGGGAAGAGTCACCTGCTGGTCGCGCTCGGCGTCGCCGCCGTCGAGGCCGGACACCGGGTCCGCTACTTCGCCGCCGCCGACCTGGTCGAGACCCTCTACCGCGGGCTGGCCGACAACTCCGTCGGCAAGGTCATCGACACCGTCCTGCGCAACGACCTGATCATCATCGACGAGCTCGGCTTCGCACCCCTGGACGCCACCGGCGCGCAGCTGCTGTTCCGCTTCGTCGCCGCCGCCTACGAACGCCGCTCCCTCGGCATCGCCAGCCACTGGCCCTTTGAGTCCTGGGGCAGGTTCCTGCCCGAACACAGCACCGCGGTCTCCATGCTCGACCGGCTGCTGCACCACTGCCACACCGTCGTCACCAACGGCGACAGCTACCGCATGCGCGAAGCCCGAACGGCCGTGACACCGACCGCGGGAAGGAGCCGCCAAGCGAGCTGATCAACCGCGAGGGGTGGGGACTTTTAGTTGGCCACCAGTGGGGACCACGAACTGGCCGTTGACA
>JBQTIR010000047.1:0-19053 GCA_052387905.1 Sporichthyaceae bacterium | reverse complement strand
GCGGCCGCCGCCACAGCCGTGCCCTTCCTCGGCACCGCCAACGGCGGCAAGAGCGTCCTCCGCCAAGGGCTTAAAGGCCTCGGTAAACTGTTTGGTCGTGGCGGCACGAACGCCGCAGAAACCGGCGCGGCGCGCACGTTCTCGAATCTTGCTCCTGCGGATGCGATTCGTCCGTTCGGCGTTCAGTTCGTCAACCCGTCGGCGCTGAAGGGCGTGTCTGGGCGGTACAACTACGTCGTCGCCGAGAACGGCGGCTTGCTCCTGGGCAATCGCCGGTACGGCCACATCGATCTTTCGGGTGGAGCAAACGTGCGTGCTGCCGGAGAGGTCCGCATCGTCAACGGAGAGGTGCGGTCGATCAACAACGCGTCCGGGCACTACAGGCCTTCGGGCCCCGAGGCGCAGTCGGCTGCTGAGCAAGCGTTCGGTTCGGCCGGGCTTGTGGTCCCGCGCGGTGCCTACACGGAGATTCCGCGGTGATGTCGATGTCGTACACCGCGGCCGACGAACTTCGCGACCGAATCGCTGTCCTCGAAGCGGTCTCGCCGCAGTTCGTGGGGGTGGAGGTTGTCGAGCACCTCCTCGTGGACCTGCTCGCCCACATCGAGTCCGGCCGGGTGGAGCGAAGCGTCGTGGAGAACGAGTTCTCGCGCCTGGCGCATGAGTGGCCGCCGGGAGCGGTCGAGGTGCTGGAGTTCTGTCTGCGCCGCGTGCGATCGGAGGAGCTGCGGCGAGCCCTCACGGAGACGGCCGGCTCGGCAGCCGATTTCCGTCACCGCGACCTGGCTCGGCAGGTGCTTGAGGTCTACGAGTCCGACTGGCCGGGCGGAGAGATCTACCGGACCTACAGGAAGGACTCGTCGCCGGCCGCGTCGATCAGCTTGGCGTTCGACGACTGACTGGTCGTCACCTTGCTCCACCGGTGGTGGCGTGGAGCTTGGTCTTGGTGACGAGGGCGTCAAGGATCTTCAGGACGGCCTCCTGGTCGCCGGGGTCGAGGGTGGCCAGGTCGTGGAGTTTGTTCCCGAGCGCGTTCTGAGGGGCGTGCAGGGGCCTGCGGGGAGCGTCGGGGACGACGAGGTGGTCGAGGCTGACGTTGAAGGTCTGTGAAGCGCCCTAGCTTTCCTGCCGCTCCTTTATGGGTTGTGGTTTCTCGATGAGGGAAGCGTCGTGGCGCCTCGTCCTCGGCCTTGCCGGACAATTGACGCTACTGTGCCCGCGGCCTGCTCTGACTGGCGTCGAACAACTCGAGCCAGCCGAATGGTGCAGCCGTGCGTCCACTGATTTGGCCTGGCCTGCCAGCAGCAGAACTAACGCCCGACGGGGGACAGGCTCAGCGAACGGCCGGCGAGGCCGCGGGCGCGCTTTCCCAGGCCGCTCGCTATCTCGATGAGGGCCTTGGCGGCCGGGGCGTCGGGGTCCGAGAGCACCAGCGGGGTGCCGTTGTCGCCGCCGATGCGCAGGCGCGGGTCCAGCGGGATCTGGCCGAGCAGCGGGATCTTCGTGCCCAGGGTGCGCCCCAGACCCTCGGCGACGGCGGCGCCGCCGCCGTTGCCGAAGAGCTCCAGGCGGTGGTCCTTGCCCTCCGGTGTGCAGTGCGGGCACGCCAGGTAGGACATGTTCTCCACGACCCCGGCGATCTTCTGGTGCGTCTGGGTTGCGATGGAGCCGGCTCGCTCGGCGACCTCGGCGGCGGCCTGCTGTGGGGTGGTGACGACCAGAATTTCGGCGTTCGGGACCAGCTGGGCGACCGAGATCGCGATGTCGCCCGTGCCCGGGGGCAGGTCGATCAGCAAGACGTCGAGGTCACCCCAGTAGACGTCGGCGAGGAATTGCTGCAGCGCGCGGTGCAGCATCGGACCGCGCCAGACCACCGGGGTGTTTCCCTCGATGAACATGCCGATCGAGATGATCTTCACCCCGTGCGAGGACGGCGGCATGATCATGTTCGACACCTGCGTGGGCCGGGCCTCGGTGCCGAGCATGCGCGGGACCGAGTGGCCGTAGATGTCGGCGTCCAGGACCCCGACGGACTGGCCCTGGGCTGCCAGGGCAGCTGCCAGGTTGACCGTGACCGAGGACTTTCCGACCCCGCCCTTGCCGGAGGCGACCGCGTAGACCCGGGTCAGGCACCCGGGCTGGGCGAAAGGGTTTTCCTTGGCGGGGGTGCCGCCGCGCAGCGTGGTCTGCATCGCGCCGCGCTGCTCCGCGGTCATCACGTCCAGGCGCAGATTCACCTCCCGCACCCCGGGGACGGCGCGGACTGCGCCGGTGACGTCGTTGGTGATCTTCTCGCGCAGCGGGCACCCGGCGACGGTCAGCAGGACCACCACATCGACGACGGCATCGGCGGAGATCTCGACCGAGGCGACCATCCCCAGTTCGGTGATGGGCTTGCCGATCTCGGGGTCGTTGACGGTGGCCAGAGCGGCGCGGACGGCCTCGACCGTGGGTGCAGACATGCAGGTCATCGTACGTGCGTCGCGAGGATCAGCTTTCCCTGCGGCGGTCGCGCTCGGTGAGCTCGTCGAGCACGCGACCCAGTTCCGAGCGCAGGAAGTCCCGGGTGGCGACCTCGCCCAGGCCCGCGCGCAACGAGGCGATCTCCCGGGTCAGGTACTCGGTGTCGGCCATCACGCGTTCGGTGCGGGTGCGGTCCTGATCGTAGGTGACCCGGTCCCGGTCGGCCTGGCGGTTCTGTGCGAGCAGGATCAGCGGCGCCGCGTAGGACGCCTGTAGCGAGAGCAACAGCGTGAGGAACTGGAACGGATAACTCTCCACGCCCCACGGCGTCACGGAGTTCCATACGAACCAGGCGACGACGAAGGCCGTCATGTAGCCGATGAAGGTCCAGGTGCCGAGGAAGCGGGCGAACCGCTCGGCCAACCCGGCGAAGGTCTCACCGTCCCATTGCGGCGCTTTGGGCAGCAGGCCCGGCTGGCGCGGCTGATCCAGGCGGTCGCGGTTGTCGCGGGTATCAGCCATTGCCCGTCCTTGGGTTGTAGACCTGAATCTCCGCGGTGGCGTCCGGGTCGAAGCCGCGCGGGGTCTCCTCGTCGTCGTCCTCCGCGAGGACCTCGCGGCCGCGCCAGTTCGCCGGCAGCAGGTGGTCTAGGACGTCGTCGACGCTGACCACGCCCACCAGGCGACCCTCGGCGTCCACTACGGGCGCGGCGACCATGTTGTAGGTGGCGAGGTAGCTGGTGACGTCGGCCAGTGGGGTGTCCGGGCGCAGGGCCTTGAGTTCGCGGTCCATCGCGGTGGTGATCGAGGCCGACGGTGGTTCGCGCAGCAGGCGCTGGAAGTGCGCGACGCCGAGGAACTTCCCGGTCGGGGTGTCCAGCGGGGCGCGGCACACGTAGGCCAGCGCGGCCATCGCGGGGGTGAGTTCGGGGTGCCGGATCGCGGCGAGGGCCTCGGCGACTGTGGCCGTGGGCGCGAGGATCACCGCCTCGGTGGTCATCAACCCGCCCGCGGTGCCGTCGGCGTAGGACAGCAACCGGCGCACCGGTGCGGCCTCGTCGGGCTCCATCAAGCGGAGCAACTGCTCGGCCTGATGGGTCGGCAGTTCGGCGATGAGGTCGGCAGCGTCATCGGGCTGCATGGCCTCCAGGACGTCGGCGGCACGCTCGACGGCCAGGTCGGAGATGATCTCCACCTGCTCGGCCTCGGCCATCTCCTCCAGGACGTCGGCGAGACGGTCGTCGTCGAGCTCGGCGGCTACCTCACCGCGGCGCTTGGGGGAGAGGTGGTGCAGAACGTTGGCGAGGTCAGCGGCGCGCAGCTTGTCGAAGGTGGCGAGCATGTTCGCCGCGCCCTGATTGACCTGACCACTCGTCAGGCCCGTGACCGCGTCCCAGGGCACCGTCATGGACTCTCCGCGCCGGCGCAGACCCGGAACCGGGATGCCCCCGCCACCGCCCTTGCGCACGTGTACCTTCGCCACCACCCAGTCCCGGTTGCGCAACTGCTCCATCGCGATGTCGATGACGGTGACCTCCTCATCGCTGGAGCTCAGCGTGACCTTGCGGTCGAGCAGTTCGGAGATGACGGCTGTCTCATCCGGACGCCGTTCGAACCGGCGCAGGTTCACCACGCCGGTGGTGATGATGTGCCCGCGGTCCAGCGAGGTGATCCGGGCCATCGGGACGAAGATGCGCCGGCGAGGCTGCACCTCGACGACCAGGCCGATCACCTTGGTGGGTTCGCCCGGCGGCCGCAGGGTCGCCACCGCGTCGCGGACGCGTCCGACCTGATCCCCGCTTGGGTCGAACACCGCCAGGCCGGCCAGGCGGGCAACGAAGACACGCGTGGACATCCGCGCCTCCCCGTCGGTAGCTCCCCGTGCTTCACCCGTCACCGGCGCCGGGCGGCGCCGCGGTCAGGTTACCGTCGCAGGCGTGTCCCACCCGATCATGCGCGCCGATCTCGCCGTGCTGGGTGTCGCGATGCTCGCGGTGTCCACCTCCGGGCCGATGATCGTCGCTCTGGCCGCTCCGGCGCTGGCGATCGCGTTCTGGCGCAACGCGATGGGTGCTGCAGTAATGGGGCTGGCCGCCTTGCGCACGGCGGCGGTGCGGGCGGAGTTCGCGGCGCTGACCCGGCGTGAGGTTCGCCTGATTGCCCTCGCGGGGCTCCTGCTGGCCGCCCATTTCGCCTGTTGGACCCCGAGCCTGAGCTACACCACCGTCGCCTCGGCAACCGCCCTGGTGTGTACGCAGCCGGTGTGGGCTGCGATCGGCGCCCGGCTGATCGGCCGAGACGTTGGCGCTCTGACCTGGGCGGGAATCGGGATCTCGCTCGCCGGGGTGCTGCTGCTGACCGGGGCTGATCTGGCCGTCTCGGGTCGGGCCCTCTACGGCGACCTGCTCGCGCTGGTCGGCGGGATGCTGGCCGCGGCGTACACGACGGTGGGGGAGACGGTGCGCCGCAGCGTGTCCACGGCGGTCTACACCTCGTTCTGCTACACCACCTGCGCCGCGGCGCTGCTGGTCGTCTGCGTGTCGGCCGGGGTGCAGTTGACCGGCTACGACACCGAGACCTGGCTACGCCTGATCGCGCTCACCGTCGCCGCCCAACTGCTCGGGCACACGCTGTTCAACCGGGTCGTCGGCCGGGTCGGGGCCACCGTCGTCTCCACCGCGATCCTGCTCGAGGTTCCCGCTGCGGCGATGATCGCGGCGATCTTCCTCGACCAGGCGCCGCCGGCGACCGCGATCCCGGCCGGGATCCTGTTGCTGGCCGGGGTGTACCTGGTCGTGCGCGCCGAGGGACGGACGTCGCGTCCGACGGGGCACACATTGCCGGTGGATTGAGCCCCGCACGCGCTGGATACGCTGCACGGGCAGTGACCCCGAACGCCGTGTCCTCGAAGGTGAAGGTGCCCGCCATGTCCGCTGAGTTCCCCCGGCTGCGCCCGCGCCGTTCCTGTCTCGCCGTTCCGGGCAGCAGCCCGAAGATGCTCGGCAAGGCCCAGGGGCTGGCGGCCGACATGGTGTTCCTGGACCTGGAGGACTCGGTCGCGCCACTGGCCAAGCCCGAGGCCCGCGCCAACATCGTCGAGGCGCTCAACGACGGCGACTGGGGCAACAAGGTCCGCTCGGTCCGCGTCAACGACCTGACGACCTCCTGGACCTACCGCGACGTGATCACCGTCGTCGAGGGCGCCGGGCAGAACCTGGACTGCATCATGCTGCCCAAGGTGCAGACCGCCGAACAGGTCATCTGGCTCGACGTCCTGCTCACCCAGATCGAGAAGACCATGGGCTTCGAGGTCGGCCGGCTCGGCATCGAGGCGCAGATCGAGAACGCCCTCGGCCTGTGCAACGTCGACGCGATCGCCGCCGCCTCGCCCCGCGTCGAGACGATCATCTTCGGCCCGGCCGACTTCATGGCCTCCATCAACATGAAGTCCCTCGTCGTCGGTGAACAGCCCCCCGGCTACGACGTCGGCGATGCCTACCACTACATCCTCATGCGGATCCTGATGGCGGCCCGGGCCCACGACAAGCAGGCCATCGACGGCCCGTACCTGCAGATCAAGGACGTCGAGGGCTACCGCCGCGTCGCCGGCCGCTCTGCCGCGCTGGGCTTTGACGGCAAGTGGGTGCTGCACCCCGGCCAGGTCGACGCCGCCAACGAGGTCTTCTCCCCGACGCAGGAGGACTACGACCACGCCGAGTTGATCCTGGACGCTTACGCCCACTTCACCTCCGAGGCCGGCGGAAAGCGCGGTGCGGTGATGCTGGGCGAGGAGATGATCGACGAGGCCTCGCGCAAGATGGCGCTCGTCATCGCCGGCAAGGGCCGCGCCGCCGGCTTCGCCCGCACCTCGAAGTTCGAGCCCCCCGCGGAGTAAAAATCGCGGACGTCCGAAGGAGTGGCTGTTATAGCGACCGCTTCGTCGGACGCTACGGAGAACGCGGCAGGAGGGCTCGGCGTGCAGGTGACCGGCGAGTCGCTCGTCGCACACCTGCGTCGGCAGTCCGCCACCTGTGCCGATGTCGGTTCACCGATGTACGCCTCGCTGATGGCCTCGGCGGCCGACGACCTGGCCGGCGGTGGTCCGGTCGCCGACGTCTTGGACGGCTGGGAGCTCGACCCAGGACCTGCCGCGCTCGCGTTGCGGATGTTCGGCACCGTGCATCGCCTCGCGCTGACCGGTCAGGCGCCGGCCCTGGCCCGCTACTACCCGAGCGTGGCAGGGGAGGATGTCGAGGACTTCGATCCGGCCGGGACCTGGGCGGCCTTCTCCGACGTGCTGGAAGAGCGCACCGCTCAGGTCCGGAACGGACTCATATCACCGCCGCAGACCAACGAGATCGGGCGCAGCACGGCCCTGATCGGGCAGTTGCTGATGTTGCGTCAGCGGTTCGACCTCCCCGTGCGGCTGGTCGAGATCGGTGCCAGCGCTGGATTGAACCTGCGTCCGGACCGGATCCGGATCGAGGTCTCCCGGCACGGCGGGATCGGATGGGACAACGTCGGGCCGCCCTCTCCGGTCGTCTTGCGCGATCCGTGGCAGGGCGATCTTCCGCCGCTGGATCTGCCGATCGAGATCGTGGCTCGCCACGGAACCGACGTGGACCCGGTCGACGTCGAATCCGCAGCCGGGCGGTTACGCCTGACCTCCTACGCCTGGCCAGATCAACGCGCCCGGCTCGGGCGGCTGCGCGGGGCCTTCGAGCTCGCCGCCGCCGAACCGGTACCGGTCCTCGCCGAATCCGCCGTGACGACGGTGGCCGGGCTCAAGCCGCTCGACGGGACACTCACCGTCGTCTGGCACTCCGTCATGTGGCAGTACCTGCCGCAGGCCGAACGCCACGCCCTCACTGCCGCCTTCGATGCCCTCGGCGCGATGGCGACCCCGTCCGCGCCGGTGGCGCGGGTGTCGATGGAGCCACGAAAGCGAATCGTCTTCCCGGTGGGGGTCGAGCACGTCGTGCGCACGCAGACCTGGCCGGGTGACGGCGTCTGGCTCTACGGCTCAGCGCACCCGCACGGCGACACCGTCGTGTGGCGGCGTACCCCCATCCCTGGTTGAGCAAGGCCTGCGGCCCGTCGGGCAGGATGGACGCTCCAGGCACCACGTCGTGAAGGAGCACCGCAGCATGCAGTTCGGTCGGATCTACGAAGAGTTCGAGGTCGGCGCGGTCTACAAGCACTGGCCAGGCAAGACGGTCACCGAGTACGACGACCACCTGTTCTGCCTGCTGACGATGAACCACCACCCGCTGCACCTGGACGTGAACTTCGCGGAGAACACCACCGACTTCAAGGCGAACGTGGTCGTCGGCAACTACATCTACTCCCTGCTGCTGGGGATGTCCGTGCCCGACGTTTCCGGGAAGGCGATCGCCAACCTGGAGATCTCCTCGCTGCGTCACGTCGCCCCGACCTTCCACGGCGACACGATCTACGGCGAGACCACGGTGCTGGACAAGAAGATGACGTCCAAGCCGGACCGCGGCGTCGTCGAGGTCGAGACCATCGGCTACAAGCAGGACGGCACGATCGTGTGCATCTTCCGCCGCAAGGTCATGGTCCCCACCCAGGCCTACAACGATGCCCGCGGCGGTGAGCAGCCCGGCCGCCCCACTCCGATCCCGCGCGACAAGCCCTGACGCAAGGGATTAATGCAACGTCAGATTCGGGTCCAGGCCAGCTCGTGGACGGTGCGGCCGGCAGCTCGTGCGCGTCGACCGTACTTCGTCTGCGGTGCCGGCGGCGGGGTGATCGGCGCCATCGGCAGGGCCGTGAGCGCCGCCCGGACCGAGTTCGCGTAGACGTCGTCGTCGATCACCAAATGCACGACACCGCCGGGGGCGAGCAGATCGGCGATCCGGCTCAAGACGGCCGCGGACAGCAACCGGCGATCAGCGTGGCGACGCTTGGGCCAGGGGTCGGGGTGGAAGGCCTGGACCAGGGCGAGGGAGCCGCGCGCCAGTAGCGGCAGCAGCAACACCACGTCGCCGGTCAGGACCCGCACCAGACCGGGATCAACGCCGGCCGCAGCCAGGCGGTCCATCGCGCGCAACTGGCCGGGGGAGTGCACGTCAATCCCCAGCACCCGGTGCTCCGGTCGCGCCAGGGCCAGCGCGAGCAGGGACTCGCCGTAGCCGAAGCCGATGTCCAGGACCTGCGGCGCCCAGGTGGCTGCGTCCGCAGGGTCGGTGAAGGCGAGCTCGCCAGTGCGGGTGGCGAGGCGGGTGCGGTGTCCCTCGCTCATCCGCCCGCGGCGGCGCCAGCTGCGGGTCGTGAAGCGCGCGCGAGCCTCGCAGAGTGCGTCGTCAGTGGCGTCCGCGTTCACGTGGGCAGCATCCCCCAGGACTCCAGCGCTTCGATCAGGCCGGGGCTGGTGTCCAGGTTGGCCAGCTCTGCGCGCGAGACCCAGCGCGCATCACTGGCGTCGTCGCCGGCCCGCAGCGTGCCGCCGACGACGGCGCACGCGTAGTCGCGGACGTCGTAAAGCACATCCGCGGGTCCGCCGACCGCCACGGTTCCGATCCGCATCCCCACGCTGACGCGCAGCGCGGTTTCCTCACGGACCTCCCGGACGAGCGCCTCCGCGTCGCTCTCCCCGGCCTCGACCCGACCGCCCGGCAACGACCAGCAGCCGTCCGCGGGCGCATTGACCCGCCGAATCAGCAGCAGGCGATGGGAGTCGTCGTGGATCAATGCCCCCACGCATGGCACTCGGACGGTCGCAGGCACCGGGACAGACTAGGCAGCGGCGCCGACGCCGACCTGCTCAGGTAGGGCACTGGCGGGCACGACCGAGTGTTGGCCGGTGACCTCGCGGTCGTAGAGGTCGAGCTCGAACCAGACGGCCCGCTCACCGAACTCCTCCGACCAGCCCCAGCGGGTGGCGAGCGCGTTGACGAGCATGGTTCCGCGCCCGGACGCGCTGTCCGGGGCGTCCGGCGGCACGCTGGACCAGGTGGTTCCGGCGGCCATGGCCGCGGCGGAGCGGCTGTCGTGGATCTCCAGGCGCAGACCGAAGTCCATCTGGCGAAGGATCAGGCGCATCGGCGCCGCGCCGAAGCGCAGAGCATCGGTGACGAGTTCGGTCACCAGGACGCAGGTGACGCCGTCGTCATCGGGCAGACCCCAGCGCTGCAGGTGGGCCCCCACCAGCGAGCGGGCACGCGCGACCTCGTCGGGGTTGTTACGCAGGGCAGTCCGCAGTTCCACCGTGGAGACCTCGTTGTCGACGCGGGCGGGCGGGGCATCGCGTCGGCACACCCGTGGGGAGGTGCCGGGCGCCGCCGGGATGGCCATCGTCGCGAGGCCTCCCCCTTCCAGGTGTCGGCTTTACCGAACCCCGACCAGACCAGCAGCCCCCGTCCAGCATCGCTGACGCAGGGTCAACGCAGCCTCACCGAGCGCCATGGCCAAGCGGGTCAGTCGACGCTGGACCAGAACGCAAGCAGCGCGGCAGCGGTGGCAACCGGGTCCTGGACGGCAGGGGAGTGCCCGGCCTTGTCGAACACTTCGTAGACCGATGCCAGATCGACGGCCATGGACAGTTGTTCCTGCGGCGGCCACACGTCGTCATCGACGCCGTGCGCCACCAGGGTGGGCACCCCGCTGGCCCGCAGTTCGGCGGTGCGGTCCGGGGTGTCGATGAGCTGGGCGCCCATGGCCGCGTATCCGGCCCGCGCCGAGGAGGTGAAACGGCGGCGGAGGAAATCCAGGACGTCGGGCCCGACGCCGTCATGTTCGCCTCGGGCAGCCGCCGATGCGGCGGCGATCTCCCAGATGTCCGCAAGATCCAGACTGCCCAGCGCTTCCAGCAGCATCGCGGTCTTCTCGCCCTGGGCCACCGGAACACGTCCCCGACCGGAGCACAACAGGGTCACCGATCTCGCTGCCGCCGGGCGTGCGATGGCCACCTCGCGCACCACCAAACCGCCGAAGGAATGACCGACGAGGTGCACCGGGCCGTCCCCGAGGGCGTCGGCGATCGCCAGCACATCGGCGGCAAGGGCATCGAGGGTGTACGCGGCCGGATCGTCGGGACCCGGGGTGTCGCACTGCCCGCGCTGGTCGATGGCCAGCACGCGATAGCCGACCTCGGCCAAGCGATCGAGGATCGGGAGGTAGTCCTCCTTCGACCCGGTGTATCCCGGGACCAGCACCACGGTGCCACTGGGGCGCTCGACGGGGTCGAGGTCCTCTTCGTCCGGGTCGAGCTCATCGGCGTCAGCGGGCGCACACGTGGCTTCGAGCACCGCGAAATCACCGCGGGCGGTGGACAGGACGCGGGACACGACACCGGCAGGCAACGACAGATGTGGCGGAATACTCACGGTTTTCACGCTATCGCGCAGCTGGGCGGTGTTCGGGGGCAGCCCACCCGGGCAGAATGGGGCGATGACGAAAACCCTCGCGGTCGCCAACCAGAAGGGCGGCGTCGCCAAGACGACGACCGTCGTGTCGCTCGGCGCTGCCCTGGTGGAGCTGGGCAAACGCGTGGTCGTCGTCGACCTGGACCCGCAGGCGTGTCTGACCTTCTCCCTGGGGCTGGACCCGGACACCCTGGAGATCTCCGTGCACGACGTGCTGCTCGGCCGGGTGCCGGCGCGGACGGCGCTGCATCCGTTGGGCGAGATGTTCTCGCTGCTGCCGTCCACCATCGACCTGGCCGGGTCCGAGGCGCTGCTGATGACGCGTACCGGACGGGAGTTCGCGCTGCGGACCGCACTGGACGACCTGCGCGCGGACACCGACGTGATCATCCTGGACTGCCCACCGGCACTCGGCGTGCTTACCCTCAACGCGCTGACCGCCGCGGACCATGTCCTGATTCCCCTGCAGTGCGAGACCCTTTCCCACCGCGGGGTGGGCCAGCTGCTGGACACCGTCGGCGACGTCCAGCGCATCACCAACCGTGACCTCAAGGTCCTTGGGGTACTGCCGACCCTGTTCGACGGCCGCTCCAATCACTCCAAGGCTGTGGTCGTCGACGTCGCTCAACGCTACGGCGTCACCGTGCTGGAGCCGCCGATCCCGCGTTCGATCCGCTTCGCCGAGGCGCCTGCCGCGGGACGCTCGATCTTGGAGACCGCCCGCACCAGCAGTGGCGCTGCGGCCTACCGTGAGCTCGCACTTCGGTTGGTCAAGGACGGGACATTCGGATGACGGATTTTGATCGCCTGCGCCCGCGCGGCGCCGACGGGCTCGGCCAAAGCGCCAACGGCTCGTCCCGGCCGCGCGCTGACGCGGACGGCAAGCGGGCCCTGTTCAGCGTGGACAACCCACCGCAGATTCCCGCGGTCCCGGCGGTGGCCACGGGCGGTTTCCGCATCAGCTGCTCCGGGTGCGGGACCACCACAGCACTGACTCCTCGTCAGGTGCTCTCGGCGGCTATCCCGAGCGTGCATCTGCCGATCCTGCGCCGCAGCTATCCCTCGTTGATGCGGTGCCCTGCCTGCCGCAAGCGTCGCTGGGTGCGGGTCGAGCTAGGGCGTGGCTGACCGCACCGATCCCTGCTTCGTGAACGACGAAACCCCCGGCTCAGGCCGGGGGTTTCGTCATTGAAGAATTATCTGGATCAGGTGGACGGCTCCGCTGCGCCGGCGATCCTGGTGCCCGTGCCCGTGCCCGTGCCCGCGCCCGTGCCCTCGCCGCTGCCGCTACCTCGGGACCGCCGCCGGCGCCGACTGCGGCTCGCGCCGCCGGCCTCTGACGTCGACTCAGCTGCTGAGCCGGACGCCTCCGTCACGGTGGCGACGCCGCCGCCGGCCGCGGGAGCGGTTTCGCTGCCCGTCGCCTGACCGCTGCGGGTGCGGGAGCGTTCCCGGGGCGGACGCGGCGGACGAGGTGCGCGGGGAGCATCGTCGTCGCGGGGTCCGTGACCGCCGCGAGCGCCGCCGCCCGAACCACGGCCACCGTCGCGGCCCGCGTCCCGCGGGGCGACGCGGCCCTGCTTCGAGCGTGCCTTGCCGGTCTCGCCGAGGTCCTCGACCACCTCGGCATCCAGGCCGGCGCGGGTACGCGCCGCCCTGGGCAGCATTCCCTTGGTACCGATCGGGATCTTCATCTCTTCGAACAGGTTCGCCGAGGTCGAATAGGTCTCGACCGGCTCACCCAGGCCGAGATTGAGCGCCTTGTCGATCAGGAACCAACGGGTCAGGTCGGCCCAGTCCACGAACGTGACCGCGACGCCGGTGCGCCCGGCGCGACCGGTGCGCCCGATCCGGTGCACATAGGTCTTCTCGTCGTCGGGGCATTCGTAGTTCACGACGTGGGTGACGTCGTCCACGTCGATCCCGCGGGCGGCGACATCGGTGGCCACGAGCACATCGACCTTGCCGGAACGGAACGCGCGCAGCGCCTGCTCGCGGGCACCCTGACCGAGGTCACCGTGGACGGCGGCGGAAGCGAAGCCCCGCTCGGCCAGGTCGTCGGAGACGTTCTGGGCGAGGCGCTTGGTCGGGCAGAACACCATCGCGAGCTTGCGGCCGTCGGACTGCAGGATCCGGGCCAGGCACTCGATCCGGTCCATCCGGTGGGTGCGGAAGACGTGCTGTTCGGTCAGCGGGACCGTGGTCTCGTCGCCGCTGGCCTCGGCCCGGATGTTGGTGGGCTGACGCAGGTAGCGCCGGGCCAGCGCCATGACCCCACCGGGCATGGTCGCGGAGAACAGCATCGACTGCCGGTTGGCCGGGGTGGCCTCGATGAGCTTCTCGACGTCTGCCAAAAAACCCAGGTCGAGCATCTCGTCGGCCTCGTCCAGGACCAGGCTCTTCACGTGGCTCAGGTCCAGGTGGCGTTGCTTGAGCAGGTCGATCAGGCGCCCCGGGGTCCCGACGACGACCTCGACACCGGTCGTCAGCGCGGCGACCTGGGGCTCATAGGCCCGGCCGCCGTAGATCGAGAGCACGCGCACGCCGCGGTTCTTGCCCGCCAGGTCCAGATCACCGGTGACCTGCACGCACAATTCGCGGGTGGGGACGACCACCAGGGCCTGTGGCTTGCCGGGGGCAGCCAGGTCGGGCCAGTCGGGGTCCTTCGGTGCCACCAGGCGCTGCAGCAGGGGGATACCGAAGGCCAGGGTCTTGCCGGTGCCGGTGCGGGCCTGCCCGATGACGTCGGTGCCGGACAGGGCGATCGGCAACGTCATGGCCTGGATGGGGAAGGGAGTGGTGATGCCGACGGCCTCGAGCGCGTCGGCGATCGCGGTGTCGACACCGAGATCACGGAATGTTGTCAGGGGGATTCGCCTCTTCGTAGGTAGCCGCCTGCAGTCAGGCGGCGGCGGATGACCGCCGGGTACGAAGCGGTCGACGCACGGCGAGCGCCATGCGCGTGCAACAGGGGCGCGGCCGGTGCCGCACTCCGAAGTTCGGCGGGGCCACAGGGAATTCGGCTGACCGAATCGCCGACCGCAGCCGCTCGCGTACCTCTGAGCATAGCTCCGCAAACCCCAGGGCCTGCGTACATGTGACCTGCGACGCGCCCCGCGGGTGATCAGCGGGGCACGGGACGAGGGTTCAGAGAGCGCCGAAACCCACGCGGCGGGCTTCCGGCTCACCCAACTCGATGTAGGCGAGTTTGGCGACCGGGACGATCACCTTGCGGCCCCGGTCGTCGACCAGGCTGAGCACGCCGTCACTGCCGGACAAGGCAGCGCTGACCATCGCCTCGATCTCGTCGGCGGACAGCGGGCTCTCCACCGACAGCTCACGCGGTGAGTGCTGAACACCGATCTTGATCTCCACGAACCCCTCCGAACACCGGGCAATCCACACGGCACGATGTCCGCGCCGCCGCTGAGGCTACTGCCTAGCTGCGGACCGTGCTCAGCGCCACGAGCTTCGCTCCCTCGGCCTCGCTCGGCGCCGCCGATTCCCCGCGGGCAGTTTCGCTCGTTCCTCGCTGAAACTTCCCGCTCGCCTCGCTCGTTGAGTTGCTCAGGGGTGCTCGTCGGCGCGCGGGAACCCGCGGATGCCACGCCAGATCAGGCGGGACACCAAATCGATCGCGACCTCGCGCGGGACCCCCTCGCCGCCTGCCGCCCAACTGCGGGCGGTCACCTGGGCGATGCCAGCGAGGCCGGCCCCGAGCAGGCGGGCTTCGGCCTCGGGTAACCCGGTGTCTTCGGCGATCAGCGCCGCGGTCGCCGCGGCGCACGCCCGCTCGACAGCCTCGACCCGGTCCCGGACCTCAGGTTCGCCGGTCAGATCGGATTCGAAGACCAGCCGGAAGGCGCCGTTGTGGTGATCGATGAATTCGTAGTAGGCCCGCACGGTGGCCAGGACCCGGGCCTTGTTGTCCGTCGTGGAGGCCATCGCCTCGCGCACGGAGTCCATCAAGGACGTCGCGCTCTCGTCGAGCAGCGCCAGGTAGAGGTCCCGCTTGCCGGGGAAATGCTGGTAGAGCACCGGTTTGCTGACGCCGGCCTGCTCTGCGATGTCGTCCATCGCGGCCGCGTGGTAGCCCTGCGCGACGAATACCGCCAGCGCCGCATCGAGGAGCTGGCGGCGCCGGGCTGTGCGTGGCAGCCGCGTGGACCGGGCCACGGGTTCGCCGAGGGTGCTCACGGCGTCCTCCGATCCCAGGGACCGGCGGCCCCGACCCCAGGGAGCGTACTCCTCGGTAACTCCAGAGTGACGCAGGTCACTGTCGAGCGTCAGTCGCGCTCCGGCAGCTGCCCGCTCGCGCTCAGCAGGCAGGCGAACAGGTCCCCGTGGGCTGCCAGCCGATCGTCGAGGTCGTCGGCGGTGAAGGCGACCGGGCGGCCGCCGGCGATGCTGGTGACCTCTTCCCAATGCAGCGGAGTCGCCACGGTCGGTCGGGAGCGGGCACGCAGGGAGTAGGGCGCCACCGTCGTCTTGGAACCGTTGTTCTGGCTCCAGTCGATGAGAATCTTGCCGCCGCGCACGGCTTTCTCCATCCGGGACACGATCAACGCCGGGTGGGTGCGTTCGAGCTCGGTGGCCAACGACCGGGCGTAGGTGTGTACCTGCTCGGTCGGGGTTTCGGTGAGCCCCACATAGAGCTGCAGGCCCTTGGAGCCGGACGTGGTGATCACCGGATCCAGGTCATCGGCGTGCAGTCGCTCGCGCAGCAACAGCGCCACCCGGGCGCACTCGACCTGGCCTGCGGGGGGACCCGGGTCCAGGTCCAGGACGAGGCGGTCCGCGCCCCGTGGAGTTCCGTCCGGGGTCAGCGTCCACTGGTGGATGTGCAGTTCGAGGGCGGCCAGGTTCGCCAGCCAGACCAGGGTGGCCAGTTCGGTGACCACCACGTAGGCGATCTCGTCGCGGTCGCGGCTACTGCCGGGGCTGGGCAGCGACACGGTACGGACCCAGTCCGGGGTGTGTGCGGGCGCGTTCTTCTCGAAGAAGGACCCCCCGTCGACCCCGTCGGGGAAGCGCACCCGGGTCAGTGCCCGACCCGCGAGGTGCGGGAGCAGGACCGGCGCGAGGCGGGTGTAGTAGGCAATGACCTCGCCCTTGGTGAAGCCGGTGTCCGGGTAGAGCACTTTGTCCAGATTCGACAGGCTCAGACGTCGTCCCTCGATCTCGACCGTGACCCGTTGCGCAGCGCCCATACGCGCCAGGATCGCAGTAAGTTCGCCCCGGGTTGTCGCGGACGTCACGGCGTGCGCACGGGATGCGGTGAACGTTTCGGCGCGCTGGCCCGTCCTTGCTACATGAACTGGGGGAGATTCGGTGACCGGAGCCGATCCGCTGCCCGCACAGGGCGTCGGACGGATTCGCGCTGTGCTCGCGCTGAACGGCGTTCCCTCGCACGAGTTGGACGACGGGGTGCAGCAGGTCCGGCTCAGGCTGCTGGAGCAGGCGGCACAACCTGGGCGCGAGAGCATTCGCGACCCCATGGCCTGGGCGGTCGTCGTGGCCTCCCGGGTCGCGATGGATTGGCACCGCGGACAACGTCGCGACGATGGCCTGCGCGACCGGTTGGCCGCCCGCTGGTCGAGGGCGCCGGAGCCTGCACCGGAGGACAGGGTGTTGGCCATGGCTGTCGCGTCGGGGATGGACATGCTCAGCGCCGACCACCGGCAGGTGCTCTCGCTGCGTTTTTACGCCGACCTGCCGGTCAAGGACATTGCGACGGCCCTGGGCGTTCCGGAGGGCACGGTCAAGAGTCGGCTGCACGCCGCTGTGGCGGCACTGCGGGAGCGGTTACGCGAAACCGAGGTCATCTAGTGGACGCGCGAGCGAGACGGGTCGCATCCCTGGTGCACCGGATGGACCTGGCGACGACGACCTACGGAGAGGGGGCGCCATGAGTACGTCGGAGACACCTGACGCGTACGAGGCGGCCCTGGACCGTCTGCTGGACGGCCTCGAGGCCGACCCTTCCGTGGGCGGTGAGGGGGCCGCGGCGCAGGCCGAGGCTGCGTCGGACGTGGCCGCCCTGAGCAAAGCCCTATCGCTGATCGGCGACGCGCTCGCCGCGGAGTCCGCCCCCGCGGCGGTTGCGCCGATCGCTGCGGGGGGAGCCACGGTCGTCCCGATCGCCGGCCGGCGCCCCTGGATGAACCCGCGGATTCTGGCTGCTGCGGCCACGCTCGCGTTCGCCTTCGGGTTCGGGATTCCCGTCGCCCTGTCGGTGGGCGGAGGTAGCGGCGACGAAAGCTCGATCTCCGCGGGCGGTTCCCTGTCCGACACGGCGGAATCCGCGCAGAACCGCGCTCGCCTGCGCGACGAGGCGGCAGCCGGGGAGACGACCGCCGACACCGCGGCCGAGGCTCCGGCCGCCGCGGGTGCGATCCAGCCACCGCCGCCCGTTCCCCTGGTGACGGCCGGCAAGGCCGAAGCTGGTGCCGCCGACGCGCCCGCGGCGCCGGCCCCGGAGTCTGACGGCTTCTCAGCTCCCTCCGCGCCCCAGGAAGCGGCCCCGGCCAAGCAGGCGAAGCGTTTCGATGGCTTCGCCGACTCCGTAGGGTGCGCGCGCGCCATCATGATCGGCACGGTCACGGCGATCACCCCGACCCGGGAACCGTCCCAGGTTCAGCTCACCATCGCGGTCACCGAGTGGATCTCCCCGGCCGCCGGCGCGCCCGTGGTCAGCTACGTGGTGACCGGGCCGGTGGCGATCACCAGCAAGGGCGAGGAGAAGCTGCAGATCGGCGACCGCCGCCTGTTCGTGATCCCCGGCGCGGACACCGACGTGGTGCGCACCTTCCGCCAGCCGGAGTGGGAGGGCGCCCGCGAGCGGATCGCCACCGCCCAGGCCGAGCAGGCCGGCGCTGACTGCTCCTGACGGATACGCCAGTTACGGTGGGGTAGGCCCGCCCGGAGGCCGGTAGCGGGCGCCTGAGCGTGGAGACGGTGACGATGCAGACCATCTGGAAGGGCACGATCTCCTTCGGCCTGGTCTCGATCCCGGTGCGGGTGTTCTCCGCCACCGAGGAACGCGGAGTGTCATTCCGTCAGGTACGGGCCTCCGATGGTGCCCGGGTGCGCTACAAGCGCATCGCGGAGACCGACGGGGAAGAGGTGCCCTACAGCGAGATCGCCAAGGGCTATGACGTCGGCGGCGGCGAGATCGTCGTCCTCACCGACGAGGACCTGGAATCCCTGCCGCTGCCCTCGACCAAGGCCGTCGACGTGCTGCAGTTCGTCCCCGCCGACCAGTTCGACCCGATCGCCGCCGGGCGCAGTTACTACTTGCAGCCCGACACCCACGGCGGTAAGCCGTACGTGTTGCTGCGCGACGCCCTCGCCCGCACCGGCAAGGTCGCGATCGTCAAGGTGGCGTTGCGCTCACGGGAATCCCTGGCTGCCTTGCGCCCCCACGGCGACCTGCTGGTGATGCAGATGATGCTGTGGCCCGAGGAGATCCGGGACCCCGCCGCACTGGCGCCGGCGGACGACGTTTCGGTGCGCGAGCAGGAGGTCGCGATGGCGGCGGCCTACATCGACACGATGACCGCCGACTTCGACCCCGCCGCGCACACCGATGAGTACGCAGCCGCCGTCCGAGCCCTGGTCGAGGCGAAGGTGGCCGGCCGCGAGGTGGTGGCCGCTGTCGACGCCGAGCCGACCGCCGAGGTCGTCGACCTCATGGAGGCCCTGCGCCAGAGCGTCGCCCGGGCCAAGGAGCGACGCGCGGCTGCCGGCGACGATGAACCTGACGGTGCGAAAGGTGCCGCCGCGTCGAGCAAGAAGCCCGCCGCGAAGAAGGCCGTCAAGAAGCCCCCGGCGAAAAAGACCGCGCCGAAGAAAACCGCCACCGGTTGAAGCGCAGAAACTCCGGATCTGCCTGGTGAACGGCCGGTCTTGGCGCATGGCTACCTTCTCGGGCACTGCGGAAGTGGTGGTCGGGGGGCAGAGTGCTGGGGTCACCACGGGGCTGCCGCGCCGCTTCCGGTCCTCGGCCCCCTAGCGGGGGCCTGCGGTCCGGGTCGGGCTTGCCATCGGGAAGAGCAGTGGCGGGCGTCGGTGTGTGGCTCGGGTAATGGGCCGGTCGGGGTGGGCGGGGTGCGGACGGTCAGTGGTGTCCCTGCCGTAGTTGACGTCCGGGAAATGCGGAGCTGACGTGAGGTCAGAATGGTGGTTCCTCGGCGGGGTCTGA
>JBQTIR010000046.1:0-6989 GCA_052387905.1 Sporichthyaceae bacterium | reverse complement strand
TGCAAAAGCTAGGGAGCGGGAGGGTGGGTGGCAATCACCCGGAGCTGGCAGTTCTTCACGCGCCGTAACGACTTTGACGGCGTCGTCCATCCGCCATTCAGGGCATCCATCTGGGGGGTGATGGCGTTCAAATCGGGACATATCCGCCACATGGAACCATTTGTGTGACGGCTGAGGCGCACGAGTCAGACAGTAAACAAAACGTCATGATTCACCCCTATGGCGTATCAGGTCCCCTTCGCCACAACCACTGGCAACATCGAACCGGCCGAACTCAACTCTTGATTCCTCAGATGCGCCGCACCTGGGGGCCGCCAAAGCAGATCGTCCCGGCCCCCAGGTGCGGGAGCCGGGACGAACCGTGATGCGCTGTCCTACCCGGTCAGGTCTGACCCTGCCCGGTGGCGACGCCCCCCGTGGTGGCGGGCCGCCGCGTCATGGCCCGAAGGTCAGGCCACGTTGAAGGTGATGGTTCCCGAGACCGGAAGGTTCGAGCCGGTGAGAGGCTGGAACCAGAACGCGTTGCCGGCCGGCACGGCGAGGGTGCCCGCCGAGGTACAAGAACGCCCGCCCGGAGCCACCTCACACTTGATCGAGGTGATCGCGCCCTCCGGAACGCCGGTGACCGCGTTGACGCCCTGGGTGGCCAGCACGTACTCGAAGCCACCGATGGTGTTGTCGCTGCTCACCTGAAAGCCGGAGAACGAGAAGGCAGTCGGCGCGATGGAGTTCGCCGGGAAACCGCCATCCATGTTAGGGCCGATCGCAAGAAAGCCATTCGCAGCGTCAATCGCGGCGCCGGGAACCGCGATGAGCGCTGCACTCGTGAAGCGAGTCAAGCCGGCGGGCCCGTTCGGACCCTGACCACCCGGAACACCCGGAGCTCCCGCAGCACCCTGCGGACCCGCAGGACCAGCCGGACCCGCAGGACCCGCATCGCCTGTCGCACCCCTGAAGCCGCGGGGTCCGCGCTTGTTGTGGGCCTTGGCCGAATCCTTCGACACCTCGCTGTAACCGCTGGCCGCCGAGTCACCGGTGGGGCTGGCGATGGCGACCTGGATCCCGGCTACCCCGATGACGGTGGCAGCGCCGAGGACGCCGGCAGTGCGCATGAACTTGTTGGAGCGCATGTCAACTTCCTTCCGTCAGACGATGTTGTAGGAGAAGGTGCCCGAGGCGGGCAGGTTCGAGGCGGCGTCGGGCTGGAACCAGAACGCGTTGCCGGCCGGAACGGCCAGGCTGCCCGGGGCCGTGCAGGAACGCCCACCCGGAGCCACCTCGCAGGTGATCGAGGTGATCGGGCCCTCCGGCGTCCCGGTGATCGGGTTCACGGCCTGGGTCGCCAGGTGGAACTTGAACCCCCCGATCGCACCATCCACGACCTTGAAACCCGAGGCGGTGAAGGCATTCGGCGCCAACGAGAACGCCTGGCTGTCAATCGTGAGGCCATTGAGCGCCAATCGAGCACTCGCGGCGCTGATCGCCCCGCCGGATAGCCCGTTCGCGGACACCCGCACGAGAGTCGAGCCAGGAGCCCCAGGAGGACCGACCTGCCCGGGGGGGCCCTGGACGCCGGGAGTACCCGGTGCACCCGCGGGACCCTGCGGACCCGCGGGACCGGTGTCGCCCTTCGGACCACGCGGGCCACGCTTGCCGCGCGGCTTGGCCGTGGCGGAGTCCTTCGACACCTCGCTGTACCCAGACGACGACGAGTCACCCGACGGGCTGGCGGTGGCGACCTGGATCCCGGCTACACCGATGACGGTGGCAGCGCCGAGGACGCCGGCAGTGCGCATGAACTTGTTGGAGCGCATGTCAACTTCCTTCCGTCAGACGATGTTGTAGGAGTAGGTGCCCGAGACGGGCAGGGTCGAGCCGGCGGCAGGCTGGAACCAGAACGCGTTGCCGGCCGGGACGGCCAGGCTGCTCGGGGCCGTGCAGGACCGCCCGCCCGGAGGCACCTCGCAGGTGATCGAGGTGATCGGGCCCTCCGGAGCGCCGGTGATCGGGTTGACGGCCTGGGTCGCCAGGTGGAACTTGAAGCCCGCGATGGCACTGCTGTTGATGACCCTGAAACCCGAGGCTGTGAAGGCGGTCGGGGCCTCCGCGTACGATCCACTGCCGGCGCCGAAGAGATTGCCACCGAGCGCCGTAGAAGCGTTCGCGGCGGAGATCGCCGTTCCCAAGATGTCGGCGTCCGTGGTTCCGATCACGACTGTCGAGCCAGGATTTCCAGGCGTACCGACCTGCCCGGGGGGGCCCGCCACACCCGCAGCACCCGGGTTACCCACCGGACCCTGCGGACCCGCCGGACCGGTGAAGCCCTTGAAACCGCGCGGGCCGCGGGGGCCGCGCTTGGCGGTCGTGGCGGAGTCCGTCGCGACCTCGCTGTAGCCGCTGGCCGACGAGTCGGCGTTCGGGCTGGCGTTGGCAATCTGCATACCGGCGACGCCAATCACGGTGGCAGCGCCGAGGACACCTGCCGTACGCAGGAGCTTGTTGGAGCGCATGTCAACTTCCTCCCCGGCGTGCCAACTCCAGCTCAATGCTGGACCAAGATTGGCGACGCCGATGGCAAAGCTAGGGAGCGGGAGGGTGGGTGGCAATCACCCGGCGCTGGGAGTTCTTCACGCGCCGTAACGACTTTGACGGCGCCGTCCATCCGCCATTCAGGGCATCCATCTGGGGGGTAAGGGCGTACAAATCGGGACATATCTGCCACAGGAATCCACGCGAGTGACGGTTGAGACGCACGAGTCAGACCGTAAATAGAACGTCATGATTCACCCTTATGGCGTATCAGGTCCCCTTCACCACAACCACTGGCAACATCGAACTGACCGAACTGGCTTCTTGGTTGCTCGGATGCCCCCGCACCTGGATGGGACCGCAACGCAGATCGTCCCGGCCCCCAGGTGCGGGGCCGGGACGATCTGTGGTGCGCTGTCTTGCTCGGTCAGACCGGAGCCTGCCCGGTGGCGTCCCATATGTGAGGGAACATCACATCACCGCCAGGGGTTCAGGCGATGTTGAAGGTGACAGTTCCCGACGGCGGCAGGGTGGAGCCGGCCAGGGGCTGGAACCAGAACGCGTTGCCAGCCGGGACGGCGAGGGTGCCCGCCGAGGTGCAGGACCGCCCGCCCGGAGCGACCTCGCACTCGATCGAGGTGATCGCGCCCTCCGGAACGCCGGTGATCGCGTTGACGGCCTGGGTGGCCAGCACGTACTTGAAGCCGCCGATGGCGTTGGTACTGGTGACCCGGAAACTGGACAGCGTGTGAGCGCTCGGCGCCAGCACGAATCGGTGGAAGGCGTCCTGCATGAAGCCACCGGTCGGGATGAATCCATCTGCGGCGGCAATCGCCGCGCCGACCAGAGGGTCGAAGGCAACCGACCCGAGGCGAGAGGAACCGGAGGGCCCGTTGGGGCCCGGGGTGCCGGGTGTGCCCGGAGCACCGGCGGCACCGGCCGGACCTGCCGGACCCGCGGGACCTTGCGGCCCTTGGTCCCCGGTGAAGCCCCGGGGGCCGCGGGGGCCGCGCTTGTTGTGGGCCTTCGCCGAGTCCTTCGACACCTCGCTGTAGCCGGAGGTAGACGAGTCGCCCGACGGGCTGGCGGTGGCGACCTGGATCCCGGCTACACCGATGACGGTGGCAGCGCCGAGGACGCCGGCAGTGCGCATGAACGTGTTGGACCGCATGTCAACTTCCTTCCGTCAGACGATGTTGTAGGAGTAGGTGCCCGAAATCGGCAGGGTGGAGCCGGTGGCAGGCTGGAACCAGTACGCGTTACCGGCCGGGACCGCGAGGGTGCCAGCGGCGGTGCAGGAACGCCCACCCGGAGCCACCTCGCACTTGATCGAGCTGATCGGCCCCTCCGGCGTGCCGGTGATCGGGTTCACGGCCTGGGTGGCCAGGTGGTAGGTGAACCCACTGATGCCGACACCGTCGGCGACCTGGAATCCCGAGGCCGTGAACGCATTCGTCGCGTACGTGAACAGCGGGTTGTTGGTCACAAAGCCACCGAGTGCCGACCGGGCACTTGCGGCGTCGATCGCCCCGCCGGTCAGGGCTACGATGCCAGGGGTGCCCCGAACGAGGGACGAACCTGCCTGTCCGGGGGGACCGACCTGCCCGGGGGGGCCCTGGACGCCGGGAGTACCCGGCGCACCCGCGGGACCCTGCGGACCTGCGGGGCCGGTGTCGCCCTTCGGACCACGCGGACCGCGCTTGCCGCGCGGCTTGGCCGTGGCGGAGTCCTTCGACACCTCGCTGTACCCCGACGACGACGAGTCGCCCGACGGGCTGGCGGTGGCGACCTGGACCCCGGCTACACCGATGACGGTGGCAGCGCCGAGGACGCCGGCAGTGCGCATGAACGTGTGGGAGCGCATTTCAACTTCCTTCCGTCAGACGATGGTGTAGGAGAAGGTGCCCGAGACGGGCAGGGTCGAGCCGGCGGCCGGCTGGAACCAGTACGCGTTACCGGCCGGCACCGCGAGGCTGGCAGCGGACGTGCAGGAACGCCCGCCCGGAGCCACCTCACAGGTGATCGAACTGATCGGGCCTTCCGGCGCGCCGGAGACCGGGTTGAGCGCCTGGGTAGCCAGGTGGAACTTGAAGCCGGCGATACCGATCCCGTTGACGACCTTGAAGTTCGAGGCGGTGAAGGCCGTCGGCGTCACCGAGAACGCGGTGCCCAGGCCGATGACGCCATTGAGCGGCAGGCGGGCACTCGCGGCGCTGATCGCCCCGCCACCAACAGGGTCGATTGCCGTTCCGATCACGAGCGACGAGCCGGGAGCCCCAGGCGGACCCACCTGCCCAGGGGGGCCCGCCACACCCGCAGCACCCGGGTTACCCACCGGACCCTGCGGGCCCGCCGGACCGGTGAAGCCCTTCGGACCACGCTTGCCACGCGGGCCACGGTTGGCGGCTGCGGAGCTGGTCGAGTCCTTCGCGACCTCGCTGTAGCCGCTGGCCGACGAGTCGGCGGTCGGGCTGGCGGTGGCGATCTGCATACCGGCGACGCCAATGACGGTGGCAGCGCCGAGGACACCTGCCGTGCGCAGGAGCTTGTTGGAGCGCATGTCAACTTCCTCCCCGGCGTGACAACTCCAGCTCAATGCCGGACCAAGATTGACCACGCCGATGCAAAAGCTAGGGAGCGGGAGGGTGGGTGGCAATCACCCGGAGCTGGCAGTTCTTCACGCGCCGTAACGACTTTGACGGCGTCGTCTATCCGCCATTCAGGGCATCCATCTGGGGGGTGATGGCGTACAAATCGGGACATATCTGCCACAGGAATCCACTCGAGTGACGGCTGAGGCGCACGAGTCAGACAGTAAACAGAACGTCATGATTCACCCTTATGGCGTATCAGGTCCCCTTCGCCACAACCACTGGCAACATCGAACTGGCCGACCTCGATTCTTGGTTGCTCGGATGCCCCGCACCTGCATAGGGCCGCCAAAGCAGATCGTCCCGGCCCCAGGTGCGGGAGCCGGGACGATCTGCGGTGCAATGTCTTACCGGTCGGGCAGGGCCTTCCCGGTGGCGATGCCCCCGTGGTGGCGGGCGCCGCATCATGGCCCGTTGCTCAGGCGATGGAGAGTGAGTAGGTGCCGCTCACCGGCAGGTTGGAGCCGGCCAGGGGCTGGAACCAGAATGCGTTCCCGGCCGGCACGGCGAGGGTGCCCGCCGAGGTGCAGGCCCGCCCGCCCGGAGCGACCTCACACTCGATCGAGGTGATCGCGCCCTCCGGTGCCCCGCTGATCGCGTTGACGCCCTGAGTCGCCAGCACGTACTTGAAGCCAGCGATCGTGTTGTCGCTGGTGACCTGGAAACCCGAGAACGAGAAGGCTCTCGGCGCGATCGAGAACTCGGGGAATCCGCCATCGATGATGCCCCCGATCGCACCGAACCCATTCGCCGCGGCGATCGCGTTGCCCGGAACGGCGAAGACCGCGACCCCGGTGAAGCGAGTAGTGCCGGAGGGCCCGTTGGGACCGGGAGCACCCGGCACACCCGCAGGACCCGCAGCACCCGCAGGACCTGCCGGACCCGCAGGACCCGCATCGCCTGTGGCACCCCTGAAGCCGCGGGGGCCGCGCTTGAGGTGGGCCTTGGCCGAGTCCTTCGACACCTCGCTGTAGCCGGAGGTAGACGAGTCGCCCGACGGGCTGGCGGTGGCGACCTGGATCCCGGCTACCCCGATGACGGTGGCAGCGCCGAGGACGCCGGCAGCGCGCATGAACGTGTTGGAGCGCATGTCAACTTCCTTCCGTCAGACGATGTTGTAGGAGATCGTGCCGTTGATGGGCAGGGTCGACCCGGCGGCCGGCTGGAACCAGAACGCGTTGCCGGCCGGGACGGCCAGGCTGCCCGGGGCCGTGCAGGAACGCCCGCCCGGAGCCACCTCACAGGTGATCGAGGTGATCGGGCCCTCCGGCGTACCGGTGATCGGGTTCACGGCCTGGGTGGCCAGGTGGAACTTGAACCCCCCGATGGTGTTGCCGTCCACGACTTGGAAGCCCGACGCGGTGAAGGCACTCGGCGCCAGGGAGAACATGGCGACCTCGGGGAGGAAGCCATTGAGCGCCGAACGGGCACTCCCGGCGCTGATCGCCCCGCCAGTGATCGGAGCGAAGGCCGCGGTTGCCTGCACGAGAGACGAGCCAGGAGTCCCGGGGGGACCCACCTGCCCAGGGGGGCCCTGGACGCCCGGAGTGCCCGGAGCACCCACGGGGCCCTGGGGACCGGTGTCGCCCTTGAAGCCCGTCGGGCCACGCTTGCCGCGGGGCTTGGCTGCGGCCGAGTCCTTCGAGACCTCGCTGTAACCGCTGGCCGCCGAGTCACCGGACGGGCTGGCGGTGGCGACCTGGATCCCGGCTACACCGATGACGGTGGCGGCGCCGAGGACGCCGGCAGTGCGCATGAACGTGTGGGAGCGCATGTCAACTTCCTTCCGTCAGACGATGTTGTAGGAGA
>JBQTIR010000045.1:0-18246 GCA_052387905.1 Sporichthyaceae bacterium | reverse complement strand
CCCGGGCGCGGCGCGGGCCCGCGCCGCCCCGAAAGCCTTCCCCCTCGACGCGGCGTCAGGGTTTGTGCACGCGGTGCGTCGAATCCGCAACCGCCGCCGGCGGCGCACGGGAGACACGGGAGACGATGGCCGACTCGACCACGGCGAGCATCACCGTCAACGCCCCCCGCGAGGCCGTACTGGCCGTCATCACCGACTTCGAGGCCTACCCGGAGTGGACCGGTGCGGTCAAGCGCGCCGAGGTGCTGGGCCGCCGCCCCGACGGGCGCGCCGACCTCGTCCACTACCAGCTCGACGCCGGCGCCATCAAGGACGAGTACACGCTGACCTACGACTGGTCCGCGGTACCGGGCCTGCTGAGCTGGACCCTCGTCGAAGGTCAGATGCTCAAGATGCTGACCGGCTCGTACGCCCTGGACGAGGCCAGCGAGGGTGGCACCGAGGTCACCTACACCCTCGCCGTCGACGTGAAGATCCCGCTGCTGGGGATGATCAAGCGCAAGGCCGAGAAGGTCATCATCGACACCGCCCTGCGCGAGCTGAAGAACCGCGTCGAGGCCTAGGGTTCCCATGCGGGTCCTGTTGTTCACCGGCAAGGGTGGGGTCGGCAAGACCACCGCCGCGGCCGGCACCGCCGCTCTCGCTGCCTCCCGGGGACTGAAGACGCTGGTCCTGTCGACCGACGCCGCGCACTCCCTCGCCGACGCGTTCGCGGTCGGGACCGGCCCGGATCCCACCGAGATCGCCGGCAACCTCTTCGTGCAGCAGGTCGACGCCCAGCGCAAGTTCGAGGCGACGTGGGTCGAGATCCGTCGCTACCTGCTCTCGGTCCTGGACTCCGTCGGGGTCGACCCCATCGAGGCCGAGGAACTCACGGTGTTGCCCGGCGCGGAGGAAGTTCTCGCGCTGCTGGAGCTGCGCGATCAGGCGCGCTCGGGTCGCTGGGACCTCGTCGTGGTCGACTGCGCGCCCTCGGCGGAGACCTTGCGGTTGCTCGCGCTGCCCGAGGCCCTGAACTGGTACATGGACCGGGTCTTTCCGGTGGAGCGCCGGGTGGTTCGCGCGCTGCGGCCGGTGCTGAACAAGGTGACCGGGGTGCCGATGCCGGCCGACAAGGTCTTCGAAGCGGTCGAGCGGCTGCACGCCGAGCTGGCCGGGGTGCGTGAGGTGCTCACCGACGTCGGAACCTCGGTGCGGCTCGTGCTGACCCCGGAGACGGTGGTGGTGGCCGAAGCCCGGCGCATGCTCACCTCGCTGTCGTTGTACGGGTATCGCATCGACGCGGTGGTCGCCAACCGGGTGTTCCCGGCGGGCGGCGCCGACGCCTGGCGTGCGGGGTGGGTGAGCGCGCAGAGCGCCATGCTCGCCGAGGTCGAGGCCTCGTTCGCGCCGCTGCCGGTCCTGCGCTGCCCTTATCGCAGCGCCGAGCCGGTGGGGGTTTCCGAGCTGCTCTCGTTCGCGACCGCGGCCTATGCCTCGGCAGCGGGGTCCGACGGCCCCGGCGTCGCCCCGGAGGACATGCTGACCCAGACCGAACCGTTGACCATCCGGCACGCCGCGGCGGCGGACGGATCGACGAGCTACGTGCTCTCGCTGGCCCTGCCACTGGCCGACAAGCGCGAGATGGACCTGCGCCGCAAGGGGGAGGAACTTGTCCTCACCGTGGCCGGGCACCGCCGTCAGCTGGCCCTGCCCGCGATGCTCTCGCGGGCCGAGGTCACCGGCGCGGCGATGGCCGGGGATCGGCTGGAGATCAGCTTCAGTCGCCCGGGCGGCCAGGGGTGAGTGCGTCTGCCGGTGATTCGCTGGGCGCGGCCGCCGAGGAGGCCGCGAAGCTCGCCGATGCTCTCGGGCACTGGCTGGCCGAGCGCTCGACGCGGCCCGGGGGGCTGTTCGATCTGTCCGCGATCGGCACCCACATCGCCACCGGTTCGGCGGAGTGCCGACTGTGCCCGATCTGTCAGCTGATCGGCGTGCTGCGCTCCGGCAGCCCGGAACTCGCCCGTCATGTCGACGACGCGGTGGGGTCCCTGCTGCACGTGCTCCGGCTCGGAGTCGAGGCGGCCGAACGCGCGCGGGGCGAGCGCCCGCAGACTGGTTTCGAGACCATCCACATCGACTGACGGTACGTCAGGTGAAGTGACGTCAGACCACTGCGCCGTCGCCGCCCGGGCCGCGGTCGTCCTTCATGCCGTACACCAGGGTCCCGAACCCGCCGATGAAGGCCGCAACGGCGAAGGCCGAGGAGCCGTAGAACAGGCTCCAGCCCGTCCAGGCCGACACCATCAGGTAGGTCGGGCCACCGCCCACCCCGGCCCAGGCGAGCTTGGTGCGGGCATCGACGCGGGGCAGCGGAGGGGGCGGCGGCGGAACGTAATGCTCCTCCGGCTCCACCGCCGCTGCGGGCGGATCGATTCCTGCGGCGCCCCAGTTCTCGTCGTCGCCCGGATCGTCCTGGCGATCGCTGCCGAGCGGCAGGATGATGCTGCGCCGCGGGGGCGCCGGAGGATCGGGTGGGGCGTCTTCGGTCACCGGCCAGCTCGGCACCGGATCCGGGCCGGCCTTGTCGTAGCCGGCCACGATGGCGCGCCAGGCGGTCTCGATCTCGGTCTCCGCCTCAGTGCTGAACTCGGCACGCCGGGCCGCCAACAGCGCCTTGGCGCCCGGCTCGGCCTCGGTGTCGACCCACACCCGGTCCGTCGGGCGGTTGGGCAGGACGATGTCCATGTAAGGCCCGCGGACCCCGGGCGACGGACTGGCGTAGGCCGCCACCCCGTCGGCGGCGAGGGCTTCGAGCAGGGCGTCGGCGAAATGCGGCTCGAGATCCACCAGCGGGGTGTACCGGGCCGCGGACAGGCCGTTGCTGCGCCCGGGCGGGGGGTGCTCACTCATGCGCGCGCGGGCGCCAGGCGCGCGACGAAATCCAGGCTGGCGGTGACGATCCGGCCGGCGTCGTTGTCCAAGGTCGCGACGTGGTAGCTGTCGTGCAGCACGATCTCGGTGACGTCGACCGAGGACACCCGGCTCAGGATCAGGCGGGCGCTCTCGGGCTCCACGACGTGGTCGATCATGCTGCGCATCACCAGCAAGGGCGAGGTGACGCGGGGGAGGTCGGCCCGCACGGTGTCCCACGCCTGGCGCAGCGAGTCCAGCGCCTTGAGCGGGATGCGCGGGTAGGCCAGCTCGATGGCCCCGGGCTTCTTGATGTCCGAACCGATGCCGGCCAGGGACGGCAGCACCCGGTGCAGCAGGGGAAGGACCTTCAGTCGCGGGTCCAGCCCGATCACGGACGGGTTGACCACGGCGAGCCCGGCGACGTCGCTGCCGTGGCACTGGGCCAGGCGCAGGCTGAGGGTGCCGCCCATCGACAGCCCCATCACGAAGACCTGCTCGCAGCGTTCGCGCAGCGCGCGGAACTCACGGTCCACGCAGCCGTACCAGTCGTCCCACCGGGTGATGTTCATGTCCTGCCAGCGGGTGCCGTGCCCCGGCAGGCGTGGCAACGCGACGGTGAGGCCGGCCGCGGCGAGCTCACCGGCCCAGCCGCGCAGGGACTGCGGCGAACCGGTGAAGCCGTGGCAGAGCAGGACCCCGACCGGTCCGCCGGCGTGGTGGAACGGTTCTGCGCCCGCGAGCAGCGGCACGACGACCCCCTCGGACCGGATATGGCGTGGGCGTGGCGGCGGCCCTGCCCCTTCGCATCCTAGGCTGGGTCGGTGTTCTATCGGCTGCTCAAGTACGTGCTGCTCGGCCCGTGGTTGCGGCTGATCTTCCGGCCGCAGGTGCAGGGCCTGGAACACATCCCACGCCGCGGTCCGGTGATCCTGGCCAGCAACCACCTCTCGTTCTCCGACTCGTTCTTCCTGCCGTTGGTCGTGTCGCGGCGGGTGACGTTCCTGGCCAAGGCCGAATACTTCACCGGGAAGGGCATCAAGGGACGGCTGACCGCGGCCTTCTTCCGCGGCGTGGGCCAGATCCCGCTGGACCGCTCCGGCGGCAGCGCCTCGGATGCCGCGATGCGGGCGGGCCTCGACGTGCTCGCCGCCGGCGAGGTGTTCTGCATCTACCCCGAGGGCACCCGCTCCCCGGACGGGCGGCTCTACCGTGGGCACACCGGCGTGGCGCGGCTGGCGGTGGCCGCGGGGGTGCCTGTGCTGCCGGTGGCGATGATCGGCACCCGGCGCATCCAGCCGCCCGGGCGGCTGCGGCCGACGATCGCCCGCGTCGGGGTGCGATTCGGGGCACCCATGACCTTTCCCAGCCACCCGGGCGCGGGCGAGGACCACGCTGCGCTGCGGGCGCTGACCGACGAGCTGATGGCCGCGCTGGCGGAGCTGTCCGGGCAGGATTACGTCGACATCTACGCCCAGGACGCGAAGAAGCCCCCACGCCTGCGCCGGCGCCCGCCCGGCCGGGCCGCCTGATCGGCGACCGCGCAACCCAGCCTTCTCGCAGCTCAGGCTCAGGTTTTCGACCGTTCGTCGATCTTGATCGTTCGTTCGGTTGATCCTGTTTTGGCCGTTCGGATCAAATTCGCCGCCAGCACGAACAAGGCGGCGTTTTGTCGCAACCCCGACCCCGTTGATGCCGTCACATGGCGCGAGTGGCGCGGATCTTCTTCCGCGTGTGGCGCGGGTGGGCGGGGATGGTCATGACGGTGGGACGGTTCGGGGGCGGTCGCTCGGCGGCAGGCTCCGGTGTCGGGCGCAGCGCGATGCTGACGTCGGGAACGTCGGCGTTGGCGTTGGTGGCGATCGCCGCCGCGATGCTGGTGTCGTCCGGTACGCCTCAGGGCCTGGATGCCTCTCGCCCGGCGCCGTCGGCGGACCTGGGTCCGCTGGCGTTGCTGTCGGAGTCGGCAGCGATGAGTCGAGCGACCGCCACCCAGGAGTCGGTGGAGGTCACCTCGTTGACGACGTCGACGGAGATGGTCACCGCGATGCCGGATGGGACCTTCCAGGCGGAGCTTTCCCCTGTCCCGGTCAGAGTGCTGGACGAGCAGAGCGGCCAGTGGAATCCCGTCGACAACACGATGGTGCGTCGGGACGACGGATCGGTCGGGCCCCGCCTCGGTGCCGTCCCGATGTCGTTCTCAGGCGGCGGAGGGGCGCCGCTAGCAACGATCACGAACGAGGAACGGTCGCTGTCGTTGTCGTGGGCGGATGATTTGCCCGAGCCGCGGCTGGCGGGCTCGGTCGCCGTCTGGGATGACGTACTTCCCGATGTGGATCTTGTGGCCCGCGCCGGCGCGATCGGTTTCTCGACGTTTTTGGTCATCCACACCCCCGAGGCTGCGGCGAACCCGGCGGTGCGGCAGCTGGTGTTCGACGTCGACGCGACTGGCGTCGAGCTGTCCGAGAACAGCCAGGGTGCGCTATCCGCCAAAGACGAATCCGGAGCCGAGGTGTTCAGCGCTCCGCAACCGCTGGCGTGGGATTCCAGCGGTGCTGCCGCCCTGAACTCGCCAGCGACAACTGCAGAAGACGCTGCAGCCGGCGCACCGTTGACGGCTCCGCTGGAGGCCGCTGCCGTGCAGGTCACGACCGAGATCTCCAACAACGAGCTCACGCTCGCGGCCCCGAAAAGCCTGCTGCAGGGCGCGGACGTGACCTGGCCGGTGGTCGTGGACCCGAGCTGGTCCGGGCGTTTCGAGAACGACCTGCGTACGGCGTGGACGATGGTGTGGGACAACGGCAAGGAGTTCTACAACCACGCCACCGAGGACGGGCGCGTCGGATTCGACGACTGGTCATCAGATCCGAAGAAGTCCGAGACATTCTACCGGTTCGACACCACGGCGCTGCGCGGAACGCGGGTGCACGCCGCGAGTTTCGAGCACAAGCAATACCACTCCCCGAACAACGCCTGCGAGCTCGCTTCCTACGGGCCGGCGGTCAGAGTCGGGTTGACGGCGCCCTTCACTGGCTCGACCACGTGGTCGACCCGGCCGGGGTTTCTGCAAAGCGATGTCACGGCTGATTCGAAGGCGCACGGCAATGAGAAGTACTGCCCGGGTACCACGAATCAGGAGTGGGGGATGACCGGGCAGGTCCGTACCAAGGCAGCTGACAACGCGTCGACGATGACGGTCGGGATGAAGTCCGCCGACGCGTCGAACAAGAACGGGTGGCGCAAATACACCAACAGCGGTTCCTGGCCGAAGCTGAAGGTCACGTTTTCTTACTACCCGGACGAACCGACCGGGCTCCGCATCGACGGCGCTCATGATCGCGGGTCACGCGGGTACTGGACCAACGACACCACCCCGATGCTGCGTGCGAAGGTGCACGCCCCGAACGGTGGGACGGCCAGGGGCCGGTTCGAGCTTCGTGAGGACGGCGTCCCGAAGTGGACACAAACCTCGACTCCTGTCGCGAACGGCGCCGAGGCTTACGTCACGGTGCCGGCCGGGCAGGTGACGTCGGGCAAGACTTACACGTTCCGGGTGTGGGCAATCGCCGATACCGACCCGAACCGCGGCGATGACCCGCTCACGGTGGAGTCGCCCACCTCGGGTGCGCTGGTGTTCTCGGTGGACACCGTGGCACCCGGCAAGCCGCAGATCAAACGTGTGACCCCGACGTGTCGGGTCAGCCAGGACTGCGTGATCGAGCTGCGCGGCAGCGGTGACATGTATGCGTTCTGGTACGGCATTAACACCGATGACGCTGACGTGGAACATAACTCGCCCTATGCAGTGAGCCCGACCGGCCCGATCCTGCGCGTGACGGTCCAACCCCAGACCTTCGGGCCCTCCTGGGTCGTCGCCCGATCCATGGATCTGGCCGGTAACCCGAGTAGCGAACTGGCGCTGCTGGAAGACGTCCGGGTGGAGAGCTCGGCGATGACCGACCACTGGCCGCTCGACGGGTCCGGCGCGGACAAGATCTCGGCGACCGACCACGGGCAGACCCTGCAGCTGCCGACAGGGGCAACCTGGGTGGACGGTGCCAAGGCGAAGAACTGGGACGGCCTGCCGCTGGTCGCCGGCGACAAGGCGCTCAAGCTCAACGGCACGAGCCAGTTCGCCGAAACCCCGAACGCCCCGGTGAAGTTCAAGACCAATCAGGACTTCTCCGTCTCGGCGTGGGTCAGCGTTGCCACTGCGCCGACCAGCGCCGTCGCGATCAGTCAGGAGGGAGCTGGCGGGAACTTGTTCTCCCTCGGCTATTCCTCCGGGGCGTGGCGGTTCATCGCCAAGCCGACCTCCACCACGACGACCCAGGTGAGCAAGACGGATCCGGTGCCGCAGGGATCAACGCCGACGGTGATGCCGCGATGGGTGCACCTCGTCGCTACCTACGACCACCAGACGAATCTGACTGGTGGTACCGCGAAGCCGACCTTGACGCTGTGGGTCGACGGTGAACGTGTGGGAACGACCGAGGTCGCCGCGCTGAGCGCGAGCACCAAGCATCTGCTGATCGGCCGCGGGAGTACAGCCACCGGCACGCCTACCCAGTACTGGCCGGGGGCGATCGATGACGTGCGGACCTTCCCCGGGGTCCTCGACCCCTCCCAGATCCGGCGTATCGGTACCGAGCACCGCACTTACTGACCCGCACCCGGCCGACTGCAGCGCACGACTCGCCGCTTCGGCCTGTTCGCCAACCTGACCTGTAGTTCTCGACGTGCAGCAATCCGACGGGGGATCACTTTCATGAACGTTCATCGCTTGGTTCGCCGGCGTGGTCGTGCGCTGATTGCCGCAACCTCTGTCGTGCTGTCGGTAACGCTGGTCAGTCAGCTGACCGCGACCGCGGGCCTTACCGGTGATGTCGGCGACGCTGACCCGAGCCGGCGTTCCGCGCCGGAGGTCGACGCGCCCGGGTCGATCGAGGGTGCGAACTTCAGGCCCCGCAGCAATAGGGCGCTCGATCGCCCGGAGCCGGTGGACCGTGGACCGGTGCGCTGGCCGGCGGCGGGACGCGTGGTCGCCCAGGTCCCCGACATCGAGGCCGGCGATGCGGCCTTCGCCCGCGCCGGCGACACGCCGGTCGCGATCGGCGACCCGACCTCGAAGGCGGCCCGGGCCACAGGCGCCGACCCAGCTGAGAAGGATGTCGACGCTCCCGCCAACGTCGCGATCGAGATCGCACCGCAGGCGACCTCTCAGGCTCTGGATCTCGCCGGGGTGGTGGCAGAGGTGGCTACCAGCGGATCGCGGGAGATGCCAGGACCGGTCGCAGTCAAGATCGACTACTCGGGCTTCGGGCACGCCTACGGCGGTGATTGGGGCTCGCGACTGCGGATCGTGCAACTGCCGGACTGCGCCACCACCACCCCCCAGAAGGCGGCCTGCCGAATCGGCCGACCCCTGGCCACGACGAACAACACCGACAAGCAGACCGTCACCGCGGTCATCGACCTCGGTGCACCCGACCCGGGAACCGACCCCTCCGATACCGCGCCCACCGAGTCCGACGGATTGGGCGAAACCCCGCCGGCGCCGGTAGTACCGGCGCCTGTGGAGTCCTCGGCGCCGACCACGGCACCGACCCAGACCCCGAGCGCGCCGCCGACCGAGGGGCCGGTCGAGGCGCCTACCGGTGAGCCGACGCAGGAACCGTCGGCGCCGGGCTCTGAGCCGATGGTGCACCCCACTGCGGAACCGGAGGACCAGATCGAAGACGGAGCCGCCGGCCGGGCACACCAGGTGTCGCTCGCGGCCGTGCGGGCGTCGCGCTCCGGGGAGGGCGGCGGTGCGACGTTCGCGGTCGTCGCCGATGCGGAAAGCGCCACCGGTGACTGGGGCGCTACCCCGTTGTCCGAGGTCGCGACCTGGTCCGCCGGTGGGTCCGCGGGTTCCGCGACCTGGTCCTACCCACTGCGGGTCCCGCCGGTCCCCGGTGGGCTCACCCCGTCGCTGTCCCTCGGCTACGACTCCGCCTCGATCGATGGGCGCACCTCGTCGAAGAACAATCAGCCGTCGTGGATCGGTGAAGGCTTCGACCTGGTGCCCGGCTTCATCGAGCGGCGCTACGTCCCGTGCGCGGATGACACCGGGGCCGGGCAGGACCTCACGGGCACCCTGCACCAAGAGCCGAACAACGACGACGACCTGCCCACCGGAGATCTGTGCTGGCGCACCGACAACGCTGTGCTCAGCCTGGGCTCAGCGAGCGGTGAACTTGTCGCCGCCGGCGGCAATGAATGGCGCAAGCGCTTCGATGATGGCACCCGCATCCGCCGGCTCACCGGCGCCTCCAACGGCGCCGACGGCGGGGAACATTGGGAGCTCACCACCCCGGGCGGGCTGCGGTACTACTTCGGGCTCGGGCGTGTCCAAGGCGAGGACACCCACTCGGCGTGGACCGTGCCCGTGTACGGCAACCACCCGGGTGAGCCCGGCCATGCCGGCACCTTCGCCTCCTCAGTGGTCCCCGACACCGCGTGGAGGTGGAATCTGGACTATGTCGTCGACACCCACGGCAACGCGCTCGCCTACCTCTGGAACAAGGAAACCAACAAGTACGGCCGTGCGTACAACAGCGACAACGCCACCCCCTACACGCGCGGAGGCACGCTCTCACGCATCGACTACGGCCTCACCGACGGCCAAGGCGGCGCCCTCATCACCAACGCAACCGGGCGGGTGGAGTTCACGACCGCCCAGCGCTGCGACGGGCCCTCCGGCGGGTGCGACGCGGAAGACTTCGACGCTGCGCCTGAGCGGTGGTTGGACATCCCCGGCGAGCAGGTGTGCGCCGACGTGCCGTGCAACAACCACACGCCCACGTTCTTCACCCGCAAGCAGTTGACGTCGGTGACGACCAGCATCCGGAGCGCCGGATGGAAGGAGGTCGACCGGTGGACCTTGCAGAACAGCTTCCTCCGTACCGGCGGTGCAGGCTCCGGTCCGATCCTGTGGTTGAGCTCGATCCAGCACGCGGGCCTGGTCGACGGTTCCCAGACCCAGCCGAAGGTCACCTTCGTCGACCACTTCCTCAATAACCGGGTGGACAGCCCCAACGACGACGCCTCGGCCCTGCGTCGGCCTCGTGTGAGTGAGATCAACACCGGCACCGGTGAGAAGCTCGTGTTCGACTACGAGGAGGGCACCCAATGCCTGCCCAGCAGCACGCCCCAGAACAAGTACGAGAACACCAGCCTGTGCTTCCCGGTCCGCTACGCACCTCCGGGACAGCCCTTTGCTGAAGCGCAGTGGCATTGGTTCCACAAGTACGTCGTGCACTCGGCCACTCGCCATGACGCGGTGAGCGGTTCCGTGCCGGTCATCACCGAGTACGACTACGTGGGCCAGCCTGCTTGGGCCTACGACGACTCCGTGCTGACCTCCCGCAAGGACCGCACCTGGAACCAGTGGCGCGGCTATGAAGCCGTCCGCACCACCGTCGGCGACGGCCAGGACCCGCAGAACGCGGAGCCGGCAACCAAGCTCGAATCGGTCACGACCTACTACCGCGGACTGCGCGGCACCAAGGCCGGGCCGGGCCCCGACGCAGACGAGCTCAAGGCCGACGGCAGCGGCGACTACGAGGCGTCGCCCGGTGCATTGGCGGCGAACGAGCGCGAGGCAACCATCACCTCGCGGCGCGTCGACGGCACCGACGCCGGCATCGCCTCGGAGGAAGTGCCCGACCACCAACGCTTTCAGGGCATGGCACGCCAGACCATCACCTACAACGGCAACGCCGTGGTATCGATCGCCGTGACCGAACCGTGGCACGGGATCGTGACCGCGACCGCAGACCGCGATCGGGGCGGGGTGACTGCTCGCCTGCGCGGCGTCGCCTCGACACATACCTTCACGATGCTCGCCGACGACCCGGCCAAGCCCCGCCACACCGAGGTCCGCAACACCGCGCGCGACACCAAGGGCTACGTCACCGCGAGCTGGGACCTCGGTGACGTCGCTAAGCCAGGTGATGACCTGTGCACCACCACCACCTACGCCCGCAATCAGGACAAGTGGATCCTTGATCGAGTGGCAACCGTGCGCACGGTGTCAAATGATTGCGACGGCCCGGCGACGCCGGCCGATGACGCGGTCGTGTCGTGGACGAAGAACTCCTACGACGAGGCCGTTGTCGGAGATGACCCCATCAGGGGTCTGCTGACCAAGGTTCAGGAAATCAAGTCCTACGCCGACGGAGCCCCGGTCTTCTACACCGCCGGCCAGGTTCACTACGACCGCTACGGTCGCGTCACCGTCAGCACCGACGCGCTGGGGCGGGCGACCCGCACCGACTACCAGCCGGCGGAGGGCCCGGTCACCGCCCTCACCGTCACCTACCCCACCCCCTCACCTGCCGCAGGCGAACCCGCGCGGCCGGCGCCGGTTGAGACCACGACCCTCGACCCCCGCCTCGGCATGGCGACCAGCGTCACCGACCCCAGCGGCAGCACCACCGCCGTTGAGTACGACCCGCTCGGGCGGGTCAGCAAGGTGTGGCTCGATGACCGCGACAAGAGCAAGAGCGCAGACCTGCACTACACCTACGAGCTCCCCGCGCCCAGCGGGCTGAACGCCGTCACCACCAGGGCCCGATTGGCCGAGGACGGCGACAACGACGAGCGGATGCTCACCAGCATCGCGCTCTACGACGGACTGCTACGGCCGCGCCAGACCCAGACCCAACTGCTCCCCGACGAGCAGTACCCCGCCGGCGGGCGCCTGATCACCCGCACGACCTACGACACCCGGGGCCTGGCCATCGCCCAGGAGGGCCCGGCGTTCAACGACAGCGCGGTATCCACTGCCCTGTTCAACTTCACCAGCACCGCCCCGGCCCGCACCTTCAACACCTTCGATGGCGCCGGTCGGCCCAAGAAGCGGGAGTTCATCGCCTACGACGAAGCCAGCATCGACGCCAACGGTGACCCGGTGCCCAGCGCCGGTGAACTGCACCGCTCCCTGACCTCGTTCACCTACACCGGTGACCAGGTCCACGTCGATGCGCCGGTCGGCGGGATCGACACCACGACCCACACCGATGCCCGGGGCAGGACCATCGCGCTGACCCAGCACGGTGCCACTGATCTGACGACCAGTTACACCCACACCGGCGCGGGTCAGCTCAAGACCATGACCGACCCGGCCACCAAGACCTGGCGCTACACCTACGACTTGCGTGGCAACCAGATTCGCGCGGAGGATCCCGACCACGGTGTGAGCGAGTCCACCTACGACGACCTCGGGCAGCTCACCTCCACCACCGATGCCCTGGGTCAGACGCTGGTCACGCAGTATGACGAGCTCGGCCGCAAGACCGCGCTGCGCGAGGACGGCCCTGACGGGATTCTGCGGGCCCAGTGGGGGTATGACCGGCTCCCCGGAGGCCAGCTGCGGATGGGTTTGCCGACCTCCTCCACCCGGTGGATCGAGGGCGTCGCCATCACCACCGCAACCGCCCGCTTCGACAGCGCCGGCCGGCCCGAGCGCACCGAGACCCGCATCCCGGAGATCCCCGGGGTCATCGAGGCGGGGCTGAGCGGAACCTACGTCACCGAAGCGGCCTACAACGACGACGGATCGCTGCGGACCACGCGAGTTCACGCGTTCAACGGGATCAACGCCGAGGAACTGCACCACGGCTACGACAGCAACGGGCGACCCGAGTACCTGACCGGTGCCGGTTCCTACATCGCCGACGTGCTGCGGGCCCCCTACGGCGAGGCCCTGCGTTACGGCTGGGGAAACACCTGGAAGAACGCCGCCTGGCTGCGCTACCAGTACCAGCCCGGCACCCGCCGGATCACCGACACCTGGGTGGACCGCGAGTCCGTGCCCGTCACTGACGACCACACCAGCTACTCCTACGATCTCGCCGGCAACCCCTTGAAGATCACTACCGTGCGGGACGCGAACGTGGCATCTCCATTGAACGAGACCCAGTGCTTCCGCTACGACAAGCTCGCCCAGCTCACCGCAGCCTGGACCCCCGCCGTCGGCACATGCGCCGGCGCCCCTGACACCGACGTCCTCGCCGGCCCGGCGGCCTACGCCCGATCATGGGACTACTTCGACGCCTCGGGTAACCGCCACAAGGAACGGCGCCGCGGATCCGCCGGTGCGCTGAGTGAAAGCGTCTACAGCTACACCGCCACCGGGCCGCATCAACTCGCGCAGGTGAGCACCACTGGCCCCGAGGCTGGGACGGACACCTACACCTACGACGCCGCGGGGAACACCAAGACGCGCACCGTTGCCGGCGTCGCCCAGGCCCTGGCCTGGGACGTCGAAGGCAAGCTGCACACCGTCACCGGCCCCAACGGTGTCCTGGAGACGAACTACTACGACAGCGAAGGGGATCGCCTGATCCGCCGCGACCCCGCCCTGACGACCCTGTTCCTCGGTGACACCGAGGTCCGCCTCGACCGCGCCAACCACGACCAGCTCACCTTCAGCCGTTACTACACCTTCGACGCCAAGACGATCGCGGTGCGCGACGGCAACACCATGGCCGATGTGCAGATCCTCATCCCGGATGCTCACAACACCGCCGGCTACGCGATCGAGAACTCGACCGGGCAGCTGTTGACCCGGCCGACCACCCCGTTCGGCGGCCCCCGAGGCACGAAATCGCCGACCTGGGCCTCCAGCCGCGGGTTCGTCGACGGTGCCGAGGACAGCGCCACCGGCATGACGACCATCGGGGCCCGGACCTACGACTCCACAATCGGCCGGTTCATCTCCGTTGACCCCCTGCTCGATCCCACGAACCCGCAGCAGGTCAACGGCTACACCTACGCCCTGAACAACCCCATGACCTATTCCGACCCCACCGGGCTGATGCCATGCGCGAACTGCGACGGCAGCCTCGACGGCGGCTCGGGCACAGGAGGGACGACCGCACCGGTCACGGTCGGATGCCTACTCGCCGGCACATGCAACAACGGACCGGTGAACGACGAGGCCGACAGCGGCTCATCGAACCAAGAGACCGGTGCCTGCCAGGACTGCGGCGTCGTCGTCGTCATCGATGACCCCACCTCCGCCCAGCAGATCACGTCCCTCGCGTGGGAGGTCGTCAAGTTCGGGGTTCCCATTCAGGAAGCTCAGGGCTGCCTGCTGCAGGCCAACGGCCTGGACTGCCTGATGCTCGCCGCCTCCGCGATCCCGGGCGGACGGCTCTCGGTCAAGGTCGGAGGCGTCGTCACCAAACTCGGAGGCAAAGCCCTCGACCTCGGTGCTGCCGCCGCCAACAAGACCGGCGACGCTTTCAAGTCCGGTTGGCGGCGACTGCCATGGACCAAGAACTGCAGCTTTGGTGCAGCCACCGCCGTCCTCATGGGCGACGGCACCAGCAAACCGATCAGCGAGATCCAGATCGGTGACATGGTTTGGGCGAAAGACCCCACCACCGGCGAAGCCGGCCCCCGCGAGGTCACCGCAGTCTGGGTCCACCACGACACCCTCAGCGAGCTCGTCGTCGACGGCGGCGTCATCGTCACCACCGAGGACCACCCCTTCTGGAACGCCACCGACGGGGAATGGCAGCGCGCCGATCAGCTCGACCGTGGTGAATCTCTGGGCACCATTGGTGGCCAGCGCGCCAACGTCGTCAGCTTCGAGCCGGGGCGTGGAGATGTCGCAACTGCTTATAATCTGACTGTCGACGGGTTGCACACGTACTTCGTGCAGTCCGCAGGAACCAGGGCCCTCGTGCACAACTCTTGCGACTTCGACTCTGACGGCATTGAGCACGTGATCGAAAGGCATAGTAAAAACGGGTCACTTCGAGACGTAAACGCAGGTGTATTCGATGACGGGACTGACTTCGCGCAACTCGCCCGCGGATCCGAGGGTCAGGTCGGTAAATTCAATGCTGACACCGGAAACGTCGAGTATGTCGTAAATGCTGGCAGGGTCATCGGTAACACTGGCGCTCCATCGGGTGGCCTTCCCACAACCTCTTACACCGTGGTGCGAAAGACATCAGGAGAACTAGTAACCATGTACCCAGGACACTGACCATGGCGATCTCGATCTGGCTTCGCAGGGAGCAAGGCGGGGACATCCGCATAGGAGATGTGCCGTATAAGCCATCCACACTATCGTTGGATGCGAATCAATACCCGATGCTTTCGGGAATTGATCCGACTGGAAACACGATTTTCAATGGGCGGCAAATTTCAAGACTGTTGCACGAAGTGCAACAGCTTGTAGACGCGGAAGGCCTCTCGCCCAGCGAGCGACGCAGTCTTGAGGAGATCACTAATGTCTGCGCACACGCACAGCGACCACATACCTTTCTATGGTTCGTCGGCGATTAGATGCACATCGAACGAAAGGTAACGGATGGAAACTGGCAGCGCCACACCTCGACAACGCTGTCTTCGACATGACCGGTTACGTCTGGGATCCACGGACGGGCAGCTACCTCGGTACGCTCACTCAAGGTTGATGGCGATGACAAACCAGTTCGAGTGGGTGCAAGCCTTCAGTGTGCTCCGGGCACCCGAAGTCCTGCGTGCAGATGTCGATCTCAATCTGCAGATCAAGGTCGTATCGGTTTGGCCCGACGAGAAATCCGCCACCACAGAGGTTGCTCGGCTCACCGGCCTCTCCCAAGCCAGCGGCCAACGGTACTGGTGGCAATCGACCCATCTCTTCCCGAAAGGGCGGGCTACAGGTTGACGCTTGCACCGTTAAGAGGCATTCGAGAAGCGGGTTACTTCGCGACTCGAGCTCATCGTGCACTCGGACCGGTTGAACCCAGTCAGTTTCGCTTCCACGCCAACGTCCGCGCTGCGCGAACACATCGACGCGGTTCGATGACCGGGTCGGGGCCCGCGCCGACAACGCCGCCTGCAGTCCTTCTTCAGCCTCCTGCAGGAGAGCATTCTCAACCGCCGGCGTTGGACCACCCGCGAGGACCTACGCCTCGCGATCGTGGTCTGGATCGAGAAGAATCACCACCGCCGCCGGCGTCCGGTTTAAATTCCGACAAGGGAGCTGTCGTGCTTGAGGGTGGCGGTGGCCCTGGTTCGGTGTTCACTCCCCGAGACGGGTACGACTACTTCCTGAGGTTGGAATGAGCGACGTCGAACTCGGCGAGAGGATGGTTGCTGCCCTCACGCGCGAGATTCCTAACTACGCGGGACGAGTGGCGGACGCGATCGGCGCGCCCGAGAGTGAACTGTGGGCGATCCATCTCGCGGTTGTTGGAAAGGTCAGATTTCCAAACGGCGAGACAGTCAATCACGGTCTGCGGGCGCTGGTGCCCGACAGCGAACTTTCGAACGGGCGGGGTCGCTACCACGTCTGGAGGCTCACGATTTTGGAGATTCTCAGCATTCTCGGGGATAAGGAGACATTTAACCGCACGGGTTGGAGCTCCAGCCAACTTCAGCTAGAGGTTGACCGCTTTTTCAGCGACGCTGCGAAGTAAGCCCGAACTATCCGCAGAAGAGTTGGCTGGCTGGGGCGCCTTGCACCCAAGAACTGACGTTGTCAACTTGCGCTGTCATCGCGCGGCCATGAGCTTTGCGGGCTCTTCCGACCTGCGGTGGGGGTGAGCAACTCGCGGTAGCAGCCTGAGCTCGGAACAGGACGAGGCCTTCCAGGATCGGTAGCGACCAAGCAACCCATCCGGAAGGCCTCGATGTCCGAGCCTACGGGGTGTGCTCGCGCGCGCCCATCTTCTGCCGACCTGACCTACTGCGGGCGTTGCGACCTGCTCGTGGGCCTGGACGGATTCCACGTCATCGAGGTCGCCGAGCACGGCCGGCACCTGCAGGTCGTGATCGAGTCCGCGCTGGTGCCGACGGCGTGCCGAACCTGTGGGGTGATCGCGGCCAGTCACGGCCGCCGCGACGTGCACCTGGTCGACGCGCCGTGCTTCGGCCGGCCAGTGCGCTTGATCTGGCGCAAACGGACCTGGCGCTGCGCCGAGGCGGCTTGCCTGGGACGGGCGTTCACCGAGCAGCACGAAGCGTTGGCATCGCCGCGCGCGTTGCTCACCACGCGGGCGTGCTGGTGGGCGATCGGGCAGCTGCGCCGCGAGCACGCCAGCATCTCCGGGCTGGCCCGGGCGTTGGGCACAACCTGGAACACGGTGTGGCGGGCGATCGGCCCGCTGCTGGAGGCCATGGCCGCCGATGACGCGCGCTTCACCGGGGTGCACACCCTGGGCGTGGATGAGCACATCTGGCACCACGTCAGCACCCGCCCGAACAGCGAGGGCGGTCGTGGGCCGAAGGAGTTGACCGGCATGGTCGACCTGACCCGCGATGGGAAGGGCCGCGTCCGGGCCCGGCTACTCGACCTGGTGCCCGGCCGCTCCGGGAAGGCCTACGCCGACTGGCTTGCCGAACGCAACGAAGCGTTCCGGGCCGGGGTTGCGGTCGCCACGTTGGACCCCTTCCAGGGTTACAAGAGCGCGATCGATGACCAACTCGAAGACGCCATCGCGGTGCTCGACGCCTTCCACGTCGTCAAGCTCGGAACCCAAGCCATGGACGAGGTCCGCCGCCGCGTCCAGCACGACACCCTCGGACATCGCGGCCACGCAGGTGACCCGCTCTACGGCATCCGCAACATCCTGCACGCAGGGGAAGAGAAGCTCACTGATCGGCAGAAAGCACGCCTGGAGCGTGCATGGTCCGCTGACGAACGCCATGTCGAAGTCGAGGTCGCCTGGGCCTGCGCACAACGCCTGCGAGCGGCCTACCGCCACCTTGACCCGGTCGAGGGCCGCAAGATCGCCACCAGCGTCATCGAGGCGTTCCCATCCTGCCCGATCCCGGAGATCGCCCGCCTCGGTCGCACGCTGAAGAGGTGGAAGGCGGCATTCCTGGCCTACTTCGACACCGGCCGATCCAGCAACGGCGGCACCGAAGCGATCAACGGACTCATCGAGCTCCACCGCCGCATCGCCCGCGGATTCCGCAACCGCGAGAACTACCGGCTACGCATGCTCCTGATCGGCGGCGGACTGACCAGCCCCCACCTCAAGTAGGAAGAGCCTACAAACGAATCATCAACCACGATCGGGTTCCAGGCTGGTCAAATTTGTGCCGCGGTACGTTCGGCGACGATTCAGTGACCGAAAAGGTGATTCGATTTTCGCCGAACGGCTGATCCACAAATACCTCTAAGGCGTCCGAAGGGGCGCAGGGCCTAACCCTGGTGATTCACAAAGATTCTGAATCCGGTGCTGAGAGGGTTCGGTGAGCCGGATTTGGTCGTGGGCGCTTCCGCGGAAGCGTCGGGCGTGCTTCGGTGACCGGTCTGCTGTTCTGCCGGGTGCTCCGCGGGTGACGCAGGGTCAGGTAGTG
>JBQTIR010000044.1:0-35881 GCA_052387905.1 Sporichthyaceae bacterium | reverse complement strand
GCGCAGCGGATGCGGTCCTCGACGCGGGCGTGGGCGCGGTGGCGGGCATCGAGATGAGCCAGCTGCCCGGTTGGAGTGTCGGTGGCGAAGGCGGTGTAGCGGTAGCCGTCGGCTTCTTCGAAGGCGTCGAGTTGGGCGCCGGGGTGCGGTCGTTCACGGCGCACGATCACTCGCGTCCCCTCGGGGTACTCGCTGAAGATGTGCGCCGGCAGGACACCGGTGATCTCGGCCAGGGCAGCGCCGTCGCGGTGCTCACCATCGGCATCGATCGCGTCAGCCCACACCTTGGCCGGGATCGCGGTGATCGCGGCCCTTTCGCGTTCGGTGATCGCCCATCCGACAGAAAAACTGGTAGCGACGTGGTTCTGGCGCAATCCGCGGATGTGGGTCAGGAAGTCTTTGGTCCGGCCGGCGCCGTCGGTGCGGACCAGGATCGGCGTTCCGTGGCGGTGGGTGTCGGGGATCTGCGCCAGGGCCGCGTCCAGGACGGTGATGTGATCGGCCGCGGTGTTCGCACCCGCGTTGCCCTTGCGCAGGGTCGCGGCCAGGAACTCATTCGTGTTGTCGCAGAACGCCAGGATCGGGTGGTAGCCGAAGGTCCCCTTGAACGTGGGCGCGGCGTGTTCCTTCTCCGAGTGCGCGATCACGATCGAGGCATCGATATCGATGACAAGACCGGGCAGTACCCGACCGGCCGCGTGCGCCGACTCGAACGCGCTCCCGTGTGTCTCGGCGCGCTGCGCCCAGACGACCTCGCGAGCTGCGGCCCGAGCCCGAGCGATGTCGGCAAGCTGAGCGTCTTCGATGCGGTCGAGCAGGCGCCAGCACGTGGAGTCCGAGGCCACCGCCCCGAAGAGTTCACGCTGCTCGGCCAGGACCGCGATCTCCGAAATCGTCGTGGCGCCATCGGCGACCGCGACCGCCATGTCGATCAGGATCCGGCCCGGATCGTGGCGGGCCTTGGGCTTGCGAAGCCTGCCCAAGGCGATCGAGAGGTCCCCAGTCAGCGTGGTCCTGTCCGCCACATCGGCAAGCAGCCGCGAGCCCACGTGGGAGGTGACTCCGACCCCGTCCGCGGACACCGTGATCTTCGGCCTGGAAGTTGTAGCCTTCACCTGGAAAGTGCCCCTCGCTCGGCTGGCTTTGGTCCTTCGCAAGTCCAAGTCTTCCCAGCGCAGCGGGCACTTTCTTCATCTACACGCCGAACAGCCCCGCCGGTTCATGAAGAGCCGGGGTTAGGTCTCTCTATATGAGCGCGCGAGGTCCGCCCACCATTTCACACCCCCCTACCGTATGAAAGTCGATCATTTCAGTAGTGTTAGGGGGGATCATGGTCGGCCAGCCGCCATCTCCACCCTGCCTGCCCGTGGGGTCGCACCGCCTCACGGACGATGATTCCGTCCCGCTCCAGACCCTGCAGGGTCGCGCGTAGGTGCCTACGATCTTCGGCGTCCATGTGCTGGCCGATCGCTTTGGTGGAGATTCCGTGTATCCAGGCCTCGGCGATCCATCTGAGCACCCGCGCCCGCAGGCGATCAGGCCTGTCCTTACTCGGGCCCCAACGTTCAACGTTCAACGCTTCAACGCCCCCTTAGGGGGGCGGGCGTTGTTGAAGGCCCTTCAACGGGTTCAACAACGCGCGTTGTTGCAGGTGAGAGGCCCTTTTCGGGGTCAACGTCAACGCGAGTTTCAACGGACACGTTCAACGCCCGTTGTTGAACATGATTTTCATCTAGGGTTCGCCTTGAACGTCGCAGGGCGAGTATCCAGCCTGACTAGGCGCCCGTCACGAGAGGCGGCGTCCAGGGTCCGTTGGGTGCTCTGGCGCATGGAAGGGGTGAAACCTTCGCCCCAGACCAACCCGGCAACTTCACCGACGGTCAGGGCCCCTGGTGCTGCCTCAATCACCCGTTGCACGGGGTCAATGTCATGGGCCAGCTGAGCGGCCCGATCGGCGTCAGAATCCGCCGCACGTACCCATCCTGAGCCGGTGCCCTCGACCGGCACGAACTCCAGGCGCATCGGCTCCAGCAGCTCCCCGTCCTTAGTCTTGCGGTGTTTGAGGGTGCGGGAGATATGGGCCGCGCGGTTCTCCCCATCGCCAGCTAGTTCGATCACCCATGAGGTATCAATGTCGTCATCGAGGGACGATGATCCCCGGGCCCGCTGGCCCTGGTGGCCGGTGTGGTGCACCGGCATGACAGTGCATCCGGTGCGATCCCGCAGACGATCCAGGCGGGCGATCACGGCGCCCATCTCCGCGGATTGGTTCTCATCCAAGCCGGGGGTGCAGCGGTGCAGGGTGTCCAGTACCAGGAATCGCAGGCCGCGCTCCTCCACGATCCGGGTTAGTTCGTCCGCGCCCGCGTCGGTGCCCAGATTCGCGGCGCGGCCAATCAGGGTGAACATGCCCGCCTCGATGGCGCCGTGTTCGGCCACCCATGCATCCCGGCGGCGTCGAATACCGTAGGCACCTTCAGCGGCGAGGTAGCCGACCGGCACCGGCTCCGCGATGGCGTGCCCGTTCCATGGGCGTCCAGAGGCAAGATGGAACGACCAGGCCAGCGCCAAGAATGATTTGTAGGTGCCGAACTTGCCAGAGAGCAGCGCCAGCGTGTTGGCCTGCAGCACTTCCCCTAGTAGCGGCTCCAGGGGGGCCAGCGCGTCAAGGGCGTTCAGGTCATACACCGGCAGCGGTGCCCGGGTGCGCGCGTTGTGTTCGGCGACGATCTCCCGAGCGCGGTCGTTGGCGAGGATCTTCCGCGCCTGCATATACCCCAGTAGGTCGATCTCTGGCCCGTCGAACGGCGACCACTCCGCACCCTCGGCGTCGGGGGTCTCCTCCCGGTCGAGTGCGCAGGCGGTGCTCTCCTCCCAAAGGCCGCTAAGGTCAAACTCAATCGGCCTGACAGGCGGGGATGAGCCGGACTCGGCGAATGCATTTTCGCTGGACGCGGGTTCTGATTCTTGATACACTAAAACCACTCCTAAGTAAGGAAATACCGCCGCTGACTACGGCGGTATTTCATTTTGGGGACTTACGAATTACCTACTGTGAGACGACGGGCAGCGATATAGGCCTGCACCGCCTCGACCACAAAACTAGATTGCGTGCAATTCTGTTCGCGTGCGATATCCCTAATCTCCTCGATCAGGCTTTTCGGCAGCGAATAACCCTGAGCAAAACATTTCTGACCCATAGCGGCCTCCTCTCGATTACCTTGAAAAAGTATATCAGAGTCAAGGTGAGCTAGAACGCGGAACAGACAATCCCATAACTACTAAACAGGTGGATTACTAATTACCCTCGGATGGCACAGTTTCGCCCTCACTGACCCCGCACGCAGGCCGCACGCGATCAATGTTCGCGGTGGCCGAACAGATGCACCGTGCGTTCGATCGGCTGGCGCCAGCCGGACCCCCGGCCAAGCGGGCGAACGATGATCTCCGCGAGGGCCCACCGAATAACCCGACGCTGAGCCGGGATATCAGCAGCCAGGAATGCGGTCGCATAGTCCGGGTGCTCGCCTAGCTCCAGGAGATCGGCTAGCTCCGAGGCCTCGGGCCGCTCCCCCGTCTCGGCGGCGATCTGCCGCCGGATAGCCCCGATGCGATCTTCGATGACCTGCGCCCGCCGGGTGAGCACCCGCTCGCTGAGCTTCAGATCGTCGGCCAGCGCATCGAGGCGGTGCTCTAGTTCGCGTAGCTCCTGCACCAGGGCCGCGGGTGCTGAGCCCGCCACCATCGCCCGCCCGGCCAGCTTTACCCCGAATATCTCGACCCCGCCCGCGTCGATCGCGTCCATCATGCGAATCGCGCTGGCGACGGATTCCCGCACGTAGTCATCGACCGGCTGGCGCTGGCGGTGCAGATGCGGAGTCGCTGAGCACCGATAGGCAGCGGTGCCTGCGCTGGAGGTAGCACCCCCGCCCCGGATGGGTGCGTCACAGATCCCGCACCGCGCTATCCCGGTCAGTAGCGCGCTGGCGTTAGTGGTGTGCGTGCGCCTCTCAGGCGCCCTCAAAACACTCTGAGCGCGTTCCCATAGCACCCGGTCGATTAGAGGCGTCCAGGCGGCGTCTCCGCGATCCTGCCCCCGGTGCTCCAGAATCCCCGCGTAGCACCCGCGCCGCAACGCTTGACCTAGATTCCCCGGTCGCCACGGACCCCCGCGAACGGTGAATAGCTCGGAGTCGTTGAGCCATCGAGTGATAGATCCGAGGGAATCCCCGGCCAGCACTCGCCGGTAGGCCTCGCGGATTGCGTCGGCCTCATGGTCAATGGGCACCATTCCCGACGTGTAGCCGAATGGCCGGGCACCGCCTGCCCGCTGACCCCGGGCTAGCCGTTGCTCCCGGGCCCGCTTCGCCCGGTCGGCCTTGACCTCGATCTCGTTACGGGCCATCGAGGACAACATGTCCGCGACCAGGCGCCCGGCTGGCGTCGCTAGATCCATGTCAGAGCCGCGCACCAGGGCCACCATGACGCCGTGTCGCTGGCACGCCTCGATCAGGCGAAGTGAATCCTTGCGGGTGCGCTCCAGCCGTTCCCATGTCCAGGCGACCAGGACACGGACCGCGCCCGTCTCGATCATCTCCAGGGCCCGTTCAAAGCCCGGGCGCAGTACCCCGGTGCTCGCCGAAAGGTCGTTGTCCTCGATGACCTCCAGGACGTGCCATCCGCGTTGTTCGGCTAGGGCTAGCGTGTCTTCGCGCTGGCGTTCGACACCGGCACCCGCGCCAGTACGGTCATCGGAAATCCGGCAGTAGATCAGGCATGCGTCCATCCGGGCAGTCTGCCACGGTGAATGTGCGGCGCACCGGACATGTAGCCGATGTTCGCCGGAGTTCCGAGGATCACCGCGTCGGCGGCGAGGACGTCCGACGCGGACGCGGCCAGGGCAGCGCGGCGCACGACGTCGACCCCGGTGATGTCCGGATCGGTGGCGCCGCGCACGACCGCGTCGAACATGTCCGCACAGGCCGGCGACGGGGTGTGGTGCACGATCAACAGGGTTGCCACCCGTCCAGTCTGCCGCTTTCCTGATCAGGTGCACGGGAGCGGCGAGTCCTACGTGGAGGCCGACGGGGTGCCGACCCGGGTACGGGTTGCGGGGGATCCGGCGGCGGTGCCACTCGTGCTCGTGCACGGCATCGGACGCACCCTCGCCGACTGGTCCGGTCAGTTCGACCGGCTTGCGGGCGAGCACCGGTTGATCGCGTTGGACCTGCCCGGCTTCGGGCTCTCCCCGCGCCGGGACGAACCGGCGAACCTCGCCGCGTTGGCGCGGGGTCTGCTCGCTGCCCTCGACGCGCTGGACGAGCGCCGCCCGGTGCATCTGGTGGGGAATTCCCTCGGCGGCGCGGTGAGCCTGACCGCGTTGGCGCTGGCGCCCGACCGGGTGGCGAGCATCGTGCTGGTGAACAGCGCGGGCTTCGGCAGGGAGGCGACTTACCTGCTGCGCATGCTGGCGGTCCCCGGCCTGGGCACGGCAGCACTGCGCTATCCGACGCGCGCCGCGCTGCGCCGCGCCGAACGTGCCCTCTACGCCGATCCGTCGCTGGCCACGGTCGAGCGCGTCGACCATGCAATGGCGATGGCGCGGCGGCCGGGAGCTGCGGACTTCTTCGCCGAGGTCGCCCGCGGGCTCGGGACGATCCGCGGTGCCCGCGATGACTGGCGCGGGACGCTGCTGTCGGCGGCTCGGGAACACCCGCGCCCGATGCTCATCATCTGGGGCGACCGCGACCGGATCCTGCCGTTGAGCCAGTTCGATGCGGCCCGCGAGGCTTTCCCGCACGCCCGGCGCCGGCTGTTCCAGAACACCGGCCACATGCCCCAGATCGAGCGCCCGGACGAGTTCGCCGCCCTGGTCCGCGAGTTCGTCGCAGGCCTCTGAGCGGCACGTACGGACTACCACCACCGGTTGCGCATCGATGCGCAACCGGTGGTCTCTGATGCGCAACCGGTGGTGATGTGGCGGCAGATCACGACGCCCAGCGCATCGATGCGCTGGCGGCACAGCGGATCAGTCCAGGGTGAGCTGCTCGGCGGACCGCCGGCTTTGTTCGAGGGCGAGCAGCGTTTGCTTGCGCTCCAGGCCGCCGCCGTAGCCGACGAGCTTGCCCGAGGCGCCGATCACGCGGTGGCAGGGCACCACGATGCCGATCGGGTTGCGGCCGTTGGCCAGACCAACGGCGCGGGAGGCGGCGGGCTTGCCGATCCAGCGCGCCAACTCGCCGTAGGAGATCGTCTCGCCGTACGGGATCTCGCAGAGGGCGGCCCAGACCTGGCGCTGGAACGCCGTGCCGTCTGCTGCCAATGGCAGGTCGAAGGTGGTGCGTTCACCGGCGAAATACTCGGCGAGTTGACGTTCGGCCTCTTTCAGGAGCACCGAGTCGCCGGCATCGGGGGAGCCGAAGCGCTCGGGGTCGGGCAGGTGGCGCTGATCGTGCATCCAGAGTGCGACGAGGGCCTCGTCCTCGGCGACCAGGGTCAGCGGGCCGACGGGGGAGTCGACGACCTGGTGGGTGCGCATGGGTTCATCCTCTCGGCAGGTGGTTGACGGCGTGGGTGCCGGTGGCCCACAGATGCTGGACGGCGTAGGCGCGCCACGGCGCCCAGGCGACGGAGCGGGCGCGCAGACCGGCGGGGGTGGCAGGCAGACCCAGGGTGGCCGCAGCCGCCCGCACTCCCAGGTCCCTCTCCGGGAAGGCGTCGGGGTCTCCGAGCGCCCGCATCGCGATGACGTCGCGCGTCCACGGCCCGATGCCGGGCAGCGCAGCCAGGCGCGCCCGGGCCTCGTCGCGGTCCGCGCCCGGGCTCAGATCGATCTCGCCGCGGGCCAGCGTGCGCACGAGTCCGCGCAGGGTCGCGCGCCGCCCTCGCGGCATCGCCAGGGTGTCCGGGTCGAGGTCGGCCAGGGCGGCAGCGGTGGGGAACAGGTGTGTGAGGTCACCGCCGGGATCGTCGAGCGATTCGCCGTGGGCGAGTACGAGGCGCCCGGCGTGAGTGCGGGCCGCGGCGGTGGAGACCTGTTGGCCCAGCACCGCGCGGACGGCGAACTCCTCGCCGTCGGTGCTGCGCGGAACTCGTCGGCCCGGCGCCCGGGCCACCAACGGGGCCAGTGCGGGATCGGTGGCGAGCGCCGCATCGATCGCGACGGGGTCGGCGTCGAGGTCGAGCAGCCACCGGCACCGGGCGATCGCGACGGCGAGGTCACGCAGGTCGGTCAGGGTGAGCCGGGCGGTGACGTGCCCCGTCACCCGGGCCCCGGACACACCCGGGTCAGGTGGGGTGAGCGCCACGATCCCCGGTCCGCGGGGCAGGCGCAGGGTTCGCCGGTAGGACCCGTCCCGCCATTCCTCGACACCAGGTACGGCAGTGGCCGCCAGGTGTCCGAAGAGGTTGTCCGGGAAAAGTGGCCCGCGGAACGGCAGACGGACCGTCAGGCTTCCTGGGGTGGCAACCGGAGATCGGCCTTTGCGGCGGCGGCGCAATTCGGTCGGTGAGGTGGCGAACACCTCGGCGACGCAGGTGTTGAAGGCGCGAATGCTGTCGAAGCCCGCGGCCGCACTCACCTGAGCCATCGTCAGATCGCTACCCTCGATCATCAGCCGGGCGGTCTGGGCCCGCCCTGCGCGGGCGATCGCCAACGGTCCGGCGCCGAGTTCGGCCTGCAGGTGCCGCTGCACCTGGCGGACGCTGTACCCGAGCCGGGCGGCCAGACCGGGCACGCCGTCGCGGTCGATGACGCCGTCGGCGATCAGGCGCATCGCGCGGGCCACCACATCCGCGCGATGGTTCCACTGCGGGGAGCCGGGGCTCGCGTCTGGCCGGCACCTCTTGCATGCCCGAAATCCCGCCAACTGGGCGGTCGCCGCACTGGGGTGAAACGTCATGTTCGCCGGCTTAGGGGTCTGCGCCGGACACGAGGGTCGGCAGTAGATCCCGGTTGTGTGAACCGCGACGAAGAACCAGCCGTCGAAGCGGGAGTCCTTGGCCTGGACCGCGCGCAGGCAGGCGTCCGTCTCGGTGTGCACAGACCCCAGCGTGGGCCGTCCTCCGGCGCGGCGTCTAGCCGAAATACGACACGGTGATGGGGACCCGATGGCGCCCGCTCACCCCACCACCAGGTCGCGATCGATCTCAGCGATGGTGCGTGCGCCGCACAGCGCCATGGCACGGAGCAGTTCGCAGGTGAGGGTGTCGAGAACCCCGCGCGCCCCGTCGGCGCCGTCTGTGGCGAGTCCCCAGATCAGCGGGCGGCCCACCAGGACGGCCCTGGCCCCGAGCGCGAGCGCCTTGAGGACGTCGGTGCCTGCCCGGATCCCGCCGTCGACGTAAACCTCGACGTCCTCGCCCACCGCAGCGACCACCTCGGGTAGCGCGTCCGCGGTCGCGATCGCTCCGTCGAGCTGGCGGCCACCGTGGTTGGAGACGACGATCGCGGCCGCCCCGGCGTCGACGCAGGCGCGTGCGTCGTCACCGCGCAGCACCCCCTTGACCACGACCGGCAGGCCCGAGAGGTCGGCGACCCAGGCGATGTCGGCCGGGACCAGTGCCGGATCGAGATCGCGTGCGACATGGGCGCCCAGTCCCGAGGCGCCCGGAACCGCAGGCATGTCCGCACCGAAGTTCGCGATGGTGAGCCCGGCGGGCAGCGTGAAACCGCCCCGTTCGTCGCGACGGCGGTACCCCAGGACCGGCAGGTCGACGGTGAGCACCAGGGCGGTGTATCCGGCTGCCGCGGCTCGCCGGACCAGCTCGGCCGCGGCACCGCGATCACGTTGGAGGTAGATCTGCATCCAGCGCGCTCCGGGCGCGGCCGCGGCGATGTCCTCCAGGGTCGTGGTCGCCATCGTGGAGGCGATCAACACCGTGCCCGCCGCCGTGGTGGCCCGGGCGAGTTCGCACTCACCGTCCGGATGGGCCAGGCGTTGCGAGCCCACCGGGGCGGCCAGGACCGGGGTGGTGACCGCGGTCCCGAGCACGGTCGTCGCGGCATCGACCGCCGAGACGTCGCGCAGGACGTGGGGGCGCAGACGCAACCGGTTCCAGGCCGCACTGTTGTCGGCGAGCGTGATCTCCTCGTCGGCCCCGCCGTCGAGATAGTCGAAGGCCATCTCCGTCATCGCCGCACGCGCCTGCGCCCGCAGCAGCTGCCAGTCCATGGGCGTCCATCCAACCGTGCTGGACGGATCGGCCTAACCCACGCCCCGGCGGAAGGTGCGCGTGTCACCGAGCGGCGCGAGTCCGATGCTGGCCAGCATGAGCAGGACACCGAGCGCCGTGGCGCCCTGGGCCCACTGCAGGGCGCCGGCCACGGCTACCAGGGCCGCCACCACCCACATCAGTGCTGACATGGGCTCACCCGACCGTCATGGCGAGGTGGGCGGACCGCACGAACCCGTCCCGCAGGTGGGCTGCGGCCGACTGCTGAGCGATTTCAGCCGCGTCCAGCACCGCGGCGGCGCCGAAGAACTCGTGCATGACCCCGGTGTAGCGCTCCATGGTGACCTCGACTCCGGCGTCGTGCAGCCGGCGCGCGAACTCCTCGCCCTGGCTGCGCAGGATGTCGCGCTCGTCGGTGATGACCAGCGTCGGCGGCATCGCCGCCAGGTCGGCGGCGCTGATTCCGAGCAGGTTGATCCGCTCGTCCTCGGTGGCGCCCGGAACGCCTCTGAAAGCGTGCATCTCCATCCACGACAGCACCGGGCGGCTGAGCGGGCAGGCATCCGCGGAGTCGGTCATCGACGCACCGAACTGCTCGCCGCTGGTCAACGGGTAGACCAGCACCTGGGAGGCGGGCAGGCGTTCGCCGGCCCGGTGCAACGCGAGGCAGGTCGCCGCGGCCATGGTGCCACCGACCCCTTCCCCGCCGATCGAGATCTGCGTCGGATCACCACCGAAATATGACGCATAGTCACGAAGCCAGCGGAACGTGGCCAGCACGTCCTCGTGTGCCGCCGGGAAGACGTGTTCGGGGGCGCGCCGGTAGTCGGGGGAGACCACGATGGCCCCGGTCTTGTTCACCAGGGCGCGACACGAGGCGTCGTAGGTGCCGACGTCGTGCAGCACCCATCCGCCGCCGTGGATCCAGATCACCACGGGCAGCAAGTCCGGCGGTACACCGTCGGGGGTGTAGACGCGGATGGACAGCTTGCCCCCAGGACCGGGGATCGTGGCGTCCTGGACGTCACCCACCGGCTCCGGGTCGGTACTGCGGCCGTCCTCGGCGAGGATACGTGCGACGGCGTCGGCCAGAGCGGGCTGCCGGCGCGCCTGGTCGGGCTCGAGGGTTTCCACCGGCTGGGGTGCCAGGGCTGCGTAGGAATCGAGAATGCGCTGGGCCTGGGGTTCGAGTTGTCCGGTCGGGTCGGTGGCAAGGTGTCTGCTGCGCTCGTGGTCCCGACGGCTCGGCTCACCGTGCGGAGCACTCGGCCGAGGCAGGCCCTCGGCGGTGCGTTTGGCGGCGATGAAGGCCCGGCCGAGTTCTCCCATCCGGCCGGCGCCGGCAAGCTCGCGCAGGAAGGGCAGGGTGCGAGACTCCACCTCCGCGACGTGATGGCGGACCGTGGGGATGAGTTGGCCGAGGGCGTACTCGAACTCGGTCTCGCCCGGATGGCTCGCACTCAGCGACGTCGTCAGCAAGGTGATGAGTTCGTGCTGCTCGCGGCCATGCCGGGCATACTTCTGCAGGCCCTCATCGGCGATCGCCGGTTGCAGTACCCGATCTTCGGCGTGCGAGTGCCGCCGCAGGGTGGCGACGACCTGATCGGCCAGGATCCGGCGGTCACCGCGGCCGGCCTCCAGGTGCTGAAACTGGCGCTCCAACACCGCGTGATCGTCCGCGATGAGGTGGTCGAGGTCTCCGGGCTGGATCAGGTGGGTCAGCGACATGGCGGCTTCTCCTGGGCGGTCGGCGTGCCAGCGTGCTACCCCCCGTCCGGGTGGATATCCCCGCGGGCGTCCATGTGGGTGACGTGGTGGCGTGCGCGGTGCCCGGCACGCCACCGCGTGAGCGAGCACCCCCGGGGCCGCACAGCCATGTCCCAGGTACGCTGAGCCCGTCGTTGCCGACCTCGTCGGCGAGGGCGAGCCAGCGTCAGGCCGTGGCGCAGGTACGGGTTCGAGTACGGACCCAGCAGTGCCCGGGAGTCCGGGTGCCGACCTGCCCGCGAATGCCCCTCGGGGTGCGGCCTGACCCCCCGGACTGGACGCCCGTGACCGACCACGACGAGCTCGGGACGCCCCCTGAGTTCGCGAGCAACCGCGATGTCCTCGCCGAACTCGCCCGCATCGATTTCGGACGCCACGACTTGCACGGGGTGCTGAGTCAGGTCGCCGAACTGGCGCGCCAGGCCCTCGTCGGCGACGGGGTGGTCTCGGTGACCCTGATCCGCGACGGGGAGGCCTACACCGCGGCCGCCACCGGCGAGATCGCGCTCCAGCTCGACGAGATTCAGTACCGGGCCGCGTCCGGTCCCTGCTTCGACGCCGCAGCGGCGGGTGAGCTGCTGATGGTCCGCGACATGCATCTGGAGCAGCGCTGGCCCGAGTTCTCCAAGGTTGCGCTGGAGTGCGGAATCCTGAGCTCGCTGGCACTGAACTTTCCGTTGCAGACCTCGATCACCGGTGCGCTGAACGTGTACTCCACCAGCTGTGACGATTTCGAGGCCGGCACGGTGGAGCTGGGTCGCTCGTTCGCGGATTACGCGGCGGTCGCTATCGCCAACGCTCAGCTGTACGAGAGTGCGTCGACGCAGGCCCGCCAGTTGCGCGAGGCGATGACGCACCGCGCGGTGATCGATCAGGCGATCGGGGTGATCATGGCCCAGCGTCGGTGCAGCCACGGCAAGGCCTTCGAGGCGCTCAAGCTGCTGTCCAACACCAGCAACCGCAAGTTGCGTGAGGTCGCTGCCGACCTCGTCGCGCAGGTACAGGATGGACCGGACTAAGACTGTGCCGCAGCTCAGTTGGGCAGCAGGGCGCTCACCGTCACGCCGCTGCCCGCGCACTCCTCGGCGAGGGCGTCCGCGAAGGATTGGGTGAAGGACCTCGCGGCGGTGTGCACGGCCTGCTGCGCGTGCGGGGTCGTCGCGGCGTTCGAGGAGGCCAGCAGCAGGCGTCCGCTGGCGCGGGCGAGCATCAGCGGCAGCAACAGCCCGGTCAGGTGCACCGTGGCGCGCACGTCGAGGTCGATGAGCTGCAGGGCATGGTCGAGTTCCTGGTCGGCGAACGCCCCGCCCAGTCCCACGCCGGTGTTGAGCACGACGACCTCCAAGGGGCGGCCGGTGCTGGTCACGGCGGCGAAGAGGGCGTCGACGCCCGCCGGTGTGGCGAGGTCGACGAGGATCTCCTCGACCGCCGCCCCGCGTTCGCGGCCCGCCGCCCCGACCGGGCCGAGGTCGCCTTCGGCCGCGGTCAGCACCAGGTCGTAGCCCTCGTCGGCCAGGTGCAGCGCGAAGTCGTAACCGATGCCGTGGGCGGCGGCGGTGACCAGGGCCAGCGGGCGATCCGTGCGGTTCGTGTGGGCCGGATCGAGCGCAGCCGCGACGTCGACCAGCGGGGCGTCGAGGAGCAGTTGGTCCGGCGCGGTGGCGGCCGGCGCCCCGGTGCCGATCGTGGATTCGGCGGCGATGGTGGATTCGGTCATGATTCTCCTGGCTCAGGCCACCGCGTCCGCGGGGACGGTACGGGTGTGCACGTGGACCCCATCGACGATCTCGCCGCCGGCGATCTCGGCCGCGGACCGGCAGCAGCGCACCCACATGTTGAGCTGGATCTCCTTGGCGATCCGCACATGGGTGAACAGGGCGTTGAGCAGGGGGGAAGCAGGCCGGGCCCAGGCCTCGACACTGAACTCGAGGCCGTCCGGGGTCTGCTGCGCCCGGAACTCGATCTGGCCGGCTTCCAGATGCCCGTCGAGGGTGGCGAAGCGAAACGAGGTCGGGGTGCGCTCGAGCACCCGGATCGGAGCGTTCCAGGGACCGGGCATGTGAATGACGAAGCGATCACCGCGCCGCATCGACACCCCCGGGCCCCGCTTGCGCAGCACCCGGATCGTGGCGGCCTCCGACGGGAGCACCCGGTTGAAGTCGTCGGCCAGCACCTCCATCATTTCGGTGGGGGTCAGCACGGCGTCGCGGACCCGCACGCTGAAGCGGCGGTGGTAGAGCGGTCCGGTGCCGGTGTGCGGGGGCTGATCGTCGCCGGTGATCTCGGGCAGGGGCGGCGGAAGATCACGAGCGTCGCCGGGTTCGTCCACCCGGAAGACGGGAAGGGTCTGCCACAGGTAGCGCCAGGTGACCAGCGCGATCCCGGGTGGCCAGCGGATGGCGGCCTCAACGATGTTCACAAGGAGTGACTGCCCACGATGGACGTTTCGATGCTTGCCCGCGTGGGTGTGCGTCCGGCCCACCTGCACGCCGCCTCGCTGGCGACGGTGGCGGCGACGCTGGGGATGTGGGCCCGGGCCAAGACCGTGGACCAGCTCGAGCGCGGCAACGCCGAGCGCCGGGCCATCTTCGTCGGGCTCTGGCCCGCGATGCTCTGGTTGGTCGGCGATTCGCTGGCGGAACGCTGATGCGCCGCACCGCCCTGTTGGGCAACGAAGACGCCGGGGCGGCGTTGGGCGAACTGCGCACCCTTGCGGTCAACTACGACCCGGCCGAGGTGCGCGAACCGCGCTGGAACTTCGACAAGCACGTGTCCCACCTCGGGGAAGAGGCTCCCGGCCCGCCCGAGCCCGGCGGTATCTGGGAGCGCGCCGCCCAAGGGGTGCGCGACTACGAGTTCACCCCGCCGGAGTTGATCCGGGCGGTCTACGACGTCACCGAGCCGCTGCTGGGGCGCAACATCCTGCTCGAGGGGCGTTTCTACGGGCTGCGGTTCCATCTCGGGGTGCGCATCACCGAGGTCGTGGACGTCAGCACAGCGACCGAGCGCCGGTCCGGGTGGGCCTACGAGACGCTGGAGCATCACCTGGAGCGGGGCAAGGTGCTCTACGAGGTGGTCAAGGACTACGAGTCCGGCCGGGTGCAGTTCCTCGCGACGGTGTACTCCGAAGGCTCCCCGGCGATGCCGCCGATCTTGAAGTTCGGCTGGGCGGTGTTCGGCCGGCGCACCCAACTGCAGTTCTACAAGCGGATCGGCGAGCAGTTGCGCGCGATCGCGACGAGTGCGCAGCCGGCGCCCCCGCAGCGCAGACGGGGCAATCTGGTCCTGGTGCCGGCCGGCGCGAAACCGTCGCTGTTCGACAAGCTCGCCGCGATCCGTTCCCGCCACCCGGCGGACCGTTAGGAAGCTGCACCCGGCCGCGCGGAATGTGCACGGCGGCCCACCTTGGCCTCCAAGGCATCCAGCACGGCGCCGGTGAAGTCCGCACCACTGGCCTGCTGCGCACTGCCGAGCCCTCCCGGGCTGAAGACGTTGATCTCCAGCAGCCGGTCACCGACGATGTCGAGCCCGACGAGGAACATGCCGTCCTGGATCAGGCGCGGCCCGACGAGGTCGACCAGGCGCAACATCGTCTCGTCGACCGTCACCGGTTCGATGCTCGCCCCTCGGCTCATGTTCGAGCGCAGCTCGCCATCCGCGGGGACCCGGCGAAACGCCGCGTAGTCGTCGCCGACCTGCAGGGGCCGGCCCTCCAGCAAAAACATGCGGACGTCACCACCGGCGGCGTCGGGAAGTTTCTGTTGCCCGATCAGATACCCGTCGCGCAGGATCGACTCGGCCATCTGTTCCAGGTTGGCGTCGGCGTCGGACAACACGAAGACCCCGTGTCCGCCGGATCCCTGCAACGGCTTGACGACGGCGGCGCCGTCGTGGCTGTCGACGAACGCCCGCACCTGCTCGATGTCGCGGGTGATCAGGGTCTGTGGGCGGACCTGCGCCGGGAAGTGGTTGAGGTAGAGCTTGTTCGACGCGAGCGCCAGACCGGCCGGATCATTGACCACCAGCACTCCCCGCTCTGCGGCGAGGCCACCGAAGAGGATTCCGGCGTTCTGGGCCCACGCTCGGTCCGGCAGGTCATCGGCCGGGTCGCTGCGCAACCACAGCACGTCCAGCTCGTCGACGTTGATCCGTTCGGGAACTCTGCTCGCCAGCAGGCTCTCGCGGTCGGTGTGCCCGCGCGGCACCCGCAGGGCCTGGGCGCGGATCGTGTCGTCGGGGTCGGCGGTGAAGTCACCGGCGCCGACATACCAGACCTCGTGACCGCGCCCGGTGGCCGCCAGGGCGAGGCGGGTGGTGGTGTACTGCGGCTTCTCGTGCTCGACGTCGTTGACGAACATCGCAAGTTTCATGATGTGGCCTCTTTCATGAGGTGGCCTGCGGTACCAGATCGAGGACGCTGAGCCCGGCCCCCAGAGCCCGGAGCCGATCCTGGGACTGCGGCGCGGTCAGCCACCGCGGTTGCAGCAACGGGGGGCGCAGCACGCCGCGCCACACCAACTCCTGGACGACCGGGACGTCGTCGAGGGCGAGTTTGCCCAGCAGCAACGGCTCCAGGGAGTGGCCGGCGCCGAGATGGCCGAGCAGGCGGTGCAACCCGCGCAGGTACACCGCGTCCTTGGTCAGGCCACCGGAGCGATACACCCGTAGCGTGATCCGGAACGACTGCGGAGCGCCGAGCCCGCACCCGGAGTACAGGTGCTGGAACGTCTCGGTGAAGCCGGCGCCGGCGACCATCCGGTGGACCGCGATCACGCGTGCGGCGAGGGTGGCCAGCCGCGCCGCCGTGAGTCCACCGACGACGAACTCGGCCAGCACGGCCAGGCCTTCCTGGGTCTCCTCGTAACCCGGCAGGCCGACGCGCAGCAGTTGCAGCGGCTGCGCGCCGCCGTTGACGTCGGTGACGATGTGGGTGCCGACCTCATGCTGGATCAAGGCATCCGCGCGTTCCTCGGCGATCTTGACGTCGGCACCGACGAGCAAGTTGCCTCCCGAGACCAGGACCCCGGGGATGTCCTCGCGGACGTCCACCGCCGCGGTGACCGAGGACTGGCGGGCACGGTAGTACGCCACCTCGGCGCGCGCCCGTGCGGCGAACGCACCGGCGTCGAGCCAGGACCGGGTCGGCGAAGCGGTAGGTGATGGGGCATCAGGAGTGTCCTCCTGGCGGTCCTGAATCCGGCCCAGCAGCAGTTCGGCCAGGCTCAGCAGTTCGGCGTCGACCGTGCCGTAGAGCTGCAGACTGGTGGGCAGGAAAGCGGGGGAGCCGCGGTCTTCGAGCATGCTCATCTGGCGGTCCAGCTCCTGGCGTTTGGCCCGGAACACCCCGGCGAGCGTCGGGTCCTCCACCCGTTCCAACGGCACGGCGTACAGCGATCGCTTCAACAGATCGGGGTCGACCCGCAGCGGCCGGTAGTGGAAGGTCGGCTCGTCGCGATAGCCGCCGTCCCGGAAGCGGAGCCAGGCGTCCTCCGCGTTGATCGGGGTGATCGCGACCAGATGGTCGAGCGAGGCGGCGATGCGCGCCAGTCGCCGGTCGACGTCGCGGGTGGCCTTGAGCAGCCGCCGTGGCCCGACGGCCCGGAAGTCCTCCGGCCGGAAGCTGGTCTGGACCGAGGTGAATTCGAACACCGTTTTCTGCAACGCGCGCGTCAGGTCGTGCTGCAGCCGGCGCAGGACACCGGGAAAGGGTTGCCCATCGGGCCCGAGGAAGAAGCCGGGCACCCCGAGCCCGATGACCAGGATGCCGCTCTCGCGCTGCTGCGTGGGGGTGAGCAGCGGCGGTAACCCGGGCGGTGCGGGACTCGGGTCATGCACCGCGTCCGCACGTGCGCGCCGGCCCAACACGTCCACCCCCGTGAGCGCTTTCTGCAACGCCGCGACGGTGGTCGCGGGCTCGATCATCGGCGCGTGGATGCAGAACGCCTCGGCCTCGGCCTCGACCCAGATCTCCAGCACGAGGAACGCGCCGAACCGTCCGGACAGCTCGCTACCCAGCCGGGTGATCAGGCTTCGCAGCGCCGCCTCGTGCTCGCCGGCGCCCGCCACACTCAGGTGTGCCGCCTGGCTCAGCACCAGGCGTTCGGTGTCGCAGCCGCGCTGGTGCGGTGGGGTGCGGTGCACGCACAGGAACGGCAGCGGACGGTCCATGTGCAGCCAGCCGCCGGGTACCTTGCGCCGGATCGCTCGCCCCGCTGCGACCCGCGCACAGACCTCGGTGATGAACGCCTGCGGGTCACGGCCCAGGTCCGCCAGAGCGACGGGGCTCATGACCGGCGCTCCAGGGCGGCCAGCACGCCGGGCACGGTTGCGGCCAGGGCGTCGCCGATCTCGTCGAACATCGGCTGGTTCACCACGGCGGTGTGTTCGTCCATGAAGAACTTCTTGACCTCGACGGCCAGCACGCACCCCGTGCGCGGAAAGCGTTCGTGGACCCACCGGGCGAGATGTCCGCCGCGGAACCGCACGTTCTCCCGCACGTCGAGGGGGCGTCCGAGGCTGGGCAGGGGGGCCTCGCGCAGATCGGTGAGGAATGACTCGACCACCCCCGCCCACCGCGCGCGGTCCACGGACCCGGTGCCGAGGTTGACCTGCGGGTTCTCGGCCGGGTCCGCCGGCGCCGCGTCCGCGCCTTGCCGGCGGTGGTTGTAGGTGTGCAGGTCGTAGACGACGACGTGGCCGAAGGCCCGCTCGGCGCGATCGAGCAGGCCGCCCAGTGCGGCGTAGAAGCTGTCGTAGGCGGCCAAGGAACGTTGCAGTTCGGCGGCATGGAGCGGCCGCTGCCAGACGTCCAGCCCCCAACTCTGCTCCCGCGTCAGATACACCGCGTCCGCGCGTGGGCGATTGAGGTCCACCTCGAACCTCGATCGGCCCGCCACGATCCGGGTGTCGGCCAGCGCAGTCCAGGCGTCGGTGAACGGGTCCTCCTCCCGCAGCCGTGCCGTCTCGTCCAGTCGCAGCAGGGCGTCGATCTCGGGACGCACCGCGTGCCCGGCGTGCACCGCGACGGCCACCACCGGGCTCACGCCTTCCTGGCCCCACCACAGCGCCGGTTCCGCCGCAGCTGTGCCGCTCGCCGGGGCAGTCACGATGTCGCTCTCCCTCGAGGTCGTCGCTGCTGGGCTCCTGCCCGAAGGGCGCGCGCGTAACCACGGCGAGGGCGCCATCGGGTCGACCGAGGGCCCGCTTGCGGATGGCGCAGCGGGGTAGCTGGCAGGAGGGCCTCAGACCAGCCCGTCGACCTTTGAGGAGCCGCATGAACATCTCCGGTCCCACCTGGCTCTTCCCCGCGATCGTGGTGATCGCCGTCCTCGCGATGATCGTGGTCCTCGCGACGACCAATCTGCGCAAGAAGAAGGGCTCCCTCAAGGGTGTGCCCGGCCCGAAGGCGCCGCACGACCCGCGCGGCGGCGCCGGCACCGACCCCAATCCCGTGACCGGAGCCAACGAGGAGCGCGAGTCCTGATGAGCACCCCGCCCCTGGAACCCTCACCGATCCCGCCGGGCCGCGACCCCTCACCCGTGCCGGGCCCGACCCCTGAGCCGCCGACCCCCACGCCGCCGGTGCCCGGCCCCGGCGTCGATCCGCCGATGCCTTCGCCCATCCCCCCGCAGCCCGATCTGCCTTGAGGGTGCGGCGGGTGCCCGCTACGCCGGGGAGTGCGCTGCGCGCCCGGCGAGCAGCAGTGCGGTGACGTGCGCGACGCGCTCCCCGGCCGCTTGTGAGGCCGCTCGGGTGTGCTCGGAGATCTCGATGCTGCCCTGGCCGTCGGTGTGGGACGGACCGTAGGGATTGTCGAAGACGTCCGCGGTGTATCCCGGTGTCACCAGGATCCCGCCGAAGTGGTGGACGGTGTTATAGAGCGCGAGCAGGGTGGACTCGTGGCCCCCGTGCGGTGTCGCGGTCGAGGTCAGGCCCGAGTACACCTTGTCGGCGAGCCTGCCCTCGGCCCACAGCCCCCCGAGAGAATCGATGTACTGCTTGAGCTGGGCGGCGACGTTGCCGAACCGGGTCGGGGTGCCGAACACGATCGCGTCGGCCCAGTCGGCGTCGTCGGGGGTGGCGACGGGCTCGTCGGCGACGGCGTCGTGGTGGGCCTGCCATTCGGGATTGGTGGCGATGGCCTCCGGGGGTGCCAGTTCCGCAACCCGGCGCACCCGCACCTGGGCGCCGGCCTTCTCCGCCCCGGCGGCGTACTCGGCGACCAGATCGTCCACGTGTCCGGTCGAGCTGTAGTAGATGATCGCGAGCTTGGGCTGGTCAGTCATGATGCGGTCCTCCTCGAGGTCGTCGTTGCGGTGTTCCTGCCCGCAACGGCGAGCGCGCAACCACGGCGGGACCCGCAGATGGCACGATCGGGCGCGAGATGACGACCTCTGCGCAGCGCCGCACCACCCGCCCGGCGTACACCCTGCGCTCGCGGCTGCGACTGGTCTTCGCCGGCGCTGCCCTGCTGGTGGCCTTCGGCGGCTCGGCCGCGGTGGTCTCGCTGGTTCAGCTCGACCACGACGCGGACCGCCTCACCGACCGGATCTCCCCGTCCCGGATCGCCTCAGCCGCCCTCGCCACCGCCACCGTCGATCAGGAGTCCGGGCTGCGCGGCTTCATCCTGACCGCCCAGCCCGAGTTCCTGGAGCCCTACAGCGCGGGCCGGTCCAAGGAGTTCGAGAACGCGCAGGTGGTGCGCGATCGGCTCGGGGACGAGCCCGCGGTGATCTCCGCGTTGGACTCCGCGGCCCGCGCGATGCAGGTCTGGCGCACCCAGTACGCCGAACCGAGCATCGTGGCGATCAACGAATCCGGGCTGGGAACCGAGGTCGACGAGGCCACCGGCAAACGACTCTTCGACGACGTGCGGCTCGGGGTGCAGGCCTTGAGCGATGCGCTCGACACCGAGCGGGTGGCCGCGCGCGACGAGCTCGGTGACACCCAGCGGCGGCTGCACGCGCTGGTCGCCATCGCGCTCATCGCGGGCATTGCGGCGGCCCTGGCCATCGCCGCGGCGCTGCGCAGCACCGTCACCCGGCCGCTGGAGCGGCTACAGGCCGAGACCCGCCTCGTCGCCGCCGGCGACTTCCGCCGTCGGGTGACCGCGTTCGGCCCGGCCGAGATCACCGCCCTGGGTGCCGACGTCGACGACATGCGAGCCCGAATCGTGGCCCTGCTGGGGGAGTCCGAGGAGCGCGAGGCGGAGCTGCGGGTCCAGAGCGCGGAGCTGCGGGCGCAGGGCGAGGAGCTGCGGGCGCAAGGTGAGGAATTGCGGGTGCAAGGGGCAGAGCTGCGAACGCAGACCGAGGAACTGGCAAGTCGGGAGGCCGACCTGCTGCGCTCCAACGACGAGCTCGAGCAGTTCGCCTACGTCGCTTCCCACGATCTGCAGGAGCCACTGCGCAAGGTCGCCAGCTTCTGCCAGATGCTGCAGCGCCGGTACTCCGGTCAGCTCGATGAGCAGGCCGACCAGTACATCGCCTTCGCGGTGGACGGCGCGAAGCGGATGCAGGTGCTGATCAACGATCTGCTGACCTTCTCCCGGGTCGGGCGCAGCTCGGAGTCGATGACTGAGATCGACACCGCCGAACTGGCCGCCCGAGCGGTCGACACCTTTGCCGAGACCCGGGCCGAGGCCGGCGCCGAGATCGATGTGGGCACGCTGCCGGTGGTGCGCGGGGAACACTCCCTGCTGACCCAGCTGTTCTACAACGTGGTGGGTAACGCGCTGAAGTTCCGCTCCCCGGACCGGGCAGTCCGGGTTCGACTCGACGCCGAACGCGAGGGTGAGCACTGGCATTTCCGGTGCGTGGACAATGGCATCGGGATCGAGGCGGAGTACGCCGAACGGGTGTTCGTGATCTTCCAGCGGCTGCACACCAAGGACCAGTACGGGGGCACCGGGATTGGTCTGGCGTTGTGCAAGAAGATCGTGGAGTACCACGGCGGCACAATCTGGATCGACCCGGAACGCACCGACGGCACCACCGTGCACTGGACCCTGCCCGCGCCTGTGACCCCCGACCCGAAGGACGTGCCGACATGATCGCGCAGATCATCGAGATCCTGCTCGTCGAGGACGACCCGGGTGACGTGCTGCTGACCCGCGAGGCGCTCAAGGACAACCGGGTGGCCAACAACCTCACGGTGGTCAACGACGGCGCCGAGGCAATGGCCTACCTGCGCAAGGAAGGCGAGTATGCGGGCGCGCCGACCCCGGACCTCGTGCTGCTCGACCTCAACCTCCCGCGCAAGGACGGGCGGGAGGTGCTCGCCGAGATCAAGGGTGACGAGACCCTGAGCCACATCCCGGTCGTGGTCCTCACCACCTCGGCGGCGGAAGCCGACGTCATGGGCAGCTACCGGTTGCACGCAAGCGCTTATGTCACCAAGCCGGTCGACCTGGACCAGTTCATCGACGTGGTCCGCCAGATTGATCATTTCTTCGTCGCGATCGTGACCTTGCCGCGTCCGTAGACTGCCACGATCACGGGGTCGAACCCCCGGTAGCGTTGCCTTCCTGCGTCGTTCGATCTCGAGAGTGAGGTGACCGTGCCCGGCGCCATCGATCGGTCGGGTCCCGCCCTTCAGGTCGTGCTGATCGAGGACGACGACGGCGACGCCTTCCTGGTCCAGGAGTACCTGTCCGAGGCCGCCGGTGGGGTCGAGTTGAGGTGGGCGAAGACGATCGCCGCGGCGCGGGAGCTGATCTCCCCCGACACCGACTGTGTCCTGCTCGACCTCGGCCTACCCGACGCCGTGGGTTTCAGCGGTCTGGACGCCATCCTGGAGCGCTGTCCCCGGGCAGCGGTGATCGTGCTGACCGGCCTGGTCGACGAGGAACGCGGGCTGGCTGCGGTCGGCCGCGGGGCCCAGGAGTACCTGCAGAAGGGGCAGATCGAGCCGCAGCTGCTGGCGCGGGCCATCCGCTACGCCGTGGAGCGCAAGCGAGCCCAGGACACCGCCCGCGGCCTGGCGGCGCGCGCCGAGGTACTGGCCGATCTGGACAAGGCCAAGAGTGAGTTCCTCGCCGACGTCAGCAACGAACTGCGGACCCCGCTGACCTTGATCAGCGCACCGCTGGCGGACCTGCTCGCCGGTGCGGCCGGCAAATTGACCGACAATCAGCGCGACTTCGTCGAACTGGCGCACCGCGGTACCGACCGGCTCCTCACCCTGGTCGACGGGATGCTGAACTTCGCCCGGTTGGAGGCGGGCAGCGTCATCCCGCAGCTCGTCGCCGTCGACCTCGCCCGGACCACGGCTGCGCTGGCGACCAACTTCGCGCCCGCCGTCGAGCAGGCCGGACTGGCGTTCGACATCTCGACCCCGCCGTTGTCCCGGCCGGTGTTCGTGGACCCGGACATGTGGTCGCGGATCGTGCTCAATTTGTTGAGCAACGCGGTGAAGTACACCCTCGACGGCGAGATCAGGGTTCGCCTGAGCGAGACGGCTGACGGCGTTGAACTCCTCGTCGAGGACACCGGCATCGGTATCGACGAGGCGGACCTGCCCCGGCTGTTCCAGCGCTTTGCCACCTTCCGCGAGAGCGGCGGACGCAGCCAGGAGGGGGCGGGGATCGGGCTGGCGATCGTCTCCCAGACGCTGAAGCTGATCGGCGGGAGCATCGAGGTGAGCTCGACCCTGGGTAAGGGTTCGGCCTTCACCGTCCGGATCCCGTTCGGCGAGGACGCGGCGCGCCCGGCGAGCGCGCCGGTGGACGCGGACGCGGGCTCGGGCGCACCGGACGCGGGCGAGAGCGCCCGCCGGGAGGTGCTGTCCTGGGACGAGGAGCCCGTGCAGATGCGCGCGGCCCGGCCCGGCCGGGCGCGGGTGCTGGTCGCCGAGGACAACGCCGACATGCGGCTGTACCTGTGCGACGTGCTGTCCGTCGACTTCGACGTCGAGGCGGTGGCCAACGGTGAGGCGGCGCTGTTCGCGGCCCGGCGCGCGACGCCGGACCTGGTGCTCTCCGACGTCATGATGCCCGGCATCGACGGCTTCGCCCTGCTCACGGAGATCCGCAACGACCCCGGCCTGCGCACCGTGCCGGTGATCCTGCTCTCGGCGCGGGCCGGCGAGGAGGCGGCGGTCGAGGGGCTGGCGGCCGGGGCCGACGACTACATCGTCAAGCCGTTCTCCAGCAACGACCTGATCGCCCGCATCGAGGCGAACCTGGAGCGCTCCCGTGAGCGCACCCGCGACCTGGCCTGGCGCAACGCGATGCTGGCCTCGTTGACCGAGGGTGTGGTGATCGCCGATGCCGACGGCACCATCCTCGACATGAACACTGCCTTCGCACAGATCACCGGCTATGACCGCGCCGGATTGCCTTATCCGGTCCCGCATCCGTGGTGGCCCGATCCGGACGTCTTCCCCGTCGAGCGCGCGATGCTGGATGCGGCCAGCGCCGCGATCTTCGCCGCCGGCGGCGGTGATTTCGAGACGTTGTTCGTGCACCGCGACGGCCGTCCGATCTGGGTGGCCGGTTCGATCGCGACCATCGAAGACCCGAGCGGGCCGACGTTGATGACGGCCTCCGCCCGTGATGTCACCCGGGAACGCAGCGGTCGCCAGCGTCGTGATGCCGCCTCCCAGCTCACCTCGGAATTGGTGCACCAGATCGACCTGTCGGAGTTGCAGGCCGCCTCCGTGCTCGGGTTCGGTGCGGTGTTCTCCGGTGCTGCCGTGCTGTTCGAAGACCCGGGTACGGCGGCGCTGCCGGAATGCGTGATCAGCGCCGCAGGGGCGCACCCCAGCGAGGACCTGCCGCCGGAGGTGGCCGCCGCGATCTCCTGGGCCCGCACTCACGATGAGCCCCAGCCCGACGACCTGCTGCCGGGGATCCTGCTGCACGCGCAGACCCCGAGTGCCCTCTACGGCGTGTGGGTTCACTTCCCGGCCCCGCGCCGGGTCAGCGCCGACGAGCGCGTGCTGGCCGGGATGCTCGGCGACATGCTGGCCACCGCCAAGGACCGGGCCATCCGGGAAAGCTCGCACACCCACACCGAGGAACACCTGCGCAACGCTCTCGACGGCCAGCGCGCGGTGGCGCAGGCCGTAGGGATCCTGATCGAGCGCCACCGGCTCACCCACCAGGCCGCCTTCGACCGGCTGCGCGAGGCCTCCAACCGGCGCAACGTGAAGATGCGAGACCTGGCGGAGCGCCTGGTGGATACCGGGGAAGAGCCTTAGGCCCCACAAGGTAAGGGGGCTATGCTCTGCGAGCGCCCGGCTACCCGGCCTGGCGCACGCCTCAGAGCGCGGGGCGTCGACGCTGGGTGGATGACATGCACGGTGCCCAGGACCCCGGCACCCCAACGGGACTCTCGTATTCTCCGGCAGGACATGACTGGCTGACGACTCAGCTGGCCGACGCCGGGGACATGGGCCGGCTCGTGCTCACCCACGACTGGGCCGCGAGCCCGCTCGGTCCGATCGAGCGGTGGTCGCCCGGGCTGCGCAGCGCGGTGGCGATGTGCCTCGCCTCCCGTCATCCGATGGCGCTGTGGTGGGGCGCGGAGCTGGTGGTCATCTACAACGACGCCAACCTGCCCCTGCTCGGGATCAAGCATCCGGCCTCGCTCGGGCGCCGCGGCGAAGAGGTCTGGCCGGAGATCTGGGATGAGATCGGTCCGATGCTGCGGGGGGTGCGCCAGAGCGGTCGTGGCACCTGGTTCTCCGACCAGCGCTTGATCATCGAGCGCCACGGCTTCGCCGAGGAGGCCTTCTTCACCTACTCCAACTCGCCGATCTTCGATCCGGACGGCACGGTGGCCGGGGTGATGTCCGCCAGCGTCGAGACCACGGTGGCGATGCGCGCCGCGCAGAAGCTCGACCTCGCGCAGGCCCGCGCCAGGGAACTGACCGAGCTCGATGCGGCCAAGACCGTGTTCTTCTCCGATATCTCCCACGAACTGCGCACCCCGCTCACGTTGATTGCTGCCCCGGTGGCCGACCTGCTCGCGGAGCGCAGGGGGCCGATCAACGCCGACCAACGCGAGTTCCTGCAGATCGTGGCCCGCAACGCCGGGCGACTGTCGGAGCTGGTCCGCGGCATGCTCGATTTCGCGCGGATCGAGGCCGGGCGGCTGACCCCGGACGTCGTCGCCGTCGACCTGCCCGGCGTCACCAGCGCCCTGGCCGAGAGCTTCCGCCCGGCGATCGCCGCCGCTGGGCTGAGCTTCAACGTCGTGGTGAACCGCCTGCCACGCCCGGTTCTGCTCGATCCCGACATGTGGGACCGCATCGTGCTCAACCTGCTGTCCAACGCGCTGAAGTACACCCTGTCCGGGCGCATCACGTTGAGCCTGGGTGATGTCGGCGACGCGGTCGAACTGACGGTGAGCGACTCCGGGATCGGGATCGCTCCCGTGGATCTGCCGCGCCTGTTCGAGCGCTTCTACCGGGCCCGGCACAGCGGCGGGCGATCGGTGGAGGGCAGCGGAATCGGGCTGGCGCTGGTCGCCGAACTGACCCGCCTGCACGGCGGGAAGGTGTCGGTGACCTCCACGCCGGGGCGCGGGTCGACGTTCGTCGTGCGCGTGCCCTACGGCCGGGTGGCCGCCGCCCGGCGCACCCCGCACGTGGCGGACCCCGCCCGGGCGGCCGAGCCCTACCTGCAGGAGGCCGCCGGCTGGTCCACGCGGCAGCTCGAGACTGCGGACCCCGGCCGGGACGACCTGCCCAGGTTGCTGGTCGCCGAGGACGGGGCCGACATGCGCGGCTATCTCGCTGATGTGCTGCGCGAACACTTCCAGGTCAGGTTCGCCGTCGACGGTGCCCAGGCTCTCGAGTTGGCCCGCGAGCACCCGCCCGAGGTCTTGCTGGCCGACGTGATGATGCCGAACATGGACGGAGCCGCCCTGATCGCGGCGCTGAAGGAGGACCCGCTGCTGCGCGGGGTACCCGTGGTCATGCTCTCCGCCCGCGCGGGTGATGACGCGAGCGCGGCCGCGCTGCGCTCCGGCGCTGATGACTTCGTCAGTAAGCCGTTCACCGCGAGCGATTTGATCGCGCGGCTGTCGAACGCGCTCGCGCGCTCGCGTGCCCGGGAAAGCGAACTCGGCTGGCGTCCGGTGGTGCTGGACTTCCTCTCCGACGGGGTCGCGGTCGGGGACGCGAACGGCCAGGTGGTCGAGGTCAACGAGGCCTGGGCCCGGATCACCGGTTTCGGACCCGAGGGGGTGCCGTACCCGCCGCCCTACCCGTGGTTCCCCACCGAGGAGCAGGACCCGGTCGGGCTGGCGCTGTGTGAGGACGCGGCGCTGCGCTGGCTGGAGCGTGAGGGCACCATCTCCGACGTCCCGCTGCGGCACCGGGATGGGCACCGGGTCTGGGTGCGGGCCATCGGCGCGCCCTCGCGGTCCCCGGTCGACGGCTCGACGGTGCTGGCGGCCTTCATCAAGTTGTTGCCGGATCCGCCCGACTGAGTCCGCTCTGCAGGTCGACGCGAACCGCGCTCAGGCCCGCGCGCGGTGGGTCACGTCCTGGGTGAAGCCGCGGATGACCGACGGGGCGCCATCCACGAACTCCACCTCGGCCAGCACCTCACATACGCGTACGTCGCCGCCGCCGGGCGGTACCAGCCGGATGGTGTAGACGACCGGCTCCCCGCGCATCCCGGCTTCGACCGCGTCGAAGACCAGATGCTGATCCTCGGGATGCACCGTCGCCTGGACCGCCTGTTCGAAACCCAGCGCGGTGATCTCCTCCGCGGGCATGCCCATCATGGAGATCAACCCGGAGCTGGCACTGGTCGCCCCGGTGGCGATATCCACGCTCCAGAAACCGATCCGGGCGCACTGCTGGCCCCGCTCGAGCAGCTCGGTCTGCGGTGCGGTCCGGGCGCTCTCCCGGCGGGCCCGATCCAGTTCGAGGGTGGCCCGCACCCGAGCCAGCAGTTCCCGGGCGGAGAACGGCTTGAGCACGTAATCGGTGGCGCCGGCCTCCAGGCCGCGGCTCACGCCCTCCTCGCCGGCACGGGCCGAGACCATGATCACCGGAACGTCACGCAGCGCCGGGTCGGCCGCCATCTCGCGGAGCAGACCGAAGCCGTCGAGGTTGGGCATCATCACATCGGTCAGCACGACGTCGGGCAGCTCGGTGCGGGCCCGGGCCAGGGCCTGGACGCCGTCGACCGCGATGTCGACCTCGTAGTGGTCGCCGAGCAGGCTGACCAGGAAGGTTCGCATGTCGGCGTTGTCGTCGACGACGAGGATCCGTTCCCGGCCTGGCTCGACGGCGCCGTCGGAAGGTGGCGGCGCCTGGTTCGCGACGGCCGCCTGCGTGTCGCTCACCCAGCGCGCGGCCTCCTCGACGAAATGCTGCGCGGTGCGCACGCCGGACTCGCCGTCGTGGCCATCCGCGGAACCGTCCGGCTCGGCCTCGGACGCCGCGCCGGCGGCGGTGGCCGGGATACGGACGAAGAAGCTGCTGCCCACACCGGGCGTGCTCGCCATCTCCACGACTCCGCCGTGCAGAGCGGCGAGCTCGGCGACCAGGGCAAGGCCGATGCCGCTGCCCTCATGGGTGCGCGAGCGGGCGCCCGCGACCCGGTGGAAGCGTTCGAACAGATGCTGCTGATCCTCCGGCGCGATCCCGATCCCGGTGTCGCGCACGACCAACTCCACCCACGGCCGCGCACCGTCGCCGTCCTGCGCGGGCGGGTCACCCAGCTCGCGCAGCTCGACGGTGATGCCGCCCTCGAAGGTGAACTTCAGGGCGTTGGAGAGCAGGTTGAGCACGATCTTGGTCCACATTTCACGGTCGACGCTGGCCTGGGTGGACAGCGGCGTCGTCGCGACGGTGAGCGTGAGCCCGGCGGAGGTGGTCACCGACTCGAACATCGCCGCCAGCTCCGCGGTGTACTGCGCCAGGTCGGTGCTCTGGCGCCGGCAGTGCGCGCGCCCGGCCTGGATCCGGGAGAAGTCCAGCAGGGTGTTGACCAGGCCGAGCAGGCGCTCACCGTTGCGCAGTGCCATCTCGGCGCGCTTGCGCTGGCGCTCGGCCAACGGCTGAGCGCGGTCGGCCAGCAGGTCGGCGGTGGGGCCGAGGATGAGCGTGAGCGGTGTGCGCAGCTCATGGCTGATGTTGGTGAAGAAGCGCGTCTTGGCGGCGTCGAGTTCGGCCAGCTCCGCCGCGCGGCGCCGGGCCCCCTCCACCACACCGGCGGCGGTGATCGCGGCGTTGATCTCGCCCACGACCAGGTCGATGAAGGCGCGGTAGTCCTCGTCCAGGGGCCGGAAGCGGTTGAGTCCGATGATCAGCCAGCCGTACGGCGTGCGGTGAGGCGCGGTGCGCAGGGGCAATACCAGCGCGTCGGCCGGCGACTCCGGCAGTTCGCCGGCGGGCAGCGCCGGGAAGTCCCCGAGATCGACCAGTGCCTCGGTGCCCGACAACGGCCAGCGGGCGCGGGCATCGTCGATGGCGACCGTCTCGAACACGGCCGGGTGGTCGGCGTCCAGCCCCACCGCGCACGCCAGCTCGGCCTTCGCGGCCTGCTCCCACCGCAGGTCATCGACTGCGGCCAGCGCGGCGTCGGGGCGGGCGTAGAAGAGCGAGAACGGGATGTCGCGCCGATTGCGCCCGAGCTCGTCGCACGCTTGCGCGAAGCACTCCTCCACGGTGAGTGCAGAAGCGGTCGCCGCCGCGAGGTCACGCAACGTCGCCATCCGCCGCGCCCCGATCACCCGATCGGTGTCCTCGCTGACGACGCACAACATGCCGGCGGTGTTGCCCTGGTCATCGGCCAGCGGGCTGTAGGAGAACGTGTGGTAGGTCTCCTCCGGGTAGCCGGCGCGCTCCAGGTACAGCAGCAGACCCTCGTCCCAGGTGGCGACCCCGGTCGCCAGCACGCGATCGATCCTCGGCCCGATCTCATCCCAGATTTCCGCCCAGACCTCGCGGGCCGGGCGGCCCAACGCCCACGGGTACTTCTTGCCGAGGGTGTCGCGGCGGTAGGCGTCGTTGCAGAAGAAGCTGAGATCCGGGCCCCACGCCATCCACATGGCGAAGCGGGAGCCGAGCATGATGTCCACGGTGGTGCGCAGGCTCTGCGGCCAGGTCTTCGGGCAGCCCAAGGGCGTGGACGCCCAATCCACCGCGTCCAGATCGTTGCGTACGCCGTCCATGCGTCCCCGAGGTCGAGAACCTGTGAGCGATCGCTCCCTGGTGAGGTCGGGGCAAGTGTAAAGCTCAGGACTTGGGGTAAGGAGCCCCGTTCAGCAGCCGGGCCAGGTGTGCGGCGTTGGCGGCGGCCGACGTGGTCGCGGCGCCGGTCGTCTCCGGCCGGGGGCCGACGTCGTGGTAGTCGGTCTTGTGCATCGCCTCACCGACCCAGTAGGTGCCGGCCGCTGCCGCCGCGGTGAACCCGACGTCGTTGAGGGCCTGCAGGACCTCCGCGATGCTGTGGTGCGCGCCGTCCTCGTTGCCCACCACGCCCACCACGGCAACCTTGCCGTACATGCTCGGGCGGCCGGCGTCGTCGGTCTCGGACAGTTCGGCGTCCAGGCGTTCGAGCACCATCTTGGCCACCGAGGACGGCTGGCCCATCCAGATCGGCAGCGCCAACACCAGGATGTCGGCGGCCACGATCTTGGTCCGGATCGCGGGCCACCCGTCTCCGTCGCCCTCGTCGGTGCTGACCCCGAACGCGACGCCGGCGTCCGCGACCCGGATCACCTCGCCGCTGACCTCGTGATCGGCCAGGGCGTCCAGGATCTCGCGCGCCAGCTTCTCCGAGCTGGATCTCGCGGGGGACTTCTTGAGCGAACAGACAAGGGCGACGGCGGTCAGCGGGGTAGGCATGCGGGCCTGCTTTCCTGAGGGGCGGAGGACTTGTCAGGGGTGCTTCCCCGCTGCGGCGGGCCTAGCCCCGCTTCGCCCGGCGGGTTTCTGCCCTCGGCGACGGGGCATGGCAGGCCCGTGCGGCGTTGAATCTTGCTCACGCGGTCCCGGTGTCACGTCCCGAGCCGCTGAGCACGGCGTCGACGCGGGCCGCCGCTTCCAGGTCGGCCGCGGTGACGGCGTGGTCGCGGCCCAGGCGGATCGAGAGAGCCTCGGAGTCCTCGGTGAACGCGACCCGGGCGGGGTCGCCCACGGCGTCCTGCACGCCTTCACGCAGGCCGTCGCGGCTGTCGGCCGGAACGCGGACCTGACGCACCAACAGATGATCGCGGCGCTCCCACCCCGGCAGTGCCGCCAGACCCTGGTCGACGGCCGAATCCGGCAGCGGACCGGTGGGAACCGCGCCGCCGGGCAGGGTGTGTCCGTGGTTGTCTCGGGCCAGCTCACCGGTGCGTTCGTCGCTCATGATGGGGTCCCTTCGTCGGGGTCGGCAAAATCCGGATCGTCGATGACGTGCATGGCGGCCTCTTCGGCGGAAGCACCGGCGCCGTCGATGCCGACGTCGGTGGCGTACAACTCGGGGTCGGTGTCGGTGCGGGCGCCCTCGTCGTCCTCCACCAGGCGGCCGGCGCGCGCCGTGCCGACCTCGCCGCCGACCATCTCGCCCACCGCGGGCGCCGGGGAATCCGGCACCTCCTGGGCCAGTCGGTGGTCCAGGGAGTCTCCCTGGTCGGCCTCCCACTCGGTGTTGCCGAAGCCCTGGGCCGTCGACCACCGTTCCGGCGGGGAGTACCCCTCATCGAGTGGCTCGGGCAGGCCCCGGTCGTCCGCGGTGCTGTCACCGGTCGATTGCGGCTGGTCCTCGGTGTCGATGCTGTAGCCGTGCAGGTGCTCGCCGTCGTCGCTCATCGTCGTCATCACCGGGCTCTACCCGTGCTCGCTCGTCCACACCTGGCAGAACCGGCATGGGCTTCGCCGCGGTGGGCAGTGTCGAGGCGACGGCGCACCGCCCGCGCCCCCGAGGATTGGAGCACTTCATGTCCACCGACGCCATCGTCATCCTGCGCGAGGACCACAAGCAGATCCGGCGCCTGTTCCGCGAGTTCGAGGCGGCGGGGGAGAACGCCACCGTCACCAAGGGTGACCTGGTCTCCAAAATTCTCGAGCTGCTCACCGTGCACACCTACCTGGAGAACGAGTGCATGTATCCGCGGGTGCGCGAACTCGTCCCGGCGGTCGAGTCCGACATCCTGGAGTCCTTCGAGGAGCACCACGTCGCCGATGTGCTGTGCATGGAGTTGGCGTCCATGCGCCCGACGGACGAACGCTTCGTCGCCAAGACCACGGTGCTGATCGAGAGCGTGGAGCATCACATCTCCGAAGAAGAAGAGAACTGGTTCCCCGAGGTCCGCGAAGCCCTCGGCCGTAAGGCGCTCGCCGAGATCGGTGCGCAGATGATCGAGATGCGCCCGCACGCTCCCCGGCACCCCGCGCAGCCGAGTGCCCTCAAGAAGGCGATCGACGCGCTGGTCTCCTGAGCTGTTCCCCGTGCCCTGAGCTGCGGGGGCCCGGGCCGGCGATTATCGCGGCCCGGGCCGCTCATGCGCGGGCAACGACTGGGTGCGCTCCAGGGCGTGATCCAACGCTGCCAGGGCGCTCCAGGATGCCTGCGTACAGACGCGCTCGGGATCGCCGGTGAGTTCGAGGCGGTGGTCGGTGCAGCCACTCGGCGCCGCGACGGCGAGGTAGACCGTCCCCGGGGGAACGCCATCCTGCGAGTCCGGCCCGCCGACCCCGGTGAGCGACCGTGAACTCCGCATCCAGGAGTCGGGACGTCGCCGAGGCCATGGCGCGGGCGGCCTCGGAGCACACGACGGTCGCGCCCGGGACACCCAGCAGGCCGTGCTTGATGTCGGATCCGTAGGCCACGATGCCGCCCGCGTACCACTGCGAGGCCTCGCTGGCTTGGGCCAGGGCAGAAGAGACCATCCCGCCGGTGAGGGACTCGGCGACGGCGACCCGTACTCCGAGATCGCTCGCGCGGCGCCCGATCGAGTGGGCAAGGGCAGCGCTGACGTCCACGCGTTCGGAGGTCATGCTCATGGCGCACCTTCTGCCGTCGGAAGGCCCACAGGCCGTGGTCAATCGCTGATACCCCTGACGCCAGCGGGAAAACGTGGCATGAGCCCCTGCGGCGCGGGTAATGCCGCGCCATGACGGCGCAGAGTCCCTGGCTCACCGAGGATCCGCCTGCCCGTGCTCCGGCGATCGGCGACCTGCGGGCGGACGTGGCGGTGATCGGGGCCGGGATCACGGGAGTGACGGCGGCGCTGTTACTGGCCGAGTCCGGCCTCGACGTCGTGGTGTGCGAGGCAGGGACGGTGGCCTCGGGCACCAGCGGGGCCAACACTGCGAAGGTGTCCGCGCTGCAGGGGACGATGTACTCTGAGCTGACGAAGCGTCACGGACCCTCGACCGCGGCGGCATACGCGCGGGCCTCCGTCGCCGGAGTCGACCTCGTTGCCCGCCTGGCGCAGCAGCACGCGCCCGATTGCGCCCTGTCCCGGCGGCCTGCAGCCACCGTCGCCTCGTCTCCCTCCGATCTTGCCCTCATCGAGCGGGAGTTAGCGGCGGCGAAAGCAGCGGGGCTCGACGTCCGCGCCGCCGCGGAGGTCGATGCCCCGTTGCCCTGCCGGTCGGCGGCCGTCCTGCACGATCAGCTGACGCTGCACCCCGTCCATTACGTCCGCGCCCTGGCGAACGCCGCCGAAGCCGCCGGGGCGCGGATCCACGAGCACACCCGCGTGCACTCCGTCGCCGGCGGCGGGCGCTGGACCCTGACCACGCCCGATTCCCGGATCAGTGCCTCGCCCAGCTCGTCGGCAAGGTCGCACTCGACCTCGTCGGTGACCGGCTGCGCCCCGCAGACCTGGACTCGGTGGCCGAATTGCCCGCCGGGCACGCCGCCGTCCTGCGCCGGGGACACCGGCGTATCGGGGTGTACCGCGACGGCGCCGACACCCTGCATGCGGTGTCCAACCGCTGCACCCATCTGGGGTGCCTGCTGCGATTCAACGCCGCGGACATCAGTTGGGACTGCCCCTGCCACGGCTCACGCTTCGGGGTGGACGGGGAGGTGCTGGAAGGCCCGGCGGTCTCCCCGCTGGCGCGCGAGGAAATTTGATTCCGCTGCGGTGATAGGGCGTCAGGGCGCGGGTAGGACGGGGTTGATCCCGACCCGCTGCGCATCTTCCTCGGAGGTTCCATGCCCACCAAGACCCCGCCCCAAGACCCCGCCGCCCCTGGCGTTCCCGGCTCGGAGGCGGTCGCGGTGGCCGAACCGACCACCCCGCGCACCCCACCGCCGCCCAAGCCGGACCAGCGCAGCCCCAGGCCCGTCTCACCCACCGGCAACGACGCGGACCTGCCGCCCACCTGGGCATCCCAGCAGGGGACCTTCCTGACCACGGCCAACGGGGTCCGGCTGCGCAACACCGACCATTCGCTGCGGGTGGGACCGCGTGGGCCGACGGTTCTGAATGACCATCACTTGCGCGAGAAGATCATGCATTTCGATCACGAGCGCATCCCCGAGCGGGTCGTTCATGCCCGGGGAGTGGGGGCGCACGGCACGTTCGTCTCCTACGGGACCGCTGCGGCGATGAGCTGTGCCCGGGTTCTCGCCGACGGTGTCGAAACCCCGGTGTTCGTACGTTTCTCCACCGTGCTCGGCTCGCGGGGATCGGCCGACACTGTGCGCGACACCCGCGGCTTCGCGGTGAAGTTCTACACCGACGAAGGCAACTGGGACCTGGTCGGCAACAACATCCCGGTGTTCTTCATCCAGGATGGCATCAAGTTTCCCGACGTCGTGCACGCCGCCAAGCCGCACCCGTCCCGGGAGATCCCCCAGGCCCAAAGCGCGCACGACACGTTCTGGGATTTCGTCTCGCTGCACACCGAGGCCACCCACCACACGCTGTGGAACATGTCCGACCGCGGTATCCCGCGCTCCCTGCGGACCATGGAGGGCTTCGGGGTCCACACCTTCCGCCTGGTCGCCGCTGACGGCTCGAGCACCCTGGTGAAGTTCCACTGGAAGCCGAAGGCGGGCGTGCACTCCCTGATGTGGGAGGAGGCGCAGCTGCTGAGCGGGATCGACCCGGACTTCCACCGTCGCGATCTCTACGACGCGATCGAGGCCGGGGCGTTCCCGCAGTGGGAACTCGGTATCCAGGCCTTCGAGGACACCCCTGAGCAGATGTTCGAGGGGATCGACCTGCTCGACGTCACCAAGTTCGTTCCCGAGGAGCTCGCCCCGGTGCAGCCGATCGGGCTGCTCACGCTCAACGCCAACCCGACGAACTTCTTCGCTGAGGTCGAGCAGGTGGCGTTCTGCACCGCGCACCTGGTCCCGGGCATCGACCACGGTGATGACCCGATGTTGGCGGCGCGCAACTTCTCCTACCTGGACACCCAGCTGACCCGCCTGGGCGGGCCGAATTTCGACAAGATCCCGATCAACCGCCCGCACGTACCGGTCAACAGCATGCACCGCGACGGCTTCCATCAGGAGGCCGTCTTCGGTGGAATCGCGCCGTACAAGCCGAACTCGCTCGACGGCGGGTGCCCGTTCACCGCCAATGGCGCCAATGGCAGCGTCGCCGGTGCGCTGACCGAGGTGATGCGCACGATCGGCGAGGGCGTCCTCGGGCGGGAGAAGCCCGCGTCGTTCGACGATCACTACAGCCAGCCGCGGATGTTCTTCGCCAGCCTCACCCCGGTGGAGCAGGATCACGTGATCGCCGCTTACACCTTCGAACTGGGCAAGGTCTACGAGCAGGCGATCAAGGAGCGGGTGCTCACCACCCTGGCCAACATCGACGAACGGTTGTGCGCCGAGGTCGCTGCGGGGCTGGGGCTGCCGGCCCCCAAAGCCACCGAGCCGCTGACGGTGCAGACCCTGAGCGCAGCCCTGTCGCAGGTCGGCACGACGTGGCCGGTGCTCGGGCGAACGGTGGCCATCGTGGTCGGAGCCGACGCCGCGCTCGCGGATCTGACGGTGGCTCGCGAGCAGGCGCTGGCCGCCGGTCTGACGCCGCTGATCGTGGCGCCGCACGGCGGCAAGCTGGGCAAGGGCAGTGGCGCCAAGCTCGACGTCCAGCGCACCTACGCCACCACCAGGAGTGTGGAGTTCGACGCGGTCCTGCTGCTCGGGGCCACCCCGCCGGCCCCGGACGCCCCGCCCGCCCGCGCCGGCTCGGCCCCCGCGGTGGACCCGCGGGTGGGGACGCTGGTGGCCGAGGCCTTCCGGCACTGCAAGGCCATCGCCGCGGTGGGAGTCGACGCCGAGGCCCTGGCCGAATGTGGCCTCGGTGACGGCGACGCCGGGGTGGTCATCGCGGAGTCCGCGGACGGCGCGCTCGAGCAGCTCATCGTCCTGCTGGGCGCGCATCGGGTGTGGGAACGCTTCGCGCCGGTGAGCGCCGCATGAGCACCGCGGAGGTCTCCGCCGAGGTCAGGCGCGGGCTGCACCCCGGCCCCGACGTGCTGGCCGCGCACCACCTCGGTGAGGCACTGGAATACATCGAGCGGGCCCGGGGGCACCTGTACTCCCTGCATCAGCTCATCGGCCACGCCGACGGAATGCTCGATCAGGTGATCGAGGAGTTGGAGGCGGCCGGTCGGGCGGACCTGGTCACCGAGGTCCGCTCCCGGATCTTCGGGGCCGACGTGCTCGAGGGCCGCTGGACCTACCAGGTCATCGAGGAATTCGACGACGGCTTCTACGCCGCCTGGCTGGCGGTCACCGAGAAGGTGCGGGCGGAGTGCGCCGACGGAACCCGGCACCTGCGCGAGGCCGCGATGAAGGTCGAGCGGCAACAGCTGCGCTAGCTACCACCGCGGACGCAGCACCGCCGCGGGGAGGGCGTGCATGCAAGCCACGGCGCGGGGTGGGGGGGGTGTGCGCCGCGGCAACCGGGCACCTGCGGGTGGCGGGTATTTTGGTCGCGGGGAAACTGCTGGTCTAGAAACCACCGCGTACGCTGCACCGCCGCTGCGTGTTGGTAATACCACGCAGCGGCG
>JBQTIR010000043.1:0-3217 GCA_052387905.1 Sporichthyaceae bacterium | reverse complement strand
TTACATGTTGCGGGCGGCTTCCTTGATCGCCTCACGCACCCGCGGGTACGTGCCACAACGACACACGTTGCGCAGCGTGTCCAGCTCGGCATCGTTGATCTTCTTGCCGGCCTTCTTCGCCCGGTTGATCATCGCCACCGCGGCCATGATCTGACCCGGCTGGCAGAAACCGCACTGGGAGACGTCGATCTTGATCCACGCCTCCTGCACCGGGTGCAGGTCCTTGCCCTTGGCGGTCTTGGCCAGACCCTCAATGGTCGTGATCCGGTCAGTGGACTTGATGTCCTTGACCGGCACGGCGCAGGGGTTGAACGCCTTGCCGTTCAGGTGCGAGGTGCACGCCTGACAGACCCGGATGCCACAGCCATACTTCGGGCCGGTGACCTTCAGGACGTCACGCAGGACCCAGAGCATCCGGACGTCATTTTCGACGTTAACGCTGACCCTCTTGCCGTTCAGGATGAACGAGTGCTTTGCCACGGGAATCTCCTCTCGGTGTCAGTAGGTCAGCGCACGAAACGGCGGCCGTTGATGGGGCTCTGCGGAACCGGCGGAATCTTCGACTTCACCGCGAAGCCCAGCGGGTCCCGGAAGTTCACCGGGTACTCCGTTGCCTTCTTACCGGTCGCCTTGTTGTAGGCGATGGCCGTCGCCGCCTGGGCAACGGCAATACCCAGTTCGCCGACGCCACCGGGGTAGTCCCGGTTCCGCTCCATGACGAAGCACTCGTAGTTGAGCGGGGCGTTCCACTGCCGCGTGTAGCGGTAGTTGTCCCACGAAGCCTCCAACGGAAGCCCGTCCTCGATGTGCAGACCCGCCGTCAGCGCCTGCGCGATGCCGTCGATCGCGCCGCCCATCATTTGCGCCTTGATGTTGCCGGGGTTGATCGGCAGTCCGACGTCCACGGCCTGCACCATCTTGGTCACGCGCGGGCCGGTGTAGGCGTCGCGAATCTTGCGGTTCGAGACCTGCGGCCGGGCATCGAGCTCCACCAGGGTGGCGATGAAGCCCTTGTACTCCTCGTGCACCGCGATGGCCTGTGCGGTCCCGGGGGCCATCTTGCGGCCCCAGTTCCCTTCCTCGGCGACCTTGTCCAGGACCGCACGCATCTTCTCGTCCTTGACGAAGGCCCGGCGGAACTCGTAGGCGTCCATGTTGAACTTCTCGGCCATCTGCTCGACGAGTAGCTCGCGAGCCACCGTCGTGTCCGGCGAGTAGACGTTGCGTACGGCACTGGTGGGGAAATCGTCGTAGTTGAAGACCTCATTGATCGCCACATCGGTCGGCCCGAAGTTGTAGGGCACCGCCGTGACGATCTGGAAGAAGTAGGCACTGATGGACAGGTTGCCCAGTTCCTTGTTGCCGGAGAAACCGAAGCGCGGGTCCTGGGCGGTCGCGGACGCGGTGAGGATGTCACCGAGACCGTGCGTCCAGTCCGTTGCCGCACTGGCGTGCCGCATCGAAAAACTCGTGATCGAGTTGCCGACCTTGGTGGCGCGCACGTTGCACACCGACATCGGGTGCATGCGCCCGTGCCGGGAGTCGTCCGCGCGGTGCCACATCAGCCGTACCGGCTTACCGAACAGCTTCGAGGCCTCCACAGCCTCGTAGGCCGCGTCGGAGTACAGGTGCCGACCGAACGAACCGCCACCGGTGATGCAGTGCACGGTGACGTTGTCCCGTGGGATGTCGAGCATCAGCGCGATGCGCTCCTGCACGATGATCGGCACCTTCAGGACGCTCCACACCTCGGCGGAGTTCTCCCGGACATCGGCGATGGCGTTGTTGGTCTCCATCGGCGAGCCGCTGCGGAACTGGAAGGTGAAGGTGTCCTCAATGACCTCGGCACCGGCTGGAGCCGGGGCCTTCGGCAGCTGAACCGCCGCCACCTGCTCCTCGATGCTGTCGCTGTTCTCGTTGTCCTTGGTGCCGGCGCCCCAATCAACCTTCAGCGCACGGACAGCATCGATGCACTGCCCGAACGTACGGGCCCGCACGGCCACACCGTTGGAGATCACTCCGACGTCGGTGACGCCGGGCATCTTCTTGACCTGCGCCAAGTTGTTGACCGCCTGCACGGTGCCCTTGATCGTGGGAGCCCGGCAGATCATCGTCGGTAACGCGTTCGGCACCTGCAGGTCCATCGTGTACATCTTCTTGCCGGTCACGGCATCGCGCGCGTCCACGCGCGGAATCGACTGACCGACGAGCCCGCCGGAGGTTTCCTTGAGCGTGACGTTGATCTGCTTGTCCGTCAGGGACGCCGCACGTTCGGCCAACGACCCGTAGGTCGCCATCTGACCGGCGGGCCCGAAGACCGCACCGGCGCCGGGGCGGGTGCTGACCTGGGACACGTCGACGCCCCACATCTCCGCGGCCGCGGTGCTCAGCGCGGACCGCGCAGTCGCCGCGATGACCTTGAGCGGCAGGAACAGCGAGTAGTGCGAGGTCGAACCACCGGTGAGCTGGCTCGCCAGCAACTCCGGACGCGCGTCAGAAATCGTGATCTTGACCTGATCGAACGCCATGTCCAACTCGTCGCCGATGACCTGGGCGAACGAGGTCGTGATGCCCTGACCGACCTCCTGGCGCGGCATGTCGAACACGGCCGTGCCGTCGGACTTCATCTCGATCTTCATCAGCGGAATCACCATGTGGGTGGTGTCGCGCATGTTGTCGAGGAAGTCGTAGAAGTTGGTGGTCAGCGGGTTGCTGCCGATCGGGGTGACGCCCTCGGCCTGCGCCGAACGGGGTGTCAGGTCCATGCTGAGGTCGGCGGTCACGGCCAGGGTCGTGCCTGCCAGGACGTAGCCGATGAAGTGACGCCGAGTCGTGCCGCTGGGCAGGTCGGTGCCGGGGGCCGACTCGGGGGTGAGGGTGGAATCTGACCTTGTCTGGGGCGACATATGGGGGTTCCCCTTCGCGCCGGCACCGGGGGGCCGGCATCAGGCTCACCGCAGGACGACTCGGAGAGACCACGCGGTAATACGAGGCGCTCCAGGCCGGGCGGCGAGTGGATTCGGATAAAACTGCGCTGCAGCGGACCACCCGAACAGCCGTGGGCGGCCCCACGGGGACTCTTCACCCCCCTAGCCCTGGTGATTCACAAAGATTCTGAAACCGGTGCTGAGAGGGTTCGGTGAGCCGGATTTGGTCGTGGGCGCTTCCGCGGAAGCGTCGGGCGTGCTTCGGTGACCGGTCTGCTGTTCTGCCGGGT
>JBQTIR010000042.1:0-15010 GCA_052387905.1 Sporichthyaceae bacterium | reverse complement strand
CGTCCTTGGAGAGCACCTCGACGTTCAGGCACAAGGACTGCATTTCCTTGATGAGCACCTTGAAGGACTCCGGGATACCGGGTTCCGGGATGTTCTCGCCCTTGACGATGGCCTCGTAGACCTTCACGCGGCCGAGCACGTCGTCGCTCTTGATGGTGAGCAACTCCTGCAGGGCGTAGGCGGCGCCATAGGCCTCCAGGGCCCAGACCTCCATCTCGCCGAACCGCTGTCCACCGAACTGCGCCTTACCACCGAGCGGTTGCTGGGTGATCATCGAGTACGGGCCGGTCGACCGCGCGTGGATCTTGTCGTCGACCAAGTGGAGCAGCTTGAGGATGTAGATGTAACCGACCGAGATCGGCGCCTTGAACGGCTCGCCGGAGCGACCGTCGAAGAGCATCGCCTTGCCGTCGTCGCCGATCAGGCGGACGCCGTCGCGGGTCTTGAGGGTCGAGCCGAGCAGCCCGGTGACCTCTTCCTCCAGCGCACCGTCGAAGACCGGCGTGGCGACGTTGGTGCCCGGTTCGCCGACGTCGGCGCCGAGACCGCGCAACCGGTCCTTCCACTCCTCGTCGGAGCCCTCGACCTGCCAGCCGGTCTTGGCGACCCACCCGAGGTGGGTTTCCAGGATCTGGCCGATGTTCATGCGGCTGGGAACGCCGAGCGGGTTGAGCACGATGTCGACGGCGGTGCCGTCGGACAGGAACGGCATGTCCTCGACCGGGAGGATCTTGGCGATGACGCCCTTGTTGCCGTGGCGACCGGCCAGCTTGTCGCCGTCGGTGATCTTGCGCTTCTGGGCCACGTAGACCCGGACCAGCTGGTTGACGCCGGGCGGGAGCTCGTCGCCTTCCTCGCGGTCGAAGACGCGAACGCCGATGACCTTGCCGGACTCACCGTGGGGGACCTTGAGCGAGGTGTCGCGCACCTCGCGCGCCTTCTCCCCAAAGATCGCCCGCAGCAGGCGCTCCTCCGGGGTCAGCTCGGTCTCGCCCTTGGGCGTGACCTTGCCGACCAGGATGTCGCCGGTGGTGACCTCGGCGCCGATGCGGATGATCCCGCGGTCGTCGAGATCGGCGAGGACCTCGTCGGAGACGTTCGGGATGTCCCGGGTGATGTCCTCCGGCCCGAGCTTGGTGTCGCGGGCGTCGACCTCGTGTTCCTCGATGTGGATCGAGGACAGGACGTCGTCCTGGACGAGCCGCTGGCTGAGGATGATCGCGTCCTCGTAGTTGTGGCCCTCCCAGCACATGAAGGCCACGAGCAGGTTCTTGCCCAGGGCCATCTCGCCGGAGTCGGTGCACGGGCCGTCCGCCAGGACCTGGCCGGCCTCGACACGCGCACCTTCGTCGACGATCGGCTTCTGGTTGATGCAGGTGCCCTGGTTGGAGCGCTTGAACTTGGCCAGGCGGTAGGTCGTGTAGGTGCCCTCGTCCTCCATCACCTGGATGTAGTCCGCGCACACCTCCTGGACCACGCCGGACTTGGTGGCGACGATGACGTCGCCGGCGTCCTTGGCCGCGCGGTACTCCTGCCCGGTGCCGACCAACGGCGACTCCGAGCGCAGCAGCGGGACGGACTGACGCTGCATGTTCGAGCCCATCAACGCGCGGTTGGCGTCGTCGTGCTCGAGGAAGGGGATCATCGCGGTCGCGACCGAGACCATCTGGCGCGGCGAGACGTCCATGTAGTCGACCTCGGCGGCCGGGATGTACTCGACCTCGCCGCCCTTACGGCGCACCAGGACGCGTGCCTCGGCGAAGGTCTGGTCCGGGTTCAGCGGCGCGTTGGCCTGCGCGATGACGTGCAGGTCCTCCTCGTCCGCGGTCAGGTAGTCGACGTCGTCGGAGACGAGTCCGTTCTTGACCTTGCGGTACGGGGTCTCGACGAAGCCGAAGGCGTTGACCCGCCCGTAGGTGGCCAGCGAGCCGATGAGGCCGATGTTCGGGCCTTCCGGGGTCTCGATGGGGCACATCCGGCCGTAGTGCGAGGGGTGCACGTCGCGGACCTCGAAGCCGGCGCGCTCACGAGAGAGACCACCCGGGCCGAGCGCCGACAGACGACGCTTGTGGGTCAGGCCTGCGAGCGGGTTCGTCTGGTCCATGAACTGCGAGAGCTGGGAGGTGCCGAAGAACTCCTTGATCGAGGCCACCACGGGGCGGATGTTGATCAGGGTCTGCGGCGTGATCGCCTCGACGTCCTGGGTGGTCATCCGCTCGCGGACGACGCGCTCCATCCGGGCCAGGCCGGTACGGACCTGGTTCTGGATGAGCTCACCGACCGTGCGCAGGCGACGGTTACCGAAGTGGTCGATGTCGTCGACCTCGACGCGGGCCGTGCCACGCACGCTCGGCATCTCGGTCTCGCCGGCGTGCAGCGCGACCAGGTACTTGATCGTGTGGACCACGTCCTGCTCGGTGAGGACACCGGCGGTCAACGGCTGCGACAGCCCCAGCTTCTTGTTGACCTTGTAGCGGCCGACCTTGGCGAGGTCGTAGCGCTTGGGGTTGAAGTACAGGTTGTCGAGCAGGGTCTGCGCGGCCTCCCGGGTGGGGGGTTCGCCCGGACGCAATTTGCGGTAGATGTCGAGCAGCGCGTCGTCCTGGCCCGTGGTGTGGTCCTTCTCCAGGGTAGCCATCATGGACTCGTACTGGCCGAACTCCTCGCGGATGCGCGCCTCGTCCCAGCCCAACGCCTTGAGCAGCACGGTGACGCTCTGCTTGCGCTTGCGGTCGATGCGCACACCCACCGCGTCGCGCTTGTCGATCTCCAGCTCGAGCCAGGCCCCCCGGGACGGGATGACCTTGCAGGCGAAGATGTCCTTGTCCGAGGTCTTGTCGATCGACTTGTCGAAGTAGACCCCGGGTGAGCGGACGAGCTGGGAGACCACGACACGCTCGGTGCCGTTGATGATGAAGGTGCCCTTGTCCGTCATCAGGGGGAAGTCGCCCATGAAGACGGTCTGGCTCTTGATCTCGCCAGTCTCGTTGTTGGTGAACTCGGCAGTGACGAACAACGGCGCGGAGTAGGTGAAGTCCCGCTCCTTGCACTCGTCCATCGAGTTCTTCGGCGGCTCGAACCGGTGATCGCGGAACGTCAGGGACATCGATCCCGAGAAGTCCTCGATCGGGGAGATCTCCTCGAAGATCTCCTCCAGACCGGACTGCGCGGGGATGTCGTCCCGGCCGGCGGCAATCGCTGTCGCGACGCGGTCGCGCCACTTGTCGTTGCCGAGCAACCAGTCGAAGGAATCGACCTGCAGGGCGAGGAGGTTGGGAACCTCAAGGGGTTCCCGGATCTTGGCGAAAGAGATGCGCGGCGGCGCAGTGGACACAGCGGACGGGGCGGTGCGCGAGGCGGCCAAGAGTGGTTCCTTCCGATGGCTCGCGGGCTCAATGCGCGCATGGTCAACCGCCCGTGTCAAAGACACAGGCGAGAGGACGGACAGCGCAAGGGGGCAGCCTAGCCACGAAGGCCATCTGCTGGCAAATCAACCAGCGATGCTGAACCCGGGCCGCGGAGCTGACCCACACAACCCCGGAAAGAGGTACCCCGAAGAATGCTCACCAGGCGGCGCGGCGTCAAGGGATACGCGCAGGACGCCCGGCACCGAAACCGGAGTTCAGCCCCTCGGCGCAGCCATGTCGCCGGCAAATGATCCGGTCGGCGGGGTCACGCCGTTGTCTGCGCACCATGCCCCCGGCGGGCGCTGTGAACTGCGCAAACGCCCATCGGAAGGGAGCGTCTGCAAGGGAATGGGAGGCAGCGGCGGGAGCTCGGCACCGAACTCCGCGGCCAGCTCGTCCGCATCCTTCTCCTCGCTCATCCCGATCGGCCCGATCTTGGCGGCGCCGAGGAACTGGCGCACGACGGGCTCGGTGGAGGTGAGCAACATCTCGCGCGGGCCGAACATCGCCAGGTGCCGGTGGTAGAGCAGGCCGATGTTGTCCGGGACGGTCCGGGCGGTGTTGATGTCGTGGGTGACGATCAGGATCGTCGCCCCGATGCGCTGGTTGAGGTCCACGATCAGCTGGTTGAGGAACGCGGTGCGGACCGGGTCCAGGCCCGAGTCCGGCTCGTCGAACAGGATGATCTCGGGGTCCAGCACCAACGCCCGGGCCAGGCCGGCCCGCTTGCGCATCCCGCCGGAGATCTCTCCCGGGAGTTTCTTCTCGGCCCCGACCAGACCGACCAGCTCCATCTTCTCCATCACGATGGCGCGGACCGCGGACTCGGACTTGCGCGTGTGCTCGCGCAGGGGGAAGGCCACGTTGTCGTAGAGGTTCATCGAGCCGAACAACGCGCCGTCCTGGAAGAGCACGCCGAACAGCTTGCGGACCTCGTAGAGCTCCCGCTCGCGCAGTCCGACGATGTCGCGGCCGTGGATCATGATCGAGCCGGCGTCCGGACGCAGCAGGCCTACCAGGGTCTTCAGCAGCACCGACTTGCCGGTGCCCGACGGGCCCAGCAGCACCGAGATCTCCCCCGCCGGCAACGTCAGGCTCACGTCCCGCCAGATCACCTGGGAGCCGAAACTCTTGGTGAGGCCCGCGATCTCGATCTCGACACCCATGGGGCGGGATCCTAGTTACTCGTCGTCGTAGTCCTCGTCGTGCTCGCTCGGGCGCGAACGCCGGCGGGCGCGCGGTGCTTGCTCGGACTCGGGCAGCCGTGAGCCCGCGCCCAGCACGCCACCGCGGGCCGGGCCGCGTCGACGCTCGCGCGGTGCTAGCTGCGGTCCCGTGCCGCAGCAGGGGCCATGGCGGCAGCGGGTCCGCTGCCGGCACCCCCGGCCCCGCCCATGCTGCCCATCATCCCCATGCCGCCGGCGCGTGATCCGGCGCCGGTGCCCATCCCGGACGGGCTCGGCAGCCCGGCGGTTTCGGAAATGCGGTCCGTGCGGCGTTGAGCCGCTCCTACGCCATCCGTGGTTTGGGCGACCTGCGCCAGCGCGTCGCGGGGGGCGACGAGCTCGCTCATCAGCCGCTCGTAGTTCTGCCGGGCAATCTTGCCCTCGTCCGGGCCGCCGAACCCGAGCGTCATTTCCTCGACCGGCGGTGGCGACCACGCGCCCTCACACCCCAGCTGCGATTGACGCGAGCCTAGTAGGCACGTCCCGCGGCGACCAGATCCCGACAATCCCGCGATCCCCGAGTGGCACCACAGGCCCGAACGCGCGAAGGCGGCCGCCCGGATCGGGCGGCCGCCTTCGAGGTGAAGCAAGAACTACTTCAGGGTCACCGAAGCGCCGGCGGCCTCGAGGGCAGCCTTCGCCTTCTCGGCGGTCTCCTTATTGACCTTCTCCAGGACGTTGGAGGGGGTGCCGTCGACCAGGTCCTTGGCCTCCTTGAGGCCCAGGTTCGTGAGCGCGCGCACCTCCTTGATGACCTGGATCTTCTTCTCGCCCGCGCCGGTGAGGACGACGTCGAACTCGTCCTGCTCCTCCGCGGCGTCGGCGGCAGCAGCACCGCCGCCACCACCAGCAGCAGCGACGGCGACCGGAGCGGCCGCGGTGACGCCGAAGGTGTCCTCGAACGACTTCACGAACTCGGAGAGCTCGATGAGGGTCATTTCCTTGAACGCCTCGAGGAGGTCCTCGCTAGAGATCTTCGCCATGGTCGGCGGTCCTTCCTGTGCTTGTTGCGTGAGCGGAACTCACGACGTGTGTGAATGAGGTGGCGCCGGATGCGCCGGATGCCGCTATTCGGCCGGAGCCTCGTCGCCCGCAGCCTCGGATGCAGGTTCGTCGGCCGGCTCTTCGGCTGCAGCCGGGGCGTCGGCGACGGCGTCGGCCGCCACCTCGTCCTCGGCGGGAGCCACATCGGCTACCGGAGCAGGCGCAGCTGCGCCGCCCGTCGCCTCGACCTGGGCCCGCAGGGCCTCGACCGTGCGAACAGCCTTGTTCAGCGGAGCCTGGAACAGCGCCGCGGCCTGGGACAGCGACGCCACCATCGCGCCGGCCAGCTTGGCCAGGAGAACCTCGCGGGACTCCAGGTCTGCCAGCTTGTTGATGTCCGAGGGCGTGAGCGGCTTGCCGTCCAGCACGCCGCCCTTGATGACGAGCAGCGGGTTGGTCTTGGCGAAATCCCGTAGCCCCTTGGCAACCTCGACCGCGTCGCCGGAGACGAAGGCGATCGCCGACGGCCCTGCGAGCAGGGAGTCGAAAGCGTCGACGCCGGCGTTCTTGGCGGCGATCTTGGTCAGGGTGTTCTTGACGACGAAGTACTCGGCGTTGTCGGTCAGGGCGCGCCGAAGCGTCTTGAGCTGAGCGACCGTGAGCCCGCGGTACTCGGTCAGGACGGCGGCGTTCGATGTGCGGAACGACTCCTCCAGCTGAGCGACCGCGGCGGCCTTGTCGGGCCTGGCCATGGCCCTCCTTCCGTTGTGTTGCCCCCAGCAGGGGGAACCACGACCGTCGGTGTCCGACCCGATCCGGGGTGGTCCTGCACAGACGAAACGCCCCGGCGCAGGCCGGGGCGTGGAGGGCCCGTGGGCAGGAGTGGAAGCTCCAGCTCACCCGATCGGCTCCCGAAGGAACTTCCTGGCAACACCTGCGCGGGCGCCCCGGCAATGCGGGACCTTCGGTCACGAATGACGGCCTGCGGTCTTTGGCTGCGCCCAGCCTACGGACCCGCGTACCGGCAGGTCAAAGCGGGGTCGGGTTCAGCTCGCGCGGGCCGGCGCTGCCGGGGCATTCGCACGCTCGTACTCGGACTTAAGGTCCTCGACCATCTCCTCGAGCCCGGACTCCTCGCCCAGTCCGTCCAGGGATCTCTCCAGCTCGGCGTCCAGGTCACCGAAGTCACCGAGCAGGTCCCCGAACAGGCCGCCGCCGAGCAGCGAGCGGCCGAACTCGGCCGGGTCCAGGACCTCGGAGTCGGCGGGTGCGCGCACGTCGACCGGAGCGCCGAAGTCGCGGAACTTCATTTCCATCCGCGCTCCGCCCAGGATCGGCAGTTCCAGGACGAGCTTGCGGGCGCGGTACTCCGAGTCGACCCAGACGTCGACCGTGGCGGCAACGCGATCGCCGAGCTCCGCCGGCTCCACCTGCGCCTGGTAGTGGGTCGTCTTCGCCCCGTCCACATTCGCGGGTCCGATCTCCCGGACGTCGTCGGTGGCGAGCATCTTCTTCAGCTGACCGACCGGGTCGGCGAAGGACGGGTCCAGGCCGCCCACACTGGTGCCCGAGCTTGCGACGTCATCCAGGCGCAACCAGGAGCGCTCGGACTCGGACTCGCCCATCCGCAGGTAGGCGACGTCATCGACGAGGCGGAACTCGGTGCCCCTGCCGCCCAGGCCGAATCCGACGACGTCCATCGCGGTGAAAGTCAGCGCGGCAGCCGGGTCGGCGCCACCGCGGTAGACGCCGTTGGCACGGACGTTGAGACCGGAGCCGGACAGCTCCAGCGCGTAGGCCGCGCTCTCGGTCCCCGCGTTCTCGGCTACCTTGGCGATCGCGGCGACCGGGCTGAGGGCCAGTTGCGCGCCGGGGGACTTGCCGCACCCGCTCAGGGACGCAGCTACGGCGGTCCCGACGACGAACACAGCGAGCACCCGACGTCCGGCCATCACAATTCTCCCTCGGCAGCGCACACCTACTCCCCCAGTGTGCAGTCCCGATGAGACGAACGAGGCCACCCGGAGGTTTCGTCCCCGCAGCCCTGATTTGTCCCTGCTTCGATGGCTCTGCGCCGGCTTCGACCCCACGGCCCCGATCAGGGCTGTTCTCGGCCGGTTTGAGGCCGCGATGTCGCGGTGGATCAGCCTTCGTCGACTGTTTCCTCGGTGAGGTTGCGGACCTTGTTCACGTCGATCGGGATGCTCGGGCCCATCGTGGTGGCGAAGTTGGCCTTGCGCAGGTACCGGCCCTTGGCCGCGGAGGGCTTGAGGCGCAGCACCTCGTCCAGGGCGGCGGCGTAGTTCTCGACCAGCTGGATGTCGGTGAACGAGGACTTGCCGATGATGAAGTGCAGGTTCGCGTGCTTGTCGACGCGGAACTCGATCTTGCCGCCCTTGATCTCGTTGACGGCTTTGGCGACATCGTTGGTGACGGTGCCGGTCTTCGGGTTCGGCATCAGACCACGCGGGCCGAGGACGCGGCCCAGGCGACCGACCTTGCCCATCATGTCCGGGGTGGCGACAACGGCGTCGAAGTCCAGCCAGCCCTTGGAGATGCGCTCGAGCAGCTCGTCCGAGCCGACGTAGTCGGCGCCGGCGGCCTCGGCCTCGGCGGCGCGCTCACCTGTGGCGAGCACCAGGACGCGGGCGGTCTTGCCCGTGCCGTGCGGAAGGTTGACGGTGCCGCGGACCATCTGGTCGGCCTTGCGGGGGTCGACCCCGAGGCGCATGGCGACCTCGACGGTGGAGTCGAACTTCGTCGTGGAGGTCTTCTTGGCCAAACGGGCGGCGTCGAGCGGGGCGTAGAACACGTCGGCGTCGACGGCGGCGGCCACGGCCTTGTAGGACTTGCTGCGCTGCATGAGGTGATCTCCTGATTCGAGAATGTGGTCAACGGACCGGGCGGCCCTTCCACAGGTGCTGGATGCTGCGTTGCATCCGACCGATCGAGCGTTATAGGCCACATCCGGTCGGACCTAAGGGTTCAGCCTTCGACGGTGATGCCCATCGAGCGGGCCGTGCCGGCGATGATCCGTTCGGCGTTGTCGAGGTCGTTGGCGTTGAGGTCACTCATCTTGACCTCGGCGATGCTGCGCACCTGCGCCCGGGAGAGCTTGGCGACCTTGGTCTTGTGCGGCTCGCCGGAGCCCTTCTCGACGCCGGCGGCCTTGAGGATCAGGCGCGCAGCCGGCGGGGTCTTGGTGATGAAGGAGAACGTGCGGTCCTCGTAGACGGAGATCTCGACCGGGACGATGTCCCCGCGCTGCGACTCGGTCGCGGCGTTGTAGGCCTTGCAGAACTCCATGATGTTCACGCCGTGCTGACCCAGCGCAGGACCCACCGGCGGTGCGGGGGTGGCGGCGCCGGCCTTGATCTGCAGCTTGATGACCGCAGTGAGCTTCTTCTTCTTGGGTGCCATCTTCTTCTCTCTAGTTCTTCTGGATCTGGGTGAAGGACAGCTCGACCGGGGTCTCCCGGCCGAAGATCTCCACCAGACCCTTGATCTTCTGGGCCTCGGCATTGATCTCGTGGATCGTGGCCTGCAGGGTCGCGAACGGGCCATCGATGACGGTGACCGAGTCGCCGATGTCGAAGTCGAGAACCTTGATCTCGACCGCGCGCCCGCCCTTGGCGCCATCCTTCTTGACCGGCTCCGGGGCGAGGATCGTCATGACCTCGTCGAGGGTCAGGGGCGAAGGCACGTGGGTGTGACCGACGAATCCGGTGACCCCAGGAGTGTGCCGGACCGCGGACCACGACTCGTCGGTGAGGTCCATGCGCACGAGGACGTAGCCGGGGAACTTGTTGCGTTTGCCGACCTTGCGCTGACCGTTCTTGATCTCCGCGAAGTCTTCCTGCGGAACCTCGACCTGAAAGATGAAATCCTCCATGTTGAGGCTGGAGGTACGGTTCTCCAGGTTCGCCTTCACGCGGTTCTCGTAGCCGGCGTAGGAGTGCACGACGTACCACTCACCAGGGGCGGAGAGCATCGCCTGGCGGAACTCTGCTGCCGGGTCGCCCTCGTCCTCGTCGGCTTCCCCGCCGGCCTGCGCGTCATCCTGCGCGGGTGCGGCACCGTCCGCGGCCGGGGTCGCGGCGTCGGATCCCTCCGCCACGACATCGCCGTCGCCAGCAGGGTCGAGCGCGGGGTCGACAGTGCTGTCGTCGGCAGTGCCCACCTGACCGAGGTCGGTGAACAGATCGGAGTCGGACACGGTGAAGAGCCTTCCTTTGTCGCAGACGTGCGCGGGTTGCGGGCGGCGGGCGGCGTCAGCCGAAGATCTTGAGCACGCCCTTGCTGAACCCGAGGTCGAGCAGAGAGACATACGCGATGACGATCGTCACGAACACCAGCACGACGGCGGTGTAGGTCACGAGCTCCTTGCGGGTGGGCCAGATGACCTTGCGCAGCTCAGCGACCACTTGGCGGTAGTACAGGCCGATGCGCGCCGGGAGCCCACGCAGGGTGCGCTTGGGCTCCGGCTTTCCCTGCTCCGGCGTTTCCGCCGAACGGGTCTCGGTCACTGTGTTCCCCGATCTGGATGCCTCCGGTGCGGAGGCGGACTCGCGCCAGGTGCAGCGCCTTGATGCAGGTGCAGGGCCGGAGGGACTTGAACCCACAACCGCCGGTTTTGGAGACCGGAACTCTGCCAATTGAGCTACGACCCTCAGCGTCGCCGATCGCAGAGATTCGGGCATGCCGACACTCCGGTTTCAGCAACCTTGCGGGTGAGTCTAGGGCATGCCTCGCACTCCCGGGCGAGCGCGGCCGTGGAACGATGGGTGCCATGACCACGCCCACTCCGCGTCGCCTGTCCGCCCGAATCTCCGGGATCGCCGAGTCCGCCACGCTCGCGGTGGATGCCAAGGCCAAAGCACTGCAGGCCGCGGGACGCCCGGTGATCGGGTTCGGGGCGGGCGAGCCGGACTTCCCGACCCCGGACTACATCGTTGAGGCTGCGATCGCGGCGTGCCGCGACCCGAAGAACCACCGCTACACCCCGGCCGGCGGGTTGCCCGAGCTCAAGGCGGCGATCGCCATCAAGACCGCCCGCGACTCCGGGTACCACGTCGAGGCCGCCCAGGTCGTGGTGACCAACGGCGGCAAGCAGGCGGTCTATTCCGCGTTCGCCACGCTGTGCGACCCGGGTGACGAGGTTCTGCTGCCGGCGCCGTACTGGACCACCTACCCGGAGGCGATTCGCCTGGCCGGGGGCGTCCCGGTCGATGTGGTGGCCGACGACACGCAGGACTATCTGGTCACCGTCGATCAGCTGGAAGCCGCCCGCACCCCGCGGACCAAGGTCCTGCTGTTCTGCTCCCCGTCGAACCCGACCGGAGCGGTGTACACCCCCGCCCAGGTCCGCGAGATCGGGCAGTGGGCGGCGGAGCACGGCCTGTGGGTCGTCACCGACGAGATCTACGAGCACCTGGTCTACGGCGGGGCGCAGTTCTCCTCCCTGCCGGTCGAGGTGCCCGAACTGGCCGATCGGTGCCTGGTCCTGAACGGGGTCGCCAAGACCTACGCCATGACCGGCTGGCGGGTGGGGTGGCTGATCGGGCCGGCCGACATCGTCAAGGGCGCGGTGAACCTGCAGTCCCACGCGACCTCGAACGTCGCCAACGTCTCGCAGCGGGCGGCCCTGGCAGCCGTCTCCGGCGACCTCGCCGCGGTCGACACGATGCGGACCGCCTTCGATCGGCGCCGCCAGATCATGCTGGGGATGCTGCGGGAGATCCCCGGCGTGAGCTGCCCGGAACCCTTCGGCGCGTTCTACGCCTACCCGTCGGTCAAGGGCGTGCTGGGCAAGGAGATCCGCGGGCAACGGCCGACGAGTTCGGCGGCGCTCGCGGAGCTGATCCTGGCCGAGGCCGAGGTCGCGGTCGTGCCCGGTGAGGCCTTCGGGACCCCCGGCTACCTGCGCCTGTCCTACGCGCTCGGCGACGACAACCTGGTCGAGGGCGTGTCGCGGATCCAGAAGTTGCTCGGTGAGGCGACACCCTGAACGAGTGACCACCGGACTGCGCGACCTCGCCGCGCTGCCCAAGGCTCACCTGCACCTGCATTTCACCGGGTCGATGCGCCACACCACGCTGCTCGCACTCGCCGCCGAGCACGACGTGCGTCTCCCCCACGCCCTGCGCGAGCCCGATCCCTCGGAACTGGCCGAGACCGCCGATCGGGGCTGGTTCCGTTTCCAGCGCCTCTACGACGCCGCGCGCGCGGTGGTGCGCACCGAGGCCGACGTGCGGCGCCTCGTCCTCGAAGCCGCCCAGGACGACGCGGCCGAGGGGTCGGGCTGGCTGGAGCTGCAGGTCGACCCGAGCACGTACGCGCGCCACCTCGGCGGACTGAACCCGACGGTCGAGCTGATCCTGGATTCGGCCCGGGCCGCCTCGGCGGCGACCGGCGTCGGGATCGGGATCGTGATCGCCGCCAACCGGACGCGCCATCCCCTGGACGCGCGGATCCTGGCGAGGCTCGCGGTGCGGTACGCCGACCAGGGCGTGGTCGGATTCGGGCTGTCCAACGACGAACGCAAGGGGCGGGCGCGAGATTTCGAGCGCGCGTTCGAGATCGCCCGGGCCGGCGGGCTCGCCGCCGTGCCCCACGGCGGCGAGCTCGGCGGGCCGGGCGAGGTGCGGGACTGTGTGGGATCGCTGCGCGCGCACCGGATCGGGCACGGCGTGCGCAGCGTCGAGGATCCGGCGCTGGTGGAGATGCTCGCGAACGCCCGGGTGACGTTGGAGGTGTGCCCCGCGTCGAACGTGGCGCTGGGGGTGGCCGCCGACGCGGGCGCGGTCCCGCTGCGTGAGCTGCGGGCGGCGGGAGTGCCCATCGCGCTCGGTGCGGACGACCCGTTGATCTTCCGGTCCCGGTTGGTGGACCAGTACGCGATCGCCCGCGACGTGCACGGGTGCTCGGATAGGGACCTGGCCGCCCTGGCGCGGGATTCGGTGGAGGGCTCGCTGGCACCGGACGACGTCAAGACTCGCCTGCGGGCCGGGATCGTGGCCTGGCTCGCGAGGTAGAAAACCGCTCAGGCGGTCCCATGCTCATGGCAGGCGACAATCTCGTCGGTCATCGGCGACCGGTTGTGGCCTAAAGCGGGTGGCCACACTCGCCGCAGGCCGGGCCTGGCAGGTGCGGCTTTGTGCAGTCTCAAGTGCCACCCCTTCGAGCCTTCGACGGCCTGGTCGGGACCCGCCGCGGCGGGGTCCGTTCGATTCGACACCGCGAGTTCGCGCGCGTTCGCGGTCGGGTCGGGGGAGGTCGCGCAGTCGGTGGGCGAACCGATCGCCGACATTCGCCGGCTCATGTGCCGACCGTGGCTCGCGCCGTGGCGGCGGGCCAGATCGGCCAGGTATCCGGCCCCCGGGGGCCCTCGGCACCGACCGGCCATCCCCCGATTCGGAACTGGTGGCCGATGCCCACGACCCCGATGCTCGGAAGACTCTCGCCTCCGCCCTCGACGTTCGACTGTGCGTCAGCCCTGCATCGCTTGGCCGGTGTGTTTGACCTCTCCTAGTCGCGCCACGACCTGCCGAGTTCGCGGACAAATCCAGCTTGCGGCACCGTCCAAGTCCTGGATTTGCATCGGATGCGAGTGCGAGGGGCACGTGGGTACGGTGGTCAGCGTCTCTTCCAGGTAGAGCTCTTGGAGCCATTCGGCGACGCTAGCTACGATTTCTGCGGGGATATAAGCGATCCCGTTAATTTCGTACACGTATTGCATATCCCACGAGCGAGCAGAGTCGTCAATCTCGACCTTGATTTCCCACAATGTGCGGCGCGAGTTGCAAGGCCCGACGGTCGGGGCGGCTGCGTGTGATTCTGCAGTCAAGATCCTCCACGAGGCAGGCCCGTCACTGCTTCCGTGAAGGTCTCGAACAACCGCTTCGACAAGGCTCTTTAGCGTCCCTTCAGGAGTGCCTACGTCCCCGCCCGCCCCGACCTTGCACGCTAGATCAGCGCCTGACACCCAGAGCTCTCCATTGCACTCGAACACGACGACCATCCTCGGAGGCTCAGGGCAGGACAGGAACGTTAGCAAGCAGCCGTCTACAAGACGGCACTCTCAGATGATGGTGTTCAGGTGGTTTTGGATGTACCGGTAGCCGGCTCTGCCGGTGTCGGAGTTTACGGCCGGATACGTGCTCAGGACGAAGAGTTCGAACCGCATGCCGATCCCGGCCCGCAAATAATGCTTGCGCGGGAACCAGCGGTCGTCGGCGTAGGTGTAGCTGCCGGTGAGCGAGGAGTGGAAGACATAGTTCGGCGGCTCCACATGCGTCCGGTAGTGGTACCGGGTGTCGCGCCCGAAGATCCTGACGTGCATGTTCGTGGTGACTTTTCCGCCGAATCGGTTGGCTTCGTTCTGCCAACGCGTGGCGAGCTTGAAGTACCACGTTGCGGTCAAGTGCTTCCAGTTCGCGTAGTTCACCTGCATGCCCAGCTCGCCGGTCGGATTACGGATCGTCAGCGAGGGATTCGCCGGGCTGAACTGGTAGGTGGTGTAGGCCGCCGGGTCCGCGGTCACCGGATAGACCGCGCCTGCGTGCGAGACCGTGAGCGTAAGCTCGGCACTGTTGATCGAGTAACTGGCAGGCAGCAGCTTGCCGGAGGCGTCGACGGCCCACGGACGGTCGATAACGACAAGCGGAGGCGTCTCCGGGGTTGCGGCGTCGTCCGCTCCCACCGGGAGTAGGACCACAGCTCCATCCGAAAGAACCTTGAGGAACGTGTTCGCCGGCAGCCCAAACACGTAGCGGAACTGCTGCGGGGCGGACGGCCCGTTGATAACCGTTAGGAAGCGAACGACGCCCTTGTCGGTCTGCTGCACCGCGCTGCTCGTCGCGGCGGCGGTGTTCTCGTACGCGACGAAGCCCGGTTCGGCTTGTGTTCCCTGGGCGGGCTGGCCCGAGGTCACCGGCATGGAGACACTCAGCTGCACCGGAGGCTGTGTCGGAGCGACCGCAGGGGGATCCGGGTCATTCGCATCGGCCGGTGCCGGGTCGGACCCGTCCGTGTCGTCCTCAGCCGTGGCGACGTCCGTCGGAGTTTCCACCGAGTCGACCAGCCCGACGTTGGAGCCCGACGAAGAGTCGTCGACGTCGGTGGTGTTGAACGTGATGTTGACGGGCTGCCGAGGGTCGTTGGGCGCCGTTAAGCTGGTACCGGCGGCCGAACTTACCAGGGCGCTATTCGTGGTCGACGAGGCCGCGGTGGCCGACTCGGTACCAGGGGTTGCGGCGTCCACCTCATTAACCCCGGCTCTTCATGAACCCGTGGGGCTGTTCGGCGTGTGAATGAGGAAAGTGCCCTCTGCGCTGGGAAGACTTGGACTTGCGACGGACCAAGACTCACCGAGCGAGGGGCACTTTCCAGGTG
>JBQTIR010000041.1:0-95629 GCA_052387905.1 Sporichthyaceae bacterium | reverse complement strand
GTCACCGTCTCGGACGTCACCTGATCCGGCACCGGTAGCCAAGGCTCGCGATCCGCATCCCGCCGGGTCCAGGCGACCTCGGCGCCGTCCTGCCTACGGATCGCGACACTCTCCGCCGCCCGCACCGTGGCCTCGAGCAGGCGCCCCGCAGTCGTCGCCACCAGCGGCGAGGCCCAATGGGGCCGAATCCCGTCCTGCATGCCGGTGAGGATCTCCCAGAACCGTTGCGCCGTCTCCATCTCCTGGCCAACGTCGATCGGCAGGACCTCTGGCTCGCCGTAGCCAATGACCAGCGCCGTGTTGCCGGTGCGAATCCCCCGCAGCACCAAGCGGCCCACCGCCGCCGGGTGCTCCGCTGTCCGTCCGACCTCCGGCCCACCAGCGACGTGCCGCGCCACCCGCCGAGACAACTCCTGCAGCCGCCGGCAGATCTCACTCACCGCATCCAGCCGAAGCGCCCCGCGCTCCTCACCGGTGCCTTCCAACCGAACTTCGAAGTCGTGTTGCTCCATGTCCACCCCCGAGTCCACCCCGGCATCCAGGAAAGCAGGGAGTGTGCCCCGGATCTCGTGCGCGGTGAAGGGGCAACTCGAAGCTGTGGACAAAGCTCGGCTCAGCTGACCCTGTGGATGGCCGTGACTGCAGTTTCGTTCGGAGCTGAGGAGCCCGCACAGCCCGGAGCGGCCGGCGCGATGGCGCAGTGGACCTTCGCGTCAGGACGGAACGGTGCCGCGCACCCAGGTACCGCTGTAGATCGCCAGACCAGGAACCGTCCCGAGGTCGACAAGGTCCTGCGGCTTGTTCGGATCGAGCAGAACCAGCGGACTCGTCAGCGGGTCTCCCACCCGACGAGCCAGCAGCTTGGTTCCGTCCGGTGTCCAGCAGACGGCTTGCAGCCCGTCGACGCGCTTCGTCTTGCCCGTCCTCAGATTGAGCAGGACGAGAGTCTCGGGCTTGTCTCCGAAACTGTTGTCGGGAGCGTTGATCGTGCTGGCCAGCCATCGCTTTCCGTCAGCGCCTCCAAAAACTTCCGCGCCGAACGACAGCTCTCGGCGCTCTCCATTCGGCATCTGCACCACGGCCACCGAATGTTCGCCAGGCTTGGTCACCTTGCCGAACACGACAAGGCCGTCCCGGCGGGGATAGCCGCCGTACAGCGTCTTCGACTCGAACACGATCCTCTTGGACTTCTTCTGCAGGTCGAAGGCGAGCGACCGCGACGCGTCATCTTCTGTCGCGATCTCGTAGTAGAGCTTGTCTCCCGAGAGGAAGGGGCTGAACGCGTACGGGCGGCCCAGGCCCGGCACGGGCACCAACGTCCCGTCGCCGCTGACCACCGCGAGTCTGTCGACATCACCGTCGGCTGCCGCGACTACGACGTGGTCAGCGTCTGCGCTCATAGTCGAGATGCGCTTCATGGTGGTGATGCGCTCAGCGGACAGCGGGTCGAACCGCAATCCGTAAACGTCGGCGAACAGCGGGTTGTTCTCCGCGCTCGCGAGCACGAACGCGTCATAGGTCGCGAGGTCGCGTGTCACTGTCGGCGTTGCTGCCGAAGCCGCCGGGCTGGCTTCGCCGTCCGGAGAGCACGCAGTGGCCCCAAGGACGAGCGGTGCAGCGGACAGCGCGGCAGCGAACCTCAGTCGCCATCGGTTCGTGGTCACGAGCACAGCCTGTCAGTTCGTCGAGAGGAAGCTCGAGAACACGAAGCCGCGGAACGTCGTGAGTTGCGTCGGGTTGAGCTCCCACAGGCCCTGGGCGACGGTGCCGTGGAAGGACTTGCTGCCCTGCCAACGAGTGCACGGAACACCCCCGACACAGTCGTCCTGCCACCAGGCGTTGACGGCGTTGCGCGCGTAAGGACTCGCCGTTGTGGGGAAGGGCGTCTCGAACGAGCCCATCAACTTGTTGGTCGGCGACTGCGAGATACTGCCGCTGATCTTGATGTCTTTGTACACGGGAGCTTCGAAGCCCAGCTCCGTCGTGTAGTTCTCGGGCGTCTCCCCGGTGCGCCACTCGGACCCGATCAGAAGGTCTTGAGCAGCGTCCGCGGCGGCAATGCCCAGGCCGACCTTGCGCATACGCTTGCCCTCCAGGTCTCCGCTACCAACTCCGCACACCTCGTACTGCGTGCTCTTGTACCGACCCGAGCTGCTCCCCCCGAAGGTCCGGGCGTCCTTCAGCTTGTACGTGTGGAACACGGCAACAACCTTGCCGAAGCCGAAGTCGCGATAGATCACCTGCGGGTCGTAAAGGCGGACTTTCTTGCTGGCCTGGCCTTGGTAGACGCAGGAGTACTTGCCCAGGGTCGGTGTGTCGACGCCGCTGCTGGCCCGCAGGGCCAGGCTCTGCGGCGAGCCGATCGCCCGGCCGAGGGAGTCCACCACCTGGCTGACCGACGTCAGGTTGGTGAGCTTCGCAACCGCGCCGTCGAGCGACAGCAAGCCGCTGATCTCGTAGTCGGTGCCGTTCGGATCGCTCCCGGCCGGTGCGGCCTCGCGCATCGGAGCCTGCTCGCCCGCGGTGGCGGCCGGGGCGAGCAGACCCACGCTCAGCGCCGCGACTGCACCAGCGACGGCGATGCTGCGAGCGCGCGGGCGGCGGCTGGACGAACCGCGGACATGCGAAAACAGACCAGACATCTGATCTCCCCCCGGAGATGACTCGTCGGCCGCCCCCCGGCACCCGATCGGAGTCGGAGCCTATGCACCAGATGTCCGACTTGTCCTGAGAATTGACCAAGATCCCCGTGACCACAAAAGCGTGTCACGCCTTTGTGGAGCGGGGGAGCTCTCAGGCCGCGCCCAGCACTGCGTCGATGACGGCGGGCAGGTCCAGTTCCACGCCCTTCTCCAGGTACCCGACGGCGCCGGCGGCCAGGACGTGCACGGCCATGTCGTCGGAGGGCGACCCGGACATCACGATCACGCGGGCATGCGGGGCGACCGTCAGGACGAGGGGCAGGGCCTCCAGGCCCCCCAGGCCCGGCATGGACAGATCGAGCAGGACGACATCGGGCTGCATCAGCTCGGCGAGCCCGATCGCCTCATTGCCGTCGTCGGCCGTCATCACCAGGTCGAAGCGGCCACTGCCTTCCAGCTGGGCCGCGACGAGCCGGCGCTGATGCGCGGAGTCGTCGACGATCAGGACCTGGACCCGGCAGAACGTGGCGCGCAGCTGCAGCGGGTCGAGCCGTTCGGTCTCGGGACAAATCTGCCTGAACATGACCAGCGCCTTTCGGGGTCGGCGAGTGGGAGAACCTCGGCCTGTCCCCTGAGCTTCGGAAGCGCGCCGGCCGAGAACGACCTGCCAACAGTCCCGACCCGGGCGGACCTAGGTCGCGGGGTGCGCGCCGAGCTGGTCGTTGAGGTCCTCGACCACCCGCCGGATCGCGCGCACGGCGTCGTCCATGCTTTCCAACGTCTGCTCCATCGAGAGAGCCGGGGGCACGCCGGTGTCGAGCGTCGTTCGGAGCATCAGACCGGAGGCGAAGATCGTCTGCAGCACGTTGTCGTGGACGTTCAGCACCGCGCGCTGGGATTCCTCGAGGCTTCCGATCCTCTGCTGCGCCGAGCTGAGCGTGCTGTAGCTCGTGCGCACATCGGCGACGAGTCGGGCGTTGAGCGTAAGGAGGTCCTGCCGGGCCTGCTCGCGTTGCTGATCCAGCCGCCGCAGCGACGACGCGACCCAGAACAGCAGCGCCGAGACCAGGATGACGTTGAGCGTCACAAAGCCGGCCTCGGCGACCCGCTCGTCATTCCAGAACCGCCGTTCCCCCTGCATGTGCAGGAAGGTGAGCACCGGCAGGCCGAGCACGACCGGCGGGAGAGTGTGCCGCAACGCGACGGCGCCGGCGTCCGAGCCGCGCAGGGCCCACGGCAGCCAGCCGTTCGGGGTGTTCGCGAGGGCGGCCAGGGCGATGAGGACGATGGCGACGGCGGCCGGAACCGCCATGGAGGAGTTGGAGAAGCGGGCCAAGGTGCGCGTGCCGTAACAGAAGCCGATCAGCACCAGGAGCCCGAGCGCACCGGCCAGGATCGCGCTGAGCTGACGGAGTCTCGGATGCCCGGGCATGGCCAGGGAAAGCACCAGCAGGAGCGCACACACCGCCGTTGCCAGCGCCATCGGGCCGGACCCGACATGCGTGTCGGGCGCGCCTAGATAACCAGCGATACTGACCACGCACAGCGTGCCCGCGACAGCCAGCGCGACGGCCCGGATCAGTCTGACCGCGACCACCGCGGCGATCGCCACCAACCCGAGGGCGATCGCGCTCTCGACCCGCAGGCCGCCGCCGCCGGGGACGGGAGCGTACAGCGCGTTGGCCCCGGTGAGCCGGCCGACGAGCCCCGCGGCACAGATCGCGGCGGCTGTGGCGGCGGCGACCATCGCCCAGCGCGCCTCATCCACTGCTCTGCTCATGACTCTCCCCGTCGGTGCCGGCCGAGCAGAGCTGAGCCGCAAGCGTGTACCCGATGACTCGGAAGAGTCCGGTTCGTGCTGAAGGATCCGAACGCATCTACCTGTCGGGACCTAAGTCACCTCAACCGTCCCCGTCCGGTGCCGATCTGACCGGCACAGGAAGCCCCGTTCGGGGCGAACGCCCGACGGGGGTACTCAGTGAGTGATCGGCCCGTGTTCGCCGACGGCCTCGACGACATCGCTCAGGAGTTCCTCGTCGAGAGCTACGAGAACCTCGACGAACTCGACCGCGCCCTGGTCGCGCTGGAGCGGGAACCGGGCTCCCAGCCGCTGCTCGCCTCGGTGTTCCGGACGATTCACACCATCAAAGGCACCAGCGGCTTTCTCGCCTTCAACCGGCTCGAGGCCGTGACGCACGTCGGCGAGAACGTCCTGAGCAAGCTGCGCGACGGCAAACTCGAACTCACCCCGCAGATCACCACGGTGCTGCTGCAGATGGTGGACTGCGTCCGCGCGCTGCTCGCCAGCATCGAGGCGACCGGGGTCGAGGGCGAGATCGACATCGAGGCCGTCAAGATCGCGCTTGCGGCCTGCCTCGAACCCGTTCCCGCGGAGCCGACGCCCCTGGTTCCGGCTCCGCGCGTCGAGGTCGAGCAAGAGGCCACCCCCGAGGCCGCGGCCGCGGCCGTCCCCGAGCCGGCCGCTCCGGGCATCGATGCGCAGAACCCGCCGCCTGCGGTCGAGCAGCCGGCGGAGGCGAACGACGACGACCACTCCCGGCGCAGCGTCGCCGACTCCAGCATCCGCGTCGACGTCGGCCTGCTCGACCAGTTGATGCGCATGGTCGGCGAGCTCGTTCTGACGCGCAATCAGGTGGTCCAGTACGTCGGCGAGACCCAGCACACCGAGCTGCAGCGCGCCTCGCAGCGGCTCAATCTGATCGCCACCGAGCTGCAGGAAGGCGTCATGAAGACGCGCATGCAGCCCATCGACCAGGTCTGGTCCCGACTGCCCCGCGTCGTCCGCGATCTGGGCAACCAGGTCAACAAATCCGTCCGCCTGGTGATGGAGGGTCGCGAGACCGAGCTGGACCGCACCCTGCTGGAGGCGGTCAAGGACCCGCTGACGCACCTGGTGCGCAACGCCATCGACCACGGCCTGGAAAGCGCCGAGGCGAGGGCCGCGGCCGGCAAGCCCGCTGAGGGCACGCTGAGCCTGCGGGCCTACCACGAGGGCGGCCAGGTCGTGGTCGAGGTCAGCGACGACGGCGGCGGCATCGACTCCGCCCGCGTCGCCGCGAAGGCGATCGAGAACGGCATCGTCTCCCGCGACCAGTTGGCCCGGATGAGCGAGCGCGAGATCGTCGACCTGGTGTTCCGGGCCGGGTTCTCGACCGCGGCGGCCGTATCGAACATCTCCGGCCGCGGGGTCGGGATGGACGTCGTCCGCACCAACATCGAGAAGATCGGCGGCACCGTCGACCTGGCGTCCGAGCTCGGCGTCGGCACCACGGTGCGGGTCCGGATCCCGCTGACCCTGGCGATCATCCCGGCCCTGGTGGTCGGCCAGGCCGGGGACACCTACGCCATCCCGCAGGCGAACCTCCTCGAGCTGGTCCGCCTCGAGGGTGAGACCGCGATGGCCGGCGTCGAGCACGTGGCCGGCGCCCCGGTCTACCGGCTGCGCGGCACGCTGCTTCCGCTGGTCTATCTCGACGCCCAATTGGGCCTGCCGAGCCCGGAGGAGCGCGAGGCGCTCAACATCGTCGTGCTCGCCGCGGACAACACGCACTTCGGCCTGATCGTCGACCGCATCCTCGACACCCAGGAGATCGTGGTCCGCCCGCTCTCGCGGCAGATCAAACACGTCGAGGCCTTCGCCGGCGCCACCATCACCGGCGACGGCAAGGTCGCGCTCATCCTCGACGTGGCCGGCCTCGCGCAGCGCGCCACGCATCAGGCCGTGGCCGGTGCCGCCCGCCGCACCGAGGAGCGCACCCGCTCCAGTGAGACCACCCGGCTGCTGATCTGCCAGGTCGGCAACGACCGCCGCCTCGCGCTGCCGATGACGGACGTCGCCCGGCTCGAGGAGTTCGCCGTCACCTCGGTCGAGAAGGCCGGCAACGCCGAGGTCGTGCAGTACCGCGGCGACCTGCTCCGCCTCGTTCACGTCGGGCCACTACTGGGTATGGGGTCGGCCAAGGCCGACGCCGAGACCTACTCGGTTGTCGTGCACCGTCACCAGGACGAGTCGGCCGTCGGGCTGGTGGTCGACCGGATCCTCGACGTCATCGAGGAAGAGATCGCCCTGTCCAACGTGGGCGCCCGCCGCGGTCTGGCCGGCTCCGCCGTCCTGCAGCAGCTCGTCACCGACATCGTCGACGTCCCGGCGCTCGTGGCCGCGGCGCAGTCCGCGTAAGGGGAGCCCGAAGTGACCGAGTCCCGTCAGCTGTGCACCTTTCACATCGACGACCTGTACCTCGGGGTCGACGTGATGGAGGTGCAGGAGGTCATCCGCTACCAGGAGATGACCGCAGTGCCGCTGGCGCCCGAGGTCGTTCGCGGCCTGATCAACCTGCGCGGGCAGATCGTCACCGCGCTCGATCTGCGCCGGATGCTCGACCTCCCGCCGCTGGCCGGCGGCGAGCTACCCACCAACGTGGTCATCCGCGACGGCGCGGACGAGGCGGTCAGCCTGCTGGTCGACACGATCGGCGACGTCGTCGACACCGACCCGGCCGACTTCGAGCCGATCCCGCCGACCCTGTCCGGACCCGCTCGCGAGCTGGTCCTCGGCGCCTACAAGCGCCCGCACGCGCTGCTGCTCGTGTTGGACACCGAACGCGTGCAGAACTCCCAGCGACCCGCCGCGGCGCGGGTCTGACGTTCCCTCACTTCGCCACCCTCCCAAGACCCCGCCCCGCCCTCCCGAGGAGTACCGAATGTCCATCGCCACCCAGAACGGTGTCGAGGCCGTCCCGGCCCAGCCGCGCCGTCGCAACGCCGCCGGCTCGGCCGAGAACGCCGCTGACCTCAGTGCGGCCGTGGAGGCCGCCGAGCGCGGTCGCCGCGACGCCGAGCAGGACACCGTCGCGCTGACCACCGTGCTGGCCGCGCTCTCCGGCGCGAAGAACGCCGACGACGCCATCCAGCTCGCGCTGGACTCGGTCAAGGACTCCTTCGGCTGGGCCTACGGCTCCTACTGGGCTCTGGATGCGTCCGACCGCTCGTTGAAGTTCGCCCTCGAGTCCGGCAGCGCCGGCGAGGAGTTCGCCGCGGTCACCCGCGCCGCCTCGTTCAAGGAAGGCGTCGGCCTGTCCGGTCGCGCCTGGCAGGGCCGCGACCTGTTCTTCACCGCCGACATCGGTGAGATGACCGACTGCGTCCGCGCCCCCGTCGCGCAGAAGGTCGGCGTCAAGTCCGGCGTCTGCTTCCCGATCATCATCGCCGGCGACGTCACCGGCACGATGGACTTCTTCACCACCGAGACGATCGAGCCGAGCGCCGGTCGCCTCGAGGCGCTGCGCAACGTGGGCCGACTGGTCTCGCAGTCCATCGAGCGGCTGCGCAAGGAAGCCGTCACCCTGGAGTCGGCGAACGACACCGCCGCGGTCAACCAGGTCCTCTCCGCGCTGAGCGCCGCCCACACCACCGACGAGGCCGCCTCCGCCGCACTGAACACCGTGCGCGAGTCCTTCGACTGGGCGTACGGCTCCTTCTGGGCCGTCGACAAGGCGGACCACGCGCTGAAGTTCGTCGTCGAGTCCGGCGATGCCGGCGCCGAGTTCGCCGCGGTCACCCGCGCCGCCTCATTCAAAGAGGGCGTCGGACTCTCCGGCCGGGCCTGGAAGACCCGGGACCTGTTCTTCACCGCCGACATCGGCGAGATGACCGACTGCGTCCGCGCCCCCATCGCCCAGAAGATCGGCGTCAAGTCCGGCGTCTGCTTCCCGTTGATCATCGCCGGCCAAGTCATCGGCACGATGGACTTCTTCACCACCGAGACCATCAACCCGAGCCCCGGCCGTCTCGACGCCCTACGCAACGTCGGGCGCCTGGTCTCCCAGGCCTTCGAGCGCGTGCAGGGCGAGGAGGAGGCCCGCGGCGCCGCGGATCTGCTGCGTTCGCAGGTCGAGCAGATGCTCGACGTGGTCTCCGCCGCCGCAGGTGGTGACCTGACCCGCGAGATCACGGTCTCCGGTGACGACGCGATCGGGCAGATGGGCGCCGGCCTGGCAGCGTTCCTCGGCACATTGCGCGGCAGTATGGCCGAGATCGGCCAGACCGCCCAGGCTCTGGCCGCGGCCGGCGAGGAACTCTCCGCGGTGTCCGAGCAGATGATCGGCAACGCGAGCTCCACCTCCTCGCAGGCGGAGAACGCCTCCACGATCTCCTCCGAGGTCGCCTCCAACATCGAGACGGTGGCCACCGCGGCCGAGCAGATGACGGCCTCGATCGCTGAGATCGCCCGGAACGCCGCCTCGGCCGCCGGGGTGGCCGGCCAGGCCGTCGAGGGTGCTTCCTCGGCGAACCGCACGGTCTCCAACCTCGGGGACTCCTCGCAGGAGATCGGCAAGGTCATCAAGGTGATCACCTCGATCGCCCAGCAGACCAACCTGCTCGCCCTGAACGCCACCATCGAGGCTGCACGCGCCGGTGAGGCCGGCAAGGGCTTCGCCGTCGTGGCCAACGAGGTCAAGGAGCTGGCCAAGGAAACCGCCCGCGCCACCGAGGACATCAGCCAGAAGATCGAGGCGATTCAGGCCGACACCTCCTCGGCGGTCTCGGCGATCGGGCAGATCTCCACGGTGATCAACCAGATCTCCGACATCCAGAACACGATCTCCTCGGCGGTGGAGGAGCAGACCGCCACGACCAATGAGATCGCCCGCAGCGTCTCGGCGGCCGCCACCGGCTCCGGTGACATCTCGCGCAGCATCACCACCGTGGCCGAGGCCGCCCAGAGCACCCGCCAGGGCGCCGAGGACAGCCAGCGGGCAGCGGCGGAGCTGGCCTCGATGGCCGCCGAGCTGCAGCGTCTGCTCGGCCAGTTCCAGTTCTGATCTGACGTCACTCGCGCGTGCCCGCCAGGCCTGCGCTGCCCACCACCGTCGTGCCAGCATCCGGACAGGAGAGAGAGATGCGACCGATCCGCGTACTCGTGGTCGACGACACCGTCGTCGTGCGACGCATCGTCACCGACGTGTTGTCGGCCTGTCCGGACATCGAGGTGGTGGGCAGCGCACCGCACGGCAAGCTCGCGCTGACCCAGATCCCCCTGTGCACTCCGGACGTCATCACCCTGGACGTCGAGATGCCGGTCATGGACGGGCTGGAGACCGTGGCCGAGATCCGCAAGCGGTGGCCCAAGCTCCCGATCATCATGTTCAGCACCCTGACCTCGCGCGGCGCTTCGGCGACCTTGGACGCTCTCGCGTTGGGCGCCAACGACTACGTCACCAAGCCCTCGGCGCTGCGCGACCGCGACGCGGCGTTGGCCGCGGTCCGCGATGCGCTGGTCCCGTTGGTGCGGTTGTGGGGCCGGACCGGATCCGGGGCCGCGGGGTTGCTGCCCGCACCCGGCGCCGACCGCGCCGTGGCTTCCGTGATCGGGGTTGCCGCGAATCTGCCCGCACTGCAGGCCAAGCCCCCGCTCGGCGTCGTCATCGGCGTCTCCACCGGTGGACCCGCGGCGTTGAGTCGGCTGCTGCCGATGTTGCCCGCAGATCTCGGCGTGCCGGTTGTCGTCGTCCAGCACATGCCGCCGGTCTTCACCGGCCTGCTCGCCGAGCGGCTCAACACTTCCTGCGCACTGCCGGTCGTCGAAGCCGACGACGGGATGGCGCTGGAGCCCGATCGCATCTACATCGCCGCCGGCGGTCACCATCTGACGTTGGCTCAGGAAAGGGGGCTGGCAGTGCTGCACCACGACGACGGACCGATGGAAAACTCCTGCAGACCAGCGGTCGACGTCACCCTGCGCTCGGCCCAGAAGCTGTGGGGACCGCGCACGTTGACCGTGATCCTCACCGGCATGGGGCAGGACGGCCTGGAAGGGGCGCGAGCGCTGCGCCGTGCCGGCGGCCGCGTGATCGCCCAGGACCAACCCACCTCGGTGGTCTGGGGAATGCCCGGCGCAGTGGTGAAGAACGGGGTCGCCGATCTCGTCCTGGCGCTCGACGACGTCGCTGCGGCGATCGTGTCAACCGTGCGCGCCCACCCCCGTACGTCGATGACCACGAGCAGCGCCCTCACCCCTGGGATGGCCACCCGATGACAACTCTGAGCACACCCACCACCGAGGTCTCCCCGGCGGACCTGGCCTCGATCGCCACCTTCGTGGAGTCCCGGTCGGCGATCCTGTGTCCCACGGACAAGTACTACCTGTTCGAGGCACGGCTGCGTCCGGTGCTGCGCCGGCACGACCTTCCCGACATCACGGCGCTGGCCGCCACCCTCCGCTTGGGTGCTCCGCTAGCACTCGCGGACGCGGTGATCGAAGCTATGACCACCAACGAGACCTCGTGGTTCCGGGACGTGCATCCGTTTGAGGCGATCCGCACCGGGATCGTGCCGGAACTGATCGCCGAACGCGCCGCGCAGCGCAAACTGACGATCTGGAGTGCGGCCTGCTCCACCGGGCAGGAGCTCTACAGCCTGGCGATGATGCTCGACATGCAGTTCCCGGCCCTGGGGACCTGGGACGTGCAACTGCACGGCACCGACATCAATCTCGAGGTCCTCGAACAGGCGCGGGCGGCCCGCTACTCGGCCCTGGAGATCAACCGCGGGCTACCGGCGCCCTACCTGGCCCGTTATGCCGAGCGCAACGGCACCGCCTACGTGCTCGCGGAGAAACTGCGTGAACGTGCCACCTTCACCAAACTCAACTTCGTCTCCACCTGGCCGGTGCTCCCCCGCTTTGACCTGGTGCTGTGCCGCAACGTACTCATCTACTTCGACATCGACGTCCGGGCCCGGATCGTGCGCAAGATCCGCGACACCCTCGCCCCCGGCGGCTTCCTCATGCTCGGCAGCTCGGAGACCTCCCTCGGTGAGGTCGAGGGCTTCACCCGCGTTCTGTTCGGTCGCACGACCGTCTACCGGAAGGTGCAACTCTGATGTTGGCCATGGTCATTGACGACTCCCGGGCGATGCGCTCCATTCTGCGCCGCATCGTCACGGACCTGGGGTTCGAGTGCATCGAGGCCGGCGACGGCCAGCAGGCGCTGGACGCCATGACGGCGGGCCACGCGCCCGATGTCTGCCTGGTGGACTGGAACATGCCGGTCCTGGACGGGCTTTCGTTCATCCAGGCCGTGCGGGGTCGTCCGGAATGGCGCGACATCACCTTGATGATGGTCACCACCGAGGGCGAGCACGCCCAGATCGTGCGCGCCCTCGCCGCAGGTGCGCACGAGTACGTCATCAAGCCGTTCACCCCCGACGCCATCGAGGAAAAGCTGGCGCTGCTCGGACTGGTGGGGGTGCGGGCATGAGCGCGCGCAGCGAGCAAGGCAGCGGCACGGCGGGTCTTGGACTCGCCTGCGCCGATCTGCGCGAGATGGTCGACGAGGTGTGGTCGGCACTGTTCGCCGAGGACGACCGCATCGACAACTTCACGGGCGACGATCCCGATGCCGAGCTGCCGCCACTGGTCGGCGCGGTGATCACCGCGACCGTGCACATCAGTGGCGACTGGCAGGGCAGGGTCCGGATCTGCACGACCGCCGACGGCGCCGCGGCGATCACGGCGGCGCTGCTCGATGTCGAGGAAGGTGTGCTGGGTCCCGCAGATCTGGCCGACGCCATCGGCGAACTCGCCAACATCGTGGGCGGTTCGGTGAAGTCGTGCGTCAACGGCTCCTCAGTGCTCTCCCTGCCCGTCGTCGTCACCGCGGCGACGCAGCCGAACCCCGTCGCCGACACCCTCGCCATTCGCACGCACTGGCTCGAGTACCCCATCGATGTCCGTGTCGAGCCGTTGACCACGATCGGGTTCATCCCCGCTCCGTTCAGCCCCGGGAAGGCGTCGCTGTGAAGGTGTTGATCGTCGACGACAGCAAGGTGATGCGCCAGATCGTGTCGCGCACCCTGCGCCAGGCCGGCTACGACCACGTCGACGTCGTCGAGGCCGCCGATGGCAAACAGGCCTACGACGTCGTGCACGCCGAGTCCCCGGATCTGGTGCTCTCGGACTGGAACATGCCCGAGTGGACCGGGATCGAGCTGCTGCGCAACCTGCGCAGCGGCGGAAACACCGTCGCCTTCGGCTTCGTCACCTCCGAGGGCACCGCGGAGATGCGCGAGACCGCCGCCGCGGCCGGTGCCCTCTTCCTGGTCGCCAAGCCGTTCACCGCCGAGGTCTTCGCCGAAGCCCTCGCCCCCGTCCTCGGTTAGGAGCAATCGCGCGATGAGCACTGTGCTGCTGCCCAGCCCGAAAGATGTCCGCGACCTGTTCACCGGGCTGCTCGGCCGCGACGTCACCGTCGCCCCCGGCAGGCCTGTGGTCCCGACCCCGGACGTGCGCGCCGCGGTCGGCACCTACGTCGAGGACAACCTGACCCTCGCCGCGGCCGCGGCCGCCGACGTACCCCTCGTCGCCTATGCGGGAGCGGCCCTGGGGCTGATCCCGGTCGGTACCGCCGACGGCGCGATCGAGGAGGGCCTGATCACGCCGTCGATGTGGGAGAACTTCGCCGAGGTGCTGAACATCGCCGCCGCGCTGCTCAACCACGACGGCGCCTCGCATCTTCGGCTCTACGGGACCACCGCCCCGGAGCAGCTCCCGGCCCCCGACGTCTCCGAGCTGCTGCGCGGCTTCGGCCACCGCCTGGACCTGACGGTCACCATTGCCGGCTACGGCGCCGGCGCCTTCTCGATCGTCCGCAAGGCCTTCTGAACGACTGCACCGGGACGCCGCGGCACTACTCCTCGGCGGGCTTCGGTGCGAGCAGACCGGCGGCGAGGTCGGCGTCGGAGCTCGCATCAGTGCCGGCGGCGGCCCGGTTGGCCTCTTCCAGCGCCCGGTAGACCTCTTCGCGGTGGACCTTCACCGAGCGCGGGGCATCGATGCCGAGACGGACGACATCCCCGCGCACCTCAAGAACACGCACGACGATGTCGTCCCCGATGACGATGCTCTCGCCCTCGGAGCGGCTGAGAACGAGCACGCTGGACCCCTTCCGTGGGACGCGCTGCCACCTGGTGCGCAGCCGCCCATGAGCATAAAGGCCCAGGTCAGCCCGGCGGACGAAGCAGGGCCTGCAGCGGCATCGCGGCGTCGGCAACCATCACCTGGGCAGCGCGGCGATTGGCCACGTTGACCACAACCGGGGCGAGCAGGTTGGCGGTGGCCTCGGCGACCGTGGCGCCGGAGGTGACGATGACCAGGAGCAGAGCATCGCTAGCGTCCGTGAGACCGAGCTGCTGCGCGTCGGCGTCGGAGATCTCCGGGACGTAATCCGGGAAGAACAACCCCGGCGGGACGACCAGGAAACGCAGCGCCGGATCCTCGACCGAGCGCAGCGCATGCAGCGGGCCGCCCGCCGGCTCCAGCTCGGCGAGCACGAACCTGCGGTGTGCGGAGAAACCGGCCAGCGGGGTGACGAACTCCAGCAGCGGCAACTCGCCCTCGGGTGCGACCCGTGGTGCGGGTACCTCGGGTCGGGCGATGACCATGTTGATTACCTCGCTCATCGCAGGAAATCCACGAGCGAGGGCGTGATCACCCGTTGGGTCGCCGCGAGCGCCGCGTTCTGTGCCACCTGAGCCAGCTCCAGTTCCACGATCGTCTTGGGCAGGTCGATGTCCTCGATCTCGGCCAGCGCGGAGCGCAGGGCGAGGACCTTGTCCTGGGCGCTCGCTCGCATCTGCTCCAGCCGGTTGTAGCCGGCGCCGACCTCCGCGAGCTTGCCCGTGATCCGGTTCATCGCCACGTCCAGATCACCCAGGTCGCTCTGCAGCGCTGTGGTGTTGCCCGCCCGCAGGTTCACCGAGATGTCGCGCAGTACCGCGAACAGATCACCGCCCGTCGGGCCGAAGACCTCCGGGCCGCTCTGGTCCACGCGCACGAGCGCACCGGCTCCGACGGTCCTGTGGATCGGCACGGTGGTGGCCGGGCCCAGGTAGAGCGCACCGGCGTCGTAGGCCTGCGAGCCGTTGACCGGACCACCGAAGACCGGCCGGTCCAGGTAGCGAGTGTTGGCCAGCCCGAGCAGACCGTTGTACAGCTGGTCGACCTCGGCGGCGAGGGCCTCGCGCGCTTGCGGTCCGGTGGCCCCGGAGTTCAAGCCCGTCAGCGTCAGGTCGCGGACCCGGCGCACCGAGTCCATCGAGCTGGTCAGCGCCTGGTCGATCGTGCCCAGCCACCCGATGCCGTCGGAGGCGTTGCGCGACCAGGACTCGTTGGACCGGATGTCGCTGCGGATCTGCATGGCCGCCACCGTGCCGGTCGGGGAGTCCGAGGGCTTGGCGATCAGTCGGCCGCTGGAGAGTTGGTGTTGCAACCCGGCGACCCGACCGAGGTTGGCCTGCAGGCCGGCCAGCGTGCGGTCGGCGATCGAGCGTTGGGTAACGCGCATCTCACTCATCGCGCCATCCGGTTGATCAACACGTCGAGGGCTTCGTCGATCGTGGAGATCACCCGGGCCGAGGCCTCGTACGCACGCTGGAAACCGAGCAACGACACCATCTCCTCGTCGATGTTGACCCCAGCGGACGCCTCACGGGCGGCCTCGGCAGCCGAGGCCACGGTGGACTGGATGGCCAGGCGTCGCTCGGCCGTCTGGGTGGCCGCACCCAGGCCGACGACGAGCTGGCGGTAGACCTGCTCCGCCGAACCGATCGCGTTCGGCAGTTCCGCCATCGCCGCCGCGTTCCCGCCGTCGAGCGAGGGAACGCCCAGGACCGGTGCCTGCGCGGCCGCGGCCACCTTGCGTGGATCGGTGATCAGGGCGGTGATGTCCGCGGCGGTGGCGCCCGGGTCGAACATCAGGGCGCCGGGATTGCCGTCCAGGTCGTAACCGGCGGCGTGCGCGGTGTTGACGCTGTCGCGCAAGGTCGCGACGACGGCGTCGAGGGAGTCCGCGAAGGATCCGATCGTGGTCCCCAGCGCTTCGATGCGGGACCCAAGGTCGCCGCCGAGGGTCGGTACATCGCCCGTGGCGGCCCAGCTCACCGTCACCGCCGGGGCGAGCCCGGCGCGGAAGTCGGCCATCCGCGGGGCGCCGGAGACCGCCAGCGTCATGACGTCGCGAGCACGCACCAGCGCGGTCCCGCCGAGGTAGACATCGACGGCGCCGTCGGCGGCGGCGCGCGCCGTTCCCCCGGTCAGCTGCACGAGCCGCGTGACCAACACATCGCGCTGATCGGCGAGCTCATTGACCGCAAGGCCGGCCTGGGTGTTCCGCACGATCGCGGCGTTGAGTTCGGCGACGGTGGCCGCGGTGGCGTTGACCGCGTCGACGGTCGCGACGAGCTGTTCGCGCCCGGCCGACCACTGCGCGTCCAGGGCGCCGTGGATCGAACGGATTCCATCGGCCAGGGTCGCGGTGCGCGAGAGCAGCGCCGAGCGGGCGGCCAGGTCCCCGGGCCGGTTGGTCACGTCGTGCCACGCCGACCACATCGAGGACATTGAGGCGGCGAGTCCGGTCTCGCCCGGTTCGGGGAGGTTGCGCTCGATCGCGGTCAGGGTGTCCGAGCGCCCGGCCAACAGCGCCTGGTTGCCGAGTTCGGTATGTGCCCGCGCGGTGAGGAAGGCATCGGCGAGACGAGAAACCTCGGTGACCCGGACCCCGCCGCCGACCCCGGTGTAGGTGGACCACAAGGCGGGAACCGCCGGCGGACCGACCGCCTCGAGCTCGACCCGCTGGCGGGTGTAGCCGGTGGTGTTGGCGTTGGAGATGTTCTGCCCGCTGACATCCAGGCCGCGACGTGCCGACTGCAGCCCGCTCAGCGCGCCGGACAACCCGGAGAAGGTACTCACAACGCTTCGTCCATCAGCCGCGCTCGCGGGACGCCGGCCGCCGAGGCGCCGTGCATGGTGTAGGTCGGCGGCTCGGCGGCGGCACCCAGCTCCGCCAGCGCACGAATGGTCTCCGCGGTCGCCGCCTGCCCCGCCGCGATCAGGCCCCGGTTGGCCTCGGCCAGCGCAGTGATCTCCGCGGTCAAGGCGTGAAATGTCAAGCGGTGCTCGCGCAGGATTCCCGACCAGGGCTCGCTGCAGGCGCCGGCCAGGGCGGCGAGACTCGGGTTGGGGCCCAGCCCCAGGTCGGCGGCGGCGGCATCGACGACCGTGGCGCGCGCGAGTTCGGTCTTGCGGATCTCCCCGAGCACGATCTCCACCTCACTGGTCGCCCGCGCCAACCACCGGGTGCGACCGGCAGACAGCACGAGTTGCTCCTCCTCCAGCTTGAACAGCAGCAACTCCAGCAGTTCGCGCTCGCGCCAGAGAATCGTCGAGACCTCGGCCAAACCCATGACGACCCTCCTTGAGGTGTACGGCGTTGCGGTGCGCAGCTGGCCGGCCGCAGCACTCGGCCTGACCCTGGTATCGGCAGTGCCCGGTGCGGCCTGAGCTGTTCGCCGCCTTGGGCTCGGGACTTTGGTCTCGAGTTCGAAGGACCAACGGGACAACCTCGGGCGACATCGCCGCCCCGTACCCAGCACATGTACAGCCGGGCGCACCCGCTGCCGAAGACCGACCCGTGACACAGACTGCGTACTCCAGATCGGGTCCTGATACCCGCTCAGTGCACGAGGACTCACTGGTCCGCGAGCACCTTCCTCTCGTCGGATATTTGGTCTCGGAGATGTTGGGCAAGGTGCCCGCTCACGTCAACCGCGCAGACCTCACCTCGGCCGGTCTGGCCGCCCTCGCCTTCGCGGCGCGCAGTTTCGAGGCCGGCCGCGGCGTTCCGTTCCACCGCTTCGCCAGCATCCGGATCCGGGGCGCGCTGATCGACGAACTGCGTTCGACGGACTGGGCCAGCCGCAGCGTGCGGGCCAAGGAGCGTCGCCGCGAGGCCGCGACGGCAGAGCTGGCGGCTGCACTCGGGCGTACCCCGACTCCCGCCGAGATCGCCGAGGCCCTCGGTGTCGACCCGGCCGAGCTCAACGCCGCCAGCCACGACGTCGCCCGCGCGGTCGTGCTCTCGCTGGATTCCTTCGCCGAGAACGACGTGCTCGACGCCGTCGCGCCGGCCGCTGCCGAATCGCCCGAGCAGGCCCTGATCGATCACGAGCAACTGGGCTACCTGCACGACGGTGTCCTGGAGCTGCCGGAGCGGCTGCGCCAGGTGGTGACGCAGTATTACTTCGAGGAGCGCCCCATGGCCGAGACCGCGGCTGAACTCGGGGTCAGCGAGTCCCGCGTCTCGCAGATGCGCGCCGAGGCTCTGGCGCTACTACGCGGCGGCCTGCTCAGTGCCCTCGGTGCCCAGGACCCGCCTACCGTTGCGGACAACGGACGTGCCGCACGCACCAAGCAGGCCTACTACGCCGCCGTCGCCGCCCGCAGCGACTATCGCGCACGACTGGATGCCCGCCCGCTCGACCTGCGCCCGTTGCAGGCTCGCACCGGCTGAACGTCACCCGCGCACGTTGGCCGGCGCCGAAGTTTGTTGCGGTCAACCCCTCAGTTCACCGGCAATCTCGCCGATTGCTCCGGTGACGGGCCACGGAAGGCCCGCCACGCCAGATCCCATTCGGAAAGGAATCCATCATGGGACTCCGCATCAACCAGAACATCGCCGCCATGAACGCCTACCGCAACCTGTCGGTGACGTCGGGCCAGATGGAGAAGTCACTCGAGCGCCTGTCCAGTGGCTTCCGGATCAACCGCGCTGCTGACGACGCGTCAGGCCTGAGCATCTCCGAGGGCCTGCGTTCGCAGATCGGCGGTCTCAAGGTCGCGGTACGCAACTCCCAGGACGCCATCTCGGTCGTGCAGACCGCAGAAGGCGCCCTGACCGAGACCACCTCGATCCTGCAGCGCATGCGTGACCTCTCGGTGCAGGCCGCCAACGGTGGCTCACAGGACACCAAGGCCCAGGCCGCGGCGCAGACCGAGTTCTCCCAGCTGCAGGGCGAGCTCGACCGGATCGCCAAGACCACGTCCTTCGGCGGGCAGAAGCTGCTCGACGTCGGCGTCTCCGGCTCCACCGGGTACTCCGGTAACTTCCAGGTCGGCGCCAACAACACCACCGACGACCAGATCGACGTCGCCCTGACCGCAGCCGCGTTCGGCACCGCCGTCACCGGGGCTGCGGCCACGGCCGGCGCAGCCGTCGGCAACGGCGCCGCCGGTGCGGTCACCACCGGTGGCACGCTGACCGTCGCCGTCGACGGCGGCACCGCGGTCAACGTCACCATCGCCGACGGCGACGCGGCGGCCACCGTGGTCACCGCCATCAACACCGCCCTGGGCGCCAGCGGTACCGCAGCACTCAACGGCGGCGTTCTGGAGATCACCTCGGCCAGTACGGGCGCCAGCTCGTCGGTCGCGGTGAGCGCCAGCGGCGCCGGCAACTCGATCCTGGCCGACCTGGACCTGACCGCCGGCACGACGAGCGGCACGGCGGCCACCCTCGGCACCGCGACCGGCTTCGACAGCGCCGGCCTCGGGGTGTCCTCGTCCAGCCTGAGCAGCACCAGCAACGCGCGGTCGGCGATCGACAACGTGGACAACGCGATCAAGAACGTATCCAGCGCTCGCGCCCAGCTCGGTGCCTACCAGAACCGGTTCGAGCACACGATCAACAACCTCAACGTCGCGGTGGAGAACCTGTCCGCGTCGGAGAGCCGGATCCGCGACACCGACATGGCCTCGGAAATGGTCCAGTTCACCCGGAGCCAGATCCTCTCCCAGGCCGGCACGGCGATGCTCGCGCAGGCCAACTCCGCTCCGCAGGGCGTCCTTCAGCTCCTGCGCGGCTGATCCCGGCTGGTCGCCGCCCCGCATCCGGTGACCAGCCGCCGCGGCGGTGTCGGGAAAGGTAACCCCCTCTCCCGACACCGCCGACTCAGCCCCCGGACGGCCCGGCGAGCGAGCACGGACAGTGTGGTTAAGGGAGGGCTTCATGGTCGGCATGTCAGTCGACGGTCTGGTCAGCGGTCTGGACACCAGTTCCCTGATCAACCAGCTCATGAGCGCAGAGGCAGCGCCGCAGACGGCGCTGAAGTCCAAGGTGAGTGTCCAACAGACGGTGGTCAGCGCCTTCCAGGGACTCAACACCCGTTATGCCTCGCTCAAGGCCGCAGCCGACATCCTGGCCAAGCCGCAGACCTGGACGACGGCGACCGCGACGTCGTCCTCGACCGCGGTCAAGGCTTCGGCCGGCCCCGAGGCGCTGGCCGGGCGCCTGGACTTCGAGGTCACCGCGCTCGCCCTCGCCCACTCCGTGGCCACCACCACCTTCGCCGATGTCAACGAGCTCGTGCCGGCATGGCCGGCGCTGCTCACCGGGACAAAGGACGGTGCGGCCTTCTCGATCACCGCGTCGACCAACTCCGCCGCCGGCCTCATCGGAGCGATCAACACCGCGACCGCGGTCAACGGAGCCTCGTTGAATCTGCAGGCGACGCTGATCCAGGTCGCACCCGGGACCTACCGGATCCAGGTCACCGCGAAGGACACCGGCGCCGCCGACGTCTTCACCCTCAACGGACTCGGCACCACGACCCTGGTGCGCCAGGGCACCGACGCCAAGATCGACCTCGGCGGCGGGCTGGAGGTCACCTCGGCCACCAACACCTTCACCGACGTGCTACCTGGCACCTCGTTCACGGTCAGCAAGGTCGAATCCGGGGTGTCAGTGATCGCGGAAGCCTCCCCGGAGTCGTTGGCGGACCGGATGGCCGCCATGGTCAGTTCGGCCAACAGCGCCCTGTCCGAGGCTGCGCGAGTGTCCGCGTACGACCCGGTCGCCAAGCGCGGCGGGCCATTGACCGGCGACTCCACCGTGCGTTCCCTCACCGCCGCCACCCTCGGAGTCACCTCCACCGTCGTGCCGGATGCCGGCGCCGTGGGAGACGCCGGCCTGGCCCTGGACCGCAACGGCAAGTTGACCTTTGACCGGGCGAAGTTCCTCGCCCTGATGGCTACCGATCCCGAGCGTGCACAGGCCCTGTCCATCGGCGTCGCCGGCGCGCTCGCGGCAACAGCGTCGGCGGCCACCGATGCCACCTCGGGAAGCCTGACGGTGGCGATCCAGGGCCGCGAGTCCACCATCAAGGACCTCGGTACGCGGATCGAGAGCTGGGACCAGCGCCTCACCATGCGCAAGGCAGCGCTGCAGCGGCAGTTCTCTGCCATGGAGACCGCGCTCTCGGGCCTGAAATCGCAGTCCAGCTGGCTCTCGGGCCAGCTCGCGTCCCTGCCGACCTGGTCCAACTCATGACATCCCCTCAGATCATCACCCACGCACTCCTCACCCCCACAGCCCCCGGGAGCTCGACATGACCACTGCCGTGCAGGCCGCCGCCCGGGCGCGCTTCGTCGACGACGCCATCGCGACCGCGTCTCCGGCCCGACTGGTCACGATGCTCTACGACCGGCTCGTGCTGGACCTCACCCGCGGCGCGGCCGCCCAGCGCGCCGGGGACCGCGACGGTGCCCACACCGCGTTGCTGCACGCCCAGGACATCGTCGCCGAGCTGGCCTCGAGCCTGCGGGTAGGTTCCTGGCCCGGGGCGGAGGCCTTGGCCTCGCTCTACGGCTTCCTGCACTCGGAGCTGGTGCGGGCGAACCTCAGCGGGGACCCCGCGCGAACCGACGCCGTCGGCGACCTGATCGCACCGCTGGCCGAGGCCTGGCGGATTGCCGCCGTCGAGGTCACCGCACAGGCCGGTCTCGCGGCCGCCGTCGAACGGGCCAGCTGATGCTCGCCGCACCCCTGCCGGCCGCGGGGCCGTTCTCGATCTGGGAACAGGCGTGGTCCAACGCGTTGTGCGAACTCGAACTCGACGTCGCGCACGCCGAGCGGATGCTCACCGGCGACAACCCCGGTCCACCCCGCAGCTGGGCCAACCCGAAGCCGCCCGGTCAGATCCCGCCGTCGATGGCGGCCCGCGCGCAGGCCATTCTGGCGCGCCAGCTGCGGGTGGCCGAGCAGCTCAGCCGGGCGGTGGCCGCGGCCCGCCGGGATCTGGAGCTCACCCGCCGGATCCAGGTCCCCGAGCTGGACCGCAGCACCCCGGCGTTTCTGAACGCCGAGCTCTAAGCCGTCACGGACCGGCTGCAACACCGGCCGTGAACGAGAGAGGGAGCCCTGACCGGCCGCGACACCGGTCAGGGCTCCCTCAGGCGATATACATGCCGGGTGGCAATCCAGACGCAGGTGTGGACCGAGCAGGTAATGGCGTGGCTGCCGCAGGTTCTGCCCGGGGCCGGCCCGATCGAGCTCGAGCCGCTGGTGGCCGGGCATTCGAACCTGGTGTTCGCGCTGCGCCGTGGGCCTGACCGCTACATCCTTCGTCGTCCACCGATGGGCACCTTCGCCGCAACTGCCCACGACGTGCTGCGGGAGGCCCGGCTGCTGACGGCCCTGCGCGAGGCCGGGTCGACACGCACGCCGCAGGTGGTCGCCATCGCCGAGGCGGGGGACGCGGCGAGCGTCGGCCCCGCGTACGTGATGACCCGTATTCCCGGGGTCGCCATCCGCAAGGAAAGTCCAGCTTGGCTCGACACCCCGGCCAAGCGCGAGCACCTCTCCCACGAGCTCGTCGCCACGCTCGCGGAGTTGCACGCTCTGCCGACGGCACCGTTCGAGGCGGCCAAGCTCGGACGCGTCGGGGGATACCTGGAACGTCAGCTACGACGGTGGTCCGGCCAGCGCGAGGAGTTCCTCGCCCAGGGTGTGCGGCCGCTCCCCGACGAGCCGGCGGTCCGAGCCTGGCTGATGGCCACCGTGCCCACCGAGCGGGCAAGCACGCTCGTGCACGGGGACTACAAGCTCGACAACGTCCTCGTCGATCCCACGACCGCTGATGTCACCGCGGTCCTGGACTGGGAGATGGCCACCCTCGGGGATCCGCTCGCGGACCTGGGGTTCTTGCTGGCCTTCTGGCCGGATTCGCCGGCGAACGCGGCGATCTTTCGCGAGCTGCTCGGCGAGGTCACCCTCGAGCCGGGTTTCGCCGACCGCGCCGCGCTGGTCGCCACCTACGCCGAACTGACGGGCCAACAGCTGTCCATGGCGGAGCTGAACTGGTACGTGGTGCTGGCGCTGTGGAAAATGGCGCTGTTGCTCGAGGCGAGCTACACCCGCCACCTGGCCGGCACCACCGACGATCCGTTCTTCGCCTGCCTGGACCTTGCTGTGCCCCGCTTGCTCGCCGCCGCCCGCGCACTGACCTGATTTCCAGGAGCCCTCTCGATGACCGCAGTCCCGCTACTGGTCCGCCTGGACGGTACGACGGACCAACCTCGCGAGGTGCTCGGCAACAAGGCTTTCGGCATCAATGCCATGCGTGCCCAGGGCATCCCGGTGCCGCCCGCGTTCGCCCTGACCACTGCGCTGTGCCGGGACTGGCACGCCAACCCCGACCTTGCCCTCGACACCGTCTGGCCCGAGATCGTCGAAGCCCTCTCCGCCCTGGAGCACGAGACCGGTCGCACCTTCGGCCGCGGCGCGCACCCGATGCTGCTCAGCGTGCGTAGCGGCGCCGCGCTGTCCATGCCCGGGATGATGGACACCCTGCTCAACCTCGGCCTGGACGACGCCGTCACCGAGGCCCTGGCCGCCGAGATCGGGCCTGAGTTCGCGGCCGACACCCGCGCCCGGTTCGAGCACCTGTACCGGCGCATCGTGCTCGACGGCGCCACGGCCGCCGAGCAGGACGTGCCGCCGGACCCCTTCGGTCAGCTACGCGCGGCGATCGGCGCGGTCTTCGCCTCCTGGAACTCCCCCCGCGCTCAGACCTACCGCGCCCACCACCAGCTCGATGCGTCGGCGGGAACTGCCGTCGTGGTGCAGGCCATGGTGTTCGGCAATCTGCCCAAGGACTCCGGCACCGGGGTGCTGTTCACCCGCAACCCGGTGACCGGTGACGCTGCACCGTTCGGCGAGTGGCTGCCCGGCGGACAGGGCGAGGACGTCGTCTCCGGCACCCACGACTGCCTGCCGCTGGCGCACCTGCAGGACGTCATGCCCGAGATCGCCGAGCAGTTGCTGAGCGCCGGTCGCACCCTGGAAGCCCTGGCCACCGACATCTGTGACATCGAGTTCACCATCGCCGACGGCACGCTGTGGCTGTTGCAGACCCGCGTCGCCAAGCGCTCCCCGCAGGCCGCCGTCCGCCTGGCAATCGCCCTGGCCAGCGAAGGGCTCATCGACCACGTCACCGCGGTCGCCCGGGTGACGCCTGATCAGGTGCGCACCCTGCTGCAGCCGGCCCTTCAACCCGAAGACCGTCTTGCGGCCGCCCTGCTCGGATCGGGCTTGGCCGCCTCTCCCGGCGTGGGCAGCGGTGTGGTGGTCACCGACCCGGACGCGGCCGTCGATCTGGCCGATACCGGCGCCGCAGTGATCCTGGTCCGCGAGACGACCTCGCCCGATGATGTGCACGGCATGATCGCCGCGGCCGCGGTCGTCACCGAGATGGGCGGGGCGACCTCGCACGCCGCGGTCGTCAGCCGCGAACTCGGGGTCCCCGCCGTGGTCGGTGTCGGCACCGGACTGGCTGCGGCGTGGCAGGGCCGCACGGTGACGGTCGATGGGTCCCTCGGCGAGATCCGCGAGGGGGCCCTGACCTTGCGCGCCTGGTCGGAGTCGGAGTCGGTCGATTTGCGCACTCTCGCCGAGTGGGCCCGCGAGAGCGCGCCGGTCTCGGTGTTCACCCCGGCAGAGCGCCCGGAGTTGCCCGTCGTCACCGCCGACCCCGAGGCGATCGCCGCCGCCCTGCACCAGGGCCTGATCGAACTCGCCTGCGAGCGCCCGCTGCTCGCGATGCTGATTGCCTGCGCCAGCGGCCGGGAAGGTACCGAATGACCACGTCCAGCACCCACGTCACCGGCCAGCGCTTCGCCGGCGCCGTCGTGTTCATCACCGGCGTCGCGCGCGGGCAGGGCCGCAGCCACGCGATCCGCCTCGCCGAAGAGGGCGCCGACATCATCGGCGTCGATGCGTGCCTGGACATTTCCGGCTACGCCAACGCTACCCAGGACGACCTCGCGGAGACCGGGCGGCTCGTCTCCAGCCTCGGGCGCCGCGCGGTGCTGGGCCAGGCTGACGTCCGGGACCGAACCACGCTGGCGAAGGCGGTACGCATCGGCGTGGACGAACTCGGCGCCATCACCCATGTCATCGCGCAGGCGGGGATCGCCCCGCTGTCCAACAACTGCCCCGCCGCGTTCTTCGACACCGCGGATGTCAACCTCGCCGGAATCATGCACACCGTCAGCGCGACGCTTCCCCATCTGGGGCCCGGCGCCGCGATCGTCGCGACCGGAAGCCTGGCCTCGCTGCTGCCCGGGACCGCCGAGACCGCAGGCCTGGGCGGGATGGGCTACGCGTGGGCCAAGCAGTCCCTGGCGAGCTACGTGCACACCGCGGCCAAGGTGCTCGCCCCGATGAGCATCCGCATCAACGCGGTGCACCCGACCAACGTCGACACCCCGATGTTGCAGAACGAGGCCATGTACCAGATCTTCCGCCCTGACCTGGAGAACCCGACCGCCGAGGATGCCCGGGCCGCCTTCCCCGCGATGAACGCGATGCCGACGCCGTGGATCGAGGCCGGCGATGTCTCCGACGCGGTGCTGTTCCTGCTCTCGGAGCAGGCTCGCTGGATCACCGGCGTCCAGCTGCCGGTCGATGCCGGCGGTTACGTCAAGCGCGCCCCGCGTCCGGGGTTCTGAGCCGGCAATGGCATGCTCGAAGCCAAGCAGTCAGCCCTGACCGACCAGGACGTCAGCGAGAGCGCGCGCCATCACGCTCGCTCTCGCTGACGTTACGGCAGTCCGACCGAGAAGAGAGAGCGCGTGAACATTTCTGGTAGCTCCGCCCTGGTCACCGGTGGGGCCTCGGGCCTCGGTCTGGCCACCGTCAGAAACCTGCACGCGGCAGGCGCGAAGGTCGTCATCGTCGACCTGCCCTCCTCCGAGGGAGAAGCGGTCGCCAAGGGCCTGGGCGACGGGGTCGTGTTCGCCGGCGCGGATGTGCGTGACGCCGAGGCCGTGCAGGCCGCCGTCGACGCCGCCAGCGCGCTGGCTCCGCTGCGCATTGTCATCAACTGCGCCGGCATGGGCTACGCGATCAAGACGATCGGCAAGGACGGCCCGCACGACCTGGAGAAGTTCGAGCGCACGATCACCATCAACCTGATCGGCACGTTCAACGTGATCCGCCTCGCCGCGGCCCGCATGGCGCAGGCCGAGCCGGTCGACGGCGAGCGCGGCGTCATCGTCAACACCGCCTCGGTCGCCGCGTTCGACGGCCAGATCGGGCAGGCCGCCTACTCCGCCTCCAAGGGCGGCATCGTGGGCATGACCTTGCCGATCGCCCGCGACCTGGCCTCGACCATGATCCGCGTCTGCACCATCGCCCCGGGCCTGTTCAAGACCCCGCTGTTCGACAGCCTGCCGCCGGAGGCGATCGCCTCGTTGGAGACGTCGGTCCCGCATCCCTCGCGTCTGGGTGACCCCGTCGAGTTCGCCGCGCTCGTCGCCCACGTCGTCACCAACCCGATGCTCAACGGCGAGACGATCCGCCTCGACGGCGCCATCCGGATGGCGCCGCGCTGATCAGGCGTCGAAGGGCAGGGGCCGCCGCCCGGCGAAGCCGAGGTCCGGGCGGTGGTACCAGGCCAGGCCGAGGTCACCCTCGAGCCAGCACAAGAGCACCGTCTCGCCCTCGTACTGCGCGGCGAAGTCCAGCAGCAGAGGCGCGAAGCCCTTGACGTCGGCGCCGCTCGCCTGGATGTCACGCATCAACTCGTTCAGGCGATCACGGCCGGTGCCGAACTCGGCAGCGTCCGCGCGCACGGCGATGAACTCCGCAATCGTCGGCATGAGTTCGATCAGGGCCGTTCGCGCCTGCGTGATCGTGAAGTTCATCGGTGGCGGGCGATCCAGAATTGACGCAGCATCACCGCGGCGACGAGCCCGATGGTGATCCACAGCGAGTAGTCCGAGAAGGCCTCCACGGCGTCCACCGCAGACTGCCCGATCCAGTACCCGAGGCCGCACAACAGCCCGAGCCAGAGCATCGTGCCCAGCAGGTCGAGCACGAGGAAGGTGCCCAGGCTCATGCCCGCCCAGCCGGCCGCGACGTAGATCAGCGCGGTCGGGATGGGCAGGAAGTACGCGGTGAGCACGGCGGCCGGGCCCCACCGCTCGGAGATGCGCTTGACCTTGGCGAGGCGTTGCTCAGTCTTCGGGGACTCGCCCAGGATCATGTGCATCCCGCGCTCGCCCCAGCGTCGCCCCGCCCACCAGTAGGCCCAGTCGAACATCATGGTCGCCGGAAGCCCGACGAACAGGGCGAGCAGGATCGGCACCTCGCCGACGCGGGCCAGCGCCCCGAGGTTGACGATCGCGGTCATGCCCCCGCGCAGCGCGCCGAGCAGGACCGGGTGGTTGGCCAGCAGCCAGGGGATCAGGGGCAACGTCGCCAGCCCGTAGATACCCGAGACGACGATCGCGCTCAAAATGATCTTGTCGGCGCGGGTGGCGTGGCCCTCCCACGGCGTCAGGACCTGGCCCCGGCGCGCGGCGGTCGGCTTGTCGGCTGCGGGGTCGCCTGTCGGAACCTCCTCGGCCCGCGCGTCGCCGTCCGTCGTCTCGCCGCTCATCGGCCTCAGGGTCTCATGTCCGCGGGTACTCCACCGCTCGCTAGCTGAGCCCTAGACTAATTCTCATGGCCTACCGGCTGGAGCATCCGTTCAGCGGCGCGGTGTACGCCGACCTCGGCGATGGCCGCGTCGAGGTCATCAAGGACGAGCTTCGCGGAATCTTCGACTTCCGCGGTTCCTGGCTCTCGGGCGAGGTGCGCACGGCGGATGCCGAGCTGTGCCGCTGGGTCGGGACCAACGGCTACACCCCGGCGTCCCGGCATCTGATCGGATTTGCGCGCAGCGACGGCGTCGAAGCGGAGCGCTCCGGGTGAGCGCCCGCAGCCCGGGCCCGAGTTATCAGGATCTCCTTGACGCCGACACCCGCCCGGTTCCCGCCTTCCTGCGCCGTGAAGGACAGTCAGATTTCGGGATAGCGGACATCCCGGCCCGGTTCTACCTCGATGCCGACATTGTCGCCCTGGAGCGCGACCGGATCTGGCGCACGGTCTGGCAGTTCGCGTGCCGCTCGGTTGCGGTCGCGAATCCCGGAGACACCGTGGTCTACGACATCGCCGACCTCTCGATCCTGCTGGTGCGCGGCACCGACGGCGAGCTGCGGGGCTTCTACAACGCGTGCCTGCACCGCGGCCGTCAGCTGCGCGATGCCGATGGGCCCGTGCACGAGATCGCCTGTCAGTTCCACGGCTTCTGCTGGAACCTCGACGGGACGTTGGCCCGAGTGCCTGCGCGCTGGGACTTCCCCCAGGTCGACGACGCCGGCTTCGCATTGCCGCAGGTCCGCGTGGAGTCCTGGGGCGGCTTCGTCTTCGTCTGCCTGAACCCCGATCAAGTGCCGCTGACCGAGTATCTCGGAGTACTGAGCGAGCTGGAGCACTGGGATCTGGCAGGGCGCTATACCGAGGCGCACGTGGAGAAGGTGCTGCCGTGCAACTGGAAGGTCGCCCAGGAAGCCTTCATGGAGTCCTTCCACGTCGTCACCACGCACCCGCAACTGCTTCGGGGCATCGGCGACGCGAACTCCCAGTACGACGCCTGGGGATGGGTCAGCCGGGCCATCACGCCGCGAGGGACGCCGAGCCCACACCTGGGTTACACCCCGACCGAGCAGCAGATCTTCGACGCGATGATGGGCCTGGGCCTGGACGATGCCCCGATCCTGACGTTGCCCGATGACACCCGCGCCCGCACCGTGATAGCTGAGGCCACCCGTACCCGGATGCGTGACTCGCTCAGCACCAAAGCTGATGCATTGTCAGATTCCGAGTGTGTCGACACGTTCTTCTACACCGCGTTCCCGAACTTCCACCCGTGGGGTTCCTACAACCGCACCTGCTACCGCTTCCGCCCGCACGGCGCGGACCCGGACACCGCCCTGATGGAAGTGCTCGTGCTCTCCCCCTTCGTCGGGGAGCGACCGGCCGAGGCGTCGGTCCGCCGGCTTGGGATCGACGAATCCTTCCTGGAGGCCACCGAACTCGGCCCGTTGGCGCGGGTGTTCTTCCAGGACGAGTACAACCTCGGCTTCGTCCAGAAGGGCTTGCGCACGCTGGTGGCGCACAAGCCCGGCGTCAGCTTCGGCGCCTACCAGGAGACGAAGATTCGCCACTTCTACGCGCTCTACCGCGAGCTGATGGGGATCTGAGCCCGCACCCTGTGTATTGCGTCCGACCAAACGAGCGCCATAGGCCACATCTAGTCGGACATTACGCCTTGTCGACGGAGCGGAAGTCCGGCGCGCGCTTCTCCATGAAGGCGGCGACGCCTTCCTTGACCTCAGGTGAGCGCGCGCACATCGCCTGCGCGACGGCCTCGGACTCCAACGCCGCCGCGAACGAGGTTTCGTAGGCCTTGTTCAGTTGCGCCTTCATCGCAGAGAGCGCACGCCGGGGTCCGGCGGCCAGGCGGGCCGCCCACGCGGCGACCTCGCCATCGAGCGCGGACTCGGGCACGGCGCGGTTGACCATCCCGATCGCAGCCGCCTCGGTGCCAGAAATGCGGGCGCCGAAGAACGCGATCTCCTTCGCCTTCTGCGGGCCGAGCAGTCGCGGCAGCGACCAGGAGCCGCCCCCGTCGAGACTCAGTCCGCGATCGGCGAACAACTCCCCGAACATCGCATCCTCGGCAGCAACCGCCAGGTCGCAGCACAGCGCAAGATTCGCCCCGAATCCGACGGCCGGCCCGCGCACCTTCGCAATCGTCGGGATCGGCAGATCGTGCAACGTCGTGCAGATGACCGCGATCCGCCGCATGAACGTCAACTCGTCAGGCAGCATCGGCTCAGCCAAATCCATGCCGGAACAGAACGCACCGCCGGCCCCGGTCAGGATCAGCACCCGGTCCCGGTGGTTCGCCTCGACGGAGGCCAGCGCGGCAATGAACTCCTCGACACTCGAGGTCGTCACGCCGTTCTTGCGATGTGGGCGGTTCAGGGTGATTGTCGCGACGCCGTCGACGCGCTCGACGAGGACGGTGCGCTCGATCTCGCTCATCGGGCTCCTCAGGTATTGCTACGCGCCCGCCTGCCGGCGGGCGAGGTGCCCGTCCGAGTCGGCAGGGCGATGGTGGCGGTACCGGGCATGACGTCCTGACCACGCTGGTTGCGCGCGAAGGTGCTCACCTCGACCAGGTGCTCCTCGCCCTCGACGCGCTTGTCGGTGACCTCGCCGCCCAGCGTCACGACGTCGGAGAGGTAGACGAATCCACGGTACTGGGAGGTCAGCGCGGCGACCCAGCCGTCGTCGCCGCACCAGTGCGTCATCAACTGCACCTGCCAGCACTGGCGCTGAAAGCCCACGTCGTACTGGAAGGCCACCCCCATCGCGTTGGCGGCGCCCTTGTTGTAGTGCACGGCGTAAATCGGCTCCTGAGCACCCGTCACCGGGTCGCGGAACGACCACGCCGGGTGTGCCGCGTAGTCGTGCAGCGAGGCGGCGTGCGCCTTCAGGCGCGGGATCGGGGTACCGCCGCCCGCGATGAAGGCGACCTCGTCGGTGAGCCCGATCGGACCCTTGGTCAGGGTCTCGAGCACCTGCCCGACCTCGACGTCCTCCCAGTACCGCGGTATCGCTCCCCGGGGTTGTTCGGCGAGCACCTGAGCCTCGATGGCCTCGATCTCGGACTCGCTCCAGCGATGCGGGATCTCCAGCTTCCGCTGCGAGCGCTTGTCCTTCGCCGCCGCACGCTCGAAGTTCATGACCTGCCAGCGGATCTCGGCCACCGACTCGCCGCGCTGATTGGTGTAGCGGTTGACGATGTGGTCGGTCATCATCCGGCCGGCAAAATTGCTCTGGACCGGTCCGGTGAACCCGTCGTAGTGACAGGTCGCGGTGATCTTGTCGCCCCAGTAGATCGGCGCGAGCAGTTCCATCTGGGTGGCGTTGTGGAACGAGCCCAACCCCGGCCAACCGAATTGGATGCCGGAGAAGCAGCCGATCACGAACGACGGCGGCGCCACGGGGGCACCCCAGGCCGAGGCCGTGCCGCGCTCGGCGTCGGTCCAGAGCGGGTTGATGTCGCCGATGCCACCGGCGAACTTCAGCACCGCGATCCGGGTGGCCTCCTCGTTGTTGATCGAGTGGTCGATGCGCAGCTGGGCGCCGACCTTCTCGCGCATCTTGGCGATCATCTCCTCGGTGATCACCTCCTCCGGCATCTTCGCCTCGGCCAGCTCCGGGTCGTCCGCAGTCATCCTCACGTGCTGCCCTTCAGGCCTTGTCCGGGTTCGCGGTCCAGCCGGCCGCGCGTGGCACCCCGACCTCGGCGACGGTCTTCGCGAGGGCCTCGATGCTCCAGCGGCCCTCGGTGTCCAACTTCCAGTCGGGATCCTTCTCCCACGGCTTGATGCGGTGCACCCGGGAGCCGCCGACCATGAAGACCTCACCGGTCAGTTCGCAGTCCGCGGTGGCGAGGTAGGCGACGAACGGGCTGATGTTGGCGGGGTTCCAGCGGTCGAACGTGCCTTCCTTCGCGGCGAGCGCGTCACCGAACGCGGACTCGGTCATCCGGGTGCGGGCCTGCGGGGTGATCGCGTTGACGCGAACCCCGTAGCGCTTCAGCTCCTTGGCTGCGACCTGGGTGAAGGAGGCCACCGCGGCCTTGGCGGCGCTGTAGTTGGCCTGGCCGGGGTTGCCGAAGATCCCGGACTCGCTCGAGGTGTTGATCACCGAGGCGTTCACCGCCTCACCGGCCTTGGACTGCGCGCGCCAGTAGATGGCTGCGGCGCGGGTGACGGTGAAGGTTCCGCGCAGATTGACCCGGACCACCAGGTCCCAGTCGTCGTCGGTGAGGTTGGCCAGGACGCGGTCGCGCAGGATGCCGGCGTTGTTGACGACGACGTCGAGGCGGCCGAACTCGGCAATTGCCTGGGCGACGAGCCGGTCGGCGCCGGCGGAGTCCGCGACGTCATCGCCATTGGCGAACGCCGAACCGCCGGCTGCGCGGATCTCGGCGGCGACGTCCTCGGCCGGCCCGGCTGCGCCGCCGGTGCCGTCATGGGCACCGCCCAGGTCGTTGACGACGACCCTGGCGCCCTCGGCGGCGAGCAGGAGGGCGTGCTCACGACCGATGCCGCGGCCCGCTCCGGTGACGATCGCGACCCGTCCGTCCAGGTGTCCCATATGTAGTCCTTCGCCGCCGGCGCGCCCGCTCATCGGCAGGCGCAAAAATAGTCTAGTCCTCAACAGTCTTAGCATAGACATTTCAGTCTGCGATAGAGTTGGGCGGCGCTTGTACTCCCCGGACTTGCGGCAAGGAGCAGGTATGACCGCGCAGGCCGCAGGAGGAGAATCCGCGCCCGCGCGCGACGCCGATCCGGTCGAGTGGGCCCGATTGTTCTGGCGCGAGCAAGGCCTCGGGGACGGCGAGGACGCCTTCATCGCGATGAGCTCGGTGCTGCGTTTCCACCGGCTGATGAGCGTCGCGATCGAGGACGAGCTCAAAAAGCACAAGCTCAATCTGACGGACTACATGTTGCTGATGACCTTGCAGCTCTCCCGCTCCGGCACCCGTTCGGTCTCGCGCCTCGCGCGCAGTTTGCTCGTGCACGCCACCACCGCGACGCTGGCCACCGACCGACTGGAGGCTCGCGGCCTGCTTGTGCGCGGCCCCCACCCCTCCGATCGCCGCGCGACCCTGGTCACGATCACCGACGACGGCCGCGACCTCGTCCGAGAAGCCTCGGCGTCGCTGAGCGCCTTCGAGTTCGGCCTCGCCGGCACCTCCCCCGCCGATCGCGCCGACCTCACCGAGGTCCTGGCGCGGCTCCGGGCCGCCACCGGCGACTGACACCCCAGCACCCCTCGGCGCGTTCTTGAGGCGTCGGCGCGGCATGCATGCTGAGACTGCGACGACACGCCGGACCGCGCTCGGCGTGTCGCGTCACCTGGGCATTCATGCCGCTGCGTCAGGCGATGTCGGCGATGGCCTGGGCTATCACGCGGTCCACCGGCGGCGGGGTTCCCTCGGCCAGCCCGAGCTCGATGTTGCGGGCGGCGCGGATCGCGATGACCGCGAGGCGGAAGACCGAGAGCACCTGCCAGAACCGCAGCCGCTCCGGCTCGGGCGCGCGCCCACCGGCGTCGACGTAGCGGGCCAGGAAGTCCTCGACGCCCCAGCCGGCAGGGAAGTGCTCGGCCCGGTAGATCGAGCAGGTGTACCAGCCGAGGTCGTCGCACGGGTCCCCGAAGTGGGCCAGCTCCCAATCCAGCAGAGCGCTGATGCGGCCATCGTCGACCAGGACGTTGGCCGGGCGGAAGTCGCCGTGCACGAGGCGCGTGCGGGCCGGATCGGGGCAGTGGGCATGGAGCCAGTCCCGGACCGGCGCGAGGTCGCCGCCACCCCGGTCGAGACCGTCCAGCTCTTCCCCCCAACGCGCCAGCTCCGACCGCGCAGAGTCCGGCCCCGGGTCGGGCAACGCATCGGCCACCCGGGCACGCGGAACCGCGTGCACGGCGGCGAGCAGATCTGCCAAATCACCGGCCAACGCGCGTTGGCCGTCGGCTCCGAGCCCGAGCGGATCGCGGCCGCGCAGCACCGAGCGGTCCGCGCGGCCCGGATGCCGGAACGAGAGCATCGACGGCCGGTCGAACCACTGGGCAGTGCCGTCGAGCCACAACACGCCGGGAGCACGCGCGTCGCCGTTCAGTGCCCGCAGGAGCGCGAATTCCTGCGCGAGGCCCGTCGTCACGACACCCGCCGCCGGTTCCTGACGCAGGATCAGCTCGCCACCGGCCGGCTCCCACTCCGCGCCGAACTGGACGGACCAGCGCGCGCTCACGGCCCAGTTCGCCTTGGAGCTTCCCCCACCGAGCAGACGCGGCTCGTCGACCTCGACGTCGCGCCCGAGCTCGTGGGTGAGGAACGCCGTCAGCTGATCCCGCAACGCGCTCATCGCGCCACTGCTTCCGTAGCGTCCGAAGAAGTGGTCGCTATAGCAACCGCTCCTTCGGACGCTACGAGTTCTTGGGCGGCGATCATCGGGCGGCGATCATCGGGCGCGGGCGGGGGGCAGGGCCTCGGGGTAGCGGTGGTAGCCGGGAAGCACCATGTACTCGACGATTCCGTAGCCGACCTGACCGTCATGGCTGACTTCGACGAGGTGATCGCTGCCGGCCTTGGCGTAGCGGTAGAGCTGCGCGTCGTCGGTCAGATCCCAGACGTCAGACTCCGCCGTGTCCTCCCCGCGCCACTGCCCCTGGAACCAGCCGTTCCAGCCCTCGTAACCGCCACCGCGTAGGTGCGCGCGCCCGGGCAACGTGCGCAACCCGAACTGCAGGGCGCGCCCGTCGGACATCCGCAGCACCAGGGTCCCGCCGGACAGCGTCGGGGCCACGGCGCCGGCGATCCAGGTCAGGTCGTGCTCGACGGCAATGATCGCCGCGTCGAACGGCTGGCCACCGACCGCCGGGGTCAGTCCGGCCGACAGGTGCACGGCCTGACCGCCCGGGGCCTCCTGCAGGTACAGGTGCAGCCCGAAGTCCGGCAGTTGCAACGGGGCGAACAACAGCATCCGCCACTGCGGGCGCTCCCCGGGCGGCATCCCCGGGGCGCGGGGCAAGGGGCGCGTCCCCCACGAGTGGTCCCGCTCGCCCCACCAGGTGTCTTCGGTCAACACGGCCTCGAGCCCCGGCGCACTCAGCGTGCCCGAGGCCCGGCCGTGCTGGACGTAGCGGATCGCGTCGTAGGTGACCCGCGCCCGGCTGATCTGGAAGAACCGCCCCTCCAGCAGCGGCTCGGTGCGCGCGCGCCAGTCGATGTCGAAGGCGATCCCGGAGCCGGCGCGCTCGTCACAGATCAGGCGCAGGTGGCGCATCGGTTCGACGACCTCGACGCGCAGCGGCCCTACCGCCATCTCGGTCGAGCGCGGCAGCAACGTGCGCGAGAGCCGAAGGTTGCGCTGGGTGCCGGCGTGGGAGAGCGCAACGAACGCCTCCATCACGTCGGTGTTCGGGTACTTGCCCAGACCCAGAGTCAGGACCGTGTCCCCGCCGGCGACGTCCTGGACGCTGATCCAGTACCGCTCGCGCCAGGTCGGGTCGCTGCTGGCGACCATCGCGTGCGGCAGCGAGGTCTGGTGGGTGAAGAACTCGTCGGCGTCCGAGAGCTGCATGTCACCCACTCCCGACGAAGGTGGCACGCAAGGATTTCTTGTCGACCTTTTCCCCGGCCAAGGTCGGCAACGGCTCGCCCGAGATGCGCCACTGGCTGGGAACCTCGAAGTAGGCCAAGCGCACCCGGAGGAAGGCGCGCAATTCCTCCATCGTCGGGGCCGGACCGGTGCTGTGCCGCACGACAGCAACAAGCTCCTCACCCAGATCCTCATGATCGATCCCGAACACGGCAGCCTCCGAAATCTGGGGGTGCGTCAGGATCGTTGCCTCGACGTGCGCACAGGCGATGTTCTCCCCGCCCCGGATCACGACGTCCTTGGCGCGCCCGGTCAGGTAAAGGTATCCGTCGACGTCCAGACGACCGAGGTCGCCGGTCCGCAGCCACCCCTCGGCGTCGACTCCGTCGAGTCCGCCGTCGGCGCGCAGATAGCCGAGCATCACGGTCGGGGCGCGGACGACGACCTCTCCGACGTCGCCCGGGCCGGGCTCGGCGATGCGCAGCTCGACACAGGACGTCGCGCGCCCCACCGTGCCCGGCCGTTCGATGAGGTCCGTCGCGCCCGCCGAGGCGAGGAATCCACCGGACTCGGTCATCCCCCACGTGTTGCCCAGCCCGCCGCGCCCCAGCTGTGGCAGGCGCTCCGCCAGGGTCGCGAGCAGCTTTGCCGGCACCGGCGCTCCGCCCATCGGCAGCGCACGCAACGAGGTCAGGTCCCGGCGGGCGAAGTCCGGGTGATCGATCAACCGCGCAGCCATCGTCGGCACGCCGGCGAAGCTGTGCACGCCCTCGGCCTCGATCAGCTCGAGCACCTGCGCGGCATCGAAGCGTCCGGCGTTGAAGACAAGCTTCGCGCCGGTGAGCAGCGCGAGCAGGATGTTGCCGACGCCGCCGACGTGGAACAGCGGCGTGCAGACCATCGTGACGGTCTGCGGGCGGGACGCGTCCAGGTCCTGCGGGAGCCGGCCGGTGCGGCGCATCATGTTGTGCTGATTCGCGATCACCGCACGTCGCGAGAGCACGACGGCCTTGGGAACACCGGAGCTACCCGAGGTGAACAGGATCAGCGCCGGCGCGTCCTCCTCGGCGCCCCGCACGCACCGACGTTCCGCGGTGGCGCCGATGGCGGGGCTCAGCTCGGTGAGCGGACGCACCATCAGATTCTCCGGACGCCAGTCCGGGTGATCGGTCAGCGCGAGGACGGGGCGGGTCAGCGCGACGGCGTGCTCGAGTTCGACCGGGCTCCACCATCGGTTTGCGTAGACCGGCACCGCGCCGAGCCACCACAACGCCCACGTCGCAAGCACGAACTCTGCACAGTTGTAGGACAGCAGGAGCACCCGATCACCCGCGCCTACCCCGGCCCGGGCCAGGATCTCCGCGGCGACCGGCACCGCCCGGTGAAATCTGCCGTGGGTGATGCGCCGATCCCCCTGGACCAGAAACTCGCGATCCGCCCATCGCTGCGCCCCGACGAACAGCTCGTCGAACTCGGTCGGATGAGGAGCGAACGCGAACCCGGTGTGCCCGGCGTACTCGGCGGCGACGGCCTCGGTTCCCCACAGCGCCTCCAGACGCGCGGTCAGCTCCGCGCTCATGCGCCGATCCATCGCCCGGGCCTGCCTTCTTTGAACGCGGCGACCGCTTCGAGCACGTCGGCGGTGCAGTTGCTGGTCGCCTCGTGGGCGAAGCCGATATCGAGGAGTTCGTCGATGCGGACGGCGAGTCCGGCGTTGAGCGTTGCCTTCGTCAACTGCACGGCGACCGGCGGAAGGGCCGCGACGCGGGCCGCGAGAGCGAACGCCGCCGCGCGAACCTCATCCGCGCTCTGCACCAGGTCCGATACCAGCCCGAGGTCGAACGCCTGCTGCCCCGTCATCGGTTCGCCCCAGAGCAGATGACGCTTGGCCCGGGCCAGCGGCATGTTGATCGGCCAGGAGATCGCGCCGCCGTCCCCTGCCACCAGGCCCAGGTGCACGTGCGGGTCCGCGATCCGCACCGTCGGCGTCGTGACGATCGCGTCGCCGAGCAGAACGAGGCTGGTCGCGACCCCGAAGGTATGCCCGTGCAGGGCGACGACCAGCGGCTTGCCGAAGCCGGCAACCGCCCGGTACAGCGCCTTGCCGCGGGCGATGCCCGCCGCCAGGTGCTCGGGGTCGGCGTGCCCGGCGAGAATCTCGTCGGTATCTCCCCCGGCGGAGAAATGCTTACCGGTGGAGGTCCAGATCACCGCCCGCACCCGCGGGTCGGCGCTCAGCTCGGCCAACGCCGGGCCGAGCTCGCCGAGCAGCACCTCGTCGAAGCGGTTCAGCAGCTCCGGGCGGGACAGGCGCAGCTCCCCGATCCCGTCGGCAACCTCCAGCAGGAGCGCGGCGTAGCTCACGACGCCACCGTAGGCCGTACGAGCCCCCAGCTCATTACTGCGCACCGGGTCAAATTCGGGCGCGATCTGGAGCCCAGATCTGACCCCTGGCGCATCACAGAGGTGCCGCTGCGCAGTAATGAGCACAGGACCGGGGCCACGGAGGGGTCAGGAGGCGCGGGCTTCGAGGATGTGGACGGCGCAGGCCGAGGCCAGGCCGATGACGTGGGTCATCCCGACCCGCGCGCCGGGGATCTGGCGTGCTCCGGCCTCGCCGCGCAGGTGGGTGGCGACCTCGTAGAGATTCGCGACCCCCGTCGCGCCGAGCGGATGCCCCTTCGACAGCAGCCCGCCGGAGACATTCACCGGGATCCGGCCGTCCCGGTACGGCGCGCCGGAGTCGATGAACTCCCCCGCGGCCCCCGGCTCACAGAGCCGCAGGTTGTCGTAGTGCAGCAGCTCCGCGGTGGCGAAGCAGTCGTGCAGTTCGACGAGGTCGAGGTCCGCCGGCCCGATACCGGCCTTTGCGTACGCCTGGTCGGCCGCGTTGCGGGTCAGGGTGTTGATGTCGGACTGCACTTGGCCGCCGTCGACGTAGGGATCCGAGGTGAGGATCGAGGCGGAGATCTTCACTGCGCGGCGCCGGACGTCGGGGTCCAGCGTTGCGAGCTTGGCGTCGGAGACGAGCAGCACGCCGGCCGCGCCGTCGCCCGTCGGGCAGCACATCGGCAACGTGTTCGGCCAGGCTATGGTCTCGGCCGTGAGGATCTCGGAAAGCGAGAATTCCTTCTGGTACTGGGCCAACGGGTTCAGCGTCGAGTGCAAGTGGTTCTTGTGCGCCACCCGGGCGAACTGAGTCTGCGTCACACCATGCTTGAGGGCGTACTCGGTTCCCGCCTGGGCGAACACCCCCGGCATCAGATTGGTGCCGAACAGACCCTCGGCCTTGACGACGGACCCGCGGCGACCTTTGGGTGTGAACACCTTCTTCTCGTCCCGCTTCTTGCCCCCGCCGAGCATGCCCATCTTGCCCATCTGCTCGACGCCGACCGCGAGGCCGACCTCGGACTCCCCCGCCAGGATCGACATCATCGCGACGCGCACGGCGGTCGCGCCGGTCGCGCAGGCATTGACCACGTTGTAGACCGGAATGCCGGTCTGGCCCATCGCCTGTTGCAGCCGCTGGCCGTTGTGGCTGGTGGCCTCGTAGAGGTTGCCCACCGCCAGCACATCGACGGCGGCCAGGTTCGAGTCCGCATCCTTGAGCGCACCCTGGGTGGCCTCGACAGCCAGGTCCATCAGGTCCTTGTCACCGAAACGACCGAACCGCGTCATGTGCGTGCCGACGATCCAGACGTTGCTCATGCCCCACCCCCGGCAGGTTCGAAGGCGAACGCCACAGCCTCGACGCCGTCGTCATCGACGCCGGCCACGAAGGTGACCATGCGCACCTTCAACTCCGCGGTGATCTGCCCCGGATCGTCCACGCCGCGCAGGTTGGCCTTGACCGTGGCTCCCCCACCCAGATCGACGACGACCGAGGTGAAGGGCTGCTTGGCTCCGCGCTCGACGCGAGTGAAGGCCCGGATGACGCCCTCGGTCGGCAGCGGGGCACGCACGAACTCGACACCGAAGCACCGGGCACAGGCGTTGCGCCGGTCGAAGTAGGACGCCGAGCAGGACTGGCACACCCAAGCCTGAAGGTGTGGACTCGCACCGAGGACCAGATAGTCCACGGCCGGGATCTGCTGCGCCATCGGGCACTCCATCCGGGCCGAGCTTTAGTCGCGTGCTGAATGATAGGTTTCTAGAGTATTTTCCGGTCCAGGGCAAGCGACCGAGGAGCGCGCGTGCGCGAGCTGCGGTTCGAGCGGGTGTTCAACATCCGCGACGTCGGTGGGTTACCGGCTGCCGACGGTCGACGCGTGCGCACAGCTCGCCTGTACCGCGCCGACGCCCCCGTCCGCGCCACCGACGCCGACGTCGAGGGCTTGCGCGGGCTCGGCCTGCGCACCGTGGTCGACCTTCGGACGCCGGGCGAGATCGACCTGCGCGGGGCCGCGACCTGGGAAACCCTGAAGGTCCGCCATGTCCGTTGCCCGGTCCTGGCGCAGCTCCCGGCGCCGGGGAACGAGCACCGCTACTGCGAGCCGGACTTCGCCGCGCAGACCTACCTGAGTTTCCTCGACGACGCCGACGTCGGGCGAGCGCTCTGGCGCGCACTGGCCGAGGCCTCCCACGAACCCACGCTGATCCACTGTGCCGCGGGCCGCGACCGGACCGGGGTCGTGGTCGCGTTGCTTCAGGAGACCCTCGGGGTGCCCCGCGACCTCGTGCTCGACGACTTCGAGGCCAGCGGCGCCGGCATGGAGCGCCTGCTCGCCTACCTCGACGAACACGAACCGCATGACGCCCCGACGACCGAAAGCCATCGGCAGTCCTTCATTCGAACCCCGCGCGCGTGCCTCGCCGCCTTCCTCGACGCCCTGGACCAGCGATGGGGTTCGATTCCGGGCTACCTCGCCCACCTGGGTGCGGCAGGCGAGGCCGAACGCATCAGGGAGAACCTGCTGACCGCGGAGTCATCATGAACGAGCGCAGCGAGCGGATCTCCACGGCCAGTGACGTCGACGTCCTGATCGTGGGCTCCGGCGCCGCGGGGTTGTGCGCTGCGCTGAGCGCCGTCGAGCATGGGGCGAGGCGGGTGCTGATCGCGGAGGGCTCGGCTGCGGTCGGCGGATCCTCGCGCCTGTCGGGCGGGATCGTGATGGGCAGCCGTAGCGCGATCCAGGCCGCGGCCGGGATCACCGAGGGCCCCGACGACCTCTTCGTCGACTACCGCTCGCTGATGCGCTGGGACATCGCTGCTGGGCCGGTGCGCCGCTTCGCTCGCCACAGCGGCGAGACCATCGACTGGCTCGCGGCCCACGGCGTCCCGTTCTTCGAGCGACTGATCTTCGGCGGCGAGGAGCGGGTACCGCGCTCGCACGCTGTCGACGGCGGCGGGCAGGGGCTCATCGATGCCCTGCACCGTGCGGCGACCGCGGCGGACATCGATATCGCTCTCGGGCAACGGGTGGACCGCTTGCTTGTCGCGGCCAATCGCGTTGTCGGGGTGGCCGTCGGGAGCGACGAGATCACTGCGGGGGCGGTCGTGCTCGCGACCGGTGGGTTCGGGGCCTCACCGGACAAACTCGCCGCGCTGTTCCCGTCGGCCTGGGACCCCGAGCGCACCTGGTACATCGGGCACGACGGTGCCCGCGGCGACGCGCTCGACCTCGCGGCGAGCGTCGGCGCGCAGATCACCGGACACGACCGCGGGCTGCGCACGCTCGGCCCGGGTGGGACCTTCGTCAACGAGGCATTACTCCCGGGCTGGACGGTGCTGCTGGACCCGGACGGGCATCGTTTCGCCGACGAAACCGCGCCGTACGGGATCCTCGACAACGCGGTCCGCGCGCATGGCAACCGCGCCGTGCTGCTGCTCGACGACGCGGCGCTGCGCCCACCGGCGGAGTTGGCCGAGCGCTATCGCGGCGCCTACAAGCAGGTCTGGCCGAACCATGCGCCGTTCCGGCCGCGGCACTACACGGCGGACATGATCGAGCTGCTGCTCGGGGCGGGCAAGGCGTCCGCCGCTGACGATCTCGGCGCCCTGGCACACGCTGTCGGGCTCGACCCGGTCGCGGTCACCGGCGAGATCGCGCGCTACAACGGCTTCGCCGAGACCGACGAGGACACCGACTTCGGCAAGGCCGCGAAGTTCCTGCTCCCGCTGCGCACCCCGCCCTTCGTCGCCGTGCCGGTGTGGCCGATCGCGGTCAACGTCACCGGCGCCGGCCTGCGCATCGACGACGAAGCCCGGGTGATCGGGGCCGGCGGCGCGCCGGTGGCCGGTCTGTACGCGGCCGGAGAATGCACGGGCGGGTTGTTCGGACCGCTCTACATGGGCAGCGGGAACGCGCTCGGGCTGGCGACCGGGTTCGGCCGGATCGCCGGGCAGTCGGCCGCGCACCACGCCGGAGAGGAATCGGCATGACGTTGCATCAGATCGGCCTCTACACCAGCGCACCCCGGTTGCGGGGTGAAGGTGCGGACGCGGCCCTGGCGCAGGTCGAGGCGCTGGGTTTCGACGCGATGTGGGTCGCCAACACCCAGGATGAGCTGACCGTCCTGGAGCGGGCCCTGGCCGCGACCGAGCGCCTCGCGATCGGCACCGCGGTGATCAGCATCTGGTCGGTGAGCGCGCCGGAGCTGGCCACCTGGTGGGCCGCCCAGCCCGGCCGGGACCGAATGCGACTGGGTCTCGGTGTCGCGCACGCACAGTTCGTGCCGCAGTACGCGAAGCCGCTCGCGTCGTTGAGCGCCTACGTCGACATCCTCGACGCCGCGGGGGTTGGGCCGCAGGCGCGCTACGTCGGGGCCAACGGTCCGAAGATGCTGGCGCTGGCCGCGGCCCGCACCGCCGGCGCGTTGACCTACCTCGTCACCCCGGAGCAGACCGCGATCCACCGGGATCAGCTCGGAGCCGGCGCCCAGCTCATCCCCGAGGTGAAGGTGCTGCTGGAATCCGATGCCGACCTTGCCCGGGCCGCAGCCCGCAAGCACCTCGCGGTCTATCTCGGGCTGGAGAATTACCTCGGCAATCTGCGACGGATGGGCTTCACCGAATCCGATCTCGCCGCGCCGGGCAGTGACCGCCTGATCGATGCCCTGGTCGCGCACGGGGGGCTGGACGCAGCGCTGGCCCGGGTGCAGGCGCATCTCGCCGCAGGTGCGGACGGGGTGGCCATCCATGTGCTGGCTCCGGAGCCGTTCCCGGTCCACGCCTGGGGACAGCTCGCTGACGCCCTGGAGGTGGGGCGTTGACCTTCGCCGCCCGCCTCGCGGCAGAGCGTCCCGCCGAACTCGCCGTCCGGGGCCCGGACGGCGATTTCACCTGGGCCCAGGCAGACGCCTGGCTGCGCCCGCTGGTCGCGTACCTGCAGAGCCTCGACCTGGGCCCGCAACGCCGCGTAGCGATCATCGCGGAGAACAGCGCGCACACTCTGCTGTGCTACGCCGCCGCCACGCTGGCGGGCGCGTCGGCCGTCGCTGTGAACTCGCACCTGGAGCCCGCGGAGGCGGCCTACCAGGTGGGCCACAGCGGGGCACACCTGGTCCTGACTGATGCAGCGTCAGCGACGCGGGCGAGCCGGGCTGCGGAACTGGGCGGTGTCGCCGCGGTGTGGTCCTCGGCCGAGGAGTTGCCTGACCTGGGCGAGCCGAGCACCGCCGTTGTTCCGCGCCCCACGATGGTCTACACCTCCGGCACGACGGGGCGCCCCAAGGGCGTCGAGCTCCCCCCGACGAGTTGGGTCGGCGGCGCCGATATCGACGAACACCTGACGCGGTTGGCCCAGAACTCGATGGTGGCCTACGGCCGTCACCTGGTCGTCGGGCCGCTGTATCACTCCGGACCGCTGACCGGCACCCGGCTCTTCCTCGGCGGGGCCCCGGTCACCGTGCTCGGCAAATTTGATCCCGAGCGTTTCCTCGCCACCGTCGCCCGGGACCGGGTCGGCTCCACGATCGTCGTGCCCACCCATCTGCAACGCCTGCTCGCGCTGCCGGCCGAGGTCCGCGGCGCCTACGACCTGTCATCGCTGCACTTCGTGCTCCAGGTCGGCGCGAAATGCCCGGCGCCGGTGAAGGCGGCCGCGATCGACTGGCTCGGCGACGCGCTGTTCGAGTCCTACGGCGCCAGCGAAGTCGGCACCACCGCCATGATCAGCGCCGCCGAATGGCTCGCCCGCCCGAGCTCCGTCGGCCGCGCCGTGCCGCCGTTCGAGGCCGTGATCCTCGACGAAGAGGATGTGCCGGTTGAACCCGGCGTCGAGGGGCGGCTGTACTTCCGCGACTGCACCGGACACGGCATCCGCTACACCGACGGCGCCGACGCAACCGGACCTGACGGGCTGTTCACCCTCGGCGAGATCGGTCTCATGGACGCTGACGGCTACGTCTGGATCACCGACCGCGCCTCGGACCTGGTCGTCAGCGGCGGGGTGAACATCTACCCCGCGGAGGCCGAGGCGGTTCTCGCCCGCCACCCGGACGTCGCCGAGGTCGCCTGCCTCGGGCTGCCCCATCCCGATCTGGGCGAACAGCTCGTCGCCTTCGTCGTCCCCGCCGACCCAGCGGCTCCGCCGGCTCCCGACTCCCTGATCACCTACTGCCGGTCACACCTGTCGCTGTTCAAGTGCCCGCGGCGACTCGAACTCGTCGACCACATTCCCCGGACCCCCGTCGGCAAGCTCGACAAGCGCGCGCTGCGTACCTCCCGCGCGCCCTGATTCCGTAGCGTCCGAAGAACTGGTCGCTATTGCCGCCGCTTCTTCGGACGTCCCGGCCTTGTCGCACCCTCGATGATCGCAGCGCAAGCCTCCAGCGCCTCCAGGTGCGGGGCCTCGTCCTCGGTGAACCCGGCGAGGATCTCGGTCTCCGCGCCCTGGAATGCGTTGGCTATCAGGGTGGCCAGCGCGCGCGAGCTCATCGGCAGCGCGACCTTGTCCTCGACCTGCCAGCGGTCCAACCGGTCGACGATGAGTTCGCGCCAACCGCGCATGGCGGCCACCCAACGCTCGGCGAGTTCGGGATCCGCCAGGCCGGCCGCCCACAGCTCCCACAGGATCCGGACGTAGCCAGAGCTCACGTCCTCGTGCAGGTAGTCGCACGCCGTCCGCCACTGCTCGGCGAAGGGGCGGCCGTCGTCCCACATCGCCCGCTGACGTTCCAAGCCACGCGTGTTCATTTCATCCATGACCGCGATCAACAGGCCCTGTTTGGACCCGAAGTGGTACTGCACGAGCGAGAGCGGCGTCCCGGCACGATCGGAGACCGCACGCATCGAGGCCGCGATGTAACCCTGCTCGCGCAGTACCTCGATCGCCGCCGCGAGCAGCTGGGCACGCGTAGATCGACCGCGCTCGAGCCGGCGGTCTCCTTGAGCTGGCGGGGCCGCCGGGTCGAGCGCGGATTCGGGTACCTGGGGGGCTCTTGACATCACGATGAAGCCTAGTCTACAACTTAGTTGGTCGTTCGACCAACTAAGTTTTGGAGGCAAGCCTTGCCCGCTTTCACCCACCGGCGGCGCGCATCCGCCGTCACAGCCGCAGCGCTGCTCACGCTGCCCTTTCTGGCTGCTCCGACCTGGGGTACACCCGCCTCAGATGCGGACCCAGCTGCCACATTGACCTGTGCTCGCCAGGGCACCATGTCGTTCGATCCCGGGTTGACCATGACCCACAAGGAGTTCACGCTCTACGAACTCGGCTCGCTCGGGCCGTGCATCAGCTCCGACGGGTCGACGTTGCGGGGATTCTTCTCGAGCGCGGGTGGGCGTGGTAGCGGCACCTGCGCGAGCGCGTACATCACGGATGCCCCCTTCATCATCGGATGGAGCGACGGCACGAAGAGCGAGGGTCGCGCCCTCACCTCCACCGTCGGGCCGGTCGCCTTCGGTATCGGTGAGATCACCTCGGGCGCCTTCGCGGGCATGTCGTTCAGCAGCCGTCCAATGCTGGCGCCGCAGCATCCCGAAGGTTGCGCCTCCGCCGGGGTCAATCTGGTCGACTACCACGGCGAGATCGTCTTCGATTGACCCGCGCACTCGGACATGATCGAGGCGGACCATGAGCAGGGAGGTGCACCGTGCGGGCACGGGAACCGGACGAGAGCGGGTACATCGAGCGCGACGGCGTCAAGGTGTACTACGAGGTTTTCGGCACCGGCGATCCGACGATCCTGTTCTGCCCGACGTGGACGCTGGTCCATTCCCGGATCTGGAAGATGCAGGTCCCCTACCTGGCGCGCCATCACCGCGTCATCGTGTTTGATCCGCGCGGGAACGGCCGCAGTGACCGGCCCAGCACGACGCAGGCCTACGCCGAACGCGAGTTCGCCCAGGACGCTATCGACATCCTCGATGCAACCGGCACCGAGCGCGCGTTCGTGGTCGGGCTGTCCAAGGGCGCCCAGCGCACCCTGCTGCTCGCGGCGGAGCACCCCCACCGGGTTCGCGGCGCCATCTTCGTCGCTCCTGGTTTTCTCGCGAGCTGGTCACCGACAACGATCATCCTGCGCGCCGCCGCCGGTCGTGGGCTGAGCGGGTTGTTCCTTCGCCGGCCGCTGCTCGCGCGGTCATGGGGCAAGTTCAACGGGGTGCACTGGCGGCGCAACTACCGGGACTTCGTCGAATGGTTCATGCGCACCGCCACCTCGGAGGCGCACCAGACCAAAACCTACGAGGACGCCGTCGCCTGGGCGATGGAGTGCGACCCGGAAACCTTGATCCGCAGCTGGGCCGCCGACAACGCCGCCCCGCCGAGTCGGCGTGCGCAGCTGGCGCTGGCCCGGCGCGTGCAGGTCCCGGTCCTCGTCATCGCCGGTACCAAGGACAAGATCACCCATGTTTCCAACGCCCGCCTGCTCGCCCGGGTCACCCGCGGCCGCTTGCTCGCGATCGAGGGTGCGGACCACGTTCCAGAAGCGCGGCACCCGGTCGAGGTGAGCCTGGCAATCCGCGGGTTCGTCGATCCGGCCTACCGCAAGGACCGCACCGCGCACCGTCCGGACACCAGGCCCCGCGCGCTGATGGTGTGCTCCCCGGTCGGCCTCGGCCACGCACGCCGGGACCTCGCGATTGCCCGGGAACTCCGTACGCTGGTGCCTGACCTGCAGATCGACTGGCTCGCTCAGCACCCGGTCACCCGGATGCTCCACGAGGAGGGTGAACGCGTGCATCCGGCCAGCAAGCATCTGGTCGCCGAATCCGCGCACATCGAGTCCGAGTGCCACGAACACGACTTGCACGCGTTCCAGGCCATTCGGCGCATGGACGAGATCCTGATGTCCAACTACATGGTCTTTGACGACGTCACCCACGATGAGCACTACGACCTGTGGATCGGCGACGAGGCCTGGGAACTCGACTACCACCTACACAAGAACCCGAGTCGGAAGAACGCTCCGTTCGCCTGGCTTACCGACTTCGTCGGCTGGCTGCCGATGCCCGACGGCGGCGCGCACGAGGCGTATCTGACGGCAGATTACAACGCCGAGATGGTGGAACATATCCGCGACCAGCCGCAGGTGCGCGACCGCGCGATCTTCGTCGGCAACCCGCTGGACTGCGTCACCGACCCCCTCGGCCCGAGGCTTCCGACCATCCGCGAATGGACGGAGCGGCACTTCGACTTCGCCGGCTACGTCACCGGCTTCGACGCAGCTGCGCTGGGCGACCGCGAGCGGGTGCGCGCCGAGCTCGGGTACGCACCCCACGACAAGGTTGTCGTGGTCACGGTCGGTGGCTCCGGTGTCGGGGAACACCTACTCCGGCGGGTGATGGCCGCCTTCCCCGCCGCCAAGGCGCTGATCCCCACGCTACGCATGGTCGTCGTCGCCGGACCCCGCCTCGAGCTGGCAGCACTACCCGCCATCGGGGGCCTTGAGCTGCATGCCTACGTCCACGACCTGCCGCGCCACCTGGCCGCGTGCGACCTTGCCGTCGTCCAGGGCGGGCTCACCACCGCGATGGAACTGACCGCCCTGGGGCGTCCGTTCCTGTACTTCCCGCTGCGTCACCACTTCGAGCAGACCTACCACGTCACCCACCGCCTCGACCGCTACCGCGCGGGACGACGGATGGACTACGACGCCGCAACCCCCGAGGCCCTCGCCTTCGCCATCGCCGAAGAGATCTGCCGCGACGTCGATTACCTTCCCGTCGAGACCGACGGTGCCCGCAAGGCCGCCGAGCGCATCGCGGAACTACTGAACTGAACACTCGAAGACTGCGAATACGTTGACTTCTCACCGAGCGAGGAGTTGGGTCGGGTCGTCGCCCACATCCTCTCCGGTGGGGCTTGCGCATAACCTGTCGTTGCATCACTTTCCAGGAGGCACCAGATGGCGTTCGAGGAACTCAAGGCCCGGCAGAGCGTGATGTGGGCCAACGGCCCCTACCAGAACGTCACCGAGACCCTGACCGATATCCACGAGCTGGTGATCTCCCGGCTCGAGGCCGGACCCGGCGTGCGCTGGCTCGATCTGGCCACCGGCACCGGCGCGGTCGCCGAACTGGCGGCAGCCGCCGGGGCGGACGTGGTCGGTATTGACCTCTCGCCCGGGTTGATCGAGACCGCGCAGCAGCGGGCGGCGGAGCTCGGACTCAAGATCGACTACCGGGTGGGCGATTGCGAGAACCTCGATCTGCCCGACGGCGAGTTCGATGCACTGTCCTCCACCTGCGGGGTGATGTTCGCCCCCGACCACGAGGCCACCGCCCGCGAGCTCGCACGGGTGGTCAAACCCGGCGGATCGATCGCTTTGGCCAACTGGACTCCTGCGGGTGGGGTCGGCGAGATGTTCCGCGTCATGGCGCCGTTCCAGCCGGCCCCGCCGCCGAGCAGCCCGTTCGACTGGGGCCGTCCCGAGCGGGTACAGGAACTGCTCGGCGAGGCTTTCGACCTGGACATCGTCGAGCACGTCTCGACATTGGAAATGGAGTCCGGGCAGGCCTATTGGGAGCTGTTCTCCAGCAGCTACGGGCCCACCAAGACCCTCGCCGAGAACCTCGGCGAGCGCCGTGGAGAGCTGCAGAAGGCGTGGGTTGACATGTTCGAGACCAAGTACGCCACCGGCGGCCGGATCGCGCACACCCGGGAGTACCTGCTGGTGCTGGGCCGCCGGCGCTGACGAGGCCTCAGCCGGCGCTGAAGTCCGGAAGGATCACCGAGCCGTCCTCGGCGAGGATGAAGCCCGGGTTGTAAGCGATCTCCCAGTGGTGCCCATCGGGGTCGGCGAATACCCCGGCGTAGCCACCGTAGAAAGTGGGCGCCGGGGCACGGGTGAGGGTGGCTCCGGCTGCCACAGCGGTGGCGACGAGGTCGTCGACCTCGGCCTCCGATCGCGCGTTGTAGGCCAGCGCGGACCCGCCGAAGCCGCCGGGCCCATCGGGCACCCCACAGTCGGCGGCGAGCTTCTCCCGACCCCACAACGTGAGGACCGCACCGCCGGCCTGGAAGAACACCGTCTCCTGGACGGTGTGCCCGCGCCAGCCCAGCGCCTCGTAGAACGCCTTCGCCCGGGCAAGGTCTCGGACCCCGAGGGTGACGAGACTGATCCGTTGCTCCATGCGTCAGTGCCCGCCCTGCGCAGCTTGGAAGAACGGGACGGTGGCGATAGTCAGGCCGCCGTCGACGCGGATCACCTGGCCGGTGATATAGGCGGCGCCGGGGGAAGCCAGGGCACAGATCGCCTCGGCCACGTCCTCGGCGGTCCCGTCGCGCCCGAGCGGGATCAGGGCGTGGGTGCGGGCCTCGCGGGCGGGGTTGCTCTGGCGGTCCGCGGTCATCTCGGTCGCGATCCGGCCCGGGGCGACGGCGTTGACGCGGATCCCGCGCGGGGCGTACTCCAGGGCGGCGAGCTCGGTGTAGGAGATCAGCGCGGCCTTGGCCATCGAGTACACCCCGGTCCCGGGAACCACGGCGATCCCGGACATCGACGCGACGTTGACCACCGCTCCCCCGCCGCCCGCGGCGAGCGCGCCGGCGAGGGCCCGGGTCATCAGCAACGGCCCGAGCAGGTTGACGTCGAACACCGCGCGGTAGTCCTCGACGGTGACGTCGGCGAGCATCCCGCGCCGGTAGATACCCGCGTTGTTCACCAGGACGTCGAGTTCGTCAATCCCGGCCGCACAGGTCAACACTGACGCTTCGTCAGTCACATCCAATTCGATCGCCTTGGCCCCGATCTCCGCTGCGGTCGCAGCCGCGGCGGCACCGTCCAGATCGGCCACCACGACGTCGTAGCCGGCCTCGGCCAAACGGACAGCCGTGGCCCGTCCGATGCCCCGGGCGGCGCCGGTCACCAGCGCGGTAGCGCGCTCCGAGCCCACGTCAGCGACCCATGACCGCGGTGACGGCGGCGACCAGGTCGTCGGACGTCGGGTGGAAGGGCAGGCTCGTCGCGAACGGCACCGGCGAGTACCCGGCGCCGACGCGCAGCACCGGGGCGAGCAGCTCCCCCCAGAGCGACTCCGTGATCTGGGACGCGAGCTCGGCGCCCGGGCCACAGAAGGTGTGCGCGTCGTGCAGGATCACCGCCCGCCGGGTGCGCTCCACCGAGGCCAGGACGGTTTCCATGTCCAGCGGCACCAGCGTGCGCAGGTCGATCACCTCGAGCGAGATGCCCTTCTCGGCCAGCGCGTCGGCGGCCCTGAGGGCGCTGCGGACCTGCGTGCCGTAGGTGACGACGGTGACGTCCTCACCCGGCCGCGGAACAGCGGCGACCCCGAGCGGGATCGCGTACGCCCCGAGGGGCACCTCGCCCTTCTCGGAGAATGCGAGGTCGATGTGCTCGACGAACAGGCACGGGTCGTCGTCGGCGATGCAGGCCGCGAGCAGGCCCTTCGCGTCGGCCGGGTTCGAGGGCACGACCACCTTGATGCCGGGCGTGTGCATGAACCACGCCTCCAGGTTCTGGCTGTGCTGCGCACCGAAGCGCCGGGTCCCCACGGCGGTGCGGATCGTCAGCGGCACCGGGGTATGCCCACCGGACATGTAACGCAGCTTCGCTGCGTGGTTGACGATCTGGTCCAGGCACACGGTGGTGAAGTCCATGAACATCACCTCGGCGACTGGGCGGTACCCGCCGAGCGCGAGGCCGATCGCCGCGCCGACGATCGCGGTCTCGGCGATCGGGGTCGCGCGTACGCGTTCCTTGCCGTACTTCGTGGACAGACCGGTGGTCACCTTGAGCACACCGCCGATCGGGTCGGCAATGTCCTCCCCGAGCAGCACCACGCGGGAGTCGGCATCCATCGCCAGGTGCAGCGCGGAGTTCATCGCCGCCACCATCGTCATGGTCTCCGCCGCAACCACGGCCTGCTGATCCTCCGTCACGTCGGTAGCCCCGTTCCCGCGAGCATGCTCGGATCGGCGAAGACGTCGGTGTAGCGCTGGCCGGGATCCGGGAGTGGGCTGGCGATAGCAAAGGCGAACGCATCGTCTACGGCGGCCGCAACCTCGGCGTCGATCGCGGCGAGGTCGGCCTCCTCGAACTGCCCGGAGGCCAGGAGTGCAAGCCGAAACGTCGGCGCGGGGTCGCGCTCGAGTGCGGCGGCAAGCTCTTCGGCCGGCACGTAGCTGTAGTCCGCGGAGCCGGTGTGCCCGGTCAGCCGGTAGGTCATGGCCTCGACGAAGCTCGGTCCGCCGCCGCCGCGGGCGCGCTCGCACGCGGTGCGCAGCACCTCGTAGGTCGCGACCGGGTCGAAGCCATCAACCCGTGCCGCCGGCATCCCGTACCCCGCGGCCCGACCCGCCAGGTCGGTGGACCCGGCGTACTCCGCAATCGGGGTGTGCTCGCCCCACTGGTTGTTCTGGCACAGGAAGACGACCGGCAACTTCCACAGTGCGGCCATGTTCATCGACTCGTGGAAGGCTCCGATCGAGGTCGCGCCGTCGCCGAACGTGGTCACCACGGCGCGGGGTGCCTGATCGAGTTGTGCCGCCATCGCGAGCCCGACCGCAATCGGGATGCCGGATCCCACGACGCCGGTGCTCGTCATGAACCCGACTCCCGTGTCGTGCAGGTGCATCGGCCCGCCCTTGCCCCCGCACGCCCCGCCGCTGCGCCCGTAGAGCTCGGCGACCACCCGGCGCAGGTCCGCGCCCTTGGCCAGCGCGTCACCGAGCGAGCGATAGGTCGACACGATCTGGTCGCGCGGTTCCAGGACGACGCCGAGCGCGGCACACACCCCTTCCAGACCGCGCACCGGATAGAAGGCCGACGCCAGGGTCCCGGACTTGACCTCGGCGCTGGCGCGGTCACTGGTGGCGGTGATCAGCGCCATCAGCCGGTACATCGCGCGATGCACACCGGGCTCCCGCATCCCCGCAATTTAGTCGAGTACTAGACCTTTTGACAATGCGCGGCCTAAGGTCGGTTCATGTCCGCGTGCCCGTATTCTCCGGCCGATCTGACCCGCCTGGTCGAGGGCGACACAACCCTGGTGCGTAACCCGTTCGACCTCTACGGCGCGTTGCGCGAGCAGGCGCCGGTCACCCACAACGAGCGCCTCGGCGCGTACGTCGTCACCCGCTACGACGACGTCATCGACGTGCTGCGCGACTCCGCGACCTTCTCCTCCGCAGCGGCGAGCGGCCCGAACTCCGTCAGCGCGCTCGCCCAGCGTCTGATCGAAGACCCCACGACGGCGCCGGTGCTGCGCGCGCAAGCCGAGCGCAGACTGCGCATCGCGGCCTCCCCGGTGCTGCTGTTCACCGACCCCCCACTGCACAAGCGCCAGCGCGCCCTGGTCAGCACCGCGTTCAGCCCCCGCCGGATCAAGGCGCTCGAACCCGACGTGCGCACGTTGACCACAGACCTGATCAACGGGCTCGTCGAGGCGGCCGCGGGCGAGCCCGTCGACTTGGTCCCGCTGTTCTCGATCCCCCTGCCGATGACGGTGATCGCCACCCTGCTCGGCGTCCCACCGACGGATATGGACACCTTCAAGCGCTGGTCCAACGCCTTCACCGCCGGCGTCGGCGCGGTCGAGCAGAGCGCGGCGGAGATCGCGGAGATCTTCGCCGCGGTCGATGAGTTCTACGACTACTTCACCGCGGAGATCCTCGCCCGCCGCACCGCGCCGCGCGACGACCTGCTCACCGATGTGGTGGCCGCCCGGATGGATGGCGAGGAACCGCTGACCCTCGACGAGATCCTGCAGATGCTCGTGCAGTTCCTGGTCGCGGGCAATGAGACGACCACCAACTCCATCACCACGTTGATGTACCGCCTCGCGAGCGACCCCGCGCTCGCCGACCGCGTCCGCGCGACGCCCGCCCTGATCGGGCCGTTGGTGGAGGAGATGCTGCGGATCGAGGCGCCGGTCCAGGGGATGTTCCGCGTCGCCACCACCGATGCGCTCGTCGGCGGGGTCAGCATTCCCGCCGGCGCCATGATCTGGGTGGTCTACGGCTCCGCGAACCGCGACCCCGCGACGTTTCCGGACCCCACCACTATCGACCTGCACGGCGATCGCGCCCCGCACCTCAGCTTCGCCCGCTTCGAGCATTTCTGCCTGGGCTCCGCCATCGCCAAGCTCGAGCTACGGATCGCCACCGAGCTGCTCCTCGAACGCCTCGACGACATCACCCTCGCCTGCGACCCCACCGACGTGCCGTACCACCGCAGCTTCATCCTGCGTGGGATCAGCTCGCTGCCGATCACCTTCACTCCGCGTACCGGCCGCGATACCTAGGGCGCCGCCCGGACGGCCGTCGCGCACCAGCTGGGACACTGGCCAGATGGACGGCATCGACCCACAACGCTTCGCGGACGCCCTTGACGTGATCGCGCAGGTCGAGGCACTCCCGCCGGAGCACCCGGACGCCGTGGCGTTGCGCCTCGCGGTGGGCGGGGTGTTCAAGTCCGTGAAGCAGGCCCGGCGCAAGGAGCGCCAGGCCAGGATCACCGCGCACGACGCCGCCGTCACCGCCGCCACCGCGACCGGGGCGCCAGGGCGGATCGACGACGAGACGCAAGGCGCCTTCGCGCTCACCACCGAGACGACGACCGAACTCGCCGGGATCCTGAACCGGGCGCGCTGTTGTTACGTCTGCAAAGTTCGCTACGTCCGAGTCGACGCCTTCTACCACCAGCTGTGCCCGGCCTGCGCGGCGTTCAACCGGGCCCGACGCGATGCACGTACCGATCTGACGGGACGTCGGGCGCTGCTCACGGGCGGCCGGGCCAAGATCGGGATGTACATCGCGCTGCGGCTGTTACGCGACGGCGCCCACACCACGATCACCACCCGATTCCCCTCCGACGCCGTGCGCCGCTTCGCCGCGATGGAGGACAGCGCGCAGTGGCTGCACCGGCTGCGCATTGTCGGCATCGATCTGCGCGACCCGGCGCAGGTCATCGCACTCGCCGACTCCGTGGCCGCCGCAGGGCCGCTGGACATCCTGATCAACAACGCCGCGCAGACCGTGCGCCGCAGCGCGGGGTCCTACTCCCACCTGGTCGCCGCGGAGTCCGCGCCGCTGCCGGCCGGCCCGCTGCCCGACGTACTGACCCTGTCCGGGGTGGTGCGCGAGCATTCCCAGGAACTGACCCACCTGGCCCACCACGCGCTGAACCCCCAGGTGCTCACCGCGCTCTCGCTCACCCAGGGAGCGGCGTCCCTGGACCGCGTCGCGGCTGGGACCGCGATCGACGCCGGCGGGCTGGTGCCGGATCTGGCCGCGGAGAACAGCTGGACCCAGCTGGTCGACGAGGTGGACCCCCTGGAGCTGCTCGAGGTGCAGCTTTGTAACTCCACCGCCCCGTTCCTGCTGGTCTCCCGGCTGCGGGCGTCGCTGGCGGCGTCGAGCGCCCGCCGCACCTACGTGGTCAACGTCTCGGCGATGGAGGGTCAGTTCGCCCGCGGCAACAAGGGCCCGGGGCACCCGCACACGAATATGGCCAAGGCCGCGCTGAACATGCTGACCCGCACCAGCGCGGCCGAGATGCTCGAGCGCGACGGGATCCTGATGACCGCGGTGGATACCGGCTGGATCACCGACGAACGTCCGCACCCGACCAAGGCCCGCCTGCACGAAGAAGGCTTTCACGCCCCGCTCGACCTCGTCGACGGCGCCGCCCGCGTCTACGACCCGATCGTGCGCGGCGAGGCCGGCGAGGACCTGTTCGGGGTCTTCCTCAAGGACTACGCCCCCGCCCAGTGGTGAGGGAAGGCCGTAGCGTCAGCGACATCGGCCGCCATAGCGCGCGCTCTCGCTGACACAAGAGCTCAGTCCAGCACCCGGACGAGGTTGTTCACCCCGTCGACCAGGATGCGGTCGCCGTCGCGGATCAGCGAGGTGCCGCGCGAGGTCCCGATCACGTAGGGGATCCCGAGCTCGCGGGCGACCACCGCGCCGTGGCTCGCGGAGCCGCCGATGTCGATCACCAGCGCCTCGGACAGCGCCATCAGCGGAGCCCAGCTCGGGTCGGTGAAGCGGCACACCAGGATGTCGCCGGCGTCGAGGGAGATGTCGTCGGTGACGTCGAGCAGCACCCGTGCCCGGCCACGGGCGACTCCGCCGCCCGAGGCCGCCCCGGAGAACTCCACGGGCCCGGAGGTGTCGATGGCCGCGGGCGGGATCAGCTCCGGCATCCCGTGGAAGAACACGGGGAGCTCTCCGCCGCGATGCTCGTCGCGGTAACGCCGGCGCGCGGCCACGATGTCGGCGACGTCGGGCAGTCGGCCCGCGGCGAGCTCGCGGCACTCGACGACACTGAGGTAGAACACGTCGTCGACCTCGGCGAACGTGCCGGCCTTGACCTGCTCGGCGCCGAAGTCGCGGGCGGCCTTGCGTGCCCCGTCGAGGCACATCAGGAACGAGGCCTTGCCGACCTGCAACGTACGGACGATGTTGCGCATCCGGCGCATCAGCCAACGCAGACTCGCCCGGCGCACCGCGGGCGTGGCCGCGAGAAGTTGCGCCTCGGCCGCCACGCCGCGAGCCTTCGCGCGGGTCTCCCGCTCGCGCGGGCGCTCGGTGTCGGCGCGCTCGGTATACGAGCGCACCAGGAAACGCACCGGGCCGGCGTCCTCGCGCCACACTCGCGCATCCAGGTTGCCCTCGTTGGGGCCGTGGTAACCCCAGCGCCGCAGGAACTCCGCTTCCGCGAGGGCCCCGTTCGCCACCTGCCACAGGTCGTCGGCCATCGTGGTCTCCAGGACCTCACCGACGCCGGACATCAGCGCGGTGGCCAGCGCCGGATCCCCGGCCTTGGCAGCCGCATCACCGATCGCGGTTTGGGCTCCGGAGAACACGAATCGCCACACGCAGTGCTCGGAGAACGTGTCCTCGAACCGCGCCAGCGCGCCGCCGAGCCGATCCAGGGCAGAACCTGACCCGCCATCACCGAAGACCTCGGACTCCCACCACGCCCGGGTGCTGGCGTACTTCGCGTGGATGACTTTGCTCTGGCGCACCAAGGTCACCGGCGCCTTGCCCAGGATCACCGGTACCCGGGCGCGGTTCCCCTTCACCGGCGGGGAATCGGCGCGCACGCTGCCGCACAGGTCACGTTCGAAATCGTCCGCCTTGACGCCGGGCAGCGTCGCGACGACGGCACGGATCGCGTCGACGTTGAGCGCGAGGCGGCCGTGGAAGATCGACAGGCCCCAGTCGTTGACGTCGGGCGAGGGCGCAGCGGAAGCCGGCAGCACCCCGAAGGCCTTCATCGAGAACTGCCAGCCGCGTTCGGCGGGCTCGCCCCAGAAGCTCCAACACATCGGGGACAGCACGTCGGGGACGGACTCGCCGATGTTCGTCGTCGTCCAGTAACGGCCCGGCTGGCTGGTGCCGCGCGTCGGGTCGGACACGAGCGCCATCAGGCGACCGCCGCCGCGTCCGGATGGGCAGGACGGGCGGTGCCGGGCGGCGCCGCGACATCCGCGCCCGCGGCGCGCGCGCCGCCGAACTCCCAGGGCCGACTGTCCGGGTCGAAGGGCTGATAGCCGAGGAACAGGTTCATGATGATCGCGATCAGAGCGACGCCCAGGCCCCAGGTGGCCAGACCCGCGAGCTCGGTGACGAACCAGCCGTAGTCGCCATTGACGACGATCCACGACGGCATCGCGATGAACGCGTAGGCGCCGGCGACGGAGGCGGGCACGACGAGCAGCATCGCACTCGCCCGCCAGCCGGTCAGGTGCGCCTGGTAGCGGTAGGCGAACGCGGCCGGCAGCAGCGCGCACCCGATCGCGTTGCACGGCGTCCACCACAGCGGCAGGTTGTTCCACCACATGGGCTGGTTGCCGTAGTAGTGGTAGATCCCGCCGGCGCCGACGAGCAGTTCCTCGAAGATCGTGTAGCTCAGCGCGGTGACGCCCATCAGGACCCACACCTGCTTGGCGGTCGGGCGGGCGAGCAGCGCCTTGATCATCATGGCCGCGAAGGCGCCTGCCCCGAACCAGCCGGCCAGGATGAACCAGCCCATCTGACGGCCAAACAGATCGAACGCGTGGTCGGAGCCGTCGACCGGGTAGTAGACCATCCCGATGACGTCGACGAAGACCTCGGGCACCACGACGATCACCGTGCCCATACTGAGGAACAACGGCATCCAGTCGCCCCGCCGCACACCTTCGCGTAGCGCGATGACCAGGCCGGCGCACCCGAGCCCGCCGAGGAGCACGATCGCCACGACGTTGTTGGTCCGGTCGTAGGGGAAGTCCGCGTTGGTCGGGACCGGCGGCACGCCGGTGTTCTCGTCCAACGTCACCGGCGGGACGATCGACGGCGGATCGCCGAGCCCGGTGATCAGCAGATCGAGCGCGATGAACAGCAGCACACCGAGGGCAATCAGGGTCCAGCCGCGGGTGCGAGAGCAAGTCATCTGCGTCCTCCCGAGCGATCCGACGTCGACCCGCCGTGACCGCGGTCACCAAAAGGTCTAGTACTGGACCATTCTCACATAGACCTTCTAGGCTGCCCAGGGGCGAATCGGCGCTCCCGCCCGGGAGGCGCCCCATGAGCTTGGATCCGACCGCGATCGGCGCAACGTCCGAACCGCAGGCTGTGCGCTGGACCGCGAAGGATTGCGCGATCTACGCCCTCGGTGTGGGCGCCGGCCTCGACGAACTGGCGTTCACCACCGACAACACCAAGGGCGTGCCGCCGCGCATGCTCCCGACGATGCCGGTCGTGCTCGGCAACGGCGCCGCCGTGCTGAAGCAGGCCGGCAAGATCGACTGGGTGCGCCTGGTCCACGCCGCCCAGGCCGTCGAGATCCTCACTCCGCTCCCCGTCGAGGGCGAGGCCACCTGCGTCTCACGCATTGCCGAGATGTGGGACAAGGGAAAGTCGGCGTTGCTGGTCACCGAGACCACCGCCACCGCAACGGACGGGACCGAGCTGTTCCGCACCCGGATGACGGTCTTCATCGGCGGCGCCGGGGGTTGGGGCGGCGAGCGCGGCCCGGCCCACGCCGCGATCGAGGAACACCCGGCCGACGACGCGAAGCCCGACCACACGATCACCTATGACACCCGCGAGGACCAGGCCCTGCTCTACCGCCTGTCCGGGGACCGCAACCCGCTGCACACCGACCCGGCCTACGCCGCCCGAGCCGGGTTTGACCGCCCGATCCTGCACGGGCTGGCCACCTACGGCTTCGCCGGCCGCGCGGTGCTGCACCATGTCGCCGGCGGCGATCCCGACCGCGTGCGTTCCTTCGACGCCCGCTTCGTCGCGCCGGTGTATCCCGGCGACACGCTGTACATCGACCTCTGGAACGCCCCCGGCGGCGCGGTCTTCCGCGTCCGCGCCGGTGCCGGCACCGTCGTGCTGGACCGCGGGCGCGCGGTCGTCACCTCGGCGTGAGCCCCGGCCGCCCGGCGCGAAAGCTACTTGTAGGCGATCGCGGCAGACGATGGCCCGGCCAGCGGCATGACCTCGAAGGAGGTGAAGCCGACCTGCTCGCACCAGCCACGGAAGTCGGCGCCGGTGTAGTCGAAGGCGTCGCCGAATTCGATGAGCATGTTCAGCGACATCATCAGCCCGAAGGTGTTCTCCCGGCGGTCGTCATCGATCAGGGCCTCGATCGCGATGAAGGCACCCCCGGGCGGGAGCGCGTCGTAGGCGGCCTGGATCAGCGCCATCTTCCGATCCAGATTCCAGTCGTGCAGGATCATCCCCATCGTGATCACATCGGCCTTGGGCAACGGGTCGGCGAAGAAGTCACCGCCCACCGCAGTGATCCGGTCGGCAAGACCAGCGCCGGCGATGGTCCGCTTGGCGATGGGCTCGACCACGGGCAGGTCGAAGCTGGTGCACTGCAGGTGCGGGTGGCGCTGGGCAACCAGGATCGAGAGCTGCCCGGTGGCCCCGCCGATGTCGCACAGCGTCTGGTAGCGCGAGAAGTCGAACTTCTCCGCCAGCGCCATGAAGTTGCCGGCGGAGATCCCGGTCATGGCGCCCATGAACTGCTCGAGGCGTTCGGGGTCGGCGTACAACTCGGTGAACATCGACGCGCCGGTCAACTTGATCTCGTTCTGCGGGCTGCCCGTGCGCAGGCCGTCGGTCAGCCCGCCCCAGAACGGGTAGAGCCGGGCGTTGGCCATCTCCAGGATGCCGCCCACGTACGCGGGACTGTTCGTGTCGAGGAAGATGGCGGTCTCGCGCGTGTTCGCGTACCTGGCCGTCGGCCCGGATCCCTCGCGCTCGAGCAGGTTCAGGGACACCAAGCCGTCGAGGAAGTCGTAGGTAGCCCGCGAGCGAAGGTCGAGTTTGTTCGCGATCTCGCCGCCGGTCGCCGGCCCGGCGGCCAGCAACGTGAACAGGCCCAGCTCCACCGCGCTCAACAACGTCTTTGCGGGCCAGAAGCCGAAGCCGATCTGCAGGATCGCGCCGGGGTCCGGTGCGCTTGATTCGCTCATTGCCTTGCTCCTCGAGGTCACGATCCTGACGTGGTCACTTGTCGTCCGCAGATCCTTGCAAAGGCGGTGCTGCCCCGCCAGGTACGGCCGAGCTGCCCATCAATTCCTCCACGGCCCGTAGATGGGTGCGTTCGTTGACCGTGACGATGCGCATGCGACCGCTGTGGTGGACCGCGACGCGGCTGGCCCCGGTGTGGTCAGGGTAGAAGAACCACATCCGGTCCAGGCCGAGCACCGCGCCGAGGAGCACGTTAATCACCCCCCCGTGGGTGGAGATCAGAATGCGACCGCCGGGGTGCGCAGTGACGATCTCGGCGAGCGCCGCGGTGACCTCGGCCCGGAAGCTGGGAAAGTCGGTGCCCCAAGGCGACAGGTCACCGGCCATGCACTGCGTGTAGCGGGGGTCGCGGGCGGCACGCAGGTCCTCGAAGAACAGGTACTCGGCGGAGTGTTTGTCGAACTCGGCGAGGTCCGCCACCAGCACAGGGGTGATCCCGCGGTCGGCGCACAGCGGCGCCGCGGTGTCCACCGCCCGTCGCCGCGGCGAGGAGTAGACGGCGTCGAACTTCTCCTGCGCGAGCGCGTCGGCCAGGCAGCGCGCCTGCGCCACACCGCGAGCGGACAACCACGGGTCGGCGCGATCGAGGCCGTTCAGCCCCCGCTCGGGTTCCCCGTGGCGCACCAACACCACGTCGGTCTCGGCAGGCGTATCCAGCCCGCCTGGCTTCACACCTTCAGGAATGCCCGCCCCCGACGTACTCCGCGGCGATCACATCGGCATCGAGTTCCGAGGACTCACCGGCGAACGAGACGCTACCCCGATTCAACAGGTAGACGTAGTCGGCCACCGCCAGCGCCCGGGTGACGTACTGCTCGACCAACAACAGGCTTGAGCCCTCGGCCGCCAGCTTCTCCAGGAAGAGAAAGATCTCATCGACGATCTTCGGTGCCAGCCCCATGCTGACCTCGTCGAGCAACACGAGCTTGGGCCGCTGGACGTAGGTGCGTGCCAGCGCGAGCATCTGCTGCTCGCCCCCGGACATGGTCCCGGCGAGCTGGCCGAGACGCTCGCCCAACCGCGGGAACGCGAAGACGGCGCGCTCGATCGATTCGGACTCCTGGCCCGGCTTGCTCTGCAGGATCAAGTTGTCACGTACCGTCAGATTCGGGAAGACACCCCGACCTTCGGGCACATGGCAGAGCCCGCGCTCGCACAGAGCGTGCGGGGTCATCCCCTCGACGCGTTCACCGTTGAAGGTGATCTCTCCGGCCATCGGGCGCATCAGACCACTGGCCACGCGGAGCAAGGTGGTCTTGCCGGCACCGTTCGGGCCGAGCAGCGCGACGATCGAGCGCTCGGGTACGACCAGGTCGATGCCGCGCAGAACCTGCGTCCCGCCGTAGCCGGCGTCGATTCCGTTCAGGACGAACATCAGCGCACCCGGCGCGGTGCTCGCGGCAGGATGCTGCGGCGCTGCGCCGGCGCCAGGGCGTGCTCCTGCGGAGTCGGGTCGGGAACCAGCGCGCCCGACGTACCCGGTGACACCGCTCGGGCCGAGGCGCCGAAGCACACCGGCTCGCTACCGTTCACGGCCCCGAAGCCCTTCGAGTCGAGCCGCAGGCCGTAATAGCAGTCGATCGAGGTGGCCGGCTGACCCTTGGTGAAGGTGGCCCCGGGGCTGAGCCCGTCGAGCTTCTCGTTCTTGAGCTGCCACAGGCCTTCGAGGACCATCGCCGTGGTCACGTCCCCGGCCCGGGCCCGCTCAGACACCTTGGCCAGCGCGGCTTCGAACAGCTTGCCCGCGGCCCAGCCGAGCAGGGTCTGCTGGTCCTCGGCCGCACTCGGGGCGTACCGCTTGGTCGCGATGTGGAAGGCCTTGATGCCCGCGGTGTCGGTCGTGGTGTAGGGCACGAGTCCGCTGCCGAGGAACGTGGTGTTGCGCTGCAGGCCCTTGTCCGCCGCGGCCTGTGCGCTGACCGCGATGGCACCGGTCGCGATCGTGGGAAAGTAGTTCAGCGACGCACACGAGCGAGCGGCCCGGATGCTGGCCGAGCCGTCCAGGCCGAAGAACAGGACGTTGACCCCGGCCGACTTCATCGTCTGGCACTCGGAGGTGAAGTCGGGCTGGGTGAGCGAGACGGCCTGGATCGGTCCCAGCGCCGCACCCGCCCGTTCGGCGCTCTTCGGGTAGTTGTTCTTCAACCCGGTGCAGATCGAGGCCTCGACGCAGTAGAAAATGCCGGCCTTCAGAGGCCCCTTCGCCACCTTCGCGGCGTCCACCACCCCACCGTCGTACGAGGTCAGCGGGGTACCCCCGGTCGGGAACAGGTACTCGCTCTGCACCCAGTCCACGGCGGTGATGTCGCCCCCGACGACCGGCACCTTGTCGCGTTCGGCGGACGAGCGCAGCGCGGCGATCGCGATCGGGGTGCCGGCGCCCACGACCGCCACCGCACCCTTGTCCTTGACGATCGAATTCCAGTTGGCCGACACCCGCGCGGGGTCGGAGGCATCGTCGAGTTGGATGAGGCGGACCTCGTGGCACTGAACCCCGCCGCGGGCGTTGACGTCCGCGGCCCAGATGGCGAGCCCGGTGCGCAGACCGCTGATGGCTGCGCCCACCAGACCCGAGGCCGCCAAGGTCTGGCCGAGCACGATCGGAGCGAGACCAGTGGGACAGGCCGCCGGTGCGGCGACCGCGGGTGCGCCCTCCTTCTTCACCCCCGTGGTCGCCTTCGCGGGCTTCGAGGCCGGGTCGGCCCCGGCGTCGACCGGGGTCCCCGGGCTGGGCTTGCCCGCCTTACCTGGGATGACGGGCACCTGGCCGGCGCCCGGGTCGGGCGCCACCTCGGTCGTGCCCAACGGGATCCCGGCCGGGGCGCTCGCCACCTCTGGCGTTCCTGACGCTAAGTCACCTATGGCGTCGCGTGCGGCGTCGCGTGCGGCGTCGACCGGCCCGTAGCCATTACCGACCGCCTCGATCTTTGCGCGGTCGATGCGGTTTCCGCAGCCGCTCACCGCGGCGACCGCGAGCACTGCGGACACAGCGACGGTGGCTCGCAGACGCGAGTGCGTGCGCAGACTGATGCTCATGGCGTTCCTCCAGGCGGCGCCCCGGCCCCGACGGGCTCCCGGCGGGAGTCCGCGGGCCGACGGGCGGTGGGGGTGTGACGGGGCAGGGGGGCAGGCATCCGGGCGCCGGCCGGTCCGCGGGCGCGTCCATGATGGCGGCGCGCGTCGCGGGCCAACCAGGTCCGGACGGCGCCCTGGGAGGCGGCCGCGGCGAAGATCGCACCCAAGCCGAATCCGAGTTGCAGGATCTGGAACGCGGTGGAGCCGTCGAAGTACTGCGGTACGACGTAGAGCAGGGCCGGCGCCACGAACGCCACGGTGACGGTGCGGCTGCCGGCGATCGCCAGAACTGCCAGTGCCAGCAGGGACTGGACATAGTTGAACGCGTCCTGGGTGACGCCGCCGAACAGCGAGGCGTAGAGCGCGCCGGAGATCCCGGCGATGAAACCGGAGATGCAGAACACGATCACCCGCGAGGTGTTCACCGCCGTCCCCAGGGTGGAGAGCGCGAGCGGCGAGTCCGACATCGCCCGCAACAGCCGGCCGAGGCGGCTGACCTCGACCAGCAGGACCAACGCGACGGCGGCGACCGCGAAGGCGAGCAACAGGTAGTAGTACTGCGTGTCGCCCTCGAACCCGTCGGGGCGGCGGGTGAGCAACTGCCCGCCGCCGAACATGTAGTCCTTGCTGTAGGCGAACTGCGAAAGCACGATCCCGAAGCCGAGGGTGGCCAACGCGAGGTACAACCCGGAGAGCCGGATCGCGGGCACCGAGATGATCAACGCCAGGGGCAGGCAGACCAGGCCGCCGATCAGCACGGCGATCCCGAAGGGCACATCGCGACCCAGCATGTGGCCGAATCCGGCGGCACCGACCGCGGCGAAGCCGAAGTGGCACAGCGAGATCTGACCCGACGTCCGCACGAGCAGGTGCAGGGAGACGAACAGCAGTACCTGCGTCATCGCGACGTTGTACCCGGGCAGCTTCGAGCCGACGAGGTGCGGAACCGCGATCAGCAACGCACCGAAAGCGACGTAGGCCGCCAGGCGCAGCCGCGGCGGCAGGGCGCTGGAGGGACGCGGCCGCGCGCGAACCTGCCGGCCGACCTCGATGAGCTTGTGCCGGGGAATCACCAGCAGTCCGATGAACAAGATGATGAACGGCACCGCGAGCGCGATGCCCTGCAACTGCTCGGAGCTTCCGGTGGCCTTGCTGACCACCGCCTGGGTGACGCCGACGACCAGGCCGCCGACGAAGCTCATCGGCAGGCTGGCGAACCGGGCGATCACCGCGGCACCGAAGGCCTGCACGACCAGCAGCGAGAGCACGTTGATGTCGAGCTGGGACTGGTTCTGTGCGAACAGGATTCCGGACACCGACGCGAAGCAACTGCCGATGATCCACGAGGCGCGGCGCACCCGGGTGGGCGCGGTGCCGGACATCGACAACAGCGCAGGGTCGTCGACGACGCCGCGCATCGCCGTCCCGAGGCGGGAGGTCCGGAAGAACAGGAACAGTCCGACGGCGGCGCTGACCCCGATGCCGAGGGTGATGAGGTCGTCGACGGTGATCGAGACGTCGCTGATCGAGAGTGCTTCGGATTGCGACAGGAACGGATCGAAGACCAAGCCGGTGTCCCCGAAGATCAGGCCGAGCATGGCGCGGATCGCGACCAGCAGCCCGACGGTCCCGACGATCCGGTAGGCGATCGAGACCGGCGCCAGCACCACGGCCAGTCGTTCCAGGATCAGGCCGGCCAGCGGCGCGAAGACGAACACCACGATCACGAACGCCACCGGCCACGGCAGGCCCTGTTCCTGGCGCAGGCCGTAGAAGGCGTAGGCCGCCGCCGCACACACCGCACCGTGGGCGATGTTGAACACACCCGCGGTCTTGTAGGTCAGGACCAGACCCATGGCGGTCAGGCCGTAGATGGAGCCGGTAATGATCCCGAAGATGAGGAAGGGGTAGTAGTCACTCACGACATACCCCGCAGCGTTCGTACCGGTCGACGTCGGACGCGGCCACCGTCACCGCGGCCTTGCCGAGCATCAGCAGGCAGTCCGCGCGGTGTACCCGGCGCATCCGCGGCGCGGTGACGAAGCCCGTCTCGAGCGACGCCGTCGCGGCGGCGCCCGGTGCGGCGACGTCGAGCGTCGCAGGCAGGTCGAACAGCCGTCGCTGCTCGCGGCGCAGATCGCGCATGCCGCGTCGCACAGTGCGCAGGCCCACCAGCACCCAGATCGCCGCAGCGACGACGACGAGGCCAGTGCAGAACACCGCGCCGATCGCCCAGCCCAGCTGCTCACGCCAGACCGGTTCATCACTGACTGCCAGCCAGCAGATCACCACACCGACGACGCCCAGCAGCGCAAGTGCTCCGGTGACGATGCCGTCCCGGCGTCGCCACGGCCCGGGCGCCTCCAGGTAGCGCGGCGCACGCCCCCGCGGACCGGGTGAGGACGTGGGTACCGGCTGCGCCGGGGCCGAGGGTCCGGGCGCGGTGAGCGTGGTGCTCACCCGGGCGAACCGCCACTGCGCGCTGCCCACGGCTCCTTCGTCGCCGACGGGGGGCGGGCGTTGACCTGACGGGCAACCTCGGCATCGATGTAGGTGCGCAGGGCCGCCTGACGGTTCTCCGCCTCGCTGCGCAGCAACTCTCCCTGGGAGGCCAGCTCGCGCCACTCGTCGCGCAGGTCGGCCGAGATCCACAGGGTTGCGGCGATCGTCAGCAGCACAATGCCCGCGAGTCCACCGGAGACCAGGTAGGGGATCTGCTCGGCGATGTACTCGGTGTCCGAGGTTCCGAGATACCCGATGAACAGCACGACGATGCCCGCGAGGGCCGCGATCACCGCACCGGCCCGGTCCCATTGCACCCGCAGGTACTTCATCAGTTCCACAGCGATCGCACCCCCAGCAAGGAGACCGCACCGACAGTGACGAGGCCGAGCAGGGCCATCGCGACGACGACGAGATAGAGGTTGTCCACGCCGGTTCCGATCTTGAAGCCGGCGAGCGAGATGGTGGCCCCGTCCGCGGTGGTACCCGCGCCGGACTGGGGGGCGAGCACCGCGGCGTCCGGCGAGAGGACCGCCGGAACCTGCGCGGGGTCGACGACGGCATCGACCACCCGCGCCGCGACCCCGGGCACCGCGACCGGCGAATCTGAGAGGTCATCAGCGATACCGGCAGTCGCCGGGACCGGCCCGGCGGGGACCGGGGACAGGTCCACCGAAGCCAGCGCGTAGGCGGTGGTCTGCGAGATCCTGGTAGCCCCGGTGTAGAAGGCGTTCGGCGGCGGTGCCGGGATTGTGTACGAGAAGTTGTAGGCGCCGGCGACCAGGCCGGTCTTGGTCTTCTGCGGCTGCTGGAACTTGACCGTGACACCCGCCGCCTCAAAGCCCGCCAGCGCGGATTCGGTGGGGATCGCGTAGGTCTGCTTCTGACCGCCGAAGACGTCGGTCACCGTGAACACCCCGTTCTGGATACCGATGTCGGGGTCGCTCAACGTCACGCCGCCGGCCGGGATCGGGAACGGCGGGGTGTCCAGCGGCGGGAAGTTGCCGACACCGGGGATCGGGACCGGGATCGGCACCTGTGCCGGGGTGCTCTCCGGGATCGTGATGACCAGGCCCGGGACAGAGATCCGCCCGATCGAACTCGACGTCGTGCGCACCAGTGAACCGTTGCCCGCGTTGGCGACCACGCGCGCGAGGCTGCGGACGTCGGACAACGTGACGTAGGGGCCGAGGCGCACGGTGTCGGCGGTGGTGGCGGAGTTGGCGGTGACGTCACCGGAGCGCGCCTCGTCGATGCGGGCGGTGGCGTTGGCACCGGACCCGGCCGAGCCGAAGGTAGCCGCCGCCAGCGTGGCGAAGTCTCCGCTCTCGGCCTGCAGACTCACCCCGGGGTAGGTCACCGACTGCGGCGGGGTGCCGGCGTTACTGGCGGCGATGAAGGGGTACGGCGGCGCGGGAAAGTTGAACAGCGAGGCCCCGATGGCCGGCAGGCCCGGGACCGTCTCACCGGCGTAGGGCAACTGTGCACTGGCATCGGAGACACCGAGGCTGCTCTGGCGGACACCGGCCTGCGGGCCGCCGCCCTCGATGTCGATGCCGGTGGGGATGGACTGGTTGTTGATCGTGCCGGTAAAGGTCTCGGTCCGCGCGATGGCGTCGTAGCTGGCCGCTGCACCGGCGGATCCCCCCGGGAGCGCCAGCGCGCCGCCACCGATCGCGGTCACCGCGAGCGCCGCAGCCATGCGCCGAACCCGCATCGGACCTCCTCAGCGACGGGAAACTATGGGCCGTGAGCCAGCTCACGAAAAGGTCGCGTTCTTGACCTTTGTAGCACAAACCGGACTCGCCGAACAGGCTGTCTGGATGCCTTGGTGCGGGCATTAGTCAGCAGCTACTGACAAGGGCCGGTGGAGCGCCGGCGGCACGCTCGTGGGGTCCTGCGGCGCAGGCGTATTCCCAGCGCGCAACCAGGCCTCGACCTTGGCTGTGACCGCCGGGGAGCGCAGCGCGGTGGTGTCGAAGTAGTGCCCGGCGTACTTCAGCGCAAGGCTGATCTCGGGATCCTGGGTGGCGAGCTGCGCAAGCGCTCGCCCGAACGCAACGGCCTCCGCCGGGGGCGCGCTGACCCCGTCGAACTCCGCGCCCACGTAGTGGGCATCGACGCTGACCACCAGTCCGAACACCGTGTCGATGACCGGGGTGAAGGCGCCTTGAGCCCGGGCGGCGAGGCCCGGGTCGGACAGCCCGACCGCTGCGGCGACCTCGCGCAGGCTCACCGCCTCACAGGCCGCGACCGACATGCCCTGCCCGTACAGCGGGTTGAACGACATCACCGCGTCGCCGATCGCCAGGAAGCCCACCGGATGGTGTTCGAGTTCCTCCCACATCCGGCGCAGACTGCCGCGGACCTTGTAGAGCGTCGGCTCCTCGACGACGTCGGCCTTGCGGGCGATCTCGGCGATCAGCGGGCTGGGGGCGGCATCGAGGTGCGCGAGAAAGCCCGCCGGGTCCTTGGGCGGGTCCGCGCGCATCATGCCGAGCGCGGCGATCTGGTGCAGCCCCTTGTCGCAGGGAACGACGGCCGCGCCGCGCAGCGCCCCGGGATGCGGGTGGCTGATGATGCCCGCGACGCCGGGTGGGAAGAGGCCCCCGGGCAGGCGCACCGTCGCGGTGGCGTAGCCGACGAACGAGCGCAGTTCCTTGGTGGCGGGGGCGTCAAAGCCAAGGGTCGCCAGCCACTCGGCGGCCTTGGAGTTACGCCCGGTCGCGTCCACGACGAGATCCGCGAGCAGCGGTTCGCCGTCCTGCAGGCGAACGCCGGTGATCCGCCCTCCGTCGCCGGTCAGGGCGGTGGCCACGGCGCGCCTGACTTCGACGTTGGGCAGGGCCAGCACGCGGCTGCGCACGAGGCGTTCGAGCGCGGGACGGCGCATGAACACCACCTGTGCCCGGCTCGGCACCCGCGCGGCCCAGCCCTGGGCGCCGAAGATCGCGATCTCGTGCGGAGAGTCGATCAGCGTGCCGCCGGCGGCCACCATCTCCGCCACGAGGCCCGGCAACAGCACGGCCATCGCCTGCTGTCCGGCGCCCAGCAGCGCGTGCACCTGAGCGCCCTGGGGCACCGGGCGGCTGCGGCCACCGCCGGGCTCCAGCTCGTCGCGCTCGATGAGGATGACCCGCCCCACGTGCGGGCTCAGCGCGGCCGCCGCAAGCAGACCTGCGATGCTGGCGCCGAGGACGGCGACCGTTCCCGGTAGTCCTGACGCTACGTCAGTCAATGGCCAGCCCGGCCTCGCGAATACGGTGGTCGAAGGACTCCAACCAGGTGACGCCCTGCAGGAGCTCGCGGTCGTCCCCGACCCGGCGGGTGATCCCGAACTGGGCGTGGTAGCCATTCCAGCGCGAGGCGGAGAACTCCGCCATGTTGCCTTCGTCCGGGCCGGTGAACTCGTAGGCATGCTCGCCCACGTCGTAGACGGCGTGGCGGATGAAGCCACCGGCGTTGAGCTCATAGCGGGCCGCGACCTCGCCGCTGCCCGCGGTGAGCCGGTGGTCGTCCACGACCATCGCGGCGTTGAACCCGCCCTTGCCGACGACGATCTTCCCGTACTCGATGCTCCCGTCGCAGTAGCGATTGCCGAAGATGTTCCAGGAGAGCTGGATGTCGGTGAACATCGCCGTCTCCTTCCATTCCCGGCCCGGGCGCAGATGCACGCGATCGATGTAGATCAGGCCGGAGACCTCTCGGCCCGCCGCCGTGCCGGTGACCCAGTACGGAATCGAGGTGAAGAACAGCGGCTCCTGCGCGGAAGCGGAGTAGAACTGCACGCCGAGGGTCTTGATCTCACCTTCCAGGTGACACAACTCGCCCTGGTCCCAGAGCAGGTCGTCGCCGTCGAGCTCGAGCAGGTACGGCAGGTCCCCAGCCCGGCGGACCGATTCGGGCAGGCGCAGCATCACGGGGTCGGACCATCGGCGGTGTTTATCGGCGAGCGTGCGCCGGACCTCACCGCGGTAGCTGCGGGTGGTCTCCGGCTGCACGTTAAGCCCGCCCTTGCCGTCCGTGAGCATCACGAAGGTGCCGGTCGAGACCGAGCCGACGAACTTCTGCTCCAGGCAGACCACGTCGCCGCCGTCGTCGATCAAGAACCCGTAGACGTACTCGATCTGCTGCTCCAGGCCGAAGTGCACAGCGCCGGGCTGCATCTGGGACAGGTCGTTGACGAAGCCACTGACGACGGTGCGGTGATTGAAGTCGCCGTAGGTGTAGGAATCCATCGCGCACGCCTCCGGCGATAGCTTGTCTGCAAATAGTTTGTCCTGCGACTATTTCTGCCGCAAGCCCCAGCCGAGGAGGGACGCCGTGCTCATCCATCCCGGCGCCGAGCCGCGAAGCGACGCCGAGCAGGTCGTCGTCGCCTTCCTGGACGACTGGGGTCCGGGCCCCTGGCCGCACATGCTCGAGTGCTACGACCGCTGGCTGACCGAGGACTGCCTCTGGGAGAACACGGGCTCGCCGCCCACCCACGGCAAGGCCGCGGCCATGGAGTTCCTGACCAGGCTGCACGGCACCCTGGAGATGGAGTACTGCACCGCCGAGTTGCGAAACCTGGCCTCCCGTCCGAGGACCGGCGGGGAGGTCGTCGTACTCACCGAGCGGGTGGACCGGGTCTTCCTCGCCAACGGCACCGAGGCCATCGCGATCCCGATCATGGGCTCCTTCACGGTGCGCGACGGGAAGGTCTCCCGCTACGCCGACTACAACGCCGACTCCCCCATCCGCGAACGCTTCCACCGCCACCGCCACTAGCCGTTGCGTCCGAAGAACTGGTGGCTATAGCGACCACCCCTTCGGACGTCTGAGAGAAAGTCGGGTGCACGTGGACCTGGAGCGCCGGATCGCAAGGCTGGAGGCGATCGAGGAGATTCGCCGGTTGAAGGCGCGCTACTTCCGCTGCGTCGACCTGCGCGAGTGGGACGAGTTCGCCGATTTGTTCACCGCAGACTTCGTCCCCGAATTCGGCGAGTCAACCTCTGCCCCGCTGACGAAGGATCAGTTCCTGGCCAGCGTCGCCCGGCACTTCGCGAGCGGCATCTCGATCCACCACGGCCACGAGCCGGAGATCGACGTTACGGACGTCGACACCGCGACCGGCCTATGGCCGATGCATGACCTCGTCGAATCCCCGCCCGAGAGCGGCTACGTCAATCACACGGGCTGGGGCCACTACCGCGAGCAGTACCGCCGGTGCGCAGACGGGCGGTGGCGGATCAGCCGCTCCCAGCTGACGCGGATCAAGCGGGTCGAGCTCCCCAAGGACCCACCATGACGACCACCCTGGCTCAGCTGTCCCGCGGGGAAGCGCGGTGAGCACCGTCGGGCTGTGCCTCCCGCAGCTCGGGCCGGCGGTCGATGCGGGGCTGGTGCGCGAGTTCGCCCAGACCGCCGAGGGCCTGGGCTTCGATCACCTGTGGGTGCAGGACCACTACCTCTACGCGCTCGACCAGAGCGGCGAGTACGGCGGCAGCGCGAGCGTGCAGCCCCAGCGCTACCAGTGCGTCTGGGCACCGACCGAGCTGCTCGCGTCCGTCGCCGCCTGGACGACGTCGATCCGCCTCGGCACCTCGGTACTGGTCGGTGGCAACCACTACCCGGTGCAGCTCGCGCAGCGCCTGGCCACCATCGACCGGCTCGCCGGCGGCCGCCTGGACATCGTGGGGCTCTCCGTCGGGTGGTCGGTCGAAGAACATCGCGCGATGGGCGTCGACCCGGCCACCCGCGGGCGACGCATGGACGACTTCGTGCCGGCACTGCGCGCCTGCTGGGGTCCGGATCCGGTCGAGCACCACGGTGAGTTCTTCGACCTCGACCCCGCACTGATGCAACCCAAACCGGTGTCCACACCGCGGCTGATGTCGGGCATGTGGTCGCAGCGCGGGCTGGCCCGCACGGCCGCGCTCTTCGACCTGTGGAACCCCGGCTCGTTGCCGATTCCTGCCATCTCCGACATGCTCGCCACGATTAACGCCGCGCGGGCTCCCGGGCGCCCACCGGTCGGCGTGCTCTACCGCATCGCCCTGGAGTCCACCGCGGGGAAGAGGATGAGCGTCGACGAGGTCTTGCAGCGCACCGCCGAGGTTGCCGCGGCCGGGTACGAGGGCGTAATCGTCGAGACCAACTTCTGCTCCGAGATCGACTCCCCCGCGGCCTGGCTGGCGGTGCTCGCCGCGCTGGCCCCCGTGCTAGACGCAGCGCACGAGCAGCGGAGCTGACCCGCGGTGCTGAGCTACGACGCGGCCGAGATGTTTCGCGTGCTCGACGACGCAGACGTCCGAGCCTTCCTCGGCATCGGCATCTGCGGGATCTGCTTCTACATCCAGTACTACTCCGACATCCGGACCGGATTCCGAACGCGCAGCTATGCGACCCCCGTCGCGGTGAACATGTGGAACTTCGCCGACGACGTCGTGTACCTGACGCTGTTCACGCGGTGGTTCGGCGGCGGGGAGTACGACCACTGGTTCACCCGCGCGCTGTGGGTCGGCCTGGCCATCTGGCTGGGCGCCGAACTCGTGGTGCACTACCAGACGATCACTTACGGCCTGCCCGAGGTGTTTCCCCGGTTGAACCGGACCGAGGCCATCACGGTGTACGGCCTCGCGCAGGCCGCTTTGATCGCCGCGCTGGTGTACTTCCGCGAGCTCGTCGACGATCCGGTTTTCATGATCACCTTCTCGACCACGGTGATCGCCTCGGTCCTGTTCGCGATCCCGATGCTGATGCGACGCGGGCATCGGGGCGGAATCTCGACTGCGAGCGCCCGGGCGTTGATCTTCGGGCCCGCGGCGTTCCTGTGCCTGTTCCTGCCGGCGATCGCCCCGGAGTTCGACCGGTGGCCGACCTACCTCATGGGCGGCACCTGCATGGCCGTGGCGATCACCTACAACGTCCTGCTCACGCGCTACCCGGCCGAGCAGGCGGTGAAATGAGGGCCTGCGGCATCCTGTACGCCATGGCTTTCACCGGCTTTCCCACCGCAGCGCTGGACTTCTACGACGACCTGGAGACCGACAACTCCAAGTCGTTCTGGACCGCACACAAGCACATCTACGACGAGGCGGTGAAGGCGCCGATGGAGGCGCTGGTGGCCGAGGTCGCGCCGGCCTTCGGGGCGGCGAAGTTGTTCCGGCCCTACCGCGACGTCAGATTCGCCGCGGACAAGACCCCGTACAAGACCCACCAGGGCGCCTGGTTCGACGACACCCGCGTGTACGTCCAGATCTCCGCGGAGGGGTTGCGCGTCGCCGCCGGGTACTGGCGCACCACCTCGGCACAGGTCGAGCGGCTGCGCCGGGCGGTCGATGACGACGCGTCCGGGCCGGCGCTGGTAGCGATCATCGCCACGCTGCGCAAGAAGGGCTTCGACGTGGTCGGTGAGGCGCTTACCCGGGTCCCGGCCGGCTACGCCAAGGACCACGAACGCGCCGACCTGCTCCGGCACAAGACGCTGACCACCGGACGCAAGTTCGGTTTCCCCGACTGGCTGGCGACGCCGCGGGCCAAGACCGAGGTGGTCAAGGGCTGGAAGACGATGGCCCCGCTGGTTGCGTGGCTGGACACCTACGTCGGGACGCACTGACCCTGCACGGTGCTGGCTGCGCATCAGAAGCAACCGGCTGCGCATCGATGCGCTCCGGGTGGTGATCCCGACTCGAATCACCACCGGCTGCGCATCAGAAGCAACCGGCTGCGCATCGATGCGCGCATGGTCGGGTCTCGGAGGCAGAGGCCGGCGTCAGCTCCAGACGTCGGCCAGCAAGGCGGCGGTCGCCCGTTCGGTGCGGGCCTGGTGACGGTACCCGCGGGCCCGCTCGGCGATCCGCACCGAGGCGTCCTGGCTTGCGGTCTCGGCCGCGGTGTCCAGCTCACCCGCACAGGTGCGGGCCAGTTGGATAGCGATCCAGTCGGCCGTCTCCGCCTGGGTGTCGGCAAAGATTGCGCGCCGGCGCCACCGAGAGGCGTCGGCGAGGGTCGGGATGCGGGTGGGTTCCGGCGCGGTGCCGCAGTGCGGAGTGCCGGAGGAGGGTAGGCGGCTCATGCCAGGTGTATCGGCACCCGCGCGGCTCAGGGTGAGGGGTACCGACGTCCCGATCGCGGCGCTGTCGATCGGAGGATCGGCCGATGCCAGATCTGACGATTACGGACATCACGGGGCAGAGTGAACACCGTCCCCGCCGCCGTGCGTTGAGGAGTACCCGATGAGCGCACAGCTGCAGGGCCAGGTCGCGATCGTCACCGGAGCGGGCCGCGGCATCGGCGCCGCGATCGCGGAGCGCTTCGGCGCCGCCGGGGCCACCGTCGTGGTCTCCGACCTCGATGAGAGCGCCGCCCGCAAGACGGCCGAGTCGATCCCCGGCGCGACCCACCACGTCTGCGACGTCCGCGACGAGGACGCGGTCATCGGCCTCGTGGAGTCCACCGTCGCTGCGCACGGCGCGCTACACATCATGGTCGCCAACGCCGGTGTCGGTTCCGCCTGCCCGATCCTCGGGATGGACCTGGCGACCTGGCGCGCGACCACCTCGGTCAACCTCGACGGGGTTTTCCTCTCCGTCCGCTACGCCGCGCCCGCGATCATTGCCGCCGGTGGCGGATCGATCCTCGTGCTGTCCTCGATCACCGCCACCAACGGCTCCCCCCTGCTCGCGCCCTACGCCGCAGCCAAGGCCGGGGTGCTGAACCTGACCAAGACCGCCGCGACGGAGTTCCGCTCCCAGGGCGTACGGGTCAACGCCCTGCTCCCCGCGTTCATCGACACCGAGATGGTCTCGACCGCGGCGCCGGACTTCGAGGCGCTCATGGGGTTGCCAGCCGGCGCCTTCGACGGCCTGATCGCGCAGAAACAGGGCCGCTACGGCACCGTCGCCGAGGTCGCCGACGCCGCCCTGTTCCTGACCAGCGACGCCGCCGCCTTCTGCACCGGCACCGGCCTGGTCCTCGACGGCGGCTTCACCGCGTCGCTGCTCTGACGAATCGCTACAGCGCTCAGTCCTCGTTCATGGCGTTGCGGTCGGTCTCGTCGCGGTAGTCGAACGGATCCTCGCTCGCGCGCGGTGCCGATCCCTCCGCCCCGCTCTCGTCGGTCGGCTGAACCCGGTCACTGGGCACTCCCAGGGAGTCGGGCTCCACGATGCCGCCGGATTGCGGGTGCGTCTCGGTCGTCGGCTCGGCATCGCCTGCCCGTGAGGTGGTCATGCTTCCCCCTACCCCGGTCGGCCTCAGGCGAACGTTCTGGCGGGCCCGCGCGTCCACGGACCGAACGCCCCAGACCACAACCGCAACGGGTGTGGCGATACGCCGTACTAATCGCGCCCCAGCAGCCACGATTGTGATCTGAGCATCGCCCCGCACCGCAGACGCTCCACCGGCACTAACGAAGTGAGGCAGCGATGGCCGACCACATGCCGAGGGGCGCCGCTGCCTCCTACCGCCTCCGCATTTCCCTGACAGCAGCGGGAGCGCTCGGAGTTGTTGCGCTCGTCGCCGCCACGACCGCACTGCTCGACACCGACAAGACCCTGCGGGTCGACGCGCCCGCCGCCGGCATCGGGCTGGCAGATGCGCCCGCGCTCGAGATACCGGACGGCTTTCGGCTCGTTGGATTCGGCGACGTCGCGATCGAGGTCCCCGAGTCCTGGGGCACCAACGCGGCACGCTGCGGAACGCCCGAGCGCGACACCGTCGAGATCGACGTCGGCGGCGTCCGTGGTTGCCTGGCCCCGCGCCCGGCAGGTGTGGAGAGCGTGAGCGTGTTCCGGGTCGACCCGGACTCCGACATGACCGCCGGGCGCCCGATCGAGATCGAGGGCCGGTCGGCGCAGCGCGTCGCCACCAGATGCGAGGACGAGCCCGACCCGGGCGCGGACCCGAGCCCGGTGCTGTGCAGCGGGACCGTGTGGTTCCCGACCGAAGGAGTCGGATTCCGCGCCGAGTCCTCCACCGGCGCGTCCGAGGTAGACGAGATCCTCGACCGGGTCCGGGTGGTGCCGGGCTTCGTCGGCGTGCCGGGATGGCGCGACAACCAGATCGACGACCAGGAGTTCTCGCAGGAAAGCTATGTGGCGGAATTGGAGGCGGCCGGGTTCGTCGCCGAAGTGCGCACCGAGCACCGCCCGGGGATTTCAGGCGGCCACATCCTCGACGCCCAGCCGGCACCCGGGACCGTCGCCCGACCCGGCGAGACCATCGTGGTGACGGCTGTGGCGCCGGCGCGCGGACCGGCTGACGAGGGCTAAGCGCGACGTGATCGGTGTGATCACCGTGATCGTGCGCTGCTGCGGGTGGCCGAACGACGTTCCAGGACCGCCAGCGCCGGCTGCCATGCTGCGATGATCGCCGCGCCGAGCAGCATGCCGCCGGCGATGTCGCTGAGGTAATGCGCACCAAGCGTGAGCCGGCTCCAGCTCGAGAGCACCACGAGCGCCACCGCACCCGCGAGCGCCCACGCGCGCCCCGCGGCGCCGAGACCGCCCCAGAACACGACCAGCAGCGCCGCAGCCAACAGCGTCGCACTGTTCGCGTGGCCGGAGGGAAAACTCAGACCGTTGAAGGTGTCGATCGGGTCCGGGACGCTCGGGCGATCCCGCCCGATCACCAGCTTGAGCAACGGGCCGAGCGCAGACCCGGAGCCCACGGCCAGCGCGAGCCAGAGCGCAGCACCGCGCCTGCCCCGCCGGACGAGAACCCCGGCGATGACCGCGCCGTACAACAGGATCAGCTGCGAATTCAGTGCCCAGGTGGCGCCGAGCATCACGTCGCGGTAGAGGTCGTGGTCCTGAGCCGGATCGTTCACCGGCCCCACCGCATCCGCGTCGAACTCCAGCAGCGCACCCCACTCGCCGACGACGAGCAGCGCGAGCCCGACGAACACCGCTCCGGTCGCCACCGCCACCCAAACAGCGGCGGACACCGACCTCAGATCCGCCCGTCGCCCACCCATTCGTTCACGCCCTCTCCATTGCCGTCATCCTCCCTGACGGCGATGGGGTCGGCCCGCAGCCTTGCAGCCTCCTCGCGCTGCTGCCGCGCTCGCTCGTCGCAGCTTGCGCACAAGCGGACCGGGTCAGGCGCGCACCTTGTGCCAAGGCGCCCAGTGGGTCTTGCCAAGCTGGTCGTCGAAGGGCGTGCGCAGCTCGAAGCGGCAGTCCCCGTGCACAGCGACCGGCCCCCATACCCACGTCTTCGAGCCGATCTCGCAGACGCCCTCGGTCGAGATGTAGCCATGCTCATCCGGGACGACCGGCTTCTTGCAGACCTCGCATGTCCAGTCCATGACAGGACTATAGGGATCTGCCCGCACGAGGTATCCGCGCCGCCTGAAAACAGGCCGCCGCCCACCTATCGCCCTCACCGCTCCTGACGGTTGACTGGCCCCATGGACCCACGTTGGAGCTCACACACCGTCACCGCCAATGGCATCCGCATCCACCTGGTGGAGGCGGGCGCCGGACCGCTGGTTCTGCTCTGCCACGGGTTCCCCGAATCCTGGTACTCCTGGCGCCACCAACTGAACGCCCTGGCCGACGCCGGGTATCGCGCGGTCGCGCTGGACATGCGCGGATACGGACGCTCGTCCAAGCCCCGCGAGGTCGAGGCGCATGTAATCACCGAGCTGGTTGCGGACTGCGTCGGGGTGGTCGAGGCGCTCGGGGAAACCCAGGCCGTGATCGTCGGGCACGACTGGGGCGCCGCGGTGGCGTGGACGGCGGCCTGGACCCGGCCCGATGTGTTCCGCGCCGTGGCCGGCGTGAGCGTGCCGTTCGGGGACCGCGGACTGGTAGTACTGCCCAACGACCCGCTCGGCGAACGTCGCCCGTCCGAGGTCGAACGCGAGCTGGCCGGTCCGGACCTGGTCTTCTACCAGGAACACTTCGCTTCCCTGGCCGCCCTGGACGAGATCGAGCCCGACATTGCGAGCTGGGTCGCCGGGGCGCTCTACGGCTTCTCCGCCTCCGTGCCGCTGCCGCCCGAACTCGTCGGGATGGACTTCACCGCCCTCCCGCACGAGGCGTTGCCCGGCTTCTGCCAGCAGGCGATGTGCATTCCGCCCGGGGGCGCGCTGCGCGACCTGATGCCTCCGCTGCCCGCCCCGTTGCCGTCCTGGCTGACGGCGGCCGACCTCGCCCACTACCAGGGCGAGTTCGAGCGCACCGGCCTGTTCGGTGGGCTCGCGTATTACGCGTGCCTCGACCGCAACTGGGAGCTGCTCGAGCCCATGGCGGGTAAGCAGATCACGGTCCCGTCACTGTTCCTCGGCGGCGACCGGGACATCGTCACCATCTGGGGCAAGCGCGCGATCGAGCTGTTCGCGCAGACTCAGGCCGATTTCCGCGGCAGCGTCATCCTGACGAACTGCGGGCACTGGATCCAGCAGGAACAGCCCGCGGCCACTAACGACGCGCTGATCGCCTTCCTCAAGGAGCTGTGAGCATGACCGAGGCCGTCATCGTCGCCACCGCCCGCAGCCCGATCGGGCGGGCGTTCAAGGGCTCACTCAAAGACATCCGTCCCGATGATCTGACCGCGCAGATGGTCTCGGCCGCGATGGCGAAAGTCCCCGCGCTGTCCTACGACGACGTCGACGACCTGATGCTGGGCTGCGGACTGCCCGGCGGTGAGCAGGGCTTCAACATGGCCCGCATCGTCGCGGTGCTGCTCGGCCAGGACCGCCTGCCCGGCGCGACGATCACGCGGTACTGCTCGTCCTCGCTGCAGACCACCCGGATGGCCATGCACGCCATCAGGGCCGGCGAGGGCGAGGTGTTCGTCTCCGCCGGCGTCGAATGCGTCTCGCGCTTCACCAAGGGCAACAGCGACTCGCTGCCGGACACGATGAACCCACATTTCGCCGACGCGTCCGCGCGCAGCGAGGGCCTGACCGGCGCGGGGATCGTCGAATGGCTCGACCCACGCGGGACCGGCGGTGTCCCGGACGCCTACATCGCGATGGGCCAGACGGCAGAGAACGTCGCGCTGCTCACCGGCGTCACCCGCGAGGAGATGGACGCCTTCGGGGTCCGCTCCCAGAACCTCGCCGAGAAGGCGATCGCCGACGGCTTCTTCGCCCGCGAGATCACCCCGGTCACCCTGCCCGACGGCTCGGTCGCCGCCACCGACGACGGTCCGCGCCCGGGCGTGACGTTGGAGGGCGTGGCGGGGCTCAAGCCGGTCTTCCGCCCCGACGGGCGGATAACGGCCGCGAACTGCTGCCCACTCAACGACGGCGCCGCCGCGCTCGTCGTGATGTCCGAGGTGAAGGCCCGTCAGCTCGGGATCACCCCACTGGCCCGGATCGTCGCTACCGGCGTCACCGGGCTTTCGCCGGAGATCATGGGACTGGGCCCGGTCGAGGCGACCAAGGCAGCCCTGGCCCGCGCCGGGATGTCGATCGGCGACATCGACCTCGTCGAGATCAACGAGGCTTTCGCCGCCCAGGTCATCCCTTCAGCGCGTCAACTCGGCGTCGAGGAGGACAAGCTCAACGTGCACGGCGGCGCCATCGCCCTGGGCCACCCCTTCGGCATGACCGGCGCCCGCATCACCGCCACCTTGATCAACGGTCTGCAGACCCGGGACAAGCAGTTCGGCCTGGAGACCATGTGCGTCGGCGGCGGTCAAGGCATGGCCATGATCCTCGAGCGCCTGAGCTGATCGCCTCACCCCTAACCTGGACGCGTGGCTGACCTGGTGCTGTTCGCGGCGATGGTCGCGACTCTGCTCGTCTCGATGGCGTGCGCCTTCGCCCGAGCGGGACAGGCCTCCGGCCGGGTCTGGTGCCACGTCGCTCCGTGGCCGCCGCTGGTCATGGTGGTCGCACTGACCGTGTACGTGACGAGCGAGGACGATTACGCGAACCGCGACCGTTCACGGTGGGCGACCTACGACGCGCAACTCATCACATCTGTCGCCATCGGCGCCGGGCTGCTTGCCGCACTGCTGGGTTTCGCCCTCCGACGCCGGCCGGGGTGGATGGAGGCAACCGCCTTCGCAAGCTTCGCCGCGGCGATCCTCACCTATTTCGCCCGCGCCCAGATGAGCAACTGACGAGGCGTGATCCATCCACCGCCGTCGGCTCAGGATCAACGGTGAACAGCTCAGGCCAACAGGTAGGTGCTCTTCGCGCCGAGCGCGAGGGCAATGCGGTGCTGTCGTCCGTCGAGGGTGACCATCACCAAGCCCTTCTCGGCGTGGACTGCGGCAACCAGCGCGTCGTGGATATTGCCGCCCAGATCGAGCTCGCCGGCCCGGGCAAAGGTGCTGGCGATCGCGGCAGCGGTGGTCGGGAGAACCCGATTCCTGCGGGCCGCCCAGGGCTCCAGAACGGCGGCCGCATTCGCCGCCGATTGGCCGAAGGTCCGGCGCAGCTGGGAAAACGTCTCGGCGAGCACGATCGCCGGGATCGCGGCATCGGCCCGCAGATGTGGACGCGCCAACGCGTGGTGTTGATGGCCGGAGATCAACGCAGCCACCAACGCCGAGGTATCCATCACCGGCGCGCGCCAAGTTCGAACCGACAGTCCGGAATCACCGGTCAGCTCGCTCTCGGTCGATCGCGGCCAGGACCTCGTCGTTGTCAACAGTCCTGCCGATGTCCAGGACCGGGAGACCGTCAGCACCGACGCTCACAGTTCCGACGCCCTGGGACGGGGTCAGCAGGACGCCGTCCGCCGTCCTACGGACGAGGACTTCACCGGGCAGCGTCAGCAGTTCGTCCCGGATCCCCCGTGGGAGCACCATGCGCCCCTGGGCGTCGACCTTGACGGTGATCGGCGATGATGGTGAATTCATGCCATCCATGCTACTTCCATGTTTGTGCGGCGGGCCGCCGGCTACCTGCGTTCACGTCGTCGGAGGTTGCGGGTCGAACACCGCCGCAGTATGAAATCCAGGAGAGCCCCGCGGCATGGCCGCGCCCGACCAGCGACCGGAGCCGACCGATGCCGGACCTCTTCAGCCCGCTCACGCTCAAGGGCGTCACCCTGCGCAACCGCATCGCGATGTCACCGATGACGATGTACCGCTCCGTCGACGGTCACATGGACGACTACCACCTGATGTACCTCGGGGCGCGAGCAGCGGGAGGGTTCGGGCTGGTGTTCGCCGAGCAGGTCGCGATCTCCCCCGAGGGCCGCACGAGCGTGCACTGCGCCGGTATCTGGGACGACGCTCAGATCGAGGGGCACGCCCGCGTCACGGCCATGATCCGCGGGATGGGCGCCGTTGCCGGGATCCAGCTCGGGCACACCGGGCGCAGTGGCAGCGAGCGGCGCCCATGGGAGGGTTACGAGCAGATCGCCCCGGACGCACCCGGCGGCTGGCAGGTAGTAGGCCCCTCCGACGTTCCCTACGGCTTTGGTCGTCGCCCCTACCCGGTGCATGCGCTCACCGTCGAGGAGATCACCGCCTTGCACGGCAAGTACGCCGACGCGGCCCGGCGCGCGGCCGAGGCCGGGTACGAATGGCTCGAGCTCCATTTCGCCCACGGCTACCTCGCTGCGAGCTTCCTGTCCCCGCTCGCCAACCACCGCACCGACGCCTACGGCGGTTCGCTCCAGAACCGGTCGCGCTTCCTGCTCGAGGCCTTCGACGCGGTGCGCGCGGTGTGGCCGGAACGGCTCCCGCTGACGATGCGCCTGGGTTCGGACGACTTCCACCCCGGCGGCATCCAGTTCAGCGAGGCGATGACCGTCATCGGGTGGCTCGTCGAGCGCGGGCTTGACCTCGCCGACATCTCCCTCGGCGGCAACACCGACGAGATGACCGACCCGTACTTCGGGGACCCGGGCGCGTGGCTCGATCGCACGGCAGCGGTCAGGAAGGAGTTCGGCGTCGCCACCGCCTGCAGTTGGAACCTCGGTGTCCCGTCGACCGCCGACGCGGCGGTGCGCAGCGAGGCCGTTGATCTTGTCCTGCTCGGCCGTCCCGCGCTGGCCAACCCGCACTGGCCGGTCTGGGCCGCCCGCGAACTCGGCCAGCCGGACCCGTTCGGCCTCGTCCCGGAGGACTGGGGCTGGTGGCTGCGCAACTTCCGTGGGCACGCGCCGAGTATCGGCTGGCCCTCGATCCCCGGCGAGGACGATCTCGCGGCCGGCGGGCTACCCGAGGCCTGAGCTCAGGCCGGCACTGAGGCCTTCGCCGCCCAGGTCCTCCGCTCGGCCCGCCACCTCGGCAACGACGGGGTGTCGGTGAAAGCTGCAGAATGAAACAGGTGATGCAGTGAATTAGCCGCCGATTTCCCCACGCGTTGCATTCTGCAGCTCCAGCCGACGCTCACTCGGCTGATGCGACGGCGCGCTCCCGAGGTTCTAATCTGGAGCACCTCCCCCACTCGGAGAAGAGGCCTGATGATCACGACGGAAGGCACCGCGGGACCGATCCCGCTGCCCACGCCCGAGACCTACGGGCTCGAGCTCAACGAGACCATGCAGACGGTCGCCACCATCGTGCTCTGGGGCGGGACGCTGCTGCTGCTCGCGTATGCGGCCAAGATCGCCCGCGAGGTCAGGAACCCGCTGCCGGTGTTGATCGTGCTCGCCGTGGCGGCCGGCAGCATCATCGAGCCCATCTACGACATCACCTACCACCTGCACTGGCTCGGGGCCGACGCGAACGGCGACGGGGTGCAGTGGACGCTGTTCACCGCGTTCGGGCTGCCGCAACCGGTCTGGGTGATGCCGGCTTACGTCATCGTGTTCGCGCTGCCCGCGGTGCTGCTCTACCGCACCTTCGCCGCCGGCGTCACGATGAAGGTCATCTTCCAGTGGGCCGCGCTCACCGCATGCACCACGACGCTGTTCGAGACGATTGCGGTCAACGTCGACCTCTACACCTACTACGGCGACGCCCCGATGCGCTTCCTCAATTACCCGGTCTGGATCGGTTTCATGGAGGCCGCCCAGATCACCGGCTTCGCCGTGCTGTGCGCGATCATCTCCCTGCGCGCGACGAAAACCGCGCACTACTTCGTGGTCTTCCTGGTCTTCCCGGCCAACTTCGCCTTCGAAACCCTCGGCGCCGGTTTCCCGACGTTGATCGCCCAGAACGCCCCGGACCCCTCGACGGGGGTGATGTGGGCGATGGCCCCGATCAGTATCGCCCTCGCGGCTACCGGCCTGTGGTGGACGGCCCAGCTGCTCTTCTACATCCAACGTCTGCGCGAGCAGGCCGGGATCGCCCCGCCCGCCGCCCCGGCCATGTCGACGGCCGCCAAGGCGGGTGCCGTCCTCTGAGCCCATCCGCCACGGGGTGTAGACAGTGCGGGAGCGCAACGAAGACGATGCACGCATGCACCGGCCGACCCCGACGAATGCGGAGAACTGAATGACCGAGCCCAACGGCGCGACGGTCGGTGTGGTCAACGGGTCCTCGCACGGTGAGACACGGGTCGCCGCGACCCCGGCCACGGTCCGGGCACTGATCGGCCTGGGCTACCAGGTCCTGGTCGAGGCCGGGGCCGGCGCGCAGGCCGGGTTCACCGACGAGGCCTACGTCGAAGCCGGGGCGGCGGTCGGGGACACCAAGCAGGCGTGGGGAGCCCCGATTGTCTTCGCGATCCGGGCACCCGAGCCCGAGGAGATCGCCCTGCTCAGCGACGGCGCCACGCTGGTCTCGCTGCTCGCGCCGGGCCTGAACCCCGACCTCGTCGAGGCGCTCGCCGCCCGACCGATCACCGCACTGGCCATGGACGCGGTCCCCCGCATCTCGCGGGCCCAGTCGATGGACGTGCTGTCCTCGATGGCCAACATCGCCGGCTACCGCGCGGTGATCGAGGCCGCGCACGTATTCGGGCGCTTCTTCACCGGGCAGGTGACCGCCGCCGGCAAGGTGCCCCCGGCCAAGGTGCTGGTCGCCGGCGCCGGCGTCGCGGGACTCGCGGCGATCGGCGCCGCGTCCTCGATGGGGGCCATCGTGCGGGCGACCGACCCGCGCCCGGAGGTCGCCGATCAGGTGAAATCCTTGGGCGGGGAATTCCTGAGCGTCGACGTCGAGCAGGCCGTGTCGACCGACGGCTACGCGAAGGCGACCTCGGAGGATTACAACCGCAGGGCCGCGGAGATCTACTCCGAGCAGGCCGCCGAGGTGGACATCGTCATCACCACCGCGCTGATTCCCGGACGCCCGGCCCCGAAGCTGCTGACCGAGGCGGACGTCGCCTCGATGAAGCCCGGCAGCGTGGTCGTGGACATGGCCGCGGCCCAGGGCGGCAACGTGGCGGGGACCCGGGCCGGTGAGGTGGTCATCACCGACAACGGCGTGACGCTGATCGGCTACACCGACCTGCCCGGCCGGTTGCCCGCGCAGGCCTCACAGCTCTACGGGCAGAACCTGGTCAACCTCATGAAGCTGCTGACGCCGGCCAAGGATGGCGTGCTCGTCCTGGACACCGGCGACGTCGTGCAGCGCGGGATCACCGTGGTGCGCGACGGGACCTCGATGTGGCCCCCGCCCCCGGTGCAGGTCTCCGCCGCCCCGGTCACCAAGCCGGTCGCCGCCCCGGCGAAGGCGGAGGCCAAGGCACACTCCCCGGCGATCAAGCTGGCCGTGGTCGGCATCGGCGCCACCGCCCTCGGCCTGGTCAACGCGTTCGCGCCGCAACCGATCCCGGAGCACTTCACCGTGCTGATGCTCGCGATCGTCGTCGGGTACTACGTCATCGGCAAGGTTCACCACGCGTTGCACACGCCGCTGATGTCGGTGACCAACGCCATCTCCGGGATCATCGTCGTCGGGGCCCTGGTCCAGATCGCCACCGATGACCCCACGACGCGGACGCTGTCCTTCATCGCCATCCTGCTCGCGTCCATCAACGTGTTCGGCGGTTTCGCCGTGACCCGCCGCATGCTCAGCATGTTCTCGAAGGGGTAATCACAGTGGATGCCGAATCCATCGCCGAGGCCGCGTACATCGTCGCGGCTCTGCTGTTCATCCTGAGCCTGGCCGGGCTGTCCAAGCACGAGAGCTCCCGGCAAGGCATCGTCTACGGCATCGTCGGCATGGCGGTGGCGTTGGCTGCCGTGATCGGGCAGTCCGTGGAGGACATCGACGGCGCCGGCGCGATCCTGCTCTTCACCGCCGTGGCGATCGGCGCGGTGATCGGGCTGTGGCGGGCCAAGGTCGTGGAGATGACCGGGATGCCCGAGCTGATCGCACTGCTGCACAGCTTCGTCGGGATGGCCGCGGTGCTGGTCGGCTGGAACGGCTACTACGAGGTCGAGGACAACCCGGCCCAGACCAAGTTCAGTGGGTCGCTGCTCGACATCCACCACGCCGAGGTGTCCATCGGGGTGTTCATCGGGGCGGTCACCTTCACCGGATCGATCGTGGCGTATCTGAAGCTTTCGGCGAAGATCCCGTCCGCGCCGCTGATGTTGCCCGCGCGCAACTACCTCAACCTCGGGATGCTCGGCGCGTTCGGGGTGCTCACCGCCGCGTTCACCATCGAACCGAGCCTGGGCCTGATCATCGCGGTCACCGTGGTGGCGTTGTTGCTCGGAGTGCACCTGGTCGCCTCGATCGGCGGCGGCGACATGCCGGTCGTCGTCTCGATGTTGAACAGCTACTCCGGCTGGGCCGCTGCGGCCGCGGGCTTCCTGCTCAGCAACAACCTGCTGATCATCACCGGCGCGCTGGTCGGGTCTTCGGGCGCGTACCTGTCGTACATCATGTGCAAGGCGATGAACCGCTCGTTCATCTCCGTCATCGCGGGGGGTTTCGGCATCGAGGCTCCGAGCGGCGACGCGACGGAGTACGGCGAACACCGCGAGATCACTGCCGACGGCGCCGCGGAACTGCTGGCGCAGGCTTCGTCGGTGATCATCACCCCCGGCTACGGCATGGCCACCGCCCAGGCCCAGCACGCCGTCGCGGATCTGACCCGCAAGCTGCGCGAGCGCGGGGTCGAGGTGCGCTTCGGCATCCACCCCGTCGCCGGGCGACTGCCCGGGCACATGAACGTGCTGCTCGCCGAGGCGAAGGTTCCCTACGACATCGTCCTGGAGATGGACGAGATCAACGACGACTTCCCGAGTACGTCGGTGGTGCTGGTGATCGGCGCCAACGACACCGTCAACCCGGCCGCGCTCGATGACCCGGGCAGCCCGATCGCCGGGATGCCGGTGCTGCACGCGTGGGAGGCGAGCGACGTCATCGTCTTCAAGCGCTCGATGGCCACCGGCTACGCCGGCGTGCAGAACCCGTTGTTTTTCAAGGAGAACACCCAGATGCTCTTCGGCGACGCCAAGGACCGCGTCGAGGACATCCTGCGCGGCCTGGACTCGCTTTCGCCGGCCACCGCCGGTGCGGGCAAGGCCCACTGAACCACCGGCACCGACGCAGCGGCGGCGGTCACCCGATGCGGGTGCCGCCGCCTTCGCGTTGCTGGGACTACTTCTTCTTCTTTTTCTTGTCCTTCTTCTTGTCCTTCTTCTTCGACATGCGCTCACCTCCCCTCGTCATGAGCGGCGTCAATGCACCGTTGACATAAAAGTCAACATGACGTTGACCAAGGTGTCAACTATCCATTGACGGCTAGGCTGCTGCCGTGGCCGCCCGGACCCCACGCAAGAAGATCGTCGCCGCCATCGAGGCTCTCGAGAGCGCCGAGGACCACCTCGCGCGCCTCGACGCGGCCCGGCTGCTGCGCGAGAGCGCGGAGGAACTGGAAGTCAGCGAACTGCACGCCGCTCGCAAGGCCGGCGCCACCTGGACCGAGATCGGCGAGTGTTACGGGCTGACCAAGCAGGGCGCGCAGCAGCGCTTCCGGCGCGGGGAACAGAAAAGCTCCTCCTGACCTCGCTGGATTAGCTGATAAGCTAATGTCATGGCCGACCACGACACCTCCTACGTCGCGGCTGCATTGCTGCGGAAAGCCAGACGACATCGCGAGTGGACCCAGGCCGAGTTCGCCCGACGCGCGGAGATCCCCGCGAGCCAGCTCTGCGCCTACGAAACCTCGGCCAAGCAGCCGTCGGCGGCCACCCTCGCCAAGCTCCTCGGCGTCGCCGGGCTCAACCTGGTCGCGGCAACCGAGGAGATGGAACGCCTGGAGCAAGGCCGGCGCTTCCGGGACGTGCTCAGCTTCGTCGACGGACTGCCCTTCAGTGACACCGCTGACCAGCCCGCGTTCGGGCCCTTCGCCGAACTCGTCAATCTGCCATGACGACCTTCGCCGAGCGGATCGAGGCGGTCGACGCTCATCTGAGCGCAGCCGAAATCGCGCACGCCTTCGGCGGCGCGATCGCGCTGGCCTACCACATCGAGAACCCGCGGGCGACGGATGACATCGATGTCAACATCACCGCGGATCCGAGCATTGCCGAGTCGGTGTTGCGTGCCCTTCCTCCGGGAGTCACCTGGTCCGCGCCCGACGTCGCCCGGATCGCAGCGCACGGTCAAGCCCGCGTCTTCTGGGACCGGATTCCGCTGGACTTGTTCTTCCCCCAGCACGAACTCCACGAGGTGGTCGCCGGCCGGGTCGAATGGGTTCCGTTCGGCGGGACCCGCATACCGATCGTGTCGGCAACGGATCTGACGATCTTCAAGGCACTTTTCGACCGCGGCCAGGACTGGATCGACATCGAACACATGTGGGTCTACGGCAAGGTCGACCGGTCCGAGGTTCGCGCCTGGCTCGTACGCCTGCTGGGCGGCGACGATCACCGTCTCGCCCGGCTCGACAAGCTGCCCGGGCGCTGAGATCAGCGGCCCGTCCACACCGGGGAGCGCTTGTCCCGGAAGGCAGCCGGGCCTTCCTGGGCGTCGGCGCTGAGGTAGACCGGCTCCCAAAGTTTCTCGGCCGCGCCGTAGGCCTCGGACATCGGCAAGTCCGCGCACAACCGCACCGTGGCCTTGCCGGCCAGCACCGAGAGCGGGGCGTTGGCCGCGATCCGTTCGGCCAGGACCTGGGTCTCGCGCACCAGGTCGGCGGCGGGCACCACCCGGTTCACCAGGCCCACGGCAAGCGCGCGCTCGGCGCCGATCGGGTCCCCGGTCAGCAGAATCTCCATGGCCACCCGCGGCGGGATCAGCCACGGCAGCGGCGCGGCCCACGGCGCACCGCGACCGACCTTGACCTCGCTGATCGCGAAGCTCGCATGCTCGGCGGCGACCACCAGGTCGCACTGCTGCGCCAGCAGGAAACCGCCGGCGAACGCGACGCCGTTGACGGCGGCGATCGTCGGCTTGGCGACCGCGATGTTGCGCCCGAACTGCGGCAGGAAGTCCAGCGGCGGGACGGTCAGCGCGGCCTGCGCCATCTCCTTGAGGTCACCCCCGGCGCAGAACGCCTTCTCCCCCGTCCCGGTCAGCACCAGCACCTTCGCGGCAGCATCGTCGTTGAAGCGACGCACTCCCGACCAGAGCCCGTCGCGCACGGTCGTACTCAGCGCGTTGCGTGCCTCGGGGCGGTTGATCGTCAGCCACGCGACGGCGTTCTCAAGGCGGTAGGTGACTTCGCCGGTGTCCATCGACCCTCCAGTGTGACGCTGCGTCAGATGCGTCGATCAGTAGGACCGCTGCATGCCTAGGTCGTGCTGCGCGACGTAGTTCAGCACCATCTCCCGGCTGACCGGCGCGATACGCAGCAGCCGCGCCAGACCCCAGTACGGCAACAGCCCGTATTCGGTGGCCAGGCCGTTCCCGCCGTGGGTCTGGATCGCGGCATCGACGGCGGCCAGCGCCGCGTCGGCCGCCGCGAGCTTTGCCATGTTCGACGCCGACCCCGCGGGCAGCCCTTGCTGGTGCAGCCAGGCAGCCTTGTAGGTCATCAGGGCGGCCAGCTCGGTGTCGATCTTCGCCTTGGCCAACGGGTGCGATACCGCCTGGTGGGTGGAGATCGGCACGTCCCACACCTGGCGGTTCTGGGCGTAGTCCACGGCCTGGGCCAGCACGTGCCGGGCGATACCGATGCACAGGGCAGCGCCGGTGATCCGTTCCGGGTTGAGCCCGTGGAAGACCTGCGCGAATCCTTTTCCTTCCTCGCCGACCAGGGCTGACGCGGGCAGGCGCGCCTCGTCGAAGTGCAGGGTGAACTGCTTCTCCGGGAGCTTGACCGAGACCGGCAGCGGGGACGCGAGCAGACCCGGGGTGTCGGTGGGCACCAGGAACAGCGAGAGCTCTCCGCGTCCGGTGACCTCGTCCGTACCGGTCCGGGCGACGAGCAGGATCGCCTCGGCCTCGTCGACCCCGGAGATGTAGTACTTCGAGCCGCTGATCAGGTAGTCGCTGCCGTCCCGGCGCGCCACGGTGGTCAGCCGGTGGGAGTTCGAGCCGGCGTCCGGTTCGGTGATGGCGAAGACCACCTTCGCCTCGCCGCTGGCCAGCCGCGGCAGCCAGCGCGACTTCTGCTCCCCGGAGCCGAACGCCGAGATCACTTCACCCGAGATCGCCGCCGAGACCAGCAGCAACAGCAACGGGCACCCTGCCGCTGCGACCTCTTCGCAGACGATCGTCAGCTCGACCATCCCGGCCCCGCCGCCGCCGTAGGACTCGGGCAGGCTGACGCCCAGGAACCCGGCTGCGCCCAGCGCCTGCCACAGTTCGGCGGTGTTCCCGCCCGACTCGGCGCGCGAGACGAAGTAGTCCGGCCCGAACTTGGCGGTGATGGCCCGGACGGCCTCACGCAGTGCGCGGTGCTCGTCGGTCTCGGTGAAGTCCATGCGCCCATGATTCACCCCGGCCCCTGGCGCGGCTCCGCGCCCTCCCCGATGCTGGCCAGGCACGCACCACGGCGAGGAGGCCCCCCGATGGCAGAGCCCGAGTTCGATGTGACCACGCTGCGCGGCCGGCGCGCGGTCCATCGCTGGGAGCGGACCAGCGTCGGTGACGTCTTCGAACGCCTCACCTGGAGCCACCCGGACAAGGTGGCGATCATCGGACGGCCGGGCGCCTACAGCGAGGACCGCTTCGCCACCCTGACCTACCGGCAGGCCGACGAACTCGCCAACCAGGTGGCCCATGCCCTCGCTGCGCGGGGACTGGCACCCGGGGACCGCGTGCTGCTGGTGTGCGAGAACTCCGTCGAGGCGTTCATCGCCAAGATCGGCATCGCCAAGGCCGGGATGGTCGCCATGCCACTGAACCCCATGCTGGCCCCCGACGTCGTCGAGCACCTGATCAGCACCGTCGCACCGAAGGGCGCGATCGTCGACGCAGAGTGCCTGCCGGCGGCCGACGGGGTGCTCGCCCGTTGTGCCCTGCCGGTCTTCGCCACCATCGCCATCGGCGGCGACGTCCCAGCCGGCGGTACCTCGTTCGCACAGTTCGTCGCCGGCGCCGCGAGAACCGAACCGCAGGTGAGCATCCACGGCGACGACATCTGGCAGTTGCTGTTCACCTCGGGCACGACCGCGATGCCCAAAGCCGTCATGCTCTCCCACCACGCGAGCCACTACGCGGCGTTGAACTTCGCGCTCTCCTTGACCCGCGGTGTGCGCCTGGAGTGCGACGTACGGGTGGGGACCTACCTGCCGATGATCTACCACGTCGGTGACCAGGTCTTCCCGCTGCCGGCGTTCCTGTCCGGGGGCTCGCTGGTGCTGGGCCGCAAGCCGGTACCCGCGGACGTGGTGGCAATGGTCGAACAGGACCGGGTCACCGCGTTGTGGGCCGGCTCGCCGCAGATGGTCACGATGATCACCGAGCACCTCGAGGCCACCGGCGCGGACGTGAGCTCGCTGAAGGTGCTGGTGTACGGCTGGGGCGCGGTCCCACCCGCGGCCTACCAGAGCCTGCTGCGGCACTGCGGCGAGGAGTTCGTGCTGATGGGGATCTTCGGCCAGACCGAAACGATCGCCTGTCACCGGTTCTGGCCGGCGAAATGGCCACAGGTCTACGAACGCAGCGCCCCGGCGATCAACTACGTCGGCGTCCCGAGCCCCCTGCTCGCCTCCGACGTCGTGGATACCGAGGGCAACTCGGTGCGCGACAAGCCCGGCACCCCCGGCGAGGCGGTCTACCGCAGCCCGACGGTCACCTCGGGCTACTACGGCAACCTCGAGGCCACCCGGGAGGCATTCCGCGGGGGCTGGTTCCACTCCGGCGACAGCGCGATGGTCGACGACGCGGACCTGCGGATCATGGTCGACCGCTTCAAGGACATCGTGAAATCCGGCGGCGAGAACGTCTCCAGCATCCGCGTCGAAGCCGTCCTCTACGCCCACCCCGCCGTGCTGCGGGTCGCCGTCATCGGCCTGCCGCACTCCCGTTGGGGCGAGGCCGTGACCGCCGTCGTCGTGCGTAAACCCGGCGCCGAGCCGAGGCCGGAGGACCTGATCGCGCACTGCCGTGAGCGCCTGGCCGGTTTCGAGACCCCGAAGGCGATCGTGTTCGCTGACGCCCTGCCCGACACCGTCGGCGGCAAGATCCTCAAGTACAAGCTGCGCGAGCAGCACGCCGAACTCTTCAGCGCGGATCGCGGAGTCGACTCGACCTGAGCGCCTCAGCGCACCGGGGTCAACGCCACCTCGTCGAGGGATGTGACCGTGTAGTCCGCAAGCCGGACGCGGGCGAGCCGGCGGGTGTACTGGGTGGCAAAGCCGGGGAACATCGTGGCGTTGAAGCCGTCCTCGGTGAGGTACCAGCTCTGGCAGCCCGAGTTCCAGGTGGTGCGGCTCAGCCGCTTCTGCAGGTCCGCGTTGTGGGCCGCCTCGACCTCGGGTCGTACGTCCAGGGACGCGAGCCCGCGCTCGCGCATCAGCGTGATCGCCTGTACCAGGTACTCGATCTGTGCGGTCATGAAGACCAGCGCGGAGTTGTGCCCTGGGCCGGAGTTGGGGCCGAAGGTGAAGTACAGGTTCGGGTAGCCGGAGACGTTGATGCTCTTGTACGCGTACGCGCCGCGGGCCCAGTCTGCCGCGAGGGTGCGACCACCGCTGCCGGTGACGGGGAACGGCGGGCCCTGCTTCGCGACCTCGAACCCGGTCGCGAACACGATTGCGTCGACGCGGTGCTCGATCCCCGCCGCGGTGCGGATGCCGTCGGGGCTGATCCGGGCGATCGGCCAGGTGACCAGCGAGCAGTTCTCGCGTTGCAACGCCGGGAAGTAGTCGTTGCTGACGAGCATCCGCTTACAACCGGCGCGGAAGTCAGGGGTGAGCTGACGGCGCAGCCACGGATCGCGCACCGCCAGGCGCAGGTGCGTCCTGGCCACACCTTCGATGACCGAGGTGGCCGGCGACTCCCACACCGTGCCGAGCGCGACTCCCTCATGAGCCCAGAAGGTGGCCTTGCGCGCGAGGGACTGTGCGGCCGGGACCGCCGCGAACAGCGTCTTGTTCCACCCGGGAGTGCGATAGTTGACCCGAGGGATCACCCACCCGGGCGTACGCTGAAACACCGTCACCTGCTCGGCGAGATTTACCAGTTCCGGAATGATCTGGATCGCGCTGGCCCCGGTGCCGATCACCGCGACCCGCTTGCCGGTCAGGTCGTAGTCGTGGTCCCAACGGGCGCTGTGGATCGTCTTGCCGGTGAAGTCGGAGATGCCGGTGATCGCGGGCAGGCTGGGATTGGCGAGCGGACCCGAGGCCATCACCACCGACCGGCCGGTGAACTTACGACGGCTCGCGGTCCGCGCCGTCCAGGTCCCGCTCGCGTCGTCGAAGGTCAGCGAGGTGACGTTCTGCCCGAACCGCAGGTGCCGGGCCAGCTCGAAGCGGTCCACGATCGTGCGGATGTAGCACAGGATCTCGGCGCTGCCGGAGTAGAACTGCGACCAGCGCGGGTTCGCCACGAACGGATAGGAATACAGCACCGAGGGGATGTCGCAGGCCGCGCCCGGATAGGTGTTGTCCCGCCAGGTGCCGCCCACCTCGCTGCCGCGCTCGAGGATGACGAAATCGTCAATGCCGGCCTGTTTGAGCCGCACCGCAGCACCGAGCCCAGCGAAGCCGGCCCCGATGATGAGCACCGTGTGTGCAGTCGTCGCTTTCTGCGTAGCCATCATTTCACCGGCTCATGGGTGAGTTCGCTCGACCACGTAGGCATCGCACCCAGCAGCCGGCGCGGGTAGTGCGAGGTGATCCGCACCAGGGGGTTGCCGACCACGCGGTGGAACGGGTGACCGGGTTTCACCATCAGCGTCCCGTGCAGGCGCAGCACCCGGTACATCGGATTGCGCGGGGTGGTCGGGCTACGGTCGCCGACCTTGCCGAAGCGATCGATCGCGGAATACAGGCCCTCTTCGCTCAACCCCATACTCAGCACACTGTCCCGCATCCGCGAGAGCAGCGGGGTGTAGGAGAGCAGCCCGATCAGCGTGGGCACCGACAGCAACGACCCGGCGGACTGGATGAGCAGGCGGTGCAGCGGTCCGGCGCCGAGGGTCTCCAGGACGTGGAAGTCGACGGCCAGGTGTCGCGATTCATCGGCGTTGATCCGCGCGAAGACCTGGTGGCAGACCGGGTCGTGCACCTCGTCGAGCAGGAACTTGAGCAACGCGCCGTCGAGGGCGACCTCGAGCATGGGGATGATCGTGCCGAGCACGACCAGCGGGCGGGTGTCGCCATAGCGGTCCAGCCAGTCGATCGCCATCCGGATGTTGACGTTGGGCTCGGGCACTGCCTCACCATCGGTGAGCATCCCCCAGCGCTTCATCAGCGCGAGTTCGGCGTTGGCGTGCTTTTGTTCCTCGGCGTGGAAGTACCGGTAGATCTCCCGCAGGGTCTCGGTCGGCGCCTTCTTGGCCATCGCCGCGAAGGCGCGTCCACCGATCTGCTCGATCCAGACCAGGTCGATCATGAACGTGCGCAGGTCCTCCCACTGCTCCGCCGTGACGAGCTCGGCGCCCGGGGCGTCCCAATCGATGTCCGCCAGCGCCCACTGACGCTCCTTGATCTTCACCAGCATCGCGTCGAGGTCCATCTCGCGATCGGGCTGGGAATCCCAGGCACGGGCAAGGACTGGACCCACGCGGGCCGCCACGCCGAGCACCCGGGTGTAGGGCGCCGGGGCGAGCCGCTTGAGTGCCCACATGAGCTTGGCGTCCCACTGCGGGACGACGTGCAGACGCCCGCGGTCGTGCGCGTCGAGGGTCTGCGCGGCGATCGCGTGCGGGTCCGAGCCCCGGCTCATCATGTTCTCGGCGAGTGCTGCCGACTCGCCCGTGATGCGACCGTCGCGGGTGATGTTCGTCTGCACGAAGGTCGGGCACAACGCCGTGACAGCGACGCCGGTACCGGCCAGCTCGGCGGCCATCGTCTCGGTGAGCGAGAGCACCGCGGCCTTGCTGGCGTTGTACGCGCCCATCCCGGGCAGGGCCGCGAAGGCAGCGGCGGAGGCGACGTTGATGATGCCGCCGTGGCCCTGCTCTCGCAGGATCGGCGCGAAGACGTGGCAGCCGTGCACGACGCCCCACAGGTTGACCCCGAGCACCCACTCCCAGTCCTGCATCGGCAGCTCTCCGACCGGGCGCCCGCCGGAGCCGACCCCGGCGTTGTTGACCACGAGGGTCGGCGCCGCGCCGAAGAACTCCTGCGCCGCGGTGGCGAGCGCCTGAACCTGCGTCAGGTCGGACACGTCGCAGGTGATCGCGAGCGCTTCGCCACCTGCCTCGCGGATCGCGATCGCCGTGCATTCGGCCCGGTCGGCATTGATGTCGGCGCAGACGATCGTGCCGCCCCGGCGGGCCAGCTCCATGGCGAACGCCTCGCCGAGGCCGCTGCCGGCTCCGGTGACCACAGCGCGGGCATTGTTGGTGCGGGTCATCGTTGACCTCCAGACAGAAGCGGGGCGAGGTAGCGCAACGCGAAGGCCCGGGCGTCGTCCGGGTCGTCGAGGGCCGCTGCGGTCTGCGGGGTGAGCGCGAAGGAGAGCATGAGGCGGACCACCAGTTCGGCGACGACGCTCAGTTCTGCCGGGTCGCGTCCGTCGCCGGGAAACTCCTTGGCGAGCAGCGCGGCGAGGTAGTCACGCGCGGCGGCCACCACGGGCCCGCCCTCGGTGGTGAACATCGGTAGGACGGACTCGGGTTCGCTCTCCAGCAGTCGGTTGAGCAACGTGTGGTTAGCGAAGACTTCCAGGGTGAACACGAAGCCTTCGGTGAGCTTCTCCTCCTGGGTCGGCAGGTCGGCGATGCGGGCGTCGAGCGCGTCCAGAAAGGCCCGCACCTCTTTGAGCAGTACGGCCTCGACGAGGTTCTGCTTTCCGGGGAAGCGCCGGTAGATCGTCACGCGGGAGAGCCCTGACCGCTTGGTGATCTGCTCCACGGTCGAGCGGGCGACGCCGAAAAGTTCGAACTGGCGCAGCGCCGCCACGAGGATCCGATCCGAGGTCGAGTCGTCGAGGACCTCGGTCTCCGGGCCGCGCTCGAAAACACGGCCGGTGAGTGTCGAAACTACCGATGAAACATTCATACATAAGATGTATCATCGGTTCTCATGGACCGCAAGCATGTCGAGTCACGGACTGTCCTCCGGTCACCGCAGCCGAGCATGGCCAGTCACGGCACTGCTCTGGTGTCCCGACTGACGTTGCGTCCGATCAGCGTGTTCGCACCGGGAAACCGGGTCGGCGCGTTGATGGCCCAGGCCTCCCTCGGTACAACGATGCGGGTCGTAGCCGCACCGCGGCGCGGAACCCGCGTCGAGGCGGTCCGGGAGCGGTTCGAGGACGGCTTGGTGGTCGGGGAGTGGGTGCGCGCGGCCGGGGTGCCGGCTACCGGGCCGGCGGTGCTCTACCTGCACGGCAGCGCCTTCGTCGCCTGTTCGCCGCGCACCCACCGGGGCCTGGTAGCGGAGCTGTCCGCCGCCACCGGGCGCCCGTTCTTCGTCGTCGACTATCGCCTCGCGCCCCGGCACCGGTTTCCCGCGGCAGCGCACGACGCCGCCCGAGCCCATCGCTGGCTCCTGGCCGCCGCTCCGGACCAGGCATTGGCCGTCGCCGGGGACTCGGCCGGCGCTCAGCTCGCGCTGACCACGATCTTGTCGGCTCGCGAGCGCGAACTCCCGGCTCCGGTGGCTGCCCTGTTGTTCTCCCCGTGTCTCGACCTCACGATGGCGACGGCGCTGGCCCGAGACCGCAAGGCCCGCGATCCCTTCGCCTCGGCCGCCGGCGGACGACGCATCCTTGCGATGTACAGCCGGGGCGCCGATCCCGCCGATCCCCACCTTGCGGTCCTGGGCGCCGACTTCGCCGGCTTCCCGCCAACTCTGATCCAGACCGGGGGTCGGGAGATGTTGCTCGATGATTCACGCTCCCTCGCCGAGCGGATCAGTGCGGCCGGAGGCGAGTGCGCTCTGGAGATCTGGCGCGGTCAGATCCACGTGTTCCCGGCGCTCTACCGGCTGGTCCCCGAGGCCAGACGCGCGATCGAGCATGCCGCCGAGTTCCTGAACCGCCACCTCGACCCGGCGCGCTGACTGAGCGGGGCCTCACCCGCGGCCCCGCGGGCCGGGTAGGCCCTGGCGGAACTCCACCGGAACCGGCAGGGTGCCGTCCCGGAACTCGTCGGCACCGGCCTGGAGCGCATCGGATTCCCATCGCTCGAGGTCGCCCGGGCTGGGCTTGGGCGTGGCGCGCGGATCGAGACTGTAGGTGATCGTCACCGAGCGCCCGTACCGCTGCGACCCGGCGCCGAGGTTCGCGAACGCATCCTCATGCGTCGACAGTGAGGCCAGCACGGCGCGGCTCAGCCGGCGGATCTCGCGCGCCGAGGCGGCGGCTCCGACCAGCACATTGGTGTCGGTGGCGAGGGCCGAGAGATCGTCGAAGACCTGCATCGGGGGCCGCTCGGTGAACACCATGTAGTGATCGCCGACCTCGCCATCTTCGGTGGCGCCGCCACTGACCCAGAGCTTCGGCAGGTCGGCCGAGTAACGCTTCGCCAGCGCGGCGAACTCCGCCTCGGCACGACGCGGAGAGTCCCCGGTGCCCTTGACGAGTTCGGCGCTCAGCTCACCCGCGTCGCGTACGGGGGGTCCGGCCGGGTCAGCGAGCACCTCGGCCCGCATGGGTTGGGCGCTCAGCTCCACGCCTGAGCTGCAGGCGACGAACCCCGACCCGAGCAGAACGACCGTCAGCGCGGTCGCGGTCCGATGCAGTCTCATCACGCCTCCTTGCCCGACCCTAGGCTGCGTTCGGCTCGACCGCCCCGCGGGGCGATCACCAAACCCCACCTTCACCAGGTGGCTCCCGATCGAGTCACCTCCGGCACGCGTCCTAGCGCGCTGCCGCTCGCGAGAGCTCAGAACGGTGGCGGGCCGTGCTGGGTCTCGTCCCAGTCGGTGGGTGGGCGCCGGAGCAGGGAGTGCAGGTCGCTGCCCGGCCCGGGTCTTTGCTTGGGGAGGTCGGGCAGGACCGGTGGGATGGGG
>JBQTIR010000040.1:0-29848 GCA_052387905.1 Sporichthyaceae bacterium | reverse complement strand
TACACCGTCCCGTGTTTAGCGGGTTGGTCTACACGGCGGGGGGGGGCGTGCGGGCGGGGTTGTGGTCGGGGTTTTGTCCCACCCCCCGGGCCCGCCGCTCTCACAGCGTCGGGGTCCGCTTCCGGGTGGTCGAGATCTCGGCGCCCGTGCGGGCGATGCGCTCCCGTGCGGTGTCCTCGGCGGTGGTGAAGGCGTCGCGGGTGGGCCAGAGCCGCAGGGCGGTGTGCTCGGCGTGGGTCCAGGCGGTGTTCCATGAGGTGACGGCGGCGAGGTCGTAGGCGTGCACGACCAGGGAGCCAACCGCGACGCGGACGTGCGCGGCACCGTTCGGGCTGGCGGCCGCGGGGATGCCGTTGACCTGGTGACGGGTGGTCGGGGCGCCGCTGACCCGCAGGATGACCCCGGCGCTGTTCAGGTCCTGGCCTGGGGCGGCGTTGTCCCAGCGCGCGCGAGCGGGCAGCACGGGCCCGGCGAATCCGGCGGCGACCCGCCACGCGGCGGCGAACGCGCTCACGCTGGCCAGGTCGTGGCAGTAGATGGCGATCGCGCCGAGGCTGACGGTGAGTACCTCGGCCGGGATCCCGGCGCGGGTGTGGATGTGCCCGTGGAGGGTGTAGGGCTGGTGTCCGGCAATCTGTGCGGTGATCTGGGTGATCTCGAAGCGCGACGGCGTACCCATGACGACTTCCTCCGGTCACCGGGAGCGGGGTGGTGGCCTTGGCTGGCCAACCGTTCCTCGCCCCCTCCCGGCAAGGACAGGCGTCCGCGACCGCAATAGGGCACAGGGGGCAAGGGTCTGCCCGCAGGGCCGAACGCAGTGAGCCCTTGCGGCCCGGGCCCGCGGTCGCAGACTGGACCGGCCGGGAGGGGGAGAAGCACGTCAACGAGCTGCAGCGGCCGCCCGCAGGGCGGTCACCGTGTCCCGGGCCGCAGGCCCGGCGCGTTGGCTCTAACCGCGAAGCCGGCCCCCCACGCAGTTACGGAGTTATGGAGTTCCGCCGCAACGGAGATTGTCCGGGTAGGTGCGTCCGGCGGAATCCGGGTCCAGACGTGCCGCAGGGCCCCGACCTGGAGGTCAGGGCCCTGCAGGGCGAAGCACGGGGTTACTCGTCGTCCTCGCCGTCCTCGCCGATGCCCATGGCGTCCAGGAGGACCTTGATCGCTCCTCGGCGGGCCTGGAAGGAGTTGCGGGGGTTCAGAGTGCCCTCGGGCGTGAGCGCGACGACACCGTTGGCGAGCCAGGCGGGGTCGTCGATCGCGAGGGGGTCGTGCCCGTCGGTGGTGACCATCAGCCCCAGGAACGCGTGCGCGGGGTTGACCTTGTCGGTGTACATGCGGGACATGGCGCCGATGAGGCCGTGGATGACGACGGCGGAGCCGGAGATCAGGCTCTTGCGGTAGACCTGGCGCTGCGGGGTGGCGACGACCCCGAACTCCGGGCGGACCTTGACCAGTGCGTCCCAGGCAGAGATCAGCCACGCCGCCTGGGCCTCGATGTCGGCGTCGGAGCGGGGACCGCCCTTCCAGGACAACTCGAGCGCCTTGCTGATGGTGTTGAACGCGGTGAGCTTGTTCGAGGACCAGGACACGGCGTTGGAGAGCACCTCGACGTTGTCCAGGCCCAGGTGCGGGGAGGCGTTGACCAGCTTGCGGGCGACCTTCTGCTCCTCGGTCTCGGAGTAGGCGTACTTGGCCGCCGAGTCGTTCACCTTGTCCCCGCGGGTGTTGTAGATCGTCGCGACCTTCTTGGCCTGCTCGTCGTCGAGGAGCCACACCCGCACCTGGAACCGGGTGGTGAGCTTGAGGCTGCCGAACGGGTTACGGGCGGCGGCGATGATCGCCTTGATGCGGGACAGGGAGTCCACGGCGCAGTCCAGGACTCCGTCGTCGATGGTGACGCACAGCTCGCCGGTCTCGTCGTCGGTCCAGATCTCGAAGTCGGCCTTGGTCGGGTCCAGGCGGATCGAGATGTTGCCGATGATGGCCTCGTTGCGCAGCAGCTCCGAGGTCCACTTGTCGACCTTGGTCTTGGTCTTGCCGGTGAGGCGCTTGTTGCCCTGGTGGGCCGGGCGGATGTTGCCGTCGAAGGTCAGCAGGCCGGCCTCGTAGAGGCTGAGGAGGAAGCCGGCGGTCATCACACACTCGATCTGCTCGTCGCCGGCGTCGTCGACCTTCGCGATGTTGCGGATGGTGAGCGGCAGCTCCAGGTGCTCGGTGGGCGCGTTCATGTCCTCGTCTCCGAAGTCGACGTCACTGGTGTCGGTGTTGCTGGGGTAGGCGAGGCAGGTCTCCGCGCCGGTCGTGGTGGTCAGCATGGGAATCTCCGTTGGGTCAGTTCGAGGGCCACAGCGGCCCTCGGTGACTCCACGGTAAACGTTTGCGTGCACCTCTGTCTTGGTTTTGCGTGCACTCATGCAAACTTTCGTGCACCTACAGACTACCTGCGTGCAGTCAATAGCGCGACGCGACACACGAGCTGCCGACGCCCGGCCGGATGAGCACCTGTAGCCGCCACGGGTACGGAGTTCCGCAGTAACGGAGTTGCGCGTTGCGGATCGGAGCTGGTCAGGCGACCGTGAGGGCGTTGACCTTCCACGGCGCACCCGTGCCAGTGCGGGTGAGGGCGAGGAACAGCACGTGCGTCTCGCGCTGGGTCCAGCCGTTGGTGCCGTGGGCGGTGACGGTGACCTGGCGTTGCCGGTACGCCTGCTGGGGAGTGTCCGGGGGAGCGCCGGATTCGAGGACGGGGCGCACCTTGGTGCTGGTGTAGGCGTCGTGGTCGATGAGTTCGAGCCATGCGGCTCCGCCGCCACCAGGGCGCGGGGCGGCGAGCGCGGCTGCGTAAGTGGCGGTGAGCCACGGGGTAGCGCGGCGCGGTGCGTCGGCGGGGGAGGTGTCCAGGCGGGTGTCGTGGCGGTAGAACGTGGCCGCGACGGCGTCAGCCACCGCGTCGGCCCCGTTCTTCGATCGGCCGTTGACGTCGGCGGGGTCGATGGTGCCGCCGCGCGGTGCCCCGGTTCGGCCGGCGGGGATCGGCTCGGCGTCCTCCAGCGGCCCGAGTGATCGGGCTGGTGCCGCAGTGGTCGCGGGGGCCCCTGTCTCCGGGGCGCTGGGGACGCTGCTGACGGGCGGTGGTGCGGCGGCGGGGGCCGTGCCGTCGCTGGTGGAGCAGGCGGCGAGTAGCCCGGCCGTGAGGATGACGGCGGCGGCTCGCGTCGAGGCGCCGGTCATGGGCCCTTCCGGTCGGTGGGCTTCTTGCCCTCGGCCTTGTCGCCGGTCTCGCTCTCGGCGCCGGCCTTCTTGGCCTTGCCAGCGGTCTTGGGCGTGGGGGCGGGTCCGGTGTAGCGCTTGATGGCCCAGACCATCGATGCGAAGTAGGTGTCGGTGCGCAGGTCGGTGATCTCGACCTGTATGCCGGTGCGGGGGGCGTGGATCATCTGCCCGTTCCCGGCGTAGATGCCGATGTGCTGGAAGTTCGCCCCGCCGGAGTCGGAGAAGGCGATGACGTCGCCTGGGCGCATGAACGCGAGGTCGCGGGGGACGTTCACGCCGCGGCGGTCGCGGGCCTGGGCGTCGGCCGGGCGACCGAGGTCGACCCGCGCGGCGTGCCAGAGGGCGTAGCGCACCAGCCCAGAACAGTCCCAACCCGCCGCTCCGCCGGTCAGTCCGCTGGTGGGACCGGCCAGATCGCCGCCGCCCCACACGTAGGGCTGGCCGACCCACTGGGCGGCCTGGGCGACGATCGCGCTCGACGACGCGGGCAGCGCGCCGATGAGCTCCGGTGCGACTGTGTAGGTGGGGACCAGTTCACGGATGCGGGTCAGGTAGCCGCGGGTCTCCGGGTACGGCGGGATCCCGCCGTAGGCGCTGACCGCGCCGGCGCCGGCGTTGTAGGCGGCCAGGGCCAGCTGGACGGGGTCACCGGCGATGACGCCGAGGGTGAGCTTTTGCGTCGCCCATTGGGCCAGGTGGCACATAAACCGGGCTTGGGCATCAATCGCGTCGGCGGGGTCCACCGGGGAGGACACCCCGTCACCGCCCGCGTCGGCGCCCCACAGTGCCCAGGTGCCGGGCATGAACTGCGCCAGCCCCTGCGCGCCGACCGAGCTAGTCGCGGCCGGGTTCCACGCCGATTCCGCATCGAGTTGCGCGGCGAGCAGCGGCGCGGTGATCCCGAGCTGGGGACAGCGGATCCCGGCCTGGGCCACCAGGGCGGTCCACTGCGCCGGGACGCGGGCGCTGTTCAGTTCACTCGCGGCCGCCGACTCACCGGACCCGAGCACGGTGACGGCAAGCGGCAGGGCGAGGGTGAACGCGAAAAACCCCGCCCCCGCGGCCAGCCCCCAGGTCTTCGACATCGCCCGCGATCAGCCCCCACTCGCGTCGGGGGCGCCGGTGAAGACGGCCAGCAGCGCGGTCTTGGAGAACAGCCACTTGCGCCCGACCTTGCGCGCGGGCACCTCACCGCGTTTGACCGCGGCGTCCAGGCGCCCGGGGGACAGGCGCAGCAGCCAGGCCGCCTGCTCGCGGGTCAGCACCTCGGGCAGCGCGGCGACCGCGATCGCGGTGGGCTCACCCGGCATCACGGCCGGCTCCCGGGGGCGCTCAGCTGGAGGAGTCGGCGCCGGGGTTGATCAGGGCCTCGATGCGGGTCTTGGAGAACCGCCACATCCGCCCGACCTGCACGGCGGGGATCTCTCCGGAGGCCGCCCACCGGATGACCTGGCGTTCGGAGGTGTCCAAGATCGTGGCCACCTCGGCGGCGGTCAGAACCTCCGGTAAGGCGTCGTACTCCGCGGCCCCAAATCCCTCGGGCCTGAACCTGCTCGCCATCGACGCGGACTCTATCGACGTACACGGCCCCTGGCCCTCCCGTAGTCGTCCCCAACACGGCCCCACCTCCCGGATCCTCGGCCCAACCACGGCGAAAGACCCGCGAACCCCACCCGAGCGGCGCAACGTCCCCGCAATCAGTCCCAACTAGGTGGAACCGACCTCGCCCCCACCGCGTCAGAGAGAGACGACACGGTGACTGCGCGCTGATCGCGCGCCCGGATGGCGACACCCTAGCCCCCCTGAGGGCACGGTGAAAGCACTCACGCCCCGATTCACCCTTAGTGACCGCCACTGGCAAAGATTCACTGTCAGTAAAGACCTAGACAATGCCTGTTAAAGCTGGTTAGGGTGCGGTCGCAGCGATCTGGGGAGATCGCAAGGGGGCGACGTGACATCTGCGGGCGAAGCATCCGGCCAGGACTCGGTCCTGGCAGCAACACGGCAAGCGATGGCCTCAGTCATCGCGGCCGAGGAGCGCATCGCCGCGCGCGGCCGTGACCCGCTCGCCACCGCGACGGTCCCGGCGCAGCGACTGGTGGCCGCGCCACCGCCGGCGGGCCCGCGGGTCGGACGCGTCACCACTGCACCGCCGCTGAGCGCACCTGCCGGGGCATACCCGGGTGGACCCGCGTCCTTCGTCTGGCTCTCGGTGCATGGCGGGGCCGGCGGATCCTCCTTGGCTCGCGCCGCCGCCCAGGACAACCGCAGCGCCGACCCGCAGGGCATGGACCTCACCGGGTGCTGGCCAGACCCGGCCCTCGGGTGGCCGACCGCTGTGGTGCTGGTGTGCCGCACGAACGCGGCCGGGTTCACCGCGGCGTCGCGGTTCCTGCACGAGTGGGCCGCCGACCTGGTGCCCGACCTGCAGGTCCTCGCCTTGGCCGCGGTCGCTGATTCACCGCGCCGACTGACCCCGGCGCTGCGCGCGCGCCTGTTCGAACTCTCCGGCGCGGCACCGCACGTCGTGCCGGTGCCGTGGATCGGGGCGTGGCGCGAGACGCCCCACGCACCGGATCGCGCCGCGCAGAAGTCCGCGCACCAGATCGCTGCCCACATCGCTGCCTCGATCACCAAGCACGTCCACCCCAGGGGGAACTGATGATGTTGACCGATCTCGCGCTGAGCGCGGCCGTGAAAGCAACGATGGCGCTGCCGACGGCCGATGAGGTGCCGAACCCGCCCGCGCAGGGCCCGCAGGAAATCAAGGACAAGATCGACACCGTCCTCGGCCTGCTCAAACTCGGCGTGATCGCCGCCTGCGTCGCCGGGATGCTCTTCGTCGCCGCCAAAGCGGTCCTCGCGCACCGCCGCGGTGAACTCTCCGACGTGATGGGCCAGCTCGGCGCCGTCGCCCTCGGCTGCGTCCTCGTCGGCTCCGGATCCGCCCTCGTCGCCTTCCTCATGTGACACCCCCTCACTAGGGGGAGTCCGAAACGCAGGGCAGCTGAGGGGAGCTCGAAGCGGTGAGCACGACAAGTGAGAACGGCGCCACCTACGGCCCCGACGACGACGGGGCCTACTGGCGCAGCCCGAAAACGATCCTGGCCGCCCTGGTCCTGATCGCCATCGTCGCCGCCGGGATCTGGGTCATCACCGACGACCCCACCCCAACCGCCGCCCCGGCCACCACTGCCCAACAGCCCGCACCTGCGGGCAACGCGGTCTCGACACTCGTTCCGTCGTTGAGCGAGGCCTCGTACGACTCTGCGTGCGGCCTCACGGGGGGCTCGACGCAGATCCCCACCAGCGCTGAGCCGGGTACCGAATGGCGCGACATCGACGGGTTTCAGCTCCCGATCAATGCGCAGCACGGACCCGGGAAGCGCAGCGAGACGGGTGCATGGTCCTGCTTCGCCCGTACTCCCACGGGCGCCCTCCTCGCCGCCTACACAATCCCCGGCCGCATTGGCACTGCGAAGGACTTCGCTGCGGTGGTGAAGAACCAGACGGTGCCCGGCGTAGGACAGACAGCCTTGCTACGCAAAGGACAGAGTGCGCCTACCTCGGATCCGGCTGTGCCGTTCGGCTTCGTGATCGACCGCTACACCAGCGACGAGGCGACGGTGACTTACTACCTTCGCCAGACCGGGATCGAAGCCACCTGCTCCTTCCACGTCCAGTGGTTCGGCGGCGCGACGGGCGACTGGCTAATCCGCCCGGAGACGAACGGCAACGACGGGGTCTGCATCCAAGGCGCGCCGGCTCGTTACGTCCCCTGGGGACCCACCTCATGAGTTGCTTTCCGAACATTCTCGAATGCCCAGGCGATGTAGTCGGCGGTGTCACCGGACTGCCCGGCCAGGTGGGCGGCGCGGTGGTGGGGTCGGCGATCGACCAGCTCGCCGAAGCGTGCGCGTCCGGCGCGGAGTGGGCGATGAAGACCCTCACCACCGCCTGGCTGAACGTGCCGTCCCCGGATGTGTCCTCGCCGGCGTCGACGACGACCTGGCTCTCGGACCGCCTGTCCTACGTGGTGGTCTCGGTGATGCTCGCGAGCGTGTTCGTCGCCGCGTGGCGGCTCACAACGACCCGTAAGGCCCAGCATGGCCAAGAGCTGGCCGAGACGCTGGTCAAGGTGGTCCTGGTCTCGGTCGCGGCAGCGACGGTGACCGCGACGCTGATTGAGGTCGGGGACGCGTTCTCGGACTGGATCCTGACCCAAGCCCAGGTCGACCTGGACTCGATGGTGGTGCTGTCCGGGGTGGCGTCCCAGCCGATGCTGGTGATCATTCTGGGCATCGTGGTGATCCTGTCCCAGGTGATCCAGCTCGGGCTGATGATCATCCGCAACGGCATGATCATCCTGCTCGCCGCGGTCCTGCCCCTGGCGGCCGCGGGGTCGAACACGCAAATGGGTCGGCAGTGGTGGCAGAAGTCCACGGCGTGGCTGATCGCGTTCGTGCTCTACAAGCCGGTCGCGGCGATCATCTACGCGGCCACGTTCAAGATGGCGTCCAAGGACAACGACGTCGCCACCCAGCTCTCCGGCATCTTCATGATCGTGCTGGCCGTGTTCGCGCTGCCGGCGCTGATGCGCTTCCTCGTCCCCGCCACAGCCTCCATGGCGTCCGGGAACGCGGGCGCGATCGCCGGGGCGATGGTCGGCGGCGCGATCGCCACCGGCGCCGTGCTGGCCACCGGCGGCGCATCCGCGGCCGGGGCCGGGTTCTCCGGCGCCATGGGTTCCCTCGGGGGTAACGGCCCCACCAGGACTGGCGGCGCCCCCGCGCCGTCGGGCAGTACCGGACCAGGGGCCGGCGCATCCCCCCGCGCCACCCCGCCAGGTCCGGGCGGGCACCACCCCACCGGCGCTTCCCCAAGCGCCAGTGGTGGCGGCGGCGCGGGCGGGTCACTCGCCCGCGCCGCCCAAGGCGCAGCCAACACCGCGCGCCGAGGTAATGACGCCGCCTCAGGTGCGGTCGGAGAGGACAACGCATGAGCGCCACCACGGCTGCCGCGGCGGGGGAGCGCCCAGCGCGCCCCACCTACGGGAACTGGGTCACCCACAAGTCCCCGGGCCTGTTCGGCGCCGGCCTGCTCGGCTCGGCGGTGTTCTTCCTCGCCGCCGTCGCCGCCCTCGTCGCGCTGATGGTCGCCGGACTGGCCGCGGCCGGTGTCGTCGCCGTCCTCGGTGCGGTCGCGTTCACCCTCACCGGCACCTCCACCGGCCCGGCGCTGACCCGCCGGGCCGCGAATCTGCGTCAGCGTCAGCTCCGCGAGAACCAGCACCGTTCCGGGGTGTTCTCCCGCAACTCCGACCCGGCGATGCGCCTGCCAGGGATGCTCGGACGCACCACCCTGCTGTCCAAGACCGACCCGTTCGGCGTCGATTTCGCCGTCATCAAGTCCCCGCGCGGGCTGTACACGATCGTGGCCCGCGCGCTGGCCGAAGGCCCCTCGCTGCAGGACCAGGACCAGATCAACGCCTGGGTCGCCGGGTTCGCCCGGGTGCTGTCCAGCGCTGGGCAGGAACCCGGTTTGGTGTGCGCGAAGGCGATCACCGACACCGCACCCGATCCCGGCGGGCGCCTGGCGCAGATGGTGCACGCCGCCCGCGACCCGCGCGGCCCGGAGCTGGCCCGGTCGGTGATGGAGGAATGCCTGGCCGCGTACCCGGCCGCGTCCTCGGAGAACATCACCTACCTGGAGCTGACCTTCCACGGCAAGCGGCTGTCCCGTAAGGGCGATGAGGCGGCGATCTGCTCCGAGCTGGCCCGCAAGGTCCCAGGCCTGCTAGGGGCGTTGAAGGAAGCCGGCGGCGGGGCGGTGGACATGGTCACCGCTGCCGAGCTGCCCGCGATCGTGCGCGTCGCCTACGACCCCGCCGCCCAGCCGCACCTCGAACGCGCCGAACTCACCGGTCTCGACGAACCGATCACGTGGGAACAGGCCGGGCCGGTCGCGGCGCAGGAGTCCTGGGGGTCCTACCGGCACGACTCGGGGACCTCGATCACCTGGGAGATGCACGGCGCCCCCCGGGCGGCGATCAACGAGACGTCCCTGGCGGCGTTGCTGAGCCCGCACCGCGACTTCACCCGCAAGCGGGTCGCGCTGATCTTCCGCCCCCAGTCCCCGGAACGGTCGGCGAAGGTCGCCGAGACCGACGCCCAGACCGCCACCTTCACCGCCGACCAGAACGCCGGCCGTCAGGTCTCCGCGGCCGCGTCGCTGCGCTGCCGCGCCACGGAGCAGTCCCGCCAGGAGGTCGCCAGCGGCGCGGTGATGGTCAAGTTCTCCCTGCTGGTCACCGCCACCGTCACCGACCCCGAGAACCTCGACCAGGCGATCGCCACCGTCGAGGCCCGCGCCGGCGCCGTCCCCATCCGCCTACGCCCCTGCGCCGGCTCCCAAGCCGCGGCGTTCGCCACCACCCTGCCGGTCGGGGTCGTGCCGTGGGAACACACCGTGATCCCGGCCAAGGTCCGCGAGGTCCTCTGATGGCCCCCAAGAACTCCGCAGTGCACCCCGAGCAGGAATCCGCACCCCGCGGCCCGGGGGACAAGGTGCGGGGCAATCGGGGATGGGCGCGCGGGTTCCGCGGCCCGGGCGGCGGGTCGTGGAAACTGCTGCCGACCCCGCCGACCTTCCATGGCACCTCCACGCAGGTGTGCGGGCTGTGGCCGTTCTCCGGCGGGTCCACCCGCCCGGTGGTGGGAGTGCCGGTCGGTCAGGACATCGAGACCGGGTCCACGGTGTGCTGCGACCCGTTCTCCTGGTTCAAGGCCGGCCTGATCTCCTCCCCCTCGATGATGATCTTCGGCCTACAGGGGATGGGGAAGTCCTCCTTCGCCCAGCGCCAGATCATCGGCCTGGCCGACCAGGGCGTCATCCCGCTCATCGCCGGGGACCTCAAACCCGACTACGTCCAAACCATCCAGGCCCTGGGCGGGCAGGTGATGCGGTTCGGGGAGAACCAGCGCCTCAACGTCCTCGACCAGGGCGCGATGGCGCAGGCGGCCGACCGGATCGGCGGCACGGCGGGGGAGACCTTGCATGAGCAGGCCATCGCCCGCTCCGCGACCATGGTCGCCACCCTGGTCCAGGTCATCCGGCGCACCCCGCTCGATGACTGGGAGGGCGGGCTGCTCGCCCGCGCCATCCGCGACCTCGTGCACGCGCACCGCGCCGACGGGGCCCTGCCCCCGACGCTGCCCGAACTCGCGCACCTGCTGCAGAACCCGACCGACGCGATGATCGCCTCCGTGCTCGCCGATGACCGGGGCGAGTACTGGGAGCTGACCAAACCGCTCAACCGGTCCCTGCAGGCCCTGCTCGACGGGCCGCTGGGGCGCACCTTCGCCGGGCAGACCACCGAACGCCTGCGCACCGACGCGGCCGGGGTGTGCGTGGACATCTCCGTGGTCGCCCGCCAATCCGAAGACGTGCTGGCCTCGGTGATGCTCGCGACCTGGTCGGAGACCTTCGCCGCCGTCGAGGCCGCGAACGCCCTCGCCGACGCCGGCCTCGCCCCACAGCGGCACTTCCTGACCGTCATGGATGAGATGTGGCGCCCGATGCGCATCCACGGCGCCGGACTGGTGGACAAACTCGACGCGATCACCCGCCTGAACCGCTCCGAAGGCGTCGGGCACATCTTCATCACCCACTCCCTCAAAGACATGGAGTCGATGGACTCCGCCGCGGACGCCAAGAAGGCCCGCGGGTTCGTGGAGCGCTCAGCGATCATCGTCACCGCCGGCCTAGCCCGCGAGGACCTGCGCGCCCTGTCCGACGTGCGGCACATGAGCGAGATCGAGATCGCGACCGTCGCGTCCTGGTCCACCCCGCCCGGGTGGCGGCAGAAGATGACCCGCGACCCGGCCACCGGGATGGAGCGCCCCACCCCGCCGCCGGGGGCGGGCCGGGTCCTGATCAAACTCGGCCAGCGCGCCGGGATCCAGACCCAGGTCGTGCTCACCCCGACCGAACTCGCGTTGCACGACACCAACGCCCGCTGGCTGCGCCAATCCCCGAGCCAGTCCCCGATGCCCGGCGTAGACGGCATTCCCACCACGTCCACCATCACCGACGAGGTGTCCGTCTCGGTGCCGGGCCCGCGCACCGCCGGCGTTTGAGGGGATGAGCTGTGGCGAAGAACCAAGCCCGGGCCTCGACCAGCCGCGATGACGCGATCCTGATCGTCGGCGCCCTGGCGCTGCTCGCCCTCGTGGTCGCAGGCGCGTACGTGAGCCTGCAGCTCGCTGCCCGGGTGAACGGGCGTCCGGCCCCTCCCGGGGATCCTGTCGAGTTGGCGAAGGCCCTCGCGGATGGGCGGGTGCGCTGGGACGGGGCCGCCACGGTGATCGCGATCGTGATCGCCGTGGCCGCCGGGGTGCTGTTCATGTTCGTCGCGGCGGTGATCTCGCGCTCCCGGGAGAACCAGGTGCGTTGTGATCGGGCGGTGGCGCACATGGCGAACGCCAAGGATTTGCGTCCGATGACCGCGCCCGCGCGGGCGCGGAAGAACCGTCAGCTCGGTGCGGACACCGACGCGCCGGGGGTGCCGATCGCCAAAGCGTTGCTGCCGCCGCGCGGGCGATCGCGTCCGATGGTCTACGGCTCGTGGGAGGACATGCTGGTGATGATCGCTGGGCCGCGCACGAACAAGACCACCGCCTATGCGATCCCGGCCCTGCTCGCCGCCCCGGGTGCGGCCCTGCTGACCTCGAACAAGCGCGACGTCCTCGATGCCACCCGGGACCTGCGCGCGAAGCGCGGGCAGGTGTGGGTCTTCGACCCCCAGCGCGTCGCCGGAGCGGAGGCCACGTGGTGGTGGAACCCGCTGTCCTACATCGCCCCCCGCGACCCGGGCACCGGGATGCCGGTGGCGGATGAGAGCAAGGCGGGCAAGCTCGCCGCGCAGCTGGTGGCCTCGGCGACCAAACCCGGGGCGCGGATGGACGCCTACTTCGACGCGGAGAAGGAGAACCTGCTCGCCCTGCTGCTGCTCGCCGCCGCCTGCGGGGAGCGGCCGTTGACCGCGGTGTATTCCTGGCTGACCGACCCCACGGACAGTGCCCCGGCGGACCTGCTCGCCGAGCACGGGTTCGGGTTGCATGAGGCGACGGTGTACAAGCTCGCGCACCTGCCCGACAAGCAACGCGAAGGCGTCTACGGCGGCGCCCGTCAGGTGATGGCGTTCCTGCTCGACCGCAGCATCGCGCGCTGGATTACCCCACCCCCCGGCGACGCGAGCGAGAACGGTGCACCTGGTCGTGGACTGTTGCCGGAGTTCGACCCGCGCGCCTACGCCCGTTCGACCGACACCCTGTATTTGCTCTCCCGTAAGGATGAGACCGGCGCCGCCCCGTTGGTCGCCGCGCTGACCGTCGCTGTCACCGAAGCCTTGGAGGATCGGGCCACCGGGTGCCCCGGTGGCCGGCTCCCGGTGCCGTTCGTCGGGATCCTGGATGAGGCCGCGAACGTGTGCCGGCTCAAGCACCTGGATTCGCACTACTCCCACTACGGCTCCCGCGGGATCATCCTGTTCACGATCCTGCAGAACTGGGCCCAGGGCGAAGAAGTCTGGGGCGCCGCCGGGATGGAGAAACTCTGGTCCGCGGCGAACATCCGCATCTACGGCGGCGGCGTCGACGACGACCGTTTCCTGCGCCGCCTCTCCGATCTGATCGGCCCGTATGAGCACGTCGCGCGCAGCGAATCCCGCTCGCACGGCTCCCGGCAGCGCTCCCGCGCCGTGATCGACAAGACGATCCTGACCGTCTCCGAGCTTCGTGAACTCCCACCCGGTCGCGCGGTCATGTTCGCCTCCGGCACCCCCGCCGCCCTGCTCGAACCCCAGCCCTGGTTCCACGGCCCCGACGCCGCCGCGATCCAGGCCTCGATCGACGCACACAACCCGACGACCGTCGACAGCTCGGCCGCCAATCCTGCGCCATCACACGGTGACTCGACCCCGGAGCAGGGGCGCCTTCCCGGGCCCCGGTTACGCCGTGCTGAGAGACGGCCATGACCGCCCCCATCACCGATCTCGACGACGGCCTACTCGACGACGGCCCGCCGGCCGCACCGGTCCAGAGCACCGTCGTGACGGAACTCCGTAGCAACGGAACTCCGGTTCTGGCGGCGCCGGTCGGCGAGGACGACCGGGACGACGACACCGCCGCCGCCGTGGCGGGGCCGCATTTCGCGACGGTGTACGCGTTCGTCGCCGAGTTCCTGGTCAAGGTCTACCCCCGCCAGGTCCGCGAGCAGGACACCGCCTTCAAGTGGTGCGCGCGCTGGTACCTGCACCCCGGCGCCCTGTCCCGCCTCGAAGCGCTCTGGAAAGCCTTCGAAGCGCTGCGCACCGACCCAGGTGTCGGCGCCTCGATCTGGTGGCGCGATCACGCCGACCCGGTCATGGCCGCCCTCACCGACCCCGACGGCCCGTTCTCCCGCTGCGGCCCCGGCAAACATCAAGCCGCGCCGCCGCTGCCGGTCGAGGACCCGCCCGCCTGGCTGGTGATGACGCCAGCATCGACAGCTCACCAACACCAGTTGTCGGAGCGCAGCAGCTAACCGACTTGTTGACCTTGGTCGACTTGGCCGGCCACTGCTGTTCCGTCTCGCCGATCCGCGACCCGTCCCCGCTTCTTGGGAACATCCGTTCCCGCGTCGTCTGCTGGGGCGAACTGCTGGATGTCGGCCTGCTCGATCAGCTTGTCTTCCTCCGCCAAGCGCGCCGCCCGGTCCGCCTTCATCCGCTCTAGCTGACCCTTCTCGACCAGCACCGCGATCTGCGTCTCCGTCGCTCGCTTGATCCACTCTCCAATCGACTTCCCATCGAGCGCGGACAGACCTAGAAGAAGCCTGTGTGTCTCGGATGGGATGCGAACTGTCGCCATGACGTCTCCCTGTCGATGAAGTGGGCTGACTGCGTCCCCAATGGGCCAGGATCGCGCGTCCGTGTAACAGTGTCAACAGGAACACACCATCACGCCATCACATTGGCGGCCTTGACTACGCCGGTTACGTTTCTGTAGCCTCAGATGTCACCCCGATGAGCCCGCGGATCTCGGAGGCGACATGCCGGATTTGCACGCGCACAGCGACTTCCCCGAAGAGTTCCGCCGGCTTGTCCGGCGCGTGCAGGGCGCCGACGTGGAGTTCCTTGAGTCCGCAGCCGGCACGGTCCCGCACCTCGCCGATACGGCGAACGAGTCCGCCCCTGCCGGCGTCACCCGCTGCGCCTGCCGACTTTTCCGGTACTTGCAGGAAAAGCTCGTGGAGTTTCTCTTCGAGGCCGCGGCCGGCGCAGTCGCGCACCTCGGCGATGCGGCGAACGAGCCGGGCGCGGTCGCCAGCGCCCGCAGCGCCCTTCACTTCGGCACCGTAGACGAAGTCCCAGCCGAAGATCTGGTCCAGGTCCCACACCAGGAACCGAACGGCGGCACCGTGGACTTTCCCCTGGAGTTCGCCGAGACCGCCCCGCCCCCGGACGCGCCGCCCGCCTGATCACCAACATCTGATCACCAACATGTTGATGGGGTGGCCCGCGCTTCTGCGGGCCACCCCATCGTTCCTAGCGGGCGGGTCAGCCGGGCTGGATCATCGTGCCGTAGACCGAGCCGTCCCCGCGGACGTAGCCGGCGTAGACGTGCTCGCCGTACGGGTGCTGGCCGGGAGCTCCACCGTGGGCCTCACCGTTCATCCCCCAGGTCGCCATGCTTCCCGGAGCCGAGCCCTGCAGAAGCTGCTGAGCGATGTGCTGAGCCTGCGCGTTCTCGTTGACGTGTCCGTGTCCCATACCCGCGTCACCTCTTCGTGTTCGTCCCCCGGCTCGGTGCCGAAGGGATCGTGGGCGCCGACGCCTCGAACGTCGGTGGCTGCCTGCCGCCCTTGGACTTGGTCAGTGGACGTGGTCCAGGCGGCCGCTGCTCAGGTAGTTCGGGCGCATCCAGTCCTCCCACGAGGGCCCGCGCCGGCAGTACGGGCAGGCGAAGTCGAAGCACGGAGAGCCCCACGGGCCGTGCGGGACGTTCGGGACGTTCGGGCTGTGCGGGCCGTAGTAGTTAGTCATCCGAACCCTCCACAAGAGTTGTGATGCCACTGTGTGACGTTGTAGCCATAGACTACATGGTGTCCGAGACGTGTCAATAGACCCGCAGGAGTCACATGCGGCGGGGCGAAGGAGTCGCCAGCCGGGATGGTGACGCCCCATCAGGTGGGGGCGGCTACATGCGCGTGAACCCGCCCCGAGATGGCTCAGCGGTGGCCACCAAGAGGGGGCGGACGAGCGCTAACGGCCCACTGCGGGAAGGTGTCAGCCGAGCAGTGCGCGGCCACAGGCGCGACCTTGGCCGAGACGCTGGCCACGCCGCCTTTTTCGTATTACGATAATTAGATGATTGGTGACGAGACGATCGGCGAGGTCCCGGTAACCGAGGAACGCATCGCCACGTGGGTAGCCGAGGCCGAGGCCGGCTACGACGTCGAGGTTCTGCGCCGGCGCGGCCGCGGGCGCCCGGGTCGGGGAGCCGAACCCTCACAGGTAGTGGCCGTGCGCTTGACCGCGGCCGAATTGGAAGCCGTCGACGCCCGAGCGGCGCTGGAGCACAAGAGCCGCTCGCAGGTTGTCCGGGAGGCGCTGGCCGTGGCATCCGGCACGTGAATGTTCACGATTCGGCGCACAAGCACGGCATCGATCCCATCGACGCGATCCACGCCGCAACCTGGGCCGTGTGGATCGAAGACCTCGACGAGGACAGCCCCGCCCGACAGCTGAGGCTCGGGTTCGACACCGCCGGGCGCCTGCTGGAGACCGTCGTGCTGATCTTCGACAGCGGCAACGAGCTGATCATCCACGCCATGAAGGCTCGCGCCACCTACACCGACCTGCTGGGCTAACAAGCGCAAGACGTAGTTGAGGACGCCGCGTTGCGGCTACCGGCCGCGTTCGACCCGCTTGGTCCGCGTCTTGGGCCGGCCCGGTCGCGCCGCTGCGGCGGTGGGGTGCACGGCGGGCTTGGCAGCGTCGTGGGGGTGCTGGCCGTTGAGGTGGTCGGCGATCAGCTTCGCCTCGCGTGCCTCGGCGTCCACGCCAGCGGCTCGCATCGCGGCGTCGTCGCGGGCGCGACGTTCGGCGCTGTCGTAACCCTCCGGCACCCGCTCGGTGGTCGGAGCGTGGCCCTGGTCTGCCGCTGTGTCGTCACTGCCGTCGTGGGCGCGGGCCTGGTCGGCGGCGTGCTCGCGGGCGCGCAGTTCCCGCTCGGCGTCGGCGGCGGTGAGGTCGGCGACGTGGGCTTGGGCCTCGTAGCGGCGCGCGAGTGTGTCGGCGGCCTCCTGCTGGTCGGCGCCGCGGCGTGCCTCGGCGTCCTGGGCGTTGCGGATCAGGACCTCCGCGACCCTGCTCAGCGCGGCCGCGCTGGTCATCCCGACCGCTCGCAGTTCGTCGACCGGGTCCTCATCGTGACTGGCCATCAGAGTCCCTCCCCGTTCCCTTGTCTTGTCCGGGCCGTCCGCCGCGTGTCGGTGCACCGTGTTCGCGTCGAGGTGCGAGCGGGTTCGGCAACGGAGAGCCGTCCACGGTTCCCGTTCCAATGTCCGGCCCTGTCCCGGGAGCCGTGGGTTCCCAGCCGGTGGTGGCGACCTGGCGGGCCTGCAGGGCGGCGCGGTCCGCACCGACCGCGAGCTCCAGCACGGGGGCTTGGCTGTACCCGGCGAGGTGTCCTTCGTGCTGCAGCCGTTGCAGGCGGGTGATCACCTCGGTGTGGATCCGCTGGGCTTCGCGGCTGTTCGCGCGGGCCGCCTGGTAGTCCCGCAGGGCGACTGCGGTGCGCAGGATCTGCTGCATCAGGATCATTCCGGCGATCTTCGGCCGGTCATCGCGGCGAGCGGACATGAACACCAGCGCGGTACCCATCGCGCTTTCCTTCACCCTTCGCCGAGTGGTGCCGGCGGGGCGTTGCAGCTGCGCGGACCGTCCGAGGGCGGCCGCTGCCCGGCCCAGCTCGCCAGCGTTCTCCGGGTCGTAGCGTGCCCATGCCGACAGTGCCGCGGACGCGTCGCGCGCCGCGTCTGCCCACGCGGCGTGGTCAGTGATCGGCACCGCGGTAAGGCGGTCGTTGAACGCGGACAGGTTCACTGCTGCGGTGTCCCCCGCCCGCGCCCCCAGTGCCCGGGTCTCCCGGCCCTGCGCGTGTACCGGGGGTTGGCCACGGAACGCGGCCTGCCACTCGGCGCACGCTTCACCGGCCGCCTCGATGGTGGGGTCGGGCCAGTTCTCCCGGAGCCGGGGCAGGCTCAGGTCGTCGGCGAGGCTGCCGCCGCCGTAGAGCACCAGCTTCTCCCCGGCCGCTCGACCGGTGGGGTTGGTGCGCAGACCGGCCTTGTAGCCGGTGATCACGTCCGTGCTGTTCGCGGCGTACCGGGGTTTGACGACGACCCCGTCGGCGCGCACGCGCCGGATCCATTCCGCCTCACTCGTCGAGGCGACCGCGGCGCGGCGCAACCTGGCGGCCAGGTCCGCCTTCTCTGGCACGGCCAGCTCCGCCCGGTCGGCGCGAGCCTGCTGGGCTGGTTTCACTCCGCGTTCGGACGCCCCGCGCCCACGGCCGTCGATGACTTCCAGGCCGTGCTTGGCTTCCAGCGCGCGGCACACTGCCTGGGCTTTCTGGAAGTCCCCCACCAGGCGCCCGGTGCCGGGGTCGATGGAGCGTTGACCGGCCCAGCGGGTGCCGTCTTCGCGGACCATCGAGGCCGCGATGTGGATGTGGTCGTTGCCGTTCGCAGAGGTGCCGTGGTGGATGCCGACCCACCGGCAGGGGGCCTTGCCGCTGGCCTCGGTGAACCCCATTTCGTCCATGAACTCCCGCGCCACGCGGTCCCACAGCTCTTCGGAGAGTGGGCCTTCCTCGGCGCGGATCGACAGGGAGCAGTGCCACACGTCCTGCTTCTTGTACCCGCGCACGACCTTCGCCCCGGTCGCCGGGTCCTGCTCGGTGACCTGGGCGCGCATCTCGATGCCGTACTCGACCCGCGGGGCATCGAGGTAGTCGGCGATCTCCCCCGCGCCCGCGCGGTCGAGTTCTTCGGCGCCGTGCCAGGCCACCAGGAACGCGTCGCCGGAGATGACGTGCGGGTTGGTGTGCTCGTTGGCCTTGCCCTTACCGGCGAGGTAGCGCATCAGCGCGGTGATGTCCCCGCCCTTGGTGACGTTCGGGATCACGGTCGCGCCCCGGACTCGGCTCCGGTTCGGGCTCCCGCGTCGACGTCGTCGAGGAGCAGTTCGAGCCGTTGACACACCCGCCCCAGGGCTTGGATCGCGCCGGCGGTCTCGGGTTGGCGTTCCAGGGTCGCGTTCGTGGCCCGGGCGATCTGGTTGATGTTCACCCCGACCTTGCCCAGCAGCCGCGAGATCCGGAACAGCTCCCCCGCCAGCTCCGCCTTCGCCTTCGCCGCATCCGCCCCGCCGGCCAACGCTGACTCGACCAGCAGCCGCGCCACCGTGATCTGCCGCTCCGCGGCGAGGGCCGCCAGGCGCTTCTCCTGCTCCGCGGTCACCTTCACCCGGTGACTGACCGGGCGCGGGCGACCCGGCGCCCGGACCTGCCGAAGGCCACGCAATCCATGCCCGCCGCGCGTCGGGGCCTGCTCGCCGGAGGTCTCCGACTCGGCCATGCCCCGCTCCCCTCTGCCAGCGCAGCGACTCCCCCGGGAGCCTCCGCCACACACCAAGTGTGGCAGGTCCGAGCCGCCCTGGCGAGGACCGATCGACACAAGGGGACCTTGTGCCTTAGCTTGCTCACGTCTGTGCCGTTACGCCAGTCCTCCGCGGCTTCGCGGGCGGGACTGCAACGATCCGACGTCCCTTCGGGTCGGCTGTGCTGGTCACGGCTGCGCCGCGCGGGGGTGGCGACCTGCCTACCGCCCCGGATCTCCCCGTCAAGGGCCACGGCACCCAACGGCCGGCGAAACCCTCTCCCCCGCTCCGCTCCGCCGAGGCTTTACCGGCCCCTGAGTGCCGAACCCTTGACGGCGAGCCTCCACCGGGACGACGAGCAGGCAGAGCGGTCAGGCCAGGAGAGGCCTGCCCGGCGGAACGGCCGCCACAACCACCCAACCCACAGGAGACTCCGATGAATGCGACACCTATCCACATCACCGGCTACGCCGGTGCCAACCCCGAACTACGTCTCACCCCTGCTGGCAAAGCCACCCTGACCCTGCGGGTCGCGGTCACCGACCGGTACCGCGACGCCGGCGGTGAGTGGGTCGACGGGGCCACCAGTTGGCACACCGTCATCGCCTGGGGCCCGCTCGCCGAACACGTCGCCGACGCAGTGACCAAGGGCGACCGGATCATCGTCGCCGGGCGCCTCGCCCAACGTTCCTACGAGAACGGCGACGGGGACAAGCGCTCGGTCTGGGAAATCACCGCCGATGACATCGGTCTCTCCCTCCGAACTCCGGCCGCCACGGGCGGGGCGAGTGCGACGTGGGAACCCACTCCGGCGATGGCCTGACCGCTGGACTGCTGCGCGGGTCGGCCCACTTGGTCCGGCCCGCTCGGCGTCTGCCCGAGCGCGGCCGAGAAGGAACTACGGAGCCACGGAGTTCCGTAGGTGCTCAGCGCTCGTAGCCGCGGCCTGGGGCAAGCGGCGGGCGGTAGGTCTGCTCTGCCCAAGGTTGGCTCACGGGTCGGCGCCCGGGGTTGGTGAATCCGCTGCGGGCGATTCGGCGGGCCTCACGTTCCGGGCTCTCGTGCACGATCTGGTCGAACATGGCGCGCATTGGCGCGAGGTTCCCGCCTCTGGCTTGGGCGCAGATCAGGTCGTTCCAGGTGCCGTGGACCTCGGTCCAGTCGATCCGGTATCCGGCGCCGCGGGCAAGGTCGTCGAGGAAGAGCCGCTGGGTGCGCCCGTTGCCCTCCCGGAACGGGTGCGCGGTGTTGACCGCGTTGTAGACCTCGCCCAGCACGACCCGGAACGGGGCCGGCTCCATCAGCTGCAGGTTCTGGGCCTCGCGCAGCATGTCGGCGACGCCGCCGATGACCGGCGCGATCGCCTCATGCGGCAGGAACGGAGTGCCCTTGACGATGTCGACGGTGCGGGTCTCCCCCGCCCACTCGTACACGTCAGCGAACAGTCGGCGGTGCAACGCCGCCAGGTGGTCCAGGTCGAACGTGTGAGGCACCGGACCGCCGTGGAGTAGCGCGGCCCGGAACTCCACCCACTCGACCTCGCGGGCCGCCAACTCCTCGCGGGTCCGTGCCCCGACGAGATTGCGCAGGATCCACGTGTCCGGGTCGGCGCGGTCCCCGGTGCCCGGGTCGAGGTAGCCCTGCCAGCGCTGTTGATGATCCCCGGCCGTCCACGGCCGGGCCAGGTCAAAAGGGCGGGACCCACCGGCCGCTCTGTCGGTGGTGTCGACGAAATGCTCCGGGCGCAGGTCGCCGACCCGGATGCGGAAGTGCTGCTCGCCGTCGGGGAACTCGTCGTCGAGTTCGGCCAGGTGCGCCGGTACCCGCACGTGCACGACGGCCTCGCCGTAGCCATCGCTCTGACCCTGCTCGCGGCGGTTGGAGAAGTACGCCTCGGCGGTGTTCTCCCGCGAGGTCATCGACCGTTCGGTGATGATGCGCTGCGCCGCGGCCACGGAGGTGCGGTGATACAGGTCGACCAGCTCGACCCCGGCCGGGTCCCGATCAGCCACCGCGGCGGGCCGGGTCCTGCTCGCTCTGGCGGCCTTCGATCCGGGCCTTCCACTGCGCTTCGGTGATCTCCCCCCGCGCCCACGCGTCCTGATCCGCCCGGGCCGCAGCAGTGCTCTCGCCGCCCTCCATCTCGGTGCTGTGCCGCACCTGACGGATCGTCTCGGCGCGCCGGGCCCGTTCGGCCTCGCCGGGCTCACTCGCTGTGGCTGCCATCGTGGCCTCCCTTCGAACAACAGCGTGGATGGCAGAACCGGATCCTCGACTCGAAACTACGCTCCCCCGCCGACTACCGGCCCCCTATTCCGAAGCGTTCTCCGTGGTCGCGAGGTGGCGGTACACCGTTGCGCGCCCGACCCCGATGGTGCGGGCGATCTCCGCCGGGCCGACACCGTCCTCGACGAGCTGGCGGGCGACGGCGAGCTTGCCGGCCGTCATCACGGACGGGCGACCGCCGACGCGGCCGCGGGCCCGGGCGGCAGCGAGACCGTCGCGGGTGTTCTCACCGATCAGGTCAGCGACGAACTCCCCCAGCGCCGCGAGGATGTGGAACGTGAGCCGCCCGGCAGGGGTGCCGGTGTCGATGCCCTGCTCGGTCACCACGAGGGCGACGTCACGCTCGGCGAGGTCACCCGCGAGGGCGACGAGGTGAGCGACCGAACGCCCGGCTCGGTCCAGGCGGGTGATCACCAACTCGTCACCGGGGCGCAGTTGCTCGAGCAGGGCGTCCCACTGCGGGCGGCGGGCGAGTTTGCCGGATGCCTTGTCAGTAAAGATCCGTTCGCAGCCGGCCCGCTCCAGCGCGTCGAGCTGGTGATCGAGGTTCTGCTCCGCGGTGGATACCCGGGCGTACCCCAGGCGCATCCCCCGCCGCGCGTCGCTCGTGGCCACGGCGGCCGGTTTCGCGGCGCCGCGCTGGCCCCTGGTCGAAGCCGGCGCCCTGGTGCTCGTTGCGGTGGTCGAGGTCATGCCGGAATCGTCTCGGAAACCCCAGACGCCGCCGGTTCACCACTCCCGTTTCGGACACGAGTTTTGGACGCTTTCCGCTCGGCGCGTCGCACTAGGCCGTGAGACGTCCGAAAACGACCGTTTTTGGGGTCCGCGTCTTTGACGAGTCGGAGTCACCGCCTCAGCCCCGTACCGCGGGCGCCTCCACTGATCGCCCAACTCAGGCTCCTCAACTGTGTGTGGGCGTGCGCGGCGCGCGCAAAGGTGACGTAGCCGGGTGCTAGCGTCGACCTAATACGGTCGACGACATGGAGGAGCGTTCATGGCCACCGCCGGAAAGGACGGGGAGCGGCTTCGACGGCCACACGGGGAACTCAAGCTGGCGATGCGCGACTATCTCGCGGCTAAAGGGTCCGAGGCCTCGATCAGTGAGATCAAGGCCGCCGTGGAGCCGAAGCTCGGCACATCCCCCGAGTCGTCGTACCGGAGCGGACTGCAGGACGAGCATTACTTTGAGCGGGTTTCGCGCGGAGTCTTCCGCCTACGCAAGCGGGGCTGACGTGTCGGTCATGGAGCCAAGCGAAGCAGACGAGCACAGCCTCGTTCGGCTTGCGCTTGGCCTGGGCGCCCGGTCCGTTGGCGGTGCGTTGTCACCCGCAGAGAAGAACCTGGCGATCCAGGCTGAGGCGTGGGGCGAGAACCCCTCGGCCGACCTCATCACGGAGACAGGGCGACAGGTCCTCGCCGGCGGGGATCCGTTGGGCGACTGGTTTTGCCGGCTGCGTTCGCCGGGAGAGCGCAGGCAGATGGGGGCTATCTACACCCCGCCCGCGCTGGTGGATCCGATGATCCAGTGGGTCCTGGACCAAGACCCGGGCCGAGTGGTGGACGCGGGGGCGGGTAGCGGCCGGTTCTCCGTCGCCCTGGCCCGCAAGGCCCCGCAGGTGCCGGTGATCGCGATCGACCTCGATCCCGTCGCGACCCTGATGACGCGCGGGTCCCTCGCCGCTCTCGGCCTTGCCAACGCCACGGTGCGCAACGCTGACTACACCAAATTCCGGCTCGCACCGAGGAAATCCCGGACGGTGTTCGTGGGGAATCCGCCCTACGTCCGCCACCACGAGCTGACACCGGCGGCGAAGGCGTGGGCTCAGGAGGTTGCAGGCAAGCTCGGCCTGACCGTGAGCGGCCTCGCCGGACTACACACGCACTTTTTCCTTGCCACGGCGGCGATCGGGCGATCCGGCGACGCCGGTTGCTTTGTCACCTCGGCAGAGTGGCTTGACGTGAACTACGGGTCCATCGTCCGCGAACTGCTACTCGGCGTCCTCGGCGGTGAGGCCGTGCACGTGGTCGAACCGCAGGCGTTACCCTTCGAAGGCACTGCCACGACCGCCGTGGTCGTCAACTTCAGGCTCGGCCAACGCCCCCCCACGGTGCGGTTCCGCCCGGTCGAGAGCCTTGCGGACCTGGGTGACCTCGGGTCGACGGGCGAACCTGTCGCCCGCGAGCGGCTGGTCGAGGCCCCACGTTGGTCGTCATTCGTGCGTACCCGTCACCAAGTCCCTGCTGGCTACATCGAACTCGGTGAGCTGTGTCGGGTGCACCGCGGCGCGGTCACCGGGTCGAACGCCACCTGGGTAACCCGGGGTGACGTCAAACTTCCGGGCTCGGTGCTGTTCCCCTCGGTGACCAAGGCCCGCGAGCTGTTCGCCGCAGGGGCGGTCCTTGCCGATGCGCGGGATCTGCGGCGCGTGATCGACATACCGGCCGACCTCGACGAACTGGACGCCGACGAGCGGGCACTGGTGAATCGCTTTATCCGGCAGGCGAAGAAAGCTGCCGTGCACAAGGGATACATCGCTGCGCACCGCCGTGCCTGGTGGGCCGTGGGGCTCCGGGCGCCGGCGCCGATCCTGGCCACCTACATGGCGCGTCGCCCGCCGGCGTTCGTAATGAACGCCGCGGAGGCCCGTCACATCAACATCGCCCACGGGCTCTACCCACGCCAGGACATTCCCCCGCACGCGCTGCAGCGCCTCGCCCTGAGCCTGCGTCACTCGATCTCCGTGTCCCAGGGCCGCACCTACGCCGGAGGACTCACCAAGTTCGAACCGAAGGAGATGGAGCGGCTCCCGGTGCCTGACCTGGATAACCTGCTCTCCCATGAGCCTCTCCCCACCGCGGTGGTCGCCTGAACAGCTGGAGGCCGGGCGCTCCAAGGCGATCGAACTTTTTCGCGAACAGCGGATGCTCGAACCGTTGGAGGACTATCTCGCGCACTTTCAAGAGGTCCGCGAGACCGTTGAAAACCTCTTAGAGGCGACAGTCGACCTTGCTGAGCTGCAGACCGAGGCCGCGCACGTACTCACCCACCCCGCCTCACTCGAAGCCGTCCGCTACCTCGCCGGCCCGCCGATTTCCTCCGACGACCTGAAGGTGGTAGCGGAGGCGAGCCTCACCGCGTCCGTCTTGGCCGGCGACGCGGAGATGTCGCGGCGAGTCATCGAAACGATCTTGCTAGGGCTGGACCGCCAACGCTTCCCCTGGATCAGCGAGGACCGAGAACCCACCGAGACCGAGAAGGCCGTCGCCATCATCAGCACTGCGGCGCTGGTGGCCACTCGACGCGTGATGACCGCGCGGGCCAACGAGTCCAAGGACGAACAGGAGCAGAAAGTCAAAGATGCCCTGCTAGCCGCCGACTTCACAGAGGTCCCGACCAGGGAGATCGCGACCCTGCACAACGCCCCCGGCCCGGGAGAGTTCTGCGGGGAGAGCCTGTTCGGCACAAGAAAGGCCGACATCGTGATCAGGCTATGGGACCACCGCGTCATGGCCTTGGAATGCAAGGTCAGCAACTCCAGCACCAACTCCGTCAAGCGCCTGAACAACGACGCCGCCGTTAAGGCCGGAGTGTGGATCGACGAGTTCGGAACCGCGCAGACCGTGCCCGCCGCGATGCTCGCGGGCGTGTTCAAGCGACACAACCTGGAGCAGGCGCAAACGCGCGGCCTGACGATCTGGTGGTCCCACGACCTCGACCAGATGGTGGGCTGGATCCAGAAGACGAAGCCTTAAGCGCCTCCGTCAGATCGGTGTGCGTGATCGCGGCGCGCACCGATAGCTCCCGGGCGCTCTACTTGACCGAAGCGGACCACTCGTACGACGTCGGCGGCGCGTAGCCAGAGGTAGTCGCTTTGGGTGTGCTTGTCGGTGTGGTCTTCAAGGCAGACCATGACGTGGGTCCGGGTCCACCGGATCGCGACTCCGGGGCGTAGCTCGACGCCTTCGTGCACTTCGAGCCGGGCTATGACGGGGATCCGGCCCATCGGGCGCAGCGGGATCTCACCGTGCGGTGTGTCCTGATTCAGGACCCTTACGCCCAATCCCACGGTTCGAACATATCTTCGAACCGAGTGCTACTCCCCCGGCTTGCCGAGGTCCGGTCCGCTGTAAGCGAGGCCGGCGGCCGCGGTCTGGGTGTTGTTCCACGCCTCGTGCAGGGCATCGGCGGCCGCGCTCGCCTTGCCGAGCCACAGGACCGCGGTCGCGACGGCGTCGTCGGTGTCGTTGGCGAAGGGCTGGCCCTCGACGGCCCTCACATGGCCGGCCGCGTGCTGCGCGGTGAGGAACGACGCCAACTGATCGCAGACCTGCGGCAGCTGCATCGCGAGGACCTTCAGCGATCCCAGGACGTCGTACACGTCCCCCGGGTATTCCAGGCCCTGCTCCCACGGCAACGTCGCATAGGTCAACGCGCGCACCGCGTCCTCCGCCTGGGCGCTCAGCTCGGCCGGCTTCGACCGCCCGGCCAGCTCCCCCGCGTCCTGTGTCATCGCGCCCACCCTTCCCCTTCTCTCCCGCAACAGCGGTACTCCGTTATTCCGTTGTTGCGGAGTTCCGTGGCTGCGCAGTGTGGGGTCATGTGCGTTCCTGCTCGATGCGGGCGGCGACGCGTAGCGCGGCGGCCATGACGGCGGGGTCCTCGAGCGCGGCCAGGGTCGCGGCCTGGACGAGTCGGGTCACGGAGGTGTCGTGCTCGAGCGCGGCGACGCGCAGCCGCTTGGCGTCCTGGCGGCTCATCTCGAAGGTCCCCTTGTAGGGCGAGGTCCGCACGGGACGAACCGCCGCCGGGCCGGGATCAGCGGCCACGGACTCGCTCACCGCTCCCCCACCACTACGGGTGGGTTGGGTGCGGGTTGCTGCGGAGGACATGCGCCCGCGCAGGTCGGTGGTCTTCGCGCTGCTCACGAGGCCACCACCGCTGCCAGGGTCTCCCCGACGATCTCCTCGGCCGCGAGCAGGTACGGGTCCCCCGCAGCCAGGATGACGGGCATCCCGAACGCGAGGGCGTAGCGCTCCAGCCGTGGCACCGAGGTGTTCAGCACCCGACGGTTGAGGTCCTCGGCGATGACGGCCCGGGCCACCCCGACGCTGGAGGCGTTCGAGACGGTGCGGGTCAGCAGGACGCTGACCGCCGGCGGGGTTTCCCGGAGCGGCTCGACCTGGTCGACGGCATCGAAAATGGGGGACAGACGGTCAAGTTCCATCGTGCTCGCCCCGACGGGCACGACGACGTCGGTCGCCGCGCGCAGCGCGCTGTAAACGACCCCGGCCTGGTCATCCAGGGGCGGGGTGTCGATCACGGCGAGGTCGTAGCGGTCGGCGACGTTCGGCAGGTCGGTGTGGATCTTGCGGGTGGGCATGCCGATGACCGGGATGTCCCAGCTGCCGGCATCGCTCCAGCGCAGCAAGGAGCCGGCGGGGTCGGCGTCGATGCACAGGACGCGGCGTCCCGCGCGGGCGTAGGCGTGGGCGAGGTAGGCCGCCGTCGTCGTTTTGGCGGACCCGCCCTTCATGTTGGCCACAGTGATGATTCGCATGGCCCTACGGTACAGCGGAGTTACGGAGTTGCGGAGTAGCGCAACGCCGTTGTTACGCAGTTTCTGTGACGGTCGTTGGCGTGGGGGAGCGCCCGAATACCCCGAACCTTGGGTCGCTCGCGTCGGGCTGGTCCACGACGGTGGCTCCGAAGGCGCGGGTGAGCAGCTCCAGGGCCGTCAGTTCGATGGCCAACTCGCTCGCCTCCAGCTCCGGTGCCGCGCCCGTCGACGCCAACGCGTCGTCGTAGGCCTGGTCGGCGGGGCCCGCCGGCGGCGGTGGGTGCAGCGCCGGGGGCCAGTGCATCGGCACATACGGGTCATTGGCAGGGGAGGACCCGAGGTTGGCGTGGGCGCCGAGCAGGGCGCGCCAGGCGGCTCGTTCGGTGCCGTACTCGTTGATGAGGTCGGTGACGATTTCGGTGATGCCGAGGGTGTCTGCGAGGTGGTCGAGGTTGGCGGGGCCTTGCTGCCATCCAGTGGGGGTGTGTTCGGCGAGGCCGTGTTCGGCGAGGGTGCGCAGGGCGTCGTCGACGGTGCGCGGGGGCAGGCACGCAGCTCGGATCAGGTCGCGCCGCTGGGCGGGTTCGCTGGTGAGGTGTTCGTGGACGAGTGCGCGGGCGGCGCCGAGCTCGCGGAAGACCGGGTGGATGGCGGTGATATTCCCGGCCCGCCACCGGCGCCAGGCGGCCGCTTCCAGTGCGGCGTCGGGGATCCGCAGCGTGTAGAGATCCCCTTGTTCGCCGCGGTTGCTTTCGAGCAGCTCGATCACGGGGTCGTCCTCGTCCCGTAGGGCGCGCAGGATCTCGGACACGGTGGAGTCGTCCAGCCCGCACGCCAGGGCGAGGCCGCGCCGGCCGATGTCGAGGTGGCGGCTTGCGCGGCGTTGGGCCATCGCCCCCAGCGCACGCAGGACGAGACGTTTGGACAGGCCGCCGCGGTCGGCCCAGCGTGAGGTGGATTCGATAGCGATGACCGCGTTCCACCAGGCCCTGATCCACCCGTAGTCAGCGGCGTCTTCCGTCTCTCCCCGGGAGTTAGGTCGGAGGGCTGGGCGGAGTGACGGGTCGTGAGGGGGGGAGTTGCCCCCGGTGTGAGTGCTAGCCCTAGTGGTGGAGTTACGCGCATTTTTTCTCTGGTCGAGGTGGGCGTGGGCTTTTCGCCAGTCGGCGGCCAGGGCTTGGCGGCGGGCTTGGGGGCGGTAGCGGGCGTAGAGGGCTGCGAGGCCGGGCCAGGTGCCGCGCTCGACGCGGGCGGCAACGTCAGTGAGGGTCCAGCCGGCGGCCGCGGCTGCGGTGATGACGGCTTGGCGGGCTTCTGAGGGGCTGGCGTACCGGTCGGTGTCGTAGGTCCCGGTCGCTGCGATCCGCTCGATGCGGGGGGAGAGCCGCCCGTTCATGGCCGCTGGCGCCTCGGCCATCTCGTCGGTGTCGTCCAGCGGATCCGTTGCGCCGGTGGGGGAGTGATGGGCGGTCAGCTGGGGGGTGAGGCGGTCCAGCAGCGCGGACCACACCGCGGGCCCGCACGGGGCGTGGACGGCCGCCAGGGCGCCGGTGAGCGCGGTCGTGAGGGTTTGGTGCCCGCCGGTGCGGTGCCGGGCACCTGGCGGGCGGATACAGCCCGCGGTGGGGTTGAGCATGGGCGCGATGTCCAGCGACGGGTGGAGGGTCCGCAGGGCGTGCAGGACGGGGCGCAGCTCGGTGATCGGGATAGGGCGCGCCCACAGCACGTAGACGTGCCGGCCGCCGGTGGGAGAGATGTCCGCGATCGTGCGTCCGCCGCACGCCTCGATCAGCGCGCTAAAGGCGTCGGCGTCGGCGTCGACCCGGGCGCGGCCACCGGCCTTTACGTCGAAGTCCGCCGCCAGGCACCGCGCGTCCCCTGCGGCGTCGTAGAGCAGCACCGCAGCCGGCTGCCCCGGCAATGCAGTCGTTAGGGCGCGTTCGCACCCGGCGGGGTAGGACCGCCCGCCATCACGAGACACCCGAACACGTGGGCGGCCGGCGATCGCGCCGGCCAGCAGCTCCCAGAGCTGCTCAGGCCGCGCGGTTCCGCTACCGGTAGCGGAACCGTCGCCGTCACCCGCGTGGGTGGTTGTTTCCGTTTCAGAAATGCGTACTCTCAAGACAACACAAAGCTCCCTCCGTCACGAAGCCGAGGACTTGTGGTGAGCCGGCTGGTAACCGGTTCGAAGCTCTAGACGTAAGCGCCCCGCTGCCAGGCGGGGCCTTCGTCGTTTTAGGAGGCCTTCGCGAGCGGCAGCTCCTCCTGGTTCTGGCGGCGCTGAAGGAACTCCGGCTCAGGTAGCCCGTGCGCCGCGGCGAGGGCTATGGCGATGTAGTCGCAGAGCGGCAGTCCAGCCGCGGCCGCCGCGGCGGCGTAGACCTCGCGATCGCGCGACGGGATCCGCAGCGTGATCTGGGAACGAACACCCTTGGGCTTAGGCCCTGGCTTCCGCCGTTTTTCCACCATGCCAGGCAGTTTGGCGCGTCCACGATTCAGAATCAGAGATTTCCGGCGGCGTGTCGCGATTCAGAATCAGGGTTGTTCGAGGCGTGGTTTTGCGGGGATGAGGCCGATGCCGATGTGGGCGACGTCGAGGCCGGTGGTGGTGTCGCGGATGGTGAGTTCGATCCAGAAGTCGCGGTGTCCTTCGCCGTTGGCGAGGAGCTGGTCCTCGATCTCGTCGGCGATGTCGTCGGCTTCTTGGTAGGCGCCGGTGAGGTCGTGGTGGACGCCGAGGATCTCCTCGATGCCGCCGGGGTCGTCGTAGGGGCTGGTGTCGATGTGGGTGCGGATTTCATACATGGGTTCACCGTGGCCTGCCGCGGCGCTGTTTCGCCTGCTCTGTAAGGGATCTGTGGATAACCGCCACCGGTTTCACGGGCTGTGGACAACGCCTGCAGGGGCCTTCGGCCCGGGGTCGTGGACGGCGGTTGGTACACCACCCCCGGGCGCCGCGCTCACAGCGTGGGGGTGCGCGTGCGGGTGGTCGGGATCTAGGCGCCCGGGCGGGGGGTGCGCTCCC
>JBQTIR010000039.1:0-11057 GCA_052387905.1 Sporichthyaceae bacterium | reverse complement strand
AGAGGTCCAGGACGAGGCGCTCGCCCTTCGCGCGTGAGACGCAGAGGGTCATCGCGCAGTTGCTCGCGCGCACCTCGGGTGAGAGCACGGCGTCGCGGTGCTCTACCTCGCCGTCGAGGACCGGGGTGATGCAGGTGCCGCAGACACCTTGCGAGCACGACCAGGGCACATCGACGTCGTGTTCGGCGAGCACGTCGAGGATCTGACGCTCTGCCGGGATGTGGAAGGTGCGCCCGCTCCGGCCCAGGACGACCTCGAAAGGACGCGAGTCGGTCAGGTCGACTACAGCGGCGGTGAAGGATTCCCGGTGCAGGGCGTCGATCGGGTAGTCGAGCCTGGCGGCCTCAGCACCGATGGTGTCCATGAACCCGGCAGGACCGCAGACGTAGATCGCGGAGTCACCGGCCCAACGGCCGACGGCGCGCTCGAGCGAGAACTCCCGGCCGGGCACCTGCACCGTGATCGCCGAGGCGAACGGCCAGGTCGCCAGCTCGGCGCCGAACGGGACTGACGCCTCGTCATGGGCGCAGATGTGCAAGGTGAAGGGCGTCCCCACGCCATGCAGGTGGTGGGCCATCGCCAGCATCGGCGTGATGCCGATGCCCGCAGCCACCAGGTCGTAGCGCGCGGCCGGCACCAGCGCGAAGTTGTTGCGGGGCGCGCTGACCGTCACGACCTCGCCAACCCGCAACGTCTCGTGCACCTCGAGCGATCCACCGCGGCCGTCGGGCAGCGCCTTCACCGCGATGTGATAGCGCGTGCCGGGTGGACCACACAGCGAGTACTGCCGCACCCGCCCGCTGGGCAGGTGCAGATCGACGTGTGCGCCCGGGGTGAACTCCGGCAGGTCCCCGTCCACGCCCTCGAGCACGAAGCTGCGTACGCCGGCGCCGACGTCCCGGGCCTGGACCACTCGCGCGGCGACGGTCGTGTCGTAGGCCCGGCGCGGGATCTCGAACGGCTCCGGCCCGCGGAACAGACCGCGCTCGGGGATGCCCTGCTTGCGCAGTACACCGTCGGAGAGGTCCCAGAGCAGGTGGTAGCGGTGGAACGGGATGTGCGGCATCGCGTGGTGCATGCAGTGGTCGGTCTGGCCCAGCCAGTAGACCTTGCCGGCCTTGCTCCCGCGCACCTCCACGGTGCTCTGGAACGGCGCTACCTGCCAGGTGGACTCGTCGGGGTGCTGGATGTGCGCGAATACGTAGACCAGGACCACGAAGCCGATCCAGTGCGGGATCAGCCAACACAGCACGAAGTCCCAGCGGTACGGCGAGACGAGGAAACCCACGTGGACGCCGACGTACACGGCGAGCATCGCCACGAAGCGGACGTTCTCCATCCGGGGGCGAGTAGACCAGAGCTTGGTGATCCACCAGTAGGTCCAGACCCACTCCGGTCCCCAGTGCACCAGGGGCAGCAACGGCTTGGGGGCGTGCACGAACCAGTGGTCCGGATCGCGCTCGCGATCGCCGACCCACCGGTGGTGCTCCATGTGCAGGGTGCGGTACACCGGGGTTGTGAGGCCCGGGATCAGCAACGTCCCCGACACGGTGCCGATCAGATCGTTCACACGCTGGTTGCCCGATGCCGCGTTGTGCACCGCGTCGTGCAGCGGGGTGAAACAGGCGTAGGACGCGAGTTGGTTGAGTACCAGCATCGCGATCAGCGGCAGGTTTCCCGCCAGATAGGCCCAGGTACTCCCGACGAACAGCGCCCAGGAGCCCACCGTGAGACCAACGTGCGGCCAGGAAAGCACGGGGCGGTGGGCGATTGCCGCGTAATCCGGGTCGTGGACCACTTGGGCCAGCACCTGGCGGACGGAGGGGTTGGCGGTGATCGTCATGCGGTGAGCTCCCGGGAGTGAGCATCCAGATGGTCCATAGGACCGCCCAGAGCCCCCGGTGTCTACGTCCCCATGGACGAACGAGGGCCCCCGGCTTGTGCCGGGGACCCAGGAGTTCGTGCTGCGGAACCGTTCAGTAGCGGACCAGGTAGATCCCGCACATGATCGCCGGCACCACGATGCACCAACCCATGAACGCCCATCGGAGCTGCGGCGGCGCGCTGCGCAGCTCCATGAAGTGATCACCGATCAGCGCCACCTTGGCGAAGCCCGTCACGATGACCAGGACGGCAGCGAGTTTCGTCGCCCCGTGCCCGTCACCGAGCCACCACGAAATCAGCGTGGCAACCATCAGGACGGCCCACACGATGGTGACCGGGCGGCCGGCGTGCTTGATCGACCTCTCGACGATCGCCATGTCCTGGCCGAGTTGATCGGCCGATGTCACTGCGGACATGGTTCACACCCTCATCAGATAGATCAGCGGGAACAGGATCACCCAGAGCAGGTCAACCAGGTGCCAGTAGGCACCGAAGGCCTCGACGTTGCGCATGTCCTTGCCGGTGAGGACGTCCCGCTTGGAGATCCGCCACACCACGATCATGCCGACCATCGCGAGTACCAGGTGCAAGAGGTGAGCACCGGTCAGCATGAAGTAGTAGCCGTAGAACATGTTGTCGCTGAGCGAGTGCCCGTCGTTGGTCACCCAGGCGTATTCGATGAACTTGTTGACCACGAACAGCAGGCCCGTCAGGCCGGTCAACAGGAACAGCAGCGGCGCCCGATCGCTCCCGGTCCGCAGCGCCCGGATGCCGCGAACGACCAGCAGGGAACCCACGAGCAAGAGCAGGGTGTTGATCGCGCCGAACTCCAGATGCAGCGTGAGGCGTGAGCTTTCGAAGACCTCGGGCTCGTCCATCCGGGCGCTCATGAAAACGATGAACATGAGGGCGAACGCCACCATGTCGCCGAGCATGAAAACCCAGATGCCGATTTCGCCCGGGACCCGCCCCCGCATCGGCTTGCGCTCGCGCTCCTGCGCGACCCGGATGGCTTCCCCTCGGGGGGTTCCGGAGAACGGATCTCCGAAGAGCCCCCCGAGGGAGCCAGATTGCGTTTCCGTCACTTGGAAAGGACATCCTGGGTGTGGACGTACCCGCGCTGGATGTTCTGGTAGCTGGCCCACGCGAAGTACAGGACCCAGAACCCGAAGATGACGAACACCCAGTAGAGCGCGATCAGACCGTTCCAGCCCATGGCGCCCTCGAAGAAGAACCAGCAGCCCGAGCCCAGGGCGTAGGAGACGCCGGAGAGCATGCATAGGTAGCCGGACCACCGCGGGAAGACGGGGGTGTCGGTCTTGTCGAGCAGGATCGCCGCACCGAGCGCGATGTTCCAGAACGTGAACGGCATCCAGGTGCCGAGCAGGATCATCCAGCCGAAGTCGTGCATCATCTGCACGTCGTGGGCGTAGGCGAGGTACTCCTGCGAGTTAGGGTCGAGCAGACAGGGGTTCTTGTCCGAACACCCGCCGGCCCGGAACGCGGCCGCGGCCCACGCGGCGCCCATGATGACGATCTGAGCGGTGCCGCACGCCATGCAGGTCAGCTGCAGGTAGGTCCAGACCGGGAAGGCGCCTTCCTTGCGACGCGTCTGCGTCGCCATGACCACGCCGTACCAGCACATGACCGCGTAGGCGCAGGTCATGAAGACCAGGCCGACCTTGAGCTTGGTGTTGTTTTCCGCGTACCACTCCAGCACCTCGGTGGCGCTGGCGCCCGGGAGCTTGGCCGGCGGCCAGTACCCCGACAGCACGACCGCGCCGAGGATGAAGAGCAGGACCATCGCCGGGCCCATGTAGCAGCAGATCAGCTGCCCGGTCCGGTTCATGCTCTGCGCTTCGCGCTGGGCGGGGTTCAGGTCCTTGTACCCCTGAGCGGGGACGAGATGTTCGATCGAGGCTGACGGAGCCGGATCGAAGTCTTTGACGGTCACGTGAGGGCCTCCAGATGGCGTCGTACCCGCGCCGAGGCAGCCCTCGACCACGGTGTTACGTAAGCCACAGTCTGACGTATTACGGTGCCGCACTCGAGGTGCTAAGGGTGGATTTACATCCCCCGAAGGTATGGCGTGGCCTACCCCTTGTGCGCGCGACCATGATCGTCGCCGTTCTCCCGCGAGAGCTCGGTGGCTCCCAGGTAGAGGGCAATCGCCTGCGACCGGTTGAGCACCCCGAGCTTGGCGAGGATGTTCTTCACGTGGGATTTCACGGTGCCGACGCTGATCGTCAGACGTTGCGCGATCTCGATGTTGCGAGCGCCGGCCACGATCAACTCCAGCACTTCCAGTTCGCGGCTGGTGAACTGACCGAGCCGGCTGGCCAGGCCCTGCTGAACGACGGAGGACCGGGCCGAGCCCGGCTCGGCCGCCGCGTCACCCAGGGTCAGCTCTGCATCGGTCAATTCGTCCATCGCCTCGGCCAGGCCCGAGACCGTGCGCCGGACCTGCTCGGTGCGGGCGTGCAACTGCTCCAGCAGCGCCGTGCGCTCGTAGAGATGGCCGAATCCCTCCGCGAAGGTCCACAGCAGATCCCGATCCGCGGTGTCGCAGGCCCGCCCGAGGACCCCGTGGTCGGCGTGGAAGAAGCCCACGACCTGCCCTCCAGGCATGATCGGGGCGGCCACATAGGACCGGACGCCTGCAGCGTGCACCATCTGGGCGATGCCGGGCTGATTGGTGTCCAGGATCAACGCCGGGCGACGCTCGCGCAGCAGCCGCGTCTCCAGGGTCAGATCGTCGAGAGGGATCGAGCGCTCGATCCAGTCGTCGACCCACGCCTCGGTGAGCATCGAGGCGTTGGCCTTCCACGGCCGCCACATCCCGCTCTCGACCCGGGCGAGCATCGTGCGCTCGAACCCGAGGCAGCGGATCAGCTCATCGCATACCCCGTCGATCAGACCTGCGGTGGTGCTGATCTCGCGCAGCCGGGCCAGCCCCCGCTCACACTCGGCCAGCCGGCGGGCACGCCCGGACATCACCCGCACGGAGATGTCGTCCAGACACCCGGCGGCCTCGACCAACAGCGCAGCAGCCTCGGCGTCGCGAGCACCCCCCCGCAACCGTGCCAGGCACGCGTCCTGCACCGCCCGCGCCGCGGCACGCAACTCCACGTCGTTCACCTCGAACGCGATGCCGAGCAGCGCCTCGGCGGCGTCGGCGAGAAGGCGAACCCGCCGGCCCAGTTCCACGCCACCGCTGCGCCAGCCCGGCGTCGTGGTGGACGGCGGGAATGGGGTGCTCACGGCGCTCATCCGCCCTCCCGCATCCGCAGCCGCAGGTAGCGAGACACCGCATCCGCACGGCTGGACGCGCGAAGCTTGCGCGAGATCGAACGGACATGGGACTTGACCGTCTCCTCCGCGATCACCAAGCGGTCCGCGATCTGCCGATTGCGCGCGCCCTCCACCATCAGCTCCACGACCTGGCGTTCGCGCACCGTGAGCAGCTGATCGACCGGCGAGACGGCGATCTTGCGCAGGCCGGCGGCCAGGCGCACCACCGCGACCGAGGACCGGTCACGGCGGATCAGCACGGTCTCGGTGTCGTCCAGACCGGAGAGCTGACGCTCCGTCGCACCGAACGCTTCATGCACGCGCGCACGTTGGCGTTCGAGTCGCTCCAGCAGGGCGATGCGTTCGAAGACCAGGCCGAAACCCTCCGCGAAGCTCGCGATGTTGTCGCGGTCCAACGTGGTCAGCCGGCGGTCGACTCCCACGCAGTCCGCCTGCAAGAACCCGATGACGCGACCGTTGGCAACGATCGGCGCCGCAACGTAGGCCCGGCTCTGCGCGACCGCCATCAGGTTGTCGCGGTCGCGGTTGTCGGAGTCGCGGACCAGGACGGGTACCCGGCGGCGTGCCAACTCGGTCTCCAGCACCCCGGAGCCGAGGGGGATCCAGCCGCCGGTGACGTACTCGGAGATCTGCCGGGCGAGCGCCGCGTCGTGACCGGGCGTGATCCACACTGCCTCGGCCCGCCAGGAGGACCCGCGCAACGCCGAGACCATGGTGCGATCGAATCCGCAACTGCGGGCGAGCTCCTCTGCCCCGCCGGGCAGCAACTCCGCAACCGACGGCAGGGCGCGCAGCCGGGCGAGGGCTTCGTGGATCCGGGCCAGGACGTCGAATCGCCCCGCCATGACGTGCTCGCGCAGCCGGTCGAGAACCCCGACGAGGGTGACCAGGTCCGCCCCCGCCCCGTGGTGACCACCCGCGACGCTGGGTCCGCTGAGCAGGATGCGGAGCTCGGTGATGAGATCGCCGACTTCGGCGGCGCTGGCGTTGGCAGCCGCGAGGTCGGGTCCCGGGTCGGCGGCAAGGACCTCCTCGGCACGGGCACACACGCCGGCAATGCGAGCCTGCCGGCGTTCCCGCTCAGACGTAGGCGCGACCGGTCCTCCTCCGTGCCGGACGAACGATTGTTAGGTAACCGTGCCACTTGGCGTCAGCCCACGTCAAGACGCGTGCCGGAGCGATGCCAAGCCGGGAAGAGCGCCGCTCCCAGGCTCGGATGTGAGTCTTGACACCACTCACTCGGCGAACGTACGTTCGTTCCGCAACCACCCCTTGGATCACCCGCGCGACGGCGCCGGGTGGTCCCCACACGAAGCGGAGCGGACACCCATGGCCGGACGGCTCGACGGCAAGGTAGCGATCATCACCGGCTCGGGTTCAGGCATCGGCGCAGCCACCGCCCGCCGGTTCCACGCTGAGGGCGCGAAGGTCGTCCTGGCCGACATCTCCGGCCAGCAGGAGGCGATCGCCAAAGAACTCGGCGACGGCGCTCTGTCCGTCCACACCGACGTCTCCAACGGCGAGAGCGTCCAGGCCTGCATCGCCACGGCCGTATCGACCTTCGGCAAGCTCGACATCATGTACAACAACGCGGGCATCGACGGTGAGATCGCCCCGGTGGCCGACATGACCGAGGACGGCTGGGACAAGGTCCAGTCGATCAACCTGCGCGGGGTCTTCCTCGGGATCAAGTACGCGATCCCGGCCATGCTCGCGAACGGCGGCGGCTCGATCATCAACACCGCCTCGATGGCGGCCACCGTGGCCTTCCCCCAGATGTCCAGCTACTGCGCGGCCAAGGGCGGCGTGGTCATGCTGACCAAGACCGCTGCCGCCGAGAACGCGGCGCAGGGGATCCGGGTCAACTCGATCAGCCCGGGCACCATCGAGACCGCGATCACTGCGAGCCTGCCGCAGGAGATGATCAAGGCGATCATCGCGAACAACCCCGTCAAGCGCATCGCCGACGCGAGTGAGGTCGCCAGCCTCGCCGTCTTCCTGGCCAGCGACGAGTCCGGCTTCATCACCGGCTCCGACTACCTCATCGACGGCGGCTACACGCTGCTCTGACGCAGGCGACTGCCGGGCGCTAACCTCGGCAGTCTCTCGGCCGCTCATCCGCCCACGCGCTCGCCGGCCCCGCCCGGGTCAGAGGAGGAATTCAGCACATGGGATTCAAGGCTCAAGAAACCGAGTACCACATTCCGACCCAGGAAGAGATTGACGCGTCGATCGCCAAGTACGGCCGCGACATCTACAACGACTTCGACCTCGACGCACCGGTCTTCAACACCCACCACTACGACATCCTCGACGACCTCGTCGAGAAGTGCCCCGTCGCGCACAGCAAGGTCGGCGAGGGCTACTACCTGGCCACGCAGAACAAGGTGGTGCGCGAGGTCGGACAGAACTGGCGCACCTTCTCGGCGGCGAAGGGTTACATGCCCAACCGCCCGGAGGGCCTGCCCTACCTCTACCCCGAAGAGTCGGACCCGCCGCTGCACACCGCGTGGCGCTCGGCGCTGAACCCGTTCATGGGTCCGGCGACGATCAAGGAGTACGAGGCCACGATCCGGGCCGACGCCAACACCCTGATTGACGCGTTCATCGACAAGGGCGAGTGCGAGTTCATCTCCGAGATGGGCGGGCTCCTGCCGGGCTGGGCGTTCTTCAAGAACGTGCTCGGGGTCCCGATCGAGGACCTGGACCGCCTCGTGGACGGCGTCGAGGACGGCACCTTCAACCTCGACCCCGAGGTGCGCGCGGCCAAGTTCGGCTTCGTCTTCCAGTACCTCGGTGAATACCTGGAGAAGCGCTCGAAGGAGCCGCCCCGCGGCGACATGGTCGACATGATCGCGGCCGGCGTCACCTACGAGGACGGCACGGAGTCCACCTGGGCGGACCGGGTCAGCGTCCTGGTCGACATGACCTTCGGCGGCATCGCGACCACGACCTACGTGATGGCCGGTGGCCTGCACTGGCTGGCCACCAACCCCGAGGCCCGCAAGCTCCTCATCAGCGACATGGACACCTACATGCCGCGCGCGATCGAGGAATTTGCTCGCGTCTTCCCGCCGGTTGTGGCCCTGGGACGCACCTGCACCAAGGACGTCGAGCTCGGCGGTCGTTCCCTCAAAGAGGGCGACTACGTGATGATGGTTTACGGCGCCGCCTCGCGTGACCCGCGTGTCGTCGAGGACCCGAAGAAGATCGACATCACGCGCGAGACCGTGCTGCACTCCGCATTCGGCGTCGGAATCCACCGCTGCATCGGGTCGAACCTGGCCCGCCTGGAGCTGCGGGCAACGTTCGAGGAGTGGCTCAAGCGGATCCCCGAGTTCAGCGTGAAGCCCGGCGGCGAGCCCACCTACGTCTCGGGCTTCCTGCGCTCCATGCGTTCCTGCACGTTCCAATGGTGACCGAACAACACAAGCCCACGGTGACGAGATCATGAAGGCGCACATCGCACTCGGAATCGACGGTGGCCAGCAGGGCTGCACCGGCCACGGCCGGTGCGCGGTGATGGCCGGCGACGTCTACGAACTCGACGACAACGGCTACAACATCAAGCGCGGCAGCTTCGTCGAGGTCCCCCCGGGCCTGGAGGAGTCGGCGCGGTACGGGGCGAAGGTCTGCCCAGAACGCATCATCACCATCGAAGAGTGACCCTGCCTCACATGAACTACGGGAAGCCCCGGTCGGATCTTCCGGCCGGGGCTTGTCGATAACCTCGACAGGTGACTGCTGTGGATGCCCCGAACCCTGCGATTCCCCTGCGTGTAGCTGTCGTCGGCGCCGGACCGGCCGGCATCTACACTGCCGACGCGTTGCTCAAGAAGGACCCGAACACCGAGGTCGACATCTTCGACCGGCTGCCGGTTCCCTTCGGCCTGCTGCGCTACGGCGTGGCGCCGGATCATCTCAAGATGAAGATCCTCGCCGGCACGTTGCAGAAGGTCCTGGACCAACCTACGGTGCGCTTCTTCGGCAACGTCACCCTCGGTCGTGACGTCACCGCCGAAGAGCTGGTGGCCGACTATCACGCGGTGGTCTACACCTTCGGGGCGTCCGCGGACCGGCCCATGGGCATCCCGGGAGAGGAGCTCGACGGTAACGTCGCGGCGACCGATTTCGTCGCCTGGTACAGCGGGCACCCCGACGCCGGAACCTACGACCTGACCGGACACCGGGCGGTCGCCGTGATCGGGCTGGGCAACGTCGCCCTTGACGTGGCGCGCGTCCTGGTCCGCAGGCCTGAGGAGATGGCCGAGACCGATGTCCCCGACGATGTGCTGGCCGCGCTGCGCGCCTCCGACGTGCGGGAGGTGCACATCGTCGGTCGCCGCGGGCCCGAGCACGTGAAGTTCACCATCAAAGAACTGCGCGAGATGGGCGAACTGGATGACGTCGACGTGATCGTCGATGCTGCCGCCTTCGACGGCCTCGGACAGAGCGAGGACAAGAACGTCAACCGCTTGGTCGCCGAGCTGCGCTCCTGGACCGACCGCCCGCTCACCGGCGCGTCCCGACGGCTGCATGTGCACTTCTATTCCCCGCCGGCGGCGATCCACGGAGACGGCAAGGTCGAGGCGCTGGAGGTCGGCCGGCCAGGAGAGACCCGCACACTGCCGGTGTCAATGGTGCTGCGCTCGATTGGCTACCTCGGGGTTCCCGCCGAAGGCGTCCCTTACGACCACGCGACCTCGACGATCCCCACCTCCGAGCACCGCGTGGTGGGCGGCGCCGTTGCCCTCGGGGAGTACGCCGCGGGGTGGATCAAGCGCGGCGCCACGGGCGTGATCGGAACCAACCGGTCCGACGCCTCCGAGACGGTCGCGGTCCTGCTGGCCGACCGCGATTTACTAATGGAACGTCAGGTCACACCGGGGTCCGCCTTGGCGCTGATCACCGAACGCATCCCGCGCCTGGTCACCCTCGATGGCTGGGCCGCCATCGACGTGGCCGAGATCGAGCTTGGCACCAAGCGCCCGAACGCCCGCGTGAAGCTGCACACCTGGGACGGGCTGCTCGACGCCGCCAAGGTCTGACCGTTTGCAGTCAGGCCGCCTCTGGGACGAACCGGCGGTGGCCGGCGACCGCCCGAGTCCCGCGCGAGCGCGCTGCGGGCTCGGAGACCGGCGCGAAGCGCCGGCGTGGTCCGGACAACAACGCCACGTTGATCCGGGCCGCCGCAACCCACAGCGCGACCCAGAGCGCACCGAGCAGGATCTCCATCACCAGCGAGGAGGCGCCGGCGTGGCCGGCCAGCAGCGTGGCTGCGGCCGGTGCGGCGAGGAACGAGAACGGCGCGGTCGCCGCCATCAGAAGGAGCCACTCCAGCGGTCCGTGGCCGCCGGTGATGATCAGATCTGCGGCCAATGTGGCAACCGCGGCGAGGTAGGCGGCCTGCACGGCCGGGGTGAGCGATCGGATCTGTGCGGTCATGACGCCGTTCATGTCGACCACCTTCGGGTTCGACGTATTCCGTCGTATCCCTTGATCCCACACCGGTGTGAACGGGGAGATGAACGCGGGCCAACCGGTGGCGACCCGCCAGCGAACTCTGCGCTGCCATCGGGCGCACCGAGGCCATTGCTATCTCCTCGACTACGCCGCTACGGAACTGGTGGTCGTGGGGGTAGCAGAGTGCTGGCGCGTAGGGGTGGCGGGGCGGGGTGAGATATCGGGTGGTGCAGGTCAAAGAGGGCTGCCGCGCCGCTTCCGCTCCTCGGCGCCCGGGGGGCGCCTGCGGTGCGGGTCGGCTTGCCATCGGGAAGAGCGGTGGCTGGCGTCGCGGGGTGGCTGGGGATGCTGGGCTGGACGGGGCGGAGTGCGGGTCGGCAGTGGTGGCCCTGCTGTGG
>JBQTIR010000038.1:0-8324 GCA_052387905.1 Sporichthyaceae bacterium | reverse complement strand
AGCGCCGGACGGACCGGGGAGAAAAGCTCACCGAGCACACCGGAGAGCGTAGAGACGTTGCCGATGTTGACCTCGGAGCCGGTGGCCGGCTTGCAGGTGCCGCTGCCACCGAAGATCGGGGCCGTGGCGACGAGCTGTGCGACTGCGCCGGCTTCCACGGCGGGCACTGCAACCGCGCCAGCCTTGTCGGGGCCACCCTTTGCTCCGGGCTCGGTCGGCTTCGCGACCTCGCCGCCAGCCTTGGGGGCCTTGACCTTCTCCCCCTTGACCTTCTGGGCGTCGACCCCGGGTGCGATGGGCGTGGTGCCCGTCTCGCCAGGTGCAGGTGCCCCGACCTCGGGAGCGGCGCCCTCGCCCGGGACGGTCGTGCCGCCCTCAACCGGGGCTGCGCCAGTGTCCGTCACCTCACCGGTTGGTGCTTCGACCGCGGTGTTCGGGGTCTGCGCGGTGATCTCAGATCCACCGCACGCGCTGAAGACGACCATCGCGGCGACCGTGCCCGCGACGGCGGCCAGGGCGCGCCGATGCTTTGGATTCCATGCCATTGATGAGTTCCCTTCCCCGGGGGCCGGGGGCCGGAGTACGCGCAGCGCGCCAGCCGTCGCCCAGGGGGAACTGCGGCTCGGGGTGCACATCGCGGACCAACTGCGCCACGAGTTGTGGCGTAGTCGGAGATTACGAACATGAGTGACGTATTTGCAACACGCTGTGTCGCAATGTCACGTCATCGTGTCGTATTTGCAACACTATGATCGTTTGTAACGCTCAGTAATCGGCGGCTCCTGGAGGGGCGAGTCCGCGCACCACCATGTCCACCACCGCGTCGAAATTCGGTTCGGCATCGGCATTGACGAACAGGTTGTGCAGTTCGAAGGCAATGGCGCCATGGGTCGCGCACCAGAACCGCAAGGTCGTCTCGTTGACGTCGCCCTCGCGGATCGCCCCCCGCGCCATTGCGTACTCGATGTTGGCGCACCCGGCCTGGTACATCGTCGCCAGCCGGCAACGGACCACCTCGGAGTGCAGGGCGTCGCGACGCAGGAACAGCGCCTGATAATGCTGCGGATTGGCGAGCGCCCACCTGCGGTAGCGCTGCGCGGAGGAACGGACCCGCTCGATCGGGTCCACCTCGCCGCGCTCGGCAATCGCATGCTCAAGGTTGTCGAGCGCGTGCAGCAGCAGGGCGTCCACGAGGCCTTCCTTGCTCCCGAACCTGCTGTAGAGCCCGACCGGCGCGACGCCCGCTTCCGCGGCCACGGAGCGCACCGTCACCCCCTCGAAGCCGTCCCGACGCAGCACGATGTCCGCAGCCTGCAGAAGAACGGTTTCGACATCGCGGCTGCGGGTACGAGCATTGGTTCGAGTCGGTGCCACGGGGACATCCTGCACCCTCACACGTGACCGACGTCACGACCCGACAGCGACGATGATCCAGATCCGGTCGCCGAGGGCGTTGTCGAGCGCTGGTGTTAACACCTATAAACTCGAGCTCACCCTGTGTACTGGAGGCTCGCGTTGCCTACGCTCCGGTCGAGTATCGACCTCAACTCCGACGAGTTCGGAACCAACCGAGCGCACAACCTCGGAATGCTCAAGCTGCTAGACGACCAGCTGGCCCTGACCCGGGCCGGCGGCGGAGCCGCTTACATGGCTCGCCACCGCGAGCGCGGGCGCCTTACGGTGCGGGAGCGCATCGACCTGCTCGTCGACCCGGGTTCGGCCTTCCTGGAGCTCTCTCCACTCGCGGCGTGGGGCACCGACTTCACCGTCGGCGCCAGTGTCGTCACCGGCATCGGGGTCATCCACGGCGTCGAGTGCATGTTCATCGCCAACGACGGCACCGTGAAGGGCGGCACCTCCAACCCCATCACGTGGAAGAAGATGCTGCGCGCGCTGCACATCTCGCGCCTGAACCGCCTCCCGGTGATGAACCTCGTGGAGTCCGGCGGCGCCCACCTGCCGAGCCAGGCCGACCTGTTCGTGCCGGCCGGCCAGCTCTTCCGCGACCTCACCCAGCTCTCGGCGGCAGGCATTCCCACCGTCGCGCTGGTCTTCGGCAATTCCACGGCCGGCGGCGCCTACGTGCCCGGCATGTGCGATTACAACGTCATGATCGACAAGCAGTCCAAGGTGTTCCTCGGTGGTCCCCCACTGGTCAAGATGGCCACCGGCGAGGTCTCCACCGACGAGGAGCTCGGTGGGGCGCGGATGCATTCCACGGTCTCGGGCCTGTCGGACTATTTGGCCACCGACGAGAAGGACGCGATCCGCCTCGGCCGCCAGATCGTCAAGAGCTGGAACTGGACCAAGCTCGGACCCGCCCCCCGCGCCTACGCAGAACCCCTGTACGACCCGGCCGACCTGCTCGGCATCGCCTCGGCCGACCTGCGGGTGCCGTTCAGCCCGTACGAGGTTGCCGCCCGCCTGCTCGACGGCTCGGTCTTCGAGGAGTACAAGCCCGAGATCGGGACCTCCCTGATGACCGGCTGGGGCAGCATCCACGGCTACCCCGTCGGTGTGCTCGCCAATGTGCGCGGGGTGCTGTTCAGTGAAGAGGCGCAGAAGGCGACCGAGTTCATCCAGAAGTCGAACCAGGTCGACACCCCGCTGATCTTCCTGCACAACACCACCGGCTACATCGTCGGCAAGAGCTTCGAGCAGGGCGGGATCATCAAGGACGGTGCCAAGATGATCAACGCCGTCGCGAACAGCGGCGTCCCGCACATCTCGGTGATCATGGGCGCCTCCTACGGCGCAGGCAACTACGGCATGTGCGGGCGCGCGTACGACCCGCGCTTCCTCTTCGCCTGGCCGAACTCCCGCACCGCGGTGATGGGCCCCGCCCAGCTCGCGGGCGTCCTGTCGATCGTCGCCCGGGACGCCGCCGCCGCCAGCGGCAAGGAGTTCGACGAGGAGAAGGACCGCAAGCAGACCGCCGCCATCGCCGAGCAGATCGAGAAGGAGTCCTACTCCTTCTTCATGAGCGGCAAGCTCTACGACGACGGCATCATCGACCCGGCCGACACCCGCACGGTGTTGGGTATCTCGTTGTCCGCCATCCACAACAACACCATCGAAGGACGCCGCGGCTACGGCGTCTTCCGGATGTAGGAGTCGACCCGTGCTGCGCAAGATCCTCATCGCCAACCGTGGCGAGATCGCCCGCCGGGTCATCCGGGCCGCCCGCGAGCTCGGCATCCGCACCGCCGTCGTCTACTCCGACGCCGATGCGGGCGCCCTGTTCGTCGCCGAGGCCGACGAGGCCGTCCGCCTCGAGGGCACCGCGGCCGCGGACACCTACCTGGTCGCACCCCTGATCCTGGAGGCCGCGCTCAAGGTCGGGGCGGACGCGATCCACCCGGGCTACGGCTTCCTGTCCGAGAACGCGGACTTCGCCGAAGCCTGCGTCGCTGCCGGGCTGATCTTCATCGGTCCGCCGCCGGCCGCCATCCGCAGCATGGGCGACAAGGTGACCTCGAAAGAGATCATGGCCGCCAACGGCGTGCCGACCCTGCAGGGCATCACCGTCACCGACGACGATTCCCAGGACCTGCAGGCCGCCCTGGCCAGCATCGGCCTGCCGGCCATCATCAAGGCTTCGGCTGGTGGCGGTGGGCGCGGCATGCGCATCGTCAACTCCGCCGACGAGCTGCTCGCCGGCGTCGAGAGCGCGCAGCGTGAGGCCAAGGCCGCGTTCGGCAACGGCACCGTGTTCATCGAGCGCTACATCTCCCCCTCGCGTCACATCGAGGTCCAGGTCGTCGCCGACGACCACGGCCAGGTCGCCGCCCTGTTCGAGCGCGAGTGCTCGATCCAGCGCCGCCACCAAAAGGTCGTCGAGGAAGCGCCCTCCCCCGTCGTCACCCCCGAACTGCGCGCGAAGTTCATCGACGCCGCGATCAAGGCTGCCCGCGCGGTGGACTACCGCGGCGCCGGCACGGTGGAGTTCATCGCAAGCAACGACGGGGACTTCGCGTTCCTGGAGATGAACACCCGCTTGCAGGTCGAGCACCCCGTCACCGAAGCCATCACCGGCCTGGACCTCGTCGCGCTGCAGATCGCCGTCGCCAACGGAGAGCCGCTGCCGGCCGAGGCGATGAACCCCACGATCACCGGGCACGCTATCGAGGTCCGGCTCTGCGCCGAGGACCCCGCCGCGGGCTACCTGCCGGTCTCGGGCACCTTCGACCTGTTCGAGGTCGGCGGTCCCGGCATCCGGGTGGACACCGGCGTGACCAGCGGCTCGGAGGTCTCCCCCTACTACGACTCGATGGTCGCGAAGGTCATCGCGCACGGGCGCACCCGATCCGAGGCGGCCGGCCGGCTCGCGGACGCGCTCTCGCGGGCCCGCCTGCACGGCGTCACCACGAACCGCGATCTGCTCGTCCGCATCCTGCGCAGCGAGGAGTACCTGGCCGGGGACACCACCACCGACTTCCTGCAACGCGTCGGTGACCTGACCGCCCCGTTGACGGACTCGGTAGCTCACCAGCGTCACGCCGTGGTCGCCGCCATCGCATTGGCTGCCCGCCGCGCCGCGGACCGCACCGTCCAGCCGGGACTGCCGATCGGCTGGCGCAACAACCGCGCCACTCTGGAAACCATCGAGTTCAAGGGTGAGGGCCAGGAGATCACCGTCGCCTTCGACCTCGCGCGCCACGCACCCGTCGTCGAACTCGACGGCAACCCGCTGCTGGTCGAGATCCACTCGGCATCGCCGGAGTTGGTCGACGCGACGATCGGCGGGATCCGCCGCCGCTACCAGGTGCACCTGCTCGGGCCCGATGGGCTCGGTGGGGTCCTGGTGGACAGCGGTGACGGCGGGTCAAGTTTCTCGATCGTCGACCCGTTACCGGCTCCCGGGGCCAGCGGTCCGCAGGGCGGGCTGACCGCTCCGATGCCGGGCGCGATCATCCGGATCATGGTCGCCGAGGGAGAGACCGTGGAGGCCGGGACGCCCCTGCTGGTGATGGAGGCGATGAAGATGGAGCACACCATCCTCGCCCCGACCGACGGCGTAGTCTCTGCGCTCAACGTGGCTGCGGGAACCCAGGTGGAGCGCGGCGCCGTTCTCGTGGAGTTGACCGAACCCAACGCGTAAGGGGCCCCGCCATGAAGGAACTCGTCTTCTCCCGCACGCTGCTGCCCACCTGGGCACGCAGTGCCGACAACGTTGCGGTGATCAACGCCGCGACCGGCGAGAGTGCGACGTACGGCGAGCACGCCGAGCGGGTGGGCCGGCTCTGCGCGGCCGTGGCCACCAAGCTCGGGGTGTCCCCGGCCGACCGGGTTGCGGTGCTGTCAATGAACAGCCGCGAGTACCTCGAGCTCTGGCACGCCGGCCTGCTGGGCGCCTATGTGGTCAACCCCCTTAACCTGCGCTTCTCCCCCGAGGAACTGGTCTACGTCTTACGCGACGCCGGTTCGACCGTCGTCTTCGTGGACGGGACGTTCGCGCCCCTGATCGAGAAGATCCGCGAGGCGGCCGGAATCACACACGTGATCCTGACCGGCGGCGAGGGTGCGGCGGACATGAGCTACGCAGAACTGCTCGACGGTGTCGAGCCGGCGTACCCGGCAGAGCCGGAGGAGAGCGACGTCTGCGTCGTGATGTACACCGGCGGCACCACCGGCAAACCCAAGGGTGTGGTCCTGGACCAGCGCGCCGAGGTGCTCAACCAGTACCACATCGCGATGAGCATCCCGTGGGAGCGCGGGGACACCTACATCATCTCGACGCCGATGTTCCACGGCGCCACCATGCTCGGGATCGTCGGAGCGGCGATGTTCGGCGTCCCGGTCGTCATCCAGCCGATGTTCGACCCGGCCGGCTTCATGGCCGCGTGCGAGAAGTACCGCTGCACGACCACGGTGCTGGTCCCGACGATGATCGGCATGATCGTCAACCACCCGGAGTTCGCTCCGGAGCGTATTGCGTCGATCAACCGCTTGCTCTACGGCGCCTCCCCGATGCCCCGCGCGCTGCTGGACAAGATCCTGGCGATGTTCCCGGACATGCGGATCATCCAGGGCTACGGCATGACCGAAGCCGCCACGGTACTCACCTTCTTCTACGACGACGACCACCGCGAAGGCAGCCGTTTGGGCTCATGCGGGCGAGCGCTGCCCGGCATCGAGCTCAAGATCGTCGGTGAAGACGGTGCCACCCTGCCCGCGGGTGCGGCCGGCGAGGTCTACGCCCGTGGCGGGAACTACATGCAGGGTTACCTCGGCCTGCCCGACGAGACGGCGAAGGCGTTCCAGGACGGCTGGTACGCCAGTGGCGATGTCGGATACCTCGACGAGGGCGGGTACCTGTTCCTGGTCGACCGCGCCAAGGACATGATCATCTCCGGCGGGGAGAACATCTACTCCGTCGAGGTGGAGAATGCGATCGCCTCGCACCCCGAGGTCATCCAGGTCGCCGTCATCGGTGTTCCCAGCGAGCAGTGGGGCGAGGCCGTGCACGCGATCTGTGTGGTCAAAGAGGGCTCGACCCTGACCGCCGAGGACGTTATCGCCCACGCCCGCACCTCGATCGGCGGCTACAAGGTGCCGCGCTCGGTGGACTTCCGCACCGACCCGCTTCCGCTCTCCGGCGCCATGAAGGTGCTCAAGAAGGATCTGCGCGCCCCGTTCTGGGCCGGGCACGACCGCGGTATCGCCTAGGTCGTTGCCGAAAAGGGTCGGGTGGAGTAGGAGGCCCGACGTGGGATGTGACGGTCCGTTGGAGCAGGGTCAGTACATCGCTGCCGCGGCGCTTCCGGTCCTCGGCCCCTAGCGGGGCCTGCGGTCCGGGTCGCCTTGCCATCGGGATGGTGGTACAGGTAGCGGGTGGTGCAAGTGATGGTTGGGCTCGACGGGACAGGGTCAGGTCGTCTCGGGTTTCGCTGCGGTGGTCGCGGTTTCAGCGGTTCTGATGTTTCGTCAGATTGATGTGATCGGACCGTGATCTGCAGGAGCCTCACGGGGCCGTTCTGTCGGCGAAACTGTCGGTGCGCCCCTATAGCGTGAACGATATGCAGGCAACTCAGCTCCGCGTGACCGACGGCGCCGTCGACGGGTCGCTGCCGAAACGGGAACTGTCGGTGGTCCCCTCTAGCGTGAGCGACATGCATGCAACGCAGCTGACCGTGATCCATGGCGTCCCCGACGGGTCCCTGTCGAAACGGGAACTGTCGGTGGCCCCCTCTAGCGTGAGCGGTATGCAGGCAACGCAGACCTATCCGGGCATCTCGGCGGGTTTCCCGCTCGGGGGGTTCGTGCCTGCCGGCCTCGCGGGGGTGGCGCTGGCGGACCTGACCGGGTTCGACATCGTCACGGTGCTCAAGGCCGAGTACCGGGCGCAGGCCCGCCCACGCGCTGTGGTCCTGGCGGCGGTGTGGGAGGCCGGGGTGCGTGAGGCCGGGTCCGCCGATCACGTCGGGAGGATGCCGTGTCCGGATGAGTGGTCCGCGGACGAGGTCCGCGCCGCCCTGGGCCTGACCCGCACCGCCGCGGAGTCCCTGCTCGCCTTCGCGGAGTCGGTGTGTGTGCGCCTGCCGGAGCTGCACGCGGCGATGGCCGCGGGGGAGCTCGATGAGCCCCGCGCGCGGCTGCTCGCGGAGTGGACCGCTGACCTGACCGAGGAGCACGCGCACGGGATCTGCAACGCCCTGCTCCCCCGCTGCGCGCTCACCTCCTCCCCGATGTTGACGACGGGGCAGTTGCGCGAGCAGATCAAACGCCTCGCGATCGCCCTCGATCCGGACTGGGCCCAACGCCGGTATGAGAACGCGTTGCGGGAGCGGCGCGTGGCCGGGACCCGCAACGGTGATGGGACCGCGGACCTGGCCGGGTACCAACTCCCCGTCGAGCGGGTCGCCGCCGCGTGCCGGCGCATCGACAACCTGGCGAAGGCAGCTAACCCTGGTGATTCACAAAGATTCTGAATCCGGTGCCGAGAGGGCTCGGTGAGCCGCATTTGGTCGCGGGCGCTTCCGCGGAAGCGTCGGGCGTGCTTTGGTGACCGGTCTGCTGTTCTGCCGGGTGCTCCGCGGGTGACGCAGGGTCAGGTAGTGGGTTCAACCGGTCGGTGTGGGCAGGGCGGTGAGGCGGGTGAAGGCGTCGGCGAGTTCGCGGGCCCAGGGCCAGGACGCTTGGATGCGGAGCCGTGTGCGCCTGCCGCCGCGGACCAGGCGGGCGGCGACATGCAGCAGCCGGTAGCGCAGCGTCTTGGGTTCGGCCTTGGCCAGGTGCCCGTCCAGGACCAGCATCTGGGCCTGGGCGAGCAAGTCGACCGCGAGCATCACCACGGTCAACCAGGCAGCGTTGATCGCGAAGTC
>JBQTIR010000037.1:0-124058 GCA_052387905.1 Sporichthyaceae bacterium | reverse complement strand
ACCCGGCAGAACAGCAGACCGGTCACCGAAGCACGCCCGACGCTTCCGCGGAAGCGCCCGCGACCAAATGCGGCTCACCGAGCCCTCTCGGCACCGGATTCAGAATCTTTGTGAATCACCAGGGCTAACCGATGACCGCCAGGGCGCAAACACCAAAGACTGAACCGCTTGACTTTTTCTTGACTGATGCTGCAATATGAAGTACGACCTTTTCAAGGAGGTTATTGCTACCGGCTAGAAAAACTCTTTGCATGCGTTCTTAAAATTTCTCAGTCTACCTAATGTGCTGTTGTGGCCGGAGGAACATTTGCGTTCTCTATCTGCAGGACGATTCATATCCACTCGTCGCGCTTTTCGCGGGTCCGCGGTTCCGTCTCTCTGCCCAACCCGAAATACTTCGACTGTACGAAGTTCTCGTCGTGGACTACCGATGCTTGCGGTTGTCGGTTTGTCTTTGGGTCTTGCGGTAGGACCAGCCAGCGCAGATCACACCACCTTCTTTTCGCTGGCGTGGGCTAATAGCAAGTCGATAGCATACTCCTATGACCCGGACATGCCCTCTAGTGCCTGGGGGAACCGCATAGGAAACGCAGTCGGCGAGTGGAACGGAGCGGAAGTAGACCAAGAGCCCACGGCTTATTACTACGGCGCTCCGGTACAAATTCCATCCGTTACCAACCCCTGCGCAGTGGCAGTAGAGATGGGGTTCCGGCGTGAACAGCTGGACGATCTTCGCTCGACGACTACTGCGGGTCTGACTAATTACTGTCTCAGTCAAAATAACACAAAGCGAATCGTTAGAGCGATTATTGCCCTCGACGTCGGAGCTGGCGGAGCAACGTCATATTACACCGGCACTGCTCCCGACATCTCAAATAATGGCATCATCAACGAGTTAGACCTTTGGAGTGTTGTCAGTCACGAAGTCGGCCACTCTCTGGGTTGGGTTCCACATTGGGACGAGGGGTTGAGCAACCCGGTGAACAGCATTTGTCCGGACTCTAACGTTCGGAGAACGATGTGCGGCTCTATCCTTGCCGAGCGCGTGGCACAGCGTACGATCGGAGCTTCGGAAGAAGCCGAGATCCAAAGCGAGTACCCTCATCCCTGAATTTTCGAAGCGCTGTGAGGTCAAAATGAGCAGGTCAGAAATCAGGCCCGGCACTATTGTCGTCTCGGTCTCAGCTGCGCTCCTTGTCGCTGGAGTCGCCGTCGGTGCGGCCTCGCTAGACCAACAACCATTCAACGTTGTGGTCGCCGGTTCTAGTGGACAAACGAGCCCCACCGCGGCGTCATCTGATTCAGGCCTAAGCGGTCCGCCCGACTCGAATCGAGATTTTGACATTACCGAAGCTGCAAAGACGCTCGACTGTGACAGCGAGTTTCTGTCCTTAGGGATTTCCGACTATGCGGCACCGTCATCGGCGACGGAGGGTAAGGGAAGGTCCCCTGAGCGCCTGGCTGAGGCGTACGCTGCCGAGCCGCGATTCAACCCTGACCGCAAGGAGGGGGCACCCCCACTGGATCCATCAGATGTGCGATATAACCGGGGGTCTGCCAGTGAGTCCACAAAGGGCCGGGTCGACTTCGTGGACGGCGAGGGTAAGGTCAAGGGCGTGGTGATTCTCGCGCAACGCGAGGGGCTTGGCTGGGTCGTCGTTCAAAACGCCGCTTGTTCCGAAACCTCACCAGCGCCGCTCCTCCCATTGCCCGAGGAATCGCAGCGCCCATGACCATTTCTGCTCTGGCCTAGCTCAGTACCAGCGACGAAAGGACACGGCAGAAAAGTTGTTGGGCATCCTGTGGTCTTTTAGTGACCTTTAGGCTGAGTCCCCGGGGTGGTGTTAGGGGCCGACCCGCTGCGCGGCAACGCGCCCGCGCCGTGGCTGATCAGCTGATCAGCGCCACCAAGTAGATCGAGGTCAGCAGCGACGCGCACGCGGCGATCACCAGGACGATCAGGGCGCCGCGTTCGCGCACCGCCGCGGGGACGGGCGGGCAGATCCGTCGACGGAGTCGGCGCTCGCGCCGTGCTCGGGAGCGGCCGTGGCCTTCGGGCCGGCGGACCGGTGCGGCCTCGGGTGCGGCGGCGGGGGAGCGCCGGTAGAGGACAGGGCCAGCCATCAGTGGCCCTCTTTCGTCACCGGCATGTCTCGCAAACCCCTTCAGATCACCATGAACGTCTCCTTAATATCTCAGGTTGGTCAGGTCGACGCCCCCCGGAGCCCTGTTTCGGGCTTTCGGCGTGTCGCAAGTGTAAAAAAATGACTTGAGGGTCAGAAGTGACTAGTGGTGCGATCGCGCCGGCGTGCGGCAGCCGCCGTCGCCCCGGTAGCGCGCCTGGATCTGGCCCGCCGCGTGCGCCAACCCGCAGGGGCGGCGCGCCTGCAGTCCTAGAAGTCGACGCCATCCAGACGCAGGGTGCGCAGCACGAAGCGGGCGGCGTCGCCACCGGCCTCCTCGGCCAGATTCAGCGCGGTGGGGACATCGAGGTCATCGAGCAATGCCGTGACGACGGCGTCGGTGGCCGCGGGGTTGCTCGCGGGGCGGCCGGCGGCGGCATACAGGCGGTCCAGGCGGGAGTCGGCCTCACCCACCCCGGCCGGGTCGTACTCCCACGGGTCCGCCCAGCGCCGGTCCAGGACGTAGAGCCGCAGGGCGGCCGCGCGGTGCTGCTGGAGGATGTCCGCGACCAGCACGAGGTTGCCGGTGGACTTGGCCATCTTGGCGCCGTTGACGCCGACCGTGCCGACCGCGAGGCGCCCGCGGGCGAGATGCCCGATCCGGGACGCGGCCTCGCCGATCGCGATCTGGTAGGCGTGGTGCGGGAAGACCAGGTCCGCGCCGCCGGCCAGGACGTCGAAGCCCGGGCCGAGGTTCGCGTGCGCCATCGCCGCACACTCGGCGTGCCAGCCGGGCCGCCCCCACCCCCACGGGCTCGGCCACGCGGGGTTGCGCTCGTCCGACGGGCGCCAGATCTCGACGTCGAACGGGTCGTCCCGGCGCGGGTCATCGGGGTTGTCGCCGTACTCGCGGGAGAGCCGCAGCGCTTCGTCCCGGTCGAACCCGAACTCCTCGGGCACCGAGGCGCCGCGGAAGAAGACGTAGCCGTCGCGCTCGTAGGCCTTCTTGTGTTGCAGGAGTGCGGAGGCCAGCGCGATGACGTGAGCGACGTGGTGACGCGCGCGGGGCTCGAAGTCCGGCTTGCGCACCCGCAGCGCGGTCATGTCCTGCTCGAAGAGGAACTCCTGGCTCAGCGCGAACTCGTCATAGTTACGGCCCCGGGCCGCCGCGGCGTTGGTCAGTACGTCGTCGACGTCGGTGACGTTGCGGCACATGTGCACGTCGACACCGGTCAGGCGCATCGCGGTGGCGCAGACGTCGGCCCACAGGAACGTGGCGGCGTGGCCGAGGTGCGTGACGTCGTAGGGGGTGATCCCGCACACGTAGATCCGCCCGGGGGAGAGCAGCGGCAGCCTGACCCCGCCCAGGCGCAGCGCGCGACCGAGCACCGGCGGCGGCACGGGGGAGACGCGACCGGCCATACCGACGACGCCTGAACCGAGGTTCGAGATCCCAGACACGTCTCCATCATGTCAAGGAGCGCCGACTACCATCGCCGCGGCAGGCGGCCGATGACACCGCCAACGGCTCCTCCGTCGCCGACGGGGACGCGAGCAGGGAAGGGCGGCATGTCGATCGAGGGCGGGACAACCGAGAGCGGGACAACCGGAGACGGTGGGGTGGTCGGCCGGGTCCGGCCGATCACCTACTACGGCGACCCGGTGCTGCACCGCCCGACTTCGCCGGTCTCCCGCGATCAACCGGGGCTGGATCAGCTGATCGCGGACATGTTCGCGAGCATGCACGCGGCCGACGGCGTGGGGTTGGCAGCGAACCAGATCGGGGTCGGCCTGTCGGTCTTCGTCATGGACTGCCCGGACGAGGACGAGGACGGCGAGCGCCTCGGCAACAACGTCGTGGCGACGCTGATCAACCCGGTGCTGCACCTGCCCGACGGCCCGCGTGAGTTGGTCGAGCGCACCGAGGGCTGCCTGTCGGTGCCCGGTTCGACCTCGATGCTGGCCCGGGTGCTCAGCGCGCGGGTCACCGGCTTCAACGCCGCGTGGGAGCCGGTCGAGGTGTCCGGTGTCAGCCTCGTCGCCCGCTGCCTGCAGCACGAGTGCGACCATCTCGCCGGCACCGTCTACGTCGACCGCCTCGGCCGCCGGGCCAAGAAGGCCGCCCTGGCCGAGGCCGACTTCACCCGCGGCGAGACTTGAGGTGACGGCTACAGATCCACATTGAGTCGGGTGGTGCAGCTGCCGACGCTCTGGGCGTCACTCCCGTTTCAACGTGGATCGCTGGCCTACGTTGGCTGCGACTCAACCTGGCTGCTGGCCCTGCCGATGATTCGACGTGGTACTCCGCCTGGGAGCGCGAGGGCGCTGAGCTGGACGCGGTCTCCTGCACCCCAGCGGCCGATCTCCCGGCGTCGATGGTGGAGCAGGTGGGGCTCGGTGGCCTGCCGTGCAGCACCTCGGGGACGTTCGGTGATCTCAGGGTCTGGATCTCCACCTGGCCCGCGCTCGCGCCCCGCGCGGCGCAGGTGCCCGGGAGCATTCGTTTTGAGGGCACCTCGGTGACCGTCAGCGTTCTGGGGTTCGCACAGCCGGCGGCGCTGACCTTCGGCTGATCCGCCAGGCCCTCCTCGACGTGATTTCCGGGCCGTGCCACGGTGGCGCCATGAGTGGTGCAGTCGAAGGTCTGGTCAACCCGATCCACCGGGTGAACGTCGGGGACGCGCTGACGCGGTCAGCGGCGCGCAGTCCCGGGGCGCTCGCGGTGGCCGACGGGGAACGGAGCTGGACCTACGCGCAGTTCGAGACCTGGACGAACCGGCTCGCACACGGGTTCGCCGCCCGGGGGTACCGACGCGGGGATGCTCTCGGGTTGGCCTCAGGCAACAGCGCCGAGTTCCTGGCGGTCTACTTCGCCTGCGCCAAGCTCGGCGTCGTCGTGGTGCCGATCAACCTCGGGTGGCGGCCGCCCGAGGTGGCGTATGTGCTGACGCATTCGCGGGCCCGCGGCCTGGTCGTGGAGAGCCAGCTGGTCGGGGCGATGTCCGGTGCGCTGGCCGAGGCTGCGCAGGTCCGCGACGTGATCGTGGCGCCCGGTCTCGGTGCGGAGTTCGATCCCTCGCCGACGGACCGGTCCTGGTCGGTGCTGGAGGACCTGGAGTCCGCAGATTCCTCCGTCGCGCAATTCGAGGTCGCCGACCGCGACGCGCTGACCTACCTGTACACCTCCGGCACGACGTCGTTCCCGAAGGGGGTGGTCGGTTCGCACCTGGCGATCTATCTGGAATCGATGTCGGGCGCACTGGATTCGGGGTGGAACGCCGCCGAGCGCTTCGTGGCGATGATGCCGATGTTCCACACCGCGCAGCTCAACGCGTTCTGCACGCCGGCGGTGATGGTCGGGGCCAGCATCCGGGTGCACCGCGGTTTCGACCCGGCGGCACTGCTGGACGCCGTCGAGAACGAAGGCATCACGCAGATCTTCGGGCTGCCGATGATGTACCGGGCGATGCTCGAGCATTCCTCCTTTGCCGGTCGGGACCTGTCCAGTCTGCGGCGCGCGGTCTACGCGATGGCGCCGATGCCCGACGAGCTGATCCGTGCCTGCATCGCCGGATTCAACTGCGACTTCGCGTTGCTGTTCGGGCAGACCGAGATGAGCCCGATCACGACGCTGTTCCGCCCCGAACATCAGCTCACGCACATCGGTGCGGTCGGCACGCCGCTGACGGGTGTTCAGGTGGCGATCATGGGGCCGGGCGGTGGGCTGTTGCCGACCGGCGACGAGGGCGAGATCGTCTACCGCGGGCCGTCGACCATGAACGGTTACCTGCGCAATCCCGAGGCGACCGACGAGGCCTTCGCCCACGGCTGGTTCCACTCCGGCGACGTCGGCCGCTTTGATGACGATGGCGTGCTGTGGTTCGTCGATCGCTACAAGGACGTCATCAAGACCGGCGGAGAGAATGTCGCCTCGATCGAGGTCGAGAAGGCGCTCTACGCGGCAGATCCGAGAATCGCCGAGGTCGTCGTCGTCGGGCTTCCGCACGAGCGGTGGACCGAAGCCATCACGGCCGTCGTGGTCCTGCGTCCGGGGGAGACGATCGACGAGGCGGAGCTGATCGTCGCGTTGAAGGCGCACCTGGACGGCTACAAGGTCCCCAAGGCCGTGATCGTGGTGGACGAGCTCCCGAAGACCTCGACCGGGAAGATCCGCAAGAACCAGGTTCGGCTGGATAACGCGGGGTACTACGGGGGTAGCTGAGGGCGAGCCGCACGCTCTCCGCGCGGCCTGGTTACCGCCGCGGGAGTCCCCTCTGTCTCGAGCCGCGCCCGGCGCAGCCACCCCTGGCCCAGAACGAAAATCTGCGCCCAGCCGCCGACCGCAGGCGGACTGCACTGCGGTCGGCGGCTCGGGGTGGTGCGCTGGCGGGCGCGCGGGATCAGACTGCGGAGCTGGGAATGAACAGTGCCCCGGGAGTGGCGGCCTCGGGTGCGGCGGGGGTGGTGGAGCTGGGGTCTGCGGGTGCGGGTTCTACGCCAGGGCCGCGGAACTGGAAGCGCTCCCCGGGAACGCCGCCCGGCCCGCGGTGGCCATCGAACATGCGGCCGGGATGTCCGCGGAGCGGCTTGCCGGCTGTTGCGTCCCCACCGCGGCCGTCGGCTCGCTTGCCCAACATCCCACCAGGCCCGGGTCTGCCGGGCGCCGATTCGCCGTCGGCCGGACGAGGCATAATCCGGTGCGCGGTCGCCTCGTCGCCGTCGAGCGTCCCCAGGACGTGCACCTGCTGACCTACCGTCAGGTCCGGTGCTTCCTTGGTGGCCGTGGTGTTGCCGTCGGCGTCGCGGCCCATCGTCCACGTCCCACCCGCGACAACGGTGTCCGCGGTCCGGGCGTAGGTCCGGGTGTAGCCGTCCTCGCTCGTCACGGTGAGGGCGCCGGTGTCGACAGACTCGATCGCGCCGACCTGCATGACCCGGGTGAGGAAACCGCCCTCGCCGTCCGCGGCGACGAACTCGCCGTGCAGGACCCCGCGGCCCCCGCGGGAGTTGGCGACCTTGTCGCCGGCGGGGTCGGTGGCACTCGTCGACGTGCCGGCGTGACTCGGGTTCGCCGAGGGATCGGCGTCCGCGGCGGCGATGGCTACCCCGCCCCCGGCGACCAGGGCGAGAGCGGTCAAGCCGATGGTGAGACGTCGACGGTGGAGTGCGTGCCGGCCGGCGGGCGGAAGGTCGGCGGTGTCGGGCAGGTGCATGGTGGGCTCCTCGAGCGGGCTGATGGGAAGCGGCAAAGGCCGGCTATCTCCAATGTCAGCGAGAACCTGGGAGCTTTCTGTCGAGGGCCTGGGGTGTCCGCATGAGCTCCGGAAGCGAGGTCGGTCGCCGCGCTCAGCCCCGGATTCTCCACGGAAACGTCACAGGATTGGCACAGACATGCGACAGCGCACCCACCACAATGGGAGTCATGGCCGCTGTGGATTCCGCTGACTCCGCCACCGACGCCCGGGGCACCCTCCGGCGCGCTGATGGCTCCCCGGTTCGAGTGCTCGTCGTCGATGACGAACCCAGTCTCACCGATCTGCTCTCGATGGCCCTGCGCTACGAGGGCTGGGACATCAAGACCGCCGCCGACGGTGCAGGAGCGCTGCGGGAAGCGCGCGAATTCCGCCCGGATGCGGTGGTGTTGGACGTGATGCTGCCTGACATCGACGGGCTGGAGTTGCTGCGCCGCCTGCGTGCCAACACCCCGGACATCCCGGTGCTGTTCCTGACCGCCAAGGACGCGGTCGAGGACCGCATCGCCGGCCTCACCGCGGGCGGCGACGACTACGTCACCAAGCCCTTCAGCCTCGAGGAAGTCGTCGCCCGGCTGCGCGGACTGATCCGGCGCACCCGCGTTGCTGCTGCCCGCGACGAAGCCCAACTCGTCGTCGGGGACCTCACCCTGGACGAGGACAGCCATGAGGTGCGGCGCGCTGGTGTCGAGATCAACCTCACCGCGACCGAGTACGAGCTCCTGCGCTACCTGATGCGCAACCCGCGTCGGGTGCTGTCCAAGGCGCAGATCCTGGACCGCGTCTGGAACTACGACTTCGGTGGTCAGGCCAACGTCGTCGAGCTCTACATCTCCTACCTGCGCAAGAAGATCGACGCGGGCCGGGCGCCGATGATCCACACGTTGCGTGGCGCCGGCTACGTGATCAAGCCGGCCGCGCAGTGACGTGAGAACCCCCGCGGTCACCGGTGCCGGAGTGACCACGCCGGACACCGCGAGCGCCGTTGGGCCGGTGAGTGCTCCGGCCGATCGCCTGACCTTCCTGCGCCGGCTGGATCCGCACGGGTGGAGTTTGCGTACCCGGGTGCTCACCGTGCTGCTCGCCCTGCTGGCCGTGGTCAGCCTGGTGATCGGTGTGGTCTCGGTCGTGGCGCTTCGCTCTTACCTGATCGGCCAACTCGATGACGATGTCGACGCGGCAGCGTTCCGCACTGCCCGCGCCATCCAGTCCCCGGTCGACCGGGGTTTCGGTCTGTTCGGACCTGGTCAGACCCCCGGCACCGTGATCGGTCAGGTGAGGCAGGGTCAGTTCATATCCTCGCCGTTGGTGTTGACCACCAGCGGAGCCACCGGCGACGTCGACGGGGATCCGGCCGGGCTGCTCAGCGTCCCGGCCGATACCGGGCACCACACCCGCGACCTCGGTGGTGACCTGGGTCGGTACCGGCTGCGTGCGATTCCGGTGGGCGACGGCTCCATCGCCGTCACCGGCCTGCCGATGGCTGGGGTGCGGGACACCGTGTTCCGTCTAGGCGCGATCATCGGCGCCGTCACCTTGGCTGGTCTCGTGCTCGCCGTGTTTGCCGGCGCCGCCGTCGTGCGGCTCGCCCTGCGCCCCTTGCGGCGCGTCGCCGCCACTGCCGCCGAGGTCTCGGCGATGCCGCTGGACCGCGGCGAGGTGGCATTGGCCGTCCGGGTGCCGGAGGCCGATACCGATCCGCGGACCGAGGTCGGCCAGGTGGGGCTCGCGCTCAACAGCATGCTCGGCCACGTCGACGCCGCCCTGACGGCACGTCAGGCGAGCGAGACCCGGGTGCGCCGCTTCGTTGCCGACGCCAGCCACGAGTTGCGCACCCCGCTGGCGGCTATCCGGGGCTATGCCGAACTGAGCCGGCGCAGCACCGAACCGGTGCCGCCGGACGTCGCCCACGCGCTGAGCCGGGTGGAATCCCAGGCGGTGCGGATGACCGGGCTGGTGGAGGACTTGCTGCTCCTTGCCAGCCTGGACTCCGGACGGGCGCTGATTCAGGAGCCGGTCGACCTGTGCATGGTGCTGGTGGGCGCGGTCAGCGACGCCCACGCCGCGGGACCGGGGCACGCCTGGCGGCTTGACGTCCCGGACGAGCCGGTCATGGTGATCGGGGAGGCGGCGCGCCTGACCCAGGTGGTGACGAATCTGCTGGCCAATGCGCGGGTGCACACCCCGCCGGGAACCGTGGTCAGGGCGGCCCTGCGCACGGAGCAGGTTCCGGCCCCGGTGGCGATCCTGACCGTGACCGACGACGGCCCCGGGATTCCCGCCGCGCTGATGCCGGAGATCTTCTCCCGGTTCTCCCGGGGCGACTCCTCGCGTTCGCGGGCGGCCGGCAGTACAGGTCTGGGCCTGGCCATCGTCGCGGCGGTCGTCGCCGCCCACCAGGGTGCGGTGAGTGTGCGCAGTGAGCCGGGGTGCACCGAGTTTCTGGTCCGCCTACCCCTCGCCACAATCTGACGCCACGTCGGTTTGTCCCGATATGTGGCCTCTGGCACCAGTTTCGTCGCGCGGTGCGCTGCCGGTGAACAAAGATCATCCCGTAGTTGGCAAAGCTGAATCGGTGCTGTGAGCGCCTGCCTAGAGTCTTCTCATGGGCCCCACCAGGCCCGCCGCGACCAGGTCGCATCGGGGAGCTCAAGGAGAGGTGCGTCGCGTGGATCACCTGAGTGTGCGCAGCGTTTCCGACACCACGTCAGGTGTGCGGGCCCAGGCCTCGCCGTACGCGCTCACCCGCCCCGCGCAGGTCACCGCCGCCGTTGCTGCCCCGCCGCAGATCGCCGGCCGCCAGAACCAGAACGGCACTCAGGAGTTTGCTGGTGCCGAAGAGATGCGCCGTGCCGCGGCCATCCGGGTGGTCCTGGCGGAGAGCCTGGCGCTCTACGGCGGTGCGCTGTCAGCACTGCTGTCCTACGAACGGGACATCGCGGTGGTCGCGGCGGTCCGCAACGACGGCGACGTGATCACCGCAGTGATCCGCACCCGGGCCGATGTCCTGGTGATTGATGTGGACTCCCACGGCCGCGACGGCTTCGCGCTGGCCCGCAAGGTCCACGAGCACGCGCCCCGGTGCAAGGTCCTGGTGCTCACCGCGACCGTCACCCCGGGCGCGTTGCGCCGCGCGTTGGAGTCCCACGCGCAGGGTCTGGTAGACAAGGACGCCCCGGCGACCTGGCTCTCGGAGAGCATCCGGCGGGTGGCCGGCGGTGAGCGGGTCGTGGACCCGAAGCTCGCGATCGCGGCGCTGGAGACAGACCAGAACACCCTGACGCACCGCGAGCTCGAGGTGCTGCGTCGAGCGGCCCAGGGCGAGTCCGTGCGCGAGATCGCCTCGCGGCTCTGCTTGTCCGACGGCACCGTCCGCAACTACCTGTCGAAGATCATCGGCAAGCTCGGCGCCCGCAACCGCATCGACGCGATCAGAATTGTCAAAGATTCCGGCTGGCTGTAGCCCGCAGCGTCTGACCGCTCGCACCCGGTAGCGTCGGGGCGTGGATCAGGCTGCCCTGGATCAGGCCGAACGTGACGCCGAGACCAAGGCGATCATCGCCGCGGCCTTCGACAACTCCGCGGACTCCTACGAGCAGGTCGGGGTCGAGTTCTTCGCGCCGCTGGGGGCCGAGCTTGCGCGCCGGGCCGCCCCGCGCCCCGGGGAGCGGGTGCTGGATCTGGGCTGCGGTCGCGGGCACTGCCTGCTGCCGGTCGCCGAGGCCGTCGGCCCATCCGGCGAGGTGATCGGCACCGACCTCTCGGCCCGCATGGTCGAGTTGTGTGGCGCCGCGGTGGCCGCCCGCGGGCTGACCCAGGCACGGGTCGAACTCGGCGACGCCGCGGATCCGGCCTTCGCGCCCGCCGGCTTCGATCTCGTCACGGCCGGCATGGTGATGTTCTTCGTGCCCGCCCCGCGGGAGGCGATGCCCCGGGTCGTCGCGCTGCTGCGCCCCGGCGGGCGCTTCGCGATGAGCTCGTTCGGTGCGTCGGACCCGAAGTTCGACGAGACGATGGCGATCCTCTACCGCCACCGCGTCGGTCCGGAGTGGACCGACAACCCGGACAAGCCCTTCACCAGCCATGACACGATCACTGCGATGCTGCACGACGCCGGCCTCGTCGACGTCGAGATCACCGAGTTGCAGCACGACATCAGCTTCGCGACCACCGACGGCTACTGGGCCTGGGTCGGCTCGCACGGCGGGCGCATCATGATCGACCAGGTCACTGCCGACGCCTTGCCGGCCGCCCGGGCCGACGTCGAGGCGATGTTGCGTCCGCACCTGGCGGCCGATGGGGTGATCGTGCACCGCTCGCGTGCCCGGTTCACCACTGCGCGCTTGCCCGGCTGACCCGGTGACCTTCTCCATCCGGGACGCTGACGCCGCCGACTGGCCGGCGATCTGGCCCTTCCTGCGCCAGATCATGGCCACTGGCGAGACCTATACGGTCGAGCGCGCTGTGGCCGAGGACGACGCCCGGTCCTGGTGGTTGCGCCCGCAGGCTCGCGTCTTCGCCGCAGTCGACGCCGATGGCACCGTGATCGGCACGGCCAAACTGATGCGCAACTTCGACGGCCCGTCCGCGCACGTTGCCAACGCGAGCTTCCTCGTCGACCCGGCCCACGCCGGGCGCGGGATCGGACGAGCACTGGGTGAGCATGTGCTCGAGGCCGCCCGGGTCCAGGGCTACCGGGCGATGCAGTTCAACTCCGTCGTCGAGTCCAACACGGCCGCCGTCGCCCTGTGGCGCAGCCTCGGCTTCGCGATCCTCGCCACCGTCCCGGACGCCTTCGAGCATCCGCGCCTCGGCCTGGTCGGGCTGCACATCATGCACCGGGCCCTCTGAGAGGATTGCGGCGCTTCATCCAACGTCCGACCAGGCGAGCGCTATAGGCCACGTTCGGTCGGACGTCCCGCACAGAACTGAGGAGAGCCCGCCCGCGATGGCCGAGGACCGGATCGTCCGCCCGAGTTCGATCAGCGGGTTCCCCGAGTGGCTGCCGTCGGTGCGCCGGGTCGAGCAGCAGTGGCTGGACCAGATCCGCGCCACCTACGAGCTCTACGGCTTCACTTCGGTGGAGACACCCTCGGTCGAGGCGCTGGACGTGCTGATGGCCAAGGGCGAGACCTCGCAGGAGGTCTACACCCTCCAACGTCTGCAGGCCAACGCCGGCGACGGCGACGGCGGCGACGCCCGCCTGGGCCTGCACTTCGACCTCACGGTGCCCCTTGCGCGGTACGTCGCCCAGCACTTCAACGAGCTGACCTTTCCCTTCAAGCGCTACCAGATCCAGCGTGTCTGGCGTGGTGAACGCCCGCAGGAGGGACGATTCCGCGAGTTCACCCAGTGCGACATCGACGTCATCAACCCTGAGCACGTGCCGCTGCACTTCGACGCCGAACTGCCCCGGATCATCCACGAGGTGCTGACCACCCTCGGCGTCGGCGCGGTCAGCATCGGCATCAACAACCGCAAGGTCCTGCAGGGTTTCTACGAGGGCCTCGGCATCACCGACCCGCTCGGTGTGATCCGGATCGCGGACAAGCTCGACAAGATCGGCGCCGACGCCGTCGGCAAACTTTTGATCTCCCAACTCGGCCTGACGGATACTCAGGTGGGCGCGTGTCTGGATCTGGCACAGGTCCGCGGCACCGGGCCGGGCGTCGTCGACGACATCGCGGCGCTGGGCTCCGGGGGCGCGCTGCTCGAGGAAGGCCTGAGCGAGCTGGCCTTCGTCCTCGGTGAGCTCACCGACCTGCCCGAGGGCAGCATCTGCGCGGACCTCTCGATCGCCCGCGGCCTGGACTACTACACCGGCACGGTCTACGAGGGGAAGCTGCTCGATGCGCCGGGCTTCGGCAGCATCTGCTCCGGCGGCCGCTACGACGACCTCGCGGGATCCTTCATCCGCCGCCACTTGCCCGGCATCGGCATGTCGATCGGGCTCAGCCGCATCTTCGCCAAAATGGTCGCGGACGGCACGATCACCGCCGACGGGCCCAGTTCGCCGTCCCAGGTGCTGGTGGTCATTCCTGCCGAGGACCGCCGTCGCGACGCGATGGCCGTTGCCGCGCAGTTGCGTGCCCGCGGGATCGCGACCGAGACCTTCCACGAGGCCGACAAGGTCGCCAAGCAGATCCGCTACGCCTCCCGCAAGCAGATCCCCTACGTCTGGTTCCCGCCCTTCGCCGACGGCAATGCGCACGAGGTCAAGGACCTGCGGACAGGGGAACAGGCTGCGGCTGACCCACTCGCGTGGGAGCCGCAGCCTGCTCGAGGTACTGCGCGGAGCTAGTCGGTGACGACGGCTCCGGCTAGCTCAGGATCAGTCGTCGTCCGGGTCGATCGCGGTGAAGAAGATGTTCACCACGGTCTCGTTGCCCGCGCTGACCTTCGCGCTCACCGGCTGGGTACTGTCGGGCCCGCTGGAGTCGCCGGTCGGGTCCTGGACGACGGCCCGGTCGAACTCGACCGTCCCGGTCGGACTGGGGGTTGCCCGGATCGTGTAGACGCCGATGCGCTTGTTGCGCTCCTTGCAGCCATCCTTCTTCGGGTACTTGGCGAACTTCTTCTCATCCGCCGTGACCTTGACCTTGTTGCCGTCCAGGCCGAAGACACAGACCGTCAGCACGCCTCGGGGCTTCTTCTCGCCGTGATCGGCCTGAGCGGCAGTCGGAAGGCCGACGAGGGCGATGGTGCTGGCGGCAGCAGCCGCTCCGATACGCAATGTTCTGGACATTGTGGGCATCCTTAACCTTCGGGCGCGGTCATGACCGAGCGCATCAGAGTATGACCCAGCGTGGTCACATGGGCCTCAGCCGATGCTGTACGAACCTCCAGGAACGGATCAATGGTTAAGACGCCAAGATCATCCCAAAGCGGACGAAACGGATCTGAGATGGCGAGCGAACGCCGACGGCTCCCTGGACGCGAGCTCCTCGCAGCCTTCTTCATCACCACCGGGGTGCTGCATTTCGTCAAGCCGGAGACCTTTGAGGCGATCGTCCCGGACCCCCTGCCGGCCAAGCTGGCCCTGGTGCTGATCAGCGGCGCCGCCGAGGTCGCGGGCGGTGTGGGCCTGCTGATCCCGCACACCCGCCGGCTGGCCGGCCTGGGCCTGATTGTGCTGCTGGTGGTGGTGTTCCCCGCCAATATCGACATGGCGCTGAACCCGGAGGAACACGACATCCCGGAGCCGTTGCTCTGGTCGCGGCTGCCCCTGCAGCCCCTGCTGATCTGGGCGCTGTACCGAGCGTCGCTGGGCCCGAAGGCGGCGACGGGACTGCGCGCGAGGAACCCATGAGCGGGGCCTTTGCGAGGGTGGCCGCCGAGGGCGGACTTCGGCACGACGACCTGCGCTACGGCGCCCTCGCCGAGCAGGTCGTCGAAGTCCTGGCGCGGCATGCATGCCCACCGGACGCCGACACGCCGGGGTCCACCGGCGTGTCGCGCGAGTCTGGGCATGCATGCCCGAACGAGGCGAGCCCGCGGCCCCTGGTCGTCGTTATCCATGGTGGGTTCTGGCGGGCCGAGTACGACCGCACCCACACCGCGTCGCAATGCGCGGCGCTCGCGGCGGCGGGCTACGTCGTTGCGGCCCTGGAGTATCGCCGCGTCGGCAATGGCGGGGGGTGGCCTGCGACCTTCGCCGACGTCGCCGCCGGTCTGGACGCATTGCCCGATCTGCTCGGCGGGCGGATCGAGGCTGGGCGCACCGTGTTGGTCGGGCATTCCGCCGGCGGGCACCTGGCACTGTGGGCGGCCGCCCGGCACCGGCTCCCGTCAGGTGCCCCTGGACATCGCGCGGATCCGCCACCGATCCGCGCGGTGCTCAGCCTCGCCGGGGTCGTCGACCTGGGGTGGGCGGCCCGTGCCGGCCTGGGCGGTGGTGCGGTCGATGCGCTCCTGGCCGGCGATGACCCGACGAGCTCCGAGGCGCGCCTGGCCGCCGCAGATCCGGCGACCTTGCTACCCACGGGAATCACCTCGATCTGCCTGCACGGCGCCGACGACGACCTCGTGCCGGTCGAGTGCGCCATCAGCTACGTGCGGGCCGCCACCGAGGCCGGGGATACCGCCCGGCTGCGCGCGATCTCCCGCACCGGGCACTTCGACCTCATCGACCCCACCTCCAATGCCTGGCCCCATGTCCTGGCCGCCGTGGCCGATCTCATGCACTGACGGCCGATTCTGCGCAGTCGGGCGGACCAGGCATCCCGAACCGGACCGTAGACTCTTGGTGTGCCCGGAGGCGACGGCAAGCTGTCCCACGACCTGATGCCCGGTGAGAAGGGGCCGCAGGACTCCTGTGGCGTATTCGGGGTCTGGGCGCCAGGTGAAGAAGTCGCCAAGCTGACCTACTTCGGTCTGTACGCACTGCAGCACCGCGGTCAGGAATCGGCCGGAATCGCGGTCGGAAACGGCTCCTCGGTCGTGGTCTACAAGGACATGGGCCTGGTCCCGCAGGTCTTCGACGAGTCGACGTTGAACTCGCTGCGCGGGCATCTCGCGATCGGGCACACCCGCTACTCCACGACGGGGTCGTCGTGTTGGGAGAACGCCCAGCCGACGTTCCGATCGACGCCGACCGGTTCGGCCGCCGTTGCGCACAACGGGAACCTGACGAATACCGGCGAGCTCGCGAAGCTGGTGGAGAACACCTGCAACCTCGACCAGGAACGCTCCCGGCGCCGTGGGGGTCAGATGGCCTCCACCGACACCGACCTGGTCACCGAATTGCTGGCTTCGCACCACAGCCGGTCGCTGGAATCGGCGGCGATGGACCTGCTGCCGCAGCTGCGCGGGGCCTTCTCGTTCGTTTTCATGAACGAGTCCACGCTTTATGCCGCTCGCGATCCGCAGGGAATCCGTCCGCTGGTGCTCGGGCGCCTGGATCGGGGTTGGGTGATCGCCTCGGAGTCCGCGGCACTGGACATCGTCGGCGCGGCCCGGGTGCGCGAGGTCGAGCCGGGTGAACTGATCGCCATCGACGAGAGCGGCCTGCGGGCGCAGCGCTTCGCGCCGGCCGACCCCAAGGGCTGCGTGTTCGAGTACGTCTACCTGGCCCGCCCGGACACCGAGATCTCCGGCCGGAACGTGCACGCGGCCCGCGCCGAGATGGGCCGTCAGTTGGCCCGTGAGGCCCCCGTCGAAGCGGACCTGGTGATCGCGACACCGGAGTCGGGCACGCCGGCCGCGATCGGGTACGCGCAGGAGAGCGGAATCCCTTACGCGCAAGGGCTTGTCAAGAATTCCTACGTCGGGCGTACGTTCATCCAGCCGTCCCAGACGATCCGTCAGTTGGGTATCAGGCTCAAGCTCAACCCGTTGCGCGAGGTCATCGAGGGCAAGCGCCTGATCGTGGTCGACGACTCGATCGTGCGCGGCAACACTCAGCGTGCCCTGGTCCGGATGCTGCGCGAGGCGGGCGCTGCCGAAGTCCACATCCGGATCTCCTCCCCGCCGGTGATGTGGCCCTGCTACTACGGCATCGACTTCGCCACCCGCGCCGAACTGATCGCCAACGGCCTCTCGGTCGACGAGATCCGCGCGTCGGTGAACGCGGATTCCCTCGCCTACATCTCGATGGACGGCTTGATCGCCGCGACCACGGTGCCGCGCGAGAAGTTGTGCGCGGCCTGCTTCACCGGGGAATACCCGATCGACCTGCCCGACCCCGAACTGATGGGCAAGCACCGGTTGGAGGGGTCGGCGGACGGCCCGGCCGTACAGACCCCCACCCACGAAATCCTTCCGACCCCCGAGGTGCCCACCCCGTGAACTCACCATCCTCTGCAGCGATGCGCGCCCTTCCTGGTGGCTGGATCGGCGTGCCGCGCTGCAGAAGTGGGGCGCGGGTATGACCGACGGCGCGACTTACGCCGCAGCCGGGGTCGACATCGAAGCCGGCAACAAGGCCGTCGAGCTGATGAAGTCCTCCGTGGCCCGGGCCAGCCGCCCCGAGGTGCTCGGGGGACTTGGGGGCTTCGCCGGGCTCTTTCGCGCCGATGCGCTCAAGACGATGGACCGCCCCTTGCTCGCGACCGCGACCGACGGCGTCGGCACCAAGGTCGCGATTGCCCAGCGCATGGACGTGCACGACACGGTCGGCATCGACCTCGTCGCGATGGTCATGGACGACCTGGTCGTGTGCGGGGCCGAGCCGCTGTTCATGACCGACTACATCGCGTGCGGCAAGGTGGTGCCCGAGCGGATCGCGGCGATCGTGGCCGGGATCGCGGAGGGGTGCAGGCGGGCCGGCTGCGCACTGATCGGCGGTGAGACCGCCGAGCACCCGGGCCTGCTGGATCCTGACGAGTACGACATCGCCGGCGCGGGGACGGGCGTGGTCGACGAGCTGAACCTGCTGGGGGCGCACCGGGTGCGCGCCGGGGACGTAGTGATCGCGATGGCCTCCTCCGGGCTGCACTCCAACGGGTACTCCCTCGCCCGGCACGTGTTCTTCACCGGCGCCGGCTGGGACGTGCATCGTCACGTGCCCGAGTTCGGCCGCACGCTCGGCGAAGAGCTCCTGGAGCCGACCCGCATCTACGCCCTGGACTGCCTGGCGCTGCTGCGCTCGGCCGCGGCGGACGGCGCCGTAGCCGGGACCGTCGGGCCGGCCCTGGACGTGCATGCGTTCTGCCACGTCACCGGCGGTGGTCTCGCGGAGAACCTGGAGCGGGTGCTACCCGGCGATGTCGACGCGGTGCTGGAGCGTGCCAGCTGGACCCCGGACGCGGTCTTCGATCTGGTCGGCCGCCTCGGCGGCGTCGCCCAGGTGGAGTTGGAGCGCACCCTGAACATGGGCGTGGGCATGGTCGCGATCGTCGCGCCAGCGGCCACCGACGCCGTGCTGGCGCGGCTGAGCGCCCGGGAACTGCCGTCCTGGGTACTCGGCGAAATCACCGCCGGCACCGGTCGCGCCCGACTGCAGGGCGCGCACTAGCCGGACCGGCGGGTCTCTCCGGCGTCGTCGTCGCCCGCGTACTGCGCGTACGGGTCGTCCTCGTCGTCGATCTCGTCCTCGGCGGCGGCGACAGGTGCTGCCGTACCGCCGCTGCTGACGAGCTCGGCACGCAGACGATCCAGGTCGGTCCCGCCAGAGCTGTACTTGAGCTCGCGAGCGACCTTGGTCTGCTTGGCCTTGGCTCGGCCGCGCCCCATGGCTCGACCCCCTCTGATAGGGCCTGTGGGGCCCTGTGACGCGTCAACGGACGATCGCGACGGCCGCGGGGCACAAGACCCGGAGCAGGCGTATCGCTCCCGCTTAAAGTACCTCCTCCGCGGCAGCGGCGGCACACGGACTCACCTGTTGAGCTCGGTTGCGCATCCGGGACGGTGGATCCGCGACAGACGAGGGATCTCCCGGATGCGGGCTTCGGCGAGACGGTCGGCCGCCACGGTGGGGGAGATGGCCTCGTCCTGAGCGATCTGGAGCACCTTCGCAGTCGTGGCGTAGATGCCGCTTGCGCGGGCCTTGGCCCGCTCGAAGGAGAAGTCACCGCCCCCTACCCGGCCGTCGTACTCGTCGGCGACCTGGATGACCCCGCCGGCGTTCACCAGATAGTCCGGGGCGTAGAGGATCCCGCGCTCAATCAGGAGTTTGTCGATCTCGGGGAAGGCCAGCTGGTTGTTCGCGCCACCGCACACGATCCGCGCGGTGAGTGCGGCGACGGAGTCGGCGTCCAGGGCGCCGCCGAGCGCGCAGGGGGCGTAGATGTCCAGGTCAGCGCGGATCAGGGTGTCGGTGTCCACGACCACGCGCGCTGCGGGCTGTGCCGCTTGCAGTCCCGCCAGCGCCGTCGGCGAGACGTCGGTGACCAGGAGCTCCGTTCCCTCGGCGGCCAGGTGATCCGCCAGGTGCCGGCCCACCTTGCCCACCCCGGCGATGCCGACCCGGCGCCGGGCCAGGCTCGGATCTCCCCAGACGTGCGCTGCGCAGGCCCGCATGCCCTGGTAGAGGCCCCAGGCGGTGAGGATCGAGGAATCGCCTGCGCCACCGAGTTCGGCGGAGCGCCCGGTGGCGAACCGGGTCTCGCGGGCGACGAGGTCCAGGTCGACGGAGTAGGTACCGACGTCGGCCGCGGTGACGTAGCGCCCGGACAGAGACTCCACGAAGCGGCCGTAGGCGCGCAGCAGGGCCTCGGTCTTGTCCCGCGTCGGGTCCCCGATGATGACCGCCTTGCCGCCGCCGTGGTCCAGACCGGCGAGCGCGTTCTTGTAGGTCATCGCCCGCGACAGATTCAGCACATCGCCCAGCGCGGCCGCCACGCTGGGGTAGGGGAAGAAGCGTGTCCCGCCGAGTCCAGGGCCCAGCGCGGTGGAGTGCAGGGCGATGATTGCCCGCAATCCGCTGTCCGGATCGTGGCAAAACGCGACCTGTTCGTGCGGTGTTTGCGCCCCGAGTAACTCTGAAACGCCCACCTCGACCACCAGGACCTCCTCGTCCGGCTGGGAATCCGCTGAAGTTCCCTGCCCTGTGTCGATCAGAGTACGGCTGGGCCGAGTGGGTGGATCAATGCGGATTAGGGGCCGATTGGGGGTCCTTCCAACGGCGGACCCGTGTCGGAAATACCCGGCCAGAACGCGACACGAAATACCTATACTTGGTCATTCATTGGGAGGAAACGGAAGGTCAGGCATGCTTATTGACCGAAGGCATACCAAAGGTAGTCTCGGTTGAGGCACAGCTGGAGCGGGTCAGATCCCACCGGATGAGACCGCACGGAACGTGTCGAAGATCGGGAAAGGCATCATCCGTTCGGTTGACCCGCCCCACGGCCAGTCGGCCGTCTCGAAATGATCCGCAAGGACCATTACGGACATCCGGCCCCTAGGGCACCATCGTCATACGAGCCGACACAAGGTCGACTCGACTAGGAGGCCCGCCATGAATGCACGTACGCCCGACACGGAGGCCCTGTTGACTCCGGCCGAGGTTGCCACGATGTTCCGTGTCGACCCGAAGACCGTCACCCGCTGGGCGAAGGCCGGCAAGCTCACCTCCATCCGCACCCTCGGTGGGCACCGCCGCTACCGCGAGTCCGAGGTGCGCCAGCTCCTCGCCGGCACGATCCCGGCACAGAGCAGCCGCATCGAGCGGTGACGCACGCGCGCTGAACACCCGGCGCCCCGCGATTCGACCCGCCGTCGGATCTGCAGCGCCAGCACGGGGGGAGTCGGCCGAAGTCCCGGATCCTCGTCCGCAACGGACGTGGCGACCGGGACTTCGCCGCGTTAACGGTCCGGTGCGCGTCCGGCGGCGCGGCATGCATGCTGAGGTGACGCGACACGCCGTCGCCTGCTCGGCGTGTCGCGCCCTGGTGGGCATGGATGCTGAAGGGGCGCCAGGAGGGGGCCAGGAGGGGCCAGGAGGGCGCCAGCCTGGGTCAGGAGGCGCCGGGGGAGGTGACCGGCACGCACTGGTTGCGCGGAGCTCCGGGAGGCGGCTCAGGTGCGTCGCGCAGCTTCTCGAACTTCAGGCCCATGACGAAGTCGACGGTGGGTCCGCGGCGGTTCCTGTCGCGGACGATCACCATGCCGGGTTGCCAGGCCTGCAGCGCGGCGATCTGGGCCTCGCCTGCCGGGCCACCCCGGATCTCGCCGGTTCCGCGGATCTTGCGCCGCAGCGGGTCGTTGCCGACGTCGTCCTCGCCGGTGCCGATCGTGAAGCCGCGCTTCGCCAGCTCGCCGGCCACCCGAATGGCCAGGCCACCGACCGGGGTCGAGTTGAACACCCGCACTGGCGCGCGGTCGGGTTTGGGTGCCACGTACTCCGCGCGCACGCAGTCCGGGCGCGAACTCGCGTCGGAGTTGATTCCGAAGGCCCAGGCTGCGGTGCCGAGCCCGGCGCAGACGGCCAGCACGGCGGTGACCGTGATGACCCGGCGACGGGTGTCCACCGGTCGGAACCGTGGGACGTCGGATGATCGCCTCGGACGGAACGCGTTCACTGTCTCCCCTGGGATCTGCCCGTGTCGACGACGAAGGAAGTCGTTGGCCATGTCGCTGCGTGATCTTCAAGGCTAGGCGACCCGAGGCCCCCGCGGTGCCGTGTCGCCCAATCGAGATCCGGACCCCGCGGCTGCGCCCGGGCGCTGAGGTGTCGCTCAGGCCTCGCCCAGCTCCAGGATGCGGGCATGGACCACAGTGCGCTGGCGCAGCGCGGCGCGCACGGCCCGGTGCAGGCCGTCCTCGAGGTAGAGGTCACCGCGCCACTCCACGACGTGGGCGAACAGATCGCCATAAAAGGTGGAGTCCTCGGACAACAGGGTCGCCAGGTCCAGCTGGCTCTTGGTGGTGATCAGCTGGTCCAGACGCACCGCCCGCGGGGGCACCACCGACCAGGCGCGCTGGCTGGTGTTGTGGTCGGGGTAGGGCCTGCTCTCACCGACGCGCTTGAAGATCACAGTGGTCGACTTTATCGGTGACCGAGCTCATCGGAAGGGCATTCGCCACCCGGTCGGGTGTCCAGAGCTGACAGGACTGTCGCACTGATCTCGGTGAGGGCCTCGATCTGATCGGGCCGGAGATGGTCCATGAAGAGCCGGCGCACCGCCTCGACATGGGCCGGGGCTGCGGCCTCGATCGCGGCGCGGCCGGCCTCGGTCACCGCCACCACCTGACCACGGGCGTCCTCGGGGCACTCTGCACGGCAGACCAGGCCGCGCTTCTCCATCCGGGTGAGCTGATGGGAGAGCCGGCTCTTCTCCCAGGTCAGCTCGCGGGCGAGGGAGAAGGCGCGGACCCGCCCCCCGCACGCCTCGGTCAGGGTCACCAACACGGCGAAGTCCGCCATCGACAGCTCGGAGCCGGCGGCCATCTCGCGGGCGAGCTCGGCCTGCAGACGTGCCCACATGGCCAAGGATCCCCGCCAGGCCTGTTGCTCGCGCTCGTCGAGCCAGCGCGGCGGCGGTGATTCGGTCATGGGAATGAGTGTGCCACACCAGAGGTTGACACGTCATCTATCGACGAGGTAGCTTGTTGATACATCAACCAACTGAGGAGCACCAGATGACCACCACCACTCCCGACCTCACCGGCACCTTCGCGATCGATGCCGCCCACAGCCGCATCGGGTTCGTCGCCCGGCACGCGATGATCACCAAGGTCCGCGGCTCGTTCAACGACTTCGGTGGGACCGCGAACCTCGACGTCGAGAACCTGGCCAACACCCACATCGACCTGGAGATCGAGGTCGCCAGCGTTGACACCCGCAACGCAGACCGCGACGCCCACCTGCGCAACAACGACTTCTTCGACGCCGCCACCTACCCGCGGATCCGCTTCGTCTCCACCGGGGTCCGCAAGACGGGGGAGAACGACTACGTGCTCACCGGCGACCTCACGATCAAGAGCGTTACCAAGAGCGTGGACGTCGACTTCGAGTTCACCGGTCTGGCCACCGACCCGTACGGCAACGTCCGCGCCGGCTTCGAAGGCAAGACCACCATCAACCGCAAGGACTGGGGCGTGAACTTCAACGCGGCCCTCGAGGCCGGTGGCGTGCTGGTCTCGGACAAGATCGCGCTCGAGTTCGACATCTCTGCCATCCGGGGCTGATTGCCACCGTCCCTGCGCACCAGCACCGCGAAGAACGGAGGAACACCATGGCTGCCACCCTCGAGCGGCCCGCCGTCGACATCCGTCGCGCCGGCGCCCGGGATCGTACGGAGATCGGATGGTTGGACTCCCACCACTCGTTCTCGTTCGGACAGCACTGGAACCCGCGCAACACCCACCACGGGCTGCTGCTGGTGAACAACGATGACGTGGTCAGCGCGGGCATGGGCTTCGAGACCCACTCGCACCGAGACATGGAGATCGTCACCTGGGTGCTGAGCGGGTCCCTGGTCCACCAGGATTCGACCGGGCACAGCGGGGTGATCTACCCAGGCCTGGCCCAGCGGATGAGTGCCGGCTCCGGGATCCGGCACTCGGAGAAGAACGACTCGTGGCGGCTGGCCGGCGACGTGCACTCCGACCCGGTGCACTTCGTGCAGATGTGGGTACTGCCCGACGAGAACGGCCTGCCTCCGGGCTACGAGCAGGCCGAGATCGACGCGGAGCGCTGGGCAGCGGGTTGGGTCACGGTCGCCTCCGGGATGCCGGCCCACGACGGGCTCTCGGCGATCCGGATCTCCTCCAGGTATGCGGCGTTGCACGTGGCCCGACTGACGCCGGGTCAGTGCGTCGAGGTCCCCGAGTCGCTGTTCGGCCACGTGTTCGTGGCCCGCGGCGCGGTCGACCTCGAAGGCGCCAGTGCACTGGCAACTGGTGACGCAGTCAGGCTGACCGATGCCGGTGCGCGCCGGATCACCGCGGCGGAGCCGAGCGAGGTCCTGGTCTGGGAGATGCACGCGGGCATCGCCGGGTGAGCGCCTGCACCACTGACCTCCACCGGGCGCGATCCCGGATGACACCTTCAGCGACACGACAAGGATTGCCATGAGCACCGACCTGCTGCCCGACCACCGCGCCGACACCACCGCAGCTCTGCACGAGCTGCTCGCCGAGCGCTGGAGCCCACGCGGTTTCGACCCGGGGTATGAGCTCAGCCAAGCCGACTTGAGCGCGTTGTTGGAGGCGGCGCGCTGGGCCCCCTCGGCCGGCAACAGCCAGCCGTGGCGCTTCATCGTCGCCCGCCGGGGCACTGCGGCCTTTGACTCGCTGTCCGGTCTGCTGGCCCCGGGCAACCAGCGGTGGGCTCCACTGGCCTCCGTGCTCGTGGTCGCAGTGGCGGTGATCGTCGACGGCAAGGGCGCCCCGGCGCCGTGGGCGCATTACGACACCGGCGCAGCGATGGCGCACCTCACCGTGCAGGCCCAGTCCCTGGGGCTCTCGGTGCATCAGATGGGCGGGTTCGATGCAGCTGGTGTGGTGCGGGAGTTCGGGCTCGGAGCAGAGTTGGAGCCGATCGCCGCCGCGGCGATCGGGCGTCTGGACCCGGACGCAGCCCTTCCGGAGGATCTTTTCGCCCGCGAGCGCGCCCCGCGCACGCGCCGCTCGGTCGAGGAGTTGCTGCTGAGCTGACCTGCTGCCGGTGCAGTCGCAGACTCGGCCAAGATGGACGCGCGGCGGGTGCACCCACCCGTGCCCGTGGACGCGGCGAGGAGGGGGACCACGATGAAGGCCGAGAGCCCGTACGACCTGGTGCCGGGACCGGACGGTTGGACTGCGCGGGTGCGCGTGCGGGGGCACGCGATCCTGCAGTTGCCGCTGCTCAACCGGGGGAGCGCATTCTCCTGCTCCGAACGCGACGCGCTCGGCCTGACCGGACTCCTGCCGGCGCGTTCGTCCGAGATCGACATCCAACTCGAGCGGGTGTACGGGCAGTACCTGCGCCAGGGCACCGATCTGGAGAAGCACGTCTACCTGGCCAACCTGCGCGACCGCAACGAGGTGCTGTTCTACCGGCTGCTCACCGATCACATCGACGAGATGCTTCCCATCGTCTACACCCCGACGATCGGCACCGCGATCGAGCGGTTCAGTCACGAGTTCCGTCGCCCACGCGGGCTCTACCTCTCGGTCAAGGCGCCCGACCAGGTGGGCACCGCATTCGCCAACCTCGGCCTCGGCGCTGACGACGTCGACCTGCTGGTCGCGACCGACGGCGAGGGCATCCTCGGCATCGGGGACTGGGGCGTCGGCGGGGCGCAGATCGCGGTCGGAAAGCTCGCGGTGTACACCGCGGCGGCCGGGATCCATCCCAGCCGGGTCGTGCCGGTGATGCTCGACGTCGGCACCGACAACGTCGAACTGCTCGGTGACCCGCTCTACCTGGGCAACCGGCACGCGCGGGTGCGCGACGAGCGCTACGACGCGTTGCTCGATGCCTTCGTCGAAAGCGCGACGACGGTGTTCCCGCACGCGATGCTGCACTGGGAGGACCTGGGTGCGAGCAACGCCCGCCGGGTCCTGCGCAAGTATCAAGATCGCTGCTGCACGTTCAACGACGATATGCAGGGCACCGCGGTCGTGGTGCTCGCCGCGGTGCTGGCCGCGTTGCGGGAGAACGGCACCGCGATGCGCGAGCAGCGCGTGGTCATCCACGGGGCGGGCACCGCGGGGATCGGGATCGCAGACATGATGCGCGACCTGATGATCGCCGAGGGCCTGCGCCCGGACGAAGCGACCGGCCGCTTCTACGCGCTCGGCAGCAAGGGCCTGATCTCCGATGACCAGGCCGCGCTGATCCGCGATTTCCAGCTGCCGTACGCCCGGCCCGCCGCGGAGGTTGCCGAATGGTCCGCGCCGGGAACGGTTCCCGGACTCGCCGACGTCGTCCGCGAGGCGCACCCGACGATCCTGATCGGGACCTCCGCCCAGCCGGCCTCCTTCACCGAAGCCTTGGTACGGGACATGGCGAAGCACTGCGAGCGGCCGGTGATCATGCCGCTGTCGAATCCGACGTCGAAGTGCGAGGCGCTGCCCTCGGACCTGATCGCGTGGACCGACGGCCGGGCGCTGATCGCCACCGGAAGTCCGTTCGCTCCGGTCTTTTACAGCGGGCGCAACTACGCGATCGCGCAGGCCAACAACGCGCTGGTATTCCCCGGGCTCGGGCTCGGGGTGGCGGTCGCCCGAGCCTCGCGGGTCACCGACGCGATGCTGGTGGCAGCTGCCGATGCCGTTGCCCTGATCGATACCGGCACCGGGCTGGGCGCCCCGTTGCTCCCCGCGGTGGACAGCCTGCGGGCGGTCTCACGGGCGGTCGCGGCCGCGGTGGCACGCGCAGCGGTGGCCGAAGGTCTGGCCCAGCTGCCCGACGATCTGGACGCCCGGATCGACGCGGCGATGTGGCGCCCGGACTACCCCAGGGTCGTCGCGATCTGAGCCCGCGAACCTCGCATCTTCGGGCGGCGTGTGGACCTATCGCGAGGCGTTGATAGGTCCACACGCCGCCCGAAGATGGGGACTAAGGCGCGCCGTCAGCAGGGGCGGCGGCGAACTGGGCGGCGTAGAGCCGGGCGTAGGCGCCGCCGGCGGCCAGCAGACTCCCGTGATTGCCCTGTTCGACGATGCGTCCGGACTCCATCACCAGGATCACGTCGGCGTCGCGGATCGTGGACAGCCGGTGCGCGATGACGAAGCAGGTGCGCCCGGCGGCGAGGGTCGAACTGCCGCGCTGAATAAGCGCCTCGGTGCGGGTGTCGACGAAGCTCGTCGCCTCGTCCAGGATCAGGATGGCCGGGTCGGACAGATAGGCCCGGGCGATGGTGAGGAGTTGGCGCTCGCCGGCCGACAGGTCTGCCGCATCGCCGTCGAGCACCGTGTCGTACCCGTCCGGCAGGGTGCGGATGAAGTGTTCGGCATGAGTGGCGCGCGCGGCTGCGATGACGTCCTCGCGAGACGCGTCCGGGCGCCCATAAGCCACGTTGTCCGCGATCGTCCCGCCGAAGAGCCAGGTGTCCTGCAGGACCATGCCGAGGCCGGCGCGCACCTGCGGACGCGGCATCGTCGAGATGTCAACACCGTCGATGCTGATGGATCCCGAGTCGACGTCGTAGAACCGCATCAACAGATTGACCAGCGTGGTCTTTCCGGCGCCGGTGGGTCCGACGATCGCGACCGTCGCCCCGGCCGCCACCGAGAGCGACAAGTCCTCGATCAGCGGCCGGTCCCGCTCGTACCGGAACGAGACGCCGGTGAACTCCACCGCGCCGCGCGGCCCTGCGCGCACGGGGATGACATCGGGTTGTGCAGCAGGTTCGGGGCTTTGTTCTCGGGCGTCGAGCAGATCGAAGACGCGCTCGGCGGACGCAACACCGGACTGCAGCAGGTTCGCCATCGAGGCCGCTTGGGTGACGGGATGGCTGAACTGGCGCGTGTACTGGATGAAGGCCTGCACTTCGCCCAGGCTCAGGGAGCCGCTCGCCACGCGCAGGCCCCCGATCACCGCGACGAACACGTAGCCGAGGTTGCCGACGAACATCATCGCCGGCGCAATCACACCGGAGATGAATTGCGCTCGGAAGGAGGCGGCGTAGAGCGCCTCGTTGTGCTCGGTGAAGGTCGCCGTCGCGTCCGGGGTGCGACCGAACGCCCGGACCAGCGCGTGCCCGGTGTACATCTCCTCGATGTGCCCGTTGAGTTTCCCGGTGCTGGCCCACTGCGTGACGAACTGCGGCTGCGAGCGCTGCCCGATCGCCTTGGCGAGCCAGATCGAGATCGGCACCGTGATCAGCACGACGCTGCCGAGCAGCGGCGAGATCCAGAACATCATCGCCAGCACGCCGACGATCATCAGCAGCGCGTTGAGGAGTTGGCTCAGGGTCTGCTGCAGGGTCTGGGCGATGTTGTCGATGTCGTTGGTCACCCGGGAGAGCAGCTCACCGCGTGAGTGCGCGTCCAGGTAACTCAGTGGGAGCCGGGTGATCTTGTCCTGGGATTCTTCGCGGAGCCGGAACACCAGGCGCTGGACGGCGAGCGAGGCACACCGACCTTGCACCAGGTAGAACACGAAGGATCCCAGGTAGATCGCCAGGACGCCGGCGAGCACCGCGCCCAGGGCTCCGAAGTCGACTCCCTGACTGATCGTCACCTCGACATTGCGGACGAGATCTGCGAGGTCGTCCCGTCCACCCGAATTCAACTGCTCCAGCGCCTGATCCCGAGTCAGGCCGGCCGGCAAGTCCTGGCCGACGATCCCGGCAACGATCAAGTCGGTGGCATGGCCGAGCAGCCGGGGGCCGAGCACGTTCAGGGCGATGGAGAGGACGCCGGCCAGCACGGCAGTCCCCACGAGAAACCACTGCGGGCGCAGCATCCGGAGCAGGCGCAGCGTCGAGGTGCCGAAGCGCAGTGACTTCTCGGCCGGCATCGCCGCCAACAGTGCGGGGCCGGCCGGGCCGTGTCCGCGTCCGCCCGGGCCGAACCCACCGGGGGGCGCCGGGCCGCGTACCGGGGCGGTCATCTAGCTGCCTCATCCGCGGTGAGCTGAGACGCCACGATCTCGGTGTAGGTCGGGCAGCTCTCCAGCAGTTCGTGGTGCGTGCCGGTACCGACCACGGTCCCCGCCTCGAGCACCACGATCCGATCGGCGGACCGGATGGTGCCCACGCGCTGGGCCACGATCAGCACGGTCGCGCCGGCGGTCCATTCCAGGAGTGCGGCCCGCAGCGCCGCGTCAGTGCTGTAGTCCAGCGCAGAGAATGCGTCATCGAAAAGGTAGAGGTCCGGGCGGGCGATCAGGGCCCGCGCGATCGCGAGCCGTTGGCGCTGTCCGCCGGAGACATTGGCGCCGCCCTGACTGATCGGTGCCTGCAGACCACCGGGCATGGACTCGACGAAGTCCCGCGCCTGCGCGGTCTCGAGCGCCGCCCACATGTCCTGCGCACTTGCCCCGGTCTTACCGAAAGCCAGGTTGGAGGCGACGGTCCCGGCGAACAGGTAGGGCCGTTGCGGCACGTAGCCGACCGCTCGCGCCAGCACGGCCGGATCGAGGCGACGTACGTCCACCCCGCCGAGGAGCACGTCGCCGGCAGTGGCGTCGATGAGTCGTGGAATCAGGTTGCACAGCGTCGTCTTGCCCGCGCCGGTGCTGCCGATGATCGCCGTGACGCCGCCGCGCACGACCGCCAGGTCGACCTCGCGTAGCACCGCGTCCTGGGCGCCGGGGAAGGCCAAACTCACCCCGCGCAACTCCAGGGTCCCCGGCGTCGGCAGCACGGTGACCGGGTCGGCCGGCGCTGTCATCGCCGGGACGGTGGCGCGCACCTCGGTGATCCGCTCGGCGCACACCTCGGCGCGGGGCATCTGCACCAGGGTGAACGTCGCCATCATGACCGCGCCGAGGATCACCATCAGGTAGCTCAGGAACGCGGTCAGTGCCCCGAGCTGCATCTGGCCGTCGTCGATGCGGTGCCCGCCGAACCACAGCACGCCGACGCCGGCGACGTTCACCACCAGCATCACCATCGGGAACATCAGCGCCATCAGCCGGCCCACGTCGATCGAGACGTCCGTCAGCTGCTGGTTCGCCCGGGCGAAGCGCTGGCGTTCGTAGTCCTCGCGCACGAACGCGCGGATCACCCGGACGCCCGCGATGTTCTCGCGCAGCAGCCGGTTGACCTCGTCGAGGTCGTCCTGCATCGCCCGGAACAGCGGGCGCATCGCCCGGATGAGCAGCGCCAGGCTGACCACCAGCGCGGGCAGCACGGCGAGCAGCAGGGCGGACAGGGCGACGTCCTGGTTCAGCGCCAGGGCAATCCCACCGATCGCAGACACCGGTGCCGGGACCGCGAGGGTGAAGGCCAGGAGCAGGAAGGACTGCACTTGGGCGACGTCGTTCGTGGTCCGGGTGATCAGGGTCGGCGCGCCGAAGTGGGCCATCTCCTGTCCGGAGAACGCGCTCACGCTGGCGAACACCCCGGCGCGCAGATCACGCCCCACGCCCATCGCGACCAGGGCAGCCGCGTGCACCGCGGCGATCGAGGCCGCGATCTGCAGGCCGGTGACCGCGAGCATCACCGCACCCACGCGCACGATGTGCCCGGTGTCCCCGCGCACGATGCCGTTGTCGATGAGGTCGGCATTCAGGGTCGGCAGGTACAGGGCAGCGAGAGTCGCGGCGAACTGCCAGCCGATCACCGCGGCGAGACGGGCGCGGTACGGGGCCAGGTGCACCCGGAGCAGCGGGATCAGCACGCGGATACGGCGGAGCGGGATGCAGGCACCCCCCGAGTCTGCCGCCAGTCGTCGATCGCGCCCAACCAGGTTTTTGCCGCGTCGGCGACGGAGGAGTTCTTGGTCATGTCGCCAACGGCACGATCGCCGTCGCGCTGGCTAGGGTGGCGACGGTGGCGCCGTCGACGAGTCAGGGTCCAACGTTCGCGCCGCGCGTCCTTGCCGCAGTTGCCCTGGGCGGGGTGCTCGGCTCGCTGGCGCGTTACGGAGCCGGCCGGATCTGGCCGGAGGGGACCGTCAGCGATATCCCGGTGACGACGCTGGGCGTGAACCTGGTGGGCTGCGCGCTGCTCGGTGTGTTCATGGTGCTGGTCACCGAGCGCGGCCCGGTGCACCCGCTGTGGCGCCCGTTCCTGGGTCCCGGATTCTGCGGGGGATTCACGACGTTCTCGGTGTACGCGGTCTACGTGGTGCACCTGCGCTTCGACGGTGTCGACGGAGAAGGCAGTGCCGCTCCGTTCTACGGGGTCATCACGCCGTTGGGGGCCGTGCTCGCGATCGTGGTCGCGACCTGGGTGACCCGCCGGGCGTGTGGACTCAGCGGGCCAGCTCGATGAGCTGGCTGCTGGTGGCGCTCGGCGCGGCGGTGGGGGCCCCGGCGCGCTATGCCCTCGACCAGGTGATCCGCGCGCGGACGCCCTCGGTGGTGCCGTGGGGGACGCTGACGGCGAATGTGCTCGGCAGCCTGCTGCTCGGCATGGTGCTGGCCTCGGCCGCCGGCGGCGGGGCGTCGCCGGATCTCGTGCTGCTGGCCGGCGTCGGGTTCTGTGGCGCGTTCACCACGTACTCCACCCTCGCCTTCGAGGTGCTCGTGCTGCACGAGGCGCACCGCACGCGCCTCGGTGCGGGCTACCTCGTCGCGACGATCGCCCTCGGTCTGGCTGCCGCGAGCGTCGGCATCGACCTCGGTTCGAAGTTCTAGCCGAACCTCGGCCAGATGGCCGGGTCTTGCTCAGTTGACGGCGCGCCCGACCCCGGCCCAGTACGGCTCGCGCAGCTTGAACTTCTGGATCTTGCCCGTCGCCGTGCGGGGGATCTCTTCGCGGAACTCCACCGAGGTCGGTGCCTTGTACCCGGCCAGCAGCTTCTTGCAGTGCGCGATCAGTTCGGCCTCGTCGGCTTGTGCGTCGGGCGCGAGTACGACGAGTGCCTTAATGGTCTCGCCCCACTTCTGGGACGGCACACCGATGACGGCGACCTCGGCGACGGCCGGGTGGGAGAACAAGGTGTCCTCGACCTCGATCGAGGACACGTTCTCCCCGCCGGTGATGATGATGTCCTTCTTGCGGTCCGCGATCGTGAGGTAGCCGGCCTCATTCATCGTCCCGCCGTCACCGGTGTGGAACCAGCCGCCCTCAAAGGCCTCGGCGGTCGCGGTGGGGTTGTTCCAGTAGCCGTCCATCACGACGTTGGACCGGGCGAGCACCTCGCCCTCGGAGTCGATCGCGAGCCGGACACCGAGGGCCGGCTTGCCGGCGCGGGACATCAGGCGAGCGCGCTCCTCCGACGGCAGTGACTCGTCACCGACCTCGGCGCGGTTCATCGTCAGCAGCGGGGCGGTCTCGGTCAAGCCGTAGATCTGGGTGAACTCCCACCCCAGGTCCGAACCGATCCGCTCGATGGTGCGCGAGGGCGGCGGGGCGCCGGCGACAACGATGCGGACCTTGTCCCGCCCGGGCACCGGACCGTCGAGCTTCTCCGCGGCGTCCAACGTCATCGCCCACACCGCGGGTGCGCCGCACATCAACGTCACGCCGTGGGAGTCGACGCGGCGCAGGATCTCCTCGCCGTCGATCTTGCGGATCACCACATTGGCCGCGCCCAGCCCGACCGCGGCGTAGGGCATGCCCCAGCCGTTGCAGTGGAACATCGGCAGGGTGTGCATCAGTACGTCGCGCTCCCACAGACGCAGGTGCATGGCGAACGTCACGGCGTTGATCCACAGATTACGGTGCGTCAGCTGAACACCCTTGGGGCTGGCCGTCGTGCCCGAGGTGTAGTTGATCGTCGCAGTCGCGTCCTCGTCAGGCTCCGCCCACGGCCGCGGCTCGACGCCGAAGCGCATCACCGACTCCTCGGTCTCGGCGCCGAGCACGAAGCGGTGCCGCGCGCTGACCTCCTTGAGGTCGTCATCGAGTTCGGGGTCGATCAGCACGACGTCCGCGCCGCAGTGCTCGACGATGAAGGACACCTCGTGCGGGCGCAGCCGGAAGTTGACCGGGACGCAGATGCGGCCGGTGCCCGGGACCGCGTGCAGCAGTTCCATCAGGCGAGCAGAGTTGTGGCTGACCACCGCGACGCGCCCGCCGGCCGGGACGTCCAGGGCGTCGAGCCCGGCCTGCCACGCCCGTACCCGCTCGCCGAGTTGGGCGTAGGTCGTGGTGGGCACCGGAGTGGCCGGCTGCGTGGGCTCGTCGATGATCGCGGTCGAGTCGCCGAAGGCGGTCTCGGCACGGTGCAGGAAGTCGGCGACGGTGAGGGGGACGCGCACGGGGCAGCTCCAAGCGGGCTCGGCGAAGACCCAATTGTCGGGCGTCCGCCCTCGCCTGGCCAGATCGGGTCCACTATCGGTGGTCGTCCGCCCCGGTTCCCCGTAGGTTTCCCAGGTAGCGGTGCACGGTGCGGGCCGAGATCGCAAGTCGCTCGACAGCCCGTTGCCGACCAGCGGCGAGGCGTTGCGCGCGGCCAATATCCCGAGCAAGGCGCGCATCTGGGCCGGGGCCTCGATCTCCGTGATCAGCGCGACGTCGCGAGTGACGAGGTCATCGGTGTAGGAGTCGAGGAAGCGCTCCCGGCGCCGCGCCTGCGGGCGTGACATCCGGCCTCGGGGCAGAGGCTGTCAGCTGCGCTGCGCGCCCTGATGTGTCTCGTACATGCGCACCGCGACAACGGCACCGGAAGCGGCCGTGAGGGCGGCGATGACCCAGACGGCGGCGCGGATTCCGTAGGCGTCGGCGATCACGCCGGCCAGCAGGGCGCCAGCGGCGAACCCGCCGTCGCGCCACAGGCGGTAGACGCCGACGGCGCGGGCGCGCCAGGCGGGGTGGGCGACATCGCCGATGGTGGCGAGCAGCGTCGGATACACCATGGCGGTCCCCGCACCGAGCAGGACGGCGGCGGCGGCCCAGGGCCAGAACGAGTCGGCGAGGGCAACGAAAGCGAGGGCGAGCGCCTGTACCCACATGCCGACCGCGATCAGCCACTTGCGGCCCCACCGGTCGGACAGGGCGCCAGTAACCAGTTGGCCCAGACCCCACACCGCGGGGTAGAGGGCGGCGAGCACACCGATCCGCCCGACCGAGAGGCCGGCGCCGGCGAACAAGACGGGGAACAGGCCCCAGGCCAGGCCGTCGTTGAGGTTGTTCACCAGTCCGGCCTGGCTGGCCGAGGAGAGTGCGGGCTCCCGGAAGCTGGTCAGCTCGAAGACCTGACGGTCACTCAACTCGGCCTGCAGAGAGTGGGGAGAAGGGCCGCTGCGTGCGGTGTGGACGGCCGATTCCACCCGGGCGTGCTCGCGGGTTTCCCGGACCGAGAGCGTCGACAGCCCGAGGCCGAGGGCAGCAAAGGCGACGCCCAAGAGGAAGGGTGCCGGACGCAGGCCGTGCTCCTGGGCGAGGTAGCCCGTGGCCAGCGCGGTCGCGGCGACGGCGATGTAGCCGGCGGCCTCATTCAGGCCCATGGCCAGGCCGCGCTGCGCGGGGCCGACGAGGTCGATCTTCATGATCACGGTCGTGGACCAGGTCAGGCCCTGGCTGATGCCGAGTAGCACGTTGGCCGCGACGACCCAGCCCCAGCTCGGTGCCCAGATCAGCAGCAGCGGGACGGGGATGGCGACGAGCCATCCGGCCACGAGCACCGGTTTGCGTCCGTAGCGGTCCGACATTGTGCCGGCGAGGTAGTTCGTCGCGGCCTTGGCGACGCCGAACGCGAGGATGTAGGTGAGAGCGGCCGTGTAGGCGGCGAGGCCGAACTCCTGCTCGGCGAGCAGGGGCAGGACGGTGCGCTCCTGCCCGAGCATCCCGCCGACCAGGGCGTTGACCGCGACCAGCAGGCCGAACTGAGCGAAGTTCGCCCGCAGGCCCAGTTCGACCGGCCGCGCTCGGACGGCTGTCGCAGGGCTCGGCGACGCTCCGGCGCTCACGAACCGCTCGCCAGGGACACGTTGTGCGCCGTGGCCAGGTCCTGCGGACCTCCGTCCAGGACCGTCACCTCGCGGTGGCCGGCCCGGGCCAGCAGGCTCGCCGCGCTCATCGCGCGTTCCCCGTGTCCGCACATCACCACCGTCGGCCCGCCGGGCACGTCGGCGGCGTGCGCGGCCACCTCGCCCAGTTCGAGGTGCCTCGCCCCGGGGAAGTGTTCGGCCGCGAACTCGGCGTCCTGCCGCACGTCGAGGACGGCAGCGTCGCCCGCCGCGCTAGGCGAGACCAGCGGGATCCGCGCGATCTCACAGCCGGCGGCGGCCCAGGCCGTCATGCCGCCGGACAGTTCACCCGCCAGCCTGTCGTAGCCGATCTTGATCGCCTGGCCCACGATTTCGTCGGGATCCTGCTCGGTCCCGCGCACCACCAGCAGCGGCCGGTCGGCGTCGAGGAGCCAGCCCAGCCAGGTGGCGAAGACCGGACGCAACGGGATCGACACCGCGCCGGGTACGTGGCCGGCGGCGAAGTCCGCCACCGGTCGCACGTCCACCACCTCGGCGCCGGCCGCCCGCAGCCGGGCGAACTCCGGCTCGCCGAGCGGTCGCAGCCCCGGCACCGTCCCCAGCAGCGCCGGGCCTCGACGGTTGACCTCGCCGAGGCGGGCGAAGTAGACGGGGTAACTGCCCAACGAGGCCAGCAGCAACCCGACGAACGCGTCCTCGTCGGGTGCGTGCAGCAAGGCGTTGGTGGCCCGCTCGCGCCCGATCGTGGACGTGCGGTCGGCACCGGGCGGCGCCGAGCAGAAGGAACCGGCGCCGTGCGTGGGCCACACCGCCACGTGGTCGCCAAGACCGCAGAGTCGTCGGAGCGAGCGGTACTGCGCACGCGCCAGCTCTTCGGTCGACTCGGCGCTCACCAGGTCCGTGCGGGCCGCGGCCCCGACAAGCAGTGAACCCCCCGTGAAGACCCCGACCGGATCCGACCCGTCGAGAAGCTCGAACGCGATGTGCTCGTGGGTGTGCCCCGGGGTCGAGAGCGTCCGCAGCCGCAGGCCACCCAGGTCGACCTCGTCGCCATCGGCCAGGGCTGCGTGCGAAAACTCCCGATTCCCGGCCGCAGACGCCAAGATCCGGGCGCCGTCGCGGGCGGCGAGCTCCACCGCGCCCGAGAGGAAGTCAGCATGCAGATGCGTATCGGCGACGTAGGCGATCCGCAGCCTGCGGCGATCCGCGACTTCTCGCACCGCCCGAAGATCCCGACTCACATCGACCGCCAGAGCGCGACCGTCGCCGAGGTCGACGAGATACGCCGAGTTCCCCAATCCCTCGTCCACCAACGGCAGCACGTCGACCGCGCTCATCTGATGCTCCTCCACGTTTCGGTCGTGTCGCGCAAGTCCGCACGCGCGGGTTCCCGCCAGCGCCACCAGGCTCCGAGCAGGGTCGACGGGATGCAGAAATTGGTCACGGTCACCAGGGTGCAGACGACGATCATCGTGAGGCCGAGAACCATCGCCGCTGTGACGTAGCCGGCTGCCCCGAGGATGCCGACGGCAAGGAGCCAGAAGGTGGCGAGTTCGAAGGCGTGACGCCGCGGCAGCGGATTCGGCGGTACGGCCGGGGACGCGATCACATGCCGCAGTCCGTGGTTCCACAGGAGGTCGAACGGGTCCATGACTCCTCCTGTGGTGATCTCGGGGGGTGGTGAATCAGCGGGCGCGGGCGAGGATGGACACGCTGCCGACGCCGTAGGTCTCGGTGGCGCCCGTGGCCTGGTCGGAGAGGAATCGGTAGCTGGTGTTCTCGCGAACTTCCTCGATGTCGAATCCGGCGTCCTCGATCGCGCGGCGGTAGTCCTCGCGTTGCATCGCGCCGCCGATACAGGCGGCCCACAGCGCCGCGTCACAGGTCACGCCGGCCGGCAGCGGCCTGTCGGTGACGATGTCGGCGATGGCGAGCCGGCCACCGGGGCGAAGGACGCGCGCCGCCTCAGCAAAAACCTGCGCCTTGTCCGGGGACAGGTTGATGACGCCGTTGGAGATGACGACGTCGGCCACGCCGTCGGCGAGGGGCAGCTCCTCGATGTGGCCGTCCCGGAACTCGACGGTGCCGATACCGGCACTCTCCGCGAGCCGGTTGGCCTTGGCGAGCTGGGCTGCGGTCATGTCGATGCCGATCACGTGGCCGCTCGGTCCGGCGTGACGCACCGCCAGGAAGCTGTCCATCCCGGCGCCGCTGCCCAGATCGACCACGGTCTCGCCCGGTTCGATGTCGGCGAGGTCGAAGTAGTAGCCGACCCCGGCGAACGAGTCGATCGCCGGGCCCGGGATCGCGTCCAGCTCGGCGGCGGGGTAACCGAGGCGTTCGGCCAGCGCTCGTCCGGTCTCGAAGTGAAAGCTCTGGTGCGGGTGTTCGGCGACCTCCTGGTACATCTGCTTGACGCGCTGTTCCAGGTCGGTCGTGTCGAGGGTCCGGGTGTCGCTCACGGCTTATCCTCTCTATTGTTCAAGTGAATGTTTGAATCATTGACCCATGAGAGGATGCTGTCAACAGTCAGGAAGGGACACCACGATGAGCACGGAGCATCGAGCGGCCAAGGACGCGCTCTACGACGGGTTCGCCGTGGTTGCGAAGGCGTTCGCCAACGGGCGGCGCGCCGAGCTCATCGACGTCCTCAGCCAGGGCGAACGGTCGGTCGAGGAACTGTCCGCCGAGATCGGTCAGAGCGTGGCCAACACGTCGCAACACCTGCGGACGCTCGCCCAGGCCGGAATCGTCCGCAGCAGACGAGACGGGTCGCGCGTCATCTACAGCGTTGCCAGCCCCCGGGTCCCCGAGCTCTGGCGCGGCCTGCGCGATCTGGCCGTCGAGCGCGTGGCCGAGGTGGATCGGCTGGTCGCCGCATACCTGGGTGACCGGTCGGGCTTGGAGTCGATGAGCCGCCAGGAGTTGGCCGCCCGATTGCAGGCCGGCGAGGTGGTGGTGCTGGATGTCCGCCCCGAGGCCGAGTTCCGGGCCGGTCATATCGCCGGTGCCCGACTGCTCCCCCCGGACGAACTGCAGCGCCGGCTCGCCGAGCTCCCCCGGGATGTCGAGTTCGTGGCCTATTGCCGTGGCCCGTACTGCGTCTACGCCGACGAAGCCGTGCGCATGCTGCACCTGCGCGGACAGCAAGCACGACGACTCGAAGACGGCTTTCCCGAGTGGGCGCAGGCCGGACTACCGGTGGACTCAGTCTGAGGCGGAAACTGAGACGGGCTGCAAAGAACGAACGCCGGGCACCCAAGGGCGCCCGGCATTTCGCTGATCAAGCGGCGGAGAATCGGGGATTCGAACCCCGGAGGGGTTGCCCCCAACACGCTTTCCAAGCGTGCGCCCTAGGCCACTAGGCGAATCCTCCTTGGAGCCCGTCAAGCCTATCTCAGCGCCGAGGTCTCCTTGCCCGGTGTGCGCCACCGTCGCCGCGTCGTAGACTCGGCGGTGGCTCCCCGCGCGGTGCCATCTATCCGAACTCCCCCAGGGCCGGAAGGCAGCAAGGGTAGGAAAGCTCTGGTAGGTGCGCGGGGCGCCGCTTTCGTTTAGCGCCGCGGTCTTCTGTTCTGCGGGATGACGTCGGGTGCGAACGCCTGTCAGCCCGCCGGACGGCTGACAGGCGCCCGTACCGGCTGACGGGACTCGTAGCCGGGCCGTCTTGTCGGGGCGGGCACTAGGGTTCGAGACGTGCTCGCCCTGTACCGCCGCTACCGGCCGGAGACCTTCGCCGAGGTCATCGGGCAGGAGCACGTCACCGATCCGCTGGCGCAGGCGATCCGCAACGACCGGGTCAACCACGCGTACCTGTTCAGCGGCCCGCGCGGCTGCGGAAAGACCACCAGCGCGCGCATCCTCGCCCGGGCCCTGAACTGCGAGAACGGCCCGACGCCGACCCCCTGCGGGAGCTGCCAGTCCTGCCAGGACCTGGCCCGCGGCGGTGGCGGCGGCCTCGACGTGGTGGAGATCGACGCCGCCTCGCACGGCGGCGTCGACGACGCCCGCGACCTGCGTGACCGCGCGGCCTTCGCCCCGGCCTCCGCGCGCTACAAGATCTTCATCATCGACGAGGCGCACATGGTGACCACGGCGGGCTTCAACGCCCTGCTCAAGGTCGTCGAGGAGCCCCCGCCGCACCTGAAGTTCATCTTCGCCACGACCGAGCCGGACAAGGTCATCGCGACCATCCGCTCGCGCACCCACCACTACCCGTTCCGCCTCGTGCCGCCGGGCATCCTGCGCGAGTACCTCGCCACGTTGTGCGAGCGCGAGGGCGTGCAGGTCGCGCCCGCCGTGCTGCCGCTGGTCGTGCGCGCCGGCGCCGGGTCGGTGCGCGACAGCCTGTCGGTGCTGGACCAGCTCATCGCCGGCGCTGACGGCGCAGGAGTGACGCTCGCGCGGGCGACCTCCCTGCTCGGCTACACCGACGCCGCCCTGCTCGACGACGTCATCGAGGCGTTCGCGGCGCACGACGGGGCGACGGTCTTTCGCCTGGTCGATCGGGTGATCGAGGGCGGGCATGATCCGCGTCGCTTCGTCTCCGACCTGCTCGATCGCCTCCGCGACCTGATCGTGATCGCGGCGGTTCCTGACGCCGGCACCACGGGGCTGATCGACGCCCCGGTCGACGCCGTGGAACGCATGACCGCGCAGGCGTCCCGGTTCGGCTCGGCCGAGATCTCCCGGGCCGCGGATCTGGTCAACCTTGGGCTGACCGAGATGCGCGGGGCCACCGCCCCGCGCCTGCAGCTCGAGCTGATCTGTGCACGCGTGCTGCTGCCCGGCGCCGGGACCGAGGGCGGATTCGCCGGGGAGCGGGACCTGCACACCCGCCTGGAGCGTCTGGAGCGCCGCCTGGCCGGGGGCGCAGCACTGCCGCCGGGGGAAGCGGGGGCCCCGCCGCCCGCCGCCGCGCCCGTCCTGGCGCCAGTTGCCCCGGCGCCTGCCCCCGACCCGCCGGCCGTCGAGCGTCCCGCGCCCGTGCGGCCTGCCCCGGCCGCCGAGGGGCCCTCCACCACGGCCGCGGTAGCCGCGCCGGTGGCCCCGAAGGTTGCTCCGCCGGCCGCGCCCCGGACACCGCCGCCCCCGGCTGCCGCACCGCCGTCGACCCCGGTGCCCGAGTCGGCCCCCGCGGCGAGCGCCGCCCCCGACATCACGACGGTGCGCCGGATGTGGCCCGACGTCCTCGACATCGTCAAGTCCCGTCGCCGCTACACCTGGATGCTGCTGATGGACGGCGTGCAGGTCAGCTCGGTCGACGCCGACACCCTGGTGCTCGCCTTCGCCGATGAGGGCAAGCGGCGAAACTTCCAGAGCTCCGGCAGCGACGAGTTGCTCACCGCAGCGTTGTCCGAGGTCCTGCGGGCCAAGTTCCGACTCGACGCAGTGCTCGACCCCAACAAGGTCGGCAGCGGACCACCAACTGCCGGGCCCGCGCACGTCGTCCCGGCGCCCGCCGCCCTGGCCCCGCCGACGCCGGCCAGGTCCGTTGCCCCAGAGCCGACGGCCCCGGCCGCTGCCTCAGCTCCCGCGCCGTCGCCGGTTCCCTCCGTCGCCCCCACGGACGACCATTCCGCTGATCCGGGCGACGTCGAAGCTCCCGACTCGAGCCTGTCCGGCCGCGCGCTCCTCGAGCAGGCCTTCGGCGCCAGCGTGCTGTCCGAGGTCGAGCACGACTAGTCGGCACCGATCGGGCGCCTTTGTGTCAGCGAAAGCGATCGCTATAGCCACCGTTCTCGCTGACGCAACGAGGTCGCCCTCAGCTGCGAGCGTTGGCCGGGTCCAGGGCCTGCAGCAGGGCAGTGTCTCCGGTGCTGACGTCGAGGCGGTCGTGGGCCAGCACGCTCTGCAGCGCGCGCAGGGTCGTCGAGGCGGACATGCCCCAGGACCCGACGTAGGAGAACTGCCACCACCACAACGCCTCGGTCTCGCGTCCGGCCTTGTAGTGCTGCAGGCCGTGCAGCAGCGCGGCGGCGACGTCGGTGAGATCGTCGGAGATGCGGCAGATCATCAGGTCGGGCGCCGGCTCGTACGGGTCGAAGACCTCGGTGTATTCGTCGATCGGGTCCAGCAGCGCGGCCAGGGCCACGCGCAACTCGTCGAGGTCGGGGTCGGCGCCGGCGTCGGGCTCGAACTGCTCGTCCAGCGTGACGTCCTCCAGGGCGCCCAGGCGCCCACCGGCCAGCAGCAGCTGCGAGGTCGCCAGCAGCAGCATCGGCACGGCCTCCGCGGGCCGGGCCACCCGCGCGACCTCACGCAGGGCGATCAGGAATCCCTCGACCTGATCGGCAATCTGCGTCGCAAAGTTCGACGGGTCCTCAGTCATGGGGGTCCACCTCTTCACTGCTGCGGTCGGCGGTGCTCCTCTGCGCAACGTCCGAAGGATCGGCTGCAATAGCGACCGTTGCTTCGGACGCAAGCATCCTCTCGGGTCACAGCCTCACACATCGACGCTGCGGCGTCCTTCGAAGGCCCGGCCGAGGGTGACTTCGTCGGCGTACTCCAGGTCACCGCCGACAGGCAGGCCGCTGGCCGGGCGGGTCACCTTGAGCCCGAGCGGCTTGAGCATCCGCGCCAGGTAGGTCGCGGTCGCCTCGCCCTCCAGGTTGGGGTCGGTCGCCAGGATCAGCTCGGTGACGGTGCCGTCGGCCAGGCGCGCCATCAACTCGCGCACCCGCAGGTCGTCCGGGCCGACGTTGTCCATCGGCGAGATCGCCCCGCCGAGTACGTGATAGCGGCCGCGGAACTCTCGGGTGCGCTCGATGGCGACGACGTCCTTCGCCTCCTCGACCACACAGATCACCGTCGGGTCCCGGCGCGGGTCGCGGCAGATCCGGCAGCGGGGGTCCTCGGTGACGTTGGCGCACACCTCGCAGAAGCGCACCTTCTCCTTCACCGTCGCGATCGCGCTCACCAGGCGCCGGACCTCGACCGGGTCGGCGGCGAGCAGGTGGAAGGCGATGCGCTGCGCGCTCTTGGGGCCGACGCCGGGCAGGCGGCCCAGTTCTTCGATGAGGTCCTGAATGATCCCGTCGTACACGGTGTCCCTACTGCCCGGCCGGCAACCCGGGGCCGCCACCACCGGGCAAACCACCCATGGCGCCGCCGAGCCCGAGGCCGGCAGCCAGGTCGCCGAGGCCCCCGACCATCGAGCCCATCGCCTGCTCCTGCGCCGCGGCCATGGCGCGGTGCGCGTCCCGCACCGCCGCCAGCACGAGATCGGCGAGGGTCTCGGTGTCGGTGGGGTCCACCGCTTCCGGCGAAATCTCCAGGGCGACGAGTTCGCCCGATCCGGACACGCTGGCCTTGACCAGGCCACCACCGGCGCTGCCTGTGACGACCGTGTTCGCGAGCTCGGCCTGGGCGGCAGCGAGCTGGGCCTGCATCTGCTGAGCCTGGGCGAGCAGTGCGCCCATGTCGGGCATTCCGGCGCTCATACGCACTCCTTGCGAGCAGGGGGCCATGCGGCAGGACCCATCTGGGTGAGCCTATGTCGTGCCTGCGACCAGAGCGTGCGTGCTGCTCGTTCACGCTCCGCGCTCGCTCGCGTCACTCGCTGGCGTGCACCGGGCAACCCCGCGCGTGCGCGCACACTAGAATTGCCGGTCGGACACCGGGCGTTCCGACGGCGAGGGGGAGGTAACGCGATGGGTCTGATCGTGCAGAAGTACGGCGGCTCCTCGGTCGCCGACGCCGAGTCGGTCAAGCGGGTCGCCAAGCGGATCGTGGAGACCCGTCAGGCCGGCAACGACGTCGTCGTCGTGGTCTCGGCCATGGGGGACACCACCGACGACCTGATCGAGTTGGCCAACCAGGTCTCGCCGGTCCCGCCGGCCCGTGAGCTGGACATGCTGCTCACCGCCGGCGAGCGGATCTCGATGGCGGTGCTGGCGATGGCGATCGCCAACCTGGGCCACGAAGCACGCTCGTTCACCGGCAGCCAGGCGGGCGTCATCACCGACGCCGAGCACGGCAAGGCCAGGATCATCGACGTCACTCCGGGCCGGATCTCCAGTGCGCTGGCCGACGGCGCGATCGCGATCGTCGCCGGATTTCAGGGCGTCTCCCAGGGCACCAAGGACATCACCACGCTCGGCCGCGGCGGCTCGGACACGACCGCGGTCGCACTGGCCGCGGCGCTACAGGCCGAGGTCTGCGAGATCTACACCGACGTCGACGGGGTCTTCTCCGCCGACCCGCGCATCGTGCCGGCCGCCCGTCGCCTGCCCACCATCACCTACGAGGAGATGCTGGAGATGGCCGCCTCCGGCGCCAAGGTGTTGCACCTGCGCTGCGTGGAGTACGCCCGGCGCTTCCACCTCCCGATCCACGTGCGGTCCTCGTTCAGCCACCGCGTCGGTACCTGGGTCGTCGCCGAAGGCACGCACGCACCGTCAGAAGGGAACGACATGGAGGACCCGATCATCGCCGGGGTCGCACACGACCGCAGCGAGGCCAAGGTGACGGTCGTCGGCGTGCCCGACAAGCCGGGTCAGGCCGCCGCGATCTTCTCCACGGTCGCCGGCTCCGGGGTCAACATCGACATGATCGTGCAGAACGTCTCGGGCGCGGCGACGGGCCGCACCGACATCTCCTTCACCGCCCCGCGCACCGACGGGGCCAAAGCTGTGCAAGCGCTGGAGAAGATCCAGGCCGAGATCGGCTTCGAGTCGCTGCGCTACGACGACCAGATCGGGAAGGTCTCCCTGATTGGGGCCGGGATGCGCTCGCACCCGGGCGTCTCGGCGAAGTTCTTCGCCGCCCTCGCCGAGGCCGGGGTCAACATCGAGATGATCTCGACCTCGGAAATCCGCATCTCGGTGGTCGTGCGCGAGGACGACGTCAATACTGCGGTGCAGGCCGTGCACACGGCCTTCGAACTCGACGATCCCGACGGTGGCGGCGCGATCGTCTACGGAGGTACTGGACGATGAAGCCCACTCTCGCGGTGGTCGGCGCGACCGGCGCGGTCGGCACCGTCATGTTGGAGCTGCTGTCCACCCGCGAGGACGTGTGGGGGGAGATCCGCCTGATCGCCTCGGCCCGCTCGGCGGGCAAGAAGTTGCTCGTGCGCGGCGAGGAGGTCGAGGTCATCGCGCTGTCGGCGGAGTGCTTCGACGGCGTCGACGTGGCGATGTTCGACGTCCCCGACGAGATCAGCGCCGAGTGGGCGCCGATCGCGGTCTCGCGCGGCGCGATCGCCGTCGACAATTCCGGCGCTTTCCGGATGGACCCTGACGTCCCGCTCGTGGTGCCGGAGGTCAATCCCGCGGCCGCGCGCAAGCGGCCGAAGGGGATCATCTCCAACCCCAACTGCACGACGTTGTCGATGATCGTCGCGATGGGTGCGCTGCACGCGGAGTACAACCTCGAAGCCCTCGTCGTCGCCTCCTACCAGGCGGCCTCGGGCGCCGGCCAGCCCGGCATCGACACCCTGCGCGAGCAGCTGGCCAAGGTCGCCGGCTCCGCGACGATCGGTACCCACGCCGGTGACGTACGCCGCGCGATCGGCGACTTCGGGCCGTTCCCCGCGCCGCTGGCGCTCAACGTCATCCCGTGGGCCGGCTCGCTGAAGGAGGACGGCTGGTCCTCCGAGGAGCTCAAGGTCCGCAACGAGTCCCGCAAAATTCTCGGTCTGCCCGACCTGCGAGTCTCGGCGACCTGCGTCCGCGTCCCGGTGATCACCACGCACTCCCTCGCCGTCCACGCGACGTTCCAGCACCAGGTCGAGGTCGGCCGCGCCCAGGCGATCCTGCGCGATGCCCCCGGTGTGGTGCTCGTGGACGATCCGGCCAACGGGGAGTTCCCGACCCCGGCCGACGTCGTCGGCACCGACCCCACCTGGGTCGGACGCATCCGCCGCGCGATCGACGACCCGCGCTCGCTGGACCTGTTCATCTGCGGGGACAACCTGCGCAAGGGAGCCGCCCTGAACACCGCGCAGATCGCCGAGCTCCTCGCCGGCGAGTTCACCGCGTCCTGACTCACACCCGCGGCGGGAAGGTCGCCGCGCCGGGTGAGGTTGCACTGGTCATGAATGACCTGACGCCGTACCGACCGCGCTGGTTCGAGGACGTTCCCTGGCGGGTGGGCTACCGGTTCAGGCGCTTCGCCTTCCACATTTTCGGCCCACCGCAGTTGACCGGCCGCAACGATCCCCACGTCCGGCTGGCTGCCGAGCGTGCGGAGCGCTACGCCGGGCGCACGCGCGGGCGCGCGTCCTGACCCCTGCGTAGAGGAGTCCGGGCAGGACCGCTGCCGCCTCGTTAATTACCGAAGCCCCGGGTGGGGAGGCCCGGGGCATTCGGTGTGTGCTGCTTCGCGAGGCGGAGGGGTGGCCGCCGGCGGTGGTGCGTGGGTCGACCGGGGGATCGGTCTGTGGTGTCCAGACCGGCTGGGGGGCCGGTACCTGGGGCACTTCGGTCCTGCGTGGTGCTACCTGACTACCTGACTGACCATCGTGACTTCCGCGGCTGGGGAGGCCGCATCACCCTGGTTGGCCGGGTTCGGTACCGGCGTTCCGCGGTGTGACAACAGGAGTGTCGGTGAGCCGAGGCGGCAACTTGAGGGTCGGCAGAAAAAACTTTTCGGGCCGCCGTAGGTTGGGCTCATGGCCCGCACCGTGACCTCCGCCGTGATGCTGGAGGCGGGGCTGATCATGATCTGGGTGTGGTTCAGCGCCGTGCGCCGGCGCCCGCTCAGCCGGGCGCAGGTGCTGGCCCTGCTGGCCCTGCAACTCCTCGTCATCGGGCACGCCGTCGCCGCTGTGATCGGGCTGGGTTTTGCCGGTGACGAGGCCGACGCGGGCACCCTCGTCGCCTACGCGCTCGGCTCGATCGTGGTCCTGCCGGTCCTGATCGGGGTGCCGGTGCGGCTCGGGTTCGCGCCGCCTGGCGGCGGTCCGGCTACCCCCCCGCAGTTTCGGGGCGGCATCGAGTTCGGCGCCGGACGCCCGGGGGTGCGCGACGCCGAGCAGTGGCGCGCCGCCATCGCCGGGGTCGGGGCGCTGTCCGTCGTGGTGATGGTCGAGCGCATGTTCGTCACCTGGCAGGGCGGGCCGCCGGCATGAGCGAGCGCTTGGTCATGCCTGACCGTGCGGCCCACCCATGACCGGGACGGAGCCCGTGGCGGAGCAGGAGCGGGCACCCCTGCGCGGCGCCGGGCCGTTGGCCGTGATCGGCGCCGCCTACACGATCCTGGCGCTGGCCGCGGCCGGGCGGGCGGGCGTGCAGCTGGCCGAAGACCCGGGGCGGGCGCCGTTCGCGTACGGACTGACCGCGGTGGCCGCAGTCATCTACCTCGCCGGGGCGATCCTGCTGCGCATGTCCACGGCGGGGGCGCGCGCGGCGGCGCGGGTGGTGTGTCAGGTCGAGTTGGCGGGGGTACTGATCGTGGGCACGTTGAGTCTGTTCCAACGGGACTGGTTCCCGGAGGCGTCGGTGTGGTCGCTGTACGGGGTCGGGTACGCCTTCATCCCGTTGGTGCTGCCGCCGGCGGCGCTGTGGTACCTGCGGACAGGGAGTGCTCGGTGAGACGAGGTGCGGCGCTCGCAGTTGCGGCGGTCGCGGCGATGTTCGGCGCGTCCTGCAGCGACAGCAACGATCCGCCGCGGGGCGCTCCGACGCCGACCGCTGCGGGCGAGGGCGTGCGCTGGGAGTCCTTCGGCGATGTTGAACTCGCGGTGCCGGCCAGTTGGGGTCACGGCACCGGCGACGTCGCGGCCGGGCAGTGGTGCATCTCCGACGCGGCGGTCAGCAACGCACTGGTGATCCGGCCCGGCATCGCGGTCGAGGCGACCTGCCCGGGTCCGAGCCTCGACGGCGAACCCGATCCGGCGACGCTCGTCGAACGCGCCGGTGCCTTCGTCTCGATGGTCACCGCCGATTCCGAACCGGGCGTCGCGCAGGGCATCGAAGGGGACCGGCGCACGCTGCGGATCGGGGCGGTGTTGATCCGGGTCCAGGCCCCGGCCGAGGTCGCGGAGGACATCGTCTCCTCGATCCGCAAGATCTCGGTGGACACCCACGGTTGCCCGGTCACCGACCCGATCACCGCCGACCCGGCACGGCGCCCGGACGAACCCGTCGCGGTGGATGCCCTCGCCGACGTCAGCAGGGTCTCGGTGTGCCGCTACGGTTTCGACGCACCGGACCCGCGCGGTGACGACGAGCTGGAGGAGGCGGCCGAGGCGCGTGAGCTCGGGTTGCCGGTGCCAACCCTGACGCCGACGCCGTCACCCACGGCCGCCGTGGCCGAGTCCGAGCCGCTGGAGAGCCCGACGCCCACGTCGTCCGCGGCGGACCTCGCCGTCGACGCCGGCGCCACACCGGTCGCACCCGACGCCGATGAGGCGGCGGACCCGCTTGATTCGGCGGACCCGCTTGATTCGGCGGAGCCGGAGCTGACGGCTGAGCCCGATCCGGTGCCGCGATTGCTGTCCTCGGTCGAACTGGTTGGCGCCGCCGCGGCAGCGGCGGTGTCCGGGATCGCCGCGGCGCCGCAGGGCACCGGCCCGGACGCGGAGTTCGCGTGCGAGGACCCGGTGCTGCGCGGGGCCGAGGCGATCGTGCTGCGGGTCACCAGTGCGAGTGGAACCAGCGAGATCTACCTGCGCTACGGAGGCTGCGAGAACGGCTTTGACGACGGCGTCGGGACGCGCATGTTGACTCGCGCGGCCGCCGCGCCGTTCGTCGGCGGCTCCAACGCCGTCCCGCGCTACACGCAGGCGCTCGCCGGGATCCTGGACGACCCGGACGCCCCGGCGACGTCGGGAGATCCGCTCGGGGAACAGAGCACTGAGTGAGCGACGACATGAGCGCCGACGTCAACGTCGAGGCCGAGGTCCGCGATGTTCCCGAGCGCAGCCGCTACGAGATCCACGTGGGCGGGGTACGGATCGGGCTCGCGGACTACCGCGCCCGCGAGGGCCACGTCGTGGTCACCCACACCGAGATCAGCCCGGCCTGGGGCGGTCGCGGTCTGGGCGGGCTGCTGACCCGGCGAATGCTCGACGACCTGCGCGCCCGCGGCCTGCAGGTCATACCCGGGTGCCCGTTCACCGCGGCCTGGATCTCCGAGAACCCGGACTACGCCGACCTCGTCGTGCGCCGCGCCTGATTTGACGCACTATCACTTACCACTGCGTCGGTAAGTCCAAGGGGACGATGTCGAGCAGGTCGATGACGGCGCTGCCGCCGGGGCAGAAGTCGATGTCGTTGCCGTTGACGGTCAGCACGGCGTACCAGCGGGTCCCCGGTCCGAGGTCGTCGATCGGATCGACGGGGAACGTCGTCGTCATCCCGGTCGGGGTGATGCGCACCGGGTCGGTTTGGGGCTGGCGGCGATCGTCGTCCACCGTGATTGCGTGCGAGGTCTGCGTGCCCTGGGCGAGCTTGGTGGTCAGGTCCACGTAGCGGTCGCCGTCGGCGCTGACGAAGCCGACCGTCCACTCCACGGTGTTTTCCGTAGGAGGTCTGGTGTTCTGCTCCACGATCACCCGGACCCGCTTGCCGGTGCGCACCAGCTGCACCGAGAGCAGGTCCAGCACCGGGGCGCTGTCGCCGACCTCGTCGGTGCAGGCCGGCCCGGCACCCGGCGTCGCCGAGGCGACGGGGGTGCTGGACTCGCCCGCCCCGCCGTTGTTGTCCCCGGAGCTGCACGCCCCGGTCGTGGCCAGCGCCATCACCGTCAGCGCAGCCGCCACGACGCGCGTTCTGCCCCCGGTCACCCCTGGACCCTATGGGCCCCGAGAACCCTCGTGCGGCCGTGGCGCGCGTCAGCGGGCATGCTGGTCCCTGCAAGGTGCGCTGGGACGAAGGAGCGGGCAATGGGCTGGTTCGCGGTAGCGGTCGGGGTGGGCGCGGCCGTGCTGGGCCTGCTCGGAATCGTGGCCGGGGTGAGTGTGCCCGGGCTCGGCTCGCGGGTCGAACCCCGCCTGGACGGGCTGGGTTACCTGCTGCTGGGCAGCTGTCTGATCGTCAACGGCGGTAGCGACGCCGCGGACTCCGACAATGCCGCGCTGGGCGGCGTCGGTTTCCTGCTCGGCGTCGGTGGGATCGCCGTGCTGATCGCTGCCCGCCGTCGGGCCAACGGGGTCGCGGCGCGCAAGGCCCGCGTCATCCGCCAGCCTCCGCCGACCTGAGGCCCGCTGCGCGCATCGATGCGCCAGCGGTGGCCTGTGATGCGCTGTTGGTGGTGATCCGCCCGAGATTCACCACCGAGAGCGCATCGATGCGCTGTGTGCGGGCGCGGGCGTTCAGCCGGTGATCTGGTCGCGCAGGACGCGCTTGAGCAGTTTGCCCGAGGCGTTGCGCGGCAGATCGTCGACGAGGTGCACGGCCTTGGGCACCTTGTACTTGGCCAGGCGCTCCTTGACGTAGGCGATTAGCTCGGCCTCGGTGACCGGGCCGGCGCCGGGCTTGAGCACCAGCACCGCGGTGATCGCCTCGATCCATTTCTCGTCCGGGGTCCCGATGACGGCGACCTCGGCGACGGCCGGGTGGGTGTAGAGGCAGTCCTCGACCTCGCGGGAAGCGACCAGCACACCGCCGGTGTTGATGACGTCTTTGATCCGGTCCACGACGGTGATGTAGCCGCCTGCATCCAGACGCACCAGGTCACCGGAGTGGAACCAGCCGCCCTCGAAGGCCTCGGCGGTCTCCTCGGGCTTGTCGAGGTAGCCCAGGCACAGCTGCGGCGACTGGTAGATGACCTCCCCGATGCCGCCGGGATCGACGTCGTTGCCGTCGGAGTCGACGACGCGCAGGTCGACGAAGAGCACCGCCCGCCCGCAGGAATCCGGGTACAGCGACTGCTCCTCGGGGCGCAGCACGGTGGCCAGCGGTCCGATCTCGGACTGGCCGAAACAGTTGTAGAAACCGAGCTCCGGCAGTGCTTGCTGAAGCCGCGTCAGAATTGGGCCGGGCATCACGGAGGCGCCGTAGTAGGCCTTACGTAGGCTGGACAGGTCGCTGGTGGCGAAGTCCGCGTGCTGGGAGAGCGGGACCCACACGGTCGGCGCCAGGAAGATCGCCTTGATCTTGTGCTCGGAGATCAGCGAGAACATCGCGGGGATGTCCGGGGTCTCCAGCAGGTGGATGCGGGCGCCGACCATCAGCCACGGAATCGTGAACACGTGCATCCCGGCCGAGTGGTAGAGCGGCATCGCGACCAACGGCTCGTCGGCCTCGTGCACGTCCAGGCCGACGATGCAGGACATGTAGTGGTACAGGAAGGCACGGTGGGTCATCATCGCGCCCTTGGGCCGCGAGGTGGTGCCCGAGGTGTAGAGCAACTGGACCAGGTCGGTGTCGGCCACCTCGACGTCGATGTCGGGCACCGCGCCGTTACTGCACAGCTCGAGCAGGCAGCCGTCGCCGTCGCGCAGCAGCAGGTGATCCGGAGCGCCGTCGAGCTTGCCGAGGTGGGGGGCCAGCTTGGGGTCGGCCAGCACGAGGGCGCTGCCGGACTGGCGGAGCAGGTAATCCAGCTCGTCGCCGGTGAGCGCGTAGTTGATCGGCACATGCACCAGGCCGGCGCGCGAGCAGGCCAGGAACGCGATCAGGTACGCGTCGGAGTTCTGGCCGTAGGCCGCGACCCGGTCCCCGGCGCTCAACCCGCGCGCCAGCAGCGCGCCGGCGGCCCGGCTGACGGCGTCGTCGAGTTGGCCATAGGTCCAGGACCGGCCCGCGAAGCGAAGCGCCTCCCGGCTGCCGAACTGCCGCGCCGCCCGGGTGATGACCCCGTCGACCGTGCTTGCCCTCGGGTCGCCCACGCCCAGCATCGTGACCTGCCTTCTCTCGCCGTCGTCTGCGGGCAATCTGCCACGGATTCGACCCCATCACGAGAGGGGATGGGCCCGCAGGAGCTTCCCGTAGGAGCTGCGTGGGAGGCGGTCCTCCCTGCTCCAGACCACAATCTTTACGTGAGCGCCACCGCGCGCCGCAAAGTCGCCACACCAGTCTCGTTTGTGGTCTGCAGCAGCACGGCGTCAGCGGCGCAAAGCGACTTCCTGGCGCCGGGCGGCGTCGTAGACCGGGCGCATGATCGGGCGCTTGACGGTGCCCGCGCTGTAGCCGCCCGGCAGGTTGGGTTGGGCGAGGATCGGCAGCAGGGCCGCGGTGGTGAGGCGCCGCAGCGAGGTGCCGTCGTCGATGCCGTTGTGGTCGCACCCGGAGTACCGAACGTGCATCTGCGGGTTCTCGACGTCGCCGGCGAAGATCCGCAGCACCACCATCTCGTCGCCGTAGGACGAGTCCCTGGAGCAGGTCTTCGGAGCGTCCGGTCCGCCGCCTGTTGGGGCATCGAGGAGGGCCGCAATTGCTAGGCGGGCCTCGTCGCCCCGCAGCGTCAGCGAGGAGATCAGGCTCGGTCCGGTGATCGCCGGTTCGCTGCCCAGCCGGGGGAGTTCGTACCGGCAGGCCGTCACCGACGAGCTGTCGGCCAGGGCTGCGAGGTCGACGGGGGTCGGGCGCAGCGTCGGGTCGGCGCTCACCGGATGCGTCACCGCGCAGCTGTTGTGGTCCGAGCCGCCGACCTGAAGAGCCGTCGCGGCGATCTGCTCGCGCAGCCCCTCTTCGGCCTGGATGACGATGACGGCCGCATCTCCGAGTCGCAGTACCGTGCGGTCGGCTTCGGTCTGCAGCCGGTCGTCGAATTCCGTGGCGGCGGTCAGGGCGACGAAGGTGCCACCCTCGCGCAGTGTGCTTCCGGGATCGGGTCCGCCCGGCTCACCTCCGCCGCACCCCACAAGTGACACGGCTCCCGGTCGCCCGACTGCGCCGCGGTTCTTCGGCGAGCCGTCGCCGACGCACCACTGAGTGATCCGCTGGTCGCCGTTCGTCCAGCCCCACTCACCCGGGACCCCGACCATGACGTCGCGGTAGGACTCCCACCGCCACCCCGCGGGCAACGGCGGCATGGCCGAGGACGCCTGCGGGCCGGACGTCGCCAGCGGTGAAAGGTCGTCAGGTCGCGACTCAGGGGCGCCGCCACCACCGGAGCACGACGCGAGCATCCCCGCCAGGGCGAGTGCCGCGGCGGCCCGGCGGACCATCACGTTGCGAGAAGTGGTCATCGCTTCGGACTCAAGATCTTGCCCTTGTTGCTCTGAAAGGAGTTCGGCCGGTTCGGGCCGGCGATAAAGGGGGTGACGGCGTTGCGGGTCAGGGTTCGGACCTCGGTTCCATCGTCGAAGCCGCCGGCAACGCACCCGTCGTAACGCAGCACGATGGTGACGACCTCACCGGAGGTGCGGGTCGCGAACAGGGCGATTGCCTCGTCGCCGTAGGAGGAGTCCTCCGAACAGTTCTGCGGGCTGTTCGGCCCGCCGCCGACCGGCGCGCCGGCGACTTCGGTGATCGAGTCCTGGGCCGCTGAACCTTCGATGACGAGCGAGGAGATGAGGTCGGGTCCTTCGCCGCCCTCGCCCTCGTCCGGCACTCCACCGCGCGGCAGGGAGTACTTGCACGCCGCAACTCGCTCCACGTCGCTCAGGCTCGTCACGGCGACCGCCGGCGGACGCCACCTGCGGTCCTCGCCGAGGGGGTGTTCCAGCGAGCAACCGGCCGCGTCGGTGCCGGTGTTGGTGTGGACGGTCGCCGCGATCTGGTCCCGCAGCTCCTTCGGCGCCTGGATGACGACGGCGAGGTCGCCGCGGCGCAGGACGATCCGGTCGCCCTCGTCCCGGAGGTTTTCGTCGGCCGACACAAAGTTGACGTAGGTGCCGCCGTTGCGGATCAGCGAACCGGGGTCGGGCTCGCCGGGCTCGGCCTGCGGGCAGGCGATGCCCAAGACGGCGCCCGGCCGTCCAACGCCGGGAAGCCGCTTGTCACGTCCGGTGTCGGCGCACCAGCTAGTGATACCTCCCCCGGAGTAGCTCCAGTCCGCCGGAACCGCGAGCTCAAGGTCGCGGTAGGACTCCCAGCGCCAGCCGTCCGGTAGCGCGGGGGAGTCCGCGGCCGGCTCCGAGGTCGGCGCCGCTGTCGGGGTCGAGGTGCGCGGCGGCTCGTCAGGCCCTCCGTCGGCGACCGTCGACCCATTGGCACATCCACTGAGCAACGCAGCCAACGCGGCCACCGTCGCGACGTTCCGAGCACGCATGAATCCCCCTCCGAAGTTGCTTCTGGGACGCGGGAGCGCCTCGAAACGTTCGGCTGGTCGGCCTGACGCAGTGTCGGTTGGGGATTTCGCGGCCTAGTGCGTGCACGACCGTGTGCATTCCGTGTCCATCTCGGGATCAATCGGTCACGTGATCGCGATGGGCTTCCTGAGAGTTTTCTCGGATACTGGGCAGGAACGCTTTCGCGGGAGCGGTTCACTCCGGGCGCTTCCGCGGAAGCGTTTCCTCATGCCCGCAGACGGGCTCAGAACTCCTCGGACGGCAGGACGAACCGGAAGGTCTGGGCCTCCTCGCCCGCCTTCCCCACAGCTTCTTCGTCGGGGCCTTCTTTGACCGTCAGCGTCCCGCGGGCCCCGGTGAAGGAGCCGGTGGCGCCGGTGATCTTGAGGTCGAAGGTGTTGCTCTCATCCTGCGCGGTGAAGGCCTTGCGCGCAGTGATCGTGCCGCTGGTGAAGTTCCACTGCCCGGTGCACTCCAGGCCGCCGGTGAGCACCGCGGTGCAGGTGACGGTCTCGGTGCCCACGACCTGCTTGCCCTGGTACAGGTCACCGAAGAAGCGGAAACCATCGCCGGGGGCGGTCGTGGAGTCGGCGGCCGGCTTCTTCTTCGTCGTCTTGCCGTTGACGATGAATTCCTTGCCGGTCTCGACCGCCTTGACGGTGATCACCTGCTCTACGCCGACGACCTTGCGGATCGCGGGCTCCTCGTCGGCGAGGGCCGGCAATGCCACGGCCAGCCCCAGGGCGGCCGTCGCACCGATCAGCAGGCCGGTCGGCACAGTGCGTCCGATGCTCATGTGATCTCTCCCCATCAGCGGGAGCCGCGTCCGGCCCCAGACTCCAAGTGTTCAGCGTTTCGCAGCCCGCCGGGGCGGAACGCCGGAATTGGCACACCCGTGACCGGGACGCCGATTCAGCGCCGGGGCGAGAGCAGGGCGACGCTCAGTGCGCCCAGCAGCGCCATGCTCCCCGCGACCAGGACCGCAACGTTCCAGCCCGCGGTGACCGCCTGCGCGCCCGCGCCGTGGGTGGCCACGATCGGGGCCACCACCGAGACCCCGATCGTCGAGCCGATGTAGCGCGCGGTGATGTTCGCCCCGCTGCCCATGGAGCCCCGCCCCGCGGGCACCGCGGCGACCGCCTCACCGCCAATCGCGGCGTTGGCGATGCCGCTGCCGATCCCGGACAGCGCCATCCCGGCGGCCAACGTCATCGCCGACGATCCGGTCTCCAACCCCCACATCGACCACAGCGCGACCGCGACGACAACGTTGCCGACCACGAGTTGATCGCGCGCACTGACGTTGGGCAGGAACCGCGCCACCATCAGCGAGGTCACCAGGCTGGCGATCGCCCACACGGTGAGCAGGGCGGCGCCGGCGAGCGCGCCCGCCCCGAGGCCGCGTTGCACGGCGGTGGAGATGTAGGACAGCACCGCGATCATCCCCAGGCCCATGCTCGCCGAGGCCAGGGTCGCCGAGACGAACCGCGGGCTGCGGAACAGGGCCAGGTCCAGCATCGGGGCGCGCTGGCGCGACTCGACCAGCGCGAACAGGGCCAGCAGGACGACGGAGCCGCCGAGCAGGGCGAGCGTGGGGGCCTCACCCCATCCGGAGCGTCCGCGGACCATGCCGCCGATCAGTGCGCCGATCGCCGCCCCCAGCAGCAGCATCCCGGCCGGGTCGACGGGCTGCGGATTCGGTGACCTGGACTCCGGGAGCAGGGTGCGGGCAAGCACCGCGACGACGAGCGCGAACACCGCCGCCAGCCCGAACGCCGCCTGCCAGCCGGCGACGGGTTCCAGCCCGGCGGCCATCCACGGACCGACGCCGATGCCGGACCCCAGCGACGCGCCCCAGATGCCGGTGGCCCGCCGCCGGGCCGGCCCGATCGGGAAGGCGTGGGCGATCAAGCCGAGGCTGCAGGCCATCATCGCCGCGCTGCCGACGCCTTGGCCGAGTGCTCCGACCAGGAATACGGCGGGGTTCGGGGCCAGCGCGCACACGATGCTGGCGACGGCGAGCAGCACGGCTCCGCCGACCATTACCCGCCGGCGGCCGAAGTCGTCGCCGAGCGCGCCGGCCGGGAGCAGGGTTGTCGCCATCCCGAGGCTGACCGCGGCCAGCAACCACGTCTGCGCTCCCGAACCCGCGCCCAGACCGTCGGAGATCGCCGGCAGGATCGACAGCGGCAGGCAGTAGACGACCAGGACGACGAACATCGCGGCGACGGCTACCGCCAGGGTGCGGCGCTGTTCGGTCGCGGCCTCCAGCGGCGCGACCTCGCGCGGACGCTGCCTGGGGACCCGCGAGCGGCCCGGGATCACCGTCACCATGGCTGGGCGTTCCTCCTCATCCCAGGTGGATGCGGGCGGTGATCCGAGCAATCCCTGGCAAGGCGGAGGAGGAGCCCGATGCGGAGCATCGGGCGACGACGAGAACGCCGCCAGGGGCAGCTCGGGCGCCGTCCGCGCCGCCTATCGGGATGGGGAGGCACGCCCTTCCTCACCGTGTGGGGCGGCAGGCCCACACGGTCAGGGCACCGAGCATCGACAGCGCGGTGGTGACCAGGACGGCGACGTTCCACCCCTCGACGATGGCCTGGGGACCACTGCCATGGGAAGCCACGATCGTCGCGACGACGGCCACCCCGATCGAGGACGCGACGTAGCGCGCGGTGTTGTTCGCCCCGCTGCCCAGGGATCCGCGTCCGGCCGGGACCGCGGCGACGGCCTCGCGGCCCAGGGCGGCGTTGGCCACCCCGCTGCCGATCCCGATCACGGCGAGCCCGGCGACCAGGCTCCACGGGTTGGTCTCGGTGTCCACGCCGAGCATCGTGATCATGCCGATCGAGGTCACCACCAGGCCGCCGGCCAATTGATGGCGCGCCCTGATCGCGCTCAGGTACTTGGGTGCGGCGAGTGAGGTCGCCACGCTGCCGGCGGACCACACGGCGATCAACGCGGCGCCCACCAGCGGAGAGTGTCCGAGGCCGCGCTGCACCATCGTCGACATGAACGAGATCAGCGCGATGACGCCCAGTCCGGTGCCGGCCGCTCCGACGGTGACGGCGACGAAGCGCGGCTGAGAGAACAGCGCGAGGTCGAGCATCGGGGCCGTGCGGCGGTGTTCGACGGTGATGAAGGCGGCCAGCAGGAGCCCGGCTCCGGCGAGCAGCAGCAGCGTCGGGGTGTCGGTCCAGCCACTGCGGCCGCGGACCAGGCCGCCGATCAAGGTGCCGACTGCCCCGCCGAGCAGCAGCATCCCGGCCACGTCGACGGGCTTGTGGTCTGGGGCGCGGGATTCCACGAGCAGGCTTTGGGCGCTGAGTGCAAGGACGACGGAGAACACGGCGGCCAGCGCGAACGCCGCCCGCCAGCCCGCCAGCGGCTCCAGGCTGGAGGCGATCAGGGGCCCGACTCCGATCCCGGCGCCGAGGGCCGCGGCCCAGATCCCGGTTGCCTTGGCGCGGGCCGGTCCCTCACCGAAGGCGTGCCCGATCAGCCCGAGGCTGCACGCCAGCACCGCCGCGCCCCCAACGCCTTGGCCGAAGGCGCCGGCGAGGTAGGTGGCGGGGTTGGTGGCAAGGGCCGCCACCACGCTGGCGAGGGCGAGCAGGGCGGCGCCGCCGACGAGGACCTTCTTGCGTCCGTAGTCATCGCCCAGTGCGCCGGCGGACATCAGGGTGGTCGCGAGGCCGAGGCTGACCGCGGCGAGCAGCCAGGTCTGGGTGCCGGTGCCGGCCCCGATCCCGGCGGCGATCGCCGGCATGACCGCCAGCGGAGTCGTGTAGGTGATCAGGACCAGCAGCGTGCCGGCTGCGGCGATGGCGAGGGTGCGGCGTTGCTCGGTGGTCCGCTCGGGCGCCGGGGTGAGCGGCGCGGCGGGTGCCGGTGCGCCGCGAGGTGCAGGGGCCGGCGGTGGCGTCGTCGCCTGAGCGACGACCACTGCCGGCGGCGTGCCTGCGGGCGCGGGCGGGCCGGCATGCGCCGTTGCCGGTGCGGAGCGAGGCATCGCCATGTCTCCGTTCTTCACCCCGTCATCAACAGTCACCACCGCCCGTTGATTCCAGTGAGCCACCCCACGTGGGGGTATGGGCGGCATTGCGTCGATCTCGCGCCTACGCTTCCGCCGTGATCCTCATCAACCTCAAGATCCCCGTCCGGCCCGACCGCGTCGACGCCTGGATCCCCCTGGCCGAGCAGTACGCCCGCGATGTCTCCGCGGAGGAGGGCTGCGAGTTCTTCGAGTGGTCCCGCAGCCTGGTGGACCCGAACCTGTTCGTCAGCATCGAGGGCTTCCGCGACGCCGCTGCCGGCGGGGCGCACATGAAGACCGACCACGTCGCCGCCTTCATGGCGGCCGCCCCGGACTACGTTGCCGCCCAGCCCCAGATCATCTACGTCGACTCCCCGGAGATCACCGGCTTCGCCCCGATGGGGGAGATCACGCCCCGCTGAGGTTCATCGCTGGACGAGACCACAACCGTGACTGGTGGTGCGATTTCAGGCGTTGGCGGCACCTCGCAGGTTGCGGTTGTGGTCTTGTGCCGCGCAGAGGCCTGCGGCGCGGGACGGGCCGAGGCGCAGGACGGCCTCGACCTGGGCCAGCACCCATATCGGGCGCAGGCGGATGTCCTCCCAGGTGAAACGGAGCAGAGTCTGGCCGCGGGCGGCAAGGGCGTTGGCCCGCCGCCGGTCATTGCGGTACGCCGCGCGGTTGCAGTGGAACTCGAACCCATCGGCTTCGATCACGAGCCAGCGGTCGAGGACGAAGTCGACGGTCCCGACTGCAGGGATCGACACCTGCGTGCGGACCTGGGCACCGAGGAGACCGAGCAGCAGGCGCAAGGCCGACTCCAGTGGCGAGCCTGCGAGTTCATCGACATGCGCCGCTGCTCGTCGTAGTGCTGCCGACCCTGGGCCCGTCGCTGTGGCCGCGGCGTCGAGGAGGAACGCCATCGTGCAGAAGCGTCCCCGCACGGCGCTGTCGAGCAGGACGACGGCGTCGAGCAAGGGCATAGTTCGCGCGCAGTCGATCAGGGTCCGGTCGACGCTGGTGACCGCGCGGCACGGTTCGCGATCTCTGGGCGCGAGGTTCGCGCGGTGGATCCGGGCGGATGTTGACGTGCGGTGGGTGTTGCGAGGGACCGTTACCTCGAGCGTGCTTGGTGGTTGCCAGAGGTCGAAACCGTGCAGTGACGCGGCTGACGCGTGCGAGACGACCCCGCCCAGTTCGATGGCACCGACCAAGGGCGCAGGCGCGTGGGGCACGGCGTAACCGCCCCGGCGGAGCCGGACGATGCGACCGTGCGTGAGCGCAGTCCGCAGCGCGCTGTCGCCGACCCCCAGCATTCGTAGCTGCGGCCGTCGAGCCGCCCCACCGCACTTCTCGAGAGCCGTCACAGCATCCATGCCGCGACACTGCTCGCCCTATCGCCTTCCGCGAAGGGCCCGCCGTCCATCTGTGGACGGCTACGGCCGGCACCCGGGTCTGTGGATGACGGAACCCGCTGGGCCAGACCACAACCGTGACTGGAGTGGCGTTCTTGGGCCGAAGATCGCCTCAGACGTTTCGTTGGTGGTCTCGTCCAGCGATCGTCAGCGGCGATTGAGGACATCAGTTCATACTGACCACGACGCTCAGGGCGGGAGGTCGGCAGTGGGCTACTGGTCGGTGCTGTCCAGCGTGGACGACATGGAAGGCCGGACGTTGCTGCTGCCCATGGTCGGCGCCGCGGCTGTGGAGGCGGTGGAACGCGCAGTCCAGCGCCCCGATCGGGTGCTGTGTGAGCGCACCGCCGACGGCGCTCTCATCGCCCGCACGATCAAGTACACGCCCGCCTGGGCCTACCTCGGGCCGCTGCTGCTGCTGATCATCCGGCGGACCCGGGTAGCCAACTTCACCTTTGCCGGGCACGCCCACGGCACGGCGCTGACCGTGCACGGAAGGTTGGACACCCGGTCAGCGGAGGCACTCCGGAGCATGGCCGGCCCCCGCCGCGCCGCGCTCGATCCCTGAGCTCACAGCGCTTCCAGCAGCGTCAGTGCCCCGATCCCGACGACCAGGGTGAGCGCAATGTTCTTGGTCCGCCAGGCGATGGCGGCGGCGATCAGCCCGGCGACCAACCTCGGCTGGGTGAGGTCGATGCCGTCTCCCGGACGCACCAGGGCAGGGACGACGAGAGCGGCCAGCGCCGCGGGCGGAATCTGGCGCAGGATCCGCGCGGCCCAGGGCGGGACGTCGACCAGGCGATGGGCGAAGGCGAGGAACGAGGCGCGCATCGCGAAGGTGCCCACGCCCGCCAGCACGATCGCCGTCCAGGTCGCCTTCATGAACGTCGCCGGTCCACGGCGAGTTCGGCGAGCACGCCTGCGCCGATCCCGGTGATCGCGCCGAGCACGATGGAGAGCGAGCCCGCACCGGCCTCCAGGGCGAGGACGGTTCCGGCGCCCCCGGCTGCCGCGGCCACCGCGGCGGGCCGGGAGGTGATCGCCGGGATCAGCAGGACGAGGAACACCAGCGGGACGGCGAAGTCCAGCGGCAGGTCTGCCGGTAGGGCGGTGCCGAGTAGCGCCCCGGCCAGCGTGGCCAGCTGCCAGCCTGACCAGAGCAGCAGACCACCGCCGAGAAAGAACGGCAGCCGGCTGCGGGGTTCTTCCTGGCCGTCGCGCCAGCGGTCGACACAGAGCGCGTAGTTCTGATCGACGAGCAGGTAGGACGCGAGCAGTCGTCGCCGCAGTGGTTCGCCGGCGAGATACGGCGCCAGGGACGCGGAGTAGAGCAGCATCCTCAGGTTGATCGTCCACGCCACGACCGCCGCCAGCAGGGCGGAGCCGTCGCGGGACAGCACGTCGATCGCCGCCAGTTGCGACGCGCCTGCGAAGACGATCAGCGAGAAGCCGAGTGCGTCGCTGACTCCCAGCCCCGTCGCGATCGGTGTCGTCCCGGCAACCAGGCCGAACGGCACGACGCCGACCAGCATGGGCGCCATCGCTCGGGCGCCGGCGCGCATGTCGAACCATCGGTGCGCCGCCACGTCAGCACGGTACGCACCTCGGCGGTCAGGACGCGGTGAGGGCTACCGCTCCAGACCACAATCGTGACTGGAGTGGCGATCCTTGGTCGGCGGTCGCCTCAGCCGTTTCGTTTGTGGTCCGGAGTGCTCGGTGCCGGTTGCAAGATCGGGCCCATGATCCTTATCGCGACTGCCATGCTCGATGTAGGGAGGCGCAATGCCGCGAAGTCGGATCCGGGCAGTAGCGGAGAGCTCGTGGTTCTTCACCTCCCTCATGGTCGCCGCCGGTGCTGCCGGATGGTTCCTGAACCACGACGGCGCTGCCTTCGTGCTGGCGCCACTCTTCGCCGCGGTGTCGGCCTGGGTCGTCCTCAGTTGGCTGGTCTTGCGTGGCCGGGGTTCCTGCGCGGGGGGCGCGTGCGCCATCGCGCCATCGGGGGATGCCGAGGAGCCGACGGCAGAGCCGCCAGAGCGAGTGCGGCGGTTTCTAGCGCGGTACGGCGCGACGTTGCCCGTCGCCCTGCTGCTTGGCGTTGCGCTCGGAGTATGGCTGGAGAACGATTTTCCCTGGGTGGTGCTGACGGCTCCGCTCGGCCTCGTGGTCGGCTTCATGCTGTGGGTGACGGTCATCTGCGCTGTCCTCGACCGGATCGCTCCGAGAGCTACTAGGCCGGACGCCCCACCCGAGTAGACCGAACGCTCCAGACCACAATCGTGATTGGAGTGGCGGTCTCCGGTCGGCGATCGGCTCATACGTTGCGGTGGTGGTCTGCTCCCGCGTCGGCGCTCGAGTGTGCCCGCGGCGCGAAGTCGTCCTCGCCCAGGCCCCAGTAGTCGGGCGGTTGGTCACCGCGCTCGCGCAGGCGTTCGATGGCGATGCGGCCATAGACCTGCTGCAGCGTCGCGGTGCGTTCACCGCGCCCGCGGCCGACGAAACTCACGGCCCAGTCGAGCAACGCGGTGACGCGGTTCTTGAACCCGATCAGGTAGATCAGGTGCACGACCAACCACATCAACCAGGCGACGAAGCCGGTCAGGCGCAGGCGCCCGACACTGGCGACGGCGTGGAAGCGGGAGACCGTCGCCATCGAGCCTTTGTCCCGGTAACGGAACGGGGTTCGTGACTCCTCACCGCGCAGCCGGTAACGAATCTGACGGGCCGTGTACTTGGCGCCTTGCATTGCGACCTGGGCGACGCCCGGCAGATCGTCCAGGGCCATCATGTCGCCGAGGACGTGCACCTCCGGATGCTGAGGTAACGTCAGATCGGGCTGAACCTGGATCCGTCCGGAGCGGTCGAGCTCGGCGCCGGACTGTGCGGCCAGCTGACGGCCCAACGGCGAGGCGGCGACGCCGGCAGCCCAGACCTTGCAGACACTGCCGATGCGGGTCTGGGCGCCGGCGGTGTCCCGCACATCCACGCCGTCACGGTCGACACCCACCACGGTGAGCCCGAGTCGGACGTCGACGCCCATCTTCTCCAGTTGTCGGTGCGCCGCGGCCGAGAGCCGGGTTCCGAAACTGCCCAGCACGGCCGGCGCTGCGTCGATGAGCACGACCTTCGCGGAGCTCGGATCGATGCGCCGGAAGTCGCGGCGCAGGGTGCGCCGGGCGAGCTCGGCGATCTGCCCAGCCATCTCCACCCCGGTGGGTCCGGCGCCGACGACGACGAACGTCAGCAGCCGCTCGACCAGTTCGGGGTCCTCGGCGAGCTCGGCCAACTCGAAGGCGCCGAAGATACGCCCGCGGAGCTCGAGGGCGTCGTCGATGCTCTTCATGCCCGGCGCGTGCTCGGCGAACTCGTCATGCCCGAAGTAGGACTGGCCCGCCCCGGCCGCGACGATCAACTCGTCGTACGGCGTCGTCATGGTCCCGATCGGGGAGGTCGAGGTGACGGTGCGGGCGGCGAGGTCGATCGTGGTGACGTCACCGAGCAGCACCCGCACGTTGCGCTGGCGGCGCAGGATCTCCCGAGTCGCCGGGGCGATCTCGCCCTCGGAGAGCACGCCGGTCGCGACCTGGTAGAGCAACGGCTGGAACAGGTGGTGAGTCGTGCGCCCGATCAGTGTGATGTCCACCTGTGCGCGGCGCAGGTGCTTGGCGGCGAACAGCCCGCCGAACCCGGTCCCGATGATGACGACGCGATGGCGTCCGGGCGCTGCCGCGGTCGCGCTCATGCTGCCTCCGGTGCGTAGGGTCGGTCGTGATCATCTGCCCTGGCGGCCCCGGGGTGAACCGCCGACGGATGTGGGGGAGCCCACGGAGGGCTCGACCCATTCGAGCAGGTCGCCCGGCTGGCACTCGAGCACCCGGCACATGGCTTCCAGGGTGCTGAAACGCACCGCCTTGGCGCGGCCGTTCTTCAGCACGGCCACATTGGCGGGCGTGAGACCCACCTGCTCGGCGAACTCGCTCACGCTCATCTTGCGCTTGGCGAGTTCGACGTCGATCCGCACCACGATCGGCATCAGATGACCGCTTCCAGGTCGGTCCGCAAGGTGGTTGCCTGGCGCAGCAGCGCGCGCATCACCACCATGAGCAGGCCCAGCACCGCGACACCGATCGAGAGCAGGAACAGCAGCAGCGGAGCCCCGGGATCCTCGGGCGTACCCCGGGTGACGACGAGGTAGAGCCCCAGTCCCGGCAGCGCCAGCCACGCGGCGCCGATCGCCCATACGATCGCGTCCACCCAGGCGAGAGAGGCCTCGCTGAAGATGCGGTCGTTCTTGACCATGGTGAGCAGCTTCCAGGTGGCCACGATCACCACCTGGATACACAGCACCCAGAACACCGAGACCAGGGTCAGCGGCCAGCGCAGATAGGCCTGCTCCGGCTCCTCCTCGGCCAGGTGCGCGAACTGACCGGGCAGCGACACGGTCTGGAACATCACCAGGATTGCGAACAGCACGACGAGAAAAACGCGGAGCGGGGCGACTGCTCGATGTTCTGTAACCATGCATCGAGTGTCAGCTGGTTGCTATCGACTGTCAATCGGTTCTTGTCGATCAACGTGAATCCATCTTGGGCGTGTCTGGCGGACGGCGTCGCCGAACCTGACCTGTGAAACGTCTCAGGGCCCCTTCGGAAAGGGGCCCTGCTCCGAGTTTTCCTCTGTCGGGGTAGCGGGATTTGAACCCACGACCTCTTCGTCCCGAACGAAGCGCGCTACCAAGCTGCGCTATACCCCGATTATTCAGTTGAGCCCTGCTGTGGAGCCCGGCGCGCTTCGCCCGGGACGAGGTCCCTCACGCTGCGCTCATGCCGTCCTCCGGCCGGGGTGCGCTACCAAGCTGCGCCATACCCCGATGATGCGTGTGCGAGTCTATCCGGCGTTACCGTCCGGCCCGAAACGCGGTGCGCCGTTTGCGCATCGATGCGCTGGTGGTGGTGATCTGGCCCCGGATCACCACCCGTTGCGCATCAGAGGCAACCGTCAGCGCATCGATGCGCTGATGGTGGTGCTGGGGGGTGGCGCAAGAGGCCGCTGCCCCGGGGCGTGGGGGTGTGACCTAGTGCGCGTCGGCGGCGACCAGGGTCAGCAGCGTGGCCTCGGGCCGGCAGCAGAAGCGCAACGGGAAGTAGGGCGAGGTGCCCAGGCCGGCGCTGACGTGCAGCCACGGCGAGGCCGGGTCGTGCCAGGCGGGATACCGGGAGAGCCCGCGGGCGCGGCCGGGATCCAGGTCGCAGTTGGTGACCAGTGCGCCGAGGCGCGGGATCCGCAGCTGCCCGCCGTGGGTGTGGCCGGCGATCAGCAGACGGTGCCCGTCCGCGGCCATCGCGTCCAGGACCCGGCGGTAGGGGGCGTGCAGGACCCCGATGGACAGGTCCGCCGCGGGGTCGGCCGGGCCGGCGACGCGCTCGTAGCGGTCCCGGTTGACGTGCGGGTCGTCGACGCCGACGAGGTCGAGCACCCGGCCGTCCAGCTTGAGGCGGGTGCTGGCGTTGCCGAGGTAGTCCCAGCCGGCGCCGGCCAGGGCGTCGTGCAGCTCGCCGTGCGGCAGGTCGATCGGACGCGGCAGCGACTTGGAGTTGCGCTCCCACAGGTACTTCGTCGGGTTGCCCAGACGGGGGGAGTAGTAGTCGTTGGAGCCGAACACGAAGGCGCCGGGGAACTCCAGCAAGGGGGTCAGGGCATCGATGACGTGGGGCACCGCGTCCTGGGCCGAGAGATTGTCGCCGGTGTTCACCACCAGGTCGGGCTCGAGCGCAGCCAGGCTGCGGATCCACGCCCGCTTACGCACGTGGGCGGAGGTCATGTGCAGGTCCGAGACCTGCAGGATGCGCAACGGGCGCTGCCCGGCCGCCAGCACCGGCACGCTGACGCGGCGCAGCGTGAAAGCCCGCACCTCGTACCCGGCCCCGTAAGCGACACAACCGGCGCCGAGCGCGGCCAGGCCGGCCACTCCCGCGAGGACGGGATGGCGCGCAGCGAGGGACATCCCTCCATGGTGCCCGACTAATCGCGCTGTGCCAGGGGCGAGTGTCGGGATTCACCCCAGACATGAGCGCGGCGCCCCCCGCACAGATGCGAGGGACGCCGCGAGAGTCTGCGCGAACCGGATCAGTCGTTCCGGTCGCCGTTCTTCTTCTTGAACTTCCTGCGCTCGGCTTCCGGAATGCTGGTCGGCTTCGGGTCGCCGGCCTTCGGGTCGTTGACCTCGCCGGCCTTGTAGGTCATCTTGCCTGGGCCTTCCGCGCCGCCGCCCCTGGTCCCGCGCAGCCAGGCGTTGGCCGGCGGGTGGAAGTTCAGCTTGGGCAGGCCCTTGTGGGCGACCTGCATCATGTCCCGCCAGATCGGGCCGGGAACGCGGCTGCCGGACACGACCTGGCGGTAGAAGCCACCGATGTTGATGTTGTCCATCGTAAAGCCGTAGTCGTCCGGGTTGCCGACCCAGACCGCGGTCGACATCTGCATCGTCATCCCGGCGTACCAGACCGCGACCGCGTTGTTCGTCGTGCCGGTCTTTCCGCCCGCGGCCCGGTCGCTGACCGGGTCGCCGGTGATGCAGACCGTCGGGTCTTTGAGCACGCACTCGCCCGCACCCAGGCGCATCCGGAAGCCGTAACCACCGGGTTCCATCACCGAGCGGAGCATGTCGGTGACGACGTCGGCGACCTCAGGCTTGATGGTCTGCTTGCAGTTGGACGCGGGGACCGGCAGCGCCTTGCCGTCACGACCGGCGATGGACTCGATCGCGATCGGGTCGCAGCGCAGGCCCCGGGCGGCGAAGGTCGCGTAGGAGTTGGCGACCGTGAGCGGCGAGACCTCGTTGATGCCCAGGGTGTAGGGCAGGAACTCCTGCTGCGGGTTGCCGTCGGCGCGGTGGATGCCGGCCGCCTCGGCCATCTGGACGACGTTGCATAGCCCGACCAAGGTCATCAGCCGTGCGTAGTAGCTGTTGGTCGAACGGCGCAGCGCCTCACGCTGGGTGATGGCGCCGAAGTCACCGTCCTCCTGCTCGTCGGTGAAGTTCTTCGGGTTCCAGCCATCCGCCGGCACCCGCTTGCCGTCGCAGCGGCGCTGGGCGGCGAACCCGCTGGCCCGGAACGGTGACACGATCTTGTACTCGGTGCCGTAACCCGCCAGGACCGCGGCGGCCGAGGTGAACACCTTGTGCGTGGACCCGTTCTGGAAGCCGCGCGAGCCGCCGTACTTGAAGTCGGTCGCGTAGTTGATGGTGGTCTGGCCCTTGAGGCCGCCGTACTCGCGGCTGATCGACATCGCCCGGATCTTGCCGGTGCCCGGCTCGACGGTCGCCAACGCCGCAGCGACCTTGTCGGTCGGGTTGGTGTGGAAGCGGATGGAGTCGTCGGCGGCCTTCTGGGCCTTCATGTCGATAGTGGTACGAATCGTCAAGCCACCGCGGGAGAGCACGTCGGAGCGGTCGCGCTCGGTCTCGCCGAAGATCGGGTCGTTGAGAATCACCCGGGTGATGTAGTCGCAGAAGAACGGCACCGGCGAACGGGTGCACCCGTTGAAGGTCGGGGAGATACGCAGCCCAAGGCCCTCGGCCTTGGCCTTGCTCATCTGCTCGGTGGTGATGAAGCCGGTGTCGCGCATCCGGGTGAGCACCACGTCGCGGCGGGTCTTGGCCACCTCGGGGTAGACGGTCGCGTCGTAGGCACCGGGGGATTTCACCGTGCCGGCGAGCAGCGCGGCCTCGGTCAGCGTCAGGTTGTTCGAGCTCTTGGAGAAGTAGCGGCGCGCGGCGGCCTCGACGCCGTAGGCGCCGGAACCGAAGTAGGCGATGTTGAGGTAGTTCTCCAGGATCTCGTCCTTGGTCATGCGCTTCTCGATCTCCAGCGCGTACTTCAGCTCCTGCACCTTGCGCTTGATCGTCGGAGCGCGCGCGGCGGCGATCTTGTCCGGGTCGCCGTCGGAGAGCTGGATCAGCAGGTTCTTGACGTACTGCTGCGTCAGCGTGGAACCACCCTGACGTCCGCCATCACCTTCGGTGTTGCTGAACGCGGCCCGCAGCGTGCCCTTGGGGTCCACGCCGCCGTGCTCGTAGAAGCGGCTGTCCTCGATCGCCATGATCGCGTTCTTCATGATCGGCGCGACCTTGGACAGCGGGACCGCGACGCGGTTCTCGTCGAAGAAGCTCGCGATCCGGGTGCCGTCGCTGGCGAGCACGGTCGAGGCCTGCGCCGGGGGACGGGTCTCGATGTCGCTGGGCAGGCCCTGGAAGTCCTCCGCGAGGTTCTTGGCCGCCACCGCACCGGTGCCGACCAGCGGCAGCAGCAGGCCGGCGATCAACGCACCGGCCAGCAGGCACACGCCGAGGAAGCTCGTCACGTACGACGAGCGGGTTGCCTCTTTGCGCTGGCCCCAGTTCCCGAGCGCGGGCGTGATGACCACCGGCGCGTCGGTGTTGCGGCCGCGCCGCCCCCACGGAGTTCTCATGAGCGTCAGCGTACGGCGAGAAATCAAACGTCTGCAGCTACTTGACGTAACCGCTTCCTGTGACTATCGGACCCGCGTGCCGCCTTGGGTCAGGGCTATCCCACGGACCGGTCTGGCGCTCTTGGTCAGTCCCTGACCCGGCATCCGATCGGGCTGATCCCGCGGGAGATTCCGGGCGCAACCAACCTCGGCAAGTCCACGGGAACCAGGGGCGATCCGGCCGCGTCCAAGCCCCCACGAAGGCTTCGTGCCTCGTGCCTCCCCGAATCACCTCAGAGTGCTTCAGCCGGGACTGCACGGACACGGAGTGTCACATCGGGCAGTCACGTTCGGCGCACGACGGCCGCAGGGGATGACGGTCGCACAACGCCAGGGGAGCAGGGGTCATATGTGGGACAACGACTGGGCGGCACGGGCCAAGTGCAAGGCGTCGGCACCCGATGAGCTGTTCGTGCAGGGGGCTGCACAGAACCGCGCCAAGGCCGTCTGCATGGGCTGCCCGGTGCGCACCGAGTGCCTGGCCGACGCGCTGGACAACCGGGTGGAGTTCGGCGTCTGGGGTGGCATGACCGAGCGCGAGCGCCGGGCTCTGCTGCGCCGTCGCCCGACCGTCACCTCGTGGCGCGGGCTGCTGGAGAGCGCCCGTGACGCGCACCTGTCCGGCTCCGCGCCGCACGAGCTCACTGAGGCGATGCCCGAAGCGATGTGACCTCGCGGGGTTCAACCAGCACACAAAAGACTTGACCACGGCTCCGGGGCGATCCCCCGGGGCCGTTGTCGTGTAAGCCTCAGGCGCCGGCGAGATCCGCCGCGACCGCGCGCAGCCCGCCGAGGTCGTGCACGTCCCCGGCCTGGGCGGTGACCTCCCCCACGGCGACCCGGGGGTGCGCGCCGGAGAAGGCGGCGGCGAGGCGCTGCTCGCGCGCGATCACCGTCATCTGGTCGGCGTGCAGCCGGAGCAACGCTGCGGCCAACTCGCCCGCGGGACCGGACTTGGCCGGCGCCGCCTCGCGGTCGAGGTCTTCGGCAGCCGCGAGGGCACGCTCCCGGGAGAGGGTGGACGCGGCCGAGCGGTGGACGCGGTTCAGGACCAGCCCGGCCAGCGGCATCCGCTCGGCGGAGAGTCGCTCGACGAAGTAGGAGGCCTCGCGTAGGGCGTCGCGCTCCGGGGCCGCGACGACCACGAAACGGGTCTCCGGGTCCTTGAGCAGCTTGTAGGTGGCGTCGGCGCGCTCGCGGAAGCCGCCGAACATCGTGTCGAGCGCGGCGACGAAGGCCTGTACGTCGCGCAGGAGCTGGGCGCCGATCACCCGGGTGATGGTGTTGGCGACCAGGTTGAACCCGGCGGTCACGACGCGCAGGTAGGCCTTGCCCCCGGCTTTGGCCGGCGCGGCCAAGATCTTGATCACCCGGCCGTCCAGGAAGGACCCCAAGCGCTTCGGGGCGTCCAGGAAGTCCAGCGCCGAGCGGCTCGGCGGAGTGTCGACGACGATCAGGTCCCAGTCCTCGCGCCGGCGCAACTGGCCGAGCTTCTCCATCGCCATGTACTCCTGCGTGCCCGCCATGGACGAGGACAGCGATTGATAGAAGGGGTTGGCCAAGATCGCCTCGGCGCGGGCCGGGTCGGAATGGGCCTCGACGACCTCGTCGAAGGTCCGCTTCATGTCCAGCATCATCGCCTGCAGCGATCCGCCGGCCGCGGCGTCGATTCCCTCGACCAGGCGCGGGGTGTTGTCCAGTTCGGTCAGGCCCATCGACTGCGCGAGGCGGCGCGCGGGGTCGATGGTCAGCACGACGACCTGGCGTCCGGCCTCGGCCGCCCGCAGCCCCAACGCTGCGGCGGTCGTCGTCTTGCCGACCCCGCCCGAGCCGCAGCACACGATGATCCGCACTGCGGGGTCGGTGAGCAGCGCGTCGATGTCCAGGACGGGTGCCGTCATCGGGTCGCTCCCTGGGCCCGCAACTCTTCGGCGAGGGTGTAGAGCCCGGCCATGTCGATGCCCTCGGCGAGCGCGGGCAACTCCAGGACGGGTAGTCCGGTCGACACGAGCTCGGCGCGTTGGGAGTCTTCGAGGCCGACCCGCGCGGCGTGACCGGCGGCGGCGCCGAGCAGGCCGTCCAGGACGTCGTCCCCGCTGACCCCGACGCCGGTGAGCGCGGCGGCCAGACCGGCCCGGTCCAGCTTTCCGGCGCCCGCTGCGGCGAGGTCCGCAGGCACCAACGCCGGACGCCGCACCATGTTGACAATGAGGGCGCCAACCCCGAGCCCGATCTCCCGCATCGCGGCCACGCCATCGAGGGTCTCCTGGACCGGCATTTCCTCCAGCACGGTCACGAAGTGCACGCGGGTCCGCTGGGAACGCAGCAGGCGCATGATCGACTCGGACTGGTTGTGGATCGGGCCCCCCTTGGCCAGGCCTGCGACCTCGGTATTGATGTTGAGGAACTGGGCGATCCGGCCGGTGGGTGGGGCGTCCATGACGACCGCGTCGTAGCTCAGCCGCCCGCTGCGGCGGGGGCCGACGGCCTCATACGCCTTGCCGGTTAGCAGGACATCGCGCAGGCCCGGCGCAATGGTGGTGACGAAGTCGATGAACCCCAGCTTGCGCAGCCCCCGGCCGGCGCGGCCGAGCTTGTAGAACATTTCCAGGTACTCCAGGAGCGCCTCTTCGGCGTCGATCGGCAGCGCGTAGACCTCGCCGCCGCCCGGTGCCACCGCGATGCGTTTCTCCGCGTACGGCAGCGGCGGGGTATCGAACAGCTGCGCGATCCCGCCACGGCCCTCGACCTCGACCAGCAGGGTGCGCCCGCCGGCAGCGGCCAGCGACATCGCCAGCGCGGCGGCCACGGTGGTCTTGCCGGTCCCGCCCTTTCCGGTGACGACGTGCAGTTCGACGCCTTTCCAATCCGGGCGGCTGGCGTCGGAGGGCGCGGTGGGGGAGGGCGGCACGTCGTCGAGCGTAACCAGCGGGCGGGCCACCATGACGCCCCGCCCGGTCGGCGCCCGCGCAGCTGACCGGCCTACGGTGAGCGCATGCAGAAGTTTGAGTACTCGACGGTGCCGTTGCTCACCCACGCCACGAAGGCGATCCTCGACACCTGGGGGGCCGACGGCTGGGAACTGGTGCAGGTCGTGCCGGGGCCCAACTCCGAGCAGCTGGTGGCGTACCTGAAGCGGCCCCTTCCGTGAGCGAGCGCAGCGAGTTCACGATGAGCACCGAACGCGGCCCCGCGAGGACGCGGCGTCATCGGCGGCTGGCCGTGGCGGTGACGCAGTGAGTGCACGCCTCGAGCGGCTCGCGGAGCTGGGGCTGCACTTGCCGGAGGTATCGGCGCCGCTGGCGGCCTATGTACCGGCCGTGCGGACCGGCAACCTGGTCTACGTCGCCGGTCAGCTGCCGTTCGCGGACGGGAAGTTGGTCCTGAGCGGCAAGGTCGGCATCGATGTCAGCGTCGAGCAGGCGCACGGGCTGGCCCAGCGCGCCGCGCTCAACGCGATCGCCGCCGCGTCCTCGATCCTGCCGAACGGCATCGAGGACATCGTGCGGATCGTGCGCGTGACCGGCTTCGTTGCCTGCCCGCCGGAGTTCATCAACCAGCCGGCGGTCATCAACGGGGCGAGTGAACTGCTCAAGCACGTCTTCGGTGACGCCGGCGTGCACGCCCGCATCGCGATCGGCGTCGCGGTGCTGCCGCTGGACGCCCCGGTCGAGATCGAGTTCATCGCCGAAGTCGCCTGACCTGCGGTTTCGTCCGTCGCTCCGCCCCGAATCGGGTAGTTGATACGCCGAACGGGTGACACGGGAACCCGGTCATCGCTCCCGGCGTCGAACCCGGATGGTCATCTCCTCGGATTCCCGTCGTCGAGGCGTGCCCCGCGTGGCGACGATGTTCCGGGGCCGAGAACTCACCCGGCGGGCTCCCGTACTGCCACCGGGTGCGGCGGTGCCGGCTTCAGTGATGCCCAACGGTGACCTCCTCCGGCCCGCTGCCTCGGTCGACGTCGACGAGGCCGCACGTTTCGTGCGACTGTTCCACCGCGAGAACAATGCCGTGGGGTCGCTCGCGCGCCGGCTCGACGCCGTGCTGGCCGAGATCGCGGCGACCGGGACCTACGTCCACACGGCGCAGGAACTGGAGTTCGGGGCGCGGGTCGCCTGGCGTAACAGCGGGCGCTGCATCGGGCGCCTGTACTGGAACAGCCTCGTTGTGCGTGACCTGCGCAATATCGATGACCCGGCCGAGGTCTTCGCCGAATGCGCCGAGCATCTGCGGGCCGCGACCAACGGCGGCAAGATCCGCCCGATGATCACCGTCTTCGCGCCGCCGGCGCCCGGTCGTCCCGGGGTCCGCATCCGCAACGACCAGCTCGTGCGCTACGCCGGGTACCTCCAGCGGGATGGCTCGGTGATCGGGGATCCGTCGCAGATCGCCCTCACGGCACAGGTGCAGGCGATGGGTTGGCGTGGTTCCGGTGGCGCGTTCGACGTCCTGCCGCTGGTGATCGATGGCCCGTCAGGTCATTGGTTCAGCCGGGAGTTGCCGCGCGAGGTCGTCCTCGAGCTCGACATCACCCACCCCGAATACGGGTGGTTCGCCGAGCTTGGTCTGCGCTGGCACGCGGTCCCCGCGATCGCGAACATGGATCTGCACATCGGCGGGATCACTTACACCGCCGCCCCGTTCAACGGCTGGTACCTCGGAACCGAGATCGGCTCACGCAACTTCGCCGACGCCGACCGCTACGACCTGCTGCCGACGCTGGCCGCGCGTCTGGGCCTGGACACCTCGCACGAGCGCACCCTGTGGCGCGACCTGGCCCTGGTCGAACTCAACCTCGCGGTGCTGCACTCCTTCGCCGCCGCCGGGATCACGATCGCCGATCACCACACCGAGTCCGCCCGGTTCATCAAGCACATCGGCCGCGAGGAGAAGGCCGGCCGCGGGGTGCCCGGGGACTGGTCCTGGCTGGTGCCGCCGATGTCCTCCTCGCAGACCGCGGTCTTCGGCCGCTACTACGACGAGCGGGTGCAGAGCCCGGCCTTCACCGCCCGCGGCGCCGGGTGCCCCGCCGTCCCGACCGGTCCCGGTGTCTGCCCGATGACTGGCCAGATTCGTGAGCGAGGCGAGCGAGCGAGGGACGAGCGAGGAGCGTGAGACGAACCGTCGATACGGTCCCGCACTGGTGACGCCTACGATCACGGCATGACCGTGGTCCCCGCCTCGCTGTCCCACCTGATCGGTGCCCGGCGCCTGCCGCCCGGCCGCGCCCAGCAGGTCCTCGATCTGCAGGCCGGCAAGACCGAGGTGGCCGTGCCGCGCCATGCCGCGACGGTGATCCTCGCGCGGGACACCGACGCGGGGCCGGAGATCTACGTGCTGCGCCGGCAGTCGACGATGGCGTTCGCCTCCGGGCAGTACGTCTTCCCCGGCGGGTCCGTGGACTCCCGTGACGAGAGCATCGACGTCGGCTGGGTCGGCCCCGAACCCGAGTACTGGGCGAAGGTGTTCACCGCGCGCGAGCCGGTGGCCCGCGCGCTGGTGTGCGCGGCGATCCGGGAGACCTTCGAGGAGTCCGGAGTCCTGCTCGCCGGGCCCGACGAGGACACCGTCGTTGCCGACACCTCCGGCGCGGACTGGGAGGCCGACCGCGTCGCCTTGATCGCCCGCGAGCTCTCCTTCGCCGACTTCCTGCGCCGGCGCGGTCTGGTCGTGCGCGCGGACCTCATCGCGCCGTGGGCGCACTGGATCACCCCCGCCTTCGAGCCGCGCCGCTTCGACACCCGCTTCCTGGTCGCGGCGATGCCGCACGGCCAGGTCACGCGCGAGTTCGGCGAGGAGGCCGACCAGGTCGAATGGGTGCGCCCGCGCGACGCCGTCGAGCGCTGGAAGTCAGGCGACATGGCGATCATGCCGCCGACCCTGATCGCACTCGCGGAAATGGGCGAGCACGAGGACCTCGCCTCGATCCTGGCGGCGGCTCCGGCGCGCACGATCTTCCCGGTGCAGCCGCACGCCGTCCTCGACGGTGACCACGTCGACCTCGTCCTGCCCGGCGACCCCGGCTACCCCACCGGCTCCTGATGAACGCACCGGCATGGACCGGGGGGCAGGTGAGCGACCGGGCGCGCTGCGTCCTCGCGCCCAATGCCTCCCCGATGACGCTGGAGGGCACCAACACCTGGGTGCTCGCCGAGCCCACTTCGCGGCGCAGCGTCGTCGTGGACCCCGGACCGGACGACGCCGGGCACCTGGGGGCCGTCCTCGCTGCCGCGACCGCGAACGGCCGCGAGGTCGCGCTGATCCTGGCCACGCACCGCCACCCGGACCACGTCGAAGGAGCCGCCGCCTTCGCGGCGCTCGCTGACGCTCCGGTGCGCGCGGTGGATCCGGCCTTCCAGATCGGGCCCGGCGCGAGCGGGCTTGCCGAGGGCGACCGGATCGACGTCGACGACCTTGACATCCGCGTACTCGCGACCCCGGGGCACACGAGCGACTGCGTGACGTTCCACCTGCCGGCGGACCGCGCGATCCTGACCGGGGACATGGTGCTCGGGCGCGGGCCGACCGTCGTCGCGCATCCCGACGGTGTGCTCGCGGACTACCTGGATTCCCTGGCGCGCCTGCGATCGCTGGCCGGCGACGAGGTCGGCGTCGTCTATCCCGGCCACGGTCCGCTGCTGCCCGACGCCGCGACCGCCATCGACTACTACCTGAAGCATCGTCAGACGCGACTGGACCAGGTGCGTGCCGCCGTGGACGCGGGTGATCGGACGCCTCGTCAGGTGCTCGAGCGGGTCTACGCCGACGTCGACCGCGCGCTGTGGCCGGCCGCCGAGTGGTCCGTACGCGCCCAGCTCACCTACCTGGGCGTCCCCGTCACCGAGAGCTGACCCAAGCCACGCTCATTACGCATCTGCGGGCGGCGTGTGGACCTATCGGAGGCCCGGGATAGGTTCGAATCGCGCCCGAAGATGGGTGTCACGCGCGGCTCATTACGCATCTGCGGGCGGCGTGTGGACCTATCGGAGGCCCGGGATAGGTCGGAAACGCGCCCGAAGATGAGAGTTACGGGCGGGCTCTGAGCGTGCGGTTAGCGGGCGCGGCGTTCCAGACGTTCCAGGTCGAGCAGGACGACGGCGCGGGCCTCCAGGCGCAGCCAGCCGCGGGAGGCGAAGTCTGCGAGAGCCTTGTTCACCGTCTCCCGGGAGGCGCCGACTAACTGGGCCAGCTCTTCCTGGGTGAGGTCATGGCTGACGTGCGTGCCGTCGTCGGAGGCGACCCCGAAGCGGCTGGACAGATCCAGCAGTGCCTTGGCCACGCGGCCGGGGACGTCGGAGAAGACCAGGTCGCCGAGGGCTTCGTTGGTGCGGCGCAGGCGGCGTGAGATCTGCTGCAACAGGGAGAGAGCGACCTCGGGCCGACCGTCGAGCAGTGGCCTGAGGTCACCGTGGCCGAGGCCGTAGACGCGGGTGTCGGTAACCGCGGTGGCGGTGGCGGTGCGCGGGCCCGGGTCGAACAGCGAGAGCTCGCCGAACATCTCGCCCGGACCGAGCACCGCAAGCAGGTTCTCGCGGCCGTCGGATGAGGTGCGCCCGAGCTTGACCTTGCCCTCCGCGACGACGTAGAGGCGGTCGCCACCGTCGCCCTCACGGAACAGGGTCTGCCCGCGGCTGAGGTTGACCTCGCTCATGGAAGTACGCAGCGCCTCGGCGGCCTCGTCGTCCAGAGCGGAGAACATGGGGGCCTGCTTGATGACGTCGTCCACGACTGCCTCCATCCGGTGACCGGGCACCGATCCTGGTATCCGTCGAACCGGGCGCTCACAGCGTAGTGGCCGGTCAGCGCCGTGCACGAGGGCGGTCGGACCTGACGGTTTCGCCGTAGGCTGACGGGGTGTCGCGAAGCTTCGCGGATGAGACGCCCCTCGCCCGCACCCGCCGCGCCCGGCGGATCTCCCGGGAACTGGCAGGGGCCTACCCGGACGCCCACTGCGAGTTGGACTTCACCAACCCCCTGGAGCTGTTGGTGGCGACGATCCTGTCCGCTCAGTGCACCGACGTGCGGGTCAACATGGTGACCCCGGCGCTGTTCGCGAAGTACCGCACGGCAGCCGACTACGCGGCGGCCGACCGGGCCGAGGTGGAAGCGATCATTCAATCGACCGGGTTCTTTCGGGCCAAGACCAACTCGATCCTCGGGATGTCCCAGGCGCTGTGTGAACGCTACGGCGGGGAGGTGCCCGGCCGCCTTGCCGACCTGGTGACCCTGCCCGGGGTGGGCCGCAAGACCGCCAACGTGGTGCTCGGCAACGCCTTCGGGGTGCCCGGGATCACCGTCGATACCCACTTCGGACGTCTGTCGCGCCGCTTCGGCTGGACCACCGACGACGATCCGGTCAAGGTCGAGCACACCGTCGGTGCCCTGGTACCGAAGAAGGAGTGGACCGACCTCTCGCACCGCATGATCTGGCACGGCCGGCGGATCTGTTTCGCCCGTCGCCCGGCCTGCGGTGCGTGCCCGGTCGCCACCCTGTGTCCTGCCTTCGGCGAAGGTGAGACCGACCCGACAAAGGCAGCCCGCATGGTCAAGACCGGACCCGTCCGCGACGCGAGCGAGCGAGGAACGAGCGAGGAGCGTGAGCGGACCATGGGCACCGTCCGCGACGCGAGCGAGCGAGGAACGAGCGAGGAGCGTGAGCGGACCATGGGCACAGCTGCACGGGAGGTGATCGCGTGAAGCGTCTCGCGGTGGCGCTTGTCGCGCTGACTGTGCTCAGCGCCTGCGGAGGGGGCGGCGACGCCCCGCCGACGGCTGCGGACGGTCCCGAGGAGGTGCTGTCCCAGTTGGTCAACGGCAAGGACGCCCCGGTACTCGCCTGTACCGGCCTGGACTCACCTCTCGCGGGTGCCCCGGTGCCGGCGGGCGGCGGCACGGCGCTGCCGGACCTGCGTTTCGAGTGCCTCGGCGAAGGCGGCGCGCTGACGCTGGCCGACCTGCGCGGTCCGATGGTCCTCAACGTCTGGGCCAGTTGGTGCGGACCGTGCCGAGACGAGCTGCCCTACCTGATCGAGGCCCAGTCCGCGCTGGGCGAGCGCGTCCGTTTCGCTGCGATCGCGCTCGCCGACACCGACGACGACTCCCGGTCGTGGATGCGGTACTTCGGGATGACCTGGCCGTCGTTGGCGGACCCGAAGGGCAAGATTCGGGGCCCCCTACGCATCCCGGGCCCGCCGGTGACCCTTTTCGTGCGTTCGGACGGCACGCTGGGCAAGACCCACTATGGTGCGTTCAAGAGTACGCGCCAGGTGAGCGACGCCGTTGCCGAGCAGTTGGGCGTGCGCTCCTGAGTAAGGGAGCGCCGACGCCGCACGTGCGTGGGGGTGCTGTCGCCGAAGGGACGCGGGTGGGAGCGGAGTCGGGCCAGATCCCGGCCGCTCCACCGACGTGGATGTCGGATTTGCTGGCAGTTGCCCGGACCGTCTCCGCGGAGCAGTTCAGTCCGCTCGTCCCGCCGCAGGCCGGTGCGCGCCGGGCCGCAGTACTGCTGCTGTTCTGGGGCACCGATCAGCTCAACCCCGATCCGCGCACCGCCCGGGTCCTGCTGATTGAGCGTGCGGTGGGGATGCGCAAGCACGCCGGCCAGCCCGCCTTTCCCGGCGGCGCCATCGATCCCACCGACCCCGACGCCGCGGCCGCGGCTCTGCGGGAGGCGGCCGAGGAGACCGGGCTCGACCCGGCCGGCGTCCAGGTGCTGGCCTACCTGCCCGAGCTGTGGGTGCCGGTCAGCAGCTTCCTCGTCACTCCCGTCCTTGGCTGGTGGCACACCCCGAGCGCGGTCAGCGCGGTCGATGAGGCCGAGGTCGCCGCGGTCCACGAGGTGGCGGTAGCCGATCTCCTCGACCCGGCCAACCGCCTCACAGTCGTGCACCAGGCGTCAGGTCGGACCTCACCCGGCTTCCGGGTCAACGACATGCTGGTGTGGGGTTTCACGGCCGGCGTACTGGACCGGCTGATGCGCCTGGCCGGGTGGGAACGCCCCTGGGACGCCGGGCGGATCGAGGAACTGCCCGCCGAGATCCTGCGGCTGGCGATGGGGGATCTGGGCGCGGAGGTGACCTCGTGAGTGTGGTCGATCTCGTCCTGTTGATCGCGTGCGTGTCCTTCGCCTTTGCCGGCTACCGCCAGGGCTTCATCATCGGCTTCGCGGCGTTCGCCGGCTTCCTGGTCGGCGGTCTGGTGGGGATCTATCTCGCCCCCGACGTCGTGAAGGTCGTCGACGGCGAGGTCGGACAGGCGATCCTCGCGATTGCCACGGTGCTCGGTATGGCGACCTTCGGGCAGGTGCTCGGGTCGGCGGCCGGGGCCTGGATCCGTGGGTTCGTCACCTGGCAACCCGGGCACGCCATCGATGCGGTCACCGGTGGGCTGCTCGGGGTGATCTCGCTGCTGACGGTGTCCTGGTTCATCGGCTCCGCGCTGGCCAGCGCCCCGGTACCGAACCTGAGCCAGCAGGTGCGCCAGTCCGAGGTGCTCGGGTTCGTCGACGACCTGATGCCCTCGGGAGCCGACCGGCTCTATGCCTCGCTCTCGCGCGTGCTGGATCAGAACGGCCTCACCCAGGTGTTCCGGCCCTTCGACAACGAGCGCATCGCCAAGGTCGAGGAGCCCGACTCCGGGCCCCTGGCCGCCGCCGCGATCAAGGCGGCACGCGCGAGCATCGTCAAGGTGGAAGGGGCGGCCAGGTCCTGCCGCAAGGCGTTGGAGGGCAGCGGGTTCGTCTATGCCCCCGAGCGGGTGATGACCAATGCCCACGTCGTAGCCGGGGTCGACGAACCGACGGTGTCGGTCGGTGGGGTCGAGGAGAAGCTGCCCGGCCGGATCGTCCTCTTCGACGAGGACCGCGACATCGCGATCATCTACGTCCCGGGTCTGAAGGCGAGGGCGCTGAATCTGGACTTCACCGGGAGCCGCCGCGACTCCGCCGTGGTTGCGGGCTTCCCGCTCAACGGCCCCTACCGTTTGGAGAAGGCCCGCATCCGTGACGAGATCAATGCGCGCGGGCCGGACATCTACAACACCGGCGTCGTGGAGCGCAATGTGTTCTCGATCTTCGCGCGGATCGAGCCCGGCAACTCCGGTGGCCCGTTGCTCTCACCCGACGGCGACGTCTACGGGCTGATCTTTGCCAAGTCCGTCGAGGATTCCCAGACCGGCTACGCACTCACCGCCGAGGAGGTCCAACTCGACGCCGAGCGCGGGCGCCGAGCCACCGACAAGGTCTCCACCCGCGACTGCGTCTAAGGATCGTTCACCGGCTCGTGCTCGCCGAGCCAGCCGAGCAACGCCGCGTTGAGGGCAGCCGGGTCCTCCTCCTGGGGGAAATGCCCGACGCCGGGGAGCATCGCCGCGCGATAGGGGCCCTCGACGTAGCGCTCGGAGCCGGCGACGGTCACCGGCAGCACGACCGGGTCGAGCGCGCCATGGATCTGCAGCACGGGGCAGCGCAACGGCTCGCGCATCCGGCGGGCGAAGCGCAGTCCGTCGGGCCGGGCCACCGAGCGCACCGCCCAGCGGTGGTACTCCAGGGCGCAGTGCGCGACGGACTCGATCTGCATGGCCGCGCGATAGCGATGGATGCTGTCGGTGTCCGGCCAGGTGCTGCTCGCGCTCCAGGCCCGCAGGAGGTCCTCGACCGCGCCCGAATCGTCGCGGGTCAGCTGGCGTTCCGGGATCCAGGGTCGCTGGTAGCCGAGCACATAACTCGACGCGGCGAGCTGGCGGCGGCCACCGGTCAGAGCCGCCCGCATCTGGCGTGGGTGAGCCGCGGACACCGCGACCAGGCCCGAGACCAGGTCGGCGTGAAAGACCCCGGCCGCCCAGCCGATCAACCCGCCCCAGCCATGGCCGACGAGCGCGGCTCGCGGAGCGCCCAGCGACCGGATCACCCCGGCCACGTCGTTGGTCAGGGTGAAGGGGTCGTACCCGCGGGGGGTCTTGTCGCTGCCGCCGTACCCGCGCAGGTCCATCGCCACCGCCCGGTAGCCCGCGTCAGCGAGCGCGGTGAGCTGATGACGCCAGGTCCACCAGAACGTCGGGTAGCCGTGCAGCAGTAGCACCAAAGGCCCGCCCCCGGCCTCGGCGATGTGGAATCGGGCGCCGTTGGCCGCGATCTGACGGTGTAACCACGGCCCTTCGACCTGCACGACGTCGGTGTCGGTCATCACGCGGACGTGATGGGGCTCAGGCTCCGCGGGCGGGAGCAGCGGCCTTATTGCCCTTGCCCGCCTTACCGCGGGTCTTCAGGACCCGGACAGTCTCTTTGGCCGTACGCAGCGTGCGCTTGGGCGGCCCGACCTTCTTGATCGCACCCACACCGATCAGAGCCATGACGACGGCGAAAAGCAGGTACGAGCCGCCGACGATCAGAAACGCCGCCCAAGTCGGCAGGACGGTATCCAGGCCGAAGGCGGCGGCGAAGGACAGCATGATCAGGGCGAACAGGCCGAACACCGCGGCGCCGCCGAACATCCCGCCACCGACGGCGGCGTTGCGGGCCTCGACCTTGAGCTCGCGCTTGGCCAACTCGATCTCACTGCGGATCAGGATCGAGGCGTCCCGGCTCGCGGCCGCGACCAGTTCACCCAACGAGGGCTCGGCCTTCTCCTGCGGTGTGGACGTGGTGAGGCCGGAACCGTCCAGGCGCCCGTTACGCCACTCACTCATGTGTCCTCCGCTCAGCTGTGCCGGGGTCAGTCTGCCCCGTCGATCGACTCCGACGCCGCCAGGGCCCGTCATTCCTGCGCGTCGGGGCCCGGCTCGGCCACCGCCAGGGCGCGGTAGTGCCGCTCCCGGCGGCGCAGCAGGACCGTCGCCAAGGTGGCCGCGATCAAGGACCCGATCAGGACAGCGATCTTGACCGCGTCTGCGCGCGCGGGGTCGCCGGTGAACGCCAGGTCACCAATGAGCAGGGAGACCGTGAACCCGATCCCGGCGAGGGCGGCGACGCCGACGATGTCGCTCCAGGCCAGGTCCGGGCTCAGCGTCGCACGGGTGAACCGAGCCATCAGCCACGTCCCGCCGACTACGCCGATCAGCTTGCCGAGTACCAGCCCGACCGCGACGCCGATCGCCGCGGGGTCCTCGACCGCAGAGCGTAGGTCGTCGCCGGACAGGGCGACGCCCGCACTGAACAGTGCGAAGACCGGCAACGCGAATCCGGCGGACAGCGGCCGGATGCGGTGCTCCAAGCGCTCGGCCGGGGAGTGTGACTCGCCGACGTCGGGTCGTACTCGGGTCAGCATGCCCAAGGCGACGCCGGCGACGGTGGCGTGCACGCCACTGTCATGCATGAAGCCCCAGACCCCCAGCGCGAGCGGGACGTAGATCCACCAGGCGGTAACCCGCTGCCGTTGCAGCCAGGCGTAGCTGGCCATACCGAGCACGGCAACGCCGAGCGCACGGAAGTCGATTTGTTCGGTGTAGGCGACTGCGATGATCAGGATCGCGCCCAGGTCATCGACCACGGCCAGGGTGAGCAGAAAGGCTCGCAGTGCGGTGGGCAGCGACGAGCCGATGACGGCCAATACGGTGAGGGCGAAGGCGATGTCGGTGGCGGTGGGGATGGCCCAGCCGCGAGCGGCGCCGGGCTCGCCTGCCGTGATCGCGAGGTACACCAGTGCCGGCACCAGCATCCCGGCCGCGGCCGCCCCGACCGGGAGCAGCGCGTCGGAGACCCTGCTGAGCTGACCCACGACCAGTTCGCGCTTGAGCTCGAGCCCCGCGACGAAGAAGAAGATCGCGAGCAGACCGTCGGCGGCCCAGGTCTGAAGATCCAGATTCAGGTGTAGCGACGCCGGCCCTACCCGCGCCTCACGCAGGTCGGTGTAGGAGTCACTGACCGGCGAGTTGGCCCAGATCAGCGCGACCAGGGCCATCGACAGCAGAATGAATCCGCCGACTGTTTCATTGCGCAGGACGTGCGTGAGGTAACGACCCTCGCCGGAGGGCAGCCGCCCGAAGAACACCGTACGGGGTGACGCGGGGACATTGGCGGCCACGAAGGCGCCTCCTGGGGTCTGGGCGTCGGCAGAAGAATTGCCGACCAGACTTCCCGGCGCACCACGGCCAGGTTAGTGCATCCACCCCCGCTGGCATGGCGCGAGCAGTCAGCGGACGGTGAACTCCGCGACGTTCTGTGCTGAGGAGACCTCGGGCTTGGAGTCCTCGCCGTAGACCTCGACGAGGTAGCGGCCGGATCCGAGGTTGTAGAAGGAGGTCTCACTCTTGCCCGGCTCGGCGTAGGCGAATCCGGCGAAGGTCAGATTGCCCGCGCGGACCTCCTCGGTCATCTCGAGGAGCGCCATCGCGGTGACTGTCACTGCGTCCGCGATCCGGCTGATGCGCACTTCCCGCCCGGCGTTGGTGGTGTTGCTCAGGGTCAGGGCCACCGGACCGGCCGGCAGACTCGACGGCCCTTGCGCAAGCCCGGCCTCGGAGACCGCGAGCTGGAGCTGGAGGAAGCCGCAGTTGGTGCGGGCGAACTCATCGACCCGGGCATCGGCGTTGAGCAGGTCGGCGGAGTCGAAGATCGCGAACCGGCCGGTGTCGAGAGCCTTACGGGTCTGCTCGGCGATGACCCCCACGTCGGCCGCGAGCTCGGCGGGCGCCGTGCCGGTGAGCGTGTCCAGCGCGGCGTCGTAGGCCGGTCGCACCGCGATCGCCTCCGCCTCGGTGCCACCACCCAGGGCGATGAAGGCGGCATCGCGGTCGAGGTAGCCCGTACAGAAGTCGGCGATTCCGGGCGCCGGCGCTGCCGTCGGGGTGATGAGCGCGGCGGGTACTGCCGCGGCGAGTTCGATGGCCTCCTCGGAGCTGCACGCCGTGAGTGCGAGCAGGGCGACGGAGGCGGTTGCGGCAGCCAGTGCGCGGCGTCGGAAGATCATGCCGCCACCGTATTGCGGAGCAGTCGCGTTCACGCGCATATCGGCACAAGCCACACCGAATGGCGTAACGTCCGAAGAACTGGTCGCAATTGCGACCACTTCTTCGGACGTCAGAGCAAAGTCTCCGGGCCTAGACCCCGGTGCGCCAGCGGACCGCGAGCTCGGTGCGGGAACGGACGTCGGACTTCGTCAGCACCCGCGTGATGTGCTTCTTGACGGTGCCTTCGCAGATGTCCAGGTGTCGAGCTATGGCGCGGTTCGACCAGCCGTCCGCGACAAGGCGCGCGACCTCATGCTCACGAGTGGTGAGCGATCCGGTGTCGGGCTGCGGGCTCTGGCGCAGGTGCGCGCGCAGCATGTACGTCAGATGTGGGCGCAGCAGGTCCAGCATTTCCCGGTCGCGCTTGTCGAAGGCCCGGTCGCCGGCAGCGATCACGCCGAGGAAGCCATGCACCGGCAGTTCGGTGTCGAGCCAGAGCATGACCTTGTCGGTGATTCCCGTCGGGTCGAGAAAGTCGGCGAGGTACTCCTCGTGCGCAGGGGTGAGGGCGCTGTCGAGGACCTGCGGGAGGCCTGCCATCCCGTCCACGCAGAACAGACCGCGGCCGTGGTCGGCGCCGAACGGATCGAGGACAGCGAAGCGAGAGAGATAGCTGTCGATGACGGGCTTGGGTACCCCTACGGTCACCGGGTCTCGCAGGGCGAGGCGGACAGAGGGATGCATGCCCAGGTAGAAGGTGAGCCGCTCGTAGCCGAGGTGCTCATGGATGGCGCGCAGCGCGATCGCCCGGAACTCATCGGTGCCGTCGGCCTCCTCGCACTCGCGCAGCACGGAAAGCACCGATCGGTACTCGCGCAAACTCAGCATGGGAGCCTGCCAGCTTCGTGGGGAGGTGGAACCAACCCTAGGCCCGCAGCCCGAGGGCACAACCCCTGCGGGTGTTCCACCTTCGGCCCATTGTGGCTGGTCAACGCGCGGGGTCAGGGTGGCGGTGATCGCCGCGAGCCCGACGCCGGGCTGCGGTCCGGCGAGGAGCGGAGTCAGCAGTGAACGTGCCCTGGAAAGAGACCTGGCCCGACATTCCCGAGGACGTCTCGATCGACGTCATGCCGGCGTCCAACGGCGAGTACGTGCCGAAGCCGCCGACCCGGCAGCAGATCCAGATCATGAAACTGCAGGACGAGAAGATCGAGCACTATCGCCGCAGGTTCAACATGGATCGCCGTTCGTTCGTACGGACGGCCGCGGGGTACGCGATCGGCATCTGGGCCATCAACGCGGTGACCGCTGGCCGCTGGGGCAGCTACGCCTGGGCCGCGGACGTCCTGCCCGGCCCGGAGATCGACCTGGAGAATCCGGGGGCGCAGCTGGCGAACCTGCCCGGTGAGTTCATCCTCGACACCCAGGGCCACCACCTCGACGCCGCCGGCCGCTGGCGCACGGAGAACCCCGGCTTCGCCCAGTTCCTCGCCCTGTGGACCTCGCAGGCGATGGGTCAGCTTCCCGGCCAGGGTTCGAACGGAGATCTGCGCGGCAACGGTGGCTTCGGGTTCGGCGGCGAGATCGACCCGATGGAGAACCTCGGGCGCTACCACTACTTCAAGGAGATGTTCCTCGACTCGTCCACCACCGTCAGCCTGCTCACCGCGCTGCCGAACCTCCCGGACGCGACCAACATCCTGCCGGTCGCCTACGCGAAGGAGACCGCAGATCTCGCCAACGACCTGTCGGGCTCGCAGCGCTGCTTCATCCACGCGTTCGCCCAGCCCAACCGGGGCTTCATCCAGCCCGGCGTCACGCCGCTGCATCAGGCCGAGGACTTCGACTGGATGGAGATGACCGCGCGGACCATGGACATCCACGGGTGGAAGCTCTACTGCGGCTGGGGCGACGCCACCGCCGGCACGCCACCCCCGCTCGGCAGTGCCCCGCCGATGAACGGCTGGTGGTTCGACGACGAGAACGGCATGGCGATCGTCGAGCACATCCGCGACATCTCCGACAAGTACAACCGGCCCAAGGTCATCTGCACCCACAAGGGCCTCGCGTTCAACGGCACCTTCGACTCGGCGAAGTTCTCCCCGCGCGACATGGGAGTGATTGGCCGTCAGTACCCGGACGTGAAGTTCTACACCTATCACTGTGGCTATGACGGCGAGTACATGGAGGCCTACCCGGGCGACGAGAAGGTCAACTCCTCCAACCGCAGCGTCGATGCGTTCGTCAAGAGCCTGCGCGAGAACCATTGGGACGCGACCAAGTTCGTACCCAAAGGTCTGGAGCACGGCAACACCGTCAACATGTACGCCGAGCTGGGCAGCGTCTGGTGGAACGTGATGAACGACGCCGACCAGGCCGTGCACCTGCTCGGCAAGATGATCACCTACTGCGGGCCGAGGCGGGTCGTGCTCGGCACGGACTGCATCTGGTACGGCAACCCGCAGCCGCAGTACGTGACGATGCGCGCCATTCAGTTCAGCAGCGAGGCCAAGGAGCTCTACAACCTCCCGCACGGCCTCGACGGCGACCGGTGGGACCCGCGCCGCAACGCGCTGCGCGGTTCCAGCTACGACGGTCACCCGGACGTGAAGGGCTGGCCCAAGGACGGCAGGCCGCACCCCGAACGCAGCATCCGCAACGGGATCTTGGGCCGCAATGCCGCCGAGGCCTACGGCATCGACCCCGACGCCAAGCGCGGCATCATCGCCAACGACGACGTGCAGAAGATGCGCGATGCCTACCTGGTCAATCCGGCGACGCCTCGCGAACTTGCCCCGTACCGCAGCAACCAGATCATCGGCCCACGTACCCGCCGCGAATTCTGGAACTTCGTCACCGCGCCGGACTACCAGCCCTGAAAGGGGGTCACCATGTCGAGTGCCAGCACCCGAATCTGCGCCACGGCGTTCACGGCCGCCCTGCTGGCGGCAAACTCGGTCGGCCCCGCCGGCGCCGGTGTCACGGCCGTTCCCGGCTACCAGGTCGGTCCGGCGGGCGGTGACTCCTCGACGTTCAAAGAAGTCGACACCGCCTCCGGCACGATCACGATCCTGCAGCACAACAGCCGCCAGGCCGGCACGGTGCACTGCATCGGTGACGGCCCCCGCGCCACCCTGGTCGGCAGCCACAAGGTGACCGACAAGGTCTCGCGGGTCGCGGTGGACTACACGGACGCGATCATGACCGAGCACCCGATCATCGACGTGCTCGTCCTCGGGAAGAACAAGAAGGTACTCGGCCACCGGGCTGCGTTCGGTCCGAAGTACAACGAGAGCGGGACCGTCGCTGTGCCGCTGTTCAACACTCCGGCGATCGGCGACACCCTGCGGGTCCTGATCGGTCTGCAGGTGCACGCCGGCTGTCTGCCACATCCGTTCGTGTTGGGTCTGGCAGGTAGCCGACCGCTCGAGGGAGCGCGGGTCACCTTCCCGTCCTTCTCGGTCTCGTAGCGAAAGGAGATCTCCGTGAGCACGAGCATGCGGCTACGAGTTCTGACCGGCGCGTCCCTGGTCGCGTTGGGCCTGGCCTGGGTACCCGGGAGTGCCCAGGCGTCAGATCCGGGCCCGCCGGCGGTCCGGACGGCTCAGGCCCACCCGGCCGATGCCTTTGTCGTTGGTTGGCAGTACGTCCCGTCCACGATCACCATCAAGCGCGGTGAGACCTTCACCTTCGGCAACTACGACGTCGTGCAGGGAATCCCCTCGCACAGCATCGATGAGTTCATCCCCGGCTGCACGGCGCCCCCCTACACCAGGGATCCGCGTACCTGTCCGCGGACCAGATTCAGCAGCGGACTGGTCGACTGGATGCTGGTGAGCGAGGTGCGTGGCACCGACAAGCTCAAGCCCGGCACCTACGACTTCGTGTGCCAGGTCCATCCGTTCATGCTTGGTGAGCTCGTCGTCGAGTAACCGCGCCGGGCTTAACGCGAACGTCCGAAGGAGTGGTCGCTATTGCGGCCACTCCTTCGGACGTCACCTGCTCAGTCCTCGCTGGCGGCCGAGGGCAGCTTGGCCGAGATCGCGGCCATCACTCCGGTGTCGGCCAGCGTCGTGGCGTCGCCGATCGCGCGATTCTCGGCCACGTCGCGGAGCAGGCGGCGCATGATCTTGCCCGAGCGGGTCTTGGGCAGCTCCGGCACGACCAGGATCTGACGGGGCTTCGCGATCGCGCCGATCTCCTTGGCCACGTGGGACCGCAGTTCGGCGACGACGTCCGCGCCGCCGTCCCCCGCGCTGCCGCGCAGGATGACGAAGGCGACGATGGCCTGGCCGGTGGTCTCGTCGGTCGCCCCGACGACAGCGGCTTCCGCCACCTTCGGGTGCGAGACCAGCGCGGACTCGACCTCGGTGGTGGAGATCCGGTGCCCGGAGATGTTCATGACGTCATCGACGCGGCCGAGTAGCCACATGTCGCCGTCGTCGTCCTTCTTGGCCCCGTCGCCGGCGAAGTACAGCCCGGCGAAGCGCGACCAGTAGGTCTCCTTGAAACGCTCGTCGTCGCCCCAGATGCCGCGCAACATCGCCGGCCACGGCTCGGTCAGCACCATGTAGCCGCCGTGCCCGTCCGGAACTCCGACCGCGTTGTCATCGACGACGTCGGCCCCGATGCCGGGCAGCGGGCGCATCGCCGAACCGGGCTTGGTGGCGGTGACGCCGGGCAGCGGGGAGATCATGATCGCGCCGGTCTCGGTCTGCCACCAGGTGTCCACGATCGGAGCCTGGTCGCCACCGATGACGCGGCGGTACCACATCCACGCCTCGGGGTTGATGTTCTCCCCGACGCTGCCGAGTAGGCGGATCTTCGACAGGTCGAAGGTGTTCGGGATCTCCTCGCCCCACTTCATGAAGGTCCGGATCGCGGTGGGTGCGGTGTAGAGGATCGTCACGCCGTACTTCTGCGCGATCTCCCACCAGCGGCCCTGATGAGGGGTGTCCGGGGTGCCCTCGTACATCACCGAGGTCGCGCGGTTCGCGAGCGGGCCGTAGACGATGTAGGTGTGCCCGGTGACCCAGCCGACATCGGCGGTGCACCAGTAGACGTCGGTCTCGGGCTTGAGGTCGAAGACCATCTTGTGGGTGTAGGCCGCCTGCGTCAGATACCCGCCGCTGGTGTGCAGGATGCCCTTGGGCTTGCCGGTCGTGCCCGAGGTGTAGAGCAGGTAGAGCGGGTGCTCGGAGTCGAAGGACTCGCACGCGTGCTCGGCCGAGGCGGTCTCCACGCTCTCGTGCCACCACACGTCGCGGCCGGGGGTCCAGTCCACGTCCTGTCCGGTGCGGCGCACCACCAGGGAGTGCCGTACCTTCGGGCACTGCGCGAGCGCCTCGTCGACGGCGGGCTTGAGCGCGGCAGCTGACCCGCGGCGATAGCCACCGTCAGCGGTGATGACGACGCGGGCATCGGCGTCGAGGATCCGGGATGCCAGCGCCTCGGCGGAGAATCCACCGAAGACGACCGAGTGCGCGGCACCGATGCGGGCGCAGGCCAGCATCGCGACGGCGGTCTCAGGGATCATGGGCATGTAGATCGCGACGCGGTCCCCGGCGAGCACCCCGAGGTCGGTCAGGGTGTTCGCGGCCTGGCAGACCATCCGGTGCAGGTCGGAGTACGTGATCGTGCGGGTGTCCCCGTTCTCGCCCTCCCAGTGGAAGGCGACCTGGGCGCCGTGCCCGGACTCGACGTGGCGGTCCACGCAGTTGTAGGCGACGTTGAGCTTGCCTCCGACGAACCACTTCGCGAACGGCGCGTTGGTCCAGTCCAGGACCTCGTCCCACGGCTGGGTCCAGGTGAGTTCACTCGCCTGTTCGGCCCAGAACCCGAGCCGGTCCTTGGCTGCGTGGTCGTAGAGATCCGCCTGGGCGTTGGCCGCCGCGGCGAAGGCTGCGGGTGGGGCGAACTTGCGGGTTTCCTGGCTGAGGTTGGACAGGGCGTCCTGGGTCGGGGTGTCGCTCACGTGCGTCTCCTGAGTCCGAAATGTCCGGTGTCGTTAACGCCGACCGGCGGCGCCCCAGTGAGGTTGGGCGCCGCCGGCGGGGGCGGTGGTTCAGTGCGAGGTTGCCTGCTCAGAGCCGGCGCCGGTGAGTGCCCGCACCTCGAAGTTCTCGTAGGCCTTCTCGGTCTCCGGCTCCTTCGAGGTGAGGGTGCCGATGACGCCGAAGAGGAAGCCCGCCGGGATCGAGATGATCCCCGGGTTCGCCAGGGGGAAGTACGAGAAGTCGTTGTTCTCGAACAACGCTGTCGCCGACCCGGAGACGTTCGGGGAGAACACGATCAGTCCGAGGCAGGTCGTGAGACCGCCGTAGATCGACCACGTCGCACCGCGGGTGTTGAACCGCGGCCAGTACAGGTTGAACAGAATCGCCGGCAGGTTCGCCGACGCGGCGATGGCGAACGCGAGCGCCACCAGGAACGCGATGTTCAGGTCCTGCGCGAACAGGCTGAGCACGATCGCGATCCCGCCGATGACGAAGGCAGCGATCCGGGCGACCTTGACCTCCTCCTGCTCCGAGCAGTTGCCGCGCTTGATCACGTTGGCGTACAGGTCGTGCGAGAAGGACGACGAGGACGCCAGGGTGAGTCCGGCCACCACCGCGAGGATGGTCGCGAAGGCCACCGCGGAGATGAACGCGAGCAGAAGCGCGCCTCCCACGGATCCGTCCCCGCCGCCGACTTCCTCGGCGAGCAAGGGCGAGGCGAGACTGCCACCTTGCCCAGCGGCCTTGATCGTTTCCGGGCCGACGAGGGCTGCTGCACCGAAACCGAGGACCAGCGTGCACAGGTAGAAGCCACCGATGATGGCGATCGCCCACATGACCGAGATCCGGGCGTCCTTGGCTGTCGGGACGGTGTAGAAGCGGATCAAGATGTGTGGCAGGCCGGCGGTCCCCAGGACGAGAGCGAGCGCGAGCGAGATGAAGTCGATCTGCGTGGTGCCGGTCAGTCCGTACTTCAAACCCGGGCCGAGGAACTCCTCGACCTCCCGACCGCTTGCGCTGGCCGCGTCGTTGAGCATCTTGGAGAAGTTGAACTTGAACTCCAGCAGCGTCAGGAACACCACGACGAGCGTGCCGGTGACCAGCAGCACCGCTTTGACGATCTGCACGTAGGTGGTGCCGCGCATGCCGCCGACCGTGACGTAGATGATCATCAGCCCGCCGACCGCGACGATCGTCAGGTTCTTCGCGGTGTCACTGGAGGCACCGATCAGCAGGGCGACGAGCGCGCCCGCGCCGGCCATCTGGGCCAGCAGGTAGAAGATCGAGACGACGATCGTGGAGGTCGCCGCCGCGGTGCGCACCGGGCGCTGCTTCATCCGGAAGGACAGCACGTCGGCCATCGTGTAGCGGCCGGTGTTGCGCATGAGCTCGGCCACCAGCAGGAGCGCGACCAGCCAGGCCACGAGGAAGCCGATCGAGTACAGGAAGCCGTCGTAGCCGTTGAGCGCGATCAGGCCGGAGATGCCCAGGAAGCTGGCCGCGGACATGTAGTCCCCGGAGATCGCGAGCCCATTCTGGAAGCCGCTGAAGCCGCGCCCACCGGAGTAGAAGTCTGACGCGGTGGCGTTCTGCCGGGACGCGCGCAGGGTGATGAAGAGCGTCAGCACCACGACGGCGCCGAACATCGACAGGGTCAGTACCTCAGTGCCGGTCACTGCTGGCCTCCGTGAGAGTTGTAGCGCTCCTGCAACTTCCCGGAGAGCGGATCGATCTCGGTCTCCGCCCGCTTCGCGTAGAGGTACGCGATGCCGAAGGTGGAGATGAATTGCAGGATGCCGAACACCAGACCCACGTTGATCCGGCCGACGAGTTCCTCGGCCATGAAGTCGCGGGCGTAGGTCGCGACGAGCACGTAGAGCAGGTACCACGCCATGAAGGCGACGACGAGCGGGAAGACCAGTCGCCGGAAGCGCATGCGCAACTCGGCGAACTCGGGGGAGTTGTAGATCTCCTGATGGGCATCGTCGAGTTGGGCTCGGCGGCCCTGGGTGGGTTCATCGAGTTCGGACACAAGGTTCTCCGGTCTCTCGCATGGCAGGCACAGCGGTGCGGGCTAACAGTAGGAAAGAGCAGGTCATGATCGGCAGGGGCATTCTTGACCGATCGTCGGGAGGCCGATGTGTGCGACGAACGGTCGGGGTGTTACTCCGAATGGGGCAGGTCACAGGCGTAAGGGACAAATCTCCCTGAGAATTACTCAGCTGGCAAACAGGAGCGACAGACCCCCCGTTGTGTAGGCCAGCATCAGGCCCAGCAGCGGGAGCTGGCTCGTGACCGCGCGCTCGTGGCTGAACAGGCGGGCCGCTCGGTCGTGGGCTGCAACAGCGCCGAGTACGTGTCCGGTGATCACCGCGGCCACCTGGATGACGGCGATCTGAGCGTCGGAGAGGATCGCGTAATCCGGTTCGTAGTTCGCGGTGCCGAACAGGTTCGAGCCGTTGTCCAAGGGGTCCGAGGCGAGCGCGACCGTGCGCTGCCCGGCGAAGACGGCCAGCGAGAAGTAGTGCGCCAGGGTGTAGCCGATCGCGATCGGCACCAGCGAGTGGGAGAACTGCCCGGGCATCTCCCGGGCCCGGCCGCCGCCCAAGCGGGCGGCCAATGCGGTGGAGCCGACGTAGAGACCGGTGGCGAGGGCGATGATCACCACGAAGCCGATCGTCTTGATGCCGTCGGCGTCATAGGGCACGACGCCAGCCGCAAGGCCTTCGCGCACGATCGTGCGCCAGGCACCGGAGCGGGTGAAGCCGTCGTAGGCGGTCGAGCCCAGCCAGATGCACACCAGCGCGACCAGGCCAGGCGCCAGGCGGACCGAATCCAGGCCGTCGAACGGATTGCGGAGCACCAGCAGGCCGTCGTCCCGGCGACCCAACGGCGACAGACGCGCCGTCAGATTCGAATAGGCCTCGAAGGCGTCTGCCCGTTCGAACCACTGTGCGCCGTAGATCGAGGCTGCGATCAGGTGCACGACCGCGTAAAGGCCGAAGAACTGCAGCAGCACGCGAGGCTGGTCGCTGGCCGGGGCGACGAGCTCGATCCAGGTGAACACCAGCAGGCCCGCGGCGGCCGGCCAGTACCCGATCCGTTCGGGAAGTGGCCGCAGGCCGCGGCCGGCGCCCTGGCCGGCGATCAGGGCGATCAGCTGGTGCAGCGTGCGCAGCGGGTTGAGTAGGCGCCAGACCGGCCCGAAGAGCAGCGAGGCCGGGATCAGCCCAACCCAGAAGAAGATGTAGACGACGCCGGCGGTCGGGTTGACCAGCGGATCATCGGGGCCGTACGCCGCGGCGGCCACGAAGTACACCGCCAGGGCCAGGCCAAGTCCGCGCAGCGCGGCGCGGGTCACGCGCGAGTCGGCCGCGCGCTGGAACCAGCCCGGTAGCGGTCGGCCGGCGGCGCTGCCGCGCAGCACCGAGGTACGCCAGAGCGCGGCCATGATCACGAACGAGAGCAGGACCGCGAGTCCGGCGCCGGTCATGGCCAGGGTCAACGAGATCGGGACGTCGCGGCCCCCGGAGAGCCCGTGCGCCAGCACCACGGCGTCGCCGGCACTGCGCATTGTGACTCCTGAGATGAAGGTGCCGCGCCGGCCCCGGAGAACCGGGGGCCGACGCGGTCGAGTAGATCACGCAGCCATCCTGCTTGCGTCCGACGATTGGTAGCCCACCGGACGCTAATCCTCGGACGTCGTAAACTTTCCTCCCCTAGTTGCCGTGGCTGCTGTCCTTGCTGGAGCGGACCTTGCTGATCCAGGACCCATTGGTGAAGCGGACGACGAACAGGCCGCGGTCCATGTCGGTGAACCACAGTTCCTTGCGCTCGGGAACGAACTGCGGCATTGCCGCGGGGTAGCCCGAGTAGGTGCCGCCGTGGGAGCCGGGCTGCAGGGTGCCGTCGCCGCCGGGGTTGTAGTACGCGATCTCCTTCGGCTTGGCGAGATTACGGATGTCGAACACGCGCAGGCCCTGGTTGAAGGCACTGCACGCCAGCATCGAGGGATTCTCCAACCGGTCGAGATTGCAGTAGTGGAAGTTGTAGCCGAACGGGATGATCCCGCCCATCTCGAACGGTGCGCGGTAGAGATCGGTGGCAGCCAGGTCCGCGTGCTCCGCCATCATGATCTCGGTCTTGAGCTTGGAGATGACCGTGAGATCCCGCAGGTCGGTGATGTCGATGATGCGCGCGGCGCCGTGGCCGAACTCGCTGACCTCGATCGCGTACTCCTTGCCGGCCTTGGTGAAGTTCAGCGTGTGCTGGCCGAGCTGGCCGTCACGCCACTCGAGGGCGTTGATCAGGCGGACCTGGGGGTTGGGCTTGCGGGCCTGGATCTCGGAGATGTCGTAGATCCCATGCCGTTGCCCCCGAGGACCGACGGGATCGGTTTGACGGACACCAAGAATCCCTTCGGCCAGTCCTCGTCGATGTGGGAGAGGAACAGCAGGTTCCCGTCGCGGCTGGTACTCATCCCGTGCTGACCCTTCTTGGCGAAGAATGTGGTCAGCAGCGTCGGGTTGCGCGGGTCGGAGACGTCGACCGCGGAGATGATGCCCGGGTCCAGGCCACCGGTGTAGTAGGTCATGCCGTCGGCGGAAAAGTTGCCCTCGTGGTTGATCGCGGTGATCGCGCCGTCGAAGAGCTTGATGGGCTTCGTGCAGTCCTGGGAGATGTCGTAGATCCCCATGAACGCCCCGCCCTGGAAGCCGAGGGCGTTGGTGGCCGCGAGCAGACCGCGGCCGGCGTGCACTTTGAGCGTCTCCCAGGGGTCGGCCATGCCCGGGGTGAAGATGTTGGTCGCGTACTTCGGGTCCGTGGGGTCGGAGACGTCGACCACGACGGTGCCTGGGCGCTGCTGAGGGCCGAGTTTGCTGGCGTACCTCGTCTCCCGGTCTGGCGCTAGCACGCCCGCGGCGTTCGGGTAGGAGCCACCGGCGAGGCGCTGGCTGTAGTAGGCGCAGTGCTTGTAACGCGCTAGCTGCCACTCCGCGCCCTCGAACCCGTTCGGGTCGTCGGGTCCGTACTGGCCGACCAGTTCCAGGTTGCAGCGGTAGCCGTCGGAGGAGGCGCCGCTGACGCGCTCGGACACCGGGACACGGCCCTGGATGTCGACCTCGGGCTTGGATCCTGGCCCGCACGTTGCGCGCGGCACGGGGCCCTGGAAGGTGGCGCTGGTCTCGCCGTTGGGGAAGTGGCTCAGCGGAGAGTAGAGGGGGCCGGTTGCGCTGGCGATGGTGCCGGGAAGGGCGAGCGCGCAGATCGGAACGACCACCACGGTCACCGCGACGGCCACCCGCAGCCACGCCATTCTTGGTGCTGCCATTCGTAAGCTCCTGCCTCGCTGGAAGGAATGACATTGCGTCAGACTGATTGACCGCCATCTGGTGACAGCGAGCCGCGATAAGGCGTAAGACTCCGGTGGTGAGTCGAGCGCCACAACCGCCAGTTGGCGGCTCGCCCTAACGCCGGCAGGTGCCGGATTTGTCGGCTGCCGGCCTACGTCCCGGCGTCGGCGCCTGCTGTCCGCCAGCTGGCGGGTGGGGGCGACGAAAACCCGCCGTCTTGTCGGTTGGGTGCTGCGCCGGGATGGTGGGACGCTCCCCGGTCCGGCAGGATGGCGATTGACGGTGCGGAGGACTGATGGCGATCGTGCGGCCCGAGTTCGACCCCGAACTGAAGGCCGCGCTCGCGGTCCTCGGCGGGACGATCCCGCCCAGCATTACGCCGGACCTCATCGGGCACATCCGGACGGTGTACGTCTCCCCGCCGATGGAGCAGGACTTCCGCGAGCGAGAGATCCTGCGGACCGACCACCTGGTGTCAGGGCACAACGGGCAGGACATCGAGGTGTCCGTGCTGCGCTCCGAGCACGCGGTGGGCCCGCGGCCCGGGATCGTGCACGTCCACTCCGGCGGCATGGTGTTCGGCGACCGGTTCAGCGGATTCCACCTGGTGCTCGACTGGATCGACAAGCTCGGCGCGGTCGTGGTGACCGTCGAGTACCGACGGGCGCCGGAGTTCCCCGACCCCTATCCGCGCGAGGATTGCTATGCCGCGCTGGAGTGGGTGGCGAAGGAGGCCGACCAGCTCGGGATCCGCCGCGATCGGATCCTGGTCAGCGGGGGCAGCGCCGGCGGGGGCATCGTGGCCGGCCTGGCGCTGGCGGCACGCGATCGCGGTGGGCCGAAACTCTGCGGACAGGTCCTGACCTACCCGATGCTCGACGATCGCGGGCGCACCCCGTCCACCAACCAGTTCGACGGCGTCGGCGTCTGGGACCGGATCAGCAACGAGACCGGATGGGCTGCCCTGTTGGGTACGGACCGCGGCCCCAACGTCTCGCCCTACGCTGCTCCGGCCCGGGCCACCGACTTCTCGAACCTGCCGCGGGCCTACATCGATGTCGGCTCCGTGGAGATCTTCCGCGACGAGGCGATCGCCTACGCCGCCGCCATGTGGCGGGACGGGTCCGATGCGGAATTGCACGTGTGGGCCGGTGCGTTCCACGCCTGCGACATCTTCGCCCCCCATACCGCGGTGTGCCGGGAGATGATCCGCACGCGCGACGCCTGGGTCTCGAAAGTGTTGGACGACTGATGCGTCCCGCGGGTGGTGACTGACGGTGCAAGACCTGCTGGGCAGGATCGGCGAACTCGACCCGCAGGCGAGCCACGCGCTGCGGGTGATCGCTTGCTTCGACGAGCTGTGCATCGGCGGAGTCAACACCCGAGGCCTGCTCTCCGCCGCTGCCGTGCTGTCGGGCTGCGTGGCCGGTTTCCATTCGGAGTGGTCTGGGCGCGCCATGCGGATCGATCCGAACGGCGAACTCGTGTCGGGACCGGCGGCCGTCATGACCTGCGCGGACGCCTCAGATGGGCTGAGTGTCTGGCTCGAGCGTGACGGTGAGCCGGGCGCCAACGACACCATCATTCTGGAGCGGCTTGCGCTCAGCGTGCGGATCCGACACAGCCGCGGTCCCCGCGACATCGACGGCCGCCGCCACCTGGGCTTGCTGCTCGACAGCGAGGTACCGCTGGCGGAACGGCGGCTGGCGGCTGCCTCGCTGAACCTGATGCCCACCGGCACCTATCGCGTCGCTGCGGCCCCGTTGTTCGCGATCTGGACCGAGCACCCGGCCGTACCCGAGGACGTCGTGCCGAGCCGCTACGGGCCGATGCACGCCCTGGTTCTGACGGCGGATCAGGTCACGCTGAACGCGGGACCCGCCGGGATCGGCGTCGCGACCGGAGTCGATCACCTGCACCACTCCTTCCGGACCGCGCTGGTGGCGCTAAGGCTGTGTGACCCGCCCCAGGTGCCGGTCCTGAACGCCGACACCTACGCCGGGCTCGTCGACCTGCTCGCCGACGCGCCCTGTGATGCGCATCAGCCCGACGTCTCCCTGGTGGACAAGGTGGGGCAGCACCCCTGGGGCATCGCGACGCTCGATGTGGTGATCCGGTCGACCTCCGCCCGGCAGGCGGCGCGGTTGGAGGGGGTACACCACAGCACGATGCAGACCCGCATCGACGCCCTGATCGCCGATCTGGGCTTCGATCCGTTCGACGGGTACGGCAGGGTCCGGGCGGGCATCGCCTACCTGGCGTGGCGACTGAACCGTTCGTGCGTGTTGGAGCTTCCGGCCCCGAGCCGACCAGTCTGAGCCGCCATCATCGTGCGTCCGACGATTGGTAGCCGACCGGACGCTAATCGTCGGACGTCGTGGAATGCGGGCCGAGCCAGGTGATGGTGTCGACCAGTGCATCGTCGGCGGGGTTGTTCTGCATCACTGCATCGAGCAGATCGACGTAGCGGCCGATGGTGTGCAGGGTTCTCGGCAACGAGGTGTCCGAGGTGAAGATCAGGCCCTGATGTGAGTGACCTCCCGTAGCGAGCGAACGCGCGATGATGGCGAAATCCGCGACGTTGTTCGTCAGCAGCGCACGTGATTCGGTCCGGCAGGCGTCCACGAGGTCTGCGTCACCGAGGCCGTGCCAGTCACGTTCCACCGCGGCGATCACGTCGTGACCGCGCGAGCGCAGGTTCGCCGCGATGGTCGTGGAGTAGTGGTGGTCCATGGCCAGCTTCATCCGAGGGCGGCCTGCTGACGTTCCCAACGTGCCCGTTCGTCGTGGGCGATCTGCTCGGCCCATGCGGTGTCTGCGTCGATCTCGTCGCGGTGCTCGGCGTAGTACGCGATCGCGGCGTCCACGGTTCGGGGCGGCACGCCCAAGTACTCCACGGCAGCAGCCCGATGGTTGCCGTGGGCGCGCACCGTGGCCAGGACGTCGCGGACCAGCAGTCGCGTTCCGACCAGCATCGGTTCACGGCGGCGAGCGGCCCCGGTCCGGAACCGAATCAACGGGTGCCGCTCCATCCGCAGCGCCTCGGCCAGCAGGCGATCGGCGAGGGCGTTGCGCGACTCCCCGCTGGCGTCCGCTGCCGCGTCCAGCTCGTCGGCCGTGCGTCGAGCCAAGCGAAAGGAGCGCTGAACCGAGGGTGGCGGCACCGTCATGTAATGCAGTGTAACCCAATGCATCCCACGACGTCGGAGATTAGTTCCCGTAGTGGTCTTCGCGTTGGAGCGAACCTTGGAGATGCAGGGGGAGTCAGGACGGCGCGGGTGGGCGGAGCTCGATGAATCCGGCCGCGGCGAAGCCCCCGTCGAAGGCGTAGGCCTCATTCATCCGGCGGCGCCGCATCAGCGCGAAGCTGGTCGCATCGACGAAGGAGTACTCGCGATCCGCGTGCCGCGCCAGCCATTCCCACGCTGCCTCCTCCGCAGACTTCTCCACGCGCAGGACCGCTACTGATGGACTCTGCTGGATTGCTGTCACGGCGCGGAGTGCGTCGCCATGGCTGCGGCGCCGCCGCAGGAAGGTCCAGGTCTCACCCAGGACATGGTTGCTCGTCAGCAGCGCCCCGGAGCGTGCCGCCCACAATTCGCGGGCCGGCCCGTGGCGCTCATCGGCCTTGAAGAACAGTGCAACCCAGAAGGAAGTGTCGACGAACTTCATCGGCCGTAGATGACGTCGTCGATGTCGCCGGACTCGCCGTCGAACGCACCGAGCAGAGCGTCGAGGGGATCCGCGGCGGCACCGCGCCCGGTGTGCTCGGCGACCAGTCGCCGGATGATGGCGGCCTTGGATACGCCGTCGCGCGCCGATTCGGCGGCGAGGGCCTCATCAGCTTCCGCTTCGATGTAGATCTGTAGTCGCTTCACAAGTGAAGTATACAGCGGACGCTATGTAGCTACGCCACAATGCTGAACGGGCGCGCCTCAGTTGCCGTAGCTGGTCTTCGCGCTGGAGCGCACCTTGGAGATCCACGAGCCGTTGGTGAAGCGGACGACCAGGAAGCCGCGGTCCTGGTCGGTGAACCACAATTCCTTGCGCTCGGGCACGAACTGCGGCATCGCGGCGGTGTACCCGGAGTAGGTCCCGCCGAAGGAACCTGGCGCCAGGGTGCCGTCGCCACCGGGGTTGTAGTAGGCGATTTCGCGGGGCCGGTCCAGTTCACGGATGTCGAAGACGCGTAGGCCCTGGTTGAACGCGCTGCACGCGAGCATCGCCGGGTTCACGACGCGGTCCACGTTGCAGTAGTGGAAGTTGTAGCCGAAACCGAAGACGCCGCCCTTCTCGAACGGCAGACGTTGAGTGTCCGAGCGGGCCAGGGCCGCGTTCGCGGGCATCATGATCTCGGTCTTGATCTTGGAGATCACCGTCGGTGCGGTCTCGTTCGTGATGTCGATGATGCGGGCGCCGCCGTGGCCGCCCTCGTCGACCTGGATCACGTATTCCTTCGAGCCCTTGAACACGTTGAGGGTGTGCTGGCCGATCTGGCCGTCGGTCCACTCCAGGGAGCTGATGCGGCGGACCTGCGGGTTCGCCTTGCGGGCCTGGATCTCGCTGATGTCGTAGATACCCATGCCGTTGTTGCCGATCGGACTGCCCAGATCGCCGGTGCTGTCCACGACGCTGGAGGCGAGGTCGTCGTTGATGTGGGCGAGGTAGAGCCGGTTCCCGTCCTTGCTGGTCGAGAGCCCGTGCTGGACGTTGGTGGTGAAGAACGTCGTGAGCAGCTTCGGGGCCTGCGGGTCGGCCAGGTCGATCGCGGAGATGATGCCCGGTGCGAGCCCGCTGCTGTAGTACGTCATGCCGTCGGCGGAGAAGTTGCCCTCGTGGTTGATCACCGTGATCGGGCCGTCGAACAGCTTGACCGGGTTGGTGCAGTCCTTGGACACGTCGTAGACGCCCATGAACGCGCCCCCGTAGACGCTCGAGGCGTTGGTGGCCACCAGCAGGCCGCGCCCTTGGTGGACCTTCAGCGTCTCCCAGGGATCGGCCATACCCGGGGTGAAGATATTGGTCGCGAACTTCGGGTCCTTCGGATTCGACACATCGAGGACGACCGTGCCGGGGCGGGCCTGCGGGGGAGTCGGCAACTCATCGAACTTGGGCAGCCCGCCCTTCGTGCCGGGCAGGCCGCCGCCGATCAGGCGTTGGCTGTAGTAGGCGCAGTTCTTGTAGCGGGCGAGTTGCCATTCGGCACCCTCGAAGCCTTGGGGATCGGTCGCGGTGTAGTCCCCGACAAGCTTGAGATTGCACTTGTAACCGGCCGACGAGGCCCCGCTCTCGCGTTCCGACGCCGGGACGCGCCCCTGGATGTCGACCTCGGGCGTCGAATTCGGGCCGCAGGTGGCGCGCGTCGCCGGGCCGCCGAACGTGGCGGAGGTCTCCCCGCTGTTGGCCCGGCCGAAAGGAGAGGCCGACCCGGAGGCCGAGGCGAAGGTGCCGGGCACGCTCAGCGCGACGATCGGGGTGAGGACCACGGTGAGGGCGACGGCCAGTCGCAAGGCTGGCTGACGGCGGACTGGCATTGCTGCTCCTTGGACTTGGCATTCACGGGGGGCCGGAGTGCCACCTGACGAACGACCGTTCAGACGGTAAGCGACAAATCGACTGTCGCCAAGGGCAGTAACGTCACAGTCATGTCCCCGAAGTCGCAATTCCTGCCCGCGGAACTGGCCGCGTATGTGAGCACTCGCGCCCCCGCAGCGGATGAGGTGCTGGTGGCACTGGCCGAGTACACCGCGAGCCTGGGCCCGATCGCCCGGATGCAGATCGCCCCGGAGCAGGGCGCGTTCATGACGATGCTCGCCCGCCTGGTCGCGCCGCGTTTCGCCGTGGAGATCGGCACCTTCACCGGCTACTCCGCGATCTGCCTGGCGCGGGGCTTGGCCCCGCAGGGCCGCCTGCTGTGCTGCGACATCTCCACCGAGTGGACCGACGTCGCCCGCGAGCATTTCGACCGCGCCGGCGTGTCCGATCGCATCGAGGTGCGCATCGCGCCCGCCGCGGAAACGCTCGCGACGCTGCCCGCCGAGCCCGCGATCGATCTGGCGTTCATCGATGCGGACAAGACCGGTTACCTCACCTACTGGGAGGCCGTGGTCTCCCGGTTGCGTCCGGGGGGTCTGGTGCTGGTGGACAACACGCTGTGGGCGGGCACGGTCGTCGATCCCGAGGTGAACGATGCCGACACCGTTGCCTTGCGGGCCTTCAACGACCACGTCGCCGCCGACGCCCGCGTCGAGGCCGTGATCGTGCCGATCGGCGACGGACTGACGGTGGCGCAGCGTTGCTGACGGATCGTCAGTACGCCACTGTCGGTAAGTGTGGTTCGTGGTCTGGGCGCTGGATTCGGTTCGTGGAGCTCACTCCACGCCGTCGTCGCCCATCGAGCTGCGGGCATCCTGGATGTCCGCACGGTATGCGGGGTCCTCGTTCAGCGCTGCCGATTCCGTGCGGAGCGCTCGGTCGGCGCGATTGACCAACAGCGATTCCGGGACGTGCAGGCGCAGCATGATGCGCCGGACGTCGGTCGGTACCTGATTGGGCGTCAGTAATGAGACGACGATCATCACGGCGAACGCGGCGGGCACGGTGATCGCCGCCGGTTGGGCGAGCAGAGCCCCGGTCCAGCCCTCGAAGGGCCCGCCGACGATCGTGGCGACGACGGCGGTGCCGGCGAGGACCCCGCCCACCGCCATGCCGGCGGCCGCACCGGTGCGCGAGAGCCCGCCCCACCAGACCCCGAGGACGAGCAGCGGGCAGAACGTGGAGGCCGCCACCGCGAAGGCAAGGCCTACGGCGTCGGCAACGGAGAGGTCGCCGGCGGCGAGCGCGAGGACGAACGGGATCCCAGCGGCTGGGATCGCGGCCAGGCGAAAGCTGCGCACCCCCCCGCCGCGACCCATGCCCGCCCGCCCGCCCGAGCCGCGGAAGACATCCTGAGTCAGCGCCGCGGCCACCGCCATCGTCAGGCCCGCGGCGGTGGACAGGAACGCGGCGAACGCACCCGCGGTCACCAGGGCGGACAGCAAGTCCCCGCCGATCCCGCCGATCATCCGCCCCGGCAACTCGAGCACCACCGTGTCGACCCGGCCCGTGGTGAGCAGGTCCGGGGTGTAGATACGCCCGAGTGCGCCGAACAGCGTCGGGGTCAGGTAGAACAGCCCGAGCAGACCGATGACGAGCAACGTCGTGCGACGGGCCGCGCCACCGTCGGGGTTGGTGTAGAAGCGCACCAGGATGTGCGGCAGGCCCATCGTGCCCAGCAGCGTCGCGATGATCAGCGAGTACGTGGTGTAAAGCGGATGATCCCGTCCCCCGGAGAGCGGACGCGACCACTCCTCATCGGTACTGGTCGCCAACTCGGTCGCCACCGGCGCGACGGCGCCGGCCGGGAACTGCAGCGCGGTCCCTTCGGCGACGGTGTGCTCGCCGATGCCCAGGCGCAGGCCCTTGCCGGCGAGTTCGCGCCCGTCGACCATGCCGTTGACGCGGATGCGCACGGGTTCGGAGACCCGGATCTCCAGCGCGGCCGTCGCGGTGACGGTGATCGCCTCGCGGAACCGGGGCTCCTCGTCCTCGGTGAGGGTGGGCCGGCCATCGGAGTGCCACGCGAGGAAGAGAAAGATTGCCGGCAGCGTGATCGCGGTGACCTTGAGCCAGTACTGGAACGCCTGCACGAAGGTAATCGAGCGCATCCCACCCGCGGCGACGTTGCCGATGACGACCAGGACGACCACGAGTTCACCGACCCACACCGGCGCCCCGGTGACGGTGCGCAGGGTGAGCCCGGCGCCCTGGAACTGTGGCATCAGGTAGAGCCAGCAGATGACGACGACGAGCACGCTGGACATCGCCCGCAACCGCGGTGAGCCCAGCCGGAGCTCGGTGAAGTCAGGCAGGGTGTAGACCCCGGAGCGGCGCAGGGGTGCGGCCACCAGCACCAGCATCACCAGGTAGCCCCCGGTGAAGCCGACCGGCAACCAGAGCATGTCGGCGCCGTAGGCCAGGATCAGCCCGGCCACCCCGAGGAAGCTCGCTGCTGACAGGTACTCACCGCCGATTGCGGAGGCGTTCCACAGCGGCGACACCGTGCGGGAGGCGACGTAGAAGTCCGACGTCGTGCGCGAGATCCGCAGACCGTAGGCCCCGATCAGGGCGGTAGCGACGACGACCAGCGTGACCGCTGTGATCCCGTAGCCGGTGTTCACGCCGAACCCGTGCTCATCGCCGCTCCACCAGTGCGGCGAACCGGCGCTCGTTGCGTTCGGCGGCGCGGACGTAGGCCCACCCGCCGGCCAGCAGGGCCGGGTAGCTCCCGATCCCGAGCACCAGCCACGGCAGACCGAGACCGGCGACCTCGGCGCTGCGGGTGCTGGGGAACGTGGCGAAGACCAGCGGCAGGCCGCCGCCGACGGCAACCACGGCGGCGCAGACCCAGAGCGCGAGGCGCAACTGAGTGCGCATCAGGGATCGCAGGTACACCTCGCCGACCGTGGTCTGCTCGTCGAGGTCACGCACCCCGCGTTGAGCCAACCCGCGCGTTGCCCGGGTGCGCGGGCTGGTGACCACCACCCGGCGCGCCCGTTCGCCCTCATTCATACCCTTGCCTGTCCAGGTGGGCCTCGGCGCGGGCCCGGCGCACCAGAACCTCGCGCAGGGCTCGGGTGTGCCGCCGGCTCACCGCCAGCTCCTCGGTCCCGAGCAGGACGCTGGCGCGCCCGGTCGCGAGGTGCACCTCGGTGACGTGCGCGAGCGCGACGAGATAGCTGCGGTGGATGCGCAGGAAGCCGGCGTCCGCCCAGCGCTCCTCCAACGTCGCCATCGGCACGCGCACCAGGTGCGTGCCGTCCTTGGTGTGCAGGCGGGCATAGTCACCATGCGATTCCACGTAACGGACGTCGGTGCGCGCGACGAACCGCGTGACTCCGCCGAGTTCGATCGCGATCATCTCCTCGGCCTCCGGCGAGCCGGTCGGGCTCGCCGGGGTCTCCAACAACGCCGTCATGCGTCGGATCGCCTCGGACAGGCGCTCGGGCCGGATCGGCTTGAGGACATAGTCCACGGCGTTGAGCTCGAAGGCATCCACCGCGTGATCGTCGAAGGCGGTGACGAAGACGATCGGCGGCGGGGTCTTGAAGCGCGCCAGCACCCGGGCGAGGTCGAGGCCGGAGAGCCCGGGCATGCGAATGTCGAGGAAGACCCCGTCGACCTGCTCGACCTCCAACACCCGCAGTGCCTCGGTGGCGCCGTCGGCGGTGTGCACGGCGGCGATGCGCGGGTCCTGGCGCAGCAGGTAGGCGAGCTCGGACAGAGCCGGGGCCTCGTCGTCGACGACGAGCACGACCAGCGGCGGATGCTCGCTCATGGCCGCGCCCCCGGGGAGAATTTCGGCACCCGCATGCTGACCTTGGTCCCGGCACCCGGGGCGGTGGCCACGACCAGGCCGTAGCCGTCGCCGAACAGGGTCCGCAAGCGCTCGTCGACGTTGCCCAGCCCGACGCTGTCGGTGCCCGGTTCCCCGGACAGGGCGGCGCGCACCCGCTCCGGCGCCATCCCGACGCCGTCGTCCTCAATGCTGATCAGGCAGTCGGCGCCGGCGTCCTCGGCCTCGAGGGTGACGTGCCCGATTCCGTCCTTGGTCTCCAGCCCGTGGCGCACGGCGTTCTCCACCAGTGGCTGCAGGCACAGGAACGGAATCGAGACCCCCAGGACCTCCGGGGCGACTCGCAGCGTGACGTGCAGGCGTTCCCCGAAACGTGCGCGTTCCAGCTTGAGGTAGCCGTTGATGGCCTGCAGCTCGTCGGCCAGCGTGGTGAAGTCACCCGATCGGCGGAAGGTGTATCGGGTGAAGTCCGCGAATTCCAGGAGCAGTTCGCGCGCGCGGTCGGGGTCCGTGCGCACGAAGGACGCGATCGCGTTGAGAGAGTTGTAGATGAAGTGCGGGGAGATCTGGGCGCGCAACGCACGCACCTCGGCCTCGGCAACACGGGTCCGGCTCGAGTCGAGTTCGGCGAGCTCGAGTTGCCCGGACACCCACTGCCCGACCTCGTCCACCGCGCGGATCAGCCCGGCCGAGGACTGCTCGACGTAGGCAGCGAGCGTCCCGATCACCGCGTCGTCGGCGACCAGCGGACTGACCACCGCCTCGCGGATCGAGGTGCTGGTGCCGGCGGCAGCCACGACCTGGCTGCGCCCGGTGCGCATGACCTCGTCGGCGTGGGCGAGCGCGAAGCGTGAGAGTTCGTCCTGGCCGGTCCCGTCCCAGGCGAGCAGGCGCTGCCCATCGGTGATGGCGACGGCTTCGGACCCCAGCAGGGTCCGCAAGTGGCGGGCGGCCTTTTCGGTGCCTGCCACGGTGAGTCCGGCTCGCAACGCGGGAGAGGCCAGCGAGGCCAGGTGCAGGGCCTGGAAGCTGGCCAGGTCCGCGTTCGTGCCCAGGTCCCGTCTCCCGGGGGCGAAGCGGCGGATTCCGAGCCCGACCCCCAGGGCAACGCCGAGCAGGGCGAGCACACCGGTGATGAGGTCCATGCGGCTCCTCCTCCCTCGGCGCGCGCACAGTCTGCGGGCAACAGCCCAGGTGGGGGCACCTTAGGGGCGGGTGCGCAGTAGCGTCTGCCCTCATGACCGGGATGGGGGGCCACTTCGCGGCGATCGAGGCGTTGCCTGGGGTCGGGGAGTCGGTGGCCGGCGCCCGCGCCGCCGTGGACCGACTGGCGGGCAACCTGGCGTTGCGCACCCAGCCGTATGAGGTGATCGCCGAGACCGCCCTGCGCGGAGCCCGGGCCTCGGCTGCCCTGGAGGGCGCGCTGGTCGACCTGGCGGCCCTGCGCAGCGGAGAGGCGTTCACCGACCCGGTGGCGGGGCCGATCGCGCGCGGAGCAGTCCGGGTCTCCACCGAGGTGGGGTCGCTGCGCGAGGTCTGGACCACTGCTCCCCGTCAGGCGTTGGCCCGGCTGCACTCGCTGGCCGCGGCGGACGGGCCGGTCGAACCGGAGGCGCTGGGCCGACTGACCTCGCCGGGGGCCGCGGCCCGGTTGGATTTGCTCGCCGGCGCCGTGATCGAGCGGGGCTCCGCCTCCGCGGTGGTGATCGCGGCGATCACCCACGCCGAGGTGATGTCGGCGCAGGCGTTCAGTTGGGGCAACGGACTGGTCGCCCGGGCCGCGGCGCGGTGCGTGCTGATCGAGCGCGGTCTGGACGTGCACGGCGTCATCGCCCCGGAAATCGGCCACCTCTCCCTCGGCACCGACGCCTACGGCGACGGGCTGGATGCCTACGCGCTGGGCGGGCCGCTGGGGGTCGGGGCGTGGGTGTGCTTCTTCGCCCGCTCGGTCGAGCTCGCGGCGGCCGATGCCCTGACGGTGTGTACCCGGGTCAGTCGCACCAAGAAATGACGTGACGTCATTGTGTGGTTAATGTGCGAACGGCGCCCCTAGTTGTAGGGGCGCCGCCGCGAAGGTTGCGTCGACTCGGGCTACCAGGCGTGCAATCTCCAAATCGCCGGACCAGGACAAGCCTGACGCGACGGCCCACAGATGGGCAGGTAGTCCGCGTGGGTACCCGAGTGGCGCTGCGGTGTAGCGCTCCAGACCTCCGTCGCGACCGGGGATCCGGGGTGTTCCACCGCTCTCAGGTCTACTCCTCTCTCGCGGTATGGGGAAGGGGTCAGCGGCACTTCTTTGCCCGCGGCCCGGTGTGTCGCGGTGTGAATTCTGTGAGCTGTGCGTAGCTGCGGTGCGTCGCTGCGCGACGATAGGTGGCCGACGCCCGAAGCGCAGTGGGCACATGGGGTGAAGTTTTTACGGACTTGCCTACCGGCGCTGTTTACGCGGCGGGTAGATCGGGTACACCATGGGGGTTGCCGGTCGAAATGACCGTGCCTATCCCGGTTCGACTCCTCCCCCCCGAGTCGAACTGTGGTGACGGCCCCCGCTCTCCCCCCCGGCGGGGGCCGTCCTCGTTAACGGGCGCGGCCGCCGGGTGAGGTGGGATATCCACAGGGCGCTCGCTCGTCCACTTTTATCCACAGATCGCCGTTTCCGGGCTGACGCCAGGTACTCGGGCCGCGCAGGGTGCAGGTCATCCAGCTGCTGCGTACCCAGGAGACGGCATGACGCTTCACGACATCACCCCCGGCGGCCCGGGTCCGCGCCGCAACCGACCGCGGCCCCTGCTGCTCACCGCCGACCCGGTCGCCCTCGACGACGTGCTGGCGCTCGCCGACCAGGTCGGCACCGAGATCGAGGTCATCGCCGACGTGGGCGCCGCCCGAGCCCGGTGGGCGGCTGCACCACTCGTGGTGGTCGGGGCCGACCTCGCCGGCGACGTAGTGCGGCGCCGGTTCCCGCGGCGGGCCGGCGTACTCCTGCTCGGTAGCGACCTCGACGACGCGTCGGTGTGGGAGCCCGCGATCGCGCTGGGGGCGGAGCAGGTCGTGTTCCTGCCCGAGGCGACCGGATTCGTGGGTGAGCGACTCGCCCGCTGCGGGGGTGGTGCGGCGCTCGGGCCCGCGCCGACGATCTGCGTGATCGGCGGTCGCGGCGGAGCGGGCGCGAGCACGCTGGCGGTCGCCCTGGCCACCACTGCGAGTCGGCGCGGGCTGCGCAGCATGCTCATCGACGGTGATCCGCTCGGCGGCGGCCTGGATCTGGTGCTCGGGGAGGAATCCACCGACGGCGCCCGTTGGTCGGACCTGCTCGGGGTCCCCAGCCGGGTCGGCGACGGAGGAGCCGTTGGCCATGTGCCCAGCCGGGTCGGCGACGGAGGAGCCGTTGGTCATGTCCCGCACACCGACACCGCCTGGTGGGGCGCTGCGTTGCCCCGCGTCGGCGGGTTGCAGCTGCTGTCCTGGGACCGCGGCGACGTGCTGACGGTTCCAGGCGCGGCGATGGCCGCAGCCTTGGAGGCCGGACGCTCCGGCAGTGACGTGGTTGTCGTCGATCTGCCGCGCTACCCCGACGTGGCGGCGGAGGTCGCTCTCGCCGTCGGGGGACCGGTACTGCTGGTGGTTCCGGCGGAGTTCCGGGCCACCGTCGCCGCGGCCCGGGTGGCGCGCTCCCTCGCGGGCCCCCGCATCGACCTGCGCGTGGTGGTGCGCGGACCGTCCCCCTCGCGGCTATCGGCCGCGCTGGTGGCGTCGAGTCTCGGTCTGCCGCTGGCCGGGTACCTGCGCCCGGAGCCGGGTATCGCGACCGACCTGGAGCGCGGCCACACGCCGGGAGGACGCCACCGCAGCCCGTTGGCGTCCTTCTGCAGCGACTTCCTCGACGAGCTCTGCCTGGATGTGGCGGCATGAGTGTGATCGACCTTCCTCGGGAAGCCGCGGTGCGGCCGGGAGAGGCACTGGTCGAACTGCTGCGCGAGCCGGGGGTCACCGATGTCCTGGTGAACGCTCCCGACCAGGTCTGGGTCGACCGCGGCCAGGGGCTGGAGCGCGTCGGATTGCGCTTCGGCGACGAGCGCGCGGTGCGCCTGTTGGCCCAACGCTGGGTCGCCGCGGCCGGGCGGCGCCTCGATGACGCCCGCCCGTTCGCCGACGCGGTGCTCCCGGACGGGGTCCGGGTGCACGCGGTGCTCGCGCCGGTCGCGGTCGGGGGTACCGCCCTCTCGCTCCGGGTTCCGCGCCGCACGCGCTTCAGCCTCGAGGAGCTGGTGGCCGTGGGAGCCGTCCCCGAGGCTGCAGCACCGTGGCTGCGGGCGATCGTGGCGGCGCGATTGTCGATGTTGGTGACCGGCGGCGCCGGAACGGGCAAGAGCACGGTGCTGACGACGTTGCTGGGCCTGGCCGATCCACGGGAACGGCTGGTGCTCGTCGAGGACACCCGCGAGCTCGATCCCGACCATCCGCACGTGGTGCGGCTGGAAGCCCGCCCGGCCAATGTCGAGGGCGCCGGGGAAATCACGGTCCGTGACCTGGTGCGCCAGGGGCTGCGGATGCGGCCGGACCGCCTTGTCGTCGGTGAGGTGCGGGGGGCGGAGGTGGTCGACCTGCTCGCGGCCCTCAACACCGGACATGACGGTGGTGCCGGCACTGTGCACGCCAATGCCATCGCGGATCTGACGGCTCGTCTGGAAGCGCTGGCGTCGGTGGCTGGAGTGGACCGCGCCGGCCTGCACAGTCGCCTCGCGGCGGCGGTGCAGGTCGTGGTGCACCTGTCCCGCACACGCGGCGGACGGCGCCACGTCGCCGAGATCGGGGTCGTCCGGCGCGGCCCCGAGGACCTGGTCGAGGTGCTGACGGCGCTGGACCTGCGGGACGGGACCTGCGCCGCCGGGCCGGGGCTCGCGGTGTTGACCAGTGCCGTGGCGGCGCGCGGCGCCCAGGTGCCGCAGTGCTCGTGACCTGGTGCCTGCACCTGCTCACGTGCCTGGTCGTGGTCGCCGCCGTTCGGCGTGAGCGAGGGATCGGGGCGCGGCGCCGAGCGCGCGCGGCCGAGCAAGGCCGGGTTGCGGAGTTCGTGACTGACCTGGCGGCACAACTGCGGGCCGGCCGGCCCGCGAGGGTCGCGTTGGTGGCCGCGGCCGAGGCGGTGCCGGAGGCACCCTGGCGGGTGCATCTGGCCGGGGTCGGCGGCGGCGATGGCGATGTCGCCGGGGCCCTGGTCGCCCTGGCGCGAGCGCCGGGGGCAGCGGACCTGCGGGACGTGGCCGCCTGTTGGCGCGTCGCGGAACGCTCCGGCACGTCACTGGCGGCGAGCCTGGAGATCGCCGCCGCGGCGGCGACCGAGCGGGCCACGCACGCAACCCGGGTGCAGGCCGAGCTTGCCGGGGTGCGGGTGACGGCGTGGATGTTGGCCGGCCTGCCGCTGATCGGGCTGGGGCTGGGCGCCATGGTCGGGGCGTCCCCGCTGAACTTCTTGTGCGCCAGCGCCGCGGGTGCCGCCTTCCTGCTCGTCGGCGTCGCTCTCGACGTGGCCGGGGTGCTCTGGCTGCGTTCGATGACCCGGCGGGTCGAGGACTCGTGGTGATGGTGCGTCAATTCTCGGTACGCCGCCGGTTCGGGCGTGCGCCGCTGTGGCTGTCGGCCGCCTGGGCGGTGCGGCCCGTGCGTGCTCGACTGGAGCTTCTCAGCGGGCATCGGCTGGTACAGCCGCGGTGGCGGAGCCCACGCGAGGTGGGGCTGCGCCCGAGCGAAGCGGCGATCGTCGCGGATCTGTTGACGGCCTGCCTGAGCGCGGGCTGCACGCCGGCGCAGGCGGCCCGCGCCGTCGCCGAAGCCTTGGGCGGCGCACCAGCGGCTCTGCTGGACGAGGTCGCGGAGCGCCTGAGCGCCGGGGACGAACCCGCGCTGGCTTGGGCGGGGGTGGAGGCCGTTCCGGCCCTGGCGGCGATCGGGCGGGCGATGGTGCGGTCGGCGCAGACCGGCGTCGCCGTGGCCGGGGTGGTAGCCGCCGAGGCGACGCGGGTGCGGGCCCGTCGCCGCGACGAGTCCACTGCGGCCCTCGCCCGGTTGAGCACCTTCGCCGCGGTTCCCCTCGCGCTGTGTTTCCTGCCGGCATTCGTCTGTCTCGGCGTAATACCGGTGGTGGTCGGACTCGCAACCGTCGTACTGGAAGGCGGTCTCTGGACAGATTTCTGAGGGTAAGTCAGGTCATGTTGAGGTGCTGTGAGTGAAGGGGGAGTCATGGATCGGGAAGATGTCGATCAGAGGACGGGGATGCCGGCAGTCAACGACGCCGGGATGAGCACCGTCGAGTACGCGTTGGGGACCTTGGCCGCGGCGGGGTTCGCGGCGGTGCTGATGAAGGTGCTGACCTCCGGTGCGGTGGAGGGGTTGCTGGCGCGGCTCGTGGAGCGCGCACTGTCCGGAGCGATGTGAATGCCCCCGCTGCGGAGCTGCCGTCGGCTGCGCTGCTCGCGCGGTGACCGTGGCGCGGTCACCGCGGAGCTCGCGCTGGCGATGCCCGCGCTGGTCCTGGTATTGGCTGCGGCGGTGTGGGTGATCTCGGTGGTGGGTGCCGCGTTGGCGTGCGCGGACGCCGCGCGGGCGGGCGCGCGAGCGGCCGCCCGCGGGGAGTCCGCGGAGCAGATTCGGGCCGTGGTGCGCGATGTCGGCCCGCAGCGATCACGCGTCACCCACCGGGTGGAGAACGGGCTGGTCACGGTGGCGGTCCGGGTCCGGCTCCCGGCGCCGTGGGGGTTGCCGGTGCCGGGCCTGGACGTCGGCGGGCAGGCCGTGGCGGCACTGGAGTACGACGGGCATGAATGACCGGGGCTCGGGCTCGATCCTGGTGGTTGCGGCCGCGGCAGTGGTGGCGGTGGCCGGCCTGGTGGCCGTGCTGTGTGGGCGCGCGTTGCTGGTGCGTCAACAGGTCACCGCGGCCGCGGATCTGGCGGCGCTGGCCGGGGCGATGGTCATTACCCGGAGCGAGATCGGCGCAGACAACCCCTGCGCGCAGGCCCGTCGCGTCGCGCTGGCCAACCGCGCGAAGGTGGTCTCGTGCCGGCGGACGGCAGGGGTGCTCGACGTCGTCGTCGAGCGAACTCTCGACGTGGCCGGTGTCCGGCTACCGGTCCGGGTACGCAGCCGGGCAGGTCCGCGCCCCGGCTACGGAGCGAGCGGGGTGTCAGCAGATGGGTCGGCCCGCGAGCAGGACGTCGAGCAAGGCGATCGCGCCGGCCTTGTCCAGTGGGGCGTTGCCGTTGCCGCACTTGGGGGACTGCACGCACGAGGGACAGCCGGCCGGGCACCTGCATGCAGCGATCGCCGCCCGGGTTGCGGTGAGCCACTCACCGGCCACCGCGTAGCCGCGTTCGGCGAAGCCGGCGCCACCGGGATGGCCGTCGTAGACGAACACCGTCGCCATCCCGGTGTCCGGGTGCAGCGCGGTGGAGACCCCGCCGATGTCCCAGCGGTCGCAGGTGGCGAACAGCGGCAGCAGCCCGATGCTGGCGTGCTCGGCGGCGTGCGCGGCCCCGGGCAGGTCCGCTTCCGTCAGTCCGGCGCCGTGTACCTGATTCGCCGTCACGGTCCACCAGAGCGCGCGGGTCCGCAAGGTGCGTGCGGGCAGATCCAGCGGGGTCTCGCCGAGTACTTCGCCGGTGGCCAGGCGCTTGCGCAGATAGGACACGACCTGGCTGGTGACCTCGACGGTGCCGAATGCGACGGTGGCCCCGCCCCAGGCGGTGCTCGCCTCGGTGGCGGCGATCGCGATGTCGGTGACGCTGCGGGCGCTGGTCGAGTAGTCCGGCTCCGCCGCAGTGACCAGGGCGACGCCGGCGTCGAGGTCGAGGTCGGCGACCAGGAACGATCGGCCCTGGTGCAGGTACACCGCGCCGGTGTGGGCCTGGGTGTGCGCGGCGGCGGCGTCCACCGTGCCGAGCAGGCGGCCGGTGGCTTGCTCGCACACCCGGACCGGCGTGCCCGAGCCGCCACGGATGTCGATCATCGCCGCGGCCGACTCCCGCTTGGTCCAGAACCAGCCGGTGGGCCGGGCTCGCAGCAGCCCCCGGTCAACCAGGACACCGACGACCTGGGCCGTGGTGGGCCCGAAGAGCTCGAGGTCGGATTCGGTCAGCGGCGACTCCGCGGCCGCGGCGCACAGGTGCGGGGCCAGGACGTAGGGATTGGCGGGGTCCAGCACCGTGGATTCCACCGGGGTGCCGAACAGCGCCTGCGGGTGATGGACGAGGTAGGTGTCCAGCGGGTCGTCGCGGGCGATCAGGATCGCCAGCGCATGCCCACCTGCGCGGCCGGCCCGGCCGGCCTGCTGCCACATCGAGGCCCGGGTGCCGGGGTAACCGGCCAGCAGGACGGCGTCCAGGCCGGCGATGTCGATCCCGAGCTCGAGGGCATTGGTGGTCGCGATCCCGCGCACCGAGCCGGTGCGAAGGCCCGCCTCCAGCTCTCGGCGCTCCTCGGGCAGGTAACCGCCGCGGTAGGAGGCGACGCGGCTGGCCAGGATCGGGTCCACCTCGCGCAGGGCATCGCGCGCCATCAGCGCAGTGACCTCCGCGCCGCGGCGCGAGCGCACGAAGGCGACGGTCCGGGCGCCGTCCGCCACCAGGTCGGCAAGCAGGTCCGCGCTCTCCGCGAGCGCGGTGCGGCGTACCGGGGCGCCGGCCTCCCCGAGGAGGCCGGTCAACGGGGGTTCCCAGAGCACGAAGGTCGTCTCGCCCTGTGGGGAGGCGTCCTCGGTCACCGCGGTGACGTCCAGTCCCGTCAATCGCCCGGCCGCGCCCGCGGGCTCGGACACGGTCGCCGAGCTCAGGATGAACACCGGGTTCGCCCCGACCCGGGCACACACGCGTCGCAGGCGCCGCAGGACCGCGGCGACGTGCGATCCGAACACCCCGCGGTAGGTGTGGCACTCGTCGATCACCACGAAGGACAGATTGCGCAGGAACCGGCCCCACCGGGCGTGCCCGGGCAGCAGGGTGCGGTGCAGCATGTCCGGGTTGGTCAGCAGGTACGTGGCGTGCTCGCGGATCCAATCGCGGGCGGGAAAGGGCGTGTCCCCGTCGAAGGTCGCCCCCAGCACGCCGCGATCGGCCAGACCGAGGCGGCTCAGCGCGGCGAGCTGGTCGGCGGCGAGGGCCTTGGTCGGCGTCAGGTACAGCACGGTCGCCGTGGCCGCGCGGCGGCCAGGCACCGCGCCTTCCGCCGTCCCCTCCAGGATCGCGCTGAGCGAGGGAAGCAGGTAGGCCAGGGATTTCCCGGACGCGGTGCCGGTCGAGATCACCACTGATCGGCCCGCCCGGGCATGCTCCGCCGCGGCGACCTGATGTGCCCAGGGCCGGGTGACACCGACGCCCGCCAGCGCGCTACGCAGGTCGGGGTGGACCCAGTCGGGCCAATCGAGGCAGTGCCCCATACGTGCAGGAGCCCGGTGTACGTGGGTGATCCGATCGGCCCGCCCCGGCCCTTGCAGCAGTCGGCTCAGGCGTAGATCGCCGCCCGCGCTCGCCCCGGCCGGCCCCTGCGGTTCGCCGACGATGGTCCTCACGCGGTGAAGTGTGGCAAACCGGTAACTGATCTCGGGCGCGCCGCCCGGGGGGATGTGAGGTTGGTCGCTCCGCACCTGCGTAGACTGCGGCCCGCCACAGCCCCCTGGACGTGCGCTTTGCCCTCACCTGGGCCCAGCCGCCTGGGGCATTTGTGCCAATGTCTAGGAGGACTGATGTCAGGGATCAACCTCGCCGCATCCGGCGAGACGGTCTCCTTGACGGGTGGGAACCTGACAATCGTTGTCGTGGTTGCCCTCGTCGCCGTAGCCGCCCTATTGGTAGCCGGATACCTCGTGCGCGAGGTCCTGGCTGCCGATGAGGGAACCGAGAAGATGCAGGAGATCGCCGGGGCCGTCCAAGAAGGCGCCGCGGCCTATCTGACCCGTCAGTTCCGCACGCTGTCCGTCTTTGCCGCGCTGGCGTTCTTCGTTCTGTTCGCGCTGCCGGCCGATACCACCAACGAGCGCGTCGGCCGCTCGATCTTCTTCCTGGTGGGCGCGGTGTTCTCCGCGATCACCGGGTACGTCGGCATGTGGTTGGCGGTGCGCGCGAACGTTCGCGTCGCCGCTGCGGCCCGCGTCGGCAAGGCCGGTGAACTGCCGGCCATCCGGATCGCGTTCCGCACCGGTGGTGTGGCCGGCATGTTCACCGTCGGCCTCGGGCTTCTCGGTGCCGCCTCGGTGGTGCTGATCTACGAAGAGGAAGCCCCCAAGGTTCTGGAGGGCTTCGGGTTCGGCGCGGCGCTGCTCGCCATGTTCATGCGTGTCGGTGGCGGTATCTTCACCAAGGCCGCCGACGTCGGCGCTGACCTGGTCGGCAAGGTCGAACAGGGCATCCCGGAGGACGACCCGCGTAACGCCGCGACCATCGCCGACAACGTCGGTGACAACGTCGGTGACTGCGCCGGTATGGCAGCGGACTTGTTCGAGTCCTACGCGGTGACCCTGGTCGCTGCCTTGATCCTGGGTGTGGCTGCCTTCGGTGACGACGGGCTGGTATTCCCCCTCGTCGTCCCGATGATCGGCGTGCTCACCGCGGTGGTCGGCATCTTCGCGGTCTCCCCCCGCAAGGGCGACCGCAACGGGATGGCCGCCATCAACCGCGGTTTCTTCATCTCGGCGGTGCTCTCGGCGGTCCTGTGCACCATCGCGGCCTTCGTGCTGCTCCCGGACTCCTACGAGGGCCTGGGTGCCGCCTCGGACCTCCTTGATGAGTCCGGCGCGGCCATCGTCGACGGTGACCCGCGGATGTTCGCGGTCGTCGCGGTCCTGATCGGCATCGTGCTGGCGGCGGCGATTCAGCAGCTCACCGGCTACTTCACCGAGACCAACCGTCGTCCGGTCATGGACATCGGCAAGACCTCGCTGACCGGCCCGGCCACCGTCATCCTCGCCGGTATCTCCGTCGGTCTGGAGTCGGCGGTGTACTCGGCCGCACTTATCGGGCTCGCGGTCTACGCGGCCTACCTGCTCGGCTCCGGCGTGCTGATCCTGGCACTGTTCGCCGTCGCACTGGCCGGTACCGGCCTGCTCACCACCGTCGGCGTCATCGTCGCGATGGACACCTTCGGCCCGGTCTCGGACAACGCCCAGGGCATTGCCGAGATGTCCGGCGACGTCCACGGTGACGGCGCCCAGGTGCTCACCAGCCTCGACGCCGTCGGCAACACCACCAAGGCGATCACCAAGGGCATTGCGATCGCGACGGCCGTGCTCGCCGCGACCGCGTTGTTCGGCTCGTATTACCAGGAAGTCATCGACGCCATCAGCGAGACGGGTATCGACCCGGACGAGATCAGTCTGCGGACGGCCCAGTCGCTGGCGGTGTTCGACATCATCAACCCGAACATTCTGGTCGGGCTGATCCTCGGCGGATGCGCGGTGTTCCTCTTCTCGGGCCTGGCGATCAATGCCGTGGCCCGCGCTGCGGGCGCCATCGTCTTCGAGGTGCGCCGTCAGTTCCGGGAGAACCCCGGGATCATGGAAGGCACCACCAAGCCGGAGTACGGCCGGGTCGTGGACATCTGCACCCGGGACTCCCTGCGCGAGCTGTCCACCCCCGGGATCCTGGCGGTGATGGCCCCGGTCGCGGTCGGATTCGGTCTCGGTACCGCCCCGCTGGCGGGCTTCCTGGCCGGCGCGATCGGTACCGGGGTGCTGATGGCGGTGTTCCTGTCCAACTCCGGTGGAGCCTGGGACAACGCCAAGAAGCTCGTCGAGGACGGCAACCACGGCGGCAAGGGCTCGCCGGCGCATGAGGCGACGATCATCGGTGACACCGTCGGTGACCCCTTCAAGGACACCGCCGGTCCGGCGATCAACCCGCTGATCAAGGTGATGAACCTCGTCGCCCTGCTCATCGCGCCGGCCGTCGTCAAGCTCACCGTCGGCGAAGATGCCAACGACGGCATGCGTGCGGGCATCGCGATCGGGGCGACGCTGATTATCATCGGCGCCGTCATCGCGTCCAAGCGCAAGTCCATCGCGGTCAGCGAGGAGAGCACGGGCGCGTCCGTGCCCGCGGACCTCGCCAAGTAGCACCAGCTCGCCCGCCGCACGCGGTCCCGCTGCCCCTTACCGGGGCGGCGGGACCGTTGCCGTTCGGATGGCGTCGCCGCGCCCCGGTGGACCAGGAGTGCTCGGGTTGCGGGTTAGTGTGTCGCCCGACCCCACCTCGGGGTAGCGGTGAGTAAGGGCACGACAACGATCTGGGGAGTTCGCGCGTGGGCGCAGACAAGGCCACCGGTAAGACCGGACGCGGTCGGACTGGTTCCGGGCGTGCCCTGGTGATCGTGGAGTCCCCGACCAAGGCGAAGAAGATCGCCGGGTATCTGGGCAGCGCCTACATCGTGGAGAGCTCCTACGGGCACATCCGGGACCTGCCCAACGGAGCGGCCGAGGTGCCCGCCAAGTACAAGGGTGAATCCTGGGCGCGCCTGGGCGTCGACGTCGACAACGGCTTCGCGCCGCTCTACGTCGTCGGCGCGGACAAGAAGGCCCAGGTCAAGAAGCTCAAAGACGCCTTGGCCGAGGCAGACACCCTCTACCTCGCGACAGACGAGGACCGCGAGGGTGAGGCGATCGCCTGGCACCTGCGCGAACTGCTCGACCCGAAGGTCCCCGTCCATCGGATGGTCTTTCACGAGATCACCGAGCGCGCGATCATCGAGGCCGTCTCGAACCCCCGTGCGCTGGACCAGCAGTTGGTCGACGCGCAGGAGACCCGGCGCATCCTGGACCGCCTGTACGGCTACGAGGTCTCCCCGGTGTTGTGGAAGAAGATCATGCCGCGCCTGTCTGCGGGCCGGGTGCAGTCCGTGGCGACCCGGCTGGTGGTCGAGCGCGAGCGTGAGCGGATGGCGTTTCGCGCTGCCTCCTACTGGGACCTCGACGCGAATCTGAGCACCGGGCGCACGTCCTCCGGTGCCGATGACCCCACCACCGTGATCGCCCGGCTGGCCTCGGTGGACGGGCGCCGCGTGGCCTCGGGCCGGGACTTCGGATCCGTCGGTGAGCTCAAGGCCTCCTCCGATGTCGTACACCTGGACGAAGCCGCTGCCCGCGGGCTCGGCTCCCGTCTGGAGGCCGCCTCGTTCGCGGTCCGCAAGGTCGAGCGCAAGCCCTATACCCGCAAGCCGTACGCGCCCTTCCGCACCACGACGCTGCAGCAAGAGGCCGCCCGCAAGCTCGGGTTCGGCGCCAAGCGCACGATGCAGGTGGCCCAGAAGCTGTACGAGAACGGCTTCATCACCTACATGCGTACCGACTCCACGACGCTGTCCGAGACCGCGATCGCCGCCGCCCGCTCGCAGGCCCGTGAGCTCTACGGCGCGGACCACATCCCGGACACCCCGCGACGGTATGAGTCCAAGCAGCGGACGGCGCAGGAGGCTCACGAGGCGATCCGTCCCGCCGGCGAGACGTTCATGACTCCGGCGCAGACCCACCTGACCGGGGACGAGTTCCGGCTCTACGAATTGGTCTGGATGCGCACCGTCGCCTCCCAGATGAAGGACGCGAGCGGGCAGTCGGTCAGCGTCCGCATCGGCGGGACGTCCTCCTCGGGTGAGGACGTCGAGTTCACCGCCTCGGGCAAGACGATCACCTTCCACGGGTTCCTCAAGGCCTATGTCGAAGGCGCTGACGACCCCGACGCGGAGCTCGACGACCGGGAGAAGCGGCTGCCGCTGCTCACCGAGGCCCAGGTCCTGAATCTGCTGGGGATCTCGGTCGAGGGGCACGAGACCCGGCCACCGGCACGCTTCACCGAGGCCTCCCTGGTCTCCGAACTCGAAGGTCGCGACATCGGGCGCCCGTCGACCTACGCCTCAATCATCGGCACGATCCTGGACCGCGGCTACGTGTTCAAGAAGGGCACCGCGCTGGTCCCCGCGTGGTTGGCGTTCTCCGTCGTCGGGTTGCTGGAGAAGCATTTCCCGCACCTGGTCGATTACGACTTCACCGCCCGCATGGAGGATGTCCTCGACGACATCGCCAACGGCGAAGCGCAAATGGTCGACTGGCTCTCGCGCTTCTACTTCGGTCCGCCCGCGGGCGAGGTCAGCCCCAATGGTGACGCACCGTCAGATAACGGTGGATCGGGTGGCGTGACGGCCGCCGCCGGCGCCGCAGCCGGTCTGAAGAAACTGGTCAGTGAACACATTGGCGACATCGACGCACGTGAGGTCAACTCCCTGCCGATCGGGGCCGGCATCGTGGTGCGGGTCGGCAAGTTCGGCCCCTACGTCGAACGCGAGCGCGACGGCGAGATCGAACGCGGAAACATCCCCGAGGAGATGGCCCCGGACGAACTGACCGTCGAGGTCGCCGAGGCGCTGCTGGCCGCACCCTCGGATGACCGGGTACTGGGTGAGCACCCGGAGACCGGCCTGCCGGTCGTGGCCAAGAACGGCCGCTACGGCCCCTACGTCACCGAGGTGCTGCCCGAAGGGTCCAAGGACAAGCCGCGCACCGCGTCGTTGTTCAAGACGATGGCGCTGGACACGATCGATCTGGACTCGGCGCTGTCCCTGCTGACGCTGCCCCGCACGCTGGGGGAGGACAATGGCCACGAGGTGATCGCCTCGAACGGGCGCTACGGACCGTATGTGAAGCGCGGCACCGACACGCGGTCGATCACCTCGGAGGATCAGCTGCTGACGGTCACGTTGGCCGAGGCCCTGGAGATCCTCGCCCAGCCGAAGTTGCGCGGCCGCGCCGCTGCGGCGCCGCCACTCAAGGAACTCGGTGCGGACCCGGTCTCGGGCAAGGTGATGGTGGTCAAGGAGGGCCGCTTCGGTCCCTACGTCACCGATGGCGAGACCAACGCGAGCCTGCGCAAGGGCGACGAGATCGAGACCCTGAGCGACGAGCGCGCCGCGGAGCTCTTGGCCGATCGCCGTGCCCGTGGTCCGGTCGCGAAGAAGACCGCCAAGCGGGCGCCGGCCAAGAAGGCGGCGGCGAAGAAGGCTGCGGCGAAGAAGGTGCCTGCGAAGAAGGCTGCGGCGAAGAAGGCTGCGGCGAAGAAGCCCGCCGCGCTCAAGGCCTGATCTCAGGGTTCCACCGGGCAGTTCTGCAGCGCATCGATGCGCTCGTGGTGGTCTCTGATGCGCCTTGGGTGGTGATCGGGCCCGGGATCACCACCGGTAGCGCATCGATGCGCAGGCGATTGCGTCGCCGGAGGTGTCGGCGGGCGGCAATAGGCTTGCGCCGTGTCCGAGGCCAGCCAGATTCCGGAGCCGGCAGTGCCGGACCCGAGCCTGCGCGGGGTGCTGCGGATCGCGCCGTTCCGGCGGCTCTGGTTCTCCCTGACGCTGTCGAGCCTCGGGGACTGGCTAGGGCTGCTGGCGATCACCGCGATGGCGGCGGAGCTGACGACGAACTCCTCGGCGGATCAGAACTACGCCGTGGCCGGGGTCTTCATCCTGCGTCTGATCCCGGCGGTGATTTTCGCGCCGGTGGCCGGGGTGATCGCCGACCGCCTGGACCGGCGGATGACGATGGTGGTCTGTGACATCGGCCGGGCCGCACTGTTCTTCTCGATCCCCATCGTCGGGTCGCTGTGGTGGCTGCTGGTCGCGACCTTCCTGATCGAAATCCTGAGCTTGTTCTGGATCCCGGCAAAGGAGGCGACGGTACCCAACCTGGTGCCGCCGAACCGGCTGGAATCCGCGAACCAGCTCAGCCTGGTCACCGCCTACGGCTCCGCGCCGGTCGCCGCCGGCCTCTTCACCGTCCTCGCCCTGATCAGCGGCTCGCTCGGCGCGCAGTACTCCTTCTTCGTCGAGAATCCCGCCGCTCTCGCGCTCTGGCTCAACGCTGCGACGTTCCTGGTCGCCGCCGTGACTATTGCGACGCTGGACATTCCGAACCGGGACCGCAGCGGGATCACCGCGCAGAGCCCCTGGCGCACCCTGACCGAGGGATGGAGCTTCGTCGCCCGCACCCCGGTCGTGCGCGGACTGCTGGTCGGGATGCTCGGGGCATTCGCGGCCGGCGGCACCGTCGTCGGCCTGGCCCCGACCTACGTGCGCGGCCTCGGTGCCGGTAACCCCGGTTACGGCCTGCTGTTCGGCGCGGTCTTCGTCGGCCTGGCGATGGGCATGCTGGCAGGGCCGCGTCTGTTCCATGGCCTGAGCCGTCGACGATTGTTCGCGCTGTCGATCGTCGCAGCCGGGGTGCTGCTGATGTCGATCGCCGTGATCCCGCAGCTGCCGGTCGTCGTGCCGGTCGTTCTCGCGCTCGGGATGGCGTCCGGGGTGGCCTGGGTGACGGGTTACACCCTGATCGGCCTGGAGACGCCCGATGAGATCCGCGGCCGCACGTTCGCCTTCGTGCAGTCTGCGGTGCGCCTCACGCTGGTCGCGGTACTCGCGGCGGCCCCGTTGGCTGCCGCCGGGATCGGCGGATTCACGATCCGCCCGACCGAGAACGTTGCGGTGCGCTACAGCGCAGCGGCGGTCGTATTCCTCGGCGCCGGCGTTCTCGCGGCCGTGGTGGGTGTGCTGTCGTACCGTCAGATGGATGACCGACGGGGGATCCCGTTGCGCCGGGACCTGACGGCCGCCCTGCGCGGCGAGGCGCCGGAGGCGAACCCGATCGAGGGCGGATGCTTCATCGTCTTCGAGGGCGGGGACGGGGCTGGAAAGTCGACGCAGGTCACCCGTCTTGCCGAGTGGCTGACGGTGCACGGTCACGAGGTTGTCGTCACCCGCGAGCCCGGCGGGACCGCGACCGGGCAGCGTCTGCGCGAGGTACTGCTCGACGCCACGGTTGTCGGACTGTCCCCCCGTGCCGAGGCCCTGCTCTACGCGGCGGATCGCGCCGACCACGTCGAGACGGTGATCCGCCCGGCTCTCGAGCGAGGCGCGGTGGTGGTGAGCGATCGCTTTGTGGACTCCTCGATCGCCTACCAAGGGGCCGGCCGCGCCTTGGCGCCCGCCGACGTCGAACGGCTCAACCGCTTCGCCACCCGCGGGCTGCGACCACGGCTGACGGTGCTCCTCGACGTCGACCCCGAGATCGCGGCCGCGCGCCGGGCGGGCCCAGCTGACCGGATCGAGGCTGAATCAGTCGCGTTTCACTCCCGGGTGCGGCAGGGTTTCCTTGACCTGGCCGCCCGCGAACCGCGTCGCTACCTGGTGCTGGACGCGACCCGCACGCCCACCGACATCCACGCGGCGGTGCTGGAGCGCGTCCGTGCGGACCTCCCTAAGCCTGCCCCGGCCGGCTCCGAGGTGTCCGCGTGAGCGTCTGGGTCGACGTCGTCGGGCAACGGGGGGCCGTCGCCGTGTTGCAGAGCGCGGTCGCCGACTCCGCGGGCGCGCTGACCGGTACCGCCGCGCCTGGCGCGATGACCCACGCCTGGCTGATCACCGGCCCGCCGGGGTCAGGGCGCTCGGTGGCCGCTCGCGCGTTCGCCGCGGCACTGCAGTGCACCGTGGGCGGCTGCGGGGACTGCCAGGCGTGCCGGACCACGCTGGGGGGCACGCATGCCGATGTCGAGATGTTCTCCACCGAGTTGCTCAGCCTCGGGGTCAAGGACACCCGCGAACTGGTGCGCCGGGCCGCACTGTCCCCGGCAGGGGGACGCTGGCAGATCATCATCATCGAGGATGCCGACCGATTGACCGAGCGGGCGGCCAACGCGCTGCTCAAGGCGGTCGAGGAGCCGGCGCCACGGACCGTGTGGCTGCTGTGCGCGCCGGCCGTCGAGGACGTCCTGCCCACGATTCGCTCGCGCTGCCGAGGGGTCTCGCTGGTCACCCCGAGTGCGGGCGACGTCGCGGAGGTACTGACCCGCCGGGATGGGATCGCGGCCGGCATCGCCCGGAGCTCGGCGTTGGCCGCGCAGGGACACATCGGGCGTGCACGCCGCCTGGCGACCGACCCGCAGGCCAGGGCGCGCCGGGCTGCAGTCCTTGCGCTGCCGATGGAGTTGCGCGATGTCGGGGCATGCCTGCGCGCGGCGGAGAAGCTGGTCGCGACCGTCAAGGCTGACGTGGGTGCCGCGGTCGCCGAGACCGACGCAGCCGAACTGGTGGCCACGCGGGCCGCCATGGGCCTGGGCGGGCGGGGCGACAAGCAGCCTCCGGGTGCTGCGGCCGCGCTCAAGGAGCTGGAGGTTCGGCAGAAGAAGCGAGCCACCCGCGCTCAGCGTGACGGCCTGGACCGCGCGCTGGTGGATCTGGTGGCGTTCTACCGTGACGTGCTCGCCGTTCAGTTGGGCTCGGGGGTGGAGCTCATCAACGCCGAAGAGTCCGCCGCGGTGATCGCGATGGCCCGGGCCGGAACCCCGGAGGCGACGCTGCGCCGGATCGAGGCGGTGCTGGCGTGCCGTACGGCGCTGGAGGCCAACGCGGCTCCGCTGCTGGCCATCGAGGCGATGACGCTCACCCTGCGCTGACCTGCGAATGTCCGGGGTGGGCGCAGGCTGCTCACGTATGGTCGAGCGCATGCAACTGGTGCGGACCTACGGTGTGGCAGCGGGCCTCGGGCTGGCCTTGATGCTGTCGGCGTGTGGGGACAACGGCGGCGATCCGCTGGCGCAGGACCCGGGGACGCCGGCGGCCACCACGAGCACGCCGTCGCCGCCGAGCACTGCTGCGGTGACGACCGAGCCGACCGCCACCGAGGATCCGGCCGCGCGCGCCGAACTCAGCGCGTTCTACACCCAGCAGGTGGACTGGACGGCGTGCGCGAGCGGTTTCCAGTGCGCGAGTGTCACGGTGCCGGTCGACTACGCCGACCCGACCGGGTCGACGCTGGACCTCGCCGTCACCAGGCTGCGCGCGTCAGGGTCGACCGCGGGCCGAATCGGCTCGCTGCTGACCAACCCGGGAGGCCCGGGAGCCTCGGGGGTTGAGTACCTCCAGGCCGCCTCGGGGGCCATCGGAGCCGACGTGCGCGCGCGCTACGACCTGGTCGGATTCGACCCGCGAGGGATCGCGAGCAGCGACCCCATCGATTGTCTGAGTGACCGTCAGCTCGATGAGGTGATCGCCTCCGACGCCACGATCGACGACGACGAGGACTTCCAGACGCTGGACCGCCTCGCGCAGGGGTTCGCCGCCGGGTGTGAGAAACGTTCCGGAGAGTTGCTCGCGCATCTGGGTACCGACAACGTAGCCCGCGACCTCGATGTCCTGCGAGCGGTGCTGGACGACGAGCGCCTGTACTACCTTGGCTACTCCTACGGCACCTACATCGGCGCCAGGTATGCAGAACTCTTCCCGGCGCGGGTTGGCCGGCTGGTGCTCGACGGTGCGATCGATCCGAGCCTTTCCGGGGAGGAACTGACGCGGGCTCAGGCCGCGGGATTCCAGACCGCGTGGCTGGCCTTCGTCGAGGACTGCCTGTCGCGATCGGGCTGTGCGCTCGGGAGCTCACGCGGAGAGGCGATGACCCGCGTTGCCGCGATGTTCGCCGCAGCGGATGTCAAGGCGCTACGGACCCGCTCGGGCCGCGAACTGACCGAGTCACACGCGACGCTCGGCGTGCTCGCCGCGCTCTACAGCCAGGCCCGCTGGGAGTTCCTGACCCAGTCACTCGTAGCCGCGTTCAACGGGGACGGCACGGGGCTGCTCTTCCTCGCCGATGCGTATCTGCAGCGTGATGAGGATGGCAGCTACCCGGACAACTCCAATGAGGCGATCTACGCCGTCAACTGCGTCGACCGCCCCGGGGACTCCTCGCCGGCCGGGATTCGGGCGAAGCTGGACTCGATGCGCGAGGCCTCGCCGTTGTTCGGGGAGTACATCGCCTGGGGCAACCTGCCGTGCCACTACTGGCCCGTGCCCGCCGTCGGGACCCCCGGCCCGGTACGAGCCGTGGGTTCGGACCCGATCCTGGTCATCGGCACCACCCGCGATCCGGCCACCCCATACGAGTGGGCCGTCGCGCTGTCCGAGCAACTGGAGGCCGGCGTCCTGCTGACCCACGTCGGCGACGGACACACCGTGTACGGCGACAACGACCCCTGCGTGGACCGGGCGGTGGAGGAATACCTGCTCCGGGGCAAGCCCCCGAAGGATGGCCTGCGCTGCTCCTGATCGGGGATGCCCTAAACTCGCCCGCGGCGGGGGAGGCCCCAAGCACCCCCACGCCGCCTTAGCTCAGTCGGCTAGAGCGACGCACTCGTAATGCGTAGGTCATCGGTTCGATTCCGATAGGCGGCTCCCACAAAAGCCCAGGTCAGAGGCTATTTTCTCTCGCGCTGACCTGGGCTCGACTTTCGGCGTGACTCCAAACGTGACTCCAATCGATGTACCGTCGTCTTCATGACCACGGCGCCGGAGTCGAAGAGGCAACAGCGTGGGCGGATCGACCGACTCCCCAGCGGCAGTTACCGGGTTCGGGTTGCCGCCGGCCGCGACCCAGTCACGGGCAAGCGGTTCGACATCACCGAGAGCGTCGCCGCACTCGCCACCGACCGCGATACGCGCCGTGAGGCCGAGCGCGTGCGGACCCGGTTGCTCAACCAGGTGGACGAACGGCGGAACCCGCGCACCAAAGAGACCATGAACGAGCTCCTAGATCGGTGGCTCGCCGTCCTCTCGGTCGAGCAATCCACCCGGGCCGGCTACGTCGGCAAGATCGACAAGCACCTGCGGCCGACGATCGGCAAGATCACCGTGGGCAAGATCAACGCGGAGATGATTGAGACGTTGTACGCGCACCTGCGCAAGTGCCGTGAGCATTGCGGCGCCCGCCCAGGGAGTAGGTGCCGGGTAACGGGAGATCCGCGGTGCCACCCGTTGTCCGCGGGCAGCATCCGCGTCGTGCACTCGATCCTCAAGAGTTCACTGAACCGTGCGGTGCGATGGCAATGGATCGCGATCAACCCCATGTCGTTCGTCGACCCGCCGTCGATCCCGACGCCCGATCCCTCGCCGCCCAACGCTGAAGAGGCTGCGGCGATCGTGGCCGAAGCCTGGAAGGACCCGGCCTGGGGGATGTTGATCTGGTTGGCGATGACCGCCGGATCGCGCCGGGGTGAGCTGTGCGCACTGCGTTGGTCCGATCTGGACTTGGACCGCGGGCTGATCAGCGTCGGGCGCAGCATCGGCCAGGTCGCCGGAGCGACCTGGGAGAAGGACACCAAGACCCACCAACGCCGCACGCTCAGCCTCGACGAGTACACCGTCGAGTTGCTCGCCGAGCACCGTGCCCGATGCGATGCGCGTGCAGCCGAACTCGGGGTGACGCTCCGTCCGATCGACTTCGTGTTCTCCCTCGACCCGGATTCCCGGACCCCGGTTCGGCCGAACACCGTCACCCAGAGGTACAGCCGGATGGCCAAGCGGCTCGGTCTGGACACCCACTTCCACTCGCTGCGGCACTACTCCGCGACCGAACTCATCGCCGCCGGTGTCGACCCCCGCACGGTCGCCGGTCGGCTCGGTCACGGAGGGGGAGGATCAACGACGCTGCGCGTGTACTCGGCGTGGGTGCCGGAATCTGACCGTAAAGCGGCGAATGTCCTGGCGGGTCGGATGCCACTTCGACCCAGCTGATCCGCGCTACGTCGAGCGCGACGACGGAGTTGTCGGTGGATTAGGCTCGCACCCAGGACTGACTGACCAGCTGACTCCGCCCGCAGCGCTAGGCCGCGATTCGGTCCCTATAGCTGCGGCCACCGGATTCCGAAAGCGCTCTTGCTCCGCCCGCGGCCGCCCTTGGAGCTCGAGGACCGGGTGGAACGGGATCGATGCGGCCCGTCGTGCCCATGGACGCGGTAGCACTTGGCTCCGCTCCAGAATTGGAACGAGCACAGTTTTCCGCCCATCGAAGGCCCCCGATCTACATGCGTCGAATCGCCATCTCTGACGCTGCCCGATTCCTCCCGGTTCCCTGCGGCACGTCGCGGTATTGGGCGTGGATCCGGCCCTACGCTGCTTCGGACCATGTGACTCCGCTTCGGTGTCAACGGCCAGTTCGTGGTCCCCACTGGTGGCCAACTAAAAGTCCCCACCCCTCGCGGTTGATCAGCTCGCTTGGCGGCTCCTTCCCGCGGTCGGTGTCACGGCCGTTCGGGCTTCGCGCATGCG
>JBQTIR010000036.1:0-139553 GCA_052387905.1 Sporichthyaceae bacterium | reverse complement strand
GCCCGGGGTCCGGGGGTGGTCCGGTGCCCTCGGGTGCGGCGACCCGGCGGGCGATGTCGCGGATCACGGGCCGCCAGCCCAGGGCCAAGGAAGGGTCGGCGCTGAACTTCGCGGCCAGGTCCCCGGTGGTGAGTTCGGTCAGCAGCGACTCGGGGATGACCAGGTCCACGATCGCCTTGGAATGGGCCGAGCGCAGCCGGACCCCACCGGGGCGGGCGGGGGTGAGCCCGGCCCGGAGCAGGTGCCCGCCCTCGTCGGTGAGGGCCCAGCGCCACTGCCCCACCCCGAGCCCAGCGACCAGGGTCCGGGCGTGTTCGGCGTGGACCGGCCCCCACCCCGCGAGCTCACCCGGGAGGCGGTCCAGGCCGAGCAACGTGGACAGGCGCACCCGTAGCTCGACCCCGGCCCGCGACGGTGAGGGCAGGTGGGAGGGCACCGGCGCCGGCGAGCGAGTGGATCGGGGAGCGGGAATGCCCGCGCGCGGCTCAGCCTGCGTCGCGGAGACCGCGGCGGATTCCGGGTCCGCCGGGTTCGCCGCTCGTACCTGCTCGGCCGGGGTCTGGGTGGGGTCCCGATCCTCGGTGGCGGCGCGGGCGGCGGCCCGGTGGCTGGTGATCCGGGCGGTGGATTCAGCGATCCACCGGGCGACCTGGGCGTCGTCGCTGTCCTCGGGGTCGGGTTCGGGGCGGGTCGCGCTCAGGTGCGCCAGGATCGCCCGGTCGGTCAATCCTTCGTAGGTGCCGTCGGTCATCCCGCAGAACAGGTCCGCGCGCAGGTGATCGATCCGCCGCGGATCCCCGCCGGCCTTAGCTGCCTTCGCCAACATGTCGATGCGCCGGCACGCGGCGGCGACCCGCTCGACGGGGAGTTGGTACCCGGCCAGGTCCGCGGTCCCGTCCCCGTTACGGGACCCGGCCACGCGCCGCTCCCGCAACGCGTTCTCATAGCGGCGTTGGGCCCAGTCGGGATCGAGGGCGATCGCGAGGCGTTTGATCTGCTCGCGCAACTGCCCCGTGGTCAACATCGGATTGGCCGTCAGAGCGCACAGCGGGAGGAGCTTGGCGCAGATCCCGTGCGCGTGCTCCTCGGATAGGTCCGCGGTCCACTCCGCGAGCAGCCGGGCGCGGGGCTCGTCGAGCTCGCCGGCGGCCATCGCGGCGTGCAGTTCGGGCAGGCGGACGCAGATCGACTCCGCCAGGGCGAGCAGGCTCTCCGCGGCGGTGCGGGTCAGGCCCAGGGCGGCGCGGACTTCGTCCGCGGACCACTCATCCGGACGCGGCATCCTCCCGACGTGGTCGGCGGACCCGGCCTCACGCAGCGCGGCCTCCCACACCGCCGCGAGGACCAGGGCGCGTTGGCGGGCCTGCGCCCGGTACTCGGCCTTGAGCACCGTCACCACGTCGAACCCGGTCAGGTCCGCCAGCGCAACCCCCGCCAGATCGGCAGGCACGAACCCCCCGAGCGGGAAACCCGCCGAGATGCCCGGATAGGCCTGCGTTGCCTGCATGCCGCTCACGCTAGAGGGACCCACCGACAGTTCCGGTTCCGGCAGCGACCCGTCGACGGCGCCGCCGGTCACGGTCAGCTGCGTTGCATGCATGTCGCTCACGCTAGGCGCACCCACCGACAGTAATGCGATCCGACAACGGGTCGACGGCGCCGGCGGTCACGGCCTGCTGCGTTGCCTGCATACCGCTGACGCTAGGCGGACCCACCGACAGAAATGGCCCCGTGATGCTCCTGCGGATCACGGTCCGATTACATTGATCTGATGGGTAATCAGAAAACTCTGGAACCGCAACCACCCCAGCGAAACCCGAGACGAAGTGGCCCTGTCTCGCCGAGCCCAGCCATCACCCCGCACCATTGACTACCGTCACCACCCTCCCGATGGCAAGGCGACCCCGGACCGCAGGCCCCCTAGGGGCCGAGGACCGGAGTCGCCGCGGCAGCGTCGTGACCCGAGCACGCCCACCTACCTCCACCACTGCAGACCCGGGGCCGCGCTAGTGCCCGCGGTGGTCCTGGATCGTGATCCGCGGCCCGTACCGCGGATTGGGTGCCCCGGCCATCTCCAGCAACCGCGTGACCCGGTACCGGTGCCCGGCATAGGGCGCGAGCAACTCGAGCATCCCGGCATCATCCACCCGGCGCCCGGACAGTGCGACCCCGACCAGATTGTGCAGGTGGTAGTCCCCGACCGAGACCGCGTCGGCGTCCCCGTGCGAACGCTGCCGGGTCTCCGCAGAGGTCCACACCCCGATCCCGGGCAGCGCGCGCAGCCGCTGATCGGCGATCGCGCTGGGCAGCGCGTGAGTCTGCTCGAGGCGCCCGGCGTAACCGCAGGCCGCGAGGACGGCGCGGGAACCGGCCGGCTCCACCCCGGCCCGGTGCCACTCCCAGGACGGGATCCGGGCCCAGGTCGCTGGATCCGGTGCCACGAGCAGATCGCGAGGTGCGGGCCCGGGAGCCGGCTCCCCGTGCGCACGCACGAGGGTGCGCCAGGACGCGCGGGCCTGCTTGCCGGTGGTCTTCTGCTCGAGGATCGACGGAATCAGCACCGCCAGCACCCCCTCGGCGCGGGCCACCCGCCAGCCAGCCAGCCGGCGGTGTGCGTCCAGGAGTACGTCGTGGACCGGCTCGAATCCTGTCGCGTCGTCCTCGCACCCGCACATCGCCGGCGCGTGGTCGCAGATCCATTCCGCGCCCGGGCCCCAGGCCCGCGCCACCATGGCACCCGCCCCCGGATCGGCGCTGAGCCGCACCGTGGCGATCCCCTCGGGGGTGCGCACCCCCCGCCAGATCGCCCCGCCGGGATCGCGGAGGTACGTCGGATCCCCCGCGCCTCGGCGCAACACGCCCAGCGTCCGAGCCAGGTCGACGGGCCCAGCCGGGACCCACGAGCGCTCGCGCGCGCTGCGGTCCGCCGAGATTCTGGGCAACGACACAGCGGCGGAGTCTGCCAGCCACAGGGGGTATCCGTAGACTCCGCGCCGTGGCGAACAAGAAGAAGCAGCCGGACACGACCGGCGCAGATCGCAAGGCACGAGTCGAAGCGCTGAAGAAGCAGCAGAAGGCGGCCGAGCGCAAGAAGACCTACCTCGTGATCGGGATCGCCACGCTCGTGGGCGGCGCGCTGATCGCCATCCCGACGGTGCAGATCCTCAAGGAGAAGAAGGAAGAGGAGCGGGCGATCACCGGCCTCGGCATTCCGATCGGCCTTGCCGGTTGCGACGTCGTACAGGTCGACCCCGCACCCGAAGGCTCCGGCGAGCACGTCGGCGAGGAGGTCACCGTCGACTACAAGACGATCCCGCCGGCCTACGGCGCCCACTTCGGGGCGCCTGCGACGATCAACTCCCGTGGGTTCTACACCGCTGATGACCGGCCGCGGATCGAGCAGCTCGTGCACAACCTGGAGCACGGGTACACCATTGCCTGGTACCTGCCCACCACGCCGCAGGGCGAGCTGGACGACCTCAAGGAGCTCACCTCCCGGCTGCGCGATGATCTGGACACCCTGCAGATCATCGCCGCGCCGTGGGACGTCAGCCGTGGCGCCTTCCCGGCCGGCAAGAACGTCGCCTTCACCCACTGGGGCGCCACGCAGGGCTACCGCCAGTACTGCAAGAACGTCTCCGGCGAGGCACTGCAGACGTTCATGGCCAACTACCCGGCCTCCGACGCGCCCGAGCCCAACATCCCCTGAGTCACACCTCCCGTGAGTCACACCTCCCCTGAGTCCGGATCGGCCGAGCGGCCCAGCCCGGTCATCGTCCGGACGGTCCACTCTCGGCGCGTTCCGCCGATCCCGGCGACCTGGCCCCGTACGGTAAGGGGGTTGGGGTGCGGGTGAGTGCCCTTCCACGCCGGGGGAGGCGATCGTGGCACGACGCAACAAGGGTGAGATTGAGGTCGTCGAGACCGAGGGCGTGCCGCCGGCGCGCGGCGCGCAGGCGGCGTATGACCGCCGTGCTCGTATCGACGAGCTGCGCAAGGCCAAGAAGCGCAAGGACCGTCTGCGGTCCGTCGCCTTCATGTCCCTGGTGCTGATCGGCACCGGGGCGTTCTTCGCCAAGCCCGCCTACAACTGGATCGACGGCAAGCTCAACGACCCGCTCAAGCGCTCCATCGCATCCTTCGGCGTGCCGCTGGCCGAGGCCGGCTGTGACCCGATCACCCAGGACCCCACCACCGGCATCCAGGATCACATCCGCGTGGGCCAGCGCGGGGACTACAAGTTCATCCCGCCGAGTTCAGGCAAGCACTACGAGAACCCGGTCTCCTTCCAGGCGCGACCGTTCTTCACCGACAAGGACGCGCAGCCGGTCGAGAACCTCGTGCACAACATGGAGCACGGCTACACGATCCTCTGGTACGACGCCACCCTGCCGAAGTCGGAGCTGTCCGAGATCGAGGACATGTCGCTGCGCCTGCGTGACGACGCCGCGTTCCAGTTGTTCATTGCCACCCCGTGGGACACCGCCTACGGCGAGTTCCCGGACGGCATGCGCGTCGCCCTCACGCACTGGAGCGGTCCGCAGAACGAGGACGGCGAACCCGACCCGGACGGAGACTCCTTCGGGCACCGCCTCTTCTGCGAGCGCACCTCCGGTCAGGCGGTCGAGGACTTCATGACCAAGTACCCGGCCACCGACGCACCCGAGCGCAACATCCGCTGAGCTAGATTGGGTGCGGTGAGCCGCTCCCACGACAAGCCCGAGATCCCCGCCGAGGAAGCCTCACCCGAGGAGCTCGTGCGGGTCGCCGCGATCATCGCCGGCGAACAGGACGAGCACCTGGAGCGGCCGCCCGCGGGGACCCGCGAGTCGGCCGCCGTGGCCGAGGCCCGGAAACGTCGGCGCACGATCCTGCTGCTGCGCAAGATCGGCATCACCCTGCTCGGCGGCCTGATCACGTTGGCCGGGATCGCCATGATCCCGCTGCCCGGTCCCGGCTGGCTGGTGGTCGTACTGGGCCTATGGGTGCTCAGCAAGGAGTACGAGTGGGCCGACCGACTCCTCGACAAGATCCGCGACAAGGTCATCGACGCCGCGCACGCCGCTGCCGGGAACCGCTGGAGCACCACGCTGTCCGTGATCTCCGCCCTGGCCATGATCGTCGGCGGCCTGTACTGGGCGAGCAATGAGGACCTGCCCTTCAGCAGTTGGACGAGCGGGGGATTCCTGGCCGGCGGCGGGGTGCTGGCCCTGGCGACGATCGCGTGGTCGGTGCAGGACCTGAAGAAGAAGCGCGCCCGCACCGCGACACGTTGAGGCGCGTTAGACGCGAGCGCAAGAGGTGCGCGCGGTACGCATGCTCGTGCTTGGACAAGACCCGCCCGCGCAGCCCAGTGAAGCTCGCCGTCGAAGGCGAGGGCCGCATCGCGCCTTAGCGGCCTACCCGTGTTGGTAATGCCGGGTTCGCCAACTAGTATAACAGCCGGAACTCAGCTCAGGCTCACGATGCAAGCTCAGCCGAAGAAAGCTCGCCAAGGATGAAACGCGAGGTGTTTGGGTGGCAGCCGGCAGAGCTGTTCGGTGATCCGGACAGTCCTGAGACCGTCTCCCCAACCTTGAACGAGATCTGCCCGTCAGGGGCCTCGACCCTCAGAGGGTCATTCTTGTCGACCGAACCTTCAGGCCAAACCAGCGAAACACTCGTCCCGTCTGCCTGATCCACCCAGAAACAGGCCCGCCCATCCACTATCTCGGCTTGAAGCGCGCTCGTAGGTGAGGGCGCGAGCCGAGAACTAGGCTGAGATGTGTCCAGGCCTAGTTCAGGATCGCTGGAACATCCGCTTAGGACGACGGCAGTCCAAACGACGCCATTCACGAGCACGGCGCCCTGCATTATGCGATGACACCGGTGACAGCCAAGTAACGAATCTCTGCCCACCATCAACCGCCCGAGAACCGCAGCGCGCCTTCGGGCAGCACCGCATTCGTCCACAGCCGCGCCCCGGCGGCGAGTTCGTTGTCCGCACCCAGCAGGGCGCCGTCGCCGAGCACGGCGCCGGTGACGACGCAGCGCTCCCCCACCCGCGCACCGGCCCCGAGGACGCTGTCGCGGACCACGGCGCCGGCCCCGACCCAGACGTCGTCGAAGAGCACGCTGCCCTGCACCACGGCGCCGGCCCCGATCACCGCGCGGGACCCGACGGACGTGCCGCCGTCGATCGCTGCGTCCGCGGCGACCAGCGCATCCGCACCGATCAGGCAGGGCCCGGGATCACGGACCGCGGGCGAGGCGAGCACCCCGCGCACCAGGTCCACCGACCCCTGGATGAACGTCTGCGGGGTCCCGAGATCGAGCCAGTAGGCGTCCTCGCGGTGTCCCTGGACCCGGATGCCGGCGGCGAGCAGACCCGGGAAGGTCTCGCGCTCGACCGACACCACGCGCCCGGCCGGGATCGCGTCGATGACGGCGCGGCGGAAGACGTAACACCCGGCGTTGACCTGGTCGGTGACCGGATGCGGATCCTTCTCGCAGAAGGCCGTCACCCGCCCGTCGGGATCGGTGGGTACCGCACCGAAGGCCCTCGGATCGGCCACTTTGACCAGGTGCAGCGTCACCGCGGCGTCGGTGCGGGCGTGGACGTCGAGCTGGGCACCCAGGTCGTGCCCGGACAGCACATCGCCGTTGAGCACGATCACCGCATCGTCCTGACTTCCCGTCAGATGCTGGGCGACGTTGCGGATCCCACCCCCGGTGCCCAGCGGCTCGGTCTCGGTCACGTACTCCAACTCCAGGCCCAGCTCGGCCCCGTCGCCGTAGTACTCGGCGAACACCTCGGCGCGATACGAGGTGGCCAGGACGACGTGCAGGACCCCTGCCGCACGCAGGCGCAGGAGTTGGTGGGTCAGGAACGGCACCCCGGCGCACGGCAGCATCGGCTTGGGTGTGGTCAGGGTCAACGGGCGAAGCCGAGAGCCCTGGCCACCGACCAGGATGACCGCTTCCGCCGGCGACGCGAGCGAGCGAGGAACGAGCGAGGAACGTGAGCCAGCCACGGGCGCAGGGATGGACACGCCCTAGTTGCTGCTGGCGACCGTGGCGGCCGCGCGGCGATAGGTCTGCATGTGGATCTCGGCCGAGGCAGCCCAGGTGAACAGCTGCGAGCGGGCGTGTGCCGCGCTCGAGAGCGAGCGCCGCCGCTCCGGGTCCGCGAGCAGGCGGGTGAGGTTGCGGGCGATCGACTCCGCGTCCGGTTCGGTGTAGGCCGCCGCCTCGCCGCCGACCTCAGGCAGCGAGAGCCGACGCGCGATCAGCACCGCCGCACCGCAGGCCATCGCCTCCAGGGTCGGGAACCCGAAGCCCTCCGAGCGGCTGGGGAACGCCATCACCGTTGCGCCGCCCATGAATCCGGGTAGGTCCGCAGCACGCAGGTAACCCGGCCGGATCAGCCGCAGCCGCTCCGGGACGGCAGCGACGGCGTCGAGGATCTGGGAGTCCGCGGTCGCCGACCCGGCGAGCACCAGGGCCGGCGGCTCGGCCATCTCGCCCGCGGCGAGGGCCCAGCCACGGATGAGCTCGGGCAGGTTCTTGCGGCGCGACATCTCCCCCAACGAGCCGACGTAGCCCTGCCCACGCAGACTCAGCCGAGTCGCGACCCGATCACGCTCGAGCTCGGTCGGCAGCCGGAAGACCGTGGTGTCGATGCCGTGGTAGGCCACGTCGACCTTCTCCGGATCGGCGTCGAGCATGCGCACCAGTTCGTCGCGGGTGGCCCGCGAAGGCACGATGAAGCGCGTCGCTTTCTCGATGGAGGACTTGGTCGCGGTGCGGTAGAACTCGGCGCGCTCGTCCTGGTGCACGTCGGGCAGACTGAACACCGTCGCGTCGTGGATCGTCACGACGACCGGGACCGAGGTCGTGGCCGGCATCGTGTAGTACGGGCAGTGGATGACGTCGGCGGCGATCTGTTCGGCGAGCGCCGGCAGGCCTTCCTGCTCCCAGGCCAGTCGTTCCTGGCGGTGGCTCACGTTGCTGGGCGCGGGCAGCACGGTCGCGTAGGGCGCGAGGCGGGAGAGGCGGTCGGCGTCAGCGCGCTGGCACGCGATGCCCAGGTCGGCGCCGAGGACCGAGAGCGCAGGCAGCAGTCCGTCGATGTAGCGTCCGACTCCCCCCCGGTCCGCTGGAACAGCAGTGGCATCGACGAGCACTCGGGGTGCCACGGGGAGCCTCCTGAATAGCGTGAGCCTGTACTGATGTTCGGCGCGACGAGCCGCGCGGCTCGTCGCATCCCCGAGCCTACCCAGCCAGGATGTCGAAACCGTCTCGGTCTGCCGTCCTTCGGGCGTACCTCTAATGTCAGTTGCGTGCGAACTCCGGCCCAGCTGCTGACCAGGGCGGGCGGGCGGGACCCCGGCCGGCCGTTTGTGACCTTCTACGACGACGCCACCGGTGAACGGGTCGAGCTCTCCTTCACCACGACGGACAACTGGGTCGCGAAGACCGCGAACCTGCTGGTCGAGGAGCTCGAGGCCGAGCCTGGCGACCGCATCGCCCTGCTGCTGCCCACGCACTGGCAGAGCGTGATCTGGTACCTGGCCTGCTGGACCGCCGGGGTCGCCGCGGCCCCCGACTCCGACCCGGCCGACTGCGAACACGTCGTCACCGATCCCACCGGGGTGGAGCGCGCCCGGGCGTGCGGCGGACATCGGCTGCTGGTGCCGATGCGACCGTTCGGGCAGCCGGCGCTGGACCTGCCGGCCGGTTTCGGTGACTACGCGGCCGAGGTCCCGGCCTACCCGGACCAGTTCATGGCCCCGATGCCGTTGACCGGGGACGAGGCGGCGCTGGTGCGCGGGGGTGAGACCGCGACCGGCACCGAACTGATCGCCGCTGCGCAGGCCGCTGCCACCGAGTGGGGTGTCGGGTCCGGGGACCGGTTGCTGGTCACCGAGGACCTCTCCACCCCGGCGGGGCTGCTCGCGGGGCTGCTCGTGCCGCTGGTGACCGGTGCCTCGGTCGTGCTGTGCCGCAACACGGATCCGGCAGCACTCGGTCGCCGCGTCGAGTCCGAGAGGGTCACCCGGACGCTGGGCCAGGCCTAGGAAGCCCAGGCCTAGGAAGCCCAGGCCTAGGAAGGCGGCGCGGGGGCGGCGGGCTGCCCAGGCGTGCTCGCCTCGGCGGCGTTGGCGGGTCCGGGCTGCACGACCTCGGCTTCGGTCGCCGGCGCAGCCGGGTCACCGGGTGCCGTACTCGCCGCGGGCGCCGTGCTCGGCGTCGCCGCCGGTGCTGCACTCGGTGCAGGCGCCGGGGCGGGCGCCGGGGCGGGCGCCGTACTCGGCTCCGCCGCGGGCGCGGGCGCCGTGCTCGGGGCGGCTGCCGGGGCGGGCTGCTGCGCCGGGGTTGGCGCGGGCGGCTGGGCGGGAGTCTGGGATGTGGTCACCGGGTCGGCGGGCGGGGCCACCGCACCGGGGGGCAACGGAGCGCCGTAGGTCGTCTCGTTCTCCAGGATGGTGCGCACCATGGAGCGGATCGCGGGCAGTTGGGTGTAGAGGTTCTTGCCCGGGCAGACGGTGCGGCCGGCATCGATGTGGCCCGAGACCCGGGTGAAGTCGGCGATGCGACCGGCCTTGAAGCGTGCAGTTCCGCCGCCGGCCGAGACCAGCGAGACGCGGCTGAGCGGGTCCAGGAAGTAGCCGTCGCCCGCCATCGCGAACTTCCACGCGATGATCCGCGAGATCGCGGCGAGGGTTTCGGCGCTGGGCTGGAATTTGCGGTAGTCGCCGAGGACTGAGATGCCGAAGCTCTCGGAGTTGAAGCCCCCGGTGTGCGCGCCGAGGACGGCCCGCTCGACGCCGCCCGCGCGGCCTTCCCAGATGCGCCCGAAGCGGTCGACGATGAAGTTGTAGCCGACGTCGGACCAGCCGCGGCCCTTGGTGTGGAAGGCAAGAATTCCGCGCAGGATCTTGGGCACGTCTGCCGGTGAGTAATTGTTGGTGCCCGCGGTGTGGTGCACGAAAGCGGCTTGAATGGTCGGGGTGTACCGCGGCGAGGAGGAACGCAATTTCTCGTTGGCGCCCCACTCCTTGCGCCGGTGGATGGTCGGCCACGCCAACGTCGCGTGTGCCTGCGAGGCCACCTTGGGCACCCGGCCAACTGCAGCGTCCGCGGCCGAGGAGCCCGGGTCGATGAGCATCGCCCGCAGACCGGTGGGTAGCGCACTGACCCGGTCCACCCGCACCTGGAAGGCGTCGGAGTTCCCGACCCACACCGGTGCGCTGCCCACCTTCTCGGCCAGGCCGTCGGCGGTGCCTGCGTCCGGGGCGTCACCGTGGGTCTCCAGGTCCGCCCAGGGCGTCCAGCGACCGGCGCTGCGCGTGCGCACGCTCAGGTCGAACCCGTCGGCATCTGCCACCTTCCCGCCGGCGACCTCTCCGGCGGCTCCTGCGACCACGGAGTCCCAGGTCAGGCCGATCATCGAGAAGTCGGGTACGGTCTGCGCCGCGCTGAGCAGGCGCGTGGTCACGTCCTTCGCCGCGCCGGTCCGCACGCCACTGACCGATACCGGGAGCCGGCGCTGGCTCAGCACTGACGGCGAGAGATCCACCTCGATGATTCGCGGATTGACCGCGTGCGCCGCAGGTCCGCGCCCGAAGTCGACGACCGGCACGGCGACCGACGCCGTCGATGCTGCCAAGGTCAGCACGAGGAGGACTCCGGTAGGGCGCATGACCGCGACTCTCTCCTGTGAATGAAGTGACGAAAGTTATTGATGTGACTCCTGTGATCAAAGCCGAGAAGGCGGCGAGCAAACAAGGGAAAGGCCCGAATTACAAGAATGGAATTCGGTGAGCCGCAATAAATGACAGAGCTGCAAGAACCCGGACATCCGGTGGACCACATTCCCGCAAAACGGGCATTGGGCTGCGGAAATACAGCCTTGTAATTAGGCCGTGTGAGTGGGCGCAGGAGCTGGTTGGGCACGTAAACGGCGGTACCAGTCGAAGCCGCTCTCCAGGGCGAACAGGCCCCCGGCCGCGATCGCAAGGATGGTCAACGGGGTACTCAGGCCCTCGCACAGCGCGACGAGCGCCAGCAAGGCCAGGATCCGGCCCTCCACGCCCAGGGCGGCGGCGAACACCCACCGCGGCGGGCCCGCTCCCGTATGGCGCCAGCGGTAGACGGTGTCGTAGTGGTGGTAGGCGAGCGCTGCCAGATACGCGAAAGCCGCCGCCACGGCGGCGGAGTCCACTGCGGCGACCAGGACGACCACCAGCGTGTACTCGATCGCCCGCACCAACCCCGGGAGCAGCCAGCCGAAGCGGCCCCCCAACCTGCCCTTCCAGAGCAGGCTCGCGAGCAGGCCGAAATCCGCGATCTGCTCGAGCTCTCCGGTGGCGAACCGCTCCGGCCCGCTGCGCCGGCCAGGCACCGGCGCGAGCGCCAGCGCGCGCAGGACCCGGCCGGCGGTGGCGTAGACCGCGGACACCGAGCCGAGGACGAGTAGCACCCAGAACACCGCGGCCGCCCCGGACAGCGCCGCGGCCAGCGAGATCAGCAGCCAGCGCTCCCCGATCGGCAGGAACACCATCCGCTTGCCCCACTTGAGCCACGGACTCGAGCTGGTGCGCTCGGACAGCGCCATCGCGCTGTGGCCCACGGCATTGCGACCCAGCCCGGCCACGGCCTCGCGGGCGGGCGGAGCGCCGCCGCCCGGGTCGATGGTCCGGTCCAACGGCACCTGCTCGCCCCGGCGCGCTGCGCGGCGGATGTCCACGGTGGTGACGAACCCGAAATCGACGAAATTGCGGAAGACCTGCAGCGCGAGCGTCGCGGCGGCCAACGTCCAGACCTCGTCGCCGGCACGCGCGGACCCGATCGCGAGCCCCGCATAGACCGCGTACTCCTTGATCCGGTCGGTGGTCAGGTCCAGCCACGCCCCGAACGGCGAGAACCGCCGGGTGTAGCGGGCGATCTCTCCGTCAACGCAGTCCAGGACCAGGGAGACCTGCAGCAGCAAAGCCCCGGCGATCAGCGCGCCCCGTCCGCCGTTGGCGAAGGCCACGGCGGCAGCCAGCGCGATGACGAAGGCGATCAACGTGACCTGGTTCGGGGTCACGACCCGGCTACCCACCTGGGTGCGAACCAGGGTGGAGGTCACCAGCCGGGAGATCCGGCGGACCACGAAGGTGGAATAGAAGCCGTCGTCCGGGCGGGCGACGCGTTCGAGCCGCACCCGGTGGGCGTCCTGGGCGGCGATGCGCCGGGCGGTGCGTTCGGCCTGCTCGCAGTTCTGCGGTCGTCCCCAGACGTAGCCTCCGACGTCGACGGTACCCACCACGATCCCCCGGCGGACCGCGGCCATCGTCAACAGGTCCAAGGCGTCGGTGTCCCAGCCGTGCACCATCACCAGACCGGACAGATCCCGGGCCGCCGCGGCCATCGCGGCGCGATCGCCGTCGGCGACGCGTAGCACCCCCAGGCCCAGATGGCCGGCGCCGCTGAGCTCATGGCGCTCCGATCCGGCGCCCAGCACCTGCCCCTCGGACACTCGCAGTCGGCCCGGGGTGGCCGCACCGACCAGGACCGCGGTGCCCAGGCGCGGGTCGGCGACCAGGTCCGCCAGCAGGTCGGGGTGGACCATGACCTCGGCGTGGGCGAGCACCACCGGACCGGACAGCCGGTCCAATTGCGCGGCGAGTGAGGCGAGAACCCCCGCAGTGCCGACATAGCCGACCGTGGTGAGCTGCCCGCCGATACACGCCTCGACCTCATCGACCCACTGACGCCGGGTCAGCAGCACACCCGGGGTGAGCCCGAGACCGACCGCGTCGCCGACGAGGCGGCGCAGCAGTACCCGGCCGTCACCAGCCGGCAGCAGTGCCGCCGCCCGGCCGTCCACCTCAACGGAGTCGGCCAGCACGACCAACGTGCCCGCACTCATCTACCGTCCCGCCGGTCGTCCGGCCGCTCGTCCCGCCAGTCCTCGAGCCGGTCGTCCCACCGCGGGTCGGTCAGCGGGTCGAACGGCAGGTCGGCCACCTCGTCGAGGTCATCGACGGCCGGATCTCCCAGGGCGCGGCGTGCGATCCGGCGCTCCCGGCGCGCGAGTTCGCGGGCGGCGCGGGCCTGGGCACGCCGGCGGCGGTGCAATGTCTCGTCGTCGAGTTGGGCGTCGACATCGGCGTTGTAGCGGGCCATCGCCTCGGCGACCGGGCCGTCGACGATCAAATGGCCGGCCCGCAGGTAGATACCCCGACGGCAGAAGCGCTCGATCTGCTTCTGGCTGTGCGAGACCAGGACGACGGTTTTCCCGTTGCCCAGCATCTCCTCCATGCGGGTGAAGCATTTCTGCCGGAAGGCCCGGTCCCCGACCGAGAGCACCTCGTCGACCAGCACGATCGGTCGGTCCACGGTGGTGACGACGGAGAACCCGACCTTGGCCTTCATGCCACTGGACAGGTGCCGGAACGGGGTGTCGAGACGGTGGCCGATCTCGGCCCACTCGACGATCTCGTCGAAGCGCGCGGCGATCTGGCGCTTGGACAGGCCCTTGAGGCCGGCGGCGAGCCAGATGTTGTCCCGCACGGTCAGGTCACCGACGAAACCGCCGGTCACCTCGATCATCGGCGCGACCTGACCGCGGACCCGGATGCGGCCTTCGTCGGGGACCAGAACCCCGGCCATCAGGCGCAACAGCGTCGACTTGCCCTGGCCGTTTCCGCCGATCAGCCCGACGGCCTCGGCCCGCTCGATCGAGAACGAGACGTCGCGCAGCGCCCAGAAGTCATCTCGCGCGCGCGCCGCCCGGAACTCGCGTTGCCCGGCCGGGGACAGGTACTGCGCCGGCCTGCGGCGCCGGCGGCGGTTCGCGGAGAAGCGGATCCCCAGACCGTTCGCTTGGATCAGCGGCGCCGGCTTCTTGCGCTTGCGGCCGGCCATCAGATTTCCTTCAGCACGGCGGGCTCGAGCTTGCGGAAGACCCAGACACCGATCGCGAGCAGGACGAAAGCGGAGGTGAAGCCGCGCAGGGCCACCTCGAGGTCGGGCACCTCGCCGGGGAACAGCCCCGCGCGGTAGTAGCCGATGATCGTGGTGAACGGGTTCCAGGAGTAGATCTCCTTGACGAACCCCGGCAGCGTCGAGTCCAGGACCGCGAACGCGCCGTAGATGATCGGGCAGAAGTAGAACAGCACCGGATTGATCACCCGCACGAGGCGTTCGACGTCGGGGAGCATCACCGCGGCCGGCGCCAGGATCAGGGCGACGCCCATCAGCGTCACCCCTTGCAGGGCGATGGCGACCGGCACCCAGAGCAGTTCCAGGTGCACCTGCTGCGAGAGCAGGACCACGAACAGGACCAGCACCGGGATGCTGAACACGAACTCCACGAATTTGCTGCCGACGGTGCGCAGCACCCACATCTCGCGGGGTACGTCGACGGAGCGGATCAGCCGAGCCTCGCCGCTGATCGCCCGGGTGGACCCGCTGATCACCGAGCTCGACCACTGCCAGGGCAGCAGCGCTGCGAGCAGATAGATGATGTAGGGCTCGCCGGCGATGTCCTTGCCCCGGTCGAAAATCACCGTGAAGACGAACCAGTAGACCCCGCCCATCAGCAGCGGATCCAAGACCGTCCACAGGTAGCCCAGCGCCGAGTCGGAGTACTTGACCTTCATGTCGCGGGAGATCAGCAGCGCCAGGATGCGTCGGCGCGAGACGATCGCGCGCAACCGCCCCACCGTCTGCCTCCGCTCGCGTGCGCCAGGTCGTGCCACTCCCCAGAGGCCACGCTACCGGCCGGTCAGCCCCAACTTTGAATAGACGTCGAGCATCCGGGTGGCGTTGTCCTCCCAGGTGTAGGCCGCCCGGGCGTGCTCACGACCGGCGGCGCCCAGGCGCGCCCGCAGCGCGCCGTCGTCGTGGAGTTCACGCATTCGCAGCGCCAGGGCCTCGGGGTCGCGCGGCGGAACGACGAACCCGGTCACGCCGTCGCGGATCACCTCGGGCAGCCCGCCCACCGCACTGACCAGCACCGGGACCCCGCAGGCCTGCGCCTCGACGGCGGCCACGCCGAAGCTCTCGCTGTCCAGCACCGAGGGCACGATGAAGACGTCGAAGGAGTTGATGACGGCTGGCACGTCGGCGTGCGGGATCGCGCCGGTGAAGCGGACGCGCTCGGTCAGGCCGAGCTCGGCGGCCAGCGCCTCATACTCCTGCAACTGCGGACCACCACCGACGATCACCAGCTCCGTGCGGGCGGCCGCCTGCGGGCCGACGAGCTCGGTGAAGCGGTGGTAGGCGCGCAGCAGCACGTCGATCCCGTACTTGGCCTTCATCGTCTTGACGATGCCGAAGACGACCCGGCCGTCGGGCAGCCGGGAAGCGGGCGCGAACTGGTGCGGGTCGACGCCGAACGGGGTGATCGCGATCGGTGCGTCGGTGTATTTGTTGGTCTCGTCCGCCATGGCCTGGCTGGTGGAGCAGACGGCGTCGGCCCGGCCCAGGGCGAAGGTGACCATGCGGCGCTGGGCCGGCCCGCCGGCGGGGAAGTCATAGATGTCCGAGCCCCAGACCGAAACCACGTAAGGGTGCCGGTTGGCCAGTGCGCCAAGCAGGCCGTAGCTGGAGACATAGTGGGCGTGCACGAGGTCCGGGTCGGCCTGGTCGAGTAGCCGGCGCAGCCGTGGGATGGTCGCCAGGTAGGCGGCCTTGTGATCGACCTTGACTGGACCGAGCGAGAGCGGCAGGTACGCGGTGCGGACCCGAGGGCGGGTGAAGCCGCCGCTCTCGCGGTGCGATTCGAGGCTGATCGCGAAGACGTCGATGCCGCGGCGGTCGTAGAAGTCCAGCCACTTGTGGGTGTGGACGTTGTTGGCCGGGGCGAGCAGCGCGATCCGCATCCGCCGCTCGCGGCGCTCGTCGGCGGCGACCCGCTTGGGCCTGGTCATGGCGCGTCCACCGCGGCGCCGGAAGCGGCCGCCGGCGCCCGCAGCCGGCTGGAGAGCATGATCGCGAGCAGGTGCCCGCCGGCGACGAACATCGCGATCGGCAGCATCGCCGCGCACAGCGCCTTGGTGCCGTCGTCGGAGTCGGCGACCGCGTCCCCGATCGCGACGAGCATGCACAGGAACGAGAACTCCAGGGCGAGCAGCGCCCGGTGGATAGGCAGGTACTTGAAGATCGAGCGCGCGCCCCGCAGGCCGGCGGAGCGGATGGTCTGCTCGCCGTTCTCCGTCGGCGGGTACTTCGCCAGCGCACGGGCGGTGTGCACGAGGTCGGTCTCGGCCTTGATGATCAACGTCACGGTGGCGGTGGCGAAGCCGATGGTGACCCAGCCATCCAGGGAGTCCCACCCGCCGGCGGCCCGGACACCGAGCGCCGCGACCAGGCTGGCCTCGGTCACGTAGTGCCCGATCCGGTCGATGTAGATGCCGGAGGCACCGGACTGGTTGCGCCAGCGCGCGAGCTCACCGTCGCAGCAGTCGATGATCAGCTGCGCCTGGATCAGCAGCGCGGCAAGCACGGCCGTCCACCAGTACGGGAACGACAGGGCGAGGGCGGCCAGCACGCCGGCCACGCCCATCGCCCAGGTCAGCGCATCGGGCGTCACCCGGGTGTTCAGCAGCATCCGGGTGAGGTAGATCGAGACCTTGCGCCCGTAGACGACGCCGGCCCAGTGCTCGGCGTTGACCCGGGAGAGCACCGCCGGGGGCTGGGCGACCGCGCGCAGCTCGGCGATCGACGGTCGCGTGGGTCCTGCCATGCGCTGCACCTCCCCCGTTGGTCTCGTTGTGAGCCGTACGATCATCGCCCATGTCCGATGTGCAGGTGGTGATCCTCGCCGCGGGGTACGGAAGCAGGCTCGGGCGACCGTTACCCAAACCGCTCACCCCGCTCGCCGACGGCCGCACGATCATGGGCCAGCAGATCGCGAACCTGCGCGCCGGGCTGGACTCCCCCCGGATCACCGCCGTCGTCGGCTTCAAGATGGACGCGATCATGGAGGCGTTCCCGGACATCAGCTACGCCTACAACGAGCGCTACGACCAGACCAACACGGGTAAGTCCCTACTCCGGGCGCTCGCGCTGTCCGGCCCCGGCGGGGTGCTCTGGCTCAACGGCGACGTGGTCTTCGACCCGCGGATCCTCGGCGTGCTCGCGCCGGTGATGGCCGCCGAGCAGTCCTTCGTCGCGGTGAACACCGCCGAGGTCGACGACGAGGAGATCAAGTACACCGTCGACTCCGCCGGGTTCATCGTCGAGCTGTCCAAGACCGTCATCGGCGGCCTCGGGGAGGCCGTCGGCATCAACTACATCGGCGCCGCCGACAAGGCGCTGCTGATCAAGCACCTGGACGCCTGCGCGGACAACGACTACTTCGAGCGGGGTCTGGAGACCGCGATCGCCGCCGGCGGCCTGCGCGTGCTTCCCGTCGACATCACCGAGTTCTACGCCGTCGAGGTCGACTTCGAGGCCGACCTGGACGAGGCCAACAAGGCGCAGGAGAACTAGAGCGGGCGGATGCGGCTCGCGGCGCGGCGGATGGTGCCGCGCAGGGAGCGGGGCTTGCCGGAGGAGAGCAGGTCCTCCGGGCTGATCAGGAAGCCCAGGCCCCAGGACATGTGCATGGTCGCGTAGACCGCGGGCAGCGTCACGGCGCCCCGCAGCGGGAGGTCCTTGGCGTTGACGAGCGAACCCGCGAGCACGGCAGCGCCGTATCCCAGCGGGGCGAGCAGTCCGACCCGCCGCCCGGTCAGCGCGAGCGCCGTGCCCGCGAGGACGCCGACCACGGCGGCCGGGGGCGCGAGGTAGCGAATTCCGGCGGTGCCCTTGTGGTGGCGCGTGACCGCCCGGCGCCACTGGCCGGTCTTGTAGAACTGCGAGGCGACCGCGGTCAGCGACGGACGCGGACGGTAGGTGACCTGCATCCGCGGGGTGAACCACACCACGCCGCCGACCTGGCGGATGCGGTAGTTCAGATCCCAGTCCTGCGCGCGGTGCATCTGCTCGTCGAACCCGCCGACCTTGTCCAGGATCTCCCGGCGGAACGTGCCCAGGTACACCGTCTCGGCGGGGCCCTCCTCGCCGCCGAGGTGGAAGCGGGACCCGCCCATGCCCAGGCGGCTGCGCATCGCCTTGGCGACGGCCTGCTCGAACGGCGTCACGCCCTCGGCGGCCATCACGCCGCCGACGTTGTCCGCGCCGCTGGTGCGCAGGACCTCCACGGCCGTGCTGATGTAGTGCTGGGGCAGGATCGCGTGCCCGTCGACGCGGACCACGACCTCGCCAGTACTCGCCGCGATCGCGGCGTTGAGCCCGCACGGGGTGTAGCCGGTCGGGTTCGGCACCGTCCGGATCCGCTCGTGCTCGGCAGCGAGTTCGGCGGCGATGGCCTCGGTGCCGTCGGCGGACGGGCCGATCGCGAGCACGATCTCGGTCTCGCCGGCGTAGTCCTGATCAAGAATGGCCGCCACCGCCGCCCGCAGATGGCGCTTCTCGTTGAGGACCGGCATCACCACGGCCACCCGCGGCAGCGGCCCGCTCACCGGTCCCGGCTCACTCGTAGCGGCACGAGTCATCGATGGCGGTCGACTCACCCGGGGCGAGCGGGGCCGCCGTCGGCTTCGCCTTCTTCTTCTTGTTCTTCTTCTTCGCCTTACCCTCCGCAGGCGACTGCGGCGCGGTGGCGGCGGCTGCGGACTTCGCGATCGCGGCCTGGACCCGCTCGCGGATGAAGGCCAGGTCCGGGGCGGCCGGGTTGATCAGCGGCGGCACGAACGGCACCCCGGTGATCTTGGTGCCCTTGGTCTTGCCGGCGACCTCGACGAGGCGGTCGAGCTCGCCGCGGGTCAGGTCGGTGGTGAACACCTGGCTGGCTGCCTTGGTCAGGCTCTTGTAGTTCTTCACGAGCGTGAGGGGGTCCGCCTCGCGCAGGATCGCGCCGAACATGCAGCGTTGACGTTCGATGCGGTCGTAGTCGGTGCTGGACGAGCGCGAGCGCGAATACCAGAGCGCGTGATACCCGTCGAGCTTCTGCAGGCCCGGCTCGATGTAGCCGAGAATGGGCTGCCGGACCCCGGCCAGATTCTTGCCACCGCCGATCGGCAGGCGCTCGGCGACATTGATGGTGACGCCGCCGATCGCGTCGACCACCGCGCGGAAGCCGGCCAGGTTGACCAACGCGTAGTAGTGCACCGGGATGCCGAGGGTCTGGGCGACGGCCTGCTGCAGCGCGAGGGCGCCGGGGTCCTTGGCGCCCGGGAACAGTTCGGGGTGCTCACTGCCGTAGGTGTAGATCCCGAAGGCGAAATCGGGGAAGCCGTTGGGGAACGCGGCGTCCATCGTGGTGCCGGGCGGGAACTGCAGGTACTGCATGTTGCGGGGCAGCGAGAACATCACGGTCTTGCCCGTCGCGACGTCGATGCTGGCCAGCGTGATCGAGTCGGTGCGCACGCCGGTGCGGTTGGACCCGCCGTCCCCACCGAGGAGCAGGATGTTCAGCCGGCCCTGGTAGAGGTTGGCCTTCCCACCCTTCTCGAACGTGACGTCGAGGAACTTGCGGTGGGCCTCCACCAGGTTGGCGCTGTAGGCCGCGGGCGCCGCCACCCCCGCCATCAGCACCAGGGAGATCACCGAGGAGACGAGGCGGTGCTGGCGGATCAACGTGGGCGGGCGGCCCAGGCGCCAGGCGTCGATGAACAGCGCCAGCCAGCACAGGCCCAGCACGATGATGGCCGTCTCCAGCAGCAGCAGTGGCCGCGACTCCAGCCCGAGCTCGATGTAGCCGTCCTTGCCCAGGATCAGGAACGAGGTCAGGCCACCGATAAGCAGCAGCGCCACGATCCGCAGTGCCGCGCGCCCCACGACCTTGTTCCCGCTCATCAGCTGCGCGGAGCCCGGCAGGATCAGCGTCATCCCCAGCAGCGCGAGCGCGCGGCGGAATCGCACGCGCTCGGAGCGCCGCACGACGTCGTCGGCGGGGACGGTCAGCAACGCGGGTCCTTTCGATCCGGGACAGGGCGAAGGCTTCAGGCGGGCGGATGAGCACGCTGGGGCGGGCGGGTCGTGGTACGGCGGGCGAACCTTAAGTATCAGCGCAGAAGGGCCCTGCTGTGTGCACATCTTGTCGAGTCGCCCCGAGTGTGCACATTTCACCCGATCGTCCAGCATCACTCGTAGCGGCAGGTGTCCTCCAGCGCCGTGGCCTCACCCGGCGTTGTGGGGGGCGCCGCTGCCTTCTTCTTCGCCTTCTCCTGAGCCTTCTTCTTCGCCTTCTGCGGCGCCTTCTTGTCCGCGCCCTTGGCGGTCGGCGTGGCGTCCGGGTTCGCAGCCGCCGAGGCCGCCTGCTTCGCGATGGCCGCCTGGACCCGCTCCCGGATGAACGCCAGGTCCGGCGCCGCCGGGTCGATCAACGGCGGCACGAACGGCACCCCGACGATCTTGGTGCCCTTGGCCTTGGTCGCGACATCGACCAGGCGGGTGAGCTCGCCGCGGGAGAGGTCGGTGGTGAGCACCTGCTTGGCGGCCTTGGTCAGCTGGGTGTAGTTGCGCAGCACGTTGAGCGGATCGGCCTCGCGCAGGATCGCCCCGAACATGCAGCGCTGACGCTCGATGCGGTCGTAGTCGGTGCTGTCCGAGCGGGACCGCGAATACCAGAGCGCGCGATACCCATCGAGCTTCTGCAGCCCGGGCTCGATGTAGCCCAGAATCTCCTGCCGGTCGCCGGCGAGGTTCCTGCCACCGCCGATCGGGAGCCGATCGGCGACGTTGATCGTGACCCCGCCGATCGCATCGACCACCGAGCGGAACCCGGCCAGGTTCACCAGCGCGTAGTAATGCACCGGAACGCCGAGGGTCTGGGCGACCGCCTGCTGCAGCGCCCGCGCTCCCGGGTCCGGGGCACCGGGGAACATCTGCGGGTTATCGGTGCCGTAGGTGTAGATGCCGAACGCGAAGTCCGGTTGCCCGGGCGTCGGATCGAAGCCATTGGGGAACTGCGCGGCCATCGCAGTTCCGGGCGGGAACTGCAGGAACTCCAGGTTGCGCGGGAGCGAGAAGAGCAGGGTGCGCCCGGACGCGACGTCGATGCTCGCGAGCGTGATCGAGTCCGTGCGCACGCCGGTGCGGTTGCTCCCCCCGTCCCCACCGAGCAGCAGGATGTTGAGCCGCCCCTGGTAGAGATCGACGACCCCACCGGAGGGGAACGTGGTGTCCAGGAACTTGCGGTGGGCCTGCAGCAGCGACGCGCTGTAGGCCGCCGGCGCTGCCACGGCCGCCATGAGCAGCAGCGACATCACCGCGCAGATGAGCCGGTGCTCGCGGATCAGGGTGGGCGGGCGGCCCAGGCGCCAGGCGTCGACGAACAGGGCCAGCCAGCACAGCCCGAGCACGATGATGGCGCTCTGCAGCAGCAGGAGCGGGCGTGATTCGAGCCCGAGTTCGACGTAGCCGTCCGTGCCCAGGATCAGCAACGACGCGAGGGCGCCCACGACCACCAGCCCCACCACGCGCAGCGCGGCGCGCCCGACGACCTGACTGCCGCTCATCAGCTGCGCCGAGCCCGGCAGGATCAGCGTCATCCCGAGCAGCGCGAGCGCACGACGAAAGCGCACCCGCTCGGAACCTCGCATGACGTCATCGGCGGGAACGGTCAACAACGCGACGTCCCCTCTTGGTCGGCCGGCGAACGAACTGTCAGGCGGCGACAGAACTTGTGCGTCCGCAGTCTGACTCCGCGCCCTGTGTGTGTGCTTTCGGAAGGATCTTGGGCTACCCGGGGACGATGCCCGGCACACCCGGCCCTGGACCAGAGACAATGGGCGTCATGGACGGGACTGGCGTGCGGCGCATCACGGTGCTGGGGACGGGCTACCTCGGGGTGACCCACGCGGCCTGCATGGCCGAACTGGGCTTTGAGGTCCTCGGGATGGACGTCGACGCCGCCAAAATTGCCACGCTGGCGGGCGGCGAGGTGCCGTTCTACGAGCCCGACCTGCAGCCGCTGGTCGCCAAGCACCTCTCCAGTGGGCGCCTGAGCTTCACCACCTCCTTCGCCGAGGTGGCCGCCTTCGGCGACATCCACTTCACCTGCGTCGGAACTCCGCAGCGGCGCGGTGACCTGGCGGCAGATCTCAGTCAGGTCGACGGCGTGATCACCGCCCTTGCGCCCCATCTGGACCGCCCCGCCCTGATCGTGGGCAAGTCGACGGTCCCGGTCGGCACGGCGGCCCGCCTCGCCGCTCTCCTTACCGAGCTCGCCCCGGCTGCCGGCGCCGTGGAGCTGGCCTGGAACCCGGAGTTCCTGCGTGAGGGCTTCGCGGTCACCGACACCCTGCGCCCGGACCGTCTGGTCGTCGGGGTCCGCGAGGGCGGCACCGCCGAGGCACTGTTGCGGGAGGTCTACGCCGACCTGATCGGTGCGGACATCCCGTTCCTGGTCACCGACTACGCGACCGCGGAACTGGTCAAGGTCGCCGCCAACGCGTTCCTCGCGACGAAGATCTCCTTCATCAACGCCATGGCCGAGGTGTGCGAGGCCGCCGGGGCCGACGTCACCGTGCTGGCCGACGCGCTCGGGCACGACCCCCGCATCGGTCGGCGCTTCCTCAACGCCGGACTCGGCTTCGGCGGGGGCTGCCTGCCCAAGGACATCCGGGCGTTCATGGCCCGTGCCGGCGAGCTCGGAGCCTCGGAGGCCCTAACCTTCCTGCGCGAGGTCGACGCGATCAACATGCGCCGACGGGCCCGGACCGTCGAGCTGACCCGGGCGGCGTGCGGCGGGACCTTGCTCGGGCGCCGGGTCGCGGTGCTGGGCGCGGCGTTCAAACCGGCCTCCGACGACTGCCGGGACTCCCCCGCCCTCAGCGTCGCCGGACAGATCCAGCTGCAGGGCGCCCTGGTCACGGTCTATGACCCCAAGGCCATGGACAACGCGCGCAAGCTCTTCCCGACCCTGTCCTACGCCGAGTCCGCCCTGGACGCCTGCCGCGACGCCGACGTCGTGCTGCACCTGACCGAGTGGCCGGAGTTCCGCGAGATGGACCCGGCCGTGCTCGACGGCGTCGTCGCCCAGCGCGTCGTGCTCGATGCCCGCAACACTCTGGACCCGGTGCGCTGGCGCGCGGCAGGCTGGACCTACCGGAGCCTGGGCCGACCCTGAGGAGCACACCATGACCGTGACCCGCGACGCCGACCTTGATGCGCTGCGACAGGCGGTCAAAGGTGAGGTGCACGGGCCTGGCGATCCCGGTTACGACGACGCCCGGCGGGTCTGGAACACGCAGATCGACCGGCGCCCGGTCGGGATCGTCATGGCCACCAGCGCCCAGGACGTCGCGGCCGCGATCGAGTTCGCCCGCGGCGCGGGCATCGCGGTGACCGTGCGCGGCGGGGCTCACAACACTGGCGGTTACGCGGTCGCCGACGATGCCCTGATGATCAACCTGGCTCTGCTGAACGCCGTCGAGGTCGACGCCGACAGCCGGCGGGCCCGGGTCGGCGGCGGCGCGCTACTCGCCGACCTCGACGCCGCGACGCAGGTCCACGGTCTGGCCACTCCCGGCGGAATGATCAGCCATACAGGTGTGGGCGGCCTGACCCTCGGCGGGGGCATGGGATGGCTGACCCGCATGCACGGGCTGACCATCGACAACCTGACTGGTGCTGAGGTGGTCCTCGCGGATGGCCGCATCGTGTGGACCGATGCGGACAATCACCCGGACCTGTTCTGGGCGCTGCGCGGCGGCGGCGGAAACTTCGGCGTGGTGACGACGTTCGAGTATGCGCTGCACCCCGTCGGTCCGCTGCTCCACGTAGGCCTGTTCTTCTGGGAGGCCGAGCGCGGCAGCGACGCGCTGCGCATGATCCGCGAGCAGGTCCCGGTGCTCCCACGGGAGACCAATGTGCTCATCGGCCTGCTCAACGCACCGCCGCTTCCCTTCGTTCCGCCCGAGCACCACTTCAAGCCCGGCGTGCTCCTGATCGTCGTGGGCTTCGGCCCGCCGCAGGATCATGCCGAGCAATGCGGGCAGATCCGCTCTGCGCTGACGCCGCTGTTCGAGTTCGCCACGCCGATGCCCTACACCGCTCTTCAGCAGCTGCAGGACGAGCCCACGGCATGGGGACAGTTCTCCTACGAGAAGGGCACGCAGTTGGCTGAGTTGAGCGACGGCGCCATCGACGCCTTGCTCGCGCACCTGCCGGGACGCACCTCACCCACGTCGCTGGTCATGTTCTACCGCCTCGACGAGGCCTACTCCGCGGTCGGCGAAATGGAGACGGCCTACGGCAGCACCCGGACCCCGCGCTACGCCACGATGATCGTCGGACTGACCCAGAGCATGGACATGTGGGCGGCCGAACGCGACTGGGTGCGCGGGCTGTGGAGCGATCTGCAGCCTCATTCGTTGGGAATCGGGGACTACGTCAACAACATGGTGGAGTTCGATGCCGAGCGCATCGTGGCCTCCTACGGCCCGGAGAAGTACGGGCGGCTGGCCGGCATCAAGGCCGTCTACGACCCGGACAACGTGTTCCGGAACAACGTCAACATCCCCCCGGCTGAGTGAGCCGATCCCACAGAGACGAAAGCGGGAGCGCGCGCATCCGGGGGCCGAAGGGCAGCGACTGGATCCCCAGATGCAGGACGAAACCTGCACGGAACCGCTCTCCCAGGCGCTCCTGGAGGTGCCGCAAGCCAGCGAAGTCACTGCCCCGGACTGACTCCGTTGCCTTCACCTCGATGCCGACCACCTGCCCTGCGGCGTTCTCCAGGAGCGCGTCCACCTCGGCCCCGTCCCGCGTGCGGTAGTGATGCAATCGCACTTCGCCGTCGGCACCGTCGAGTTGGCGGGCGATCTCGCTGAGTGCGAACGACTCCACGATGTGGCCCACCGGTGCACCCATCGAGCGCAGTCCGCCGGCATCGGTTCCGAGTACCTGACACAACAAGCCGGAATCGGTGAACACGACCTTGGGGGTGCCGATCGCGCGGCGAGTCAGCGCATTGCTCCAGGACGGGATCCGCCGGATCAAGAACACGGCCTCCAACAGATCCAGGTAGCGCACGACGGTCGTGCGTGACAGGCCGAGATCCGCCGCCACGTTGGCCGGCACCAGCAAGGACCCCGCGCGCCCGGCGACGGTGGCCACCAGCCGACGCAGTTCGGTGAGCTGACCGACCTCCCGAAGTTCCTGGACGTCCTTTCCGACCACTGCCTCGACGTAAGAGCCCAGCAGGCGGGCACGTCGTCGGGGATCTGCGCGCAGCACCGCCTCCGGGTAACCGCCACGGCACATTCGCGCGACATAGTCCTCTCGGGTCTCGCGCCCTGGGTTGTGCAGATCAGCGCCGAATCCGAAGGCGGCATCGAGGAAGCTCGCCGATACAGAACCGTCCCCGGCATCGTCGATCTCTGCCTGCGAGAGCGGCCACAGTTCGATCGACTCCATCCGGCCGGGCAGCGCGTCCGGCAGCTTCCCAAGTGCCAGAATCCGCGCGGATCCGGTGAGCAGGAATCGGCCCGGACGTGGATCGGTGTCGACGGCGTCCTTGATCGGCAACAGCAGCCCCGGCGCGCGTTGGATCTCATCGATCAGCAGCAGCCCGGGATGGCGCAGGAACCCGACCGGATCGCGCTGCGCAGCGGCCAGGGTCGCCGGGTCGTCGAGCCGGCGTTCTTCGGCGTCCGGGAACTCACGCAACACGATCCTGGCCAGGGTGCTCTTGCCGACCTGGCGCGCCCCGTTGATCGCCACAACCCGGGTATCGGCAAGCGCTGCCCGAACCGCGGACTCCGCGTTCCGCGCGAGCAAGGGGCGCAGGGGAGGATCGCCAGCATCACCACGTGGTCGTTCTGCCGCCATCATGTGGTCATTCTGCCGCACGGGTCATGGTCGTCCTGCCGCGACACCCTGGGCCGATATCTCGCCTCGCAGGGACACTGGCCGTTTAATTCAACCAAGTGGTTGACGACGGACCCGACCGCCGTGTATGGTTTATTCAACCAAGTGGTTGAGGAGGGACTGTGACGGACGACCTGTCCCGACTCTTCGCAGCCCTGGCCGACCCGACCCGGCGCGACATCGTCGCACGGCTGACCGTGGGTGACGCCACGGTCGGTGAACTCGCGGCGCCGTACGAGATGAGCCTGCAGGCGGTCTCCAAGCACCTGAAGGTGCTCACCGACGCCGGCCTGGTCACCCGTAGCCGCGACGCCCAGCGCCGACCGGTGCACCTGGAAGCCGAGGTGCTCGACCGGCTCACGGGCTGGATCGAGCAGTACCGACGCGTCGTCGAGGAGCGCTACCGCCGCCTCGACGCCGTGCTCGCCGACATCCCTGACCCCGCGCAAACCCCTAAGGAGAGGGCGCCGTGAACACAGACCTGACCCAGGCCACGATCGAGGCCGACCCGACCGTCCCGGTCATCCACATCACCCGCGACTTCGCGGCCACCCCCGAGCAGCTGTTCCGCGCCCACACCGACCCGGAGCTGTTCGCCCGGTGGATCGGACCGCACGCCGATACCCGCATCGACTACTGGGATGCGCGTTCCGGCGGCAGCTGGCGCTGGGTCACGACCCACGAAGGGGTAGAGCACGGCTTCCACGGCTGCTTCCACGAGGTGCGCACCGACCGCCTGGTGCAGACCTTCACCTGGGAGGGCCAACCCGACGGCGTCGCCCTGGAGACCCTCACCTTCACCGATCTCGGCGACGGGCGGGCCCGGCTGCACGCGAGCTCGCTATGCGACAGCTTCGAAGCCCGCGCAGGCTGGCTGAACAGCGGCATGGAGGCCGGCGTGAACGCCGGCTACGCCAAGCTCGACGAACTCCTGCGCGAGGGCAACTGAGGTTGCGTCAGGGCTTGCGGCCCCGCAGGGCGGCACCTTTGGCCCTGGCCTGGGCGCCCAGCTCGGACTGGAACTCGCACATCCGGGCCTGCAGGTCGGGGTCGGACGCGGCGAGGATACGGACCGCGAGCAGCCCGGCGTTGCGCGCGCCGCCGATCGCGACGGTGGCCACCGGGACCCCGGCGGGCATCTGCACGATCGAGAGCAGCGAGTCCATCCCGTCGAGTTGACGCAACGGGACGGGCACTCCGATCACCGGCAGCGGGGTGACAGCGGCAAGCATGCCCGGCAGGTGCGCGGCGCCGCCGGCGCCGGCGATGATCACCCGCAGCCCGCGGCCCGCTGCTGTGCTTCCGTAGTCGAGCATCGTGTGCGGCATCCGGTGTGCGGAGACCACGTCGCACTCGTGCGCGATGTCGAACTCGGCCAACGCCTCGGCTGCGGCCTCCATCACCGGCCAGTCCGAGTCCGAGCCCATCACGACGCCGACCAGCGGGCGGGTCTCACTCATGGATCTCTCCTCGCAGAAACGCTGCGGCATGCTGGGCCCGGGTCAGTAAGTCTGACGGGTCGTTACCAGTGACGGTGACGTGGCCGACCTTGCGTCCGGTGACCATCGTCTTGCCGTAGTTGTGGATCCGCACGCCGGGGTCGTGGGCCAGGCAGTGCAGGTAGCCACCGAACAGGTCCGGGAAGCGCTCCGGCTCATCGCTGCCGAGCACATTGGCCATCACCGCATGCGGCGCCGTCATCGTGACCGCGCCGAGCGGCCAGTCCAGGACCGCGCGCAGGTGCTGCTCGAACTGGCTGGTGAGGGACCCTTCGATCGTCCAGTGCCCGCTGTTGTGCGGGCGCATCGCGAGCTCGTTGACCAGGACGCCGTCCGGGGTGTCGAACAGCTCGACGGCGAGCATCCCGACGACGTCGAGGTCGGCGGCGATCGTCAGCGCGGCCCGCTGCGCCGCGACGGCGTGGTCGTCGGCGATCGCGGCGGGGGCGAGCACCTCCCGGCAGATCCCGCGGCGCTGGACCGTCTCCACGACCGGGTAGACCGCCGCCTGCCCGTGCGGGCTGCGGGCGACCTGGACCGCAAGCTCGCGGGTGAACGCGACCTTCTCCTCCAACAGCACCGGGCCACGGGCCAGCCAGTCGCTGACCTGCTCGGCGCGTTCGACGATCCGCACCCCGCGGCCGTCGTACCCGCCGCGGGGGGTCTTGGCGACGATTGGCCCGCCGAGCTCCGCGACGAAGGCCATCACCTGCGCTGCGGTCGTGACCTGGGTCCAGCGCGGGCACGGGATGCCGGCGGCGCTCAAGCGGGTGCGCATCGCGACCTTGTCCTGCGCGTGAACCAGGGCCGCGGATCCGGGGCGAACCAGCACACCGTCAGCCTCAAGCTTGGCCAGGTGCTCGGTCGGGACACCCTCGTGGTCGAAGGTCAGCACGTCGACGCCGGCGGCAAAGCGCCGCAGCGTCTCCAGATCGTCGGGGTCGCCGACGGTGACCTCCGCCGCAACCTGAGCCGCGCAGGCCTCGGCGGACTCGGCGAGTACCCGGAGCCGGACGTCGAGGGCGATGGCTGCCTGGGCGGTCATCCGCGCCAGTTGGCCGCCACCGACCATGCCCACGACCGGGCGCCCCGTCACCGGGTGGGAGGCGCCTGCGTCTGCGCGGGGCCGGTCGGGGTCTGGCACGGTACAACGCTATAGGCCGGGTAGATTTACCCCGTGTCGTCCCTGGTCCGCGCGCTGCATGCCCGCGTCGAGCATCTGATCCACGAGCTGGCGAAGTTCGGCGTGGTCGGTGCGATCGCCTACGTCGTCGACATCACCACATTCAACCTGCTGCGCGCTGGCGACGGGCCGATGAACGACAAGCCGCTGACCGCCAAGATCATCTCCACGGTGCTCGCGACCACGGTGGCGTTCATCGGCAACCGGCAGTGGACATTCCGCCATCGCGAGCGCACCAACGTGCGCCGCGAGTACATCCTGTTCTTCGCGCTCAATGCCGTCGCCCTGGTCATCGCGCTGAGCTGTCTGGGGATCTCGCACTACCTGCTGGGCTTCACCAGCCCGCTCGCGGACAACATCTCCGCCAACGTGATCGGCATGGCCCTGGGCACGGTTTTCCGGTTCTGGGCCTATCGCCGCTTCGTGTTCACCGAGCCGGTCGTCGTGGGTGGTGGCACGCCCGAGGCTCCCCCGCTCGCCGCCTGATCAGAGCTCGGCTTCGAGCAGTTCCTCGTCCTGCGGGTCGCAGGCAACGATCGGCGCACGTAGCTCGGACTCCACGGCGTCGAACGCCTCGTCGACGGTGCGTGTCCAGCGCAGGATCACGGCCGCGGCTGCGCGCATGAAGCCGCGCTCGACCAGCACCCGGATCTGCTCGCGCAACGGGTCGAAGAGCCCGTCGGGGTCCAGGACGACCACCGGCCGCTCGTGCATCGCCAGGGTGCGCGCCACCCAGATCTCCAGCAGCTCCTCCAGCGTGCCGATGCCGCCGGGCAGCACCAGGAACGCCTCGGCGCGGGCGTCCATCGCGGCCTTGCGGGTGCGCATGTCCGGCGTGACGACGAGGTCGTCCGCGTCATGGTCGGCGACCTCGTGGGCCAGCAGCGCCTCGGGGATCACCCCGGTGGTGTGTGCGCCGCCCGCCCGAGCGGCCCGGGCCAGCGACCCCATCGCCGAGATCGACCCGCCACCGGAGACCAAACGGTGCCCACGGCGCGCCAGCTCCGTTCCGACCTCGGTGCCTAGGTCGACGTAGCGGGTCGGGATCGCCTCGCTGGAGGCACAGAAGACGCAGATCGACGCCATGTCAGCGGGGCAGCACGGGGCGTGTCAGGGGTAGCGGGTCTGCAGGGCGCGGATGTCGGAGGCCAGCGCGTTGGTCGACTCGATCTCCTGGGTGCGACGGCGTTCGTCCGCGTCCTTCATGATCGCCACGACGCGGTCGACGTCGTCGGTGATCTCGATCAGATCCAGGTCCTGCGGGGAGATCTTGCCCGCCTCGACCATCGTCGTGCTGACCCAGTCGAGCAGGCCCGACCAGTAGTCCGAGCCCATCAGCACGACCGGGAAGCGGGTGACCTTGCCGGTCTGGACCAGGACGAGGGCCTCGAAGAGTTCGTCGAGAGTGCCGAAGCCCCCGGGCATGAACACGAAGCCCTGGGCGTACTTGAGGAACATCGTCTTGCGGACGAAGAAATAGCGGAAGTCGATGCCCATGTCGACGTAGGAGTTCAGGCCCTGCTCGAACGGCAGCTCGATCCCGAGGCCGACCGAGGTGCCCTCGGCCTCCACGCAACCCTTGTTCGCGGCCTCCATCACGCCGGGCCCACCGCCGGTGATGACCGCGTATCCGGCCTTGGCGAGCTTGAAGCCCAGCTGGCGGGCAAGCTCGTACTCCGGGTGGTCCGGCGGGGTGCGGGCGGAGCCGAACACGGTGATTCCCGGGCCGAGCTCGGCCAGCAGCCCGAAGCCTTCGACGAACTCGGCCTGGATCCGCAGGACCCGCCAGGGGTCGGTGTGGACCCAGTCGGTGGGACCGGAACTGTCCAGCAGCCGCTGGTCGGTGGTGCTGCCCTGGGTCTGCCGACGGCGCAGGATCACCGGTCCGCGGTGTCGCTCCGGCGGCCGCTCCCCGTTCACGCCCGTTCCGTCATCGCCGCCACCGACCGCTTTCGCCATGCCCGCGACGGTACCGGGTCGCCCACGCCGTCGTCGGCGACCCGCGCGGGAGCTCAGCGCCCGGTGAGCCAGGCCCGCAGGACGTGCTCGCACTCGGTGATCTCGGCGGTCTGGACGTACTCGTCGCGGGTGTGGGCCAGGGACGGGTCGCCGGGTCCGTAGTTCACCGCGGGGACGCCGAGTTCGGAGAAGCGCGCCACGTCGGTCCAGCCGAACTTGGGCGCCGCGGGCTTACCTGTCGCCGCCAGGAAGGCTGCGGCGGCGGGACGGTCCAGGCCGGGCAGCGCACCGGGGGCGAGGTCGGTGCACTCGATCTCGAGCCCGTCGAAGACCTCGTGCACGTGGGCCAGGGCCTGCTCGGCGGAGCGGTCCGGGGCGAAGCGGAAGTTGACGCTGAGCACGCACTCGTCGGGGATGACGTTGCCCGCGACCCCACCGCGGATCCCGACCGCGGACAGGCCCTCGCGGTAGGTCAGACCGTCGATGACCGGGTTGCGGGGGACATAGGCGTTCAGCCGGGCAAGCACCTCGGCGGCGCCGTGGATCGCGTTGATGCCCTTCCACGGACGAGCGCTGTGGGAACGCCGGCCCCGAGTCGTGACGTCCACGCGCAGCGTCCCCTGGCACCCGGCCTCGACGCCGGCGTTGGACGGCTCCATCAACACGGCGAAGTCCGCGGCCAGCCAATCCGGGTGGTTGCGCACCAGACGCAGCAGGCCGTTGCGCGCCGCGGCAACCTCCTCGTTGTCGTAAAAGACGTAGGTGACCTCGCGTACCGGTGCGGGCATGGTCGCGGCCAGCCGCAGCCCGACCGCGACGCCGCCCTTCATGTCACAGGAACCCAACCCGTACAGACGGTCGCCGTCGAACCGGGCAGCCAGGTTGCTTTGCCCATCAACAGTCGCAGCGGGCACGGTGTCCAGGTGCCCGGCGATCACCACACGCTCGCTGTGACCCAGAAAAGTCCGCGCGACGACGGCGTCACCGTCACGGTCGACCTGCAGGTGGGCGCAGGCGCGCAGCGCGGTCTCGACCGCGTCGGCCAGCGGACCCTCGGTCCCACTCACCGACGGACGCGCGACCAGGTCGGCGGTCAGCGTGACGGCGTCCAGGCCCAGGTCGAGCGCGGCACCGGGGTCGCGGGTCAGCTGTGGGGAAGACATGTCGCCACGGTATCCGCGGCTTCAGCTCGCACCAGGTAGGTACGGTGGCGAGGTGACGCAGACTTCCTCCACGCAGACCCACCCCGGTGCCCCCCATTCCCCAGGAGCATGGGGCCACGGCCTGGCCACCATCGCCGAATCCGACGGCCGGACCCTGGACACCTGGTACCCCGCCCCGGCCCTCGGCGCTCCCGACGGGAGTGCCGCCCCGGCCGAGTTGAGCGCGCTGGCCGGTAAGGACGACCGCCGCGGGGTCCGCCTCGAGGTCGTCCACACCGTCATCGCCGATCTGGCCACCGCTCCGGTGGACGCGGCCGAGGTGTACCTGCGCCTGCACCTGCTCTCCCACCGCCTGGTCCGCCCCCACGGGCTGAATCTGGACGGCCAATTCGGGCTGCTGGCCAACGTCGTCTGGACCAACTACGGACCGTGCGCGCCGGAGGACTTCGAAGCCGTGCGGCTGCGCCTGCGTGCCGCCGGCCCGGTCCAGGTCTTCAGCGTCGACAAGTTCCCGCGGATGACCGACTACGTCGTCCCGTCGGGCGTGCGGATTGCCGACGCCGACCGCGTCCGCCTCGGCGCGCACCTCGCCCCGGGCACGACCGTCATGCACGAGGGCTTCGTGAACTTCAACGGCGGGACGCTGGGCGCCTCGATGGTCGAGGGCCGGATCTCGGCCGGGGTCGTGGTCGACGACGGCTCGGACATCGGCGGCGGCGCGTCGATCATGGGCACGCTGTCCGGGGGCGGCAAGGAGGTCATCAGGATCGGCAAGGGCGCCCTGCTGGGTGCGAACTCCGGTCTGGGCATCTCCCTCGGTGACGCCAGCGTGATCGAGGCCGGGTGCTACATCACCGCCGGCACCAAGGTGCGCCTGCCCGACGGCGCCGTGGTGAAGGCTCGGGAACTCTCGGGGGCCACCAACCTGTTGTTCCGTCGGAACAGCGTGAGCGGCGCGATCGAAGCCGTGCCGCGTACCGGCGAATGGGGCGGGCTCAATGCCGCGCTCCATGCCAACGACTGACGGCATTTTCTCCAGACGAAGGATCCGGGGGCGGGGTGGTGGCAGCACCACGACGGGTGCGCGCGTTCATCTCCACGGTGCTCGCGTTCGTTCTGCTGCTCGGCCTCGGCGCCGTCGTCGTGCGGATCGCGGCGGACCGCATCGTGCTCACCGAGGCCTGCACCGCCCGGGCCGGAGGTGCGAAGGCTCGGGTCAGCCCGGAGCAGGCGCGTTTCGCGGCCACGATCGCCGCGGTCGCAGCCCGGCGCGGGTTACCGGCCCGGGCCGCGACGATCGCCCTCGCGACCGCCCTGCAGGAGTCCGGCCTGCGCAACCTGGACTACGGCGACCGCGACTCCCTCGGGCTGTTCCAGCAGCGCCCCTCCCAGGGGTGGGGTACCCCGGAGCAGGTGCAGGATCCGGTCTACGCGGCCGGCAAGTTCTACGACGCCCTGGTCAAGATCGAGGGCTACAAGACAATGAACATCAACGACGCCGCCCAGAAGGTGCAGCGCAGCGGATTTCCGCAGGCCTACAGCAAGCACGAGATCCGGGCGCGGGCGTTGGCGTCCGCGTTGACCGGGTACTCCGAGGCCGCCTTCACCTGTGCGATCCGGACCGGGTCCACCGAGCCGGAGGTGATCAACGCCGCCGGGCTCACCCCGCGCGCGCAGGCCACCCTCGATGGTGCCCGGGCGGCATTCGGTGACCTGTCGGCAGGCGGTTTCGCGCCCGGCGGGGTGCGCAGCGGGCACAGTGCGGGCTCAGCCCATTACGACGGGCGAGCGGTCGACCTGTTCTACCGACCGATCAACGCCCAGAGCCGGCGCAGCGGTTGGGCGATGGCGCACTGGCTCGTCGCGCACGCCGACACCCTGAACATCGCCACCGTGATCTACGACGGCCGGATCTGGACCGCCCGACGCTCCGTGCAGGGCTGGCGCGACTACAACCCGCCCGGGGGCGACCGCCAGAACGACGTGCTGATGCACCGCGATCATGTGCACGTCGACGTCCGGTGAGCGAGCGCCGCGCAGGACAAGATCAACAGTGACCGCAGGCTCCTTGCGCTCTACTCTGAGCCCGTGACAAATCCGGACAACCCGACCACGCCCGATCCCACCAAGAAGCCGGGCGGCGTGCCGGAGGACGTGCAACGGGCCGACGCCGCCAACGGACGGTGGGTGCTCGGTGGGGTACTCACCATCGCCCTGCTCGCCGCACTGCTGTCCCTCGTCGGGCGCCTGTCCGGGGACGACGAGCCGGAAACCACGCTCTTCGTGCAAGGCGGACTGCCTGCGCCGACCGTTACCTCGGCACCGGCGGTCACTCCGACGATCACTCCTGCCGCCCCCCCCCTCGGCGCCAGCACGGCGTCCCCGGCGGCGTCCCCGACAGCCGCTGCGATCGCCGGCGCAGCTCCCACCGCCACCGCGAGCCCCGCGGCGACGGCCCCTGCGGCGCCCCCTGCCACGGCTACCGAGACTCCCGCTACGGGCTCGTCGTCGGCGTCTGCCTCGACCGCCTCACTGGCGCCCGTCCCGGGTCTCGCACCGGATACTGGGTCCGCGTCCAGCTCCGGGTCCACGGCCTCAACCGCGGCGAGCCCGACCGCGGCGAGCCCGACGACCACGGCCAGCCCGACGACCACGGCCAGCCCGGCAGTCACCGCGGCCCCGGCGGCGAGCCCGACAGCGACAGCCAGTCCGACGGCCTCGGCGCCCGCGGCGACCGGCGTCATCCCCAGCGGCGCACCGGCCACCGGTGTCGGCAACGGCTCCGCCGGCATCTCCAGTTGGCTGCTCGCGGCCGGGATGCTGGCCCTGATCGCGGCGTTCGTCGCCGTCATCGCCGCCCTCGACCGTCGCCCGGCCCGGCCCTGACCCTCGCGGGGTGCGACCACCCGTGCCGACCGAGCCCGCGGCCCCCGAGCCACCTCGACGCCGACCGCGCGTGCGCGACCTGACCCGCCTGGCCCTGGTGTTGGCCGGTGCCGGCGCGAGCTCGATCGCCGCAAGCCTGGTCCTGCGGCCCGAGACTCCGCCGCAACCCGATTCGGCGCCACCCAGTTCGATCCAGGCGCTACCCCCGGTCGAACCCCCGGTCGAACCCCCGGGCGAACCCCCGGGCGAAACCGTGCGGACTCCCCCGCCGGATCCCCTGCCCCGCGCAGTCCCGGTGCGTCTGACCCTCTCCCGCGTCGGCATCGACACCGACCTGATCCCACTCGGCCTCAACCCCGACGGCACGCTGCAGGTTCCGGTGCCTGAGGCGGACTCACCGGCCGGCTGGTACCAGGGCCTGGCAAGCCCGGGCGAGAGCGGGCCAGCGGTGATCGTCGGCCACGTCGACGCCCCGGGCGCCCGTGCCGCCTTCTTCAACCTCGGCGCCGTCCGCGCCGGGGACCGGATCCAGGTGGCCCGCGGCGATGGCACCGCAGCGGAGTTCGTGGTGGACCTCGTCGCGTCGTTCCCCAGCTCGGAGTTCCCCACGGCCGCGGTCTACGGAGCCACCGACCGGCCCGTCCTGCGCCTGGTCACCTGCGGCGGCACCTTCGTCCCCGGCGAGGGCTACGACCGCTCCGTGGTCGTGTTCGCGTCGATGGCGCCAATCCCCACCTGAGAGATGCCGACCCGCGTACTGTCCCGGTATGGCTGACGAACCGGATCCCGGCGCCGACACCGACATGTTCCGCGCCTTTGTCGAACGCGAGCAGACCTACCAGCCGCCCTCGCGCGGCATGGTCCCGCTGATGGTGGCCGCGGTCGCGGTGGTCATCGCGGTCGCGGTGTTCTTCGTCATCATCGCCCGGGGCTGATCGGCACTCACGCTAGGCGGGCTACCGCCGCGGCGATGCGTTCGTCCGTGGCGGTCAACGCGACGCGCACATGTCGCGCGCCCGCGACCCCGTAGAAGTCGCCGGGCGCGACCAGAATCCCCCGGTCCGCCAGCGCCGCCGCCGTGCTCCAGCAGTCCTCGTCACGGGTCACCCACAAGTAGAGCCCGGCCTCGGAATGCTCGATCCGCAGGCCTGCGCCCGCCAGCGCCGACCCGAGCACTGCGCGCCGGGCGCGGTAGCGTTCGCGCTGCTCAGCGACGTGGGCTCCGTCGCTCAGGGCGGCGATCATCGCGGCCTGCACCGGCGCGGGCACGATCATCCCGGCGTGCTTGCGGACCTCCAGCAGCGTCTGGACCAGGCCCGCGTCACCGGCGACGAAGGCACCGCGGTACCCGGCGAGGTTGGAACGCTTGGACATCGAGTGCACCGCGAGCAGGCCGGAGTGGGAGCCGCCGCAGATGTCCGGGTGCAGCACCGAGACCGGGTCGGTGTCCCAGCCGAACTCGGCGTAGCACTCGTCGGAGACCAGCGGGACACCGTGCTCGCGAGACCAGCTCACCCAGCCCCGTAGGCGATCCGGGTCCAGCACCCGCCCCGACGGGTTGGCCGGGGAGTTGATCCAGACCAGGCGCACGCGCGCCGGCTCGGCCAAGGAATCGGGGTCCTCGCACGGCAGCGGGCGGGCGCCGGCCAGGCGGGCCCCCACGTCGTAGGTCGGGTAGGCGAGTTCGGGGTGCACGACGTCGTCGCCGATGCCCAGGCCGAGCAGAGTCGGCAGCCAGGCAACGAACTCCTTGGACCCGATCAGGGGCAGCGTCGCCTCCGGCGTGAGGTCACGGGCCCCGAAGCGGGAGGCCAGGAAGGTCGCAATCGCGGTCCGCAGCGCCGGGGTACCCGCGGTGAGGGGATAGCCGGGCGCGTCGGAGGCAGCGCTGAGCGCAGCCTGGATCAGCGCCGGACTCGGATCCACGGGCGTGCCGACCGAGAGGTCGACGAGACCATCCGCGCCGGCCGCGGCGATCGCGCGGTCCTTGACCGGGGTAAGCCGGTCCCAGGGGAAGTCGGGCAACGCAAGAGGCACCCGCCGAACCTAGTGGTCGGCGGGTGCCTACTCGAACGGGGTTACAGCGCTACTCCGCGTGCTCCTGCGGAGGCAGTGCCGCCACGACCGGGTGGTCCTTGTCGATCAGGCCGAGCTTGGCCGCACCACCGGGGGAACCGATGTCGCCGAAGAACTCCACGTTGGCCTTGTAGAAGTCCTTCCACTGGTCCGGGGTGTCGTCCTCGTAGTAGATGGCCTCGACCGGGCACACCGGCTCACAGGCGCCACAGTCGACGCACTCGTCGGGGTGGATGTACATCATCCGCCCGCCCTCGTAGATGCAGTCGACGGGACATTCCTCGATGCAGGCCTTGTCCTTGAGGTCGACGCAGGGCTGGGCGATCACGTAGGTCACGGGTATTTCCTCCTCCACGGGGCGGCGAGGGCGCCCCGGGCAGGGCTTGCTCGCGCACGCGGCGATCGTGCGGCGGCTAGGTCGGTGCGACCACGTCCAGCACCTAGTATCCCGACAACTGGGCCTACGTCGAACTGGGGTTGACAAATGTCACCGCGCTACGTGGTGAAGTACGCGATGACGCTGTCCGTCGAGGATGTCGGATCGCGGGTGTCGGTGCGCCGCAATCATCCCGACGGTGGCCTCGGTGACGTGGTCGGAGACCTGCTGGGTTGGGAGAACGACGTGCTGGAGATCCGCCGCAAGGACGGAAGCCTTGTCCGGGTGGCCACTGGTGACCTTGTCGCCGGCAAGGTCGTGCCTCCCGCTCCCTTACGTCGTTCCCGACCGGAGCGCCTGTGACCCGGGCGGACTTCGCCGCCGCTGCCAACGACCCCGACGGATCGCTGGGACGGGCGTGCCTGCTGCTGGGCCTGGAGTTGGACTCCGACCTCGACGTCGAGGTCGAACTCGGGCGCCTGGACTCGATCGCCGAGATCGTCGCCGCCGGCCTGCCCGGGGACGCCGGGCCCGCCCAGATCGGTCGGCACCTGCGCGCGACCCTCGGCGGCGACATCGGGTTCGCCGGGACGGCCGCGGATTACACCGACCTGCGTTCCTCGCTGCTGCACGAGGTTCTGCGGCGCCGCCGCGGGCTGCCGATCCTGCTCTCGGTCGTGTGGCTGGAGGTCGCGAGCCGCCTTGACGTGCCCGCGCACGGCATCGGCCTGCCGGGCCACTTCGTGGTCGGTCTCGGCGACGCCGAACGCGCCGGCGAGGTCGGCGGCCCCGAGCCAGGTTTCGTGCTGGTGGACCCGTTCAACGGCGGGGTGCCCTTTCCTGACTCGGCGGCCTACCGGCTGCTCGGCCATGCCCCGACTGCCCACGACCTGCGGCCCTGGGACACCCCCAGGACGATGCTGCGGATCCTGGCCAACATCCGCGGCCACGCCGAGGCGGGGCACCTGACCCGGATCGAGTCGGCGCGGACCCGGCTCTGGGCGATCGAGATGTCGTTGCTGATCCGCGGCTGCCCCGAGGATCTGCACCGTGCCCACGGTGAGGCCCTGGCCCGCGCCGGGGATTTCGTCGGCGCTGCTGTCCGTCTGGAGGCCTACGCCGATCTGGTCGAAGGCGACCGCCCGCTGGTGGCCCAAGAGGTCCGCCAAGCCGCGCGCACCGCCCGCGCCCGCCTGAACTAGGAGCGCAGGGCCGCCGCGAGCTGATCGACGGCCCAGTCGATCTCGGCCTCGGTGATGACCAGCGGAGGCGCCAGTCGGATCGTGGAACCGTGCGTGTCCTTGGCCAGGACGCCGCGGGCCATCAGTCGGTCGCAGATGTCCCGCCCCGTGCCGACGGCGGGATCGATGTCGATGCCGGCCCACAGACCACGCCCGCGCACCGCGGTGACGCCCAGCCGGGTGAGCTCCGCGAGGCGCGCGTGCAGGTGCGCGCCGAGGTCGCGGGCGTCGTCGAGAAAATCACCGGTGGCCAGCAGACCGACGACGGCCCGTCCGACCGCGCACGCCAGCGGATTGCCGCCGAACGTGGACCCGTGCTGACCGGGCTTCAGAATTCCCAGCACATCCGCATCGGCAACGACCGCGGAGACCGGCACGATGCCGCCGCCGAGGGCCTTGCCGAGCGTGTACAGGTCCGGGAGGACGCCCTCGTGATCGCATGCGAACAGCGCACCGGTGCGGCCCAGTCCGGACTGGATCTCGTCGGCGATGAACAGCACGTTGGTCCGGGTGCACAGAGTCCGCACCTCACGCAGGTAGCCCGCGGGCGGCACGAGCACGCCGGCCTCGCCCTGGATCGGCTCGATCAGCACCGCGACCGTGGTGTGGTCGATCGCCGCCGCCATCGCGGCGGCGTCGCCGGAGGGCACGACCCGAAAGCCCGGGGTGAACGGGCCGAAGTCCGCCCGGGCTACCTCGTCGGTCGAAAACGAGACGATCGTCGTGGTGCGGCCGTGGAAGTTGCCGTCAGCGACGACGATCGTCGCTGCTCCGGCCGGCACACCCTTGACCGTGTATCCCCACTTACGGGCGACCTTGATCGCGGTCTCTACGGCCTCGGCGCCGGTGTTCATCGGCAGCACCATGTCCTTGCCGCACAGGTCGCCCAGTTCGGCGCAGAACTCGTACAGGCTGTCGTGGTCGAACGCCCGGCTGGTCAGGGTGACGCGCTCGAGCTGGGCGCGCGCCGCCTCGAGCAGCACCGGGTGCCCGTGACCGAAGTTCAACGCGGAGTACGCGGCCAGGCAGTCCAGGAAGCGCCGACCATTGACGTCGGTCACCCAGGAGCCGGCCGCGGAGGCCACCGTCACCGGGAGCGGGTGGTAGTTGTGCGCGCAACGCTCCCGTAGGTCTTCCCGGTTGTTCTGACGTTCCGTCACGGTACGGGCCGCCGGGACCGCGGGCGTCATGACCGGATCTCCAGCGTGCAGCACTTCGGACCGCCACCTGACTTACGGAACTCCCCCAGCTCGACCGGTACCGGTTCATACCCACGGGCACGCAACCGTGCGGCGAAGCCGACGCACTCGGCGGGGATGACGACATGTCGACCGTCGGAGACCGAGTTCATCGCGAACGACGCGGCATCGACCTCACCGACCGCGATCGCGTCCGGGAACATCCGGGCGAGCACGGCCCGCGACCCGGCGGAGAAAGCGCCCGGAAAGTAGGCGATGTCGTTGTCGGCGAGGACTGCGATCGCGGTGTCCAGGTGGTAGAACCGCGGGTCCACCAGAGTCAGCGTGATCACCGGCTTGCCGAAGAATTCTTGCGCCTCGCGGTGGGCGGCCGGTTCGGTACGGAACCCCGTGCCGGCCAGGATCACGTCGGCCAGGTCGAGGAAGTCACCCTCGCCCTCATTGATCGCCGCAGTGGTCGCGAACTCGGTAAACACACGGCCAACGGCTCCTTCGTCGCCGACAGTGGCGGTCAGCCCGGACTCGGCCAACCAGCGCAGATAGGCCGGACCCTCGGCCTTACGCTCGGCGGCCTTGAAGTTGGCGCCGAGCACCTTGCCCTCGACGACGAGCGCGCCGTTGGCCGCGAACACCATGTCCGGCAGCCCGGGCATCGGCTCGATGAAGCTGACGGTGTGTCCGAGGGCGCGGTAGGTGTCACGCAGGCCCTCCCACTGACGCATCGCCAGTTCCAGGTCGACCGGCACGTCGGGGTTCATCCACGGGTTGATGGCATAGGTGACCTCGAAGTACGTCGGGCGGCACATCAGGTAGTGCCGGGCCCGCGCGGTGCGCGCGGTGGGCAGCGCGGTGATCGTGGCGGAGCGGGTGCGCGCGGCACGCGGGCCGGGCGCGGCGGAGGCGGGCATCGTCATACTTCGATGGTCGGGCTGGCCGGGCCCGCGCGCAGACGAAACTGTTGCGTCTGGCCGACGGAACGTTGCGTCCGACCCCGCCCTACCGGCGCGAATCGATCGCCGCCCACGGGGCAGGATGGGCGCCATGGCCCAGATCGCCCTGTTCCACTCCGTCCTTGGGGTCCGGCCCGGTGTGCTCGACGCTGCTCGCCGATTCACCGCAGCCGGCCATGAGGTCGTGGTCGCCGACCAGTACGACGGTGAGGTGTTCGACGACTACACCGACGCCATGGTCTTCGCCGAGCACCTCGGCTTCGCCGAGTTGTTCCACCGCGGCGCCCGGGCAGTGGCGGGCCTGTCCGATGGGTTCATCGCGGCGGGCTTCTCCAACGGCGGCGCGATGGCCGAGTTGATCGCGATCCAGCGCCCGGTCGCCGGGGTCGTGCTGTTCGGTGGCGCCCTCGACCCGGCGGAGCTCGCGGGCGGGCCGTGGCCGGCCGGCGTGCCGGCCCAGGTGCACACCAGCGTCGACGACCCGTGGCGGGAGCAGGAACACCTCGACGCGTTCGCCGCCGCGGTGCAGGCAGCAGGCGGAGTCGTCGAGCTCCATGACTACCCCGGGGCGGGTCACCTGTTCACCGATCCCTCGCTCACGGCCGAGTACGACGAGCGGGCGAGCGAGCTGGCGTGGGATCGGACGCTGGCGTTCTGTCGGAATGTGGGTACCGCGGGTTAGTCTGGGGTAACTCGGGCAGAAATCCTTTATCGAGGATGCCGCCATCGGGTTCCTCTGAGCGGAAGGCACCGGATGCGCCGTACGCGGATCGTCGTCGCATCGTTGGCTGCTGCGTTGGTCGCCTCGGCGGTGACCCTGCCCGGCCCCGCGGCGGCCCGCGACTCGGCCCGCGACGGCGATCGCATCGCCTGGGGCCCGTGCGCCAACCGGGACCTGTTCACCGAGAAGGCCGAGTGCGGCTTCGTCACCGTGCCGATGGACTGGGACCGCCCGAACGGTCCGAAGATTCAGCTTGCCGTCTCCCGGGTTCGCGCCACAGTCGCGAAGGGCGCGCGCCGCGGGGTCATGCTGACCAACCCCGGCGGCCCGGGGCTGTCCGGCGTCCGGCTTGCCCTGCTCGGTGGCGCGGTCCCCCGCGACGTCGGCGACCGCTACGACTGGATTGGGTTCGACCCCCGCGGTGTCGGTGAGAGCAAGCCCGCGCTCAGTTGCGATGCCACCTACTTCGACGGTCGGCTACCGGACTACCGCCCGAACAACCGGTTGCTCCCGCTCGGCGACGAGGCCGATTGGGTGGCCCGATCCACCCAGTACGCCGCGACCTGCGGTGCCCGCCACGGCGATTTCCTCGATCACCTGAAGTCGGTGGACACCGTCCGGGACATGGAGGCCATCCGGATCGCCCTCGGCGAGCGCAAGATCGGGTTCTTCGGCTTCGGCTACGGGACGTTGCTCGGCCAGCTCTATGCGACGCAGTTCCCGAATCGCGTGGGCCCGATGGTGCTGGACGGCAACATCGCCGGAGACAAGTTCGGGTACGCCGACCGGGCCCGAGCGATCGCGATCTCGGTCGAGAGCGGGATGGCCGCGTTCTGGCGATGGACGGCCGAGCGGCACAACCGCTACGGCCTGGGTAACAGCGCCGCGGAGGTCCAGTCGCGCTACAACACCATCGAGAACGCCCTGCGCATCACGCCGGTCGGGACCATCGGGCCGACCGAGTGGAACGATGTCTTCCTACTGGCGGCCTACTCCGACGGTCAATGGCCGATCCTGGCCAACGCCCTGGCACTGTGGGAGGAGGAGCGCCCCGAACCCATTCGCCGCTTGCTCCTGCGGGTACGCAACGGCGGCGACAACCAGTACGCCGCGTTCCTCGGTCAGCTCTGCTCCGACGATGTCGGCCCGCGCAACAACGAGCAGATCCGCCAGGAGAGCTTCGCCATCGAGCAGCAGGCCCCGTTCGCGGTCTGGAACACCCGGTGGGCCACCGGACCGTGCACCACCTGGCCGGCCGCCCAGGGCCAGGCACCGAACATCAACGGGGACTCTGCACCCCCGATACTGCTGGTCAACACCACCCAGGATGCGATCACCCCGTTCGCCGGGGCCATCGCGGTGCGGACGGAGTTCCCCCGCTCCGCACTCATCGCCGAGGTCGGTTCGACCTCGCACGCCACCTCGCTCAGTGGCAACCGCTGCGTCGACAACGCGATTGCTGCCTACCTGCGCTCCGGTCGCCTGCCTGCCCGCAAGGCGGGCATCGGGCCGGACCTGGTCTGCGACGGGACCCCGGTTCCGCGTTGACCCGACGGGTTAGGTACACCTAACCTACGACCATGCGGGGCGGGACGGACCGGCGCCGCTGGACATCGGTGGTGGCCGGGTGGACAGCGTTGCTCGCTGCGGGCCTACCCGGCGTCGCCGCTCATGGCGCGCCCACCCGGTCCGGCCCGGGCGACGCCGCGATCGCGTGGGCGCAATGCAGCGACCGGGATCTGCGCCGCGCGGGGGCGCAGTGCGGATTCCTCCAGGTGCCGCTGGACTGGGCACGTCCGGACGCTCGAACCATCCGCATCGCTGTCTCCCGCATCCGGGCCCGGGTCCCCGAACGCGAGCGCCGCGGGGTGATGGTGGGCAACCCGGGCGGGCCGGGTGGATCGGGACTGAATCTGGCACTGCTCGGCGACCTCGTCCCCGGCGGCATCGGTGACCGCTACGACTGGATCGGCTTCGATCCGCGCGGCGTCGGCGCGAGCCGTCCCGCCCTGGGCTGCGACCCGTCGTACTTCACCGGCCGGCTTCCGGACTACCGCCCCACCGGTCGAGCCCTGCCCCGCGGTCAGGAAATCTCCTGGATCGCCAAGTCGCGCGCCTACGCCCGGGCATGCGGGCGCCGCCACGGCGACCTTCTGGAGCACATGAAGACCGTGGACACCGTCCGGGACCTGGAGGCGATCCGCCTCGCACTGGACGCACCGCGCCTGGGGTTCTACGGCTACTCCTACGGCAGCCTGCTGGGTCAGGTGTACGCCACGCTGTTCCCGGACCGCACCGGACCGATGGTCCTCGACGGCAACATCGCACCCGACGGTTTCGGCTACCAGCAAGGATCACGGGTGCTGTCGATCGCCATCGAAGGCGGCCTGGCCGCGTTCTGGCGATGGACGGCGCGCCGGCACGAGCGGTTCGGGCTGGGCCATAGCGCGGCAGCCGTCCAGCGGCGCTACTACCGGGTCGAGAATGCGCTGCGCCTGCGGCCCCGTGGATCGGTAGGCCCGAGCGAATGGAACGACCTCTTCCTCCTCGCCGCCTACGCCGACCTCGACTGGCCCGGCATCGCCCGGGCCTTCGCCGCCTGGGAACGCGGGGTGCGGGCGCCGGCGCGGGCGCTGATCCGGGACCAGCGCGCGGGAGGCGATAACGAGTACGCCGCGTTCCTCGCGCTGCTCTGCAGCGATGACGCCTGGCCGCGACTACACCTGCAGGTCCGGGAGGACAGCTTCGCCACCGAGCCGCAGGCACCCTTCGCGGTGTGGAACACCCAGTGGTACACCGGCCCGTGCACCTACTGGCCCGCCCGCCAAGGTGTGGCACCCGTCATCGACGGCGGCGCCGCCCCGCCGATCCTGCTGATCAACACCACCGGTGACGCGGTGACGCCGTTCGCGGGCGCGCTCGCCGTCCGCCGTGAGTTCCCCCGCGCGGTTCTGGTCGCCGAGGTCGGTTCCACCTCGCATGCGAAGTCCTTGACCGGCAATCGTTGCGTGGACGGCGCGATCGCTGCCTACCTGCGGGACGGATCGCTTCCTGCGCGCCGCACCGGGAATCGCGCTGATCTGCGCTGCCCCGGCACACCGCCCCCGCGCTGACAGATGGCCTGGTCAGGCCAGCCCCTCGGCAGTATGACGACGCACCAGCGAGGACATCACGATCGCCGAACGGGTTCGCGTCACGAACCGTTCCGCGGCGATCTGCTCGACGACCCGCTCCAGGTGCTTGATGTCCTCGGCGAGCACGTGCAGCAGCGCGTCGGCGTCCCCGGTGACGGTCGAGGCCGAGACCACCTCGGGGAACCGGGCCACGGCCGCCTGGATCTGGGCCGGTGAGGTCTTGCCGGCGCAGTACAGCTCGACGAAGGCTTCGGTGGTCCAGCCCAGCGCCGCAGGGTCGACCACGGCGGTGAACCCGCGGATCGCGCCGGTGGCACGCAACCGGTCGACGCGCCGCTTGACCGCCGGTGCGGACAGCGCCACTACCTGGCCGATGTCGGCGTAGCTGGTGCGGGCATCGGAGCGGAGCGCGGCGATGATCCGCTCGTCGATGGGGTCCAGGGCGGTCACCGCATATTCCGGCTTCAGTCCCGGTCGCGCGGGCCGGTGCTCGCCGTCGGTGTCGGCGTGGCGCTGGGCGTGGGCTTTTTCCCGTCGGAATCGTCGGAGTCAGGCTTGGTGGACGGGTCGGGCGAGGGCGACCTGTCCCCCTTGCCCTTCTCACCCTTCTTGACGCAGGTGATCTTGTCGGTGGGCTGGTAGCGGGTGAAGAAGCTCTCCCGCTTGACCTCTTTGCCCTTCTTCTCGAAGATCCGGGTGACGGTGATGTCGAACCCGTCGACGGGAAGCTGGGTCATGCATCCGGGCTCGTCGGACTCGATCTCGTTGGGCTTGACGATGTTCGAGCGCGCCGAACTCACCGACCGGATCTCGTCGTAGACCTTGGTGCCCCAGATCGTGATCTCGATGGCCCCGACGCGGTGTTCGGCCTGGATGTACACCCCGTTGCCTGAGTCGTTCTCGAAGCGCATGTCTTTGCTGCCGAAGGCGACGGTGGCCTCGCGGCCGGCCGGGTAGCGCCCGATGTAGAGGCTGTGCGGGTGGTGCTCGATGTCCTTGAGGCCGGCGAAGAACACCGCGTTGAACATCGTCGTCGCGGACTGGGACACCCCGCCACCGAGGTCCTCGACGAAAGCGCCCTGCTTGATGATGAAGCCACGCACGAAGCCGTTCTTGATCGTGCGCTCCCCCACGCGGTCGTTCAGGCTCCAGATCTCGCCCGGCTTGACCACCGAGCCGTTGATGAGCCGGGCCGCCCGCCCGATGTTGGTCACCCGGTAGGCGGCGAACGGGTAGAACGTCTCGAAGCTGCCGAGCTTTTCCTTGATGTTCAGCGCCTCGGCGTCCTCGGTGCTGAATTTCGGCTCGGCGCTGCGCGCACCGGCGTCGACAATGCGGTCACCGGTGCCGAGCAACGTCTCCTTGAGCGCTCCGGCGACCATGCCCGGGTCCAGTTCGATGCCGGGCCGGCTGGGGATGATCGTGGGCTTGCCGTCCACGATGTCGAAGCTGGCATCGCGCGCCGGGCGCCCGACCGTCTCGAGCTTTTCCTGCAAGCTCTCCAGCAATCCCTCGGTGTCCACGACCAACGTCAGCGCCCCGTCGAGCGGCGCCGTCGACAGGTAGCTGCCGAACCGCTTCGGGGTCAGTTCGACACTGTCCTTGGCGACGGTGATCGTCACCGGGGCCGAGACCGCACGCTGGCCGAAGTCGGCGAGGGCACGGGACACGGCCTCGGCCCCGATCTGCGGGACCTCGTCGCGCATCGGGGCATCGACGTTCGGGCGAAGCGCCAGATAGGCATCCTGGACGGCGACCTCGGTGGCGGTGGTGTCCATCGATCGACCCGCGACGGGATTGATTGCCGTGGCGATGCCGCCGGCGAAGGACAAGGCCCCCTCGGTCATCGGGGCGCGCACTTCGGTCGCGATGTCCGCCAGCGTCGTGCGCAGTGCGGCGGTGTCCACATCGAGCAGCGGCACCACGTCGCGGTCGGCGCCGAACAAGGACCCGATTACCCGCGCCGGGCCGGCCCACCCGTCGTGGGCCCGCTCGGCGGTGGCCGCGGCGTCGACGGCGAGCCCCAGGTCAGCTGCGGAGCGCTCGAAGGTCTCGCCGTCGGCGCTGATTCTGATTGCCTTCGGTGTCACCTCGGGCATCGCCTGGGCCAGCCGCGCGGTGGCCGCGTCGACCGACATGCCCCCGATGTCCACACCGAGCACCCGGGTGCCCGAGGGAATGTCACCGCCGGCCACCGCGGCCGCTACGCCGTAGAGCAGACCGGCACCGGCGACCGCGCCGGCCACGACAATCCCGACCCGGCGCAGCACGGGTCGCAACGCAAGCATCGCTTCACGATCGGCTGCCGCTGCAGCTGCCGCGGCAGCCGATGGTTCCGGCGACGGCGCGCCGGGACCCGGCGTTGACTTACTCACCACAAAGCTCCCCCTCCGGACGCGTCCGCCCGGGGCTGTCAGTGCACTGCCCCCAGTACACCAAAAGCGGTGCAATGCCGGGCACCTTCGACTGGATCGCCGCGCCGATCAGGCGCGTTCGTCACTGGTTCGTGACGAGAGCACCGGCGGACGGGGCGCATAAGGCGCCATTGAGGCCACGATCGTCGAGATCAGCCCCAGACCGAGGTAGGCGTATCCGGCGCCGTTCGCCGCGATGACCACGTCCCCGTCCGCCCGGGGGGAGGTGAACACCGCCACGCTGACCGTCCACCCGACCAGGACCGCAGCTGCCCCGAACCGGCTGCGGGTCAGCAACCCGGCACTGATCACTACCCCCACGATCGCGAGGACCGAGAGCAGCAGACCGGTGGGCCAGGCCGGCCCGAGGTCCGCCTTGAGGGGATGCACGAACGCCCCCGCGGTGCCGACGGCCAGGCCCAGCGCAACCAGGACGACCGACCCGGCAAGCACGACCGGGATGGGGTGACGCGCGGGCGCCGGGGCCGGCTTGGCCACGCCCTAAACCCCCGCGAAGAGGTCGGACTCCTGATCTTCACCGGCCAGGACCTGTTCGCGGAGCGTTCCCCCCACCAGGACGTAGCACTCGACGCCCCAGATCTGCTGACCCAGGTTGTTCGAGAGCGCGAAGAACGGGCCGTCGACGGAGATCTGGGTGGCGTGGGCGCGCATTGCCGCCATCTTCGCCTCGATGAAGTCATCGGCGTTGATGACGGTGGTGACGACGTCGTCCGGGACGCCCATGCCCAGGTCCTCGACCCGTTCGACTCCGCCGAAGAACTCGTTGTCACCGGCCGCCCGCATCGCGTCGATGCCGGCCTGCAGGAACGAGAAGGGCATCGCGTACTGGTAGATCTTGGCGATCTCCCACGCCGGGCCCAGTTCTGGTGCGAACGCCGGGTCGGCGGCCAGCTCGGCGGCCCGCATGCTCACCCGATGAGCCTGAATGTGATCCGGGTGCCCGTAGCCACCGTGGTCGTCGTAGGTCGCCAGTACCTGGGGGCGGACCTCGCGCAGCACGGCGACGAGTTCGGTGGCCGCCGTGTCGATGTCGGCCTTCCAGAAGCACTCGGGGTGTTCGTTCGCCGCGGTCCCCTCCATGCCCGAGTCCCGGTACCGGCCGGGACCGCCGAGGAATCGGTTGTCGGCGACGCCGAGAGCCGCCATGGACGCGCGCAGTTCGGTGATCCGGTGATGCCCGAGGGCGTCGTCCTGGTCGGCCGCGAGGTGGGCCAGGCCGGGGACCAGGATCTCGCCCTCCTCACCGAGGGTGCAGGTCACCAACGTGACGTGGGCACCCGCGGCCGCGTACTTGGCCATCGTCGCGCCGGAGTTGATCACTTCGTCGTCGGGATGGGCATGGATGAACACGACGCGGCGGGCGGGGCTGGGGGCGGTGGACACGGCAACGAATCTAATCGACGCTCTGCCCTCGGGCCCGGCGGCGTTCGAGGACGAAGACCTGACGGGCGTCGGCATCGGCGCCGTCGCGGAACTTGCAGTTCGCGCAGTACCGCTTGCCCAGGGTCTCGAGCGGAAACCGGGCGTAGAACTCCGGGTCGTCGGCGATGAGCTCGGCGTCGAGTTCCGGCGCGGTGCGTTCGGTGAACGACAGGCAGCAGCCGCCCTTCTGCAGGACATGCGCCGGGCCGAACGCCGCGTCGGCCCAGCCCAACCGGGGTCGCGCCTTCCAGGGGACGCCGGGCACGGCAAGCGCGGCGTCGAGAACCTCAAGCATCTGCGGGGAGACCTCGATGTCCAGACGGTCCACCAGCCCGCTCGCGAGGTAGTCCGCGATCTCGTCCCAGAGACCTGCCCGGCTAACCTTGGCGAGCTTGCGGCAGGCGTCCAGGATCGGACGAGCGAACTCGACGAGCGCGCCGACGGCCAACGCGCGGACCTGCGCGGCGTCCGCCACCTCGCTCACCCCGGCGCCGCCGGCCCACCGATGGCCGGCCGCAACGACCACCCGGGGCCCGGAGCACTCGACGACTTCGGGCCACCCCTCGGACGCGACCCGCCAGCCCACGGTGTCGGGTTCGACGAGCACACCGGCGTCGGCCGTGACCAGCGCGAGGCCGACCACCTGAGCCACACCCCCGGCAAACCAGCCCGCCAGATAGGTCGCCGCGGCCTGCGGCGTCGACCCGTCGGCGCACACCTCGGCGAAGGTGGCGCGCAAATGCGCCAGGTCGTCGGTGAGCAAGCCGTCGAGCGTGAGCAGGGGCAACGCCGCCGGGTCGTCATGGTCATGATCGTGGTCGTGGTCATGCTCCTCGGCCGCGGCGGCGGCCTCCTCTTCGGCGTAGAACGCCGCGAGGTCGGTGGCGCACCAGGTGGCCAGATCCGCAGCGAGAGCCCGCTCGGTCATCGCGTCACCGCCGGGCACGCCCGATCGAGGGAGGGGGCACCATCGGGCCGAGGTCGCCGTCGGGGGCAGTGTCCAAGTCCACGATCACCGGGGCGTGGTCCGACGGCCCGGTGCCCTTACGGGCCTTACGGTCGACCCAGGCCGCGGCGACCCGGTCGGCGACTGGAGCGGACGCGAGGACCAGGTCGATCCGCATCCCCTTGTTGGTGTGGAACATCCCGGCGCGGTAATCCCAGTAACTGAAGACCTGCTGCTCGGGCCAGCGCTCGCGGACGACGTCGCGCAGGCCGAGCGCCTGCAACTGGGCGAGCGCGTCGCGTTCGGGCGCGGTGACGTGAGTGGATCCCGCGAACGCGGCGATGTCGAACACGTCGGCGTCGGTCGGGGCGATGTTCACATCGCCGCACACCGCCACGCCGAGCGACCGCGTTGATCCGGGGGTCGAGGTGGCTGTTTCGGCCGCGACCGCGGCGCGCAGCGCCGCCAGCCAATCCAGCTTGTAGCGGTAGTGCTCGCTGCCGGGTTCGCGACCGTTGGGGACGTAGACCGAGTAGATCCGCACTCCGCCGCAGGTCGCGGCCAGTGCCCGGGCTTCGGGGTGGGGGAACCCCGGCCCGTCGGGCAGCCCCCGGGCGAGGTCGTCCAGTCCCACGCGGGACAGGATCGCCACCCCGTTCCAGCGGGCCTCGCCGTGCACCGCGAGCGCATATCCGCGGGCGGTGACCTCTGCCGTGAGCAGGGCGGCGCACCCGTCGTCGTCGAGTTTGGTCTCCTGCAGACACACCACGTCCGGGGACCGCCCATCGAGCCAGTCCAACAGCCGCGGCAGTCGGGCCTTGACCGAGTTCACGTTCCAGGTGGCGATCCGCACCTGGGCAATTTAGGGCACGTGGCCCCCGTCCGGCCTCGCGGAATGCCCGAAGCACCACGAAGCAGGCAATAGTGGCGTCATGCCCGAGATACGTGTACCCCCGCTCCGCATTCCCCGCTACGGCGTCGGGGCCCGCTTCTACGACGTGTTGTCCGCGGAACGGCCCGTGTACCGGACCGGCCGTCTCGCCGCAGTGGCCGGCCTTCGGCTGCACCCGGGAGCGCGGGTGCTCGACGTCGGGTGTGGCACCGGGTTGAACCTGCCACTGCTCCTCGACGCGGTCGGGGACCGCGGCGCCGTCGTCGGAGTGGATGCAAGTGCGGCGATGCTGGCGCAAGCACGCGAGCGCATCGACGCCGGCGGCTGGGACAACGTGATGCTGCATCAGGGCGACGCGGCGGATCTGGCGACCCTGCTCGCCGGCGAGGCCCCGTTCGACACCGTGCTCTACACCTACTCCTTGTCGATCATCACCAACTGGCAGCAGTCCTGGGCCCAGGCACTCGCCCTCACCAAACCCGGTGGGCGCCTCGCGGTCGTGGACCTGGCGATGCCCACCGGCAAGGGCAGGGTGCTGCGGCCGGCGGCCCGGGTCGCCTGCCTCACCGGCGGGGTCAAGCTGCGGCGCCGGGTGTGGGAGGTCGTCGCCGCGGACTGCGTCGAGATCGAAGCGCAGGTACTGCGTTCCGGGCACATCCATGTCGTGTCGGGGAGCAAGCCCAGGCCCCGGGTGCGGCGGAAGGCTCAGACCGCGCAGCGGTAGGGCCGGGGCACGGTGCCGTCGGCCAACCGCGCAGTCAGGAAACGTTCGACCACCAAGCGCTTGCCCTCGGCGAGGCTCACCGGGTTCTTCGCGAGCACCATGTCCGGGCTACTGGTCGCGTCCGCGCCGGCCGGGTGCCAGTGCAGACCGTCGGCGCTGACGGTGAGCTCCGGGACGGTGGTCGATTCCGCGATGTCCAGGCCGCCGGCATCGTCGGCGGCGAATCCGCGGCGTAGCAGCGGCCGGACGGCGAAGTCGGCCCCGACGATGCCGAACTGCGCCATCCGGGCCGCGACGGCCGCGATCTCGTGGGCGTTCTGCGGCGTCTCGGTCAGCCCCACGCGCATCCGCGCGCCCAGACCGACGAGTGTCTCGATGCCGGCCATCGTCCGCGCCCAGGACCCTGCACCGCGGTGCGCATCGTGCGCGAGTGCGGTGGCCCCGTCGAGGGAGGTCTGCACGATCAGGCCCGGCTGCACGAGGACCTCGCGCAGCCGATCCAGGCGCCGCCCGCGCAACAACATCGCGTTGGTCAGCAGCACCGTGGGCAGCGCACCGGTGGCGCTCGCCAGCATCGCGGGAAGAGCTTCGAGCATCGTCGGTTCACCGCCGGTGAGGTAGAGCTCGGTGAAGCCTTCGGCGACAGCCTCGTCGACCAGGGCGGTGAAGCGCTCCAGGTCCAGGGTGCGCGGGACCGCAGTCGGGGACGAGGCGACCGCGCAGTAGTCGCACGCCAGATTGCAGTGGAAGTTGGTGTAGATCCACAGCCGGGAAGGGAAGAACTCGGTGCCGAACAACGAGATCACCGGGCACTGATCCCATCGCATCGACGCGTCCGGCGGCGTGGCCGCGCCAGGGGCCGGTTCCCCGGACACCTCGGAGGATGCGCCGGAGTCCGCGGGGCGGAATCCGGTGGGCAGGGCGTCGCGGTACAGGTGGTAGCGCCCGCGCGAACGCTCCACCGGAGGCAAGATCTCCAGGCAGGTCGTCCACCACCCGGTCTCGATCGTGGACACGAACAGCTCGGGCAGACCGGCCGCGCGCATGCTCGCGGCCTGCGCCGCCCAGTCGTAGGCCAGCGGGACGAGTTCCGCGCTGACCTGCCCGTCGACCAGGTCCAGGACGGCGTACCAGACCTCGCGCCGGCCGTCGTTCGCCGGTTTGCCGATCACCCCGACGTTGACCACGAGGGTGTCCCTTACACGGCCAACGGCTCCTCCGTCGCCGACGTGGCGGGCGAACCGGCGTTGCCAGGGCAGTCCGGAGTGGGTGCACAGGATGACGTCAGCCCCGCTCGCGGCCACCCGCTCGGCGTGCTCGGAGTCCGTGCGCGACTCCCACCAGAAGTCGGCCAGTTCCAGCGGTGAGCCGTGCACCAGGTGCACGTCGGTGCCCTCGATCTGCAGGCGCCGCTGCGTGTTCAGGGTCGCCATCCACGCCGCGAACTCCGCGCCGGTGTGGGCGCGCGTGTGGTCGTAGATGACCTGGGAGTAGGCGTTGTCGCGGGCGTCGGTGTACCCGCACCCGCAATCGGTGTCCCCGCGGGCGATCGCGACGTCGTAGTTACCGGCGATGCACTCGATGCCGTGCTCGCGCAGCAGCGGCCACAACGCGTCCATCTCCGCGCCGAAGCCCCCGAGATCGCCGAGGCAGAACAACCGCTCGGCACCGCGGACGCGGGCGTCGTCGATGAATGCCCGCAACGCGTAGGGGTTGGCGTAGACCCCACCGCAGACGGCGATGCGCATCAGCGGGCCGCGGTCCGCGCGGCGGCGATTGCCGGGGGTCGGCGCAGCGGCCACGGTGGGCCGGCTTCGTAGCGGCGCCGGATCCGCTCGGGGTCCAGGCCGGCGAGGTGGGCCAGCTTGAGGCCCTGCATGAACGCGATCATCCGCCACACTCCGTGGGCCTGCAGGCGCCGGGCCGACGCGGTACTGGTGGCTGCCAGCACCACCAGACGCCCGGTGCGGTGCAGGCGGCGCGAGAGTTCGAAATCCTCCATCAGCGCAAGCGCAGGGAAGCCACCGAGCGCGTCGAAACGCTCGCGGCGCACGAACAGCGCCTGGTCGCCGAAAACCTGTCCGAGCCGGCGGGCCCGCAGATTCGAGCTCCACGCAAGGAAGTCCAGCCCGCGGCTGCGGGCGTCGAAGCGCAGACTCAGCCCACCTCCGACGACGCCGGGGTCGCGCAGGGCATCATGAATCTGACGCAGCGCCAGCGGGTCGATCAGCGCGTCGACGTGGACGAACCAGAGCACGTCGCCCTTCGCCTGGGCGGCGCCGGCGTTCTGCTGCACCGCACGGCCGGGGGCGCTGTGGAGCACCTGGACCCCGGCGGGCACCAGGTCCGGCGTGCCGTCGGTGCTGGCCCCGTCGACCACGATGACCTCACAGCCGGGGAAGTCGCGCAGCAGTCGCGACACCGATGCCGCGACCAGGGCCGCCTCGTTACGGACCGGGACGACAATCGACACCGACGCTACGGACACCTCAGTCACCGCTGCGCGCTCAAGACCCGAAGCGGTAGACGACGCCGGGCGGCGTGGGCGCTGGCCCCGCCGCGAGCACAGGCAGGGTCGCTGCGATCAGGTCGGCGAAGATCGCGCCGCTGGCCTGCAGCAGCCTGATCAGATCCGCGACGGGAGTGTCATGGCCGCCGGGGGCGGTGCCGTTGCAGTGGTCGGTGACGAAGCCGAGCAGGGCCAGGGGCAGTTCCGCCTCTCCGGCCAGGACGATCTCGGGCCCGGCGGTCTGGCTGAGGGCCGCAACACCGATCCCGCCGAGGGCCGCGATCTCGGTGCGGGTGTTGAACCGTGGGCCGTCGACGTAGCCGTAGCAGCCTCCGTCGACCACGGGCGTGCCCGCGGCGGTGCCGGCGGCCAGTACCGCGGCGCGAACCTCCGGACTGAACGGGGACTCGAAGATCCAGTGCGCCCGTCCGGCCTCGGGGGTGTCGAACCAGGTGCAGATCGACCCGTCGGGCAGGCGGTTGGACAGGAAGTACAGGTCGTCGAAGGCGATGAGGGTGCCCGGGGTGAGCGCGGGGTCGACCGAACCACACACGGTGAGGGAGTACACCGCGTCGACCTCGCAGCTGCGCAGCGCGGACATGTTGGCCTTGTGCGTGACCTGGGTGGACAGGCGCGCGTGTCCGGCGCCGTGCCGACTCAGGTGCACGACGTCGATCTCCCCGATGCGGCCCGTGGTGACCGGGACCTCGCCATAGGGCGTGCCGACGGTGCGCGAGGAGGCCTGCAGCAGGCCTGGCCACACATAGGCCCCCGACCCGGAGATGATCCCGACCCGCATGCGCACAGCCTTTCCTTGTACCGACCAGATATGGCATAGCGTCCCTGCAGTCAGTTCGGGCGGCGCAGGCGGGGAGGTGGGTGTGTTCTCGGCGCGTTCCCGCCTGATCGTCCTCGGGGCGCTCATCGCGGCGGTCGCCGTCGTCCTGGCGTTCACCGGCCTGCCCAGCAGCGACGAGATCCGGGACTGGGCCGACGACGCCGGACCCGCCGGCCCGGTCCTGTTCGCGGCGGCCTTCGCCGCCATCAGCCTGTTGCCGCTTCCGCTGGCACCGCTGAGCATCGCCGCCGGTGTGCTGTTCGGTTTCGCGGTGGCTCTGCCCGCGGTCTACGCCGGGGGACTCGTCGGCGCCGCCGCCACCTTCGGCATCGCCCGCGCGCTGGGCCGTCCCGCGGTGGTCCAGATCAGCGGGGAGCGCCTGGCGCGGATCGACGCGCTCGTGCGGCGCCGTGGCCTGGCAGCGATCATCGGCGTGCGCCTGGTGCCGATCGTGCCGTTCACGCTCTTCAATTACGCGTGCGGACTCACCGGGGTCCGCACCCGGGACTATCTACTGGGGACCGCCATCGGCGTCCTGCCCGGAACCAGCGCCTACGTCGCCGCCGGAGCGTTCGGCGCCGATCCCACGTCATTGCCGTTCCTGCTCGCGATCGGCGGCCTGGCCGTGCTGACCGTCGGGGGGATCACCATGACCCGGCGCGGCACACCGGCGACGCCTGCCGGAGAACCCCCAGCCTGAGGGTTGCGAATTGCCCAGGGAGGGTGCGGAACTTAGAGTTAGGCAGTCCTAAGTTCTCGGGAGGCGTCATGCCGAAGCTCCGCGCCGTCGTACCGCTTGCCGCTGCGGCGGCACTGGTGGCCGCGGCGACTCCGATCGTCGTCGCACCCCAGGCGGGTGCCCGTTCAGACGGACTCGGCCCGGTCGGGATGAGCGCGGAGTTCGTCACCGCCGGGATCCAATTCGGCGACTTCACGTATCCGCTGGCCGAGGGCAAGAAGATCACGGTCTCGCGGCACATTCTGGGTCCCGGGCAGATCCTGCGCTGGGAGGGCCCAGGATCGACCATTGCGCTGAACCAGGACGGCCCGCTCGCACACTTCCCCTCCTGCACCAAGGGCGCTACCACCCAGCAGCGCTGGCGCGCGTTTCCTGCGTACTACTACTTGCGCACCGCCGATACCAAGACCCTGACGGGGATGACGGTGAACACCGGCAATGAGCCGGTCGAGCTGATCTCCCTCACCTCCGAAGCGCTGGGGGTGCCCCAAACCGCCGCCCAGTTGCACCGACACGCCCCGGACGCCAGCTCCGAGGGCGAGGCGGCGACGCTTGGCGAGGTCGTCGACCCGGTGCTGCCTGCCAAGTCCTGCCCCCGCGGGTCTGGCGCCCAGACCTCGGTGATCGCCTCGGGAATCTCCACCGTGGACAAGGGCTTCGATCTGATCGATCACGAGCAGATCGCGCTGTACCGCTACACCCTGCCCGCGGGCTACAACAGCGGCTGGCATTTCCTGCCGGATGAGACCTTCGTCATTGCGATCAGCGGGCAGGCGACCCGCTTCACCGGCTGCAACGAATCGACGGTGCAGAAACCCGGCTCGGCTTACCTGCACGACGCCGCCGGCGCGCCGCAGCTGATCACGAACCCCGGCGCCGATAGCGCGGAGTACCTCGCGGTCGTCCTGGACATCCCGAACGGGTTCCCCGTGGACGTCCCCACCGCGCTTCCGGCGCCCCCACCGATGCAGTGCCTGGACTCACCACTCACCTACTGAGCGGTGTCGGAACCTGCTCGGTGAAGATCTCCACCTCACCGAATTCGGGTGAGCCTGACTCACCGTCCATCGACGCCATCAGCATGGACCCGACAAAAAGCAGCCCACCTGTCGCGGCCACCGCAACCGGGTTGCGCAGCCAGGCGCGCACCCGATCCCGCCAGCACCAGTCCGGCCACGGCGCGGGACGCAGCCCGGCGGCGGGCGGCTCGTCGGCGAGGTCCGACGTGGGTTCGGTCCAGGTGCGCAATGCCTCAGCCAGCGCGGCATCCTGTGCCGCGAATTCACGGGCGGTCGCGGCCAACACCCTGCGCTCGTGCGCTGACATCGCCACAGGACACCCACCCGTCAACCGAGGATCAGGTTCATATCCTGCTCCATTCCGAGCGGAATATCCCTTCCCCGACTGGGTGTAGCCGCGTTCGGTGCCGCACCGGCCGCGCAAATGCTGGGAGGATCTCGGCATGGGCGAGCTGAGCTTTCCGCGGTTGTCGGCACGGACCCAGCGCTTCACCCTGGGAGCCCCCCGCAACCTGGTCGCGTCCCCCGACGGAACCAGGGTGGCGTTCCTGCGCTCGGCCTCGGGCTCAGACCGTACGACGATGCTCTGGGTGGCCGACGTCGGAGCCGACGGGTTGACCGAGCGCGTCGCCGCTGACCCGCGCGAGCTGTTCGCCGGGGCGGAAGAACTGTCCGTCGCCGAACGCGCCCGCCGCGAACGCACCCGCGAAGGGGCGGGCGGTGTTGTTGGCTACGCCACCGACCGCGAGGTACGCCTCGCGGCCTTCACACTGTCCGGCGGTCTGTACGTCGCTGATCTGGTCGCCGGCGGAGCGCGCAACCTCAACGCGGTCGAGCCGGTGATCGACCCTCGTCCCGATCCGACGGGACGTCACATCGCCTACGTCGCAGGAAACGAGCTGCGCGTGATCGGTGTCGAGGGCTCCGGGGACCGGGCGCTGCCCGGCCAGGATGCGGGCGGCGAGGTGACCTGGGGGCTTGCCGAGTTCATCGCGGCGGAGGAGATGGGGCGCTTTCGCGGGTACTGGTGGTCGCCGGATGGGGAGTCGTTGCTGGTGGCCCGGGTCGACAACTCCCCGGTCTCCCGCTGGCACATCGCCGACCCGGCGCACCCAGGGCAGCCGCCGCTGGAGATCGCCTACCCCGCGGCGGGGACGCCTAATGCTGTGGTGACGCTGCACCTGTTGCGGCTCGACGGCTCTCGCCTGGATGTGGCGTGGGACAACGAGCGCTACGAGTACCTGACCGGGGTGCACTGGTCAGCCCTCGGTCCGCCGCTGCTGCACGTGCAGTCCCGCGACCAGCGCCGCAGCCAGGTCGCCGCGATCGATGTCAGCACCGGCGCCAGCGCGCCACTGCATTTGCAGGCCGACGAGGTCTGGCAGGACCTCGTCGACGGTGTCCCCGCGTGGCTCGGCCCGGACCAACTGCTGAGGGTGGCGACGCTCCCGGATCTGCGCCCGCTGGTCTCCGGCGCCACAGATCGACTCTCGGGCGAGTTGTATGTGCGCTCCGTCCTCGGAATCGACGACGGTCAGGCGCTGTTCACCGCCTCGGAGCCGGACGCCCCGACCGAGGTCCACGTCTTCCGGACCGGGCCCGAGGGACCCCGGCGGATCTCGACCACGGCGGGGGTGCACACCGCGACCACCGGGGGCCCACTGACCGTGCTCAGCTCGGCGGGGCTGGACTTCGCCGGCCGCCGGACCCAGGTCCTGCGCGACGGCGTCGTCCTCGGGAAGATTGCGACCGCGGCCCTGGCGCCGCCCGTATCCCCCGCCCCGCGGATGCTCGACGCGGGCAAACGGGCCGTGCGCACAGCGCTGTTGCTACCGACCGGACACGTCGCAGGAACGCCTCTTCCGGTGCTGATGGATCCTTACGGCGGGCCCCATGCCCAGCGGGTGCTGTCGGCGCGCAACGGCTTCAACGAGGCGCAGTGGTGGGCCGATCAGGGCTACGCGGTCGTGGTCGCCGACGGGCGCGGCACCCCGGGGCGCGGTCCGCAGTGGGAGTGGGACGTGCACGGGGACCTGGCCGGGCCGGTCCTGGAAGACCAGATCGACGCGCTGCATGCCGCCGCAGAAGAATGCGCCGACCTGGACCTGACCCGGGTCGGGATCCGCGGCTGGTCCTTCGGCGGCTACCTCGCGGCGCTGGCCGTGCTCAGCCGCCCCGATGTGTTCCATGCCGGCATCGCCGGCGCCCCGGTCACCGACTGGGCGTTGTATGACACCCACTACACCGAGCGCTACCTCGGCACCCCTGCCGCCGACCCCGCCAACTACGCCCGCTCGTCACTGGTGACGCAGGGTCAGCTCAACCCGATCCTGCGCGTGGGCCCCGGCGATCCGGTCCGCGCCCTGTTGCTGATCCACGGCCTCGCCGACGACAACGTGGTCGCCGCCCACACCCTGCAGCTCTCCGCAGCCCTGCTCGCCGCCGGCTACCCCCACCAGGTGCTGCCACTCTCGGGCGTCACCCACATGACCCCGCAGGAGGTCGTCGCGGAGAACCTGCTGCTGTTCCAACTCGACTTCCTGCGCAAGGCCCTGGTCGGCATGCCCTAGTTCTGCTGGGCCTTGTTCGCCCGGCCGCGGGTGCGCTCACGGATCTTCTGGTCCAGGACGACCTTGCGCATCCGCACGAAGCCGGGGGTGACTTCGATGCACTCGTCCTCGCGGCAGAACTCCAGGGCCTGCTCGAGGGAGAGGATGCGGGCCGGCACCAAGCGCTCGAGCTCGTCGCTGGTGGACTTGCGCATGTTCGTGAGCTGCTTCTCCTTGCAGATGTTGACGTCCATGTCCTCCGAGCGCGCGTTCTCCCCGACGATCATTCCCTCGTAGACCTCGGTGCCGGGCCCGACGAACATCGCGCCCCGCTCCTGCAGGTTGGCCAAAGCGAACCCGGTGGCAGGGCCGGAGCGGTCGGCCACCAGCGAGCCCGAAGGCCGGGTGCGCAGCTCGCCGTGCCAGGGCTCGTACTTGTCGAAGACGTGGTGCAGCAGACCGGTACCGCGGGTCTCAGTGAGGAACTCGGTACGGAAGCCGATCAGGCTGCGGGCCGGGACGCGATACTCCATCCGGACCCAGCCGGTGCCGTGGTTGACCATTTGTTCCATGCGGCCCTTACGCAGGCCGAGCAGTTGGGTCACGACGCCGACGTAGTCTTCGGGGACGTCGATGGTCATGTGCTCCATCGGCTCGTACAGCTTTCCGTCGACCATCTTGGTGACGACCTGGGGCTTGCCCACCGTCATCTCGAAACCCTCACGGCGCATCAGTTCGACGAGGATCGCGAGCTGGAGCTCACCGCGGCCCTGCACCTCCCAGGTGTCCGGGCGCTCGGTGTCCGCCAGGCGGATCGAGACGTTGCCGACGAGCTCGGCCTCGAGCCGGTTCTTCACCAGACGCGCCGTCAGTTTCGTGCCGGACTGACCGGACAGCGGCGAGGTGTTGATGCCGATCGTCATCGAGATCGACGGTTCATCGACGGTGATCAGCGGAAGCGGGACCGGGTTCTCCAGGTCCGCCAGGGTCTCCCCGATGGTGATCTCGGGGATACCGGCGATCGCGATGATGTCACCGGCCCACGCCCGTTCGGCGGGAACGCGCTCGAGCGCTTCGGTGAGGAAGAGCTCGGTGATCTTCACCCGCTCCACGGTCCCATCGGTGCGGCACCAGGACACCTGCTGGCCCTTACGGATTTCGCCCTCGTAGACCCGGCACAGCGCGAGCCGGCCGAGGTAGGGCGAGGAGTCCAGGTTGGTGACGTGGGCCTGCAGCGGTGCGCCTTCGGTGTACTCGGGCGCCGGGATCGTGTTCATGATCGTGTTCATCAGCGGCCGCAGGTCGCTGGAGTCCGGCATGGTGCCGTCGGCCGGGCGCGTCAGCGAGGCGAGGCCTGCCTTGGCGGAGGCATAGACGATCGGGAACTCGATCTGGTGCTCATCGGCGTCCAGGTCCAGGAACAGCTCGTAGACCTCGTCGACGACCTCGGCGATGCGCGCGTCGGGGCGGTCCACCTTGTTGATGCACAGCACGACCGGGAGCTTCTTCTCCAGCGCCTTGCGCAGGACGAACCGGGTGCCGGGCAGGGCGCCCTCGGAAGCATCCACCAGCAGCACGACGCCGTGGATCATCTCCAGCCCGCGCTCCACCTCACCACCGAAGTCGGCGTGCCCAGGGGTGTCGATGATGTTGATCGTCATCGGGGTGCCGTCGTCGGCGAGCCACTTCACGGCCGTGTTCTTGGCCAGGATCGTGATGCCCTTTTCGCGCTCCAGGTCCATGGAGTCCATGACCCGGTTGTTGACGTCCTGGCCCTCCCGGAAGGCCCCCGCCTGCCAGAGCATCTTGTCGACCAGCGTGGTCTTGCCGTGGTCGACGTGAGCGACGATCGCCACGTTGCGCAGATCAGAGCGGATGGGCACAGCGGAACTCCTGAACAGCAGTCAAGCGAAGGGAACGACCCCCTATCCTCCCCCACACCTGCGCCTGACCCGACCAGCACGACATCGGGCACGATGAACCCTGTGACCCAGAACACGCCTTCGATCCCTCTGCGCGTGGCCGATCCGGCCGACACCGACGCCCTCACCGCGCTGATCCAGGTCAGCGTGGAAGCGATCTTTCCGGCCTTCTACGACGCCGCGCAGACTGCGAGCGCACTGGCGCACATCGCAGTCCTGGACCACTCGCTCGTCGAGGACGGGACCTACTTCGCCGCGGCGGCGCCGACAGGACAGCTGGTGGCGTGCGGCGGTTGGAGCCGGCGCTTGCGCCTGTTCAACGGAGCGGTCGCCGGCCCCGACGACGGCCGACTGCTGGACCCGGGCACCGAACCCGCCCGGGTCCGCGCCATGTTCGTTCATCCCGACTGGACCCGGCGCGGCCTGGCCCGCGCGATTCTGGTCGCCTGCGAGGACGCCGCCCGGGCCGAGGGCTTCACCGAACTCACGCTGATGGCGACAATGCCCGGCGTCCCGCTCTACCGCTCCTGGGGCTTCACTGGCGGCGATCCGCTACCCCAGGTGATGCCCGACGGCGTCAGCCTCGACGGCCTCGTGATGCACCGGAGGATCACCCCATGACTGCGCCCACACTGCTGCAAGACTTCACCCGGTCCACGATCGCGACCAGCAACGTCGACATCGCGGTGCGGGTCGCAGGGTCCGGTCCACCGGTTCTGCTGCTGCACGGCTACCCGCAGACCGGGGCGATCTGGGAGCACATCGCGCCGGCTCTGAGTGCGCGGTACACCGTCGTGGTGCCGGATCTGCGCGGGTACGGCGCCAGCGGGAAACCGGGTGGCAAGCCCGGTGGTGAGCTCTACAGCAAGCGCGTGATGGCCACCGACCAGGTCGAGGTGATGACCGCGCTCGGCTTCGAGTCCTTCGCTGTGGTCGGGCACGACCGCGGCGGCCGGGTCGGGCACCGGATGGCGCTGGACCATCCCGAGCGGGTGACCCGCCTGGCGGTGCTCGACATCGTCCCGACCCTGCAGGTGTTCCGGACCGCCGACGAGGTGATGGCGCGGGTGTACTTCCACTGGTTCTTCCTGAGTCAGCCCTTCGACCTGCCCGAGCGCCTCATCGCGGCCGACCCGGAGTTCTTCGTCCGCTGGTGCCTGCAGGGCTGGAGTGCGAGCAGCAGCTTCAGCGAAGCCGCGATGGCCGAGTACGTCGCGGCCTTCACCGACCCGGCGACCGTGCACGCCACGTGTGAGGACTACCGCGCCGGAGCCGGCATCGACCTCGAGCACGACGAGGCCGACCTCGACCGCCGCGTCGAATGTCCACTCCTGGCGCTGTGGGGTGAGCATGGGTTCGTCGGTCGGCGCTACGACGTCCTGCAGTCCTGGCAGGCGCGCGCCCTTGATGTCCGCGGGCATACCGTCCCCGGCGGGCACTTCCTCCCGGAAGAGGCACCCGCCGAGACCCTGGCGGCGCTGACGGACTTCCTGCCCTAAAACCACGTTGCGTCAGTGAGATGGAGCCCTATAGCGCGCGCTCTCGCTGACGTTAGCGAGAGGATGCACCCATGGGCCTCCCCGAGATCACCTTCCCCAGCCACGGCACCCGCTGCGCCGCCTGGCACCTGAGCGCCGAGTCCGACGCGCTGAGCACCCCTGCGGGCCGCCCCGCCGTCGTGATGGGCCACGGCTTCGGCGCCACCCGCGATGCCGGCCTGCTCCCCTACGCCGAGCGCTTCGCTGCCGCCGGGCTTGACGTCGTGGTCTTCGACTACCGCGGCTACGGCACTTCCGATGGCGAACCACGCCAGGACGTCAACCATCTGAAGCACCGTCAGGACTATCACGCCGCGATCGCGCACGCCCGGGCCCTACCCGGCGTCGACCCCACGCGGATCGTCCTGTGGGGAAGCTCCTACGCCGGCGGCCACGTGCTTCCGGTGGCAGTCAAGGACGGGCGCATCGCGGCGGTGATCTCCCAGGGCGCCGCGATGGACGGCACCCGGGCACTGCTGCTGATGACCCGCACCGCCGGGCTCGCCCACGTTGCGCGCATCACCGGCTGGGCGCTGCGTGACCTGACCCGCGCCGCGACCCGCCGCAAGCCCTACCTCGTCCCGGTCGTGGGCGAACCCGGCTCCCGTGCGGTCATCACCGCACCCGGGTCGGTGGCGGGCTACGGCGCGATCATGGGCCCGACATTCCGCAACGAGATGTGCGCGCGGGGGATCCTCGGCATCGCCGCCAATCGCCCGGTCACCTCAGCAGCGAAGCTGCGCTGTCCAGCGCTGTTCGTGATCGCCGAGCAGGACAATGTCGCGCCGGCGGCCGCAGTGAAGGCCGCCGCCCGCAAAGCGGGTTCCCGCGCCGAAGTACTGAGTCTCGACGTCGGTCACTTCGACATCTACGTCGGCGAGACGTTTGCCACCTCCGTCGCCGCCCAGGTGGACTTCCTGGCGCGCCACCTGCGCTGAACGCAGGACAGACAGTTCAGTACGAGCGCGAGGTGTTCGGGTGCCCGTCGCACCACTGGTCAGCGGCGACCTGGCGCTTGACTGCGTCGATGTGCTCACCGCACCCCGCCCAGGTGGTCTTTCCGCAGTCACAGTTCACCGGCTTGCACATGGAGCACTCCTTCAGTTGTGGCGCGGTCAGTTCGTCCAGTCGGGCCGCAGCGGCATCGCCGCATCACCGGCATCGTCGCAGCGCACCCCGAGCACCTGGTGCAGCTCAATGATCCTGGATTCGAATCCGACCCGGCACGCGGCCATGTAGAGCAGCCAGACGCGCGCCCGGTTCTCACCCACCTCGGCGACCGCGTCCTCCCAGTTCTCGGTCAGGTTGTCGCACCACCCGTGCAGGGTCTTGGCGTAATGCTCGCGCAGGTTCTCCGAGTGCCGAACCTCCAGCCCGCTGTCCTGCATCACCGAGACGATGTGGCCCACGGCCTCGAGCTCACCGTCCGGGAAGACATAGCGATCGATGAACTTGCCGGGCTTGGCCGGCAAGGTCGTCAGCGGCCGCGTGATGCAGTGGTTCAACAGTCGGCCTTGGGGCCGCAGCTTGTCGCGCAGGGTCGCGAAATAGGCGGGCAGATGGCGGGCGCCGATGTGTTCGGTCAACCCGATCGAGGAGATCGCGTCGAACTCGCCCTCGGTGAGGTCGCGGTAGTCCAGGTGGCGCACCTCGGCGAGGCGGGACAGGCCCCGGTCCGCGATCGCCTGCTGTGCCCAAGCCGCCTGCTGAGCGGACAACGTCACGCCCAGCGCCTTGACCCCGAATTCCTTGGCCGCGTGCATAACCATCCCGCCCCAGCCGCAGCCGACGTCGAGCAGCCGCATTCCGGGTTCGAGCCCGAGCTTTCTCGCGATCAGGTCGTGCTTGTTCCATTGCGCCTCTTGCAGCGAGGAGTCCGGCTTCGGGTAGCAAGCGCAGGTGTAACTCATGGACGGGCCGAGCACCCAGGAGTAAAACCGATTGGACACGTCGTAGTGGTGCGAGATCGCCTTGCGGTCACGGCGGCGGGTATGGCGCGTGAGCCCGCCCTTGCGGATCAATTCCTCCGGCGGCACCGGGACCGGGCGCAGATGACGCGGCCCCAGATCGCGCAGTAACTCGACGCGGTCACGCAGCTCGAGGATCTCCCCACCCGAGCGCAACCCGCACAGCGCCAGGTAGAGATCTCCGTGTACCTGCAGGTGCCCGGTCACGTACGCCCGCGCGAGGCCCAGTTCTCCCGGCGAGGAGAGCATGTAGCTCAGCGCCACGGGTGAGGTGATGTCGAAGCGCACTGCCGCGTCCGCCGGGCCGGCGGTGCTCCCGTCGTAGGCGCTCACACCGATGGGCACCTGGGAATCGATGACACGTGCGAACACTGAGGCGATGTCTCGCCTGCCACGCGTCAGCGCCGTTGTCGGGGTCTGGGACACGGCTACCTCCTGCCTGTCTGGGCATCGACGTCGGATCAACGACCTCGCACGCACTTGGCGTAGAGGTCGAGCAGTCGTGATTGCGGGTCATAGGACTTCTTCACCAGGGCATAAGCAGCCCCGTTGTAGAGCCGCCAGAAGTCATCTTCGGAATAATAGGAGGTGGAATACAACGACTTGCGGCCATCCAACCGGTCAACAACGTCTTCGATGAGCCGGTTGTGGTCTCCGTCGGACTGGCCCGGGCCGAGCGGCACCGAGGACCAGAAGCCGAAATTCACGTAGAGCGTGTCGGGGTGGAACGTGTAGAGCGGCCACCGGGCGGCGTGCTCGCGCTGGCGGAGCGGACAGACCCAGATCGGCTCGATCGGAATCTCCCGCAGGAAGAAGTCCAGGAAGTCAGCGGCCCGCTCGATCGGCACCTCGACGTCCTGGACCACGTCCTCGCGGGCCGGGCGACCGCGGCGGCGCTCGAGCCGGGCGGCCAGGTGCGTGCGGCGTTCCAACGCGACGATCTGCCAGTAGACGTCCGAGCGCAGAAATCGACGCCCGAGCAGCGCGCGCACCCATGGCTTCTGCACCCCGAAGGCACGCGAGCACCAGAACCAATCGGTGTCCCAACGCCAGAGGTAGTCCCGGGTGGTGAGGAAGTCCTCCCGGCGGCTTTGCAGGGAGCGGTAGTAGATCTGGGTCCAGGTGTAGTCCGACAGGTACGGGACCTCATCGACGAAGGTCCCCACCGTCACGTACAGCTCCGAGGCGGAGAACACGACCCCGTCGACGAAGTCCACCGCCGCGCCGTCGAGGACGCGCTCCCGGCACAACCGCTCCAGCTCGGCGAAGAAGGCCGCCGGCTCGGTGAAGTGCAGGTGGCGCAGGGCCACGAACGCCTTGACGGGCTCCAGTTCGATCTCCAACCGCAGGGCGTAGCCGAGAGTCCCGTAGGAGTTGGGGAAGGCCCGGAAGAGCTCGGCGTGGGCATTGTCCGCCCTCGCGAGGACAACCTCGCCGTCCCCGGTGAGGATCTCGATCTCGGTCACCGACTCGTGCGGGCAGCCGTTGCGGAAGGAGGAGGACTCGATCCCCAACCCGGTGACCGCGCCGCCGAGGGTGATGGTCTTGAGCTGCGGGACCACCAACGGCATCAGGGCGTACGGCAGCGTCGCGTCAAGGAGCTGTTCGTAGGTGACCATGCCCTCGACGCTCGCGGTCCGGGCGAGCGGGTCGACCGCCAGGACGTGAGTGAAGCCGGTGACGTCCAGGCCCGGCGCCGCGGTCGCCGCCCGCGTCCGGAACAAGTTCGACGTCTTCTTCGCCAGCCGAATCGGCGCCTGGGGCCCGAGCGCGCGGAACTGCTCCACCAAGCGGGCCACACGCTGCGCGTGGCCGGCGGGCTCCGTCATCGCCCTAGTGTCGCGCGGCGGTGTGAGAACTCGCACACCGCGCCGCCACGATCACGCTGCACCGCGTTCGCCGTGGTTCGTGCGGATTCCGACAATCGCCCGGGCTCACGCGCTCTAGCAGGGCTTATGAGGCTCCCCTAAGTTCACGCAATGGTCATCTGGGTTGCACGGGGCCCGCGTCGGTGCAGCTCAGAGGGGGTGCGTGGGTCCGGCCCGATGTCGAAAGGCCGTCGTCGGTACGCGATGATTCGCGATGGTCCTGACGGCGAGGCAGGTCGGGCGCCACTCACGCTGCACCCTCACTTCATCAGGAGCACCCACTGATGGCAGGCACCGGAGTTTTCTCCCCGGGTCGCGCGGCTATTGCCGCCCGCACCCTCCGCAAGGACCGCTGGTGGATCGACCCGGCGATCACGTTCGTGGTGTTCACCGCGTTCATCATCTACTCGACGATCCGCGCCTTCTGGGACACCGCGTACTACGCGGCCGATGAGCACCTGCTCTCGCCGTTCTACTCCCCGTGCCTGGCCGACGCCTGCGTGGAAGGCTCCTCGCACCTCGGCACACCGATCGGGAACTGGTTCGCGCTCTCCCCGGCGCTGCTCATCCTGATCCTGCCGCTGGGCTTTCGGATGACCTGTTACTACTACCGCAAGGCCTACTACCGGGCCTTCTGGCAGTCACCGCCCGCCTGCGCCGTGGCCGAGCCGCACGCGAAGTACACCGGCGAGACACGGTTCCCGTTGATCCTGCAGAACGTGCACCGGTACTTCTTCTGGCTCTCGCTCCCGCTGCCGATCCTGATCACCTACGACGGCATCGACGCGATCTACTCCGACGGTGAGTGGAAGCTCGGCATCGGCGCCCTGGTCCTGCTGACCGCGGGGATCACGCTGCTCGCGTACTCCTTCTCCTGCCACTCCTGCCGACACATCATGGGCGGCAAGATCAACCACTTCTCCAAGCACCCGATCCGCTACTGGGGCTGGATGCAGGTCTCCAAGCTCAACGCCAAGCACATGGAGCTGGCTTGGGTGTCTTTGCTGGCCGTCTGGTTCGCCGACTTCTACGTCCTGCTGGTCGCCTCCAACACCATCAGCGACCTGCACATCGGTTAGGCGCTCCCCGCCCCAAGGATTGGCTCCGAAACATGACTGAGCTCGAACGACACAGCTACGACGTCCTGGTGATCGGCGCCGGCGGCGCGGGTCTGCGCGCGGCGATCGCCGCCCACGAGGCCGGTGCGCGCACCGCGATCGTCTGCAAGTCCCTGCTGGGCAAGGCCCACACCGTGATGGCCGAGGGCGGGATCGCCGCAGCCATGGGCAACGTCTGGAGCGACGACAACTGGAAGGTGCACTTCCGGGACACCATGCGCGGCGGCAAGATGCTGAACAACTGGCGGATGGCCCAGCTGCACGCCCAGGAGGCACCCGACCGCGTGCACGAGCTCGAGGAGTACGGCGCCCTCTTCGACCGCACCAAGGACGGTCTGATCTCCCAGCGCGACTTCGGCGGTCACCGCTACGCGCGCCTGGCCCACGTCGGTGACCGCACCGGCCTGGAGATGATCCGGACCCTGCAGCAGCGCGCCGTCGAACTCGGCATCGACGTGTACATGGAGTGCACGATCACCCGGCTGCTTACCGACGGCACCGGCGAAGCCGCGCACGGCACGAACCGCGGCGCGATCGCCGGCGCGTTCGGCTACTGGCGCGAGACCGGCCGCTTCGTCGCTTTCGACGCCCCGTCCGTCATCCTGGCCACCGGCGGCATCGGCAAGAGCTTCAAGGTCACCTCGAACTCCTGGGAGTACAGCGGCGACGGCCACGCGCTCGCCGCCCGGGTAGGGGCGACGCTGCTCAACATGGAGTTCATCCAGTTCCACCCGACCGGCATGGTCTGGCCGCCGTCAGTGCGCGGCATCCTCGTCACCGAATCGGTCCGCGGTGACGGCGGCATCCTGAAGAACAAAGACGGCAAGCGCTTCATGTTCGACTACATCCCGGAGTTCTTCCGGGCCGACACCGCGGACAACGAGGCCGAGGCCGACCGCTGGTACGAGGACAAGAAGAACAACCGCCGCCCCCCGGAGCTGCTGCCCCGCGACGAGGTCGCGCGCGCGATCAACGCCGAGGTCAAGGCCGGCCGCGGGTCCCCCGCCGGTGGCGCGTTCCTGGACATCGCCAGCCGCCGCACCCCGGAGTACATCCGCAAGCGGCTGCCCTCGATGTACCACCAGTTCAAGGAGCTCGCGGACGTCGACATCACCGCCGAACCCATGGAGGTCGGTCCGACCTGCCACTACATCATGGGCGGCGTCGAGGTAGAACCCGATACGGCAGCCGCCACCGTGCCTGGCCTGTACGCAGCCGGTGAGGTCGCCGGTGGCATGCACGGCTCGAACCGGCTCGGCGGCAACTCCCTGTCGGACCTGATCGTGTTCGGTCGCCGCGCCGGAATCGCCGCCGCGGAGTACGCCACCAAGGCCGCCGCGGTCACCGTGGCGCCGGATCAGATCGACGTTGCCGCCAAGGAAGCCCTGGCACCGTTCGAACGCGAGAACGGCGAGAACCCGTACGCGTTGCACCAGGAACTGCAGGCCACCATGAACACCCTGGTCGGCATCATCCGGGACGCCGACGAGATGCGCGACGCCCTGGACAAGCTGCAGGACTTCAAGGCCCGCGCGAAGAATCTGACCGTCGAGGGGCACCGCCAGTTCAACCCCGGCTGGCACCTCTCGATCGACCTGCAGAACATGTTGCTGTGCTCGGAGATGGTCGCCAAGGCCGCCCTCGAGCGCGAGGAGAGCCGCGGCGGGCACACCCGTAACGACTTCCCCTCCGCCGTTCCGGAATGGGGCAGCAAGAACATCATCCTGTCCGAAAAGGACGGCACGGTGTCGCTGAAGCACCAGCCGCTGCCCGTCATGCCCGATGACCTCAAGGCGCTGTTCGAGGAGCCAAAGTGACCGAGCGAAGCGAGGGAACCAACAGAGCGAGCACTGTCCCAGTCTCGTGGCCGATGAAGGAGGACTCGTGACCGAGCGCAGCGAGGGAGCCAACTGGCAGAGCACGGTCACAGTCGCGCGGCCGACGAAGGAGGACGCGTGACTGTCACCGAGTCGGCCAATAACCCCAAGGCCTTCCAGCCGGGCGTCGACAAGGCCAAGAGCTACCAGGCCAACTTCAAGGTGTGGCGCGGCGACTCCAGCGGCGGCGAGCTCACGGACTACACGGTCGAGGTCAACGACGGTGAGGTGGTGCTCGACATCATCTTCCGCATCCAGGCCGACTCCGCCGGGGACATGGCCGTGCGCTGGAACTGCAAGGCCGGCAAGTGCGGCTCCTGCTCGGCGGAGATCAACGGACGCCCGCGCCTGATGTGCATGACCCGGATGTCGGCCCTGCCCCCGGGGGAGGAGGTCGTGGTCACCCCGCTGCGCGCCTTCCCGGTGATCAAGGACCTCGTCACCGATGTGTCCTTCAACTACGAGAAGGCCAAGCAGATCCCCGCCTTCAAGCCCGGACCCAAGGGCGCGGACGGCAAGCACCGCATGGCGCAGATGGACGTCGAGCGCGGCCAGGAGTTCCGCAAGTGCATCGAGTGCTGGATGTGCCAGAACGTCTGCCACGTCATCCGTGACCACGAGGAGAACAAGCCCGCGTTCGCCGGGCCACGGTTCTTCATCCGCCTCGCCGAGCTCGACATGCATCCGCTCGACACCAACGACCGTCAACTCCTGGCGCAGGAGAAGCACGGCCTCGGGATGTGCAACATCACCAAGTGCTGCACCGAGGTCTGCCCCGAGCACATCAAGATCACCGACAACGGGATCATCCCGCTCAAGGAGCGTGTGGTGGACCGCAAGTACGACCCGCTGATGTTGATCCTGGGCAAGAGCCGCAAGAAGAACAACCCGTAGAACTCTTCGCAGGCGTCCGGGGATTGGCTGCAATAGCGACCACTTCCCGGGCGTTGCGCGTTAAGCGAGATGCTCGGCGACGGTGACGACCGCGGGTAGATCACCGGGGAGCCAGTCGACGTCATAGAGCTCGGCCGGGCCCAGCCAACGCAGCTCGTCATGATCCTGCAGGGGCGCCGGCTCCCCGGACACCAGCGAGGCCAGGTGGATGCGCAGCACCATGTCCGTGCCCAGCACCCATTGCCCCCCGACCCGCTCGCCCACGGCGATCTCCACCCCGAGCTCCTCGCGGCACTCGCGGATCAGCGCCTCGCGCTCGCTCTCGCCAGGCTCGAGCTTGCCCCCGGGCAGCTCCCAGCCGCCGGCGAGCGCCGACGGTGCGCTGCGCCGCGCGGCGAGCAGCAGCCCGTCGCGCACGATCGCCGCCCCGACCACGACCCGCAACCCACTCACGGGTCCAGCTTGACAGCCCACCTGACCCGCGGCAGCGTCGCGACATGGTCAATCGCACCCCGTTGGACGCCGCAGCGCTTACTGCCGCACTCGTGGACCTGCCCGGATGGTCCGGTGACACCGCAGGGATCGCGCGCGCGGTGAAGGCCCCGAGCTTTCTGGGTGCCATTGCCCTGGTCGACGCGGTCGCGCTCGCGGCGGAGGAACTCGACCACCACCCGGACATCGACATTCGCTGGCGGACCGTCAGCTTCTTCCTCGTCACTCACTCCGCCGGCGGCGTGACCGCGCTCGACCTCGACCTGGCCCGGCGCATCGATGCGCTCGCCACGGCCCACGACGCGGCGTGAGCGAGCTTGTCCTCACCCCGGCGCCCTACGACGACCCGGTCTCCGCCGCGCTGATCGAGGCCGTCCAGCAGACTTACGTCGTGCGCTACGGCGGTCCGGACCGCACGCCCGTGGACCCAGCCGAGTTCGCTCCGCCGCTGGGGCTGTTCCTCGTCGGACGCTCTGGCGGCGAGCCGGTGGCCTGCGGTGGGTGGCGGGTGGTCATCCCCGGAGTGGCCGAGGTCAAGCGCATGTACGTCGCCGAGCAGGTGCGCGGGCGCGGGCTGTCCCGGATCCTGCTTGCCGCGATCGAGGACACCGCCCGCGAGACCGGTATCCGGCGCCTGCAACTGGAAACCGGGAGCCTGCAGCCCGAGGCGATCGGGCTCTACCAGAGCAGCGGGTGGACCCGCATCGCCAACTTCGGGGTGTACAAGGACGAACCGGGCTCGACCTGCTTCGGCAAGGCACTGGTCTGAAGCTGTGCCACGATCGTGGCCATGAGTTACGGACACGAGGTGCCGACCCAGGCCGCCGCCAAGACCGACGAGACCCTGCGCGCCACCACCGGGCTACGCGGTATCCCCACCGACGCCGAGCGGGCGCGGACGCTTCTCGCGAAGGTCACCTTCGCGGCGCTCGCCAGCCAGAGCGTCGAATGCCCCGGCTTCCCGTTCGGGTCCCTCGTCGCCCACACCGCCGACCCGGCCGGCCGGATCCTGCTCTGCCTGAGCAAGCTCGCCGAGCACAGCCGCAACCTCGCCGCCGATCCCCGCGCTTCGGTGATGGTCACCGAAGCCGGCGAGGATCCGCTCTCACTGGGCCGGGTCACCCTGATCGGCACCATGCAGATGCTCGCCGGCGCCGAGGCCGAGGCCGCCGCGGCCGCCTACCTCGCCGCGCACCCCAACGCGTTCTGGGCCTCCTTCGCCGACTTCTCGATGTACCGTTTGGAGGTCAGCGGGGTGCGCTACGTCGGCGGGTTCGGGCGAATGAGTTGGGTTGCCGCGGGCGAGTACGCGGCCGCCGAGCCGGACCCGCTCCTCGGCGCAGCCGCCGAGCGCGTGATCGAGCACATGAACGACGACCACACCGACGCCCTCATCGCGTACAGCCGCGCCTTCGGTCAACTGGACACGGTGACCGCGGCCCGCTTGGTGGGCGTCGACCGCTACGGGATGGACGTGATGGCGGAGTCCGACGGCGCCCAGCACGCCGTCCGCGTCCCGTTCCCCGAGCGCTCCGACACCGTCGACGCGGTGCGCGCCGCCACCATCGCCCTGCTGCGTACGTACCGTTCGGTGTCATGAGCGAACTCGCATCTCAGGGCCTGCGGGTCGTCATCGTCGGAGCGGGGTTCGGGGGGATCGCCACCGCGATCGAACTACGGCGGCACGGGATCACCGACATCACGATCCTGGACGCCGCCGACGGGTTCGGGGGGACTTGGCTGCTGAACAGCTACCCCGGTGCCGCCTGCGATGTGCCGAGCCCGTTCTACTCCTACTCCTTCGCCAAGCGGAACGACTGGACGCACCTGTGCGCCGGACAGTCGGACATCCTGCGCTACGTCCGTCAGGTCGCCTCCGACCACGATCTCGACAGGCTGGCCCGTTTCGGTACCCGAGTCGACGCGTGTGTCTGGGATGACGCGAGCGCCCAATGGACGATCACTGCCGCCGATGGCCGGAGTTGGGAGGCCGATGCGATCGTCATCTCGACCGGTCAGCTCAACCAGCCCAAGATCCCCAACATCCTCGGCGCCGACACCTTCGCCGGGCGTTCCTTCCACTCCGCCCGCTGGGACCACGACCACGACCTGACCGGGCGCCGGGTCGCAGTGATCGGCAACGGACCCAGTGCGGTCCAATTCGTGCCGGAGATCGCGGGCCAGGCAGGACATCTGACGGTATTTCAGCGCAGTGCGAACTGGTTCATCCCACGGCGCAACACCCCGTACCCGGCCTTCATCCGCGACAAGGTGCAGCGCGTTCCCGGTGTGCAGGACATCCGACGCGGATTCTGGTTCGAGTACTGCGAACTGCTCACCGTCAGCATCCGCCACCCGGTTCTGGGCAAGGCGATGGAAATGCGATCCAAGGCCTTCATGCGCTGGCAGGTGCGCCACAAGCCGGCGATCTACCGCGACGTGCTCCCGGATTACCCCTTCGGATGCAAGCGAGTCGTCCCGTCCAGCCACTTCCTCGCCGCCCTCACCCGGCCGAACGTCGACCTGGTGACCAGTGACATCACCGAGATCACCCCGACCGGTGTACGCACCGGCGACGGCGTGATCCACGAGGCCGACACCTTGATCTGGGGAACCGGGTTCGCCAGCAACGACTTCATGTTCCCGATGGAGATCACTGGCCGCAACGGAGTGAGCCTGCGTCAGGAATGGGCCGGCGGCGCCCACGCGCACCTCGGCATGACGGTGCCCGGATTCCCGTCGATGTTCGTCCTCTACGGACCGAACACCAACACCTCCGGAGGCTCGATCATCTGGTATCTGGAGCAGCAGGCCCGGTATGTGCGCCAGGCGCTCGCCGTCGTGCGGGACCGCGGTATGGCCGCCATCGAGGTGCGGCGCGAGGTCGAGGCGGCCAGTGACCGCGCGTTGCAGGCCAAGTTCGCCGGGACGGCCTGGACCGGGGGGTGCGAGTCCTGGTACCTGGATCCGAACGGGCGCAACGTGGCGAACTGGCCCGGCTACATGCGCCAGTACCGCAAGGCGGTCCGCCGGATCAATCCACGCCACTTCCGGCTGATCCCGCGACCGGTGCCCACGGCGGGCCGGGGCGCCGGCGCGACCCGGATCAATGTCGCGGCGGTGGAGCCGATCAGGGGCCGCGGTTCTGCGAGCGCTTGAACGCGTTGAACTCCGTGCGGGCGTCGTCGAGGGCCGCCGCCTGCAACTGCTCCAGAACACCGAACTCGAGCAGTCGGCACTCCTCACCGAGTCGATTCACCACGGCGGCGAATTCCGGGTGCTGCGGGTCGTTGCCCACCCGTTCGATGGCGGCGAAGAAGCCCTGCGCCATCTGCATGCGGCACTGCTGCTCGGTGTACCCGGGATCCCCGGGCTCGACCAGTGCAACGCGGGTGGACTCGCAGCCGGCCAGAGTTGCCCCGACGAGCAGGGCCGAGGCGAGCACCAGGGACCGGGTCATCGCAGTGTCGTCTCCGGCCCCGTCGTACGGACGATGGCGGCCTCGGTTGCCTGTTTCAGCAACTTCTTCAGCGTTTCGGAGTCGAGCAACCTGCATGGAGCCGGCAGCTTTCCCGCCGCCGCCGCGAACGCCTCGTCCGGATCCTTGGCCCCGTCGGAGGCGCGGAAAGCCGCGACCAGGGAGTCGGTCATCGCGGTCAGGCAGGGACCACTGCGTGGGTCACCAGTCTCCGCCGCCTGCAGGCGGGTTTCGGAGCCGGCACCGCACCCGGCCAACGCCGCAATCAGCACGGCGGCCAAGCACACTCTCCGCAGGCCGGCCACGGGCGAATCCTACGACGGCGCGCTCGACTCCGCCTTAGCGTCAGCGAGAGCGGTCGCTATTGCACTCGGTGCCGCTGACGCAACGGGCTAATCACTGGCGGTCCAGCTGCGGAGACGAAGCTAAGCTCGCGCGGTGCCGTCCTACCGTTGCCGCTCCCACGATCGCTCCGACTGCCGTGACGCCGTCTGTCGCAGCCAGGCTGAACGCGCCGGGCTGATCACGCCCCGCGCTCCGCGCAGCGGGGCCGCGGGCCGTTCGGCCACCCGCAGCACGGTGAGCGACGCAGCCGCAGCAGCTCGGGCGCGCGCCCGAGCCGGCGAGCTGTGGCTGGGGCCTGCTTCGGTCAGCTACTCCTCGGCCGGGCAGGTCAGCGGCTCCACGGCCCATCTCCCCGGCGGCGCCTGCAAGGTCCGTGGCGAGAGTGCCGACGCGTCCGGCCTCTATGCAGGCTGGGGCCGCATCGAGGGCGTCCCGAACGTCGTCGCCGAGCTGATCAGCGGCAACTTCGTCATGGCCACCGACGGCTCCGGCCTGATGGCGACCCGGTTGTGCCCGGCCTGCCGAACGATCCTCGGCTGACACCGCGGGCTGACGAACCACGTTGAAACGGAAGTGACGGCCGCAGCCCCGTCCTGAACCTCATTCGCCTCAACCGTGCTCTGTAGCCGTCGCCACCGACCGGTCACCGACGGGAGACCGGGACTACACATTGAAACGGAAGTCGACCACGTCGCCGTCGCGCATCACGTAGTCCTTGCCCTCGATCCGGACCTGGCCACGGGCCTTGGCCTCGGCCATGGACTGCGCGGCCATCAGGTCGGCGAAGCCGACGATCTCGGCCTTGATGAAGCCGCGCTGGAAGTCGGTGTGGATGACGCCGGCGGCCTCGGGCGCGGTGGCGCCGATGCGGATCGTCCAGGCCCGGGCCTCTTTCGGACCCGCCGTCAGATACGTCTGCAGCCCCAGTGTCGCAAAGCCGACCCGGGCGAGCATGTTCATCCCGGACTCGCTCTGCCCGATCGACTGCAGCAACTCCAGGGCCTCGGCCTCGTCGAGCTCGATCAGTTCGGACTCGATCTTGGCGTCGAGGAAGATTGCCTCCGACGGGGCGACGAGCGCACGCAGTTCGTCCTGCAACGCGGTGTCGCCGAGCTCGTCAGAATCCATGTTGAACACGTAGAGGAAAGGCTTGGCCGTGAGCAGGTGTAGGTCGCGCAGGTGCTCGGGGTCCAGGCCGGCCGCGAACACCGTCCGCCCGGAGTCCAGAACGGCCTGCGCCTGCGTCACCGCGGCAAGCTTGGGCAACTTGTCCTTCTGGAGTTTGACCTCACGCTCCAGCCGCGGCAACACCTTCTCGATGGTCTGCAGGTCGGCGAGGATCAGCTCGGTGTTGATGGTCTCCATGTCGGCTTTGGGCGAGATTTGGCCGTCGACGTGCACGACGTCGGGGTCGGTGAACACCCGGATGACCTGGCAGATCGCGTCGGAGTCGCGAATGTTTGCCAGGAACTTGTTGCCCAGGCCCTGGCCCTCCGACGCGCCCTTCACGATGCCGGCGATGTCGACGAAGCTCACCGTCGCGGGAATGATCTTGGCCGAGCCGAACACCTCGGCGAGCTGAGCGAGCCGCGGATCCGGGACCCCGACCACGCCCACGTTGGGCTCGATAGTGGCGAACGGGTAGTTCGCGGCGAGGACGTCGTTCTTCGTCAACGCGTTGAACAGCGTTGATTTGCCGACGTTGGGGAGCCCGACGATGCCGATGGTGAGTGCCACGAGGGACCACTCTATTCGGCGACCGCAGCGAACTCTCCCTGCTGCCAGGTGACCTCCGCCAGCAGGCGCTGTCCGCCCCGATTGGGGTGGAAGAAGTCCCATTTGCTGACGAGGTCGAAATCGAAGCGGGCCCGGAAGACGGCGTTGTCGTCGAACCGGCACAACACCCCGTACCCCGCGCACGCGGCCGCCAACTGCGCGTTGTACTCCCTGATCCGCTGGCGCACCCGATCCCGCCGGGCGACGTCAGCCTCGTCGTAGGACCCCGGACGGGCCAGCATCGTCGGGCACACATCGAACTTGGACCAGACGTAGCGCACCACGCGGTGACGGTGCCCGACGTCCCACAACCGCTTGAGGTCGGGGATGCTCGCGATGAAGACGCGGGTGCCGCGTGGCGCCAGCACCGCCAGCGCGGCGTCGAGCCAGGATCGGAACACGGTCGGATCCGTCATCTGGGACTCCGCGGGCCGGCAGATGTCGTTGGCGCCGATCAGGATCGTCACGTAGTCGCTACCGGCGGCCACCGCGGCGCGTGCCTGCCCCGGAAGCTCGGCAACGCGAGCGCCGCTGCGCGCGAGATTCACCGCCGACACGGTGGCGCCCGCGGACCCGAGCCGCGCGAGGTGGCCCGGCACCCCATCATCGCCGGTGCTCCACGAACGCTGCGGGCAGTCGCGGTAGAACCCGCACGCGTTGAAACCCCTGGTGAGGGAATCGCCGAGGGCGGCCATCGTCGAGGGCAGCGCGACGCTCTGCCGGCCGGCAGCACCCGGGGCGGCCTGCGCGGGTACCCCGATCTGGATCAGCCCGGCGCTCACCAACGTTGCCACTGCGATCTGTCTGCGCATCACGAGCCCCCGCCTGCGAATCGGCCCCGACCCGATCTGCGCGGGAGCTTAGACGGGCACGGCGCCGATCTGCAGGGGATTCACCCGATCTGTGGACAGTGTGATGCGGTCGGCGAAACTGCTGGCGGCGAAACTGTCGGTGCGCCCGGCCACGCTGGCTCCCATGGATGCATGGGTGGGGTTCGTACTCGGCGCGATTGCGCTCGTGGCCGCCGGCGCCGCGCTGGGGGTGTTCGCGCTGCGGCGATTGCTCGTCAGCGCTCCCGCCGGAGCGGCCCTGGGCGGCCACGGGGTGCTCGGGCCGGTCCAGGAGGGCCTGCGACGGATGGAGGCGCGCCTCGGGGAGCTGGAGACCTCGCGCGCCGCGGCGCACGGAGCGCTCAGCGAGCAGGTGGAGCAAACCAGGGCGGCGGCGGAGTTCGTCGGCCGCGAAACGGCTGCTCTGACCCACGCCCTGCGGGCCCCGCAGGCACGGGGACGTTGGGGTGAGCTCCAACTGCGCCGGGTCGTCGAGCTGGCCGGGATGTCGGCGCACTGCGACTTCGCCGAACAGGTGAGTGTGCGCACGGAGGGCGGCACGCTGCGCCCGGATCTCGTGGTGCACCTCACCGGGGGACGCAACGTCGTGGTCGACGCCAAGGTCTCACTCGCGGCCTACCTGCAGGCCCATGCCGCGGCCGAGGAGTCGGTGGCGACCGAGCGTCTGCGCGCCCACGCCAAGCACCTGCGCGCCCACGTCGACCAGCTGGCGGGCAAGGCGTACTGGCGCCACGTGGCGGGCAGCCCGGAATTCGTCGTGCTCTTCCTGCCTGGTGAGGCCTTCCTCGCCCCAGCGCTCGAGCACGATCCGGAGCTGCTCGAGCATGCGATCGCCGCACGTGTGCTGATCGCCACCCCCAGCTCGCTGGTGGCGATGCTGCGCACCATCGCGTGGAATCACCAGCAGGAAGCCCTCTCGCTCCATGCCCAGGAGGTATTCGACCTCGGACGCGAGCTCTACACCCGGCTGGCGACCGCAGCCGAGCACGTCGACCGGCTCGGGCGATCCTTGAGCCGCACCGTGAGCGACTTCAACGCCGCAGCGGCCTCGATGGAATCGCGGGTCCTGGTCAGTGCCCGCCGGCTCAACGCGCTCGGCATCGCCACCGGCGAGATTCCCTCGCCGCGCGCGGTCGAGAACGCCCCCCGCCCACTAGCGGCCCCGGAGTGGAGCGCGGCGCCGCCTACCATGGAGCCATGACCACCCCGGCTCCTCCGAACTCCCGCCGCGTGCTGCTGGCTGCACCCCGCGGCTACTGCGCGGGCGTCGACCGGGCGGTGCAGACCGTCGAACAGGCCCTGGAGCTGCACGGGGCCCCGGTCTATGTGCGCAAGGAGATCGTGCACAACCAGCATGTGGTGGCCACCCTGCGCGAGCGGGGCGCGATCTTCGTGGACGAGACCGACGAGGTTCCCGAGGGCGCACTAGTCATCTTCTCCGCGCACGGGGTCGCGCCGGTCGTGCACGCCGAGGCCGCGGCCCGCAACCTGCGCACGATCGACGCCACCTGTCCGCTGGTGACCAAGGTGCACAACGAGGCACGCCGCTTCGCCGCCGACGACTACGACATCCTGTTGATCGGCCACGAGGGCCACGAAGAGGTCGTCGGCACGGCCGGCGAGGCGCCCGAGCACATTCACCTCGTCGATGGTCCGGACGACGTCGTCAACATCTCGGTGCGCGATGAGAACCGCGTCGCGTGGCTCTCGCAGACCACGCTGTCCGTCGACGAGACGCTGGCAACGGTGGCGAAGCTTCGCGAACGCTTCCCCGCGCTGATGGACCCGCCCAGTGACGACATCTGTTACGCGACCCAGAACCGCCAGGTGGCCGTCAAGCAGCTCGCCCCGCGGTGCGACCTGGTGATCGTCGTCGGATCCCGCAACTCCTCGAACTCGGTGCGCCTGGTCGAGGTGGCACTGGAGTACGGGGCGCGGGCCGCCTACCTCGTCGACCATGCCGGCGAGGTGGACCCGGCCTGGCTCGACGGCGTCACGACGATCGGGGTCAGCAGCGGCGCGTCGGTGCCCGAGATCCTGGTGGACGCCCTACTGACCTGGCTCGCGGCGCGCGGCTACGCCGACGTGGAGGTCGTCCGCGCGGCGCAGGAAACGCTGCTCTTCAGCCTGCCCAAGGAGATCCGCCGCGAGCGCGCGGCCGCCACCCCCTGACCTGTCGGCGCTGTCAACTGCTTATCCACGTCGGACGGCGATGATGCCGCGCTCGTCCTGGCGCCCGGTCGGGCTGTACCAGTACGGCGCTGCGGCGCGGCCTGTCAGCTGCGGACCGCGCACCGCTGGCAGGCGCGTTTGCACGGCCCAGGCGAACGTGAACATCAGGATCGACCCGGTGCCCATCAGAAAGATGATCCAACCGGCCATGTCTGACGAATTCTGCATCGGCGTGCCTTCTGAGTAGTCCCACTCCCGATCGGGAGCAGTGCCCATCTGGTCGCGGATACGCGACGCGTAATTCCCACTGTGCGCCTGCACGTCAGATGTTGCGACCCCCTGGCCATTACCAGGTGGTGACGCGTCGATACCCGAGCTCGCACCTCGCGCGCTCGGCTCCGTGCAGGACCATCGGTAGTCCGGATCACGTTGCGATGCAACGCAGGGCCACTCCGGCCCCTGAACTGACGTTGCGTCAGCATGGTCTGCACACCGCCGCTAAACCGTTGTGGTGACGCACGCCACGACACTGGCTGGGCGCACATCGTAACGATCCGCACTGTGCGGTGGCGGAAACGGCACCGTCCCCGGAGTGCGGCAAACCTTATTCAGAGGCAACCGGGGGGCAACGCTGAGGCACCCTCCCCAAGTTGTCATGGTTTCGCGGCCGATAGCCGGAATCGGCACGGGAAGAGTCGCCGGATTCCGGGCCGTAGTTCCCGCAAGCGGGAGGAGTGGGCGGATGAGCACGTCGACCCCTGTCCGCCCCCCTGGCCCCGCAAGGTCTGCTCGAGTTCGGGAAGGACATCTCGCACTGGACCGTGTCCCCGCGGCGCAATCACCGGCGACCCCTCGCCGCAGGACGATGGACACGGGCTGCGCATCGGCGCTGCTCCGGGTGGCAGGAGGCGCCGCCGCCGCGTCGGCACTCGTCATGGCCACGCTGAGCCTCGAGGCTCTCGCGTCGACACCGGCGCAGGGCCTGCGGTGGGCAGGCTCGGCCGCGAGCCTTTACGCCTACAGCGGGCTGGTGGCAGGTGCGGGCACCTTGCTATTCATCGCCCTGCTCTGGCCCGCCGGCGCCGCACACCTGCGGGTGCGCTCCACCGCCGCGCTCGGCGCCGTGCTCGGTTTGCTGGGCACCATCTGCGGAGGGGTGATCGATGCCGCTCGCACCAATGCCGTCGCCCTAAGCGGCCTGGATACCGCAGCGCTCGCCGCGGCCCTGGACACCTCCGCCGGAAGGCGCAGTATCGCGGCTGCCGCCCTGTGGCTGATTCTCGCGGTTCTGGCTTTGATCGCCCACCGCGCCGGCCCAGCGGCCGTCCGACGCGTCTGGGGACTTGCAGTCGCAGCGACCGCACTGGCGCTGTGTCGCCAGAGCGGGATGAGCTCGACCGCCGCCATGAGCGACCTTGCCGGGTGGGCCTCCTTCGCACACCTCGCGGCCATGAGCATCTGGGTCGGCGGAGTATTTGCCCTCGCGCTGCACTCGGGTCGGATTAGTCCCGTTGACCGAGCGCGGGTGCTCTCACAGTTCTCACGGGTCGCGCTCGCGTGCGTGGCCGTCGTCGCCCTGTCCGGCGCAGGGCTGGCAATCGCCGCCATGGACTCACCGCTCGAGTTGCTTGCCACAGGCTACGGACAACTGCTCCTGACCAAGCTGGTGGTGGTCGGCGGGATCCTCACCCTCGCTCACGTCAACCGAGACGCCTGCACCGGACTGGGCGCTTCCACCAGCGAGACGTCCTTGGGCAGGGTCCGGATGTCGATCGCCACCGAAGCCACCCTCGCGCTTGCGGTCCTCCTGATCGTGAGCGTCCTGATCACGACACCAGGGGAGTGATGCCCTGGAATATTTTGATTACCCGTCAGAATTTATTCACGCTGCGGCTTCCTCGACGCCGAGCAGTTCGCACACCTGTACTTCGGATACCACGACTAAGGAGTCACCCCATGCACAGTCGGACCCTTTCGGCACCGATGAACCACGGGCGCCTAACGATTGCTGTGACGGCGGCTGCACTAACAGCCGCCGCCGGACTGCTCATCGCAGGCTCTGGGCCCTCTGCCTCGGCATTTGGCCTGCACCTGACCTCAGCCGACGCCACGAGTGCAGGCACCGAGGTCCCGATCAAGAACAACGACTTCGGATCCGTCCTGACGATCAAGCTGGGCGAGAGCATCACCTGGCTCAACAACGACGCTGCTCCGCACACCGTGACCACGACCACGGCCCCGGTCGCTTTCGACTCCGGGGTGTTCGAGCAGGGCCAGAGGTTCACCTACAAGTTCACGACGCCAGGCACCTACGACTTCTACTGCGCTGTGCACCCGGAGATGATCGGCCAGGTCGTCGTCCTGGGCAAGAACGGCAAGCCGGTCAAGGAGTCCAAGCCTGCCGACAAGCCTGCCGACAAGCCCGCTGCAGATCCCGTGTCCGCCCTGATCGGCCCGCTGCTCGGTGGCCCGCACCACTCGAGTTCGGCTAACCCCACCGGTGACAAGCCCGACCCGACCACCGAGCACACCCCCAGCACGCATGGTGACAACACGACTGAATCTGCCGCCGTCGGCAAGTCCGACAACGGCGCCGCGCCCTCAGCCGGGACCTACCCATACCAGCCGGCAGCCGACCCAGTCAGCGGCGCCGTCGATCCGCTCATCACTCACCTGGAGGCGGCACACTTCAACCGGGGTGCGGGGGCCCAGGTTCAGGACATCGCCGAATTCGATTCTTGGAGCAAGTCCCACCAGTTCCTGGTCCGGCAGATGACGGAATTCTTCCAGGGCAAGGACAGCGCCTACGGCGCGCATCCGATCCTCGGACAGTTCGCCAAGCACATGGACAACGCGCACTACAACACCTCGCCGATGGGCCAGGCCTCGGCGATCCTGAACTTCGATTCTTGGAACAAGTCGCACCTGGCTCTGATCCGTCAGATGCTCGACGCCTATGTCGGGAAGACGAGCATGGCCGGCACCACACCAGCCGCGCGGGTCTTCATGCAGCACCTGGACGCCGGGCACTGGAACACGTCGATCAACGGCCAGGTGACGGCGATCACCGATGACCTGCCGGGTTGGCTCGCCTCTCACCAGGCGCTCGCCGAGGCGATGGCGGCGGACGGATCCAAGGGCGCCGGCGCACCCACCGGTCAGGGTGGTCTTACGGAGTAGTACCTGACGCGGCGCTCGTCGCCACCCACGACCCCCCAGCGGGACCGACCCCACGAGATGGGTCGGTGCGAATTGCAGCCGCACCGGCCCATCTCTGTCCACCGTCACCAGGAGATCGACGCCATGTCAACACACCAGCGCACCTACCGCCCTGCGGCCGCCGTCACCGGCGCCCTGGCCATCACCGCCCTGGCGACCCTCGGGATGCCCGCGGCAACCGCTGCACCCACCGCCGTGAGTGGAGCGACGATCGATATCGCCATCAGGGACTTCGCGTTCTCTCAGCCGTTGACCACTGTGGCCACCGGGGATTCGGTGACCTGGACCAACGTCGACAAGGCTCCCCACGACGCGACCAGCACCTCGGGGCCGGCTGAGTTCGGTTCCGGCACCCTGAGCACTGGCCAGACGTACACCCACACCTTCACGGTGCCCGGTACCTACGCCTACATCTGCGAGATCCACCCGAACATGAAGGCCACGATCATCGCCTCGGGTCCAGCGGTGGACACCCCGCAGGGCGGAGAGCACGCCCACGAAGCGACTGCCGAGGAGACGGCGAACAAGGGTTCCAGCGCTCCGGCGAAGGAGACCACCTCGAAGGAGACCGCGGCTAAGGAGTCGGTGAAAGCCCCGGCCAAGGAACAGGCCAAGGCACCCGCGGAAACACTGAGAGCCAAGGACACCGCGAAGGCACCCAAGGAGGACCTCAAGGACTCGGCCAAGAACAAGGTGCCCGACACCAAGACCGTGAAGGCCACCCAGGACGTGACCACCACGGCCTCGAAGGCGGCCCAGGAGAGCACTACCGCTGTTGCGGACCCCGCGACCGCGGTCTTCACCCCGCAGGCTCCGGCGGCGGCGCCAGCAGCGGCAGACGAGACCCAGTTGGCGGCCGCGGGTACCGCGGAGACTGATTTCGGCCCGGCAGTCCTCGGCGGGGGCCTCGCACTCGCCGGCGTGGTGCTCTCGCTGCTGATCGTCGGGATGCGGGGGCGCCCCACGAGCTGAACCGGGCCGAGGACGTGCTCCGCGCGAGACGGCCCAACCCGTGCAGCATCCGGGTTGTGCCATTCGGGTGAACGGCCCGACCGCTCAGCGACGACAAGCGGCCGTTACCCGTCCGTGACAATCCACCCGGGGTGAGCGACACGAATCACGGGCATGAAGACGCGGCTTGCCGAAAATGTCCGTTTCGTCACACAATGCCCCATGCCATCCGAGAGCTTGACCGTCGTCCGCCTGCCGGACCTCGCGCCGTACGTCGAGGAATTGCGGACCGCGACCGGCTCCGATGTGACGCTCGGCGGCCTCTCGGCGGCCGGCTCGGTGATGACCTTGTCGACGCTGTCGGGCAACCGCTCTGAATCCCTGCGCAACCTCAAGGTCGACCTCGGCTACGGCCTGGGCGGCAAGGCACTGGCGCTGGGTCGCCCGATGCGGGTCGTGGACTATGCCACCGCATCCGGGATCACCCATCACTACGACAAGGCCATCGACACCGAGGGGATCCGCGCCATGCTCGCGGTCCCGTTCCGGGCTCCCGACGGCGTCCGCGGGGTCATCTATGCCGCCATGCGCCGCCCGATGGTCATCTCCGACCGGGTCCTGGACAGGGCCGTCACGGTCACCCGCCGGATGGAGTACGAGGCGGCAGTGGCCTCCGAGGTCAACCGCCGCGTCTCCGGTCTCATCGCCTCCGCCGCGCCGGCCGAGAACGCCACCCGTGATCAGTGCCTGCGCGACGTGCACGCCGAGCTGGCGCTGATCCGCGACGCGGTCCACGCCGACGCCCGCGACAAGATCGACCTGCTGCTCTCGGCAATGGCGCGCGCCATGGGTACCGGACAGCCCGCGCTCGCGCCCAGTCTGGACGTGCGCCTGACCCGCCGCGAGATCGACGTGCTGACCCAGGTCGCCACCGGTGCCACCAACCTCGAGGCGGCCCAGCGCCTCGGACTCACCGCGGCCACCACCAAGTCCTACCTGCGCGACGCTGCCCGCAAGCTCGGCGCCCGCAACCGCGTCGAGGCCGTCACCGCCGCGCGGCGCGCCGGCCTCATCCCCTGAGGGCCGGCCTTCAGCCCTCGTGCGGGGCCTTGTAGGCCGCGGCGTCCGCAGAGGTGAACGACGGCTCGATCAGGCGTACCCCGCCCTGCTGGGCCTTGTCCGGAACGGCGATGTAGGCAGCGCGGCTGGTCGGCGAACCGGGCACGGAAAAGTCCAGCTCCGGGATCAGGCCCTCGGTGTCGATCTCAGTACTGGCATTCTTGGCTGCGGCGATCCCGGCGCGGGACAGGTCCTTGGCGTCACAGGCACGCTGCAGGATCTGCTGCCAGATCAGGCCGAGGGCGTACCCGTGATTGACCGTGTACGCCGGTAGCGCGGCCGTGTCGGCTGCCTCGTACTTCTGCGCGATGTCCTGTGCCCGCGGCACATCCGCGCCGAACGGCACGGTGCTGGCCACCAGGTAGAGCTTGTCCAAGGCCGCCGCGGCGGGGGAATCGAGCGCGGTCGGGGTGAACACCGGCAGGTTGCCGATCAGCGGGACATCGAGGCCGAGCGCTTTGTTGGCCGAGGCCGCGGAGGTCCCCTGGGTCGGCGTCCCGGTCAGCGCGATGGCCTTGACTCCCGAGCCCTTGAGGCTGGTGACGATGCCCGCCATATCGGTGTCGGTCGGGGTGACCTTCTTCTCCACCAGCGTCAAGTCGTGCGCCTTGGCGAAGTACTGCGCCCCCCGCAGCCCGTTGCCGCCGTACTCGCCGTCGATGTAGATGTGCCCGATCGTGTCGCCCTCGGCGATCATGCCCTCCTTCAGCAGGTAGGACAGGCCGTTGATGATCTCCACGTCGTAGGTGGTGCCCACGACCATGATGTTCGCCTGATCGAGAAGCTGCGAGCTCCAGGACACGGCCGTCGTCGTCACGGCCGCCGAGTCGATGTCCCCCAACAGCGCGATCAGCATCGGTGATCCGAGCAGCTGCAGGAAGCCGGCCACCTTAGGCTCGACATCGCTGAACTGCACCTTGGCCAGCTCGGCCTTGTAGCCGTGGTCGCGGGTCTCGAGCCGGATCTGACGCCCGCACACTCCCCCGGCGGCGTTGACGTCGGAGACCCAGATCTGGTGGCCGACGCCGATCGCGAGGCTGTTCTCCTTGAACGGGCCCGACCCGTCGGTCATCACCCCGAGCGTGATCGTCTCCGCGGTGACACCTGGTCCGGTCAGGACCCCGTCGGCCGCGGCCGAGGAGTCCTCGTCATCACCCCCGCAGGCAGCGAGCAGCAGGGCCGCAGTGGCCAGGAACACCGGGAGGGGACGTAGGCGCATGGCCCGATCCTGGTGCAGCCGAGCCAACCGCACCAGGGCTGAACGGGCTTGTCTACTTCTCGAACGGCGCGCGATATGCCTGCGCATCCGCGGAGACGAACCGTGACCGGGCCTCGCTCAGGCCGCCGGGCGCGGCCTTGTCCACCTTGGCGATGTACACCTCCCGCGTCGAGGGGCTACCTGGGGAGGAGAAGTCCAGGTCAGGCACGAGACCGGAGATGTCGAGCGTGGTCGACGAGTTCTTCGCCGCGAAGATGCCCGCGCGCGAAAGGTCGCCGGCCGCGCAGGCTTTGGCGAGGATCTGCTCCCACATCACCCCGAGGGCATATCCGTAGGTCACCGAGAACGTCGGGCTCTGCCCGGGGAAGCGTTCGGTGAACTTCGCCGCGATCTCCTGCGCCTTGGGCACGGTGGAAGCGAACGGTACTGGGCTGGAGGAGATCAGGAGCTTGTCGAGTGCGTCCGCTGCCGGGGTCGCGAGCAGCGCCGGGTCGAACACGGGGCTGTTGCCGATCATCGCCGCATTCAGACCGAGCGCGGTGTTCGCGGCCGCGGCGGACGCGGTCTGCGGCGGGCTGGTGCTGAGCACCATGGCCTTGATGCCGTCGCCCTTGAGCCCGGTGACGATGTTCGCCATGTCGGTGTCGGTGCTGGTGACCTTCTTCTCCACCAGCGTGAAGTTGTGGCGCGCCGCCATGAACTTCGAGCCGAGCAGCGCGTTGCCGCCGTACTCCCCGTCGATGTAGATGTGCCCGATGGTGTCCCCGGGCGCGAGCGAGCCCTGCTCCATCAGGTGCGCCAGCCCGTTCACGACCTCCACGTCGTAGGTGGTACCGGCCACGAGCAGGTACGGCTGGTCCAGCACGAAGGAGCTGAAGGCCGTCGCCACCGTCGTGACCTGACGCTGGTCGACGTCGCCTTTGAGCGCGGCGACCATCGGCGAACCGAGCACCTCCAGGAAGCCCGCCACCTGGGGTTCGACCTCGGCGAAGCCCACCTTGGCCTGCTCGGCCTTGTACCCGTGATCACGACGTTCGAGGCGGATCTGACGCCCACACACCCCGCCCGCGGCGTTGACGTCGGAGAGCCACAACTCCTGACCGGCGCTGAAGTTCACCCCGAAGCTCTTGAACGGCCCCGAGCTGTCGCTCAACACGCCCAGGGTGATCGTGTCCGCTGTGACGCCCGGCCCGGTGATCACCTCGCCACCGGCCTCATTGGAGGAGTCGTCGTCGCCGCAGGCCGAAAGCACCAGGGCCGCCGCGGTCAGGAGCATCGGGATCCGATGGCGTGGGCGCATACGCGCGATCCTGCTGCAGGGGCGGGAGGTTGCGCCAGGGTTGACAGGCCGAATGGGGCCACCCGCGTTCGCGGGTGGCCCCATTCAGATCAATTCAGAGCGCGATTGCTACTTCTCGAACGGGGTCTTGTACGCCGCGGCGTCGTCGGAGACGAACAGCGGGGTGACCTGCTTGAGCCGGCCAGGGGTGCCCTTGTCGGCCACGGCCACGTAGACCTCGCGGGTCGACGGGGCGCCCGGCTTGGTGAAGTCCAGGTCGGCGATCAACTTCTGGGTGTCGATCGAGGAGCTGGCGTTCTTGGCGTTGAAGATGCCTTCACGCGAGAGGTCCTTCGACTCGCACGCCTTGTCCAGGATCGCCTTCCACATCACCCCGAGGGCGTAGCCGTACTGCACGGTGAAGCTCGGGTTCGCACCCGGGTTCGCCTTGTCGTAGGCGGTCGCGATCTCCTTACCCTTCGCGTTGTCCGAGGCGTACGGCACCGCACTGGCCACGACGAAGAGCTTGCTGAGCGCGTCCGCTGCCGGGGTGTCCATCAGCGCCGGGGCGAAGACGGGTGAGTTCCCGACCAGCGGGACGTTGAGACCGAGCGCCTTGCTGGCGGAGGCCGCCGACGCAGTCTGTGCCGGGCTGGTGGTCAGGGCGATCGCCTTGGCGCCCTCGCCCTTGAGACTGGTCACGATGCCGGTCATGTCGGTGTCGGTGGAGGTGATCTTCTTCTCGACCAGCTTCATGCCGTGCGCTTCGGCGAAATACTTCGAGCCGAGCAGGCCGTTGCCGCCGTACTCACCGTCGATGTAGATGTGCGAGATCGTGTCGCCGTCCTTGATCATCCCCTCCTTGAGCAGGTGGGAAAGGCCGTTGATGATCTCCAGGTCATAGGTGGTGCCGGCGATCAGCACATACTCCTGGTCGAGCAGGAAGGAACTCCAGGCGATGGCGACGGTGGTGAGTTTCTTGGCGGCGATGTCACCCTTGAGCGCGGCGATGATCGGGGAGCCGAGCAGTTCCATCATCCCGGCGACCTTGGGCTCGACGGACGGGAACTGCACCTTCGCCTGCTCGGCCTTGTAGCCGTGGTCGTTGAAGTCGATCGCGACCTGACGGCCACAGATGCCGCCGGCCGCGTTGACGTCCTCCAGCCAGAGCTTCTGGCCGGCCGTCAGGTTGACCCCGAACTCCTTGAACGGCCCAGAGGTGTCGGTCATCGTGCCAAGGGTGATCGTCTCGGCGGTGACGCCGGGCCCGGTCTTGACCCCGTCGGCGGACTCGACCGCGCTGTCTCCGTCGTCGCCCCCGCCGCACGCGGCCAGGACGAGCGATGAGGCCAGAACCAGCCCTGCCATCTTCTGTGGTCTACGCATCGTCAGAGTCCTTTCGAAGGGGCGAGCAGGGCGCCCACGGGGGTGCGGGAAAGCCAGGCCATGAAGCGACGACCGATCGCAGCGAGCCCTCCCGGCTCGAACATCACCACCGCGATCACCAACGCACCATAGAGGAACGTCGTAAGAATAATCGGTGTGACAGCTGTGGCCCCGGAACCGATCAGCTCATTGCTGCCGAAGAATTTCGGGAGCATCAGGGGCATTCCGAACACAATGACCGCGCCGGCAACCGCGCCGCCCACCGAGCCGAGGCCGCCGATCAAAATCATCGCGAGGAAGGCGATGGCGACCGGGATCGAGTACGACCCAGCGAACTCGCTCTCGTCGGGCTTCACGATGTCGGCCCAGAACGCGAACATCACCCCGGCGAGACCGGCGTAGGCGGAGGAGATCGCGAACACCTCGGCCCGCACCCGGGTCACCGGAACTCCGAGGGCTGAGGCGGCGTGCTCGTTGTCCCGGACGGCTCGCCAGGAGCGGCCGGGGCGGCTCTTCACGGCGCCGACGGCGAGGGCGTACGCCACGAGGGTGAAGATCAGGAACAGGAAGTACTGACGCTTCTCGGTCTCCACGAAGGATTGGCCGAAGAGCGCGAAGTCGGCAGGTTCGCGGCCCGAGGCCGTTCCGCCGGAGAAGTCGCTGTAGCGCTGACCGAGGTACAGCCCGACGTAGACCAGGGCGAGGGTCGCGACGCCGAGGTAGACCCCGCGGACGCGGCCCGCGACGGGTGCGAAGACCACGCCGAGCAGGCCCGCCATCGCGATCCCCCCGATCAGCCCGAAGATCGGCGGTAAGCCGAAGGCGATCAGGTCCGGCTTGGCCGGGTTCTCCTCGCTGCTGATGACGCAATAGGTCACCGCACCGACGAAGAGGAAGAACGGGTGGGCGAGGGAGAGCTGGCCCGCCTGGCCGGTGAGCAGGGTCAGCCCGATCGCGCCGACAGCGCCGATCATGATGTATTGCAGGATCGTCAGCCAGGAGTCGTCGAGGTAGGTAGGCGGCGTCGCCAAGGCAAGGATCAGTACCGCGACCAGGATCAGCTTGGAGCGCACGGCCGGGTCCGCGAGGGACGGCAGGCCGGGGCGCCCGGTTGCGCCGGGCCGAACCTCGGTAGAGCTAGACACGTGTGCGCTCCCGGGTCCCGAACAGTCCGGCAGGTGCGGCGATCAGCACCGCCAGCATCACGATGTACACCGCGACCTTGGAGAACTCGAAGGAGATGTACTCCGCGGACAGCGCTTCGGTGAGCCCGACGATGAACCCGCCGAGCACCGCACCTTCGGTGGAGTCCAGCCCCCCGATGATCGCCGCCGGGAACGCCACCAACGCCACCGCGTGGGTGCCGCGGGACAGTCCCGAGCCGGAGAAGTCCTGGGTGGCCATGAACAGCACCGCGATTCCGGCCAGCGCGCCGGCAACCAACCAGGCCGTCGAGGTGACCCGGCGGCGCCGGATACCCATGAGCGCAGCCGCCTCGCGGTTCTCCGCTTGGGCCCGCATCGCGACGCCCCAGCTGGTGTAGCGGAAGGCGATGAAGAACGCGGTGACGAGAATCGTGCCGACGACCAGTGCGACGAGCTGGGTACGGAACAAGGTGATGTCCCCGACCTGGATCGGCCTGCCGTCGTAGGGCCCGTTGACGAAGGGCACCTCCAGACCGAGCCGGCGGACGATGTCCTCCAGCAGGATCACATCGACACCGATCGTGAGCAGGGCGAGTGCGACCGGGTCGGCGAGGGGTCGCCGGCTGACCAGCGCCCACTCGATGAGCAGGGCACCACCAGCGGCAGCCGCGACCCCGAGCGCCGCGGCCCCGAGGAAACCCAAATCCTCCTGAAGTCGCACGGTGACGAAGCCGCCGAGCAGCACGAAGGCGCCATGGGCGAAGTTCAACACCCCGCTGGCCTTGAAGATGATCACGAAGCCCAAGGCGAGCAGCGCGTAGACCGCCCCCTTGCCCAGGCCATTGACCGTGAGCTGGATGAAAGTGTCCATAAAGCCCGCTTAGCTCGTCTCTCCGGCGTGCTCGGCCAGTTCGGTCACGGCATCGGGAACGTCGTCGGTCCCGAGATAGGCCCGGATGACCTCCGGGTCGTTGCGTACCTCGCTCGGGGTGCCGTCCGCGACGACCTTGCCGAAGTCGAGCACCGTGATGCGGTCCGCGACGCCCATGACCAGGGTCATGTCGTGCTCGACGAGCAGGATCGGGATGTCCAGCGCCGTGCGGACCATCACGATCAGTTCGGCGATCTCCGCGGTCTCGCCGGCGTTCATGCCGGCGGCGGGTTCGTCGAGCAGCAGCATCGAGGGCTCGGTGGCCAAGCCACGGGCGATGTCGACGCGCTTGGAGTCGCCGTAGGACAGGCCCCCCACGGTGGAGTCGAGCAGGTCCCCGATGCCGAGGAACTCGCAGATCTCCACCACCCGTTCCCGGTGGCGCCGCTGCTCCTTCACCATTGACGGCCAACGCAGGCCGGATGCAGCGAAGCCGCCCTTGGTCAGGTGGTGACGGGCGAGCATGACGTTGTCGAGAACGGTGGAATGGGCCGAGAGCGCCAGGTTCTGGAAGGAACGGCCCATGCCTTTGGCGGCGATCTGATGGGGCGCCAGGCCCGTGATGTCGGTACCCGCCAGGCGCACGGTCCCGGCGTCGGACCTGTAGACCCCGCAGATGACGTTGAAGCACGTCGATTTACCGGCGCCGTTCGGCCCGATCAGCGCGTGGATGGTGCCGGGCGCCACGGTGAAGCTGACGTCATTCAGGGCCTTGACACCACCGAAGGCCAAGGAGACGCCCGACACCTCAAGCGCCGCGCTCATGCCGTGACCTTCATCAGGGTGAACCTCATCCTCAGCCTTGCCATTTCGACAGCGTGCGGGTCGCGACCACCGCGCGCTTGGTCAGGTCGTCCGCCGCGGGATCCCCATGCCCGCCGAGGTAGAGACCGGCCAGTTCGGGGGAATCCTTGACGTCGGCGGCGCTGCCCCGCAGGGCGAGGCGGCCGACCTCGAGCACCACCACGTGCTCGGCAACCTTGAGGGCCATCGCAGCGTTCTGCTCGACGACCAGTACCGAGGTTCCCAGCGCGTTGATCTGGGCGATGATCTCGCCGATCAGGGCGATCATCTTCGGGGCCAGCCCCAGCGACGGCTCGTCGAGCAGCAGGACCTTGGGGCCGGACATCAGCGCCCTACCCATCGCGAGCATCTGCTGTTCACCGCCGGAGAGCAGGCCCGCACGTTGGGTGCGGCGCTCGGCCAGGCGGGGGAAGAGCTCGTAGGCCCGCTCGATCCCCTCCGCCCGCTTGTCCTTGGGCACGATCAGCCCGCCGGCCCGCAGATTCTCCTCCACCGACATCGTGGTGAAGACCTGCCGACCTTCCGGCACCTGGACGACCCCCGCGGCGACGATGTCGGCCGGGTCACACTTGGTGATGTCCCGCCCCCCGAGGGTGACGGTCCCGGTCTCCACGCGCCCGCGGTGCAGGGTCAACGTCCCGGAGATGGCACGCAGCAGCGTGGACTTGCCGGCCCCGTTGGCGCCGAGGACAGCCGTGACCGACCCGTCAGGTACGTCGAAACCGACGCCCGCGAGTCCTTGAATGGTCCGGCCGTAACGGACCGTGAGATCGGACACCTGGAGTAGCACGGGGGCCATCCTTGCTCAACAGCACCGGCCTCACAACGACAACGGCGATTGCTACCCCCGAAAGTCGGCCCAGATCACCCGTTCTGCCCCAGGTCAGGGGCTCAAGAGCCATACCTGCCGATTTCAGTAGCCGGGCACGCCCTACGGTGGCCCGATGGGCCTGGACACCAGCGCGGAGTCGCCGGTCCCGGTCCGCACCGTCGCGCATCTGATCGGGCAGTGGATCGCCCGGCTGGGCAAGATCTGGGTCGAGGGCCAGGTGACTCAGGTCACCCGCCGGCCGGGCACCGCCACAGCGTTCCTCACGCTGCGCGATCCGGTCGCCGACGTCAGCCTGACGCTCACCTGCCCCCGGACCGCGCTCGACTCCGTCGTTCCCCCCGTCACCGACGGAGCGCGGATCGTGGTGTTCGGGCGGCCCACCTTCTACGTCGCCCGCGGATCGCTCTCCTTCGCGGCGGAGCAGATCCGCACCGTGGGGATCGGTGAGCTGCTGGCCCGCCTGGAGCGCCTGCGGGTGTTGCTGGCCGCCGAGGGCCTGTTCGACGCCCGCCGCAAGCGGGCGTTGCCCTTCCTGCCCGGGCGGATCGGGCTGATCTGCGGCCGGGCCGGCGCGGCTGAACGCGATGTCCTGTCGGGGGCCCGGCGGCGCTGGCCGGCGGCGGAGATCGAGGTCCGCGAGGTCGCGGTGCAGGGCCCCTACGCCGTGAGCGAGGTGAGCGCTGCCCTCGCGGCCTTCGACGCCGACCCCGCGATCGAGGTCATCGTCATCGCGCGCGGCGGGGGCTCCACGGAGGACCTGCTGCCGTTCTCCGACGAGACGCTGCTGCGGGCGGTCGCGGCGGCCCGCACCCCGGTGGTCAGTGCGATCGGGCACGAGCAGGACAGCCCGCTGCTCGACTTCGTCGCCGACGCGCGCGCGTCCACCCCGACCGATGCCGCCAAGCTGATCGTGCCCGACGTCGCCGAGCAGGCGCGCCTCGTCGAGAACCTGCGCGGCCGGGCCCGGCGGGCGACCACGGCCCGCCTGGACCGGGAGCTGGCGGGGTTGACCGGGCTGCGCTCACGGCCGGTGCTCGCCGATCCCGGCGCGGGCCTGCGGCGCCAGGGGGAGGCCGTGACAGCGCTTGCGGCGCGGTCCCGTCGTTGCCTCCTGCACCTGCTGGACCGTGCCGGCGACGACCTCGCGCACCGCCGGGACCGGGTCCGCGCGCTCTCCCCCGCGGCCACCCTGGAGCGCGGGTACGCCGTCGTGCAGCAGAGCGACGGTGCGGTCGTCCGGGATCCCGCGACCGTCAACGACGGGACGTCGTTGCGCATCCGGGTGGCCGGCGGCACGCTTGCGGCGACCGCTGCCGGGGTAGTCGTCCAGCACTAGGCTTGCCCAGGTGGCAGCCGGGAAGACGACCCAGACAACGTCCCAGACGACGGCGCAGACAAGGCAGGAGACACGGCCAACGCCTCCTCCGTCGGCGACACGGCAGCAGACGTCCGAGCCCGAGTTGTCCTTCGAGGAAGCGCGCGACGCCCTCACCGAGATCGTCGGCAGGTTGGAGGCCGGCAACCTCACGCTGGAAGAGTCGCTCGAGCTGTGGGAACGCGGCGAGGCGATGGCCGTGATCTGCCAGCACCGCCTGGATGGAGCGCGGGCACGCCTGCGCGCTGCTCAGGACCAGGGCTCCCAGGCGCCCGCCACGCACGACGTAGAGGAGTAAGGCGATGACCCCCGAGCACGCCGCGGCCCCCGCTCCGCCGGACCGCAACCTCGCCCTCGAACTCGTCCGGGTGACCGAGGCTGCGGCGATGGCCGCCGGCCGCTGGGTGGGGCGTGGCGACAAGAACGGCGCGGACGGCGTCGCGGTCAACGCCATGCGCCATCTGATCGGCACGGTGTCGATGAACGGCATCGTCGTCATCGGCGAGGGCGAAAAGGACGAAGCCCCGATGCTGTTCAACGGCGAACGGGTCGGGGACGGCTCCGGACCGGAGTGCGACGTCGCCGTCGACCCGATCGACGGCACCCGCCTGACCGCAATGGGCATGAACAACGCGCTCTCGGTGCTCGCGGTCGCCGAACGCGGAATGATGTACGACCCGTCCGCGGTCTTCTACATGGACAAGCTTGTCACCGGCCCCGAAGCCGCCGACGTCGTCGACATCCGCCTGCCGGTCGCGGAGAACATCCGCCGGGTGGCTAAGGCCAAGAACTCCGACGTCCACGACGTCACCATCGTCCTGTTGGACCGCCCGCGCCACAACGCGCTGGCGGAGGAGATCCGGGCGACCGGGGCCCGGATCAAGTTCCTGATGGACGGTGATGTCGCCGGCGCGATCATGGCCGCCACCGAAGGCACCGGCGTGGACATGCTGCTCGGCATCGGCGGTACCCCGGAAGGCATCATCTCCGCCTGTGCGATCAAGTGCGTCGGCGGCATGATCCAGGGCCGGCTCTGGCCCACCGACGACGACGAGAAGCAGAAGGCCATCGACGCGGGCCTTGACCTGGACGCCGTGCTCTCCACCAATGAACTCGTCCGCGGTGACAACGCCTTCTTCGTCGCCACCGGCATCACCGACGGCGAGCTGCTGCGCGGAGTGCGTTACCGCGGCGGGAACGCCACCACGCACTCGCTGGTGATGCGCTCGAAGTCCGGGACGGTCCGCAAGATCGAGAGCGTGCACCTGCTTTCCAAGTTGCGCGGCTACTCCCTGGTCGACTTCGACTGAGGCGCACTTATCCTTTGGGCGCCCCAATCCCCATCTTCGGGCGCGCGCCGGACCTATCCCCACGCCTCGATAGGTCCACGCGCCGCCCGTAGATGCGACCACACCGCCGCCCGGGAGCCCTTGTGCCTGAGTTCGACTACGCCGATCTGCTGCCGATCGGCGCGGACACCACGACGTACCGCCGGCTCTCCACCGAGGGCGTCGAGGTGCTCGACCTGGCCGGGACGGAGTTCCTGCGCGTCTCCCCCGACGCGCTGCGCCTGCTCGCCGCCGCGGCCATGGGCGACATCGCGCACTTCCTGCGCCCGGCGCACCTGGCCCAGCTGCGCTCGATCGTGGATGACCCGGAGGCCTCCGGCAACGACAAGTTCGTCGCCCGGGACCTGCTCGCCAACGCCAACATCGCCGCGGCGGGCGTTCTGCCGATGTGTCAGGACACCGGCACCGCGATCGTGATGGGCAAACGCGGGGAGCGCGTGCTCACCGGCGGCGGTGACGCATCCGCGCTCTCCCACGGGATCTACGACGCCTACACCAAACTGAATCTGCGCTACTCCCAGCTCGCGCCGATCACGCTGTGGGAGGAGAAGAACACCGGCTCCAACCTGCCCGCGCAGGTCGAGCTCTACGTGGACGACGATCCGGCGCACTCGGCGCAGTACAAGTTCCTGTTCATGGCCAAGGGCGGCGGCTCGGCCAACAAGAGCTACCTCTACCAGGAGACCAAGGCCGTCCTGAACGAAACGTCAATGCTGCGCTTCCTCGACGAGAAGATCCGCTCGCTGGGCACCGCGGCCTGCCCGCCCTACCATTTGGCGATCGTGATCGGTGGCACCAGCGCGGAGTACGCCCTCAAGACCGCCAAATACGCCTCGGCCAAGTACCTCGACGCGCTGCCGGTGACCGGGTCGATGTCCGCGCACGGTTTCCGGGATGTGGAGTTCGAGGCCAAGGTCCTCGAGCTGACCCGGGCTACCGGGATCGGCGCGCAGTTCGGCGGCAAGTACTTCTGTCACGACGTGCGCGTGATCCGCCTGCCCCGCCACGGCGCCTCCTGCCCCGTTGCGATTGCGGTCTCCTGCTCCGCCGACCGGCAGGCACTGGGCAAGATCACTGCGTCCGGCATCTACCTCGAGCAGCTCGAGCATGACCCGGCGCGGTTCCTGCCCGATGTGACGGAAAATCAGCTCGACGACACTGTCGTGCGGATCGATCTGAGCCGCCCGATGCCGGAGATCCTCGCCGAGCTCACCAAGTACCCGGTCAAGACCCGGCTCTCGTTGTCCGGCTCGCTCGTGGTCGCCCGCGACATCGCGCACGCGAAGATCAAGGAGCGCCTGGACGCCGGCGAAGCCATGCCGGCGTACCTGCGCGACTCGGCGGTTTACTACGCCGGCCCCGCCAAGACCCCCGAGGGCATGGCGACGGGCTCGTTCGGCCCGACCACCGCCGGGCGCATGGATTCCTACGTCGACCAGTTCCAGGCCGCCGGCGGCTCGATGATCATGCTGGCGAAGGGCAACCGTTCGAAGCAGGTCACCGAGGCCTGCGCGAAGCACGGCGGCTTCTATCTCGGCTCGATCGGCGGCCCGGCCGCACGCCTGGCGCAGGACTGCATCAAGCATGTCGAGGTCGTGGAGTACGCCGAGCTCGGCATGGAAGCGGTGTGGCGCATCGAGATCGAGGACTTCCCCGCGTTCATCGTGGTCGACGACAAGGGCAACGACTTCTTCGCCCCCGCCGACACGGCGGTCCCGCTGGTTCTGGGCACCCGCCCCTGAGCCTCGATGAGAGTCTCCTCATCCGCCCCTCACGGTTGTCCCATCAGTCGTGGTCACGATGAACCGATAAACCGATGAGCCCGCCGACACCGCGGCGGGCCGCAATTGGGGAGGATCTGACATGGACAGGACATTCGCGGCGGGTATCGGCGTACTGGCGAGCGCGTTCGCCTTCTCGACTCTGGGCATGGGAAATGCCACAGCGAGCATGGACGACGAGTTCGTGGCCAAGCGCGAGGACAGCGTCGGTCAGGTCGTCGTGGCGGAGGACGATGACGATGACGACGACCTGACCGGCAACACCGGCAATTCCGTCGACTCCGCGCTCACAGCGCCATCCGCTGACACCAGCGACGCATCTGGGCTCACCGGCAACACCGACCTGACTGGCAACAGTGGTAACTCGGCGGACAGCGGCGTAAGCCGGGCCAGCAACGACAGCGGCACCCGCGCCGGTCAGAGCGCGCTCAGCCACGACGCCACCAACAGCAAGTTCAGCAAGGTCAGTCGGGACCGCGACATCAGCCGCGGCGACCTGACCCGCGACCTGACCAACGACGGCAAGGGCAAGAACAACGTCGACGACAGTCGCAACTCGACCAATGACCAGAGCCGAAACGACACCCGCTGACCAAGGATCACCGCAACATAACTGACATGCACTCAGGTGCCCGCCGCCCGCCGGAGGGCACCTGAGGTCGCTGCGGAGGTCAACGCGTCGGGTCAGCTCGTCGGATCGACAATCCGGTAGCCCATACCTCGCACGGTCTCGATCCGATCCGCACCCAGCTTGCGGCGAAGGTAACGCACGTAAACGTCCACCACATTGGACTGAGCATCGAAGTCGAAGCCCCACACCCGGGAGAGCAACTGCTCGCGCGAGAGCACCTGCCCGGGGTTGCGCAGCAGGGTCTCGGCGAGAACGAACTCCCGTGCTGTGAGGTCGACGTTGCGCTCCTGAACGGTGGCCCGCCGGGTTCGCAGGTCCAGGACCAACTCACCGAGCCGCAACTGGGTCACCTCCGGCGCCCGATCCTCACGCAATCGCAACCGGATGCGCGCGAGCAGTTCCTCGAAGCGGAATGGCTTGGCCAGGTAATCATCGGCCCCGCCATCCAGCCCGGCGACGGTGTCATCGATCGAGCTGCGCGCGGTCAGCATGATCACCGGAATGGCGCACCGCTGCTCCCGGAGCCGGGCGAGCACCGTGAAGCCGTCCATCGTCGGCAGCCCGACGTCGAGCAACAGCAGGTCGAACTCGCCGCTGCCGGCGTGGTCCAGCGCGGACGCACCGTCGCCCACCACGGTGACCGTCAGCCCGTTGGCGCGCAGCCCCTTGGCGACGAAGGAGGCAATCCGTTCCTCGTCCTCGGCGACCAGGATCCGGCTCAGCGGAACTCACTCCCTGCACTGCGGGGCACCGGTACGCCCGAGGGTTCGGCGGCCGCTGCCGTGGCTGGCAACTCGAGCACGAAGACCGCGCCCGTCCGGCCACCGTAGGCGGCGGCCTGCTCCACCGACACGCACCCGTCGTGTGCGGTGGCGATCGCTCGCACGATCGACAGGCCCAGCCCCGCTCCGTCCGAACTCGCGTTCTCTCCCCGCTCGAACCGTTCAAAGATCCGCTCGTGGTCGGCTGGGTCGATGCCGGGACCGTCGTCCCTGACCCAGAGCCGGGCCCAGCCACCGCTGACAGCGGAGCCCACAGCGACCGTTCCGCCGCCGACGGTGTGCCGGACCGCGTTGGCCGCGAGTTGCACCACGGCCTGGGTCAGGCGCTGCGAGTCCGCCTGCACCTCGGCTTCGGCGCGTGCGTCCAGGTGCCACTTCCGGTCTCCGAGTCCCCGCACCTTGTCGAGCAGGTCATCGGTGAGCGCACCGAGGTCCACGGTCTGGATGCGCAGGAAGTCCGGTCGCTCGGCCCGCGCGAGCACGACGAGGTCGTCGATGAGCCTGCTCATCCGGTCCAGCTCGTCGATCACCAGATCCCGGGTGGCCGCGACATCGGTGGTGTCGGCGGCATCCATCAGCTCCAGGTGCCCACGCACGATCGTGATCGGGGTCCGCAACTCGTGCCCAGCGTCGTCGAGGAACCGGCGTTGGGTGGCGAACGAGTCCTCAAGCCGTCCCACCATGGCGTTGAACGTCCGAGCCAGGTCGGAAATATCGTCCGTTCCCGAGACCTCGATCCGCCGGGTCAGATCACTGTGACTGATCTGATTTGCAGTCACCCTCAGGTCTCGCAACGGGCGGAGAAGTCGCCCGGACACCGACCAAGCGACCAGCGCGACGGCCAGCAATGCGGCGGCGGCAACCACCAGGTAGGTGCGGAAGGCATCGGTGAGTTCTGCCCGTTCGTCGTCAGAGAACCCCACGACGACGAACGACCCGGAGTCGCTCGCCCCGGTGACCTGCTTGACCCCGAAACGGACCTCCGAGCCTGCGACGTCGACCGTGTCCGACCCACCGAGCGTGAGCGCGTTCACCGCGGCGATGAACTCGGGCGAGCCCGTCAGCGCGTTCACGCCGGCGCCCTGGACGAAGACCGGCCGGCCGCCAATGAACGCGATCAGGGCCTGGTGTTCATCCGGCACGCTGCGACCCAGCGCAACCTCCAGGAGCCGGGATGCGGACGAGAACGCCGACCCGGTCCGGGGGTCGACCCCTTCGCGGGCGAAGGCGTCGAACTCGGAGACCTCCTGCGCCAGCGAGTCCGCCAATCGTTGATCCGCCCGCGCCTGTTCCACCAAGTAAAACGCGCCGCCCGCACCGACAAGCGCGAAGGCCGTCAGGGCGAGCACCCACGCGAGGATCCGCACGCGCACTGAGCGCGGTGCGCGCAGGCGGTACCGGCGCTCAGTCGTCATCCGCGTTCGAACCCTGCCTGGCCTCGCCACAGCTACGGTCGTCGTCCTCCCGGTCGTCATCCTCCCGGTCGTCGTCCTCCCGGTCGTCGTCCTCCCCGTCGTCGTCGCCCCGGTCGTCGGCCTCGCCGCCGCGGACGGTGCAGACCGGAGACGGGATGCGCGTCGGTGTCGGAGATTCTTCGGGGACGGGGGTGACCCGCGGCTCCGGCGGTGGCGGAGCCGTCGCCTTCGTGGGCGGCTTCGTCGGCGCGGACCCGCCATCGGCGTCGAGGGGCTTCTCCCTCGGCGATGGAGCGTCCGTCGCCGAGGAATCTCCCGGTCCCCGGCCGGTGGGGTCCTGGGTGCGCCCAGGTCTCGGACTCACCGATGACGCCGCGGGCTCACTGGCGGCGGCGATCGGTGACTGGAGCACGATGGGGTTGCCCAGGTCGGGCACTTCGCCCGAATCGCCGGCGACCACCGCGGTCAGGACGCCTGCCACACACGCAGCCGCGGCCGCGAGGGCGAGGAACGTGGAACGCATACGCGACCCTCTCCCTCGCCCCGGAGACCGTGATGAGGCGGCGATGAGATTCTTCTCATCGCGGCATCATCACGATCTCAGTCGCCGGTGAGAGTCTGGTCGCCAGGACGCAGGCGGGGAAGCGACACGCAGACGGGGGCGGTGGCGATGGGTTCGTCGACATGGAATTTCACCGAGGGCGAGGAGATCGTGCCCGGGCGCCTCGCGGTGCGCCGCCTCGGCGGCGGCATCCGCTTCGAGGCGTACCTCGTTTGGGACGAGACCCTCTTCTCGCCGGCCGTGGTGAAGATCTTGCGGCCGGACTTCGTGACCGATGCGCGTGCGCTGCGAGCGCTGGTGCGGGAGGCCGAGCACGGCGCCCGGCTCGGTCACCCGTCGCTGGTGCGGTGTTTCGACCTCGTCAGCGACGGCGATCGACCCCACCTGGTGCTGGAGTTCCTGGATGGGCCGCGACTGTCGACCCTGCTACGCCGCTACGGCCCGCTCCCGCTGGAGCAATCCCTCCCGCTGACGCTGGAGCTGTGTTCGGTGGCCCACTACATGGCGGCCAAGGACATCGTGCATCTGGACATCAAGCCGTCGAACATCGTCATGGGCTCGCCGCCACGACTCATCGACCTGTCCATCGCCCGCACCACGGAGCAGGCCGCCCGGCTGGACGAGCCGGTCGGCACGGACGCGTACATGGCGCCGGAGCAGTGCACTCCTGGCCGTCCTGCGCCGATAGGGGCGCCGGCCGACGTCTGGGGGGTGGGCGCAACCCTCTACGAAGCCGTCAGCGGATCCGCACCCTTCCCCCGCGGTTCCGGCGGTGCCGACGCGCCTGCGGAACAGGCCTGGCCTCAACTTGGCGTCCGGCCGGCGCCGCTGCACAAGTCCGTGCCACCCGCCTTTGCCACGGCGATCTTGAGCTGCCTCGAGCCTGATCCCGCCGCACGACCGACCGCTGCCGAGCTGGCCGGCCTCATCGAGCCGATGCTCGCGACTTTGCCCCGACCGGTGCTCGCGGGCTTCCTGCCGAAGGGCCGGCGCCGTGCGCCCGACCACCCCCGCCCGTCGGCCGGTGTGCGGCGTTGATTCCCCGCCCGGCGCCCGCCCGGCGCCCGTGCGCCGCGTGTCGTCGCTTGGAGCGATCTCCGCAGGTCGGAGCACCCCTACGGGGCCGGTATCCTTAGGGGCCTGACCGGCCGCGCCACCGCTGTCGTCGGTCGTTGCCGTCGGCCATGAGCGCGCACTCGTGAGGTCGAACGGCAGTACGGGAACCCGGCCCCCTGTGAGCCGCCGGACCCGGCGCCGTAACACATGGCGCCGTCTCCTACCCTGACCAGCACACACGAACTCACGCCACTCTGCGATGACGCAGGCTTGGCGGTGCAGGCGCGACCGCTTACTCGAAAGAGAGCTGAACACGGTGGCAGATGTCGACGCTGCGTTGGACGCAGCCGGGCTCAAGAACTCCCACGTCCGCGAGTACGTCAAGTACTGGGCAGAGCTGACCGGGGCTGCCCGTGTCGAGGTGGTGTCCGCCTCTGACGACGCGCGGTTGATCGCCGAGGCGCTGGCCGCCGGCGAGATCGAGCCCGCGGGTGAGGGGCTGTATTACTCCCGCAGCTACCACAAGGACACCGCGCGCTCCGAGGAGCGCACGATTGTCGCGACGAACAGGGCCTCGGACGCCGGCACGTACAACAACTGGCGCGACGCCGCTGAGATGACCGCACTGCAGAAGAAGCAGATGGCGGGCGCCTCCGCCGGCAAGACCATGTATGTGATCCCGTATCTGATGGCGCAGCCCGGTTCCCCGCTGGAGCGCTTCGCCGCCGGCGTCGAGCTCACCGACTGCCGCCCCGTCGTGCTGCACATGATCCGGATGGCGCGCGTCGGCGTGGACTACATCGACTCCCTCGCCGACCCGAACAGCTTCGTGCGCGCCGTGCACGTCACCGGTGACCTGCCCAACCTCGGCCAGGGCACCCCCGACGACCAGCGGTACTTCGTCACCGTCGCCGACGAGCGCACGATCTTGCACTACGGCTCGTCCTACGGCGGCAACGCGCTGCTCGGCAAGATCGCGCACGGCCTGCGCCAGGCCGCGTACGACGGCTGGGCCTCGGGTGAGTTCCTCTCCGAGCAGTTCATGCTGATCGGGATCACCGACAAGGCGACCGGCCGCAAGTACCACATCTGCGGTGGCTTCCCCTCGGCGTCGGGCAAGACGAACCTCGCGATGATGCTGGCCCCGGATGACCTGGGCGACCGCTACCACGTCGAGTTCTACGGCGACGACATCGCGTGGCTCTGGGTCGACAAGACCGACGGCAAGCTCTACGCGATCAACCCCGAGTACGGCGTGTTCGGCGTCGCGAAGGACACCAACGAGTCCACGAACCCGACCGCTCTCGGCTCGATCGAGCCCGGCTCCGGCGCGATCTTCACCAACATCGCCTACAACCCCACCACGCAGGAAGTCTGGTGGGAGGGCCGCACCCCGGCCCCGCCCGCCGACGTCACGGGCTGGCTGGACTGGAAGGGCAACCCGATCGCCGACCGTGAGGCCGGCGACACCTCGCCCTGGGCGCACCCGAACAGCCGCTTCACCACCACGCTGTCGAAGGTGCCCAACATTGCCAGCGACTTCGAGGACCCGAAGGGCGTGCCGATCGACGGCATCATCTTCGGTGGCCGGACCCGGGACCGCGAGCCGCTGATCCGGGCGATCACCGATGTCGCCGAAGGCGTCTATGACGGCCTGACCCTGGGCGCGGAGGCTACCTCCGCCGCCGAGGGCAAGGAAGGCGTGCTGCGCTACGACCCGATGTCGATGCGCCCGTTCATGTCCTACCCTGAGGCCGATTACGCCGCGCACTGGCTCAAGATCGTGGGAGCCGCGGTCGAGAAGCCGATCTTTGCCCACGTGAACTGGTTCCAGCGCGGGGACGACGGCCGCTTCCTGTGGCCCGGCTACCGCGACAACCTGCGCCCGTTGCTCTGGCTCATGCAGCTCAAGAACGGCGAGGTGACTGGTCGTCAGACCCCGGTCGGCATCATCCCGACCGCGGACGAGCTTGACCTGACCGGCGTCGACATCTCGGCGGAGGACCTGAACACCCTGCTGACCATCGATACGGCCCGTTGGCAGCAGGAGATGGGCCATCGCGAGGAGCACCTGGCGCAGTTCAAGGGCCTGCCCAAGGAGATCTGGGAAGCTCACAACCGCGTCACCGCCGCCTTGGAGGCCTCCGCGGAGTAGCCGCCTTCCCAGCGCCGAGCTTCCACCTGGCGCCCGGCACAACCTGCACACTTGATGCGCCCGGTCCCGCCACGCGCGGGGCCGGGCGCGTTCGCGTTCTGCGCGCAGCGTCCGACTTCCCCCGCGTAGCGTCCGAAGAAGTGGCTGCTATTGCGACCGTTCCTTCGGACGTCTCGGTCTCGATCAGCCCGAATGCTGATGACGTCCGAAGAAGTGGCTGCTATTACGACCGTTCCTTCGGACGTCTCGGTCTTTTTCCTACGCCGATGCAGCGAGCGGCCCGGCCCAACCTCCGCGACGCAACGCTGAGGCCACCTGATCCAAGAAGGGCTCCGGGTCCACGCGCAGCGCGAGATTGGGAACTTGAAGCACGATGTATCCGTCGAGCGTCGCGGCGTTCTGCTTCAACGCGTCCTTCATCGCCCGCTCAGGGTCGAGGTGTTGCACGCCATTGATTTCGACGGTCACCCCGAACGTCTCCCACACCGTGTCGTAGATCCAGATACCGGACACAGCTCGACGACGGACCTGACGCGTCGGCTCCGGAAACCCTCGCTGCGCGCAAAGCGCCGCAAAATCCCGCTCGCCAATCGCTTCGATGCCACCGGCAATATCGCCGTACAACGACCGCAACAACCGTCGACGCCGGTCTCGCCGGATTTTGGCGACCTCCTCGCCGAACTCCTCTGGCGAGAACAACCGCTGCTGGGCGCCGGCGATGACGAAGAGCACGGCCTCGCGATCGGTTCGAGCCCACAGCGCCGCATGCACGGCGGCCGTGGCGGGCCGCATGCACGCAATGCCCTCGTCGACGACCGAGCTGTGCTCGTACCGTCGCGTCTCGTGGACTACCACGCCTGGACATCGCCGCGGGCGGGCCGATTTCGGGACGGCCACATGGATCGCGTCCTCGTTGACGCCGCGAAGGCCGGCGGCCACGAGTGCCGTCACTCCGTCCAACGCTGCTGGCGGCCCGACTTCGAAGATCGCCCGCCACAGAAGCGCGGTGCGCTCGTCGCCGACGGCGACCCGGATGGTGTGGCGCCCGAACCGGCGCCACCGACCAGCTCTGATCTCTGCACGCACCTCGCCGCGCACGAGCCCGAACCCATACAACTGGCGGCGACTGAGCACGCCGCCCTGGGACGCTGCGAGTGCTTCGATGCGGCGGCGCCGAACAATCCGTCGCACGGCGTGAGATGAGATGTCCACGAGCCGATATTGCAAGCACCGACGGCCCCTCACACCACCCTGGGCCGAACTTGTGGACAGACCGACGCCGCGCGGCCGCCTGTGGATAACCGGCGACTGCGCAATGTCCGAAGATGAGGCTGCAATAGCAACCTTCCCTTCGGACGTCCGCAAGCCCATCCCCCACCCGGTCCCCGACGTCCGAAGAACTGGCTGCAATAGCGACCACTCCTTCGGACGTTGCGCCCAGCCGAGCGCGACGGGGGAGGATGGCGGCATGAACGAGCACACGGGTGACGCCGCACAAGACAGGCACTGGCGGGTCGAGCGCGACTCGATGGGTGAGGTCCGGGTTCCGGCGGCGGCGCAGTGGGGGGCGCAGACGCAGCGGGCAGTGGAAAATTTCCCGATCTCCGGCGAGCGGCTCGAACCTACGCACATCCGGGCGCTGGGGCTGATCAAGGCCGCGGCCGCGCGGGTCAACGCCGATCTCGGAGTGCTGGAGCCGGCGACGGCCGGGGCGATCGCGGCGGCGGCGGATGAGGTCGCAAGCGGGCGCTGGGATGCGCAGTTCCCGGTCGACGTGTTTCAGACCGGGTCGGGGACCTCGTCGAACATGAACGCCAACGAGGTCATCGCACACCTGGCGAGCGCACGGCTGGGCGCACCGGTGCACCCCAATGACGACGTCAACGCCTCGCAGTCCTCCAACGACGTGTTCCCCACCTCGATCCACCTGGCGGCTACCGAAGGCGTCGTCCGCGACCTGAACCCGGCATTGATCCAGCTGTCCACGGCGCTGGAACGCAAGTCCGCCGAGTTCGCCACGGTGGTCAAGGCCGGCCGCACGCATCTGATGGACGCCACGCCCGTGACGCTGGGTCAGGAGTTCGGCGGCTACGCAGCGCAGGTCCGCTACGGCATCGAACGGCTGACCGCGACCCTGCCCCGGGTCGCCGAACTTCCGCTCGGCGGCACGGCGGTCGGCACCGGCATCAACACCCCGGACGGTTTCTCCCCCGCGGTCGTCGCGGAGCTCGCGCGCGTCACCGGTCTGCCGCTGATCGAGGCCCGCAACCACTTCGAGGCCCAAGGTGCGCGCGACGGGCTGGTCGAGCTTTCCGGGCAGTTGCGCACCCTGGCGGTGGGGCTGCACAAGATCGCCACCGACCTGCGGTGGATGGGCTCCGGGCCGCGGGCCGGCCTAGGCGAGATCGCCCTGCCGGACCTGCAACCCGGCTCGTCGATCATGCCGGGCAAGGTCAACCCGGTGATCCCGGAAGCGGTCTCGATGGTCTGCGCGCAGGTGATCGGCAACGACACGGCGATTGCCTTCGGCGGCGCCGCCGGCAACTTCGAACTCAACGTCATGATGCCGATGATGGCCCGCAACCTGCTCAGCTCGATCCGCCTGCTGGCAGCAGTCAGCCGACTGTTCGCGACGCGGTGCATCATCGGCATCGTCGCCGACGTCGAGCACTGCCGCGAACTCGCGGAGTCTTCACCGTCGATCGCGACCCCGCTCAACCGCTACCTCGGTTACGAAGAGGTCGCCGCGATCGTCAAGGCCTCCGTGACGGCGCGCCGCACGATTCGCGACGTGGTGATCGAACGCGGTCACGTCGAAGCCGGCCGCATCTCTGTGGCCGACCTCGATGACGCGTTGGATGTCACGCGCATGACGCACCCCTGAACGCGTAACGTCCGAAGGAGTGGTCGCTATAGCAACCGCTTCTTCGGACGTCAGCGTGATGTATTGGGGCGTCAGGATTCGATGGTGGGTTCCAACATCTCCGTGACCAGCGCAGCGATCGGGGAGCGCTCGGAGCGCGAGAGCGTGACGTGGGCGAAGAGTGGGTGGCCCTTCAGCGTCTCGACCACGGCGACGACGCCGTCGTGGCGACCCACTCGCAGGTTGTCGCGCTGGGCGACGTCGTGGGTGAGCACGACGCGCGAGCCGGAGCCGATCCGCGAGAGCACCGTGAGCAGCACGTTGCGCTCCAAGGACTGCGCCTCGTCGACGATCACGAAGGAGTCGTGCAGCGAACGGCCGCGGATGTGGGTCAGCGGAAGCACCTCGAGCATGCCACGAGCCATGATTTCCTCGACGACCTCGGGAGCGACCAGCGCGCCCAAGGTGTCGAAGACGGCCTGCGCCCAAGGGCCCATCTTTTCCGACTCCGAGCCGGGTAGGTAGCCGAGTTCCTGGCCGCCGACGGCGTACAACGGCCGGAAGATCACGACCTTGCGATGCAGCCGACGCTCCATCACGGCCTCGAGGCCGGCACACAGCGCGAGGGCAGATTTACCGGTGCCCGCGCGCCCGCCGATCGACACGATCCCGATGTCGGGGTCCATCAGCAGGTCCAGCGCGATGCGCTGCTCGGCGCTGCGCCCGCGTAGCCCGAAGGCATCGCGATCGCCCTTGATCAGGCGCACGCTCTTGTCCGGGAGCACGCGGCCGAGACCGGAGCCGCGGTCCGAGAGCAGAACCAGACCGGTGTGGCACGGCAGGTCCTTCGCCGCGTCGATCTCCACGGGCTCACCGTGATACAGCCCGTCCAGCACAGCCGCGGGAACCTCGATCTCGGCCAAGCCGGTCCAGCCGGCTTCAACCGGGAGGTCCGCGTGGTACTCCTCGGCCATCAGGCCGACCGCGGAGGCCTTGACCCGCATCGGCAGGTCCTTGCTGACCAGCGTCACCTCGCGGGACTCGGCGGCGAGGTTGCGGGCCACGGCCAGGATGCGCGAGTCGTTGTCCCCGAGCTGGAACCCGGCCGGCAGCACCGAGACGTCGGAGTGATTGAGCTCGACCAGCAGTGTGCCGCCGGCGTCGTTGATGGGCAGGGGCGCATCCAGACGTCCGTGCTCCACCCGGAGCTCGTCGAGCATCCGCAGCGCGGATCGGGCGAAATAGCCCAGCTCGGGGTGGTGGCGCTTGGCTTCGAGTTCGGTGATGACGACGATCGGGATGACGACCTCGTGCTCCGCGAACCGGGTCATGGCCCGAGGGTCGGAGAGCAGAACGCTGGTGTCCAGGACGTAAGTGCGACGGGTGTTCCTGGGCGGGCGACGACGAGCTGCGTTGGCCACGATGCGCTCCGAACGCGGACGGGGCACCGTCGCCGCGCGGGGTCTAGCAGGGGTCCGGCTACCTGACCTCGAGGGTCCGGCGCCGACCCTCTCTTTCGCGGCTACAGGTCAGACGGAACGTGCGGGGCCGGCAAGCCGACGCTCCTACACTTCCGCTGCTAAGTGGCAACGAGAGGCCCTTCCGGCCGGGCGGCACGGTTGCCACCCGATGGAATCGACGGTAGCCGCAGGCCGCCGTCCGCGGGCCCCAATGACTCCTTTGACACGGCCAAATTTACGTAGCGTTACCAGCTGATCCGGACGAGTGACGACATACCGGACACATCGGGCGGCGCCTACCCGCCGAAGCGGCGGTCCCGGCGCGCGTATTCCCGCAGGGCCCGCAGAAAATCCACCCGGCGAAATGCCGGCCAGTAGGCCTCGCAGAAGTGGAACTCCGAGTGCGCGCTCTGCCAGAGCAGAAAGCCCGACAGCCGCTGCTCCCCGGAAGTCCGGATCACCAGGTCGGGGTCGGGCTGTCCGCGCGTGTAGAGATGCTCGGCGATGTGCTCGACGTCGAGGATCTCCGCAAGCTCCTCGATCGAGGTCCCCCGCGCGGCGTGTTCGTGCAGCATGGAACGCACCGCGTCGGCGATCTCCCGTCGCCCGCCGTAGCCGACCGCGACATTGACCAGCAGGCCGCTGGCGCCGAGCGTGGTGTCCGCGGCTTCCTTCAGCGCGCGGGTCGTCTCCGGCGGGAGCAGGTCCACCGCACCAACCGGGTTGACCCGCCAGCGCCCCGTCGCCGCGAGATCGGCGACGGTGTTCTCGATGATGCGCAGCAGCGCAGTGAGTTCCTCGGCCGGCCGGGCCAGGTTGTCGGTGGACAGCAGCCAGAGGGTGACGACCTCGACGCCGGCGTCGGAGCACCAGTCGAGCAGTTCGTGAATCTTGTCCGCGCCGGCCTGGTGACCGTCCTCGGGCCGGGACCCTGCCGCCTTCGCCCAGCGCCGGTTGCCGTCAAGGATGACCCCGACGTGGCGCGGCGAACGCCCGGCCGGCAGTTGGCGGGCCAGGCGTCGCTCGTAGGCCTTGTAGGCGATGCGCTTGAGGCGCGCACGCGGGCTCTCCCGCACTACACGCCCCGCAGCACCCGGGCCGGACGTCGTTGACACGGACGTCACCCTAGTCTCGAGGGGACGACGTAACCTGCGTGGTGTGAACGACCCCGGGGGCCCGACCGACGCGCACGGCGACGCGCTCACCGGCGACGTGGACCCGACGAGGAATGCACCCACTGGCCCGATCGCCGTGGTGGCCGCCAAGGCTGAGGCCGTCGTCGAGGCGATGAAGCCGCACCTGCGGGGCTGGCTGCACCTGGGGATGTTCCCCGTCTCCCTGATCGCCGGCTTCGTGCTGGTGGCGATCCCGCAGGAGCCGCGGGCGCGGTTGGCCTCGGCGGTTTTCGCCGGCACCGCCGCGCTGCTCTTCGGCGTCAGCGCGCTTTACCACCGGGGGACCTGGGGCCCACGCACCCGGGAATTCCTCAAGCGCCTGGACCACGCGAACATCTTCCTGATCATCGCCGGGTCCTACACCCCGTTCGCTTTGCTGCTGCTCTCCGACGAGCGCGCGACCTTGATGCTCGTCATCGTCTGGAGCGGTGCGATCCTCGGGGTGCTACTGCGCTCGGTCTGGGTCAACTCCGCGCGTTGGCTCTCGGCGCCGGTCTACATCTCCCTCGGCTGGACGGCCGCGTTCTTCGTCCCCGACCTGCTCGACGGGAGCACCGTCGCCGTCTTCGTCCTGCTGTGCGCCGGGGGTGTGCTGTACACGATCGGCGGGGTGGTCTACGGCCTCAAGCGCCCGAACCCCTCACCGCGTTGGTTCGGCTTCCACGAGGTCTTCCACTCCTTCACCGTGGTGGCCTGGATCGTGCACTACGTCGCGGTCAGCCTGGTGGCCTACACCTATACCGGCTGAGCCGAGTGAGACTTCTCGATCACATTGCCGGCGGCACGAGCAGGATCAGGGGGTCGCACCCGGAGTTGTCGCCGATCCCCGAGTAGCAGAGCAGGTCGGTGTCGTTGGGGTCGAACTCGACGCGGTCATCGCCGATGCCCGTCAGGACGAGGTCGCCCGGTACCGGCACGCCAAGCACGCCGTCATCTGAGGTGGGGGCTCCGTCGCTGACCTCGTTGTCCCCCGCCAGGTTGACGATGACATCGTCGCCCTCTCCCGCACAGACATAGTCGTTGCCGACCGTACCGGCGATCACGTCATCGCCGCCGAAGCCGAAGATCATCCGGTCACCGTTGGGCGGCGTGGGCCCCACCAACTCGATCATCATGTCGTCCAGATCGGTCCCGAAGGCCAGGTTGACATCGTTGTCCAGTTCGAACTGGTCAATATCCGTCTGGTTGAGCGTCAGAAGTGCCGCTGGCGTGAGCGCCGCACACAGCTTGAACAGGGTGACGGGCGCCGCAACTCCGAGGCCGATGCTCCCGGTGAACTCGCGCGAGGGAGGCGCAACCGCGGAGGCCGACCCCCCGAACAACGTGACCGGGGCGACGAGGACGGGGACTGATGCCAAGGCGATCAAGGCGACGCGGGAACGGATGGATCTCACCGGGTGCACTCCAAGCGGTCGAGCCGACGCCAAAGGCGGCGAAATAAGGGCAAGACCTAGTCAAGTGCACCTTTCGCAAGAGTCAACTCAAAGCACTCCAGAATCGCCAGAATCACCCACCACTTCACCCCTGTGGACGCAAAGCTGTTGCCGACCGTCACCACAGATCGTGGTCGGTCCCCGGCCAGGAGCGCGGCCCTCCGCCGGACGCACAACGGCGGCGCGCCGCGACCGCCCCGCAGGAACGACCTCGACGCGCCGCGGGCACGCTCGAGCTGAGCTACCAGGCGATGGTCCCGCCACAGGCGCAGGGCGGCGCGGACGTCCCGGAACCCTCCGCCGATCCGGACACCCCAGCCGTCTCGGCAGAGGCATCAGCCGAACCATCCGCAGCCGGCGCAGGTGGCGCGGCCGGAGCCGCAGGCGCGTCAGGCACCGCAGGCGCAGCCGGAGCCGCAGGCGCGTCAGGCACCGCAGGCGCAGCCGGCGCGTCAGGAACCGCCGGAGCAGCCGGAGCCGCCGGCGCGTCAGGCACCGAAGACGCATCCGGAGCCGCCGGCGCGTCGGGCACCTCAGGCGCCGCGGGCGCACCGGGCAACAAGGGCAACGGTGGCAGGACGATGCCGCCCGGCAACATCGGAGTTCCGGGGGCGCCCGGCAGCGTCGGCACACCGGGAGCGCCCGGCAGCGTCGGCAGGGTCGCGCCCTCCGGCAGGAAGACCTCGACCAACGCATCCACGTGGGCTGCGAGGTCGGGCTCGTCGGCTGCGGCCGGGCCGGCCTGCACCGCGCCAAAGGCGACACCGCCGACTACCACCAGTGCGAACCGCTTCGAACTGAAACGAACGTGCATGGACCACCCCTTGAGTCGCTCATGGGGACGAGCGGCGCCGTGGTCAGTCGTGGGCGCCAGCCCATCCACTGTCGGCGTCAGCGTGGTTTTCGGCCCACAGGGAAATCAACAAGGCGCGCACACCGTTGCCACCAGGCCATGACGGGTTCACTCGAAGGGACCAACGCGGCCGGGACTGCCACGGACGGTGAGGAAGGGATCGTGAGGGCAGGAAGCAGCGGCGGCCTGCCGACCTCCTCCGCTGTGCACCATGGGTGGAGTCAGCGCCGCGGGTAATTCACCTGCGGGGCGGCAGCACGCCGCCGAGCAGGCTGCCCTCGGAGTCCTCGGCCTCGCCAGCGTTCTCGGGCTGTGCCGGCGCCGGTGCCGCGGGCGCCTCCTGCGCAGGGGCAGCCGGGCTCTCCACCTCGGGTGCGGCCGGGGCCTGCACCTCAGGGGCGGCGGGCGTCTGGACCTCAGGGCTTGCGGGAGCTTGCGCCTCCGGTGCGGCCGGAACCTCGGCTTCGGGTGCAGGCGCCGCTTCCGCGGCAGGCGCATCCTCGACCGCAGGGGTGGGCGGGAGCTCTGCCGCCGGTGCGGAGGGAGCCTCAGCCGCCGGAGCGGGTGCTGCGGGCGCCTCGACAGCAGGAGCGGCCGGCGGGTCGTCCAGCACCGCAGCTTGCGCGGACACCGGGCCGAAGGTGACGAGCGCCCAGGCCGAGGCCGTCACCACGGCGATGCGGACCGAACGCGAGGGACAGGTCATGGCGAACTCCTGAGGTCGGGATCTGCGGGCGCCACGCCGGCGCTCCGTCCACCATGATCAAACGGACAATCCCACTAGTCAACACCAGTCACATACAAAACATCATTAACACAAGCAACATCACTCACAGCCGGTGAGACGGTCCGACCAGTCGTCAGGAAATCGGGGAGTCCGGGTCGGGCGGTCCGGCCGGAGCCTGCTTGGACTGCTGCTCGCGCCCATGCCGGGTCACATCGATGTTCTTGAGCCGGTTACGCATCGAGAACACCAGCGCGACCACAGCGGCCGCCATCGCCAGGAAGAACGCCAGTCCGATGAAGCCCGGCTCGACCTTGCTCTGGTCGAACGGCTGCGGGGACTCCGTGGCCGCCCAGAGCACGAGCGCGTCGGAGGCGGCCACCCACGCGTCGATCACGAGGAGACCTCGGTGGCGCCCAGGGTCTCGCGGACCCCGGCGAACAGGTCGTCTTCGGGCAACTCGGAGTCGACCATGGAGCGAGCCAATTCAAAGTCCTCGGTCGGCCAGGCGGCTTGCTGCAACGCCATCGGCATGCGGAAGAAGAACCCGTCCGGGTCGATCTGGGTGGCGTGCGCGATCAACGCAGCATCACGCACGGGGAAGAATTCTCCGCACGGCACGCGGGTGGTGATCGGACGGGCCGGGCGCCCATGGAAGCGTTCCATCCACTCCACGAAGGGCGATTCGAGCCCCTCGTCCACCATCGCAGCGTGCAGCGCTTCGAACTTCTCCATCGAGAACCCGACGTCGTAATACAGCTTCAGCGGTTGCCAGACCGGACCGGCCTCGGGGTACAGATCGGGATCTCCCGCCGCGTCGAAGGCGGCGACGGTGATCTGATGCGTGGCGAGGTGGTCGGGGTGCGGATAGCCGCCAAGCTCGTTGTAAGTCGTGATGACGTGGGGACGAAACTCGCGGATCAGCGCGACGAGTGGAGCCGCGGCCACCTCGGTGGGCACCAGCGCGAAGCAGCCCTCGGGCAACGGCGGCTTGGGGTCCCCGTCCGGGAACCCGGAGTCCTCGAAGCCCAGCCAGACCTGCGAGACGCCCAAAATCACCCGCGCGGCCTCCATCTCGGCGGCCCGGATCGCGAGGATGTTCGCGGCGATCTCCGGGTCATCCTTCAGCCGCGGATTGAGGACGTCGCCGCGCTCACCGCCGGTGCAGGTGACGACCAGCACCTCGGCGCCCTCGGAGACGTAGCGCGCCATCGTGGCCGCGCCCTTGCTCGATTCATCGTCGGGGTGGGCGTGGACCGCCATCAGGCGCAAGGTGGAATCCGACAACGCGCGGGCCCCCTGCCAGGTCGTGGGTGTTCGCACCCGTCATTCCGGTTGCGAGGATAGTCGTCATGAACAACGTCGCGCCCACCACGACCGATTCCCCAGGCCGTGTGCGAACGCAGCGAGCGCACCATGTCACTCGCGGCCCCGCGAGGACACAGCACCACCTGGGTGTGGCCATGGCGGTGCCGCGATGAGCCAGTCCATGGCCGAGCGCTACGGCCGGCCCCGACGCCGGATCCCGCGTGCGGCATGGATAGGGCTGGCCACCGCCGTCCTGGCCGGTGCCGGTGTCGGCGCTGCACTGCTCGCCCAGAACTACGCGGATCGCCTTCGCGGGGAGATGCTCTCCTACCGGGTCCTCGACGACCGCAATGTCGAGATCACCTGGGCCGTGCACCGGCGCGACTCCGACGACGCGATCGAGTGCGCGTTGCGGGCCCGCAACCGGGCCGGAGCCGAGGTCGCCCGCACCCCCCTCGTCATCCCCTCCGGTGGGCCGCGCCGGATCACCGGAACCACCACGATCGACAGCTCCGAACGCGCGGTGACCGGGGAGATCAAGGATTGCGCCGCGTTAGAGACCAGTCGCGGACAGTAATACCTCGCCCGGCAGTGGGTAGCGCCGTACAATCGGCACAGTTCTCGACGGGCTAAATCGGCCATCGGACGAGAAGATTTCTCGGGCCAGGGCGTGGGACGAAACATTCCGCGCCCGGCTTGACCTGTTAAAGCATTCAGTTTGGGCCAGTTCGTTTCATTCCGTGGGCCACAGCAGGCCCACCGCGCCAGACACTCTTCCCCAAGCGGTCGCAGCCCCCGCGCCGGTTGGACCCGCACACCCGCATGCAAGGAGCAGCCGTGACCCAGACGACCACCGAGACGTGGCTGACCCAGGCCGCCTACGACCGCCTCAAGGCAGAGCTGGACCAACTCTCGGGGCCCGGTCGCAGCGAGCTCTCGCGCAAGATCGAGGCTGCTCGCGAAGAGGGCGACCTCAAGGAGAACGGCGGCTATCACGCGGCCAAGGAGGAGCAGGGCAAGCAAGAGGCCCGCATCCGCCAGCTCACCCAGCTGCTGCGCGACGCGACCGTGGGCGAGGCGCCGCTCGACGACGGCGTCGTGCACCCCGGCATGGTCGTGACGGTCGCCTTCGATGACGGGGACCACGAGACGTTTCTGCTCGGCTCCCGCGAGGTCTCCGTCGGGGATCTGGACGTCTATTCCGAGAAGTCGCCGCTGGGCTCGGCCGTGGTCGGCCAGAGCGCCGGCACGAAGGTCTCCTACACGCTGCCCAGCGGTCGCGCCGTGAACGTGACCGTGGTCAAGGCGGTCCCCTTCACCGGCTGAGCGCGCGCATCCGGCGGGTGCACAACCCCGCGGAGATTCCGATGATCACTGCTGACCAGATGACGGTGAGCAGGACGGGGTGCTGGGCGGGGAACGAGCCCGGGTCGGCGAAGGGGTTCGGGTTGCCGAACATCGCCCGGGCGGCGGCGGCGACCGAGGAGACCGGGTTCCACTCCGCGATCGTCTCCAGCGGCTGCGGCATCGAGGCCACCGGCACGAAAGCGTTCGAGACGAACACGATCGGGAACAGCCAGATCATCGGCAGGCTTTGGGCAGCCTGCAAACTCTTGGAGATCAGGCCCAGGTAGGCCCCAGCCCAACTCATCGCGAAGCCGAAGAGCAGCAATAACGCGAACCCGGCCACCCCCCGGGCGAAGCCGTCGTCGATCTGCCAGCCAACGGCGAGCCCGCACACCGCCATCACGGCCAGCGAGATCGCCATCCGCGCCACGTCGCCGAGCGTGCGCCCGAGGAAGATCGCGGACGGGTGGATCGGCAGCGTCCGAAAGCGGTCCATCAGACCCAGCTGCATCTCGTACGCCATGGCAACCGTCGTCGGATAGGTCGTGAACGCCACCGCTTGGGCGAACACACCCGCCATCAGGAACTCCCGATAGCTGCCGCCGCCGGGTAACTGGATGGCGCCACCGAAAACCAGGGCGAAAAGCAGGACGAACACGATCGGCTGCAGGATCAGGAACGGCCACAGCTCGCGCACCCGCACGGTGTGCAGCAGGCTGCGCCGGGTGAGCGCCGCAGCGTCGGAGAACGCCCAGCTCAGCTCGGAGCCCAGCGACCGGGCGCGGCCCACGGCGCCGGAACGGTGCCGGGTCCGGCGCTCCGAGCGCAGCTCCAGCCCGTCCCCGCCCAGCGCGTCGTGTCCGAAGGCCTCACTCATCGCGCGGCCCCAGACCGGAGCGCGAGCCGCCCGCACGCGCGGTGCTTGTAGTCCGCTCACGCTCCTCACTCGTTCCTCGCTCGCTCGCGTCGCGGGACGTGACTGCGAGAAAGACGTCGTCCAACGTCGGGCGGTGCAGGTGGATGTCGTCCATCGCGATCCGGTGGCGGTCGAGCACCCGCACGACCTCGGCGATCGCCGCCGAGGCGTTGCCCTTCGCCGGAACTCCGACGATCGCCTTGGCCTCATCGACGATCGGCTCGCCGTGGGCCGGCTCCCGAAGGGCCAAGGCCGCGGCGGCGAGTTGAGTGGGATCGGCCAGATGGACATCGACCCGGTCCCCGCCCACCTCGCGCTTGAGCTCGTCGGGCGTGCCGGAGACGATCACCCGCCCACGATCGACCACCGCGATCCGGTCAGCGAGACGGTCGGCCTCTTCCAGGTACTGGGTGGTCAGCAGCAACGTGACTCCGGACCGCACCAGGTCCTCCAGCAGCTCCCACAGATCCAGGCGCGAGGCGGGATCCAGGCCCGTCGTCGGCTCGTCCATGAACAGCACCGTCGGCGTCGCCACCAGGGCCGAGGCCAGGTCCAGACGCCGGGCCATTCCGCCGGAGTAGGTCTTGACCTGGGTGTCCGCGACCTCGGTGAGCCGGAAACGTTCCAACAGCTGATCGGCGCGGCGGTCTGCCTGCCGACGCCCGAGCCGGTAGAGGCGGCCGAACAACTGCAGGTTCTCCCGGGCGGTCATCGTGACATCGAGGGCGGTGAACTGCCCGGCGAGCCCGATCCGGCGGCGCACGGCGGCCGGGTTGCGGGCGACGTCGATCCCGGCGACGAAGGCCTGGCCCGCGTCCGGGCGTAGCAGCGAGGTCAGCACGCGGACCGCCGTCGTCTTGCCCGCACCGTTGGGGCCGAGCAGGCCGAGCGTCGTGCCCGCGGGCACGCGCAGATCCAGGCCGTCCAGCGCACGGGTCTGCCCGTACGTCTTGACGAGCCCCTCGGCCACGACGGCGTCCACCGACTGCTCCCGATCGTGCATCACCTCGTGCGCCGCGGTGGCGCACCCCCCATGGTGCCGTTACCCCGGAAGCCCCGCACCGATCTTGAACCGGCCGGGTAGCGGAATCCGTCGTTGCGTCCGAAGATTCGAGGCCCCCGGGACGCTCATCGTCGGACGCAACGACCATGTCGGGGCGGATCAGCCGAAGATCAGCGCGTACCCGGCGCTGCGCATTCGGGCGAGGACGGCGTCGGTGTGCTTGCCGCCGCGGGTCTCGATCTGCACGTACACCTCGACCTCGTCGACGTGCAGGCGCGGGTTGGCCCGCAGATGCTCCACCTCGAGGACGTTGGCGTCGGCGTCGGCGAGCTCGCGCAGCAGGTCCGCGAGGGCGCCGGGACGGTCCGGCACCCGGATCTTGAAAGCGACGTAGCGCCCCGAGGCCGCCAGCCCGTGCCGGAGCAGTCGCAGCATCAGCAACGGGTCGACGTTGCCCCCGGACAACACGGCGACCACCGGCGGCTCGAAGGCCTGCGGATCGTCCAGCAACGCAGCCACCGCCGCCGCACCTGCCGGTTCCACGACCAGCTTGGCGCGTTCCAGGCACAGCAGCAGAGCCCGCGAGAGTGACTCCTCGCTGACCGTGCGGATGTCGGCGACCAGCTCGGAGATGATCCCGAACGGGACCTCGCCGGGTTGGGCGACCGCGATCCCGTCGGCCATCGTCGTGGTCGCGTCCAGCGCCACCGGGTGCCCGGCGGCGAGCGAGCCGGGGTACGCCGCGGCGCCGGCCGCCTGGACCCCGACCACCCGGATGTCGGAGCGGTCGGCGAGGGCAGCCGCAATCCCGGCCAGCAGTCCGCCGCCACCGGCGGGGACGACGATCGTGCGCACCTCGGGAACCTGATCGGTGATCTCGAGCCCGACGGTGCCTTGGCCCGCGACGACGTCGACGTGGTCGAACGGGTGGATCAGGATCGCGCCCGTCTCGGCGGCGATCTCCGCGGCGGCGGCCAGGGCGTCCTCGACGCTGTGACCGACGAGGCGGACGGTGGCCCCATAGCCCTCCGTCGCCGCGATCTTGGGCAGCGGCGCCCCGTGGGGCATGACGACCGTCGCGGAGGCGCCCAGCAGGGACGCCGCGAGCGCGACACCTTGGGCGTGGTTGCCGGCGCTGGCCGCCACGACCCCGGCCGCGCGCTGTTCGTCGGTCAGCCGTGCGATGCGGACGTAGGCGCCGCGGATCTTGAACGAACCACCGCGCTGGAGGTTCTCGGCCTTGAAGCGAACCTCGCCGCCGCACCGGGCGCTGAGCGCGCGGGATCCGACGACAGGAGTGACCCGGGCGACGTCGGCCAGCACCTGCGCGGCCGCGCGGACATCGGCAACCGTGACGAGCAGGGCGGGGGCCACGGATGCGAGTGTGGCAGCGCACAGCGACCTGTGCGCGACGGCGCACCGCGCCCCGCCTACCCTGGGCCGATGACCGGGGGCCCTGCTGCGCCGGCGCCGGCGGCCGTGAGCATGCCCCCGGCGCAGTTCCGGCGCGTGCTGATCGCGCTGCTGCTGGGCGTGCTGCTGGCCGCGCTCGACGGCACGATCGTCGCCGTCGCGCTCCCGACAATCGTCGGCGATCTGGGCGGGGTCGAGGACACCCACTGGGTGGTCACGGCTTACCTGCTCACTGCCACCGCCTCGACGCTGCTCTACGGGCGGGTCTCGGACCTGATCGGCCGTAAGCCCGCGCTGATCGGCGCAGTGCTGATCTTTCTGGTCGGCTCCGTACTGTGCGGGCTCGCGCAGGGCATCGGTTCGCTCGCCGGTGCGCGCGCGATTCAGGGTCTCGGCGGCGGCGGGCTGATGACGCTCGCCCTGGCCGTGATCGGCGATCTGGTCCCGCCGCGCCAGCGGGCCCGCTACCAGGGCCTGTTCGGCGCGGTCTTTGGCGTCGCCAGTGTGCTCGGGCCACTGATCGGCGGACTCGTCGTCGACGCGGGAAGTTGGCGCGCGCTGTTCTTCCTGAACCTCCCCCTCGGAGCGATCGTGCTCGCGGTGCTGGTCCGCACGCTCCCGAACCCGGCGCCGCGCGCCGCCGGCAGCCTCGACGTACGCGGTGGCCTGCTGTTGGCCGCCGTGATCGGGTTCTTCCTCTGCTGGGTGACCCGTGGCCAGGAGGTCGGTTACGGCGACCCGCGCAGCGCCCTGCTCGGTCTGGTGGCGCTCGCACTGCTGCCGGTGTTCGCCCTGTCGGCGCGCAGCAGCGACGACCCCGTGCTGCCAATCCGCCTGCTGCGCAACCGCGCGCTCGCGCTCAGCGCGGCGGTCGCCTTCTGCACCGGGGCCGCCCTGTTCGCGGTGATCCTGTTCATCCCGTTGGCCCTGCAACTCGCCCAGGGCCGCAACGCCACCGCCTCCGGGCTGATGCTGACCGCCATGACCGCGGGCCTGCTCGTCAGCTCCGGCGGGGTCGGCCGGGTGGTCAGCCGCACCGGTCGGCACCGCGCCGCCCCGATTACCGGCACGGCCCTGGTGGCGGTGGCGCTGGCCGGGCTCACCCAGGTCGGCGCCGGCACGGGGGCGCCGGCGATCGTGGCCGCGCTGGCCGTCCTGGGCCTCGGACTGGGGTTGATCTCGCCCATCCTGGTCACCGTCGCCCAGTCCTGTGTCGAGCCGCGCGATATCGGCATCGCGACCGCGACCATCTCGTTCTTCCGCAGCCTCGGCGGCACCATCGGCGCCGCGATCGGCGCGGCGGTACTCGCGGCGAACCTGTCCGACTCACTCACCGAGGCGCCCGTGGGCGTGGACCTGGACCGGCTCAGCGTGCTTCCGGAGGCCGTGGCGGCCCTCCCGCCAGCGGCACAGGACGCCTACGTCACCGCGTTCGCCGAGGCCACGAGTGCGGTGTTCTGGATCGCCGCCGCGATCGCCGCGATCTCCGTCGTCCTGGCCGTGCTGATCCCTGCCGTCGAGCTGCACGACGAGGTGTAGCGCGCTGCTCTCAGTCCGCCGACCAGTAACGGTCCCCGGCGAGGACGAACGCCGCCGCCCCGATCAGGGAGACGTGCGGGCCCAACGCCGGCCTGAGGATCCGCGCGCGGGAGGCGAACTCCAGCGCGGCGTGGCGGGCGAAGGAGTCCCGGAGCGGGTCGAAGAGCAGGTCGCCGGCCGCCGACAGACCGCCACCAAGAACCACCAGGTCGACGTCGCACAGGTGCACCGCCGAAGCGATTGCCACCCCGAGGGCACGGCCTGAGCGAGCCAGCGCCGCCATCGCCACCGGATCACCGGCCCGGGCGTCCGCCGACAGCGCGACGCCGTCAAGGCCAGGCCAACCCTGCTCCTGAGCCCACGCGACGGTCCGCGGTCCGCTGGCGATGGACTCCAGGCAGCCCCAGCCTCCACACGAACATGACGGACCATCAGGATCAACGACGAGGTGGCCGATATGCCCGGCGTTGCCGGTGCCGCCGTCGATCAGACGTCCGCCGAGCACGAGCCCGCCGCCGACACCGGTGGAGACCACCATGCCGAGCAGGTTGTCCACTCCGCGGCCCGCACCGCGCCAATGTTCAGCGACCGCGACCGCGACCGCGTCGTTGTGCACCCGCACCGGGCCGCCGTTCGCGAACTGCGCCAAGGCAGCCCGCAGCCCGAAGTCGCGCCAGCCACCGATGTTGACCGGAGACACCTCACCGACCGGCCAACGCATCGGGCCGCCGGACCCCGCACCGACACCGACGACGCGCGAAACGCCGGCCTCCCGCGCGTTCTCCACGACGCCGGCGATCAGGCCGGACAGCGTTTTCCACAAGGCGTCGGCGTCTGCGCCCGGCGGTGTCGGCACCCGCGCCGGGGCGACCACGTCACCGTCGCCGGTGACAACGGCAGCCGCGAACTTGGTACCGCCGATGTCCACCGCCAGGGTGGCAGCGTCGCTCGTCACGGTTCGTCGACATCGGGCCAGGAGTCGTCGTCCTTGGCCGCCGCGCTGAAGGTCAGGATCGACGCGGTGAAGCCGTGCAGGTGATTGCGTCCCCCGACCGGCCCGATCTCCCCGCCCGCGAAGAACCCGGCAACCGCCGGCGCTCCGTCCAGACCCGTGGCCAACAGCTGCGCGTCGTGGTCGGCTGCGCCGAACATCGAGGCGCCGCGCCCGTTACAGGAAAAGATCAGCGCGCCCGCCGTCGGACCGACCGCGACGGAGAACTCCGCGAGCATCTGTGCGAGGTCCGCGTGGGCCGTCTCGGAATCGCGGACCTGGAAACGCACCGTGCGTCCGACCTCGATCTCATCGCCGACCACGACCGAGCCGCGATCGGGGTGCACACCGCCGACCGCGCGGATCAGGAAGTCTCCGCGCTCGTGTTCCTCGGCGTACTCGTTCATCGCGATGCCGATCTGAAGACCCGTCAGAGCGAGGTGTCGATCGGCCGGGCTCAACTCGGCGAGGACCTCCTGCAGCTTGGCCGCCGCCGGGGTCCCGGCCAGGCCGAGAAGTTCGTTGCCCTCGGCGGCAGTGACCACCATCGTGGGCCCGACCGGCCGGCAGCCCTGACTGACCACCGTGCTGATGCCGACGTCCCCGCCGATGAGCACCCCGACCGCACCACCGGGATGGGACTCCCCGTCGTGGCACAGCCACACCGCCGGGGGCCGTCCGGGTGTCTGCAGTCCGGCCATCGCACCGGCCAGTCCACCGACCAATGGGAGGCCGGGGAACATCTCGTTGGACAGTTCGACGAACCCGTCGACCGGGAACGTCCACGGGTCCGCGAGCAGGACGCCCACCGCGTCGGAGTCATCGAGTTCGGGTAGGCCGAACACGCTGATGCCGTCCTCGCTCCGGATGACCTCCAGGCCGAAGCTGCGCACCCGCGCGCCCGGAAGCACTGCCGCCCACACCGCGACGGCCGGCTCGGCCTCGACGCCGGATCCCGGGCCTATGACGCCGTGCGCGCTGCACCCGATTACCGCCGTGGCGTTGAGGGTGGCCACCGCCGCAGCACCGGCCGCTGCCACCTGGCCGGCGTCGCCGCCGGAGACGAACACGCAGGCGAGGTCGGGTCGAGCCCCATCGAGCGCTCCCAGCGCTGAGCGGGCAGCCTGGGTCGCTGCGGCGCTCAGATCGTCTGCCAGCGGAACCTCCGGGAGCTCCGGCTCCGCGAAGGCCGCCTCCAGATCCAGGTCGGTCGACACCGGGGAATGTGCACCGACGCCTCGCGCCCGGACAAGACCGCTGCCGAATCGCACCTGTGCTCCTCTCGAACGGGCCCGCGCCATAGTTTTCCCGCTAGACGTAGGTTGCACCCATGCCGTCGATCTCCGACTCCCGCCCCCCGACCGCCCGCACCCTCGGGGAATTGCGGGCATCCGGACATGTCCACCACAACCTCAAATCCGAGATGCGCGCCAACCTGCTCGCCCAGTTGCGCGCCGGCACGCCCCGCTTCCCGGGCATCGTCGGATTCGATGACACCGTGCTGCCCCAACTCGAACGGGCGCTGCTCGCCGGCCACGATCTCGTACTGCTCGGCGAGCGCGGGCAAGGCAAGACCCGGTTGGCGCGCACGTTGGTCAGCCTCCTCGACGCATGGACTCCGGTGATCGCCGGCTCGGAACTGCGCGAGCACCCCTACGCCCCGATAACCCCGGCCTCGATCCGGCGGGCATCCGAGGCCGGCGACGACCTGGACATCGTCTGGGTTCCGGCTGCAGACCGGTATGCAGAGAAGCTCGCCACCCCCGACACCTCAGTCGGCGACCTGATCGGTGACATCGACCCTGTCAAGGTCGCGCAGGGCCGCAGCCTCGGTGATCCGGAGACCGTGCACTACGGCCTGGTCCCGCGCTCGAACCGCGGCATCATCGTGATCAACGAACTCCCCGATCTGGCCGAACGAATCCAGGTCTCGCTGCTCAACGTCTTGGAGGAACGCGACGTCCAGGTACGTGGTTACACGCTGCGCCTGCCGCTGGACCTGGTGCTGGTGGCCACCGCCAACCCCGAGGACTACACCAACCGCGGGCGGATCATCACCCCGCTCAAGGACCGCTTCGGTGCCGAGATCCGCACCCACTACCCCCTCGAGCTCAGCGACGAACTCGCGCTGATCCACCAGGAGGCCGACGCCGGCGCCAGCTCCGGCGTGGTCGTACCCGAGCATCTGCTGGAGATCGTCGTCCGCTTCACCCGTGCCGTGCGCGAATCCCCCGCCGTCGATGACCGCTCCGGGGTCTCCGCGCGGTTCGCGATTGCGGGCGTGGAGACCGTGGCGGCCGCGGCGCTTCGCCGGGCCGCGGTCACTGGCGAGGACCCGCCGGTCGCCCGGTGCGGTGACCTCGACGCGATCGTCGCCACCCTGCGCGGCAAGGTCGAGTTCGAGGCCGGCGAGGAGGGCCGCGAGCTCGACGTGCTCGCGCACCTGCTGCGCCGGGCCACCCATGAGGTCTTCCGCAACCGGCTCGGTGGTGCGGACCTGGGGCCGCTGATCGAGCGGGTCACCGTCGGCGAACCCGTCATCAGCGGTGACCTTGTCCCCGCCACCGACCTGCTCAGCGCGCTCGGAACCTTTCCCGGGCTGGCCGCGCTGATGAAGCGACTGGGCATGGCCGGCGCCGAATCCCCCGGCCTTGCCGCGTCGGCCGTGGAGTTCGCTCTGGAGGGGCTGTACCTGGGCCGCAAGATCTCCAAGGATCTCAGCGGCGGGCGCGCCGTCTACAGCTCATGAACCCCACCCACCCGGACGTCCGACGAAGTGGCTGCAATAGCGACCACTCCTTCGGACGTCCGCACCACACCCACGCGGATGTCCGAAAAAGTGGCTGCAATAGCGACCACTCCTTCGGACGCAACGAGGATGCATGACGCGCTACCGCTACCACGCCTTTGACGACGGGCCTGATCCGCTCGCCGCCCCCTACGACGTGCGCCGCGCCCTGGACGACATCGGCGACCGTGTCATGCACGGAGACCGGATCCCGGATGCGCTGCGTGAGTTGCTGCGCGAAGGAATGGCCGGGCGACGCGGCCTCGATGAGCTTCGGCGCGAGGCGTTGCGCCGACGCAAGGCCGCACAGAAGCGCGGGCGTGCGGACGGGACGCTGGAGGAGGTCCGGCGCCTGCTCGACACCGCGATCGGTCAGGAACGCGCGGCGTTGTTCCCCGACCCGAGCGACGACGCGCGATTCCGCGAGACGCGTCTGGATGCGGTCGCGAGCGAGACCGCCCGGGCAGTGCGCGAGCTGCGCGAGTACGACTGGCGCTCCCCCGCGGCTGCGGCGACCTACGCCGAGATCGGTGACCTGCTGCGCCGGGAGGTGCTCGACAGCAGCTTCGCCGGGATGAAGCAGGCCCTGGAAGGCGCGAGCGCGGAGGATATGAGCCGCGTCGCGGACATGATGGCCGAGCTGAACCAGATGCTCGACGCGGATGAGCGCGGGGAACTGACGCAGGATCAGTTCGACGAGTTCATGTCTCGCTTCGGCGACTTCTTCCCTGACCACCCACAAAACCTTGAGGAGCTCGTCGACTCCCTGGCCCGCCGGATGGCCGCCGCCTCCCGGCTGATGGATTCCCTGACCCCTGAGCAACGCCAGGAACTGGCCGAGCTGTCCGCCGGAGTTTTCGACGACCTCGGCGTGGCCGCGGAGATGGCCCGACTCGCCGACGCGATGCGGGCGCGGCGGCCGGACCTGGACTGGGAGCGCGGCTCCCGCCTGATCGGCGATCAACCCCTGGGGCTGGGCGATGCCACCTCGGCGCTGGCGGAGCTCTCGGACCTGGAGGAGCTCTCCGCGCAACTGGGCCAGGACTACCCGGGTGCGAGCCTGGACGACGTGGACGACGAGGCGGTGCGGCGGGCCCTGGGGCGCGGCGCGTTGGATGACATCGACCAATTGCGGCGCATCGCACGCGAACTCGAAGAGCAAGGCTGGCTCAGCCGCAGCGGGGGTCGCCTCGAGCTCTCCCCGAAGGCCGTGCGCCGACTGGGGCAGACCGCGCTGCGCCGGGTGTTCGCGTCGCTGTCCGCGCCGCGCCCCGGTGGGCACGAGGTGCATTCCGCCGGTGCCGCCGGTGAGCTCACCGGCGCAAGTAGGCCGTGGCAGTTCGGCGACGCGCAACCCCTCGACGTCGTGCGGACCCTGACCAATGCGGTGCGCCGCGCCGGCACCGTCGCCCCGGGTCAGCCCATCGGCCTGGACGTCGGTGACTTCGAGGTCGCCGAGACCGAGCGCCGCGGTCGTGCGGCAATCAGCCTGCTCATCGACATGAGCTATTCGATGGTCCTGCGCGACACCTGGATGTCGGCCAAGACCACCGCCCTCGCGCTGCACGCCCTGATCACCGGGATGTACCCGAACGACGCCGTGCAGATCATCGGCTTCGCTCGTTACGCCGGGGAGATTGCCGCAACCGACCTGCCGACCCTGGAACCGGACTACGTCCAGGGCACCAATCTGCAGCATGCCCTGCTGCTCGCCGGCCGCTTCCTCGACAAGCACCCGGGCGCCGAGCGCATCGTGCTCGTGGTCACCGACGGCGAGCCCACCGCCCACCTGCTCCGCGACGGCGAGGTGTGGTTCGACTGGCCCCCGGCCCCGGAGACCCTCACGCTCACCTACGCCCAGGTCGACGCGATGACCCGGCGCGGGGCAACCCTGAGCATCTTCTCCCTCGACCCGGACCCCAGCCTGGCCGCCTTCTGCGAGACAGTGGCCAAGCGCAACGGTGGCCGCGTCTTCCACCCCGACCCGGCGCGCCTGGGCGACTACGTCGTCAGCGACTTCCTGCGCGCCCGTACCTCCGAGCGCCGCCGCGCCGGCTGACCGCGCCCCGTCCCGCCCCGCCCCGTCCCGCCCCGTCCCGCCCCGCCCCGCCCCGCCCCGCCCCGCCCCGCCCCGCCCCGCCCCGCCCCGTCCCGTCCCGCCCCGTCCCGCCCCGTCCCGCCCCCACGACCATCTGCGCATCGATGCGCGGCCGGTGGCCTCTGATGCGCTGGTGGTGGTGATGTGGTCGATTTTCACCACTCGCAGCGCATCGATGCGCGTTTGCGCAGGCGGAATGCGGGCGCGGCGGCGGCGGTTGGTCCGGAGGTGACAACCAGCGGTGCGAGCACGACGACGCAATGCGCGCACTGATCTCACGGCGGACCGGGTCCTCCGACCTGCCCCGCGAGGTCTGGGTCCTGGGTGCCGTTGCGCTGGCCGTCGGCCTCGGCTTCGGCATCGTCGCCCCGGTCGTGCCGGTCTTCGCCCGCGAGTTCGGAGTGGGCCAAACCGCAGCCGCCCTGGTCATCTCCGCCTTCGCCTTCATGCGCCTGGTGTTCGGCCCCGGTGGCGGGTGGCTGGTCAACCGGTTCGGAGAGCGCGTGGTGCTGGCCACCGGCGTCGGCATCGTCGCGGTCTCCAGCCTGCTCACCGGCCTGGCCCAGAGCTACGGCCAGATGCTGGGCCTGCGCGCCATCGGCGGCGTCGGCTCGGTGATGTTCACCGTGTCGGCGACCAGTCTGCTGCTGCGCTCGGTGTCCTCGCACCAGCGCGGGCGGGCCAGCGGGGTGTTCTCCGGCGGCTTCCTCGTCGGCGGGGTGACCGGGCCGTTCCTCGGTGGTGTGCTCGGCGACATCTCCTTGCGCCTGCCCTTCTTCGTCTACGCGGGCACCCTGGCCGCCGCCGGCACGATCGCCATGGTCTTCCTCACCCGAGCAGAGCACGCAGAGGCGGCGGCGAACGGCGCTCTGGAGGACCACACGACGTTACGCACCGCGCTGCGCAACCCGGCCTACCGTGCAGCGCTGGCCGCGAACGCCTGTACCGGTTGGGCGATCTTCGGCGTCCGCTCCTCCCTGATCCCGCTGTTCGTCGTGGAGGTACTGCGACGCGGACCTCTGTGGACCGGCGTCGGGTTCCTGGTCGGCTCGTTGGTCCATGTCGCGCTGCTGTACCCGGTCGGGCGAGTGGCGGACTCCATCGGCCGTAAGCCGCTGATCATCGCCGGGACCGCCCTGGGCGCCTTCGGTGCGCTGCTGCTCGCGATTTGGGAGAACGACGCGGCGTTCCTGCTGGCAATGGCGGCATTCGGCGTGACCGCGGCGACGTTGAGCGTTGGCCCCTCTGCGGTACTGGGCGACGTGGTGCAGGGCCGCGGCGGCACCGTGGTGGCCGCGTACGGGATGGCCGGGGACCTCGGCGCCGTGGCCGGCCCTCTGGCCGCCGGAGCCCTGGCCGAACACGTCGGCTACGGCGCGGCTTGGGCCTCCACCGCGATCGTCATGTCGATCGCCCTGGTGTTCGCGCTGCGGATGCCCGAGACGATGCGGCGGCACCTGGCCGACCCGGCGCCACCCGGCGTTGACTGACATAACGTCAGGAAAGCACGCGGCGAGTGGTGACGCTGCGCCCGCACGATCGGGCTCCTCAGCCTTGTCGGACCGGCGACGATGGCGTCAGAATGCGCGTCATGCCCGAGTACGCCCTGCGCCTGAGCGACAACGAACGTGCCCGGTACCGGCTGATGGCCGAGCGAGCCCGTGAGCAGGAATCGCAGCACTGGACCGACGCCGGCCTCGTCGCCGGAGCCCGGGTTGTCGACCTGGGCTGTGGCCCGGGTGCGGTGCTGGCGGTGATGGCCGAGATCGTCGGGACCGACGGCTCGGTGATCGGCGTCGACGGGGATCCGGACGCGGTCGCTGCGGCACAGGAGGCGATCGACACGGCGGGGCTGGACCACGCGTCGGTGCGCCACGCAGACGTGGCATCCAGTGGGCTTGAACCAGCGAGTGCCGATGTCGTGATGGTGCGCCACGTGCTCGCCCACAACGGACCCACCGAGCAAGACATCGTCGACCATGCCGCCTCCCTGATCACCCCTGGCGGCTGCGTATTTCTCGTCGACGTGGACTACACCTACGTCCGACTGCGCCCGCCGCACCCGGTCTGGGACGAGATGGGCGAGCGCTACCTCGCATTCCAGAATTCGCGCGGTAACGACCTGCAGACCGGCGTCCGTCTGGGGACCCTGCTGGAGCGAGCCGACCTGGAGGTGGGGTGCCACGTCGGTGAGGTGTCGATTTACCCATGGGTGACGGGTCTGCGCCCGCCGCCCTACACGGCCCGCGAATCGTTGCGTGCTGCCGGGTTCGTCGACGACGCAGATCTCGCGAGGTGGGATGCCGCGGTTGCCGACCTGGATGCCTGCACCCAGCCGCCGATGTTGCATGTCCTGGCCTACCGCGCGTTCGGTCGCCGCGGCCGTTAAGGCTCCCTCAGCCGAGGGCCTGGTCCAGGTCGGCAAGAAGGTCTTCGACATTCTCGATGCCGACGGAGACCCGGACCAGATCGGCGGGGACCTCCAGCGCTGACCCGCTGACCGAGGCATGGGTCATCCGCGCGGGGTGTTCGATCAGTGACTCCACGCCCCCAAGCGATTCGGCCAGGGTGAAGATCTTGGTCCGCTCGCAGACCTCAAGAGCTGCGTCGGATCCACCGGAGACCTGGAACGAGATCATCCCGCCGAAGTCACGCATCTGACGCGCCGCCACCTCATGGCCGGGATGGGTTTCCAATCCCGGGTAGTGGACCTGCCAGACCTTGTGGTGCTCCCGCAGCATCTCCACGATCGCAGCGGCGTTCGCGCAGTGCTGCTGCATGCGCAGCGCGAGCGTCTTCGCGCCCCGCAGCACCAGCCAGGAGTCGAACGGCCCGGCCACCGCCCCGATCGCGTTCTGATGAAACGCCAGATCCTCTCCCAGGCCCTTACCCGCGGCGACCAGCGCGCCACCGACGACGTCGGAGTGCCCGCCCAGGTACTTGGTCGTGGAGTGCGTGACGATGTCGGCGCCGAGCGCCAACGGGGTCTGCAGATACGGCGAGGCGAAGGTGTTGTCGACGGCCAGCACGGCACCGGCGTTGTGCGCGATCTCGGCGAGCGCGGCGATGTCGGCGATCCCGAGCATCGGGTTGGTCGGCGTCTCGCACCAGATCAACCGGGTGCGCGGGCGCATCGCGGCCCGGACCGCGTCGAGGTCATCGAGCGAGACCGCGGTGAACTCCAGCCGCCACCGCGCGAAGACCCGGGCGAAGAGTCGGTAGGTGCCGCCGTAGGCATCGCCGGGGATGATCACGTGGTCGCCGGGCACGCAGATCGTGCGCACCACCGTGTCCTGGGCAGCCAGGCCGGAAGCGAACGCCAAGCCGCGAGCGCCGCCTTCCAGATCTGCCAGACAGGTCTCCAGCGCGGTGCGGGTCGGGTTGGCGCTGCGGCTGTACTCGTAGCCCCCGCGCAGTCCCCCGACGCCGTCCTGCTTGTAGGTCGAGACCTGGTAGATCGGCGGGACCACCGCCCCGGTCCCGGCATCAGGCTCCTGGCCGGCGTGGATGGCCCGGGTGGCGAAGCCGTGCGCAGCGCTCTCGTCAGACATGTGCGCCACCGTAGGCCTTACCGAGCGCGGAACATCGTTGCCCCACCTGGCCGGAACATCGGGGCGTCGGTCAGAGTTGAGGCTGACAAGGAAGGGAGCAGCCGATGTTGTTCGGACGCGGAGCGAAGCAGACGATGGTGACGCCGGAGCAGGCCCTGCCCGGACGAGCGGAGCGCCCGTACGACGTGCCGACGCATCACGCGGTGAACGGCAACCCGTTGTTCCCACCGTTCCCCGACGGCCTTGAGGTCGCGATCCTCGGCCTGGGTTGCTTCTGGGGCGCCGAACGCAAGTTCTGGCAGCTGCCCGGGGTTTATTCGACCGCGGTCGGATATTCCGGCGGCTTCACCCCGAACCCCACCTACGAGGAGACCTGCACGGCGAAGACGGGGCACACTGAGGCGGTGCTCGTGGTGTTCGACCCGTCGGTGCTGTCCTACGCCGACCTGCTGATCAAGTTCTGGGAGATCCACGACCCGACGACGACCAATCGCCAGGGCGGGGACATCGGTACCCAGTACCGCTCGGCGATCTACACGACCACCGATTCCCAGGCCAAGACCGCGATCGAGTCCCGCGACCTCTACCAGGACGCTCTGACCCGCGCCGGCCTCGGCGAGATCACCACCGAGATCGCGCCGGCCGGGGAGTTCTACTACGCCGAGGCCTACCACCAGCAGTACCTGTTCAAGGTCCCCCACGGCTACGACTGCCACGCCGAGACCGGAGTGCGCTTCCCACGGGATTGACCCTCCGGTCGATCCCGGCGGTTTCCCTGCTGGACCAGGGGGTAGATCTCCCTGGCCGCGCAGCAGCGCGCGCACGGGAGAGGACACAGATCATGGGTATCGGCGTCGGCATTTTCTTCATCGCGGGAGGCCTGATTCTCGCGTTGGCGGTGGACTACGAGGCCAGTGGCGTCGACATCGCCACGGTGGGCTGGATTCTGGTCGCCGCAGGTGTGCTGGGCATCATTCTCGATCTCATTATTTTCGCGCCGCGCCGTCGGGGCGTGACGACCACGTCCGCCGCCGGGGAGCCGCGCACGAGCACCGTGGTCGAGGAACGTCGCACCTACGAATAAAGCCCACGGGCTCTCGAGCAGCGAAGCGTCGCCCAGCGACCTCTGGCACGACAACTGACTTTCGGTAAGATACGGGTCAGCCTAGCCGCCGGAGGTCGCTGTGCCCGTTAAATCCGCAGTCCGCTGGGGAGTCCGCCACGGACTTGCCCGCACCGCGATCCAGGCCGGGGCCCGCAAGGGCGACCTGCACGCCCAGATCGTCCTGGGTGGCAGCGAGATCGACCCCCACCCGATCTACGACGAAGTCCGCACGAAGGGCCCGATCGTTCCGGGTTCGTTCGCGATGGTCACCGCACGCCACGCCGTCATTACCGAGATTCTGCGCAGCCCCGACTTCGGCGCGGGCCTGCCGCTGTCCGCTCTCCCGCGTCCGCTGGCGAGGGCCGGAGCCTGGGCGCGCGATGAGTCCAATCCGGGCCCGATCGAACCACCGTCCCTGCTGGTGATCGACGGTGCGGACCACCAGCGCTACCGCCGCCTGGTGGCCAAGGCATTCAGCGCCCGGGCGGTGGACAAGGTCTCCGCCGACGTCACCGAGATCGCCACCACCCTGCTGGACCAGATGCAGCGCCGCCACCCCACCGGCGGACGGGCCGACCTCATCACCGAGTACGCCCACGTGCTTCCCGTGCAGGTCATCGCCCGCATCCTGGGCGTGCCGATCTCGATGCAGGACACCTTCCTGAGCTGGGGGGACGACCTTGCCTCCAGCCTCGACATCGGCGTCGGGCTGCGCACCTTCCGTCGCTCCGAGCGTTCCCTGAAGCAGCTCAACACCTGGCTGTTGCACCACTGCCAGCAGCTCAAGCGCAACCCGGGCGACGACCTGCTCAGCCGCGTGGTGATGGCCGGGCGCGAGGAGGGCGGTGCCGAACTCGGCGACGCCGAACTGACCTCGCTCGCGGGCCTGGTCCTTGCCGCCGGATTCGAGACGACGGTGAACCTGATCGGCAACGCCACCGTGCTGTTGCTGGAACACCCCGACCAACTGGCGCTCCTGCAGGCCGACCCCGGCCTGTGGCGCAACGCGGTGGAGGAGGTGCTGCGCTTCGACTCCCCCGTGCAGAACACCGCTCGCCACGCCACGCGAGACACCATCGTTGCCGGGGTCGCCGTTCCCCAGCACAACCTCGTTGCCTTGCTGCTCGCCGGCGCCAACCGGGACCCGGCGGTCTTTGCCGACCCGCACACCTTCGACGTGCGACGGGCCAACGCCCGCGAGCACCTGGCCTTCTCCGCCGGGTCGCACTTCTGCCTCGGCGCAGCCCTCGCCCGCGCCGAGGGCGAGATCGGCCTACGGATGCTGTTCGAACGCTTCCCGAACCTGGCCGCCGCCGACCCCCCGAGGCGACGCGAGACCCGAATTCTGCACGGCTGGGCCACTCTCCCGGTCCGGCTCTCCACCACCGTGGGCCAGCGCCTCTGACGGCGTTGCAGGGCCAATCCGTGCAGCAAGATCACCGAACAACGGCAAAGCGGCGCCCACCTGAAAGAACGCAGGGAATCAGGCGTACGAAAAGTACTCGTCTTTGGGCGAACCGTTGCCGTCACTCGAGTCATCCTCGGGAGGTCACTCCCATCTCAGGAACCGCTCGGGAAACATGATCCACTTCCGACGGTCGCCTCCGCCAGGCGAAAGGGACCCCAGGGCCCATGACCCGTCCGCCCCAGAGGTCTGCCCCCGACTTCGGCTCGCTGCCCCCCGCGCGGCGCCGACCACGTCGTGGCGCCCGACTCACCGTCAGCGTCACTGTGCTCGCCGCCTCCGCCGCCGGCATCACCGTCGGAGCCGCTGCCTACGCCCGTAACGCCAACGCCGACACCCCCGTGGTGGCCGCACCCGGGACGGTCGCCGCCGACGAACTGACCGGCACCACCACCTCGGTGGACATGTCCCCCGAAGCGATCGCCGCGTTGGCGACGCTGCTGCGCTCCGACGAGGAGGACCGCAGTCGCGCCAGCGCCATCTCGGCCGCCGAGCAACGCGGGGGCACCGAGGTCATCCCCGGCTTGGCCGTCAAGGTCGGCCGTATCCAGGTCGACACCGACCGCAGCGGCATCCCGACGGCCTCCTTGCCGCTGTTCGTCACCAACACCGGCGAGCTCACGCGCTCGTTCGACATCACCGTCGTGGCCAGGAACGACAAGGGCAAGGAGATCACCAAGGACACCGGCACCGCGGCCGATCTGCGCCCGGGCCAGTCCGCCGAGGTGCGCGTCCTGCAGATCGTCGACAATGGGTTCGTGGAGAAGTTGACTGCGGCGACCTTCCAGGTCGACGACGTCTACGCCTATTGAGCACCCGGGCGGAGGACCCGAACCTCGCCGCGAGCTCGGTACCGTGCCGGGTCGCGAGCCTGAACCTGGACGAGCCGTTGCTCGGCACCGCCAGCCTCGCCATGTCCTGGCTGCTCCTGGAGCACCCGGGGCCCTGGGGTTCGAAGGCGCTGTCCCCGGATCGCTTCCCGCCGCTGCTGGGCCAGGCCCTCAAGGCCGAGTCGGACCGGCACGGCATCCGGGTCAACCTGATCCGCCGTCCCGTCCGCGACCGGGCCCTGCAGCGACCCCACGCCTACAGCGGGCCCAGCCGGGCCATCCTGGTCCACACCGGGCCCGGGCAGCCGTGGATCGAGCAGGTCGCCCTGGACGACATCCGCGACGCGCTCTCCCTCGACCTGGCAGCCCTGGCCCGCGGTGAACGCAGCGGCCTGGACCCCCACCCTGATCCGCTGTTCGCGATCTGCGCCCACACCCGCAAGGACCCCTGTTGCGCGGTCAAAGGGCGGCCGGTCGCCGCGGCGCTGGCCGCGCGGTACCCCGAGCTGACCTGGGAGACCACCCACCTGGGCGGCGACCGCTTCGCAGGCAACCTCGTGTGCTTTCCCCATGGTCTCTACTTCGGCCGCCTCGACGCCGAGGCGGCCCTGTCCGCCGCCGCGGCCTACTGCCAGGGCCAGGTCACCTCCGCCCACTACCGCGGCCGCACCTGCTGGCCCGGCCCGGTGCAGGCCGCCGAGATGTGGCTGCGGGAACAACTCGGCCTCCACGAGATCGACGCGGTCACCGTCCTCGGCGGTGACCTGCGCATCGGGCGTGAGCGGGTCGACTTCGCCGTTGCGCACCCCGACCGCGCCGTCGCCGGCACCTGGGCCGTACGACTGCGGATCGACGTCGACGAACGCCTGCGCTCCTTGAGCTGCGGGAGCGAGGAGCTCGAGACCGTGCCGAGCTACGTTCTGCTCGGAACGGCCCGGACGGCGCAGCCGAGCTGACTCCGCTGCGCACGAGTAGCGGAGCACACGGCAGGATCGTCCCCAGCGATCACAGCGGAGGGACGGATATGCGGCGACGAATCGGTGCCGGGACGGCAACGGCGCTGCTGGCGCTGGCGACGGGCGCTGCCTGGGCGCTCTCCCCGCACGGCAATCCAGCGGCCGCTGCCGGCGTCACCGAGTTCACCGCGACCCAATTCTCGCGCAATGTCGTCGATGCCACCCCGAAGGGGGTGAGCCTCGGTGACCGGGTCCTGCTCTCGTCGGCCCTGACCGGCGCCGGGCCCAGCAACGGTTTCAGCGGCGTGGAGTGCGTCGTCACCGCACTGCGGCCGACCCAGGTCCCCAAGGGCGCGCCGCGCCCCAAGGGCAAAGTGGTGATGACGGCGTCCTCGGCCTGCGTGGGCACGATCGAAACAAGCGCCGGCCTGATCGCCGCCCAGACGTTGTCCGAGAGCGCCTACAGCGGCGCCGTGATCGAGATGGTCATCACCGGCGGCTCCGGCGACTACGAGGGCGCCGTCGGCACCCTGCGCCTGGGGACCTCCACGAAGACCGGCTCGCGCGTGTCGCTGACACTGCGATGAGCGAGCGCAGCGAGGTCACCCTGTGGCCGACGATCGAGCGCGTGTGAAGGACCTTCCGCCGTTCGATCCGGATCAGACCGCGACGCAGCCAGGCCTGAGGGTCCCGGTCGAACTGCGCGATGCCCCCGACGAGGACACCGACTCCCCGCGGCCGCGCCGGCGCGGCCGCTACGCCCTGGTCGCCTCCGTGATCGCGTTCTCGGTCGCGGCGAGCGCGTTGGTGCTCACCGACAACGACGCTCGCATCCGCGTTGAACTCACCGCCACCGATGAGTCCGCCCGGGAGATCGACCGCGGCCCGGCCGGCGCCAGCGTCGGGGATGAGTTCGTGCTCGCGCAGCGCCTGGCCCTGCCCGCAGAACCCGGGCAGGTCGGCGTCATCGAGGTCAGTTGCCGCTACCTGCGCGTACGCAAAGCCGGCAAGGGCACCACCCCGACGCCGCCCTCGGTGTCGGTGCAGTGCAACGGCGTGGCCGACGTCGGCCCGGATGCGGTCAGCTTCCACGGCCTGAACACCTTCACCCCGGGGGCGGCGACGCAGAGCCGTTTCGTGGTGACCGGGGGCACCGGCGCCTACGCCGCCGCGGTCGGGGAGATCACGGCGACCGACGTCAGCCTCGGGACCGCGATGCTGGTGCTGGACCTGCGCCTGAGCGCGGACTGACGAGGGCGTGTCTCCCAATCTCAGGTGGATGCGGGCGGTGATCCAGGTGGATGCATCGCAAGGCGGAGGAGGAGCCCGATGCGGAGCATCGGGCGACGACGACAACGCCGCGAGGCGCCGCCTGGGCGCCGTCCGCGCCGCCTATCGGGATTAGGAGACATGCCCTGGCCGCGGCAGCGACCTCAGGAGGCCAGGTAGCCGAGCAGATCCTGACGGGTGATCACGCCACGCGGCTTGCCGTCGACGAGGACCACCAGAGCGCCGACGTTGCCGAGTTCGGCGATCGCGTTGGCCACCGGCTCCCCCGACCCGATGATCGGCAACGGCGGGGACATGTGGTCCTCGACGCGGTCAGCCAGGCTCGCCTTGCCGGCGAACAACCGGTCGAGCAGGTCCCGCTCCCCGACCGAACCCACGATCTCCGCGGCCATCACCGGTGGCTCGGCCCGCACGACGGGCATCTGGGAGATGCCGTACTCGCGGATGATGTCGATGGCCTCACGTACGGTCTCGTTGGGGTGGGTGTGCACGAACTCCGGGGTCGTTCCGGACTTGCGGGCCAACACCTCACCCACCGTGGCATCGCCGTCAGTGGACAGGAATCCGTAGTCCGCCATCCAATCGTCGTTGAAGATCTTCGACAGGTACCCGCGGCCGGAGTCCGGCAGCAGCACCACGATGACGTCCTCGGGCGAGGTGGCGGCAGCAACCTGCAACGCTGCCACCACGGCCATGCCGCAGGACCCACCGACGAGCAGGCCCTCCTCACGGGCCAGGCGGCGGGTCATCGCAAAGGACTCCCCGTCGGAGATCGCGAACACCTCGTCCGCGATCGTCTTGTCGTAGGCATCGGGCCAGAAATCCTCGCCGACGCCCTCGACGAGGTAGGGCCGGCCGGTGCCGCCGGAGTACACCGAGCCCTCAGGATCGGCACCGATGACTCGCACCCGGCCCCCGGAGACATCCTTGAGGTAGCGCCCGACGCCGGAGATCGTCCCGCCGGTACCCATCCCGGCCACGAAGTGCGTCACCCGACCGTCGGTGGCCTCCCAGATCTCCGGGCCGGTGCTCTCGTAGTGGCTGCGCGGGTTGTTCGGGTTGGAGTACTGGTCGGGCTTCCAGGCCAACGCCCGCTCACGCACCAGACGATCGGAGACCTGGTAGTAGGAGCGCGGGTCCTCCGGGGCGACGGCGGTCGGGCACACCACGACTTCAGCGCCGTAGGCCCGCAGGGTGTTGATCTTGTCGACGGAGACCTTGTCCGGCACCACGAACACGCACTGGTAGCCGCGCTGCTGAGCGACCAACGCCAAGCCCACCCCGGTGTTGCCCGAGGTCGGCTCGACGATCGTGCCGCCGGGCTGCAGTGCTCCCGAGGCCTCCGCGGCGTCGATCATCCGGGTCGCAATGCGGTCCTTGACCGAGCCGCCCGGGTTGAAGTACTCGACCTTGGCCAGCACGGTCGGCCCGCCCGGCCGGCTCACCCGGTTGAGTTGGACCAGGGGGGTGTTCCCGATCAGTTCGAGCAAGGACCGGGCGTAGCGCATGCCGACCTCCGGGTGGGCGGCCACATCGCCGACAAGACCGGCCGTGACCTGGGTGTTCGTCACGTTTGCGTATGGAGATCTCCATAAGCCTCACCCAGCGTAGGCCTCGGCCGACGATGAAGGTCCGGACGGGAACGCAGCGGCGCGCCGCAGCGTCCAAGCCGGGCGGACGACGGAGCCAATGTCGGGGGGCTCTTCGCACGTTGAGGAGGACGCAATGACGCGTGAGGCGAGCAACAGCCGGGTCCCCGGCCGTACCGGAGCGGCCCGCCGGGCCGCCCACGGGAGCGCCCGATGCTGGATCGGCCAGTGATGGCGGTGGCCCGCCGGGTGCTGTCCGCGGCCGCCTTGGGCAGCACCGGCGCCGCGCTCACCGGCACTGCGCTCCTCGGTGTCCTCCTCACCGAGGCCAAGCTCGCCCGCCACGTCGTGGGCCTGCCCAAGTCTGCCCCGCCCGACGCCGACGGTTTCTACGGGACCGGCGAGGCCGCCCCGCTCTCTTTCGTGGTGCTCGGGGATTCGTGCGCCGCGGGCCTGGGTGCCACCTGCGGATCCGAGACGCCGGGGGCACGCATCGCCGTCGGGCTCTCCGAGGCCGCGAACGCCCCGGTCCAGTTCACCAACGTGGCCAAGGTCGGGGCCCAGAGCACGGACCTGGCCCGCCAGGTCGGCCTTGCGCTGGCCGCGGCGCCCACCGTCGCGTTGATCATGATCGGCGCCAACGACGTCACCCACCGCATCCAGCCCTCGCTGGCCGTTGCCCATCTGGGGCGCGCTGTGCGCCGGCTGCGCGAGTCCGGGTGCGAGGTCGTCGTGGCGACCTGCCCCGACCTGGGCACCGTGGAGCCGATCGCCCAGCCGCTGCGCTACCTGGTCCGGCGCTGGAGTCGGCAGTTGGCCGCCGCCCAGACCATTGTCACCGTCGAAGCGGGGGGCCGCACGGTCTCCCTCGGGGATCTCATTGGGCCGGAGTTCACCGCGGCGCCGCGCGAGATGTTCTCCCCCGACCGCTTCCACCCCTCTCCCGCGGGTTACAACCGCGCCGCGATGGCCCTGCTGCCCTCGGTGCTGGCCGCCCTGCGGATCGGGCCGCTGGCCGAACTCGCACCGGACCCGGCCCGCGAGGACGCCACTCTCCCGATCGCCCTGGCCGCCGTCGAGGCAGTCGACCGGCCGGGCACCGAGGTCGCCCCGGCTGCCGACCCCGGCGCCCGCGGCGTCCTGCGCGGACCGCTGGCACTCCTGCGCCATCGTCGCCGCCACGAACTCCCGGCGGCGCAGACCCCGGCTCCCGAGGCCGTCCAGGCAGCCTGAGGCTCACCGCAGCGGCAGGCGGGTCAGAGCACCGCGCGCAGGTCCCGCAAGCAGTCCTGGGCCGCCTGCAGGGCCGCCCGTAGCGACTTGCGCTCCTCGGCCAGCCAGACCGCCTCGTCCGGCTCCAGCGGGTCCGCCACCGCGACCAGATCCGTGCCGAGCACCGCAAGTTGGTCGCCGAGCGCGAAGAGGTTCAGTGCCGGCACCAACGGCGGTGGGGGCGCCTCCGGCTCCGTTCGGGCCTCGATGCCCGCAGCCAACGCCGCGAGTCGATCCAGCACCGCGCGGGTGGGCTCCGCGACGCGGCGCAGCCGGCTCTCCGGCAAGGAGCGCAGCCGGTCGGCAGCGGCCCCCACCGCCGCCGCAATCTCGTGGGTCGCGGACATCTCGACGTTCGCCCTTCCTCGTCAGCCCTCAACTTTCCGGCAAATCCCGGACATCGTCGGCGATCAAGGCCTTGTGCCGTGCCTCACGTTGAGGCACCCTCGAGTCAGTTCCACTGCTGCCCTAACTCCCCCAGCACGGCCAGGTCTTCCCGTACATCCGGCCCACGCGCGAGAGGCGGTCCCATGTCACTACACCACTCCGAGGAGACGCATCAGAACCTGGTGGCACGAGTGCCAGGTGTCACCGGCAAAGAACTCCCAGAGTGGTTCCGAGAAATTGAGGACGGTCCGTCCTTCCTCCGTTTCGACGAGAAAGTGAACTGGCTCCGCGACGAGCACAGCATCACCCACGGGCACGCCACCGCGATCGTGCACGAATACGATCTGCGCCGCGCCCACAGGGCATTTTTGTAATCGCTCACCACAACGCAGAACGGGCCCCCGACCACGAGGTCGGGGGCCCGTTGCGTTCAGCGGTACTAGTCGCCGCGAAGACTCGACAGCAGACGCAGCATCTCGATGTAGATCCAGACCACGGTGACGGTCAGACCGAACGCGGCACGCCAGGCCTCGATCTCCGGGGCGCCGGCACGCACGCCCTTCTCGACCAGGTCGAAGTCGATCGTCAGCATGAACGCACCGAGGGTGACACCGACCAGACCGATGATGACGCCGAGCGGGCCACCCCAGGTGTCGGCGCCGCTGCCGAAGGCGCTGAAGAGCAGGTTGACCAGCAGCAGCACGACGAACGCGATGGTCGCCGCGAACACGACCTTCTGCATCCGGGCGGTGACGCGGACCTTGCCGCTGCGGTACAGCGCGAGCATTACCGCGAACACGATCGCGGTACCGGCGACGGCCTGGATGGCGACGCCTTCGAGCTTGGGCTGGCTCGCCTCCAACGCGTGCGAGAACGCACCGAGAAACACGCCCTGAACGGCGGCGTAGGCGATGATCAGCGGCGGGCTGGGGACCTTCTTGAAGGAGTTCACCATCGCCAGGCCGAAGCCGACCAGCGCGGCGATTATCGCCAGGCCGAAGCCGATGTCGGCGACCCAGGAGATGGTGCCGGTGGTGAGCGCGATGACGAGCAGCAGCCCGGTGCGGCTGACGACGTCATCGATGGTCATCGGTCGGGTACCGGCCGGTGCGCCGGGTGAACCGGACGGCGCCGAGCCGTACGCCGAGGTGTCCCGGTCGGGCCGGGTGTAGTTGATGCCGCCCGAGGGTGCGGGTGGCGCGTCCGGTCGGGACGGGGCATACCCGTTGCGGCTGAAGACGTCCTGCTTGGACAGGATCGGGTTCGTGCTCTGCATGGTGGGGCACCTCCGAGGCCCGCAGGGTGCTGGGCCGTACTCCCAGCGTAATCCCCTACGTCCTGTTGAACGCCGAACCGGGCCTGGACGTTCCCTTTACTCAGGCGCTCTGGGCGTCGGCCTGGGCGATGAGGAGGGCGGCGAGCCTGCGGGCCTCGTCGGGAAGGAGATAAGTCTGGAGCTCCAGGAAGCGGCCGTTCTCGTCGTGGTCGGCCTGGTCGGTCAGGCTCAGTACGACGTAAAGGGTCTCGTCCTCGGTGTCCGGATCCATGGCGTGCCCGCCGACAGTGAGGTAGGTGCGGTGGTCGTCCTTGGGGATCAGCGCGCCGAAGTAGTCCGTGGGGCTCACGATCTCGCTCATCGCTGGCACCTACCCGTTGCGGCTTTGGCCCGGCACACACGACCCTTGCCTTCAGGGACGAAACGGGCGAATTACCCCAGTGGTATCACAGAAAACGCAAGATCGGTGCCCCTGCCCGTCAGCACGCCGTAGGCCCCGGGACCGGCGGGTCCCGAGGCCTACGAAGTCCTCGTACTCCGGCCTCTGGCGAGACCGAGACGTGCGTTGAGGTCAGGCGACGACCGTGGTGCGGCGCTCGGCGCCGATCAGCCGGCGGTGCGCGTCATCCCAGCGTGACCAGGCCGACTCCAGATGCGTGGCCATGGCGTTGATCGCCGCGGCCGCAGCGGGGTCGGCCGGGCCCTGCGTGGACCTGGTGATGGCTTCGAGCACCTGCACGACCTCGGTGTAAGCCCGGGCCGCGTCCTCCAGGTCCCGCGCCGTCTGCACCGGGTCGAGCAGGGTCGCCGCGCCACCCGGCGCGCTCTGCCCGGGCACCTTCGCCGAGACTGCCGAGACCGATTCCGCCCTGACCGACTCGTCCCCGACCGAATTCTCGGCCAGCGTCTCCGACGAGCTGCGCGCACGGATGACGCCGATGTTCTTGATCCTGGTCTTGCCGCTCATGTCTGCCCCCTCCGACCCGGATACCCGGGTGCCATCGTGACTTAATCGGCGGCGCGCACCGTGGACTTGTGGCCCCAGACGCGGCGCGTCGATCAGTTCGTCCCCCTTGGACCGATTCGCGCCCCCGCTGGTTCCACTCCTGGGGAGGAAGTTCTTCCGGAAATAGCGAACGGGCCGCCCGGCAGATGCCGGACGACCCGTTCGATCAGTGCAGGGAATTACATGTTGCGGGCGGCTTCCTTGATCGCCTCACGCACCCGCGGGTACGTGCCACAACGACACACGTTGCGCAGCGTGTCCAGCTCGGCATCGTTGATCTTCTTGCCGGCCTTCTTCGCCCGGTTG
>JBQTIR010000035.1:0-17742 GCA_052387905.1 Sporichthyaceae bacterium | reverse complement strand
GGACGCGGGCGCGCGGCAGCCGACGCCGACGCAGGTCGGGTGATCGAGGGTGATCTCCCGGCTCAGTTCGGCACCGGCGTGGCGGCGCCCGGGGTCCGGGGGTGGTCCGGTGCCCTCGGGTGCGGCGGCCCGGCGGGTGATGTCGCGGATCACGGGCCGCCAGCCCAGGGCCAAGGAAGGGTCGGCGCTGAACGTCGCGGCCAGGTCCCCGGTGGTGAGGTCGCTCAGCAAGGCTTCGGGGATGACCAGGTCCACGATCGCCTTGGAATGGGCCGAGCGCAGCCGGACCCCACCGGGGCGGGCGAGAGTGAGCCCGGCCCGGAGCAAATGCCCGCCTTCGTCGGTGAGGGCCCAGCGCCACTGCCCCACCCCGAGCCCAGCGACGAGGGTGCGGGCGTGTTCGGCGTGGACCGGGCCCCATCCCGCGAGCTCACCCGGGAGGCGGTCCAGGCCGAGCAACGTGGACAGGCGCACCCGTAGCTCGACCCCGGCCCGCGACGGCTCCGGTGCCGGCGCGGGTAGGCGGGAGGGCACCGGCGCCGGCGAGCGGGTGGACCGGGGAGCGGGAATGCCCGCGGGCGGCTCAGGCTGCGCCGTGGGGGTCGCGACGGATTCCGGGTCCGCCGGGCTCGCCGCTCGTACCTGCTCGGCCGGGGTCTCGGGGTGGGCCGGCTCCTCGGTGCGCGCGGGGTTGGCGTCGCGGGCGGCGGCCCGGTGGGTGGTGATCCGGTCGGTGGATTCAGCGATCCACTGGGCGACCTGGCCGTCGTCGCTGTTGTCCTCGGGGTCGGGTTCGGGGCGGGTCGCGGTCAGGTGGGCCAGGATCTGGCGGTCAGTGAGTCCTTCGTAGGTGCCGTCGGTCATCCCGCAGAACAGGTCCGCGCGCAGGTGATCGATCCGGCGCGGGTCCCCGCCGGCCTTGGCGGCTTTGGCCAACATGTCGATGCGCCGGCACGCGGCGCCGACCCGCTCGACGGGGAGTTGGTACCCGGCCAGGTCCGCGGTCCCGTCGGCGTTACGGGTCCCGGCCACGCGGCGTTCGCGCAGCGCGTTCTCATAGCGGCGTTGGGCCCAGTCGGGATCGAGGGCGATCGCGAGGCGTTTGATCTGCTCGCGCAGCTGCCCCGTGGTCAACATCGGCGACGCGGTGAGAGCGCACAGCGGGAGGAGTTTGGCGCAGATCCCGTGCGCGTGCTCCTCGGCCAGGTCAGCGGTCCACTCCGCCAGCAGCCGCGCGCGGGGCTCATCGAGCTCACCCGCGGCCATCGCCGCGTGCAGCTCAGGCAGGCGCACACACACCGACTCCGCCAGGGCGAGCAGGGACTCCGCGGCGGTGCGGGTCAACCCGAGGGCGGCGCGGACCTCGTCCGCGGACCACTCATCCGGACGCGCCATCCTCCCGACGTGGTCGGCGGACCCGGCCTCCCGCAACCCGGCCTCCCACACCGCGGCCAGGACCAGGGCGCGTTGGCGGGCCTGCGCCCGGTACTCGGCCTTGAGCACCGTGACGATGTCGAACCCGGTCAGGTCCGCCAGCGCCACCCCCGCCAGGCCGGCAGGCACGAACCCCCCGAGCGGGAAACCCGCCCAGGTGCCCGCCGAGGTCCCCGGATAGGTCTGCGTTGCCTGCATAGCGCTCACGCTAGAGGGGCCCACCGACAGTTCCCGTTTCGACAGGGGTCCGTCGGTGGCCCCGTCGGTCCCGGCGAGCTGCGTTGCCTGCATATCGTTCACGCTAGAGGGGCGCACCGACAGTTCCGCCGAGAAAGCGGCCCCGTGAGGCTCGTGCAGGTCACGGTCCGATCACAGTAATCTGACGGATAATCAGTAATCCCTGGAACCGTTACCACCGCAGCGAAACCCGAGACGGGCTGACCCTGTCTCACCGAGCCCAACCATCACCTGCACCACCCACCTACCTGCACCACAATCCCGATGGCAAGGCGACCCGGACCGCAGGCCCCGCTAGGGGCCGAGGACCGGAAGCGCCGCGGCAGCAAGCTCTGACCCGCACCACCGATCGCCCTGCTCGATCGACCGGGACGGGCGGGTGGAGCAGTCCGCAGACCGAATGCTGTCAGCCGCGTACTAGTCGTCCAGACCGATCGCGAACGCGGCCTCGAGGTCGTGGCGGGAGTACGTGCGGAAGGCGATGTGAGTCTCGGTGGACAGCACGCCCGGTGTCTTGTTGAGCCCGGCGGGAATCACGTCGGCCAGCTCGTCGTGGTGCCGCACGCGCACCATCGCGACCAGGTCGTGCTCGCCGGTGATCGAGTAGACCTCGCTGACTCCGTCGAGTTGCGCGATCGCCGCCGCGACCTCGGGGATTGAGCTGACGTCGGCCTTGATGAGCACGATCGCGGTGATCACGGACGGGGTCCCTTCGGCTGCGCGGATGCCGCTACAGCAACGCTATCGGCGTTGGTGGCCGGGTGGCTTCGGCGACGGGATCTCTCGCGAATGGAAGGCGACCATCGCGATCACGAAGCCGACGGTGAATCCGATGACGTGCGCGATGTAGGCGACGCTGCCGTCACCGATTCCGGTGCCCTGGGAGTAGAGAGCCTGCAAGCCGAACCAGGAACCCAGGACCAACCAGGCGGGCAGCGGCAGCGGGATGAAGAACAGGAACGGCACCAAGGCGATGATCCGCGCTTTGGGATAGAGCCACAGATACGCGCCGAGCACGCCGGCTACCGCCCCGGAGGCGCCGACCAGGGGAGTGAGGGAGTCCGGGGTGGTGAAGGCGAACCCGTAGGTCGCGACCATGCCGCAGAAGAGGTAGAAGAGCGTGAACCGAAATCGGCCCATGCGGTCCTCGATGTTGTTGCCGAAGATCCACAGGAACAGCATGTTGCCGATGAGGTGCAGCAGGCCGCCGTGTAGGAACATCGACGTGATGGCCGAGAGCAGCGGGCTCTTGTCGAACTGTGCGGCGGGGCAGGGCACCAGGCGGTCACCGGTGTCGATCTGCACGCGTTCGGGCGCGAGTTGAGCGTTGTCGGTGAGCTCGGCGGGGATCGCCGCGTACTGCTGGATGAACGCGTCGTCCCGGCAGATCTGGTCGACCCCTGCGGGCAGGCCGTGATCGCCCCAGGTCGGGCCCCAGAAATACACGACGACGTTGAGCAGCACGATCGCGTAGGTCACGATCGGCACCCGGCGCACCGGGTTGCGGTCGTGGATGGGGATCACCACAGCGTCGTCACCACCGGGCCATCATGACCCAGCGGCGCGCTCCATGACGGTGGAGGCCTCGCTGCGAGCAGCCTCGACGCGATCCAGCCACGCGCGCCAGCGCCCGGCTCCACCCGTCGGCGATGACCAGGCGCCCTCGACCGCGATCAGCCGAACTCCGGGCTGCTCGAGCCAGCGCAGGATCTGCTCGGTCTCCTCGGCGCCGGCCGCGGGCAGCGGCCCGGGCCCCGCCACCACTGTGGCCGCGGTGGCGATTGCTGCCTCGACCTCACCGAGCACTCGAGTGGTGTTTGCGGCGAGCGCGCTCGCCGCCAGGGCGCCGTGCCGGATCACGGCTATCTCCCAGCGCCCATCCACCAGCCGGTGGGCGGCGACCACCTGCGGACAGCTGCTGAGTCCGTGCAGGCGTTGCATGCGAGCTGCAGCGCGGGTAAATGCCGTCAGGCGGTCCCGGTGCAGCGCGGCGTCCTCGTATCGACCGGCGGTGGCCAGGAGGTCGATGCGTGCGCGCAGCCGGGCAACCAAGTCGCCGGGATCGGCTGCGATCGCCCTGCGCACGGCGTCGACATGGACCGCGTACTGCGCGAGGGACTCGCTGCCGGCGCATGGCGCGTTGCAGCGACCCATGTCGGCGAGCACACAGGCAGCGGAGAATTTGCGCGCCGACAGGGCTCGCGTGCACTGACGGATCGGATAGGCCTCGTACACCGCGGCCATGGCGAGCTCGGCCGCGTGGGCCCCGCTGAAGGGGCCGAGGTAGGTGGCATGGTCGTCGCGAGCCTGGCGGACCACCGACAACCGGGGAAAGGCCTCGTTGGTGACCTTGAGCCAGATTGCCCGCTCGGGGAACTTCGATCGGCGGTTGTAGCGCGGCTTGTGCTCGGCGATCAGGCGCAACTCACGCACCCCGGCCTCGAGCCTGGTGGAGCAGACGATCGGGACGACGCGCTCCGCCAGCGTGATCATCTCGGCCATCCGCGTCCGCAGCTCGGAGGCGGTGAAGTAGCTGCGCACCCGGTCGTGAATATTGGCGGAGGTCCCGACATAGAGCACCTCACCGTCGGCGCCGAGGAACCGGTAGACGCCGGGCTCGCGGGGCAGGGGATCGGCCAGATGGCGCTTGCGGCGCTGCTCCTCCCGGATCCGTGAGGAGAACGTGCTGAGGTCCTCCAACGTATCCACGCCGAGGCTGCCGACGCGTTCGAGCAGTCCGTGCAAGACGTGGACCGTGGCGCGGGCATCGGCCAAGGCGCGGTGATTCGGCGTGGTGGGCGAGCCGAAGATGCGTGCGAGCGTGCCGAGCTTGACGTTGGGTGCCTCGTCCCGGGTGAGGGCGGCCCTGGCGACGCGCACGGTGTCGATGACCGCGAATCCCGGCCACGGGCGTCCGGTCGCCGCGCAGGCATTCTTGAGGAAGGTGACGTCGAAGCCGGCGTTGTGGGCGACCAGCACACTGCCGGCGGCGAACTCCAGGAACGCGGGCAGTGCCGTATCGATGGTCGGGGCGCCGGCGACCATCGAATCGGTGATCCCGGTGAGGACCTGAATGAAGGCCGGGATCGGCGTTCCGGGATCGAGCAGGGTCGTGAACTCGCCGAGGACCTGACCGCCGCGGATCTTCACTGCGCCGATCTCGGTGATCGAATCCGCGGCCGATCCGCCGGTCGTCTCCAGGTCGACGACCACGAAGGTCACCTCTCGGAGCGGCTGACCGAGGTCGTCGAAGCTGCGTTGTACCGGTAGCTCGCCGCCGGCGTTGGCGGTGCCGGCCCACCCGCCAGCGGGCTGCGCCGAAGGCGGATCAGGAGCAGTGATGGTCACGTTCTCGACGTTAGGCGCGGGCACCGACAGAACCCGGATGGCGCGCGGCGAGCAGAACTGTCGGAAGCGAGATCTAGCGTGCGTCGCAGTAGTTCGACGAGGAGAGGCAGACGGAAATGATCATTGATTGCGACGGATGCGTCATGCGCGATCTGGCGTGCCACGACTGCGTGGTGACGGTGCTGCTCGGGCCGCCCGGGGCAGTTCGGCCGGGCTTCGACGACGACGAGGCGCTGGCCCTGGGCGTGCTTGCGGACTCCGGGTTGGTACCGCCGCTGCGACTGGTCCCCACCGTGGGAACCGAGCCGCCGGGCGACGGTCGCCGTCGGAGCGCCTAGCGGGGCGCTGAGACCACCCGGTCGTCCGCGTTGCGAGCCGGATCTGTCCAGATCGTGGACTTCTTTCCGGTTCGTCGCCCACACGGCCCAATCGACGTGACCAGTGTCTCGGTTGCACCCAGTAACCCGGCCTTCACACATCGTTGCAGGTCAGAGGCGCGGTTTCGGCGCTCGTGCGCGGACGCGGTTAAGGTCCGGTCAAGCGCGGGGGAAAACGCGCTGGTCTGAATTGAATGCCCCCAGGCGCGTCGTTATGGTCAAAACGTGCCCGCCAGCCGACTGTCCCCATTGCGCCGCGCCCTTGTGGCCGCCTGCGCCGCCATGTCATTGGCTGTGGTGAGCCTCCCCGGGGCCGTCGCAGCCCCCAGGCTCGACCTTGATGACGCCCGGCGTCAGGTCGAGTCGATGTATCACAAGGCCGAGCAGGCCACGGAGCGCTACAACGACGCCCGGATCGCGCTGCGCGACGCCGAGCGGCTGTTCTCCCGGGCCCAGCGCCGCTCTGCCGACCAGCAGGCCAAGGTCAGCACGCTGCAGAAGCAGGTGGGCGCGCTCGCTGCCGAGGCGTACCGCAACGGCGGCCTCGACCGGACCCTGCAACTGGTGTTCTCCACCGACCCGGACGCCTTCCTGGACCGCGCCTCCTCGCTGGACGCTCTGGGTGCGCGCGAGGCTGCGGCGTTGCGCCAGGTGATCGAGGCCCGCCGCGAGCTACGGGCCAACCAGGTTGCGGCCTCGCAGCAGCTCGCCGTGGTCGAGAAGCAGCGCCAGACACTCGCCAAGGAGAAGTCCGAGGTCGAGAAGAACCTGCGCGCCGCGCGCGCTGTGCTCAACCGCCTGCAGGACTCCGATCGGGCGCGCCTTGCCCGAGCTTCCCGCGATAACTCCCGTGACCTGCTTAAAGACCTTCCGGTGGTGAACAGCGCCCGGGCGGCCAAGGCCGTCAAGTTCGCACTGGCTCAGCTCGGTGACCGCTACGTCTGGTCCGCTGCCGGCCCGGACGCCTGGGACTGCTCGGGGCTGACGATGATGGCCTGGCGGCAAGCCGGCGTCTCCCTGCCGCATTCCTCGGCCCAGCAGTACGCGACCGGGCGCAAGATTCCGCGCGAGGCGCTGCAGCCGGGCGACCTCGTCTACTTCTACTCCCCGATCTCCCACGTCGCGCTCTACATCGGCAACGGGCAGATCGTCGACGCCCCCAACCCGGGCAAGCCGGTGCAGATCCGGCCGCTCGACACGATGCCCTACGTCGGCGCCACCCGACCCTGATTCGGTGCCGACCGGTGGGCCGGCTGCGTTGTCGCCGCCGCCGCGCGGGTGAGTCATGATGAGGATCATGCGAGCCCGAATCGGTGTTCTCGCGGCGACCGCAGTGCTGGCAGCCGCAGCGGTCGTTGTCACGGGCGGTGACGAGAAAGCTCCCGCTGCTGCGCCGGCGCCGGCGATGCTCGACCAGGGCGGCGTGGTCAGGGAACTCACCGGTACCACCGTCGAGGCGATGCTCGCCCGTCGCAGCCGCGCCATTGCGACCAAGGACCGCGCCGCCTTCCTGGCGAGCGTGGACGAGGCCGACCCGGCCTTTCGCGCAGCGCAGGCGCGGTGGTTCGACAATCTGAGCGCGGTGCCGTTCGAGCACTGGGAGTACCGACTGAACACTGCGGCCGATCCGGGGCCCTCGGCCGCCCCGGGCAGCGACCTCGCCGCCGCCGAACCGCAGTCGCGCTCCTGGGTCGTCGAGGTGACCTACGCGATCGCCGACTATGACCCGGCCCCGCAGCGCCGCCGCGAGGTGCTCACGTTCGTCTCCCGCCGCGGAGCATGGGTGGTCAGCGCCCGAGCTGACGCGCCCGGACAGCGCGGGGCGGGCCGCGACCTGTGGGAAATCGACGCGGTCAACGTCGCCCGAACCGCGCGGGCATTGGTGCTCGGGTTGCCGGAGCGCACGGAGTTGATGCGGTACGCGGAGCAGGTCGAAGCCGCCATTCCGAAGGTGGAGGCGGTGTGGGGCACGGACTGGCCCCGCCGCGTGCTGGTGCTGGTCACCCGCACCGAGAACGAGATGGCGCAACTGCTCGGTGGCAGGCCGGAGCAGTATCGACAGCTGGCGGCAGTGGCCCGCGGCGAGGTCGGTGGTGCCCCCGGGTCGGAACCGGCCGAACGGATCGTGCTGAATCCGCGGGCCTATGGCGAGCTGACCGATGTCGGCCGCGAGGTGATCATGGCCCACGAGATCGCGCACGTCGCGATGGGCGAGTTCACCCAGGCGTGGACGCCGACCTGGTTGGCCGAGGGCTTTGCCGACTACGTCGGATATCGCACCTCGGGCCTGCCGCGTCGGGTGGTCGCGCAGGAGTTGGTCGCCGACCTCCAACGCGGATTCCGCCCCCGCGGTTTGCCGGGCGACGACGCCTTCAGCGCCTCGAATCCGGCTCTCGCGCAGGCCTACGAACTTGCCTGGCTCGCGTTCCTGCTGATCGTGGAGGACTACGGCGGCCGCGAAGCCCTGGTCCGCTTCGTGCGCGCTGCGGGCGACATCGACGTCGGTCCGGGTGCGGTCGACGCCGCCTTCACCTATGCGCTCGGGGTCAGTCGCGAGCAGTTCCTGCGCGACTGGCGCGCCTACGTCCCCGCCGCGTTGCGCTAGCGAATGTCGAGCGAGGACAGGACGGCCGGGCCCGGCGCAGAGCAGGGCCCAGAGCAGGCCCCGAGCCGGGACGCCGACGTGCGCCGCAGTCCGGCCCTGCTGGCGGTCGTGCTCGGGATCGCGCTGCTGGTCGTGCTGATCACCACCACGCCCTGGGACACGTTGCCTGACGGGGCGAGGGGGGAGGTGGCCCGGGACGTGAGCCGGGACTTCGCGGCGGCCGACGTCGCGCTCGAGGACCGCTACCACCGGTGGTTGTGGCCGGCCGTTCTGGCCGGGACGTTCGCCACCCTGATCGCGGGGTGGGTGCTGGGGTTCACCGCGGCCGGCGCCCGGCTGATCCGGACGGCGGCCCGGCCGTTGGGCGGTGGATGGTGGGCCCGGCTGGTGGCCGGGGTGGCGGCCCTGACCGGCGTCGGTGTGCTGGCGGGATTGCCGTTCGGAATCTGGCGCGAATCCATCCAGCGCGACTACGGGATCGTGGTGCGCGACTGGGGCGATTTCGCGCTCGATCTGGGAAAGGGCTACGGGCTCGCGGTCGCCTCGACGCTCATCGCGCTCGTCGTGTTCTACGTCCTGGTCCGCCATTATCCGCGCACGTGGTGGGCGCCGGGCACGGTACTGGCGGCCCTGCTGGTGATCGGCGCGTCGTACCTGTATCCGGTGGTGGTCGAGCCCACCTTCAACGACTTCACCTCGCTCGCCGAAGGCGAGTTACGCACCTCGCTGCTCGAGCTCGCCGACCGGGCCGGGGTGCAGGTCGACGACGTCCTGGTGGCGGATGAGTCCACGCGTACGACCCGGCTCAATGCCTATGTCTCGGGCATCGGGTCCAGCCGGCGGATCGTGCTGTACGACACCACGATCGCCGCGCTGACCCCGGCGGAGATCGAGTCGATCATGGCCCACGAACTGGGCCACGTGACGCATGACGACGTGCTGCACGGCACGCTCGTAGGAGCCCTGGGCGCGGCGACCGGCGTGTGCGTGCTGTTCGTCGTCCTGAGCTCGCCGCGGTTGAGGCGTCGCGCCGATGCTGATGACCTGTCAGATCCGGCGGGGATGGCGTTGGTGCTCGCAGTGGTGACCGTGGTGATCACCCTCTGTTCGCCGGCGGCTCTGCTCGTCTCACGCAAGGTCGAGGCTCGGGCCGACATCGATGCGCTGGAGCTGACCCGCGACCCGACGACGCTGATCTCCATGCAACGCCGCCTCGCGGGAACGAATCTCGGCGAGTTGGATCCGCCTGCGCTGGTGACGTTCGTGCGCTCCACCCATCCGTCCGCGCCCGAGCGGATCGCGAACGCGCGGACGTGGGCGTTGCTCAACGGTCTGCCCGAGCCGGCTGATCAGGCCGGGGTGCCGATCCGCCGAAAGATTGTGCCGCCGGCGCGAATACGCTGACAACTGATGTCTCGGACCCTGGTGCTCACCAACGACTTCCCGCCGCGCACCGGGGGGATCCAGTCCTTCGTTGCCGCGTTGGTGGAGCGCATTCCCCCCGACGAGGTCGTCGTGTACGCCCCGGCCTGGGAGGGCGCCGGCGCCTACGACGCCGCTGCGCCCTACCCCGTCGAGCGTCATCGCGGGTCGCTGATGCTGCCGGTCCCGACCGTGGCCCGCCGGGCCCGCGAGATCGTCACCCGGTACGGCTGTGACCGGGTGCTGTTCGGGGCGGCGGCCCCGTTGGCCCTGCTTGCCCCGTCGTTGCGCGCAGCCGGTGTCGTGCGCGCGGTCGCGATCACCCACGGTCACGAGGCGGGTTGGGCACTGGTGCCGGGCGGGCGGGCGACGTTACGCCGGATCGGGGCCGGCGTCGATGCGCTCACCTACCTCGGGTCGTACACGCAACGTCTGATCGGCGCTGCACTGGCGCCGGCCGACCGGGCCAAGCTGGTGCGCCTGCACCCGGGAGTGGACGGCGCGATGTTCACCCCGGACCGCGGTGGCGCGGCGCGCCGTGCCGCGGTGGGCCTGGCCGAGCGGCCGGTCGTCATCTGCGTCTCCCGACTGGTCCGGCGCAAAGGCCAGGACATGCTGATTCGGGCGATGCCCGCGATCCGGGCTCGGGTGCCCGGGGCTGCGCTGTTGATCGTCGGCGACGGTCCGGACGCGATCCGCCTGCAGTCCCTGGCCGCCGACCTCGGGGTCGGCCCGCACGTGGTGTTCGCCGGCCCGGTCGCCTGGGCAGACCTGCCCTCCTGGTACGGCGCGGGCGACGTGTTTGCGATGCCGTGCCGTACCCGCCGGCGGGGTCTGGATGTGGAGGGCCTCGGCATGGTCTACCTGGAGGCGTCGGCCTGTGGACTTCCGGTGATCGCCGGGGACTCCGGCGGCGCCCCGGATGCGGTGCTGGCGGGTGAGACGGGCTACGTCGTCGACGGCCGCTCTGTGCTGGCGCTGGCGGAGCGGACGGCGGCTCTGCTCACCGACCGGGACGCGGCGGCGGCCCTGGGGGCACGTGGACGTTCGTGGGCCTTGAGCGAGTGGAGCTGGGAGCTGCAGTCGGAGCGCCTCGGTGCCCTGCTCGACGGTTGAGCGGATCAGCAGTCGCTGGTCGCCGTCGCGACCGACACCCCGACCTCGCCGCTGCACGTGCGCTGCAGGGTGTCGGTCGTCAACCGGCTCATGGCCACCACGGTGAGTCCGACGACGATCACCACCGCGAGGGCGAGCATGACCAGCTCACTCGGGTGACGACGTACGGCCAACGGTTTGGGGAGCACCCTTCCACCATTGCCGCGAAACGGCGGGAAGGGAATGGCTCACATGCCCGAGGCCACGATCAGCCGAACGGGCGAGTTTCGCAGGAGCTTCACGGGGTTCTGTCGGCCGTGATCAAACCCAACCGCATCGCGGTCATCAGGGCCTGCGCGCGATTTCCGGCCCCGAGCTTCTCGTAAAGCTTGGAAATGTGGGTTTTTGTCGTCGATTCCGAGATGAACAGCGCCTTGGCGATGCCCGAGACCGCCAGGCCGTCGGCGAGCAATTTGAGGACCTCACGTTCGCGCGGGGACAGCTTGGGTCCCCCGGCGGAGGCCTTGCGCCGCATCGCGTCGGCCAGGTCGGTGGCGGAGAACGAGGACGGCGCCGCGGCGGCGTGGCGGGCGGCGGCGAGCACCTCCTCCGCAGGGGCGTCCTTATTCACGAAGCCGGAGGCGCCGGCCTCCAAGGCGTCGAAGAGTTGCTGGTCCCCGGCGTACATCGTCAGCACGACGATGCCCATCTTCTCGCCGGCCGCGCGCAGCTTCTTGACCGTGTCCAATCCGTCGCCGTCGGGCAGCCGGACATCCATGATCACGACCTCGGGCTGCTCGGCCCGGATCATCACCAGAGCCTCGGCGACCGAACCTGCCTCGCCCACCACGGTGAAGCCGGGGTCGCGCTCGAACGCGCGGCGCAGACCCTGGCGGATCAACTCGTGATCGTCGACCAGCAGGACTGTGGTCATTCGGCGCTCTCCTCTGGTTCACGGCCGGACGACGGGGCGGCTGCCACTGCGACCGGCGACCCGACTGCAGATGACCCGGCGGCGATCAGCCTGCCACGTCCCTGCGGCGGAGGGGGCGGGGAACCCCCCGGCAGGCCGACCCTGATCCCCACATAGGTGCCTCGGGGCTTGCGCGGTCGGATCTCCAGCATGGCCCGGGTGCGGGCGGCGCGTTCGCGCATGATCTCGAGTCCGTAGCTGTCGTCGCGACCCTGGCCCATGCCGGAACCATCGTCCTCGATGACGAGTTCGGCGTCCGGGGGATGGATGCGCACGGTGACCCAGAGGTTGTCCGCGCCGGCATGCTTTCGGGCGTTGTTGATGGCTTCCTGGGCAATCCGCAGCAGCTCGGCCTCGGTCTCGGCAGGCAGTCGCCGGCTGGACTCATCCAGCGTCAGGTGCACGGTGAAACCCGAGGTGGTGCCGATGGTGCGCAGGTACTCCGACAACGCTGCGCCCAGACCTCCGTAGCGGTCGACCTCCGAGCGCAGGTCGAAGATGGACAGCCGAAGCTCGCGCACGATCCGGCTCATCTCGGTGCGCAATCCGGCCAGGTCCTCGACGATGTCGGGCTGGTGCGCGTCACCGGCGACCGCGGAGATCTCGTCGACGATGTAGCCGAGGGAGGCGAGTTCCTGGGCGATGCCGTCGTGGATCTCGCGCGCCAGGCGGCGACGCTCCTCGGTGGTCGCGAGTTCGCGGATCTGGTCGAAGAGCACTCCGGTCTCCAACCGCAGCGCGGCGTCGGCCACGAGCTCTTCGATCCGGCTGAGCACGTCGTCGGGATAGGCCCCCTCGGCCGGGGTCTCCAACCCGATCAGGCCGGTCAGCCGGCCGCCGAGGCGGATCGGGACAACCAGCGCGCTGCCGGCCGCCCGCTGCTCCAGCGGGCTGGCGCTGCGGGCGAACATCAACGTCTCGCGCACCGCGGCCGCGGAGGACCAGGACCGTGAGAACGGATTCTCCCGCTCCAGTTCCATCTCCCACTCCAGGCGCTCCTCGCCGCGGCGGGCCAGCGGGACGAGACGGTCGCCGTCCGAGCGCAGCATCACCGCGGCCGTGGAGAAGCGGGCCTCGCGGGCGATCACCTCGATCAGGCCGTCGGCGGTCGTCCCCGGGTCCAAGGAGCCGGGCAGCTGACGGGTGACCGTGTAGAGCTGGGAGAGCAACCGGTGGGCGTCGGAATAAGCCGAGGTCGCCGCTCCGCTGGCCGAGTCCTGCAAGCTGCGTGCCCAGGCGGCGACGAGCCCTCCGAGCAGTGCGATGACGGTCCATTGGGCGGCGGCAATGCTGTACCCCGACACGTCGAGGTCGTCCTGGGGGACCGAAATCGTGACCAGCATGCAGATCGCGGCGGTGCCCCCGGCGATCAATGCCCCCGCGGCGCCCGCGAGCAGGCCCGCGGCGAAGGCCGGGGCCAGCAGGTAGGGCAGCAGGGGGCTCACGTCGTGCCCGGTGAAGTTCACCGCCGTCGCCCAGACGATGATCTCGGCGCCGCGCCCGATCAGCCCGCCCAACTCGGTGCGCTCCAGGGCGGAGGAGACGATCCCGGCGGTGGCCAGGCCGACGATCCAGACGATGTCGGAGGTCGGGGTGTCCCCGACCACGGTCAGCAGGGTGCAGCCGGCCAGCAGCAGGGCCCGCAGGATTTGTGCCGGCAGACCTGCCCCGCCGGCGATCAGCGCCTGCACCCGTTCGCCCACGCGTTCACCCTGACACATCAGGGCTGGTCGTGAGGGGTCCGCTACTTCCGGCGGTGCTTTTTGCCGGAACTACTTCCGGCGGTGCTTTTTGCCGGAACTACTTCCGGCGGCGCCGCCGGTCGTGGATCGCTCGCGCGACGTCACGGGTTTCCAGCGACTCGGCCAGCTCGCGCACATAGTCCTCGATGCCCTCGGCGAAGACCTCCAGGACGTCGTCGGCGAACGGCGCGTGGGAGCGGGCCGCGACCAAAATCGAGTTGGCCTCCAGCATCGGCACGCCCACCAGGTACTTCCAGCTCGCCAGGGGGACGCCGGAGAGTTCGCGGGCCAGCGCTTTGGGGTCATCGACGATCGCGACGGCCTCGCGGCCGAGCACCTCGCGGACGAACCAGTGCTCCTCGCCGAGGCGGAAGCGGACGTCGTCGCGGGCGATCCCGATACCCGAGGCCGTGGTCCAGGCGTCACCGTCGGGAATCATGATCGCGACGGCTCCGCACTCCAAATGCTCCATGGCCAGGAACGCCAGCTCCTCGGCGACCTGGGCCGGTGCGGCCAGGGTGTCGGTCATCGCCATCAACTGGTGGAGGTAACCGATGCCGGGGGATTCCAGCTCCGGGCCGTAGTAGACCGGGCGGTTCGCGGCGGCGCGGGCCTCGGCGTCTGCCTCGGCGTTGCGCACGGCCTCACCGACGATCCGGTCGGCCTCGGCCTTGATCTTGGTTTCCTGAATCAGGGACTCGACCCGCGAGATGGTCTCGACCCGTGCGGCCTCGGCGGCGCGTTTGGCCTCGACTCGGGCCCGTTCGGCGTCCTCCCGGGCCTTCATGGCGGCCTGGTGGGCGTCCATCTCGGCCTTGACCTTGGCGGCCTTGGCTGCCTCGTTGGCGAGGCGGGTGTCCACCTTGGCCTGGGCGTGCGCGGCGCGTTCGGCCACGATGCGGGCGCGCTCGGTGGCCTTGGCGGCTTCCAACGCTGCCTTCTCCGCGTTGCGCGCCGCTTCGGCGGCAGCCTTGGCGTCGGCAGCTGCCCGTACCTGGGCGGCCCGTTCGGCAGCCTTGGCCTGGGTATCGGCGATCCGGGCGGCTTCGGCGCGGGCCCGCTCGACGGCCTTGGCCGCCTCGGTTGCGGCGCGCTGGTCCGCGGAGGCCTTGGCCTGGGCGGCCCTGGCGGCCTCGACGCCGTAGCGTTCGGCCTCCTTGTTGGCCGCGGTCTCGGCGCGAGCCCGCGCACGTGCCTCGGCGGCGGCGACCTTGGCGAGCTCCACCGCCGCGCGGGCCTCGGCGTCGGCACGCACCTTGGCCGCCTTCGCCTCATCGGCGGCGGTCTTCTCCGCGGCCTTGGCCTCGGCCTCGGCGCGGGCGCGGGCGGCGCGGGCCTCGGCGTCAGCCTTGGCGCGTGCGGCCTTCTCCGACTCGGCGACCTCTTTCTGCAGCCGGCGCGCGTCGCTGCCGGCTGCCGAGGGGCCGGGCACTGGGCCGCCGGCCGGCGCCGACGGCTGGGTGGGTGCCGGTGGTCCGGCAGCGGAGAACGGATCACCGGCCTGCGCAGCGGTCGGCGCGGCAGGACGGAAGGCGTCCGAGACCGGCGACTGGGCCCCTGGGGAGTCGGTGGGGCGAGCCTCGCGTTGCGGGGGTGGTGCTTGGCGACGCGCCCTGGCCATGGCCTCGCGTGCCTTGGCTTCGTCCTCGGCGCGGGTCTTGGCTTCCTTCTGGGCCCGGGCCAGCTCCTTGGCGGCCGCCTCGGCCTGGAACCGGGCGTTGCGGGCATTCTCCCGCTCGGCCGCGGCGCGTTGCTTCTCGGCTTCGGCGTGGGCCTTGGCCTGTGCGCGCTGCGCGGCACGGCCCGTGGGCGCCTGGATCGAGGAGTCCACGGCGCCGGTCATCGGTGGCGCGGATGGCCGGGCCGGCGCTGGGGTGGGCGCGGGCGGCGTGGGGACGTAGGGCGGGGGCGCCGGCGCCACCGGGGTCGAGCTGATGATCGGGTCGGCCTTGATCTCCGCCTCGGTCAGCGGGCGCGGGCGGGCCCACGGGGCCAACCTGCGCTTGCGGGCCTCCTGGTCGGGTGCCGGCGGAAGATCGAGAGCGTCCGGCGCGGACGGACCGGCGGAGCCGACCGGTGGCCCCGAGGGCTGCGGCGCGGCAGGGGCCGCGGGCCGCGGGGTCGGCGCCGGGTAGGCCGGGTAGGCGTCAATGGCCGATCCGAGTCCCGGCGCGGGGGCCGGCGGTGCGCTCGGTGCGGGTGCGGGTGCGGGCGGCGGCGGTACCGCCGGCGTGGGAGCGCTGCTGCGCTCGGATGCGGCCGGTTCGTCCCCGGTGAAGGACTCCAGGTCGAAGGAGGGCCAGGAGACGGCTGTGGTGCCAAAATCGACCCCGAAGTCGACGCCCAGGTCAGCGTCAGAGTCGGCGCCGATCGATGTGGGGGCGGCCTCGGTCGGCCAGGGCGCAGAATCCGCACGGGGCGCCGGGGTTCCGGCAGCCGAGCCCGGAACCGGGGTGCCCGCGTGGGGCTGCGGCGGCGCCGGGGGTTCCGCAATCGGATCCATCGGGATCCAGCTGGGGAGTTCGACGGCGGGGGTGCTCATGGCCGCGCCGGAGGAGAGGGCTTCCCAGGAGTACTGCGCCATCCAGTCGTCGGCGGCAGGCGGGGATCCGATGTCCGGCGCCGGGTCGTTGTTCGCCGCCGGCGGCGACCATGCCGGGTCGGTGAGCGGGTCCGGCTCCGCGATCGGGTCAGCCGGTACCGCCGCGGTGTTGGAGGTCGCGATGGGGGTCGGTGCCGGGACCGGGGTTGGAGCCGGGGTGATCGTGCGCGGGGCCAGGTTCACGTCGATCTCGATGATCGGCTCGTCGGCGTTGGCCGCGACGGCCGAGCCTCCCCAGCTGACTCCGGCGACGCTGGGCATCCAGGCGTCGTCCTCGTCGGCCAAGGCGAACGACTGGTAGGCCTCTTCGACGGCCGCAGCCGCGGCGTCGGAGACCGAAAGCGCCCGCCCCACCGCCCGCACCAGGCGGTTGCGGGTCACCGGCAGGGACAGGGTCGTCACCGCGGTGTCGGCCAGGCGGAGGGCGACCAGGCGAGGGGAGTCCGAGACCGATTCCGCCACGATCAGGATGGGGACGTCGACCTCGCCGCGCCGCAGTTCGCGGACCGCGTCGACCATCCGGTCGGCCCCGCCGAGCTCGAGGACGAGCAGGTGGGCGGCACCGGCGAACTGCGGCCAGCCGGGCGTCTCGTCCGGATCCAGCGGAATCACGTTGAGGTTGTCGGCGTTGAGCGCCGCAGCGATCGCCGCGTTGCGCGAAACGACGAGTACGTCGTGCACCGTGCCCTCCAAGACCAGTCCCCGCTGCGGCCGCTACCGGGGCCGTCCCCGCACCTGGCACCTGGCGGCGCTGTCCGGGTCACTGCACGCAGATGCGGTAAAGCGACGATACGGCGAATTCCGATCCTGCCGCTGGTGTTCCGCCCTATCGGCGGCGGAGGGCGTGTCTCTCAATCCCAGCCGCGCCGGCTATCGGGATTGGGAGGCATGCCCTGCAAATCACGACAGAGCTCGCACCTCGCAGGCGCGCGTAAGGTCAACGCTCATGCGGGTGCACGTGGTCAGCGACGTCCACGGGTCGGCCCGTGCTCTCGCCAGCGCCGGGGAGGGGGCTGACGCGCTGGTCTGCCTGGGCGATTTGGTGCTGTTCGTGGACTACGACGACCACGCCGGCGGGATCTTCGGGGAGCTGTTCGGCGCCGAGGCCGCCTCGCGGTGGGTGAGTCTGCGCACCGCGGGACGGATCGATGAGGCCCGAGCCCTGCTGACGTCGCTGTGGGAGCAGGTCGGCGGGGAGCCCTGGGCGCACATCGAGGGCGCAGTGCGGGCCCAGTACGCGGCGTTGTTCGCGGCCATGCCCGATCCCACCTATCTGACCTACGGCAATGTCGACATCCCGAAGCTGTGGCCGGACTATCTCTCGCCCGCCCACACGGTGCTCGATGGGCAGATCACCACGATCGGTGGGAAGGTCTTCAGCTTCGTCGGGGGTGGGCTTCCCTCGCCGTACCGGACTCCGTTCGAGGTGCCCGAGGACCACTACGCCGCGAAGGTCGACGCCGTGTTCGCTGCTGCGGCCGACGCCGGTACCGAAATCGACGTCTTCTGCGCCCACATCCCGCCGGCCCTGCCCGAACTCACCTACGACGTGCGCGCCCGACGCTTCGAGCGGGGCAGCGAGGCCATCCTGGCCGCCGTGGAGCAGTATCAGCCCCCGTTGGTGCTCTTCGGTCACGTGCACAACCCGATGGCCGCCCGCGTCCGCATCGGGCGCTCGGAGTGCGTCAACGTCGGGCATTTCCGGGGAACTTCGGCGCCCTACGTCCTGCAGTGGTGAGCGCAATGGTGAGCGAACCCACCACCCGGGCGCGGGGCGGGGGCGCGGCGCCGCTTCCCGCGTCCGCCGCCTCCCCGAGCGCGGGGCCGAGCGCCGAGCGGGCGGCCGCAGCCGCGCACCGGGCGAAGGCGGCGAGCGTGCGGGCGAGGTCCGACGCGCGCGCGGCCGC
>JBQTIR010000034.1:0-34875 GCA_052387905.1 Sporichthyaceae bacterium | reverse complement strand
GGGGGGGGGGTGGTGCACATTCGCGGGGGGTTGCTTGGGCCCCCCCCGCCGCCCGAAGTTGCCAGGGGCGTTGTCCACAAGGCGTCGATCACTTACTCGTTGTCCACAACTTGAGCGACGCACCTTTCCCAGGACCTTGAGGCGATGAAGGCTGGAGCTCCAGACATCGACCGGCGGGGGAATCACATGCCAACCAACGAACGTCCCGACCCGACCAGCAAGCCCACTCCAGCGCGGCTCGCCCGCATCCCGCGCCAGCGCCGGACACCGAGCGCCGAGGTGATCCCCTTCGGCCCTTTCCTGGCTCGGCGCACAGCCGAACGCCACGACCGCGACCGACCTTCCCCGGCCTGACGTGGCCCCGCGGCCCTTCGTCCCGCCGGAGTTCACCTCGGGACCGTTCAGCCGATCGACGGCCTTGGCCGCCGGGCTCAGCGACAGGCAACTGCGCTCGCAATGCTGGGTCCGCCTGCTGCCCAACGTGTACATCCACGCGTCCGTGGTCCTCACCGATGATCAGCGCCTGACTGCACTACGGCTGGCAGCGCCCGCCGATGCCGTAGTCACCGGTGTGACAGCTGCCTGGCTCTACGGGGTCTGGCAACCACGCCCAGGCCAACCGGTGCCGATGGAGCTGGGCGTCCCTCGCACGCCGTCCCGCTCGGCGGCGGCAGCGGGAATCCGCCGGCTGGTTGTCGACCCCATCGACATCAACGAGCTGAATGGAATCCCGGTGACGTCACCGGAGCGCACCTGCTTCCAGCTGATGGCACGGACCAGCCTTGTCGAGGCGGTCGTGGTCGCCGATGCGTTCTCGCACGCCGGCCTCGCCACCCAGCGTGGGCTGATGCGGTTCGCGGACGAGCGACCGCACTGGCCGCACGTCCGCAAGGCGCGTCTCGCTGTCGACCTCGCCCGACACGAAGCGGCATCGCCCATGGAATCCCGGTTGCGGATGGTGATCGTCCTCAACGGACTCCCTGAGCCGCCCGTGCTCAACGGTGGCCTATACGACGAGGACGGACGCCTGCTCGGCATCCCGGACATGTTGTACCTGGGGCCCTTCTTCGGGATCGAGTACGACGGGGGGTATCACCTGACGCCGGAGCAGCTCGCCCGGGACCACGTCCGGGAGAATCGCCTGCTCGTGGGGGGCGTACCGCTACTGCGGTACACCAGCATCGACGTGTTCGCCCGCCCAGAGCGCATCGTCCGCGAGGTCGCCGACATGCTCGGCGCGCGCGGACTCCGCATTGCTGCCTGACGGCGACCCAGCGCCGGCGGCGGGCGCCAGACCTCATCTTCGGGTGGCGATCCGACCTATCCGAAGCCCGCAATAGGGCCACACGCCACCCGTAGATGCGGCTCGCGTCGGAGCGAGAAGCGCGCCCACACCAACGCCCATCTTCGGGTGGCGATCCGACCTATCCAGGGCCTGCGATAGGTCCACACGCCGCCCGAAGATAATTCCCCGGGGGTGTTAGCGCAGGGGGCGGGTCGGCGACGGCTGGGTCAGGCGAAGGCGACGGCGTCGACGGCGATCACCAGGAACAGCAGCGCGAGGTAGCTGTTCGAAAGGTGGAACAGGCGCATCGGGCTCAACTGGACACCGGTGACGCCGTGACGAACGCGGCGCAGCAGCATGTGCGCCTCGACCAGGATCACCGCGCCGAGGACCGCAGCGGCGACAGGGTAGAGCCAGCCGGTGTCCGCGACCGGCCACAGCAGCATCGAGACCGCAACGGTGGCCCAGGTGTAGAGCGTGATCTCGGTGATGACCCGCGTCTCGGTGGCCACCACCGGAAGCATCGGGACGTTGGCCGCGGCGTAGTCCTCGCGGTAGCGCATCGCCAGCGCCCAGAAATGCGGCGGCGTCCAGAAGAACACCACCGCGAAAAGGATGACCGGCGTCCACGCCAGCGAGCCCGTCACCGCGGTCCAACCGATCAGCGGCGGGAAGCAGCCTGCGGCGCCGCCCCAGACGATGTTCTGGGAGGTGCGCCGCTTGAGCAGCATCGTGTAGCCGAAGACGTAGAACAGGTTCGCCGTCAGTGCCAGGGCGGCCGAGAGCCAGTTGACGGCCAGACCCAGGATCAACGTGGCGGCGATGCCCAGCAGCACCCCGAAGATCACGGTCTCCCGCGGGGAGACACCGTGCATCGGCAACGGCCGACGCCGGGTGCGGCGCATCGCGAGGTCGATGTCGCGGTCGAGGTAGCAGTTCAGGACGTTCGCACTACCGGCCGCCATCGTTCCGCCGAGCAGCGTCCAGAGCACCAAGCCAAGATCCGGGACGCCGCGCTCGGCAAGGAACATCACCGGTGCCGTGGTCACCAGCAGGAGCTCGATGATCCGCGGCTTGGTCAACGCCACATAGGCCCGGATCGTGTCGCCGACAGAGCGACGGGGTACGACGAGGCCAGGCCCGGTCGGGCGCAGGTCAACAGTCGTCACTCGGACCTCGGGGGCTGGGCGGGGCTCGCGGGCGTCGAGTCACTGTAGCCGCCGCGGCGCGTCGCTCCAGCCACGGGTACTGGGGGCTTGCGTCACACCCGTCCCAGCCCCGTGCCCGCGCAGAACAGGGCGCACGCGGAAGTGGGTAGGGTCACCGCGACCGGGGTAGCAGGCCCGTCGACCCGGGACCGAGCGAGTGAGTGAGCGAGGCACACCCAGCGTGAGCAAGAACCCCGGACCCGCCGCCCTGAACCCGCCGTGGTCGCCGCTGGACGCCCGCGCCGTCGACACTGCACGGCTGCTGGCCGCCGACGCCGTCGAGGCAGCCGGCAATGGCCACCCGGGCACCGCAATGAGCCTCGCGCCGGCGGCCTATCTGACCTACCAGCGGCTACTACGCCACGATCCGACCGATCCGAGCTGGCTTGGTCGCGACCGCTTCGTGCTCTCCTGCGGGCATTCCAGCCTCACCCAGTACGTCCAGCTCTTCCTGTCCGGCTACGGGCTGACGCTGGAGGATCTACGCCACCTGCGCCAGTGGGGCAGCCTCACCCCCGGCCACCCGGAGGTCGGGCACACCGCCGGTGTCGAGACCACGACCGGTCCGCTGGGCCAGGGAATGGCGACGGCAGTAGGCATGGCGATGGCCGCCCGTCGCACGCGGTGCCTGTTCGATCCCGAGGCCCCTGCCGGTGAAAGCGTTTTCGACCACACCATCTACGTCTTCGCCTCCGATGGCGACATGGAGGAGGGCGTCGCGTCCGAGGCCTCCTCGCTGGCCGGCACCCAGAAGCTCGGCGAACTCGTCGTCCTCTATGACGACAACCACATCTCCATCGAGGGCGACACCGACGTCGCCTTCACCGAGGACGTCCTCGCCCGGTACGCGGCCTACGGCTGGCACACCCAGCGCGTCGATGACGCCAACGACGTCGACGCCATCCACGCCGCCCTGGTCGCCGCGCGCGATCACAGCGACGCCCCCTCGATCATCGCGATGCGCTCGATCATCGCCTGGCCCGCGCCGACCGCGCAGAACACCGGCAAGTCGCACGGCTCTGCTCTGGGCGCGGAGGAGATCGCCGCGACGAAGAAACTGCTGGGCTTCGACCCGGACCGTTCCTTCCACATCGACGATGACGTGCTGGCGCATTCCCGCGCCGTGGTCGATCGTGGTCGCGCCGCACACGCCGACTGGGATGCCCGTTTCGCCGCCTGGAGCGCGGCCAACCCTGAGCGGGCCGCGGAACTGGACCGGATGCGCGCCCGCCGACTGCCCGACGGCTGGGCGGCCAAGCTGCCCCAGTTTCCGGCCGGCAAGTCCGTGGCCACCCGCGTGGCCTCCGGGGCGACCCTGAACGCGATCGCCGCGTTGCTGCCCGAGTTATGGGGCGGCTCGGCCGACCTCGCCGGGTCGAACAACACCTGGATCGACGGGGAGCCGAGCTTCCTGCCGGCGAGTTCGACGGCGAAGAACGCCGACCCGGCCGGGCGCAACATCCACTTCGGAGTGCGCGAGCACGCCATGGGCGCCGCCATGAACGGCATCGCGCTGGATGGCATGCACCGGCCCTATGGCGGCACGTTCCTGGTGTTCTCGGACTACATGCGCGGGGCCGTGCGCCTAGGCGCGTTGATGAAGGCGCCCGTCGTGCATGTCTGGTCCCACGACTCGATCGGCCTCGGCGAGGACGGTCCCACCCACCAGCCGGTGGAGCACCTGTGGGCGCTGCGGGCCATCCCCGGTCTCGACGTCGTACGCCCCGGTGACGCGAATGAGACCGTCGTCGCCTGGCGGACCGTCATCGAGAATCCACACGGCCCCGCCGCGATGTGCCTGACCCGGCAGAACGTGCCCACCTTCGACCGGAGCAGCGGTGAGTTCGCCGCCGCGGACGGCGTCGCGCGCGGCGCCTATGTGCTGCAGGAGGCCGCGTCCGGTCTACCCGACCTGATTCTGATCGGCACCGGGAGCGAGCTCTCCCTCGCGGTCGAGGCCCGCACCGCGCTGGAGGCCGGCGGCATCTCCACGCGCGTGGTCTCGATGCCCTGCATCGAATGGTTCCTGGCCCAGGACGACGCCTACCGCCAGACGGTCCTGCCCTCACGGGTCAAGGCCCGGGTCTCGGTCGAGGCCGGCATCGCGCAGGGCTGGTGGCGCTTCCTCGGCGACGGCGGCGAGGTCGTCTCCCTCGAGCACTTCGGCGCCTCGGCTCCGTACGCGACGCTCTACGAGCAGTTCGGCATCACGGCCGCCGCCGTGGTCGCCGCCGCGCACCGCAGCCTCGCCCGCACCCGGGGCGAGCAGGGCACGACAACCGGCAACTGATGTTCCGTCAGCTAGAGGGGGCACCGACTGATGACTGCAGCGAGTGAACACCTGCGCCGGCTCTCCGAAGCCGGGGTGGCGATCTGGCTGGACGACCTGTCCCGGGAGCGGCTGCAGACCGGAACCCTCGCCGCGATGGTCCGCGATGCCTACGTCGTGGGCGTGACGACCAACCCGTCGATCTTCCAGAACGCCGTCGCCAAGAGCGACCTGTACGACCCGCAGGTCCATGACCTCGCGGTACGGGGGGTGTCGGTCGATGAGGCGGTGCGCTCGATCACCACCGCCGACGTCCGGGAAGCGTGCGACGTGCTGCGCCCGGTGTACGACGCCTCCGACGGCGTGGACGGCCGGGTCTCGATCGAGGTCGACCCGCGCTTTGCCACCGAGACCGACAAGACCATCGCCGAGGCGCGTGCGCTGTGGTGGGCGGTCGACCGGCCCAACCTGTACATCAAGATCCCCGCGACGGCGGAAGGTCTCCCGGCGATCGCGCAGTGCCTGGCCGAGGGCATCAGCGTCAACGTCACCCTGATCTTCTCCCTTGCCCGCTACCGGGCGGTCATGGACGCTTTCCTCGACGGCGTGGAACGCGCCCACAAGGCCGGACTCCCGCTGGAGCGGCTGGGCTCCGTGGCCTCGTTCTTCGTCTCTCGCGTCGACACTGAGATCGACCCAAGGCTGGAGAAGATCGGCACCGATGCAGCGCTGGCGCTTCGCGGCAAAGCGGCGGTTGCCAACGCGCGTCTGGCCTTCGGTGCCTATGAAGAGGTGTTCTCCTCGGCGCGTTGGACCGCATTGGCCAGTGCGGGCGCCATCCCGCAACGCCCGCTTTGGGCCTCCACCGGGGTCAAGAACCCGGACTACCCCGCCACCCTCTACGTCGACGACCTCGTCACCGCAGGCGTGGTCAACACGATGCCCGAATCGACCTTGAACGCCGTCGCCGCCGACGCCTCCTTCACCGGCGACACAGTCCGCGCGCACTACGCCGAGGCCCGGCAGTGCCTTGCCGATCTGGCAACGGTGGGCATCGACTACGACGAGGTCACCGAGCTGCTCGAGCGCGAGGGGGTCGAGAAGTTCGTCACCGCCTGGACCGAACTGCTGGCCTCGGTCGGTGCTGAGCTGGAGCGCCTCGGAAAGGAAGGGGAGTGAGCGCGCGAGCCGAAACCGCCGCCGCGGGAGCACTCCGCGTCACGATCGCGGAGCCCGCGCTCGCGGGCGCGACCCGACAGGTCCTCGAAGCGGCCGCCGCCGACCGCGTCGCCGCCCGGCTCACCGACAAAGACGCCACTCTGTGGGGTGCGGCTGCCCAATCCGAGGCCGCCATCCGCCTCGGTTGGCTGGATCTGCCCACCAGTTCGCGGGCCCTGCTCCCCCGCCTGCGTGAGGTCGTTGCGGCGGTGGCCGCGGACGGCCTGGACCATGTAGTGCTCTCCGGGATGGGCGGGTCCTCGCTCGCGCCCGAGGTCATCACCCGCAGCGCCGGGGTCGCCCTCACCGTGCTGGACACCACCGACCCGGGCCAGATCCGGCGCGCCCTCGGCGATCGCCTCGCCCGGACCGTGGTGGTCGTCTCCAGCAAGAGCGGCGGCACCGTGGAGACGGACAGCCACCGTCGCGCGTATGAGCAAGCCTTCCTCGACTCCGGCCTGACGCCGGATCAGGTTGCGGCGCGGTTCGTGGTCGTGACCGACCCGGGCTCGCCGCTGGAGCAGGCCTCGATCGAGGCGGGCTACCGCGCGATCTTCCTGGCCGATCCGGACGTCGGCGGGCGCTACAGCGCGTTGACCGCGTTCGGGCTGGTCCCGAGTGCGCTGGCCGGCGTGGACGTCGAGGCACTCTTGGACGACGCCGAGCAGGTCGTGCCGGCGCTCTCCCACCACCAGGACAACCCCGCGTTGCTGCTCGGCGCGGCGATCGCGGCGGCCACCAGCGTAGGTCGGAACAAGCTCGTGCTCGCCGACGCGGACCCCGCTCTGATCGGCTTCGGCGACTGGGCCGAGCAGTTGATCGCGGAATCCACCGGCAAGGATGGCACCGGAACCCTGCCCGTCGTGGTCGAAGGTGCTGATGCTCCCGGCTACTCCCCCCCGAGTCCGGACGCGCTACCCGCCGGGGTCGGCGAACCCGCGGGCGCTCACCTGTTCGTGGCGGGCCCGCTCGGCGCGCAGTTCCTGGTCTGGGAATACGCGACGGCCGTGGCCGGCTGGGCCCTCGGCATCAACCCGTTCGACCAGCCCAACGTCACCGAGTCCAAGGAGAACACCGGCCGGCTGCTCGATTCCGCCGGACCGGACGGGCTCGACGTACCGGCTCCCCTGTTCACCGACGGCCCCGTGCAGGTCTTCGGCGACGAGGGCCTGATCGGCGGCGCGAAGTCCCTGGCTGAGGCGTTGGACGCCCTGCTCGGCTCGGTCACCGAGGGCGGCTACCTCGCGGTCCTGGCCTACCTGGACCGGGTCGCAGACGGCGCCGCCGCGGACCTGCGTCCTGCGCTCGCACGCCGCCTCGGTGGACCGGCTGTCACCTTCGGTTGGGGTCCGCGCTTCCTGCACTCGACCGGGCAGTTCCACAAGGGCGGACCGCAGACGGGAGTCTTCCTGCAGATCACCGGGGCCGTCACCGACGACCTCGCCGTTCCGGGTCGCCCCTTTACGTTCGCGACGTTGCAGCTGGCCCAGGCCCTTGGTGATCTTGGTGCGCTGGCCGATCGGGGGCGCCCGACACTGCGCCTGCACCTGATAGATCGTCAGGCTGGCCTGGCTGCGGTTCAGGCCGCGGTCGCCGGATGAATGCGCCGATCGATCCACGGTCTCGGCCCCTGGTCGAACCGTGCAGCCTCGTGCTGTTCGGGGTCACCGGCGACCTTGCCAAACGCAAGGTCATGCCCGCGATCTACGACCTGGCCAACCGCGGCCTGCTGCCCCCCGGGTTCTCCCTGATCGGCTACGCCCGCCGGGACTGGGCCGACCAGGACTTCGCCCAGCTCGTGCATGACGCCGTACGCGAGCACGCCCGAACCCCGTTCCGCGAACAGACGTGGGCCGAGCTCTGTGAGGGGATCCGGTTTGTCTCCGGCGACTTCTCCGACGACGCCGCGTTCGCCGAGTTGGCACGTACGGTCGCCGACCTCGACCGCACCCGCGGGACCCGAGGTAACCACGCGTTCTACCTCTCAATCCCGCCCAAGTTCTTCGGCGACGTCATCTCCCAATTGCGCGAACACGGCCTCGCCGACCCAGGGACCGGCGATGGCACGCACACCCCGTGGCGGCGCGTGGTCATCGAGAAGCCGTTCGGCCACGACCTGGCCAGTGCCCGGGAACTCAGCGCTGTCCTCGAGGAGGTGTTCGCGCCGCAGTCGGTCTTCCGCATCGATCACTATCTGGGCAAGGAGACCGTCCAGAACATTCTTGCGCTGCGCTTCGCGAACCTGATCTTTGAACCGCTCTGGAACAGCCAGTACGTCGATCACGTCCAGATCACGATGGCAGAGGACATCGGGATCGGTGGCCGCGCCGGCTACTACGACGGTGTCGGCGCCGCGCGTGATGTCCTGCAGAACCACCTGCTCCAGCTCCTCGCCTTGGTTGCCATGGAGGAGCCGCCCTCCTTCGACGCCGCCGATCTGCGGGCGGAGAAGGAAAAGGTGCTCGCGGCGATCCGGCTGCCGCACGACCTGGGCACCGCAACCGCGCGCGGGCGCTACGGCGCTGGGGTGGTAGATGGTGCGTCAGTTCCCGGTTACTGCTCCGAAGAAGGCATTGCTGCGGACTCGAGCACCGAGACCTACGCTGCAGTCCGCCTCGAAATCGACACCCCGCGCTGGAGTGGTGTGCCCTTCTACCTGCGGACCGGCAAACGACTTGCGCGACGCGTGACCGAGGTCGCGCTGATGTTCGACTGCGATCCGCATCTGCCCTTCGACCGCGCGGCTACGGCCGAGCTCGGAAACAACGCCATGGTGCTCCGGATCCAACCCGACGAGGGCATCACGATCCGCTTCGGTGCCAAGGTGCCCGGCACCGAGACCAGGATTCGCGACGTGAGCTTGGACTTCAGTTACGACGAGGCCTTCGACGAGGCAATCCCGGAGGCCTACGAGCGGCTGATCCTCGACGTGCTGCGCGGCGAGCCCCCGCTCTTCCCCGCCGCGGCCGAGGTGGAGCTCAGCTGGGCAGTGCTCGACCCGATCACCGAGTACTGGGCGAAGCTGGATCAGCCCGAGGAGTACGCCCCGGGTTCGTGGGGGCCCGCTGCCGCCGAGGCGTTGCTGGCGCGAGAGGGTCGGGCGTGGCGGGAACCCCACGCTCCCGAGGTCGATGCGCAAGGATCACCGTCATGACCGCCACCGTCATCGTGCACTCCGATCTCGACACCCTTGCGGCAGCCGCCGCCGCCCGCCTGGTGACCCGCATCGTCGACGTGCAGGCCGCCACGGGCCACGCGTCGATCGTGCTGACCGGCGGCGGCGTGGGCATCGCAACCTTGGGCGCACTGGCCGCGATGCCGGCCCGCGACGCGATCGACTGGCCGCGCCTGGACATCTGGTGGGGCGACGAGCGTTACCTGCCGGTCGGGCACGCCGACCGCAACGAGACCCAGGCGCGGGCGGCCCTGCTCGACCACGTCGACGTCGATCCCGAGCGGGTGCACCCCATGCCTGCCGCCATCGACGGACTGGAACCCGAAGCCGCGGCCGAGGCCTACGCAGGAACGCTGAAGGCCGCGTCCCGGCATGAGGACCACGCTCCGGTCCCGACCTTCGACATCCTGATGCTCGGCATCGGCCCTGATGGGCACATCGCGTCGCTGTTCCCGGAGAAGCCAGCGCTGCACGAACCGGCCCTGGACGACGGCGGCCGCAGCGTCGTCGCGGTACGTGGTGCCCCCAAGCCACCGCCAACGCGCATCACCTTGACTCTCGGGGCGATCAACGCCGCCCGCGAGGTCTGGGTGATTGCGGCCGGCGCCGAGAAATCCGGCGCGGCCCGCCTGGCCCTGGCCGGCGCGGGTACCGTCCAGGTCCCCGCGGCCGGGGCCGCCGGGCGGGCTCGCACGCTGTGGCTGCTGGACCGCGCCGCGGCCGCCGCACTGCCGTCGAACCTGGCCCGCGCGTCCTCGCCGTAGCCTCACGACAGTCGCCGGCGACCCGCTGGGCCACCGGGGTCAACCACACCGCTCAGTGGACCTTGCTCGACCTCGTCTTCGTTGCCGAGGTGGCCGGGCCCATCGCCCGCTGGAGCAACGAGTTGGTCGCCCGCATACCCAGTGCCATGGCGCTGGGCAGGTGGCGCTTGAGCGTCCAGAGCAGGCGGCCCTCCAGATGCGGCAGGCACCAGAAGCGGCCCTTGCCGGCGGAGGCCAGCACCTTGCGCGCGACGTCGTCTGCGGTGAGCTTCGGGCCGGGCAGGGCAGCGCCGGAAATCAGGTCGCGGGCGAGTTTGTCGAAGCGCTCATCGGTGGTGCGCATCCGGTCGGCGAGGTTGGTCGCGAAGAAGCTCGGGCACACCACCGTGGTCCTGATGCCCAGCGGCGCGAGTTCGGCGCGCATGGTCTCCGACAGCGACACGACGCCAGCCTTGGTGACGTTGTAGGAGGACATGTTCGCGGCATTGAGCAGCCCAGCGAGAGAGGCAATGTTGATGACCTGACCGCCGCCCTGGCCACTGAACACCGGGATGAATGTCCGCACCCCGCGCACCACACCCTTGAGGTTGATGTCGAGGATCCACTCCCAGTCGGCCATGGAGATGTCCGCGATCGGACCGCCCGCGGCCACGCCGGCGTTGTTGACCAGAACGTCCAGCCCGCTCCACTCCCGCTCGCACCAATCCCGGGCAGCGACCCACGCGTCGTCGGAGCACACATCCAGGGGCAGGAAAGCGACGCGGTGGGTGTCCCCGCCCGCCTCGCGGATCTTCTCCGCAAGCTCGAGACGGGCCAGTTCCCCGGCCGAGGTGTCGAAGTCGGTCAGCAGCACCCGCGCACCGTCGGCCACCGCGGCGTTCGCGATCGCGCGGCCCAGGCCCGACGCCGCGCCAGTGATGAGAATCCGCTTGCCCGCCATCGTGCCCATGCCGCTCCCTCGCTCTGCCGTCGAAATCCAGCGTAGGGCACTACTTACTTTGAGTAAATACCGGCGCGCGGATCGATGCCCGGACCACCACTAAGTTCGCGGTCATGGAGATCTGGCTGAACCCGGACTGCTCGAAGTGCCGGACGGCCACGGCCGCGCTGGACGCCGCGGGCGTGCGCTACACCGTCCGCCGCTATCTCGAGTACCCGCCGACCGAGGCCGAGATCGCCGCCGTACTCGCGCGCCTCGGGCTGGAGCCCTGGGACATCGCCCGGCTCGGCGAAGGCGCCGCGGCCGCCTTGGAGATGGCCAACTGGAGCCGGGAGCCCTCGCAACGTTCCCGCTGGATCGCGGCCATGGCCGCACACCCGCATTTGATCCAGCGCCCGATCATCACCGCGGCCGACGGCACCACTGTCGTGGCCCGCGACGCCGGGGCCATCCGAGCCGTCGTGGACGCCGAGGCCCGTGGCTGAGTCCGCCCGTCAGCAGTGCAGTCACACGGCCAACGGCTCCTCCGTCGCCGACACGGCAGATGTCGCGATCGTCGGGTCCGGGCACAACGCCCTCGTCGCCGCGTGCTACCTCGCTCAGGCCGGCCTACACGTTGAGGTGATCGAGGCCGACACCGAGATCGGCGGCGCGGTCTCCACGGTCGAACGCTTTCCGGGTTACCGCGTCGACCGTGGGTCAACCCTGCACGTGATGATCCGTCACACCCCGATCGTCGACGAGCTGGCCCTCGGCGAGTGCGGGTTGCGCTACCTCGACGCCGACCCCTGGGCGTTTGCGCCTGGCCCGCGCCCGGGCGATCCCCCGTTGCTGTTCGCGACCGACCTCGACCGCACCACCGAGTCCATCGCCGCGGCCTGTGGCGGCGCGGACGCCGCGGCCTACCGCGCCCTGATCACCGAGTTCACCCCGGCCGTGCGTCGGATGCTGGCGGTGATGACTGCGCCACCCACCCCCGGGCGGATGCTGCGCCGAATGGCTCCGCTGAGCCGCACCAAGGGCCCCGGGGAGACCTCACGCTGGTTCCTGCAACCGGCCGATCACCTCCTCGACGCCACCTTCGCCAGCGAACGGCTCAAGGCCGCGCTGGCCTGGCTGGTGTCGCAGTCCGGACCGCCGTCCCACGAGGTCGGCACCGTCGGGCACCTGAGCTGGATCGCGATGATGCATCTGCGCCCACCAGGTCGCCCGGTCGGCGGGTCCGGTGCGCTGAGCTCTGCGCTGGCTCAGCGCCTGCAGCGCAGCGGGGGCGGACTGCGCACCGGGGACGCCGCACTCGCTCTGTGCATCGAGGGCGGGCGCGTCACCGGAGTGCGGACCCGCTCCGGGCGTGAGCTGCGGTCGCGAGCCGTGCTGTCCGGTGCGCACATCGACGCGACCCTGGATCTGCTCGCGGCCGCCGCTGCCGAACCGGCGGGCCTGCGCCGCCGGATCCGGATCGGTGACGGGACCGGGATCGCGGTCCGCCTCGCGAGCACCGCACTTCCCCGGTACACCGACGCCCCGGCCGACGCCCATCACGGGATGCAGCTACTCGTCACCGACCGGGCACAGCTGCGCGCTGCCTATGGCGATTACCTCGCCGCCCGCCTCCCAGTCGCTCCCCCGACACTCGCCATGACGCCGACGGCGCAGGACCCGAGCCTGGCCCCGTCTGGGCGGCACACCGTCACGCTCTGGTCGCAGTGGCACCGCTACGACCTCGCCGGCACGACCTGGCCCGCCCAGCGCGAGGTCGCCGGGCAGGCCGCGATCACCCAACTCGACCACCACGCCCCGGGTTTCGCCGCGACCATCACCGACGTGCACGTCCAGACCCCGGACCTGCTCGAGTCCGAACTCGGCCTGCGCCGGGGCAACGTGATGCACGTGGAGATGGGCCTGGACGCGATGTTCGCCCTACGCCCGCTCCCGGAACTCTCGGGCTATCGCGGGCCGCTCCCTGGGCTCTACCTCACCGGGGCCTCCACCCACCCCGGCGGGGGCGTATTCGGCGCCTCCGGGCGCAGCGCAGCCAAGGTGTTGCTCGCGGACCTGCGCAGGGGGAGACGCCATTAGGCTCATCGCCCGACACTTGCGACGAGAGGACACCCGGTGCCCGAGCCCGCGTTCGCGCCGGGATTTCCCTGCTGGGTCGACGTCACCGCCCGCGACCCGGCGGCGACTGCCCGCTTCTACGAACGTCTCTTCGGGTGGACCGCGGATTCCGATGCCGGGCCCGGTGGCGCGCCCGCCTTCCTGCTCGACGGACACTCCGTCGCCGGCGTCGGGCCCTGCCCCGAGGGCATGGTCCCGTCCTGGAACCTCTACTTCGCCACCGCCGACGTCGAACGGACGATCGCCGCGGTGTGGGCCGCCGGTGGGCAGCTCCTGGCCGGTCCCGTCGATGTCGGCACCGCCGGACGCGCGGCGGCCTTCTCCGACCCGCAGGGCGCGGGCTTCACGGTCTGGCAAGCCGGCGAGCACCCCGGCATGGCCCGCACGCACGTGCCCGGTACCTGGTGCTGGACCGAGCTCGTGACCAGCGCCGTGATCGCCGCCGCGACCTTCTACGGCGACGTCTTCGGCTGGCAGGTCGGGGCGGAGCCGGGTGGGCAGACCCCCGGGGCCATCGCCGTCCTGGATGACCGCGCCGTCGCCGGGTTGGTCCAGATGCCCACCGGCGCCGGCATCGCCCCGTACTGGTCGGCGACCTTCCAGGTCGCGGACGTCGCGGCCACCGCCACCAGGGCCGTCGGGCTCGGCGCGAGCGTGCTCATCGGGCCGGCGAACGTCCCCGACGTCGGCGCGTTCGCGCTGCTGCGTGCGCCCGGTGGCGAGACGCTCTCCATCCTCACGCCGGCCTAGGGCGCGGCGCATATGCGGACGTCCGACCGAGCGAGCGCTATAGGCCACCTCTGGTCGGACGTCAGCACTGCGCCCACGCCCGCCTAGGCTCTCCGCTCGTGGCACGCGTGGTGGTGATCGGAGCAGGGATGTCCGGCCTCGCCGTAGCGGCACGCCTGGCCCGGATGCGTCACGACGTCACCGTCCTGGAACAGGCCGACGGGCCGGGCGGGCAGTGCGGGCGCTACGAACGCGACGGCTTCGCCTTCGACACCGGTCCCACCCTGCTGCACCTGCCGGCGACCTACCGCGACCTGTTCACCAAGACCGGCAAGACCGCGCCGCTGGACAAGGTCCTGGAGTTGGCTCCGCTCGACCCGGCGGTGCGCTGGGCGTTTGCCGGCGGCCCCCCCATCGATGTGCCCGCGTCCACGCGCGCGGGCATGACCGACACGCTCACCACGGCGTTCGGCGCGCGGGAAGCCGCCGGTTGGGATGCGTTCATCGGCGAGGCCGGCGAGATCTGGGCCACCTTCCGGCACGGCTTCAACACCGCCCCGGACCACCGGCTACGCGATGCCATGCGGACCAAGGCCGGTCGCGCCCGCTTCAAGGCGCTGACCCCGCACCGCAGTCTGGCGGCGATGGCCAAGGCGCACCTGCGCGAGCCGCGGCTACGTCAGGTCGTCGACTCCTACCCGCTTCGCCTGGGCGTCGATCCGCGCAAGGCCGCAGCGCTGGTGTCGATCTGGCCGCACATGGAACAAACCTTCGGCACCTGGCGGCCGCGCGGTGGCGTGGCGGCCCTGGTGGACGCCATGGAAGCCCGGGCCACCCTGCGCGGCGCAACCATCCGCTACCGGACCCCGGCACGACGCATCACCGTCGAGGGCGACGCGATACGCACCGTCGTACTGTGCGACGGGTCCTCGATCGAGGCGGACATCGTCGTCGCGGCCTGCGGGGAGCATGTACTGAACGAGCTTCTCGACCACTACACACCGGCGAACTACTCCGGCGAACGGGGCTCGGCATCGACCTTCACCGTGCTGCTCGCACTCGACGGCGCGCAGACCTTGGCGGCACCGACCATCTCCTTCAGCTCCGACCCCGACGCCGAGGTGCTGGACATCTTCGGTGGCCGGGTCCGCCCGCCCGCGGATCCGACCCTGTGGATCGACCAGGCGATCGCGCCCGCCGGGGCGAGCGCGTGGCAGGTGCAGGTCACCGTGCCGCGCCACGACGACAACCGCCGTGCGGTGACGTGGACACAGGCACTCACGGCCGCCTACGCCCAGCAGCTGATCGACGTGCTGGATCGCCGCGGCTTCGAGGTCTCGGGCCGACTGCGCTGGCACGAGGTCCGCACGCCGGCCGACATCGAGGCCGCCACCGGCCGCCCGTGGGGGTCGCTCAGCGCGCACGCCTCGGCGCTGACGGGCCGCACCGCACTGTTCCCGACACCCAACGGTGGCGGGCCCACGACGGGCCTGTGGCAGGTCGGGTCTGACGTCCACCCGGGCCCGGGGATCGATCTCGTCCCGCTCGGCTCGGCCCTGGTCGCGGAGAGCATCGGCCGCGCCCGTTAACAGAAGCTCGCCGCTGACCCAGCCCCCTCCGCAGGGTCAGCGGCGACACATCCGGTCGGGGGTTAATCCGACGTACCCTCAGAATCGGCGATCCACGGCCTGCCGCCATCAGCCATCCCGGTTGACCTGTGTCGGCCTATCGGACACAACGGGATCATCCGTTCAGCTGATCACGAGGACTGGCCCAGGCCGAGCGCGCGGTAGATCTCCAGTGTCGAGGTGGAGCGGTTCAACGTGTAGAAGTGCAGGCCCGGCGCACCACCGTCGAGCAGGCGAGAGCACAGCTCGGTCGCGACCTCGACCCCGATCCGGCGGACCTCGGCCGCGTTGTCGCCGACCGCTTCCAGCCGCTGCGCGAGCGCTGCCGGGAAAGCCGCTCCGGACAATTCGGCAAAGCGGGTGATTTGCCCGAGGTTCGTCACCGGCATGATCCCCGGCAGGATCGGCAGCGTGGCGCCGTGCGCGGCGGCCCGGTCCACGAGGCGGAAGTAGTCATCGGCGTCGAAGAAGAACTGGGTGACGGCGAAGTCCGCGCCGGCCGCGGCCTTGAGCGCCAGGAACTTGGCGTCGGTGTCCAGGTCCGGCGAGCCGGGATGACCCTCGGGGAACGCGGCGACGCCGACGCAGAACTGGCCCAGTTCGCGCAGCAGCCGGACGAGGTCGTCGGCGTGGGTGAAGCCGTCAGGGTGCGGTTCCCACGGCGCCTGCGGGCCGCCCGGCGGGTCGCCGCGTAGGGCCAGCACGTTGCGGATCCCCGCGGCAGCGAAGCCGCCGATGACCGAGCGCAGTTCCGCGCGCGAGGACCCGACGCACGTCAGGTGACCGACGGCGGTGAGCGTCGTCTCATTGGCGATCCGCTCGATGATGCGGATGGTGCGGTCCCGGGTGGTGCCCCCAGCGCCGTAGGTCACCGACACGAAGGTCGGCGCCAGCGGCTCGAGGGCGCGGATCGTCTCGAAGAGCGTCTTCTCGCCCGCATCGGTCTGCGGGGGGAAGAACTCGAAGGAATACGAGCGCCCCCCGGCGGCGAGCAGGTCTCGGATGGTCGAACCGAGGTTCGACGGGCTGGACCCGGCGCCCTGGCCCCCAGATGCGGTCGTCATAGTGGGTTGAGGTTACCGAGGTGGAGGGGATGGGCCGGAATGGACGCGGATCGGGCGGCGCTGCGCGCTCGCGTGCAGTCCCGGATCGGAGCCTTCCTCGCCGAGCGCGCCGAGGTCCTGGCTGAGCTCGGCCCCGAGCTCGCACCGCCGATGCAGGTCCTGGCCGGACTCACCGGCGGCGGCAAGCTGCTGCGACCGGCGTTCTGTTACTGGGGCTACCGGGCCGCCGGTGGGATCGACGACTCCTCCGATCGGGGCATCATCTCGGCGGCGGCCGCATTGGAACTCCTGCACGTCAGCGCGCTCATCCACGACGACGTGATGGATGCCTCCGACCGCCGCCGCGGCGTCCCGGCCGCACACGTGCAGCTCGCCCGCGGCCACCGCGACGCCGGGTGGGCCGGGGACCCGGACCGCTTCGGCGCGGCCGCCGCCGTGCTACTCGGCGACCTGTGCCTGGGCTGGGCCGATGAGATGCTGCGCGGCGCTGCCCTGCCCCCCGCCCAGATCCTCGCCGGTCTCGAGGTCTACGAGAGGATGCGGACCGAAGTGATGGGAGGTCAGTACCTCGACCTGGTCGCCCAGGCTGACGTCGGCGCCACCTCGGTGACCCGCTCGACCCGCGTGCTGCATTTCAAGACCGCCAAGTACTCCGTCGAGCGCCCGCTGCACCTGGGCGTCGCCCTCGCCGGCGGCGGACCCGAGCTGACGGGCGCCCTGTCCGCCTTCGGTGTCCCGCTCGGGGAGGCGTTCCAGCTACGCGATGACCTGCTCGGCGTCTTCGGCGACCCCCTGCTGACCGGAAAGCCCGCCGGTGACGACCTGCGCGAGGGCAAGCGCACCGTGCTGGCCGCCACGGCCCTCGACCTGGCCGCACCGGCCGAGCGAGCGACCCTGGAACGCCTGCTCGGTGATCCGCTGCTCGACGAGGCCGGTGTGGAAACCCTGCGCGCCATCCTGGAGTCCACCGGCGCCCGCGAGGGAGTCGAGAAGCTCATTGACGCCCGCAGCGGCGAGGCCGGCGACGCCTTGGCGCTCGCCCCGATCCGCGATCCCGCCGCCCGCGATGCGCTGGCCGGCCTGGTCGACGCCGTCATCCGACGCGATTCCTGAAATGGACGCAGCCTGATGCGCACGGTCACCGGCCCCACCGAGCACGTCGTCATCGTCGGCGCCGGACTGTCCGGGCTCTCCGCCGCGCTTCGCCTGGCCGGCGCCGGGCGCCGGGTGACCGTGCTCGAGCGCGAGTCGATCCCCGGCGGCCGAGCCGGGCGGCGCGACCTCGGCGGCTACCGCTTCGACACCGGCCCGACCGTGCTGACGATGCCCGACCTGGTCGCCGACGCCTTCGACTGCGTCGGGGAGCGGATGGCGGACTGGCTGACACTGGACCGACTCGATCCTGCGTATCGGGCGCGTTTTGCCGACGGCACCCACCTGGACGTGCATGCGGACCCTGACGCCATGGCGGCGGAGATTGCGGCGTTCGCCGGGCCCGCCGAGGCGGTGCGGTACCGGCGGATGGTGCGCTGGCTCGAACGCCTTTACCGCGCCCAGATGCGCGACTTCATCGACCGCAACGTCGATTCCCCGCTCGACCTGCTCACCGCAAACCTCGCGCGGCTGATCGTCGCCGGCGGCTTCGGCAAGCTTGCCCCGACCGTGGCCCGCTATCTGCACGACGAGCGCACCCAGCGCGCCTTCACCTTCCAGGCGATGTACGCCGGATGCTCTCCGCAGGAGGCGCTCGCGCTCTACGGGGTCATTTCCTACATGGACACCGTGGCCGGGGTGTACTTCCCGCGCGGTGGCATGCACGCACTCCCCACCGCGCTCGCCGCCGTCGCCGCCAAGCACGGGGTCGAGTTCCATTACGAGTCCGAGGTGATTCGCGTCGACTGCACGGGCGACCGCGTCGTCGCGGTCCGGACCGTGGACGACGCCCGGATCGAGTGCGACGCCCTCGTGCTCACCGCGGATCTGCCGGTTGCCTGGCAGACGTTGCTCGGGGGCGCACCGAGGCGATTGAGCACCATGCGCTACTCCCCTTCGTGCGTGCTGCTGCTCGCCGGGTCGCGTACCGGCTATCCCGACCGCGCCCATCACGAGATCCACTTCGGGCACGCCTGGGAGCAGACCTTCACCGAGCTCATCGTCGACGCCAAGCCGATGAGCGACCCGTCGTTCCTGGTCACGACGCCGACCGTGTCGGATCCCTCGCTCGCGCCCGCGGACCGGCACGCGTACTCGGTTCTGTTCCCCGCCCCGAACCTGATGGGTGGTCAGGATTGGCAGAGGTTCGGCGACCGCTACATCGAGCACATGCTCACCACTCTCGAGCGACGCGGCTACGACGGCTTCGCCGGCGGCATCGAGGTCCGCGAGGTCAGTACCCCCGCCGATTGGCTCGCCCGCGGTCATGCCGCCGGCACCCCCTTTGCCGCCGCTCACCTGCTGCGCCAGACCGGACCCTTCCGCCCGGCGAACCTGGCGAAGGGCTTCGAGAACGTGGTCTTCGCCGGCTCCGGGACAGTGCCGGGCGTCGGAGTTCCGACCGTGCTGATCTCCGGTCGCCTGGCCGCCGAGCGCATCACCGGCCTGGACCGCACCTATCACTCCCGCGCCTGGCCGAACTAGGGCATCCGGTGCCTGCAGGTCCGGCCCGGACGTGCCAGGCTTGGGGTATGACGGATGCACTGAGCGACCCCACCGACGAGACCCCTGACACCGACGAGTCCGCCCAGGATGTCTTCGCCGGCGACGACCCCAAGGCCAAGTTCCGCGAAGCCATGGCCCGCAAGGCCGGCAAGGCGGCCAAGAACGCCGGTGCCGAGACCACCGACGCCAAGGGCGGCTCCGAGGCCCACGGCCCGGCCAAGGCCCAGAAGATGTTCCGCCGCAAGTCCGGCGGCTGAGCGGGCTCAGCGCAGTCCGAAGCCCGTCACCAGTTCCAGCAACAGGGCGGCGACGTTCTCTTGACCCGCGGCGTTGGGGTGGATTGGTGCGGCCGGGGAGATGACGATCGGCGGCTCGATCCAGCGCACCAACGGCGGCGCGCACATGTCGCGGCCGACGCTCGAGGTGTAGGTGTCGAGGTAGTCCGCGCCGGTGGCCTTCGCGGCGGAGCGCAGCATCGAGTTCAGGTCCCGTTCGACGCGGTCGAGGTAGGCGATGTCGCCCGGAGTGAACGGCACGCCCGCAGCCAGGCAGGCCAACTGCCCGACCGGGTTGCGCGGAAGCAGGTTCGGATAGCCGACCACGATCACCCGTGCGGCCGGGGCCGCCTGCTGGATCTGGCGCAGGGCCGCCTGCATGGCAGGAGCGTTCGCCTTGATCTCGCGGCGGAACTTCGGTCCGAACTTGTCCGCGCACGGCGACCCCTCGCCAAGCAGGATCTTGGCCGAGGTCGTCGCGCAGGATGCCACGGCGCGGGCGAAGAGGTTGTCGTCGTTGCCGCCGATCCCGACGGTGACCAACGTGGTCTCGGCATCGAGCGCGCGCACCTGTGCGGGCACATCGGTGAACTGCGCCCGCGTGAGATCGACGGTCTTCGCACCGGAGCAACTGACATCGACCAGCGACGCCCCGATCGCCTCCGCGAAGCGGTGCGGATAGTTCGATCCCGACTGGGCGCACGCCGGCGGCGTCCCGACCGCGACCGGCGGCACCCCGGGCGCCGCGGTGTAGGAGTCCCCGAGCGCGACATACCGGATCGGCCGCACCGCGCCCGCCGAGCCACTGGCAATGGTGGGGAGCGAGGCGGCCCCCACCGCAGCCGCCACGACGGCGCCGGCCGTCGCCAGCAGCACCCGGGATCGCTTCACGCTGCGACGGTACCCACCATCGCAACTTCGCGCTCCCGGAACGCGGTGCTGCCCCAACGTCACCAGGCCCGGTTCACCCACCTGAGCGCACGCTGACCGACCATGACCCCAGCCCCAGAGTCAGTCGCAGCCCGTCGTCGACGGCGGCCATTACCGTCGGCCCGAGCGCGCAGACCCGCTCGTCCAGCAGGGCCCGGTCGACCGTCATCAGCTGGCTGACGTTGACGACCGACGGCTTCGGCAGCGAATCGGCCGGCAGCGCGACATTGCCAGGCGCCTCACCCAGGCGCAGGTTCGAGGTCACCGCGCTCACGATCACCGTGCTGATCCGCGAACGGTTGAAGCGGTCGGAGGACACCACAAGGGCCGGGCGGCGGAAGCCGGGAGCGGACCCCACAGGCTCGCCGAAGTCCACCCACCAGATCTCGCCGCGGTTCACCATTCCCATCCTCCGCTCTCGATCAGCGCTCGACCCGCCGCCGAGCCATCGACCTGCGGGAGCTCTTCGGCAAGCGCATCGAGGCGCGCCGTCACCGGGTCCGCGCCCTGGGCGATCAGGAAGTCCTCGAGCGCCCGGGCGTACAACTGTGAGCGGTTGAACCCGAGCCGCTCAGCGGCGAGCTCCGCTCGGGTGAACAGATCATCGGGGAGCGAGATGGCGATCTTCATCTCCAAAGTATAACCGGTCATACTCTGCTCGGGCCTGCCACCGTCCGCCGACTCCCACCCTCGGCCTAACCTTGCCCCATGTCTCGCGGTACGGGTGGCCGGCTGGCGCCGCTCACCCGTTCCTGGCTCGATCGCGTCGCTCACGGCGCTCTGGACGCCGCCGGGATCCTCGACCCCGAATTGCGGCGGTCCTTCCTGCGCTGCAAGGACCTGCACGCCCGTCATGGCCGCACGTACTACCTGGCGACCCTGCTGCTGCCCCCGGCCAGCCGTCCCTACGTCTGGGCGCTCTACGGCTTCGCCCGCTACGCCGACGAGCTCGTCGACGACGCCACCGATCACTCGACCGCCGAGCAGAAGGCCCGGCGCCTGACCGCCTGGTCCGATGCCCGCCTCGCCGACCTCGACGCCGGCGCCAGCACCGACCCGATCGGGCGCGCCTTCGTGCACACCACGACGACGTGGCAGATCCCCCGGGCCCAGGTCACTGCCTTCCTGGACTCGATGCGCGCCGACCTCACCGTGACCGACTACGCGAGCTTCGACGACCTGCTCGGCTACATGCAGGGTTCGGCCGCGGTCATCGGACTGCAGATGCTGCCGATCCTGCGTCCGCTGGACCCCGGCGATCCGGCGGCCGCCGAGCACGCCCGCGCCTTGGGCATCGCCTTCCAGCTGACCAATTTCCTGCGTGACGTCGGCGAGGATCTCGACCGCGGCCGGCTCTATCTGCCTGCCCAGGATCTTGCGGCGTACGGCGTCACGCGCGCAGACCTGCAGGCACGGGTACGTACCCCGGCGATCGATGACCTGATGCGCTTTCAGATCGACCGGACGCGGGCCTGGTACGAGGCGGCTCGGCCGGGCGTCGAGCTCCTGCACCCGAGCAGCCGCGACGCCATCCGCGCCGCCACCACGCTCTACCGCGGGATCCTCGACGAGTTGGAGCGCCGCCACCTGCCGATGCTCACCCAACGCGTCGCCGTGCCGGCCCGCACCAGGGCCCGGGTCGCCGCAGCGGCCTACGCCCGCTCGCGCCGGGCGCGCACGGCCGACACCGGTCCGCGCGCCCCCCACCAGGTCCAGAGCATCAAGGTCCAGACCACCAACGCGAAGCCGAACATCAGGTCCTCCACCGGCGCCCACGCCACTCGCCACGATCCGAGGAATACCGGCTCGGCGCCGCCCAGCACCGCGTCCGCGTCGTAGCGGACGATCTCACGCCCCGTCAGCCAGCCGTTGGTGAGCAGCTGGAAGAACACGATGATCGCGTACGCACTCCAGAATCGCGCCGTGCTCAACAGTCGCGTCCGTACCAGGAGTAGATCCAGCAGCACGGCGATCATCACGGCGAACAGCGCGATCTGGGTGTACGTCACGCCCGCTCCCCCGCCCGCCGCGCCAGCACCACACCGACCGCCTCGTAGGTCAGCACCACCGCGAGCGGGATCACCACGAAGAAGGCCAGCTCCTCGACGGGCAGAGCGCCGGGCACGGTAATGCCGAGGGTCTGGCCGGCGTCGAAGGACCAGTGCCCGCGATCGGTCGCCCACAGGTCCCAGGCGAGAAAGGGCGTCGCCGCACCGGCGAGCGTGGCCAGCAGGACCCGCGGTCGGCGGAGCACCCGTAAGCCGAAGATGCGTTCCAGCGGAACGGTGGCCGCCAGGCAACCCATCAGCATCGCGAGGTAGGACAGGGCGCGCACGGGGTTCAGGCTCTCACCCGGGTCCAGACCAGGTTCGGCCCCCTTAACAACACCGGGTGCGTGAGGCGCGCCGCAGGGGGTCGGGCGCCTCACGCACCACTGGTGGTGCGTCCGGACTCTCGGGGTTCCGGAGCGGTGACGGTGTGCACTCCGTCATGAATGACATTAGGGCGCGCGGGTAGGGCGCCGCCGGTACTTGACGAGATTTCGACCAACCGTGAAGTCCTCACGATTCGCGTGTCTGGCGCTGGACCGTCAGGGGGGACCGGTGCCCCGTACTCGCCTGGCCAGTTCCCGCGCTGCGGCCGCGGGATCGTCGGCTTCGGTGATCGCGCGGACGACGACCACGCGCCGGGCGCCGGCCCGCAACACTTCATCCAGGTTGCCGAGATCGATACCGCCGATCGCGAACCACGGCCGCGGGGAGCGTCCCGCGGCGTAGCGCAGCAGCTCCAGCCCGGCCGCGGGGCGTCCAGGCTTGGTCGGCGTCGCCCAGGTCGGCCCGACGCAGAAGTAGTCGACGCACGGATCCGCGAGCGCGTCGTCGACCTGGGCGTCATCGTGGGTCGAGCGCCCGATCAGTACGCCGGAACCGAGCAGCCACCGCGCATCGGGCACCGGGAGGTCGTTCTGGCCCAGGTGCAGGATGTCGGCGCGCGCCGAGTAGGCAAGGTCTGCCCGGTCGTTGACTGCGAGCAGGGCGCCGTGGCGCGCACACGCGTCGCTGAAGACCTCCAGGACCGCCAACTCGTCGGCGGCCTCCATCTCCTTCTGCCGGAGCTGGACGATGTCGACGCCGGCACCCAGGACCGCGTCGAGGAACTCGGGCAGATCACCCTGCTTCTCCCGGGCGTCGGTGCACAGGTAGACGCGCGCCGCCGCAAGCTGATCGCGCGCGCCCATCAGCGAGTGCCCGGCAACAGGGGCGCCATCAGAAGGCCAGCGCCTGCGCCCGCCGCCGCACCTCGGTGCCGCGGTTCTCCCGCAAGGCCGCCGTCGGAGTTCCCGGCAGCGAGTCGTCGGCGGTGAACAGCCAGCGCATCGCCTCGTCATCGCTGAACCCGTTGTCCCGCAGAACCGACAACGTGCCGGGCAGTCCCTTGATGATCACGCCATCGAGCAGGAAGTCCGCGGGCACCTGCAGCACCGAGCGCTCGCCGCGCCGTCGCGCCAGGAGCTGGCGATCCCGCAGCAATCCCCGCACCTTGAGGACATCGAGGCCCAACAGCTCACCCACCTCGGGCACCGTCAACCACTGGGTCACCGTTTGTTCGGCCGCATCTGCCTGCCCGGACTCCACACTCATGAAGGCAAGCCTGCCACCCTCGCCGGGCTTGAGCAGCCACGCCCTACGCTGGCGCGATGCCAGACGTCGTGGTGGTCGGCGGCGGCGTCATCGGGCTCGCCGTCGCCTGGCGCGCCGCGCAGCGCGGTTTCACGGTCACCCTCCTCGACCCGGCTCCCGGGGCCGCTACCTCGCACGTCGCGGCGGGCATGCTCGCCCCGGTCACCGAGGCGCACTACACCGAGCGGTCGCTGCTGGCGCTGAATCTGGCGGCAGCAGCCCGCTACGGCGACTTCACCGCGGAGCTGACCGAGCAGACCGGCTTCGACACCGGCTACGCCGCCTGCGGAACCTTGCTCGTGGCCGCCGACTCCAGTGACCTCGCGGTCGTGCGGGAGGCCCACGCGTTCGTGAGTGGGCTGGGCTGCGCCGCCGAGATGCTGGACTCCCGCGCCCTGCGCCACCTGGAACCGATGCTGGCGCCGGGAGTCCGCGGCGCGATGCTGGCCCCCGGCGACCACCAGGTCGACCCGCGCCGTCTGGTAGGGGCCCTGCTGGCGGCCTGCCACGGCGCCGGGGTCACCGTCCGCACCCAACGCGCCCAGCGCCTCCTCGTGGAGCGCGACCGCGCAACCGGCGTCCTCACCGGCGACGGCACCTCGCTGTCGGCCGACCAGATCGTGCTCGCCGCCGGGTGCTGGAGCGGTGAGCTCGACGGCGTCCCGCCCGGCGCCGTTGCCCCGCTGCGTCCCGTCAAGGGTCAACTGCTGCGCCTGGTCGTCCCGGCGGCCTATCGCCCCCTGCTGCGGCACACCGTGCGCGCGGTGGTGGCCGGCAGCCTGGTGTACCTGGTGGCCCGCGCCGACGGGGAACTCGTGGTCGGTGCGACGTCGGAGGAACAGGGGTTCGACACCCGGGTCACCGCCGGCGCGGTGTACGAACTGCTGCGCGACGCCGGCGCCGTCCTTCCCTCGATCGCGGAGCTGGAGGTCGCCGAGGTGCTCGCCGGCCTGCGCCCGGCGACCGCGGACAACGCACCGCTGCTCGGGCAGAGCGAGGTGCCCGGCCTGCTCGTGGCCACCGGGCACCACCGCAATGGCGTTCTGCTCGCCGCGATCACCGCCGAGATCCTCACCGCCGTGCTCGCCGGGGAAGCGGTACCCGCCGAGGCAGCGCCCTTCGACCCTCGCCGGTTCACCACCCACACATCCGGGGCCGCGAGCACCCCGGGTGCCGGGTCGTAGGCTGAGCTTTCACACCGCAGGCGCACGTGGAAGGCCCCCACGATCGTGAGTACGACGCCATGACCGAACCCGAGGACGCGGGCTCGGTCGTCATCAACGGCACCCCCGAACTGCTGGAGCCCGGCACGACCGTCGCCGACCTCGTCGAACGTCTCGCCGGGGACCCGTCCGCGCGCGGGGTCGCCGCTGCCGTCAACGGATCGGTGGTGCCTCGCGGACGCTGGCGCCTGCTGCCCCTGGAGGACGGTGACCGCGTCGAGATCCTGACGGCGGTCCAGGGTGGGTAGCGACACGCTCGTCATCGCCGGCCGGACCTTCACCTCACGGCTGATCATGGGCACCGGCGGTGCGCCGAGCCTGGAGGTCCTGGAGGCGGCGTTACTGGCCTCGGGCACCGAGCTCACCACCGTCGCCATGCGTCGTCTGGACCCGGCGACGGCCGGATCGGTGCTGGACGTGCTGACCCGCAACAACATCGCCGTGCTGCCGAACACCGCCGGCTGCCACACCGCAGCCGATGCGCTGCTCACGGCACGACTGGCCCGCGAGGCGCTGGGGACCGACTGGGTCAAGCTGGAGGTCATCGGCGACGAGCGCACGCTGCTGCCCGACCCCGTCGAACTGCTCGCCGCCGCCGAGATGATGGTCGATGACGGCTTCGTGGTCCTGCCGTACACCAGCGATGACCCCGTGCTCGCCCGACGCCTGGAGCAGGTGGGTTGCGCCGCGGTGATGCCGCTGGGCTCCCCGATCGGCTCCGGGCTGGGCATCTGCAACCCCCACAACATCGCGCTGATCACCGCCGCCGCCGGTGTCCCGGTGATCCTCGACGCCGGGATCGGGACGGCGTCGGACGCGACGTTGGCCATGGAATTGAGCTGCGACGGGGTGCTGCTCGCCTCCGCGGTGACCCGCGCGCAGGATCCGGTCGGGATGGCCCACGCGATGCGTCACGCGGTCACCGCCGGCCGGCTGTCATCCAAATCGGGACGAATCCCCCGTCGTGATCACGGTCAAGCGTCATCACCAGCGACCGGCCGCCTCGGCACGTAAAGTTCTCGCACATGGCAGCGCCGCTCTCCGACCCCTTGGTCGGCCAACTCCTGGACGGGCGTTACCAGATCACGCGGTGGATCGCCCGCGGTGGCATGGCGACGGTCTACGAGGCCATGGACACCCGCCTCGAACGCGTCGTGGCCCTCAAGGTCATGCACGCCGGCCTCGCCGAGGACCGGGCCTTCGTCGACCGCTTCATCCGCGAGGCGCGCGCCGCCGCCCGGCTGTCCCACCCGTCGGTGGTCGCGGTCTACGACCAGAGCGCCGAGGCCGGCTACGTCTTTCTGGCCATGGAATACGTCGCGGGGCGCACCCTGCGCGAGTGGCTGCGCGACAAGGGGCGCCTGACCCCGCGCGAGACCTTCGCGGTTCTGGAGCCGGTACTCGCGGCGCTCGCCGCCGCCCATCGCGCGGGTCTCATCCATCGCGATATCAAGCCCGAGAACGTGCTGATCGCCGACGACGGCCGGGTCAAGGTCGCCGATTTCGGGCTCGCCCGTGCCGTCGCCGCCGGCAACGAGACGGTCGCCGGGCACGGCGCGACCAGCACCGGCACGCTGATCGGCACCGTCGCCTATCTGGCGCCCGAACAGGTCGAACGCGGGATCGCCGACCAGCGCAGCGACGTCTACGCCGCGGGGATCCTGCTGTTCGAGTGCCTGACCGGTACCCAGCCGCACAGCGGCGAGACCCCCCTGCAGGTCGCGTACGCCCACGTGCACTACGACGTTCCCCCGCCCTCGACCCGGCACGCCAGCGTCCCCGCTGAACTCGACGCCCTGGTGCTGCGCACCACCTCCCGCTCCCCCGATCTGCGGCCACCGGATGCCGCCGCCTTCCTCGCCGACCTGGTCGTCGCGCGCCGCGCGCTCAACGCCGCCGAACTCGACGACCTCGCCGGGGCCGGATCCCGGCCGGCGAGCCGCGGTGAGGGCGCGCCGACCCTGGTCGTCCCGGTCCCGGGGGCCAGCCCGGACGCCGCGACCGCCCAGATCCGTTCCGGCCAGGGCCACCTGCCCCGTCGGGCCGCCGCGCCGCAGGTCACGGTTCCACCACGGCTGGCCAACCGGCGCCGGCGCGGCCTGATCGCCCTGATCCTGGTCCTGCTCACCGCACTCGCGGTCGGAGTCGGCGCCTGGCAGGTCGCGGTCGGCAGTTCGGTCGATGCTCCAAATTTGATCAACCTCACCCGCGCTGAGGCCACCAAACAAGCCGCGGACCTCGGCCTGACGGTGCGCTTCGAACAGCAGACCGAGTTCGACGAGACCGTGCCCGAAGGCCAGGTCCTGCGCACCGATCCGGCTGCCGGGCGCAAGGTAGCCAAGAACGGCGTCATCTCCGCGGTGCTGTCCGGGGGTCCCGAGCGCTTTGCCGTCCCCGCGCTCAGCGGTATCAGCGTGACCGAGGCGCGGAACCGGCTCACCGAGGGCAATCTTTCACCCGGCGAGGTACGCGAGGTATTCAGCGACAACGTCGACGAAGGATTGGTGATCAAGACCGAACCGGCCGCCGGGACGGAGCAGCGCCGCGACACCGTGGTCGATCTGGTGGTCAGCCGCGGTTCGCGCCCCGTCGAGGTGCCGGAGTTGGTCGGCTTCTCCCTGGAGGAGGCGGGCGAGATCCTCACCGACCTCGGCCTGGAACTCGGCGAGGTCACCGCGGCCGATGACGACCTCATCGACGACGCCGATGCCGAGCCGGGCCAGGTCCTGGCCCAGCGGCCCGAACCCGGCGAGAGCGCGGAGCGCGGGGACAGCGTCGATCTCGTCGTCGCCCCGGTGCCGGCGATTGCGACGGTGCCCAACGTGGTCGGGATGGACCTCGACGAGGCCCGCGACGTGCTGGACGAGCTCGGTTACGAGGTGCGGGTGGCCGGTTTCGGCTCGCTGTTCGGTGGCGAGGTCATCGCCCAGGACCCGCCGGGCGGGACCGAGGCCCCGGAAGGCACCACCGTGACGCTGCAGACCAGCGGTCGCCCCGGTCGCGGCAACGACGACTGAGCCGAGTGTGGTTCATCACACATGCTGCGCGCCAAGCCTCAGTTTGATCTCGAACGAATGTCCGTTTGATCCCGAGTTGCCCCGCTGGGGCACCGGGATTGTGAAATGTCACTTTCGGTCGCAATCATCAGATCTGCGACTATTCTGAGAATGTTTCATCTCTTGCGTCGAGTGGCCGCCACTTGTGCGCCCCGGCCCATCTGCGAAATGGAGCACCACACATGATCAAGCGCAGCCTCGTCGGCCTCGCGGCCGCCTCTGCGGCGATGACCCTGCTCGTCCCGGTCGGTGCCGCCAACGCCGGCACCGCCAAGCAGGACATGGTGAGCGGCAAGGGTGCCAGCATGATCGCGGCGTTCGAGTTCAAGGGCTTCAACCAGGGCACCACCCCGGACAGCCCCTCCGGCGGCACCTGGGAGGCGAAGAACCCCGCGCTTAACTTCAAGGGCCCGATCACCTGCCTGCACGTCGAGGGCAACCGCGCCGGTTTCATCTACCCGGTGGAGGAGGGCAGCACCCCGGAGGCAGCCGTCGGCCAGTCCGTGCTGATCTGGATCGAGGACAACGGCGCCAGCGGCGACAAGATGGGCTTCTTCGGCCCCGGCCCGGTCGAGATGTTCATGGACGGCTGCGCCCCCGGCCCGACCCCGTTGGACATCACCTCCGGTGGCGTCACCGTGGTCGACGCCCCGTAGTCCCTCAATACCCACGTTGCGTCAGCGAGAGCGAGCGCCATAGCGCTCGCTCTCGCTGACGTTGCCGAGATTCACGGCACACGACACGCCGCGCGAACCCGTTCAGCCCTGGACGGGGCTGCCCTCTTCGCTTAGCCTTGCCTAATAGAGGAGCCAGCTCGCCCGCGTTCCGAGGAGTCGGTCGATGTACGTCTGCATCTGTCACGCCGTGTCCGAGGACGAGATCCTCGACGCGGTCTCGGACGGGGCACAGTGCACGATTGACGTCATGGACGCCACCCAGGCCGGCTCCGGATGCGGCTCGTGCCTGCTCCGCCTCGGTGAGGTCGTCGACGAGGCCCTGAGCGGCTGCCCGCGTCGCCGCTTCGCAGCCGCCAGCAACGCGTCACACAACTCGAACGCTGCGTGATCTCCGCAGGTCAGCCTTACCAACCCGAGCGGTCATGAGCGCTTGAGGCCAGCCTTTCCTTCGATGACAACGGTGTACGTCGCCCCGTAACGTCATCACGTAGCGACCGCGCTCGCCCCATCGAGGGGACCACCACCGCTCATCGCTCGAGGAGATTCCATGCAAGGCGACGCCGAGGTCATTGCCCTACTCAACGAGCAGCTGACCAGTGAGCTGACCGCGATCAACCAGTACTTCCTGCACGCGAAGATGCAACAGAACTGGGGCTTCACCCGGCTCGCGAGCAAGACCCGCGCGGAGTCCATCGAGGAGATGGAGCACGCGGAGGCGATCACCGACCGCATCCTGATGATCGAGGGTCTGCCGAACTACCAGAAGCTGCTCCCGCTGCGGATCGGCCAGACCGTCAAGGAGCAGTTCGAGGCCGACCTCAAGGTCGAGTACGACGTGGTGGCGCGGCTGCGGCCCGGTGCGATCATGTGCCGCGCCAAGGGCGACGCGACCAGCGCCGCGCTCCTGGAGAAGATCCTGGCCGACGAAGAGGGTCACATCGACTACCTGGAGACCCAACTCGAACTCATGACCACCCTGGGTGAGGCGCTCTACCTCGCGCAGTGCGTGGACTCCCCGCCCTCGAACTGACCTTGCGGATCTCGCTCCCGGGGAGAAGGCTGCGTCGGGTCAGCACACCCGATCCCCGGGAGGACGATCATGAGCATGGGCCGCTTCATCCAGATCATCGAGTACTCCACCTCGCGCTTCGATGAGGTCACCAAGCTCGGCGAGGAATTCCGCGCCGAACGGGCGGCCGCGGGCGACAACATCCACCCGGTTCGGGTCACCACCTGCGAGAACAGGGACATCCCCGGCCGCTACCTGACGATTGCCGAGTTCGGCTCCTACGGCGACGCCATGCAGAACTCCGAGCACCCGTCCACGCAGAAGTTCGCGGCGGGCATGGCCGCGCTGTGCGACGGCCCGCCCACCTTCTACAACCTCAACGCCTTGGACACCTACGAGCCGCTGACCTGAGCACCGATCAGAGCGCACAGGACGTCGGCGGCGCGACCGCAGGCCGCGTCGTCGACGTCGAGGTGGGTGATCAGGCGCACCCGTCGGCCGAAGCCACCGACCAGTACGCCCTCGGCGCGCGCCTTCGCCACGAACTCCTCGACGCCCGGAGCTGAGGGCGGCAACTCGAAGATGACGATGTTGGTCTCGACCGGGGCCACGCCGGCCCCGGCGGACGCGAGCGCGCTCGCCAGGGCGGACGCGCGAGCGTGGTCCTCGGCCAGCCGTTCGACGTGGTGCTCGAGTGCATACAGGCCCGCCGCGGCCAGGATCCCGACCTGCCGCATGCCCCCGCCGAGGCGCTTGCGCCACCAGCGCGCCTCGTCGATCAACGCCGCCGGCCCGCACAGCAGCGACCCGATCGGGGCCCCGAGCCCCTTGGACAGGCACACCGCGACGGTGTCGAACGCCCGCCCGTACTCGGCCATCGACGCCCCCGTCGCCACGTGGGCGTTCCACAGGCGCGCTCCGTCCAGGTGCAGGCGGATCCCCGCCCCATCCGCGAACTGACGTAACTTCAGAATTTCTGGCAGCGGCTGGACGCTGCCGCCACCGAAATTATGGGTGTTCTCGATCGCCACCACACCGGTGGACACCATGAAGGGCCCGGCCGGCTCGGCGACATGCCGGATGACCTCAGCCACGTCGAGGCGGCCGTGCAGCGTCGTGAACGTCCGCGAGGTGGTTGCGCCGAAGGCGGCGTGCGCCCCGAGTTCCGCACGCACGATGTGCGCCCCCCAGTCGCAGAGCAGTTCCTCGCCCGGACGCACCAGGGCCCGGATGCCCAACTGGTTGGCCATCGAACCCGTCGGGGTGAACAGTGCGGCCTCATGAGCGAGCAGGTCGGCGACGCGCTCCTGGAGCGCGAGCACCGTCGGGTCCTCGCCGTACACGTCGTCGCCGACCTCGGCGGCGGCCATCGCCGCCCGCATACCCGGTGTGGGCCGCGTGACGGTGTCGGAGCGGAGATCGATCACCTGGTCAGTGGTATTCGCGGTACATGCGCGCTACTTCAAAGGCCAGGTCCAGGGACTGGGTGCGGTTCAGCCGTGGATCACAGGCGGTCTCGTAGCGCTGGTGCAGGTTGGACTCGTCCAGTTCGTGGCCGCCGCCCGTGCACTCGGTGACGTCGTCCCCGGTCAGCTCCATGTGAATCCCGCCCGGGTGCGTGCCCAGCGCCCGGTGGACCTCGAAGAAGCCGCGGACCTCGTCGAGGACGTCGTCGAAGCGGCGGGTCTTGTAGCCGTTGGCCGCCTCATAGGTGTTGCCGTGCATCGGGTCGCAGACCCAGCCGACGACGGCACCGGAGGCCGTGACCTTCTCCACCAGTCGCGGCAGGACGTCGCGGACCTTGCCGGTGCCCATCCGGGTGATGAAGGTGAGCCGGCCCGGTTCACGATCCGGGTCGAGCGCCTCGATCAGGGCGAGGGCATCGTCGGGCGTCGAGGACGGACCGAGCTTGCAGCCGATCGGGTTGCGGATCTTACGCATGAAGTCGATGTGCGCGCCGTCGAGGTTGCGGGTGCGCTCACCGATCCAGACGAAGTGCGCGGAGACGTCGTAGGGCAGCCCGGTACGCGAGTCGATGCGGGTCAGGGCGCGCTCGTACTCCATGAGCAGCGCCTCGTGGCTGGAGTAGATGTCCACGGTAGCCAGCGCGTCGGTGTCCACACCGCAGGCCCGCATGAACTCCAGGGCCCGGTCGATCTCCCCCGCGAGATTCTCGTAGCGCTTGCCCACCGGTGAGTCGGCGACGAAGTCCTGGTTCCAGGCGTGCACCTGGCGCAGGTCGGCGTAGCCACCCTGGGTGAACGCACGCACCAGGTTCAGCGTGCGCGCCGAGGCGTTGTACATCTGCACGAGGCGGTCAGGATCCGGGATCCGGGCTTCGGGAGTGAACTCGATGTTGTTCACCGCGTCCCCGCGGTAGGAGGGCAGCGTCACGCCGTTGCGGGTCTCCGTCGGCGCCGAGCGCGGCTTGGCGTACTGGCCGGCGAAGCGCCCGATCTTGACCACCGGCACCGTGCCCGCGTAGGTCAGCACGACCGCCATCTGCAGCAGGGTCTTCAGCTTCGCGCGCAGCGGGTCCGCGCCTCGCACGTCGAAGGACTCGGCGCAGTCCCCGCCTTGCAGCAGGAACGCCTCACCCCGGGCCACGGCCGCGAGCCGCGCCTTGAGTTGGTCGCACTCACCGGCGAACACCAGCGGCGGCAACGAGCGCAGCTCGGCCACCGCGCGCTCCAGCGCCACCGCGTCCGGGTAGTCGGGCTGCTGCAGCGCGGGCAGTTCCCGCCAGGTGTCCAGGTCGATACTCACCCGACAAGGCTACGTGTCCGGTGCAACTTCCCGTGCTTCGCGTGGCCCATCCCTTCACCCGTAGTGATCAACATCCCCACCCAAGGCCATGATCGACTACACGTTGTGACGTTGCCCGTATTGTCCCATTTGCTCCAGGGACCTAGCCTGCATCCCATGAGCGCTGGCTTCGAGGTCGACAACACCTCCTGGGACGACTTTCTCGCCGGCATCCGGGCCGAGGCGGACGCCCTTCGCGCCCAACGGCTCGACGCTCCCGGACAGGACCCGGTCGTGACCGCGGCGCGCTGGCTGGAGAATCTCGCCCAGGCCACCGGGAAGGTCCCGGGCTCCCCGGTCGACGCACAAGCGGCTGCCGAGCGCTACCGACGCGCTACCGGTGACGTCCTGGCCCTGCTCGCGCGACTCGACCGCTCGACCGAGGCCTGAGGCGACTGCCGCAACTGCGGTGATCCGGCGGGATGCATCGCAAGGCCGAGGAGGAGGCCGATACAGGCGATTGAGGTGAGAGCCGTGAGGCCGAGGAACGAGTGCCTCTCACGGCCGAGCCGATTGAGCCTGTTGAGCGCAGCGAACACCGCATTTGTATCGGCGACGACCAGAGCTCCGCGAGGCGCCCGCCGGGCGCCGCAGTTAGCCGAAGAAGACTTCGGCCTCGTCGTATAGCTTCGGGTCGACGAGCTTGAGCGAGGCCGTGGCCTCCGCCAGCGGAACGCGCACGATGTCGGTGCCCCGCAGCGCGACCATGGTGCCGAACGCCTTGTCCTGCACCGCGTCGATCGCGTGCAGGCCGAAACGGGTCGCGAGCCAGCGGTCGAAGGCGGTGGGGGTGCCCCCGCGCTGGACATGACCGAGCACCACGGCTCGGGACTCCGCGCCGGTGCGGACCTCGATCTCGCGGGCGACGCGGTCACCCATCCCGCCGAGGCGCACGTGACCGAAGGCGTCGGTCTCGCCCGAGGCCAGTTCCATAGTGCCTTCCTGGGGCACCGCGCCCTCCGAGACGACCACGATCGGGGAGTAGTGGCTCTGGAAGCGGCTCTCGATCAGCGCGCACACCTTGACGATGTCGAAGGGCACCTCGGGGATCAGGATGAGGTTCGCTCCCCCGGCCATCCCCGCGTGCAGCGCGATCCAGCCCGCATGACGACCCATCACTTCCACGACCAGCGCGCGGTGGTGGGACTCGGCGGTGGTGTGCAGTCGGTCGATCGCCTCCACCGCGATGTTCACGGCGGTGTCGAAGCCGAAGGTGTAGTCGGTGGCACCCAGGTCGTTGTCGATGGTCTTGGGCACCCCGACGACCGGGACGCCTTCGGCGTGCAGGCGGGTAGCCACCCCGAGGGTGTCTTCGCCGCCGATGGCGATCAGCGCGTCCACTCCGAGATCCGCAAGATTGCGCCGGATCTTCTCGATCCCGCCGGAGATCTTGATCGGGTTGGTCCGCGAGGAGCCGAGAATCGTCCCGCCGCGTGGAAGGATCCCGCGCACCTCCGGGACACCGAGGATCCGGGTCTCGTTCTCCAGGGGTCCCCGCCAGCCATCACGGAAGCCGACGAACGAGTGACCGTAATGCTGCACGCCCTTGCGCACCACCGCACGGATGACCGCGTTCAAGCCGGGACAGTCGCCCCCACCGGTGAGCACACCGATCCGCATGGAACCTCCTGAGCGAGCGCCACAGCAGCGAAGCCCCACCGTATCCACACCGTCAGCGCCGAAGTGCCCCCCGGGACGCACGTGCGCCGCCGCGGTCGCGTTACCACCCGGTAATCGCCCAGGGCTCGCAATTTCGCCCGGGCGGGCGCAGTGTGGAGGCAGGCGCCGCGTACCCGCGGCAGGAACCACTGCGGCTCCGACCCCGAGCCCGCACACGACACGGAGGCACCGTTATGGCGAACGCACCCGACATGGCCGGCTGGGCGATCTTCTTCATGGGCACGGGGGCGATCCTGCTCTTCACCGTCGCCTGGGCCCTGCAGGCCCGGATCTCGCTGACCCGTATCCCACACCTGACCGGCCGCCCTGCAGCGCCCTACTGGTACACCCCGACCGGCCGTCAGGACGAGCGCGGCATCGTCGCCATCCATCGCAACTGAAGTCAGCACCCGAAACGCTCGTAGCGTGCCCCCCAACGGGGGCGAGAGGCCCCGGTAGGGGGGGCGCGAACAGGTTTAAGAACGGACGGCCCCGGGCGCGCAAC
>JBQTIR010000033.1:0-35968 GCA_052387905.1 Sporichthyaceae bacterium | reverse complement strand
GTTCCTCGGCGGGGTCTGACCTCGCGGGCTCGGGCTCCGGGGTCGGCGGCGGGGCCGGGGGGTCGGGGTGCCAGAGGGCAGAGTTCTGCCAGGGGCGTCCGAGGTTGTCTCGCTCGGAGGCGGGCAGGGCTGCGCCGGGGAGGACGGGCGGGGTCGGGACGGTGTAGGTGTGGCCGAGGCGGGTGGTCCAGCGGTGCCCGTGCTGGATCTGGGTCAGCCTCCAGCCGCCTTCGTGTTTGACGCGGTGGTCGTGTCGGCAGGCGGGGTCGGTGTTCTCGCGGGTGGTGGGGCCGCCTTTGGCGTAGTCGATGAGGTGGTCGAGGTCGCAGGTGGACGCGGGCGCGCGACAGCCGACGCCGATGCAGGTCGGGTGATCGAGGGTGATCTGCCGGCTCAGTTCGGCACCGGCGTGGCGGCGCCCGGGGTCCGGGGGTGGTCCGGTGCCCTCGGGTGCGGCGGCCCGGCGGGCGATGTCGCGGATCACGGGCCGCCAGCCCAGGGCCAAGGAAGGGTCGGCGCTGAACGTCGCGGCCAGGTCCCCGGTCGTGAGGTCGCTCAGCAAGGCTTCGGGGATGACCAGGTCCACGATCGCCTTGGAGTGGGCCGAGCGCAGGCGGATCCCGCCGGGGCGGGCGGGGGTGAGCCCGGCCCGGAGCAAATGCCCGCCCTCGTCGGTGAGGGCCCAGCGCCACTGCCCGACCCCGAGCCCAGCGATGAGGGTGCGGGCGTGTTCGGCGTGGACCGGGCCCCATCCCGCGAGCTCACCGGGGAGGCGGTCCAGGCCGAGCAGGGTGGACAGGCGCACCCGTAGTTCGACCCCGGCCCGCGACGGCGCCGGCGCGGGTAGGTGGGAGAGCGTGGGCGTGGGCGTGGGAGCGGACCGGGGAGCGGGAATGCCCGCGGTGGCTGGTGCCAGGTCCGATTGACGCCCGTGGTCCGCCGCACTGCCTGCCGCGCTGCCTGAGTCGTCAGACGAGCGGTCTGCCGGGTCCGCGGAGCTACGGGCCGGGTCTGCCGGACTACCTGCATCCGGAGTCGCGGTGGAGGTCGGTTCCTCGGTGCCGGCATGGGCGGTACGCGCGGCGGCCCGGTGGGCGGTGATCCGGGCGGTGGATTCCGCGATCCACTGCGCGACCTGGGCGTCGTCGCTGTTGTCGTCGGGGTCGGGTTCGGGGCGGGCCGCGCTCAGGTGGGCCAGGATCGCCCGGTCGGTCAGTCCTTCGTAGGTGCCGTCGGTCATCCCGCAGAACAGGTCCGCGCGCAGGTGATCGATCCGCCGCGGATCCCCGCCAGCTTTCGCGGCTTTGGCCAACATGTCGATGCGCCGGCACGCTGCAGCGACCCGTTCCACGGGGAGTTAATACCCGGCCAGGTCCGCGGTCCCATCCCCGTTGCGGGTCCCGGCCACCCGCCGCTCCCGCAGGGCGTTCTCATACCGGCGTTGGGCCCAGTCCGGATCCAGGGCGATCGCGAGGCGTTTGATCTGCTCGCGCAACTGCCCCGTCGTCAACATCGGATTGGCCGTCAGAGCGCACAGCGGGAGGAGCTTGGCGCAGATCCCGTGCGCGTGCTCCTGCGACAGGTCAGCGGTCCACTCCGCGAGCAGCCGGGCGCGGGGCTCATCGAGCTCCCCGGCGGCCATCGCGGCGTGCAGTTCGGGCAGGCGGACGCAGATCGACTCCGCCAGGGCGAGCAAGCTCTCCGCGGCGGTGCGGGTCAGGCCCAGGGCGGCGCGGACCTCGTCCGCGGACCACTCATCCGGACGCGCCATCCTCCCGACGTGGTCGGCGGACCCGGCCTCACGCAGCGCGGCCTCCCACACCGCCGCGAGGACCAGGGCGCGTTGGCGGGCCTGCGCCCGGTACTCGGCCTTGAGGACGGTGACGATGTCGAACCCGGTCAGGTCCGCCAGCGCCACCCCCGCGAGCTCGGCAGGCACGAACCCCCCGAGCGGGAAACCCGCCGAGATGCCCGGATAGGTCTGCGTTGCCTGCATAGCGCTCACGCTAGAGGGGGCCACCGACAGTTCCCCTTTTCGACAGGGGTCCGTCGGTGGCCCCGTCGGTCACGCGGAGCTGCGTTGCCTGCATATCGTTCACGCTAGAGGGGCGCACCGACAGTTCCGCCGACAGAACGGCCCCGTGAGGCTCCTGCAGGTCACGGTCCGATCACAGTAATCTGACGTAACATCAGATTCTTGAATCGTTTCCACCGCAGCGAAACCCGAGACGACCTGACCCTGTCACGCCGAGCCCAGCCATCACGTGAACCACCCACCTACCTGCACCACAATCCCGATGGCAAGGCGACCCGGACCGCAGGCCCCGCTAGGGGCCGAGGACCGGAAGCGCCGCGGCAGCAAGCTCTGACCCGCACCACTGATCGCCCTGCAGGATCAGCCGGCACGGGCCGGGATTGCCCTCTAGTCCGTCACCTCACGGGCGCCGGGCTCAGAGGGCCCTGTCAGGGCCACCGGTGGCGAGCGCAGGGCTAACTCGACCGCGACGCAGCTCGCGGATCGTCATGCCCCGACGCCGCCGGATCAGGTCCCGCAGCGTCCCGACGTTGAGGAATCCGACCTGGGCGGCCACGGACTCTGCGGTCGCGTTGGTGCTGCGGATCAAGTAGGTGGCGCGGTCCAGACGGACCTCGTTGATGAAGTCCATGGGCGACATGCCGAGAGCGGCGGCAGTGGCTCGCTGCAAACTTCGTTCCGAGACTCCGAGGTCGCCGGCCGCTGCGGAGATCTTGATGGGCTGGTCGAGATGTTGGCGGACCCACCGCTCGAACGAGGCGGTGAGCGGATCGTGCTGAGCCATCGCGGAGGGCACCGCGAACGCTGCCTGTGGGGAGGTGCCGCCGATCAGTAGATAGCGGGCGACGAGGTCGGCGAGAGCTGGGCTCTGTGCCTGGATCAGGGACAGTGCGAGGTCGACATGGGAGAAGGCGGCACCTGCGGTGGTGATGCCGGGCGCCCGGCGCAGGGTATGGCCTTCCTCCAGGGTCACAAGCGGGTAGCGATGCCGAAACACCGGCGCGAGCCACCAACTGGTCGTGGCCGCCGAACCATCGAGGACGCCCGCTTCGCCGAGGAAGAACGTGCCGGTGCAGGCGGCGGCCAGTTCCACCCGCTCCGCGTGGGCGCGGGCAATGAGCTCCAGCACGGGCCGGTTCTGCGGGCAGGACACCAGCTCGATCAAGGCGCCCGACTGTTTGACATTGACCGCGGGCACGATGAGCAGGTCCGGCAGGCCCGCCACGCTGTCCAGCGGGGTGGTGGGGACGGTGTGTCCGGCGCCGGTACGTACGTGACCCCCGAGGCCGAGGGTGCTGATCCGCCAAGGTTGCGGGGGAGTGTCGATCTCCTCGCGCAACGACTGGGCGGTGCTCAACACCTCCAGGACCGCAGCGAGGCCGAAATCCGCTACATCGTCGACGACGAAGACGCCCACATCCATGTCGGTTAACATATCGGACACTTCTAATCCGACTAGTTCTTGTCGGTATCGCGGCGAAATGTGGCGGTTCAGCCACTGATTTCTCAGCAGTTCCTCATCTAACGTGAGCGGTATAAGCGTCTGCTCATGACAACGATGTCGGAGCCCCGGAGTTACGCCATGCATCTCGGGTGGCGCTTTGGCAGACGCTGCCGACCCAAGCCTCACCCCCCAGATCCCGGGAGTTCTCTATGCGTTCCAAGAAATCGAAGTTGCTGGCAGGAGCCGCCTCGGTGGCGTGCCTGCTCGCGGTGCCGGCGCTCGCGTCCGGCCAGTCCGCGCAGGCGGCCGATGCCGCGGGCAACAAGATCGTGTCGATCCCGGTCGAGTTCAACGTCAAGAACACCAACCGCACCCCGGTGGTCTGCAGCACGCCGGCAGACGGCAAGGACTACACGATTCGTGGTCGGATCACGGCGCTGGAGTCGGTGCTGAAGACGGCCGACGCCGCGACGCTGTACCTGCACGCCGTGACGCAGGGCGAGGGCTACTGGAACATGCCCATCAAGGGCTACAACTTCGCGCAGGAGATGGCCAAGAAGGGCCACGTCTCGGTCACCGTCGACCGCCTCGGCTACGGTAAGAGCGACCGGGTTCCCGGCCTGGAAAGCTGCTTCGGCTCGCAGGCCGACACCTCCAACCAGGTCGTGCAGGCGCTCAAGAGCGGGGATTACACCGCCGCCAAGGGCACTGCGCCCTCCTTCGACAAGGTGATCGTCGGCGGCCACTCCGCCGGTGGCCTGACCGCGACGATCCTGGCCTACGCCTTCGACGACGCCGACGGAATGATCAACTGGGGCTGGGCGGACCAGACCACCTCGGAGTTCGCCGTGATGGAGATCGTGGCCACCAACGAGCGCTGCGTGAAGTCCGCGGCCGGCCAGCTGAACACCACGCCGAAGAACTACACCCCGTTCGGCACCGACAAGAACCGCATCCTCTTCCACAGCGCAACGCAGAAGGTGCGCGCGGCCTCCCCGGCGCCGGCGCCGGACCCGTGCGGTGACCTGCTCTCCTTCCAGGACGGCATCGCGGCCAACATCCAGGGCGTGGCGACCACCACGATCCCGGTGCTCATCATCGGTGGCGCCAAGGACGCGCTGTTCCCGCCGCCGGCCCTGGAGTTCCAGGCCATGCGGTACGCGTCCAGCTCCAAGGTCACGTTCGAGGAATTCGCCGAGACCGGACACGGCTTCGGCTACGAAACCAGCGTCAAGGACCAGCGTGAGGTCGTCAGCAAGTTCCTCAAGGAGAACGGCGCCTGATGGAGAACAACGACACTGAGGCGGGCGCGCTGACCCGTCGCAAGATGATGCTCAGCGGCGGCGGCCTGATCGTCGGATCGATGGTCCTCGCGGCCTGTGGTGACGACGATGCCGACGCTGTGACCAACACGGCCGCAGCGGCACCAGCGGCAGCAGCCGCGTTGACCGCGAACGCCTATGCGAGCGTGGACCCCAAGTCCGCGATCGCCATTCCCGAAGCCAGCCGGGCGCTGTTCGAGAACGCCGACATCGTCAAGCTGCAGAAGTTGCCCATCGCGCTGCCGGGCCTGGAATCGAAGGTGGTCTTCTTCGAGAAGGGTGCGCGCACGGTTCCGCACCGCCACACCGAGGGCCAGCACATCGTCATTACCTCAGGCCGCGGGGTCTTCGGTGACAAGGACGGGGTGCACATCGTCGAAGCCGGTGACGTCATCGCCAACCCCGCCACGGAATGGCACTGGCACGGCGCGTTGCCGAGCGAGGCGATGACCCACGTCACCATCGAGAAGGCCGGCTTGGACTTCGACGTGGAGCGCGGCGACTACGACAAGGTCTACACCAAGGACCTCGGCAAGAAGAAGTAGCACCAACGCGACGAAGCGTCAGATCCACGATGCGTCCGGCTGACCCGCGCCTAGAGCGGCGGGTTAGCCGGACGTATTGCGTTTCGGTGGCTTACTCGACGAGGCCCAGCTCGGTGGCCCGGCGGACGAGGTCCAGCTTGGAGTTGACACCGAGCTTGGCGTAGATGCGGCCCAGGTGACTCTCGACAGTCCGCTCTCCGATGAACAGCTCGCGGGCGATGGCGGGAGCTGTTCGCCCCCGGCCGGCGAGGCGGGCCACCTCCCGCTCACGCGCGCTGAGGGAGGAGAACCCCACGCTGCTCCCGCCGACGCCCTTGTCCGGCGCTGGGCTCTCGGAACTCGTCGATCCCGTCACTCGATGAACCGCCACCGGACGAGTGAAGCCCTTGAGGGAGAATTCGCCGGCCGGCTCCGTTCGGACCAGGGGACCGACCGCCATTTGGACCCGCCCACTGACGAGGATCTCCCCCGGAGCGGCCTGGTCGCAAAGCCGTGCGGCCAGGTTGGCCACGCTGCCCACGACGGTGTAGTCGTAGCGGCCGTCGAATCCCACTTCCCCGAGGGTGGCGAACCCGAAGGAGATGCCGATGCCGACGCCGAGCCCGCGGCCCAGCCGGCACCATCCGCGGACCAGCTCGGCGGTCGCTTCCTGCATCGCCGCCGCCAAGCGGACGGCCGACTCGGACGGGTTCGGGCAGGGGATCGGGTCGTTGAAGAAGACCATGAGCCCGTCACCGGCGAAAAAGCCCACGGTGGCCCCGAAACGGTTGATCACCGGCCCCACCGCCTCGTGGAACTCCGCCAGAACAGCGATCACCTCCTCCGGCTCGGACTGCTCCGAGAAGGCGGTGAACCCCCGCAGGTCGCAGAAGAGGACGGCCACCTCGCGGCGGTGGCTGCGGGTCACGGTGTCGTCCGCGGAGGACACCACCAGGTCGGCCACCTGGGGCGAGAGGTAACGGCGGAGCCGGCCGAGGCGCTCGAGCTCGCCCACCTGCTCGGCCACCCGGGCGGTCAGCGTCCGGTTCAGATCTGCCAGTTCGACGCGCTGGGCCTCGATGACGTCGTGGTAGGCCTTGACGCGCAGCAGGGAGCGGACCCGGGCAAGGAGCTCGGCCGCCTCGAACGGCTTGGTGACGAAGTCGTCGGCCCCCGACTCCAGCGCTTCGAGTTTCTCCGCGTTCCCGCTGGCGGTGACCATGACGACCGGCAGGGCGGCGGTGGCCGGGTCGGCCCGCAGCCGCCGGCATACCTCGTGACCGTTGATGCCGGGCATCATCAGATCCAGGAGCAGGAGGTCGGGGTGCTCCTTGGCCACCATCTCGAGGGCCTCCTCGCCCGAGCCGGCACAGAGCACCTCATAGCCCCGGGGAACGAGGACGGCCTCGAGCAGCCTGATGTTCCTCGGGGTGTCATCGACCACCAGGATGCGGGACATCGCCATCACAGAAGTTCCTCTTGTCGGGGCGCACCCAGCTCGCAGAACCGGCGGACCTGGCCGGGGAACTCGCGCACGTCGATCGGCTTGGTCAGGTAGCCGTCGAAACCGGCAGCGAGCAGGCGTTCCTGGTCCAGACGCATCGCGAAGGCAGTGAGTGCCACCACCCGCAAGCCGGCGGTGGCAGGCGATGCCCGCAGCTCGGCCAGCGCCGCCACGCCGTCAAGGTCGGGAAGCTGAATGTCCATCAGGACGACGGTGGGGAGGCGCTCGCGAGCTAGTGCCATGCCGTCGGTGGCGTTGGTGGCCGCGAGCACCTGGAAGCCGTAGTAGGTGAGCAAGTCTCGGGCCAGCTTCAGGTTCTTGCCATTGTCCTCCACGATGAGGACCAGTTCGTTCATCTCATCACCACCATCGCGGGCGCCGACGCAGGCTCTGCCGGCCCGCTCTGGTGGACGGGCAACCTGACGATGAAGGTGCTGCCCACCCCCAGTTCACTGACGATCTCCATCTCCCCGCCGTGCAGCACGACGAACGCGCGCGCCAGAGGCAGCCCGAGACCGGTGCCTTCCCGTTGGCCCGCCTGCTGGAACTCTTCGAAGATCCGGTGATGGTCGGCGGCGTCGATCCCGATGCCCGTGTCGGTGACTTTTACCTGCACCCAGGCACCCACCCGCCGCGCGCTGAGCTCGACCCGCCCGTCGTCGGGGGTGAACTTCACCGCGTTGGAGAGCAGGTTGACCACGATCTGCTTCACCTTGCGTTCGTCGGCCTCGATCTCGCCGGGCTCGGGGTCGGCCTGCAGGTCGAGGGTGATGCCGTGGGCCATCGCGCGTTCGCGCACCATCGTCAAGCCGACCTCGAGGACCTCGGCCACGTCGAAGGTGGAAAGCTCCAGTTCCATCTTTCCGGCCTCGACCTTGGCTAGGTCGAGGATGTCGTTGATGAGCAACAGCAGGTGGCGCCCGGAGGAGACGATGTCGGCGACGTAGTCGGCCTGACGCTCATTCAGTTCACCGAACAGCTGCTCGCCCAGCACCTCGGAGAAGCCGATGATGGCGTTGAGTGGCGTGCGCAGCTCGTGGCTCATGTTGGCCAGGAACTCCGACTTGTGGTGGCTGACCGTCTCAAGATCGTGGTACAGACGGCCCAGCTCGTCGTTCATCCGGTTCAGGTTCGCGGCCAACGCGCCGAGCTCGTCCCGGTTGGCCACCTCGACGTGGCGGGAGAAGTCCCCATCGGCGAGCTCATCGAGGCGCCGGCGCATTTGGGTGACGGGGCCGATGATCGACCAGGAGATGGCGAAGCCCAGGAACAGGGCGAGGGCGATGCCGGAGAGGGCGATCCCGATGAACGCCTGCCGGGAGTCCCGGTAGGCCCGCCGGTCGTCGGCGACCAGGTTGACGATGTCGGCCTCTGCCTTGTTCACCAACTGGTTGGTCAGCCATTCCAGGTCGTCCGCGATGGGCTCGGCGTTGGTGCGCTGAAACTGTTGACCCTTGGTCAGCTTTCCCTGGCGCACCAGTTCGATCGCCGTGGTCGTGACCGTCACGAACTGCTCATAGGTGGCCTCGATCCGGGTGAGCAGCGCACCCTCGTCCTGGGCCTCGAACTGCAGTCGGCTGAAGTCGTAGGACTGGTTGAGCTGACGCAGCGCGGCGTCGAGAGCGGTCGGGTCCGGATCCGAGAGCACGGAGGCCCCGCCGTAGAGCTTGATGTTGGTGTCGTTCTGCAGCTGACGGTAGATGGAGACCTTGCCCTGCAGGTCGCCCAGTTCTTCGGCGCGCTGGTTGGCCTGACCCAGGGCGTACACGCCGATGGCGCCGACGGTGACAAGCAGCGCAACCACCGCCCCGAACGCCACCATCAGCTTGCGCCGGATGGGAACGGCTGCGCGTGCCACGAGGCGCACCAGCACCCGTCGCACGGTACGCCTGGAGCCGCCTCGGACTCGCATGGCTAGGGTCCCGACACCGTGTGCACACCGGTCCGCTCAGGAGTGCTGGGCATGAGTTCCGGCCCCTGCACGCGCAGCGCCCAGTTCGCGTTTGAGATCGCTCAGGTAGGAGTAGTCCGTTCCCCGCTTGATGATCTCCTCAGGGGTGCTGTCGATGATTCCCGCCTCGTTGAGCCGCAGCGAGTAGAACCGCACACTGTCGCTCTGATCGAAGTCCCGCCAGATGTCGTAAGGGATCTCCTTCAGCGATTGCCGGGCGTGGCCCTCGTGGGGGGTGAAACCCCGCTCCACGAGGTGATGGGCGGACGCCTTGGGATCCTCGGCGACCAGGTCGGCGCCTTGCAGGACCGCCCGCATCGCGGCCTTGGTAGCGCCCGGATGCTTGCGCATCCAGTCTCGGTTCACCACCGCCGTGCAGCAGTAGTAGCTCGACCACGGCGCATCGGTGATGGAGTTGAGCACCACCCGGCCGATGCCCTTGGCCTTGAGGTCGGTGGAGATGGGCGGGAAGGCCAGCACCGCGTCGACCTCACCGGAGGACAGGACCCGGGCGAACTCGGTCGGTGGGTGGTTGACCAGGGTGACGTCCTTGCGCAGGTCGAGGCCGACGTTGGCCAACGTCATGGCCAGGAACATGCCGTCGATGAAGTCCGGGCCGACGATCGCCACCGTCTTGCCCGTGAAGTCGCGCATCGAGGAGATGTCGCCGGTCGCGATGATCTCCCAACAGCCCACGTGGATCCCCCCGAGCATGACCAACGGCGCGCCGGCATCGATCTGGCGGATCATGGCGGCGGCGTACCCCATGCCGAAGTCGGCCTCCCCCGCGGCCAGGCGGTCCCACGCGTCCTTGGCCGCGAACGGCGTGTACTGCACGTCGGTGAACCCTTGCTCGCGCAGGGACGGCTCCGCCAGATACTTGCCGGCGAAGCAGGTGGCGGGCGGGATGGCGAGCATGCGGATGTTGGTCGTCTCCAGCGCCGGACCTTGACCCGACCGCGCTCGTGGCGCCGCGCCAGCCCGCTCGTCGTCGCCGCCTGTGCCGCAGGCGGACAAGAGCGTTCCACCGGCTGCGGCGAGGCCCAGCCCGGCGGCGCCTCGCAGCAGGGTGCGGCGGTCTACTCCGTTGTCGGGACTCCACTGCTGCGTCATGTCGCCTCCGATTTCTGATGGTTAGCTGTGAACCTAGGCGGGATGACCCGCGGTGTCTGCCGTACAAGTACGGAATCCGGATCCGGGGCTGAGCATCGGCTCAGCCCCGGCCGCGGAGCCCCCTGGTGGGTGCCTGACCGTTACACCCGGTGCGCGGTGAACCGGAAGGCTTCGGACATGACGTTCGGCGCGCCGGGCACTTCGGTGGTCAGATTGATCAGCGAGAACTGCCGGCCGCCGTCGAAGACCAGGATCTCGGTGTCGTGGACGTGGTCGTAGGGGGCGAGGATCTCGGTGTTGTGGACGGCCAAGAACTTCAGCTTGCCCGCGCAGTTCTCGTCCACCGAGTAGCTGGCGTTCTTTATCGTGATGTGTTCGGCGACGGCGACGCGTTGCAGGACCACGGTGGCCAAGCCCTCCGTGATGGTCCCCTTGCCGTCCATCACGACATTGATGATGGTGTCGAACTCGTCGCCGGCGATGGTGCCGCCCCCGTTGAGGATGTAACGCCCCTTCAGCATCTCGGTCGAGCAGCCGGTTCGCTTGGCGTCCGTCGCCGAAGCGTCGGCATCCGCGGCCGCGCTTCGCGCGGTCAACTGGCCCGCTCCGAACAGCAGGGCGCCGGCAAGTGGCAGGGCAATCACTCGGGTTCGGGTGGAGATCATGGTCGGTCCTTCCTTAGATGGGTTGTAGAGAGTTCTTCAGGTGACGGGACGGAAGTAGCCGGCCAGGACGTGGTTCGCGACCTGGCGGCCGAGGGTGGCGCCCTCGTGCATCGAGTTCCGGTAATGCAGACCGGCCCAGACTCGGGCGTCGGTGACGTCCTTCATGAGCGCATCGAGATTCGGGTAGGTGCGCTCCGGAGCCACGAGCTGTGGTACGGCGGCCTTGTTGGTGGCGAGCGTCCACGCAACCTCGCGCGTACCGAAGAACGCCGCTACCGCATCGGTCAGAGCGGTGGAGAAGAACGCGTGACCTGACGGGTACTCGGGATGGTCGACCGACAGCAGTGGAGTCCAGGTGGGATCCGGGGAGGTCTGCGGGTTGCCGTCCTCCGCCGCGCGCGGGATCGCGGTGCGGGGACGCCAGCTCCGGTAGGAGTATTTGGCCTCGAAGCCGGCGACGACGGCATCGGCGGCGGCGGTGTGCGCCATGGCGAACAGTCGGGCGGTGTCGGCGCTGTCCAGGTCCCGGGCGGTGGCCAGGGCAATCAGGTTGCGGTTCCAATGCACGTAGGCGTGCTCGGACCAGAAGTGGACGAGGTCGGACTGCTCCGCAGTGCGGACCGAGCTGGTCATCCCGCCGTAGGCCTTGACCTCCTCGAAGTCTCTGGCCCAACGATCGGAGGTGAAGACATCCGGGCCGTCTGGCCGGAACTGGGCCGGATCGCTGAAGGTGAACGGCGTGACCTGGGCGATCCTGGCGTCGATCGGTTCGGTCCCGCAGCCTCCGCCGGGCTCGAACTCCCCGACCGGGAGCACGGCAGCGCTGCACAGGTAGGCCACGGTGTTGTCGTAGCCGTCGCCGGCACGCTTGGCGAGGATTCCGGCGGCCGCAGCGTCACCGACCACGACACCATCGGTCTTCGCCGCACCGTCGGGGATCGCGGCCAGGTAGGCGCCGTACTGCTCGTCGAGGTAGCGCAACTGCGTGGGGGCCACCCGACCGCGGGCGGCGCGGTAGGCCGCTGTCGCCACCGCGGCATCGAGATTGGCGCCCCCGGGGGCCTCGATGGCCGCGGCGTACGGGCTGTACCCGCCCTTGATCGCGACGACCGCGTCGTACACGGCCAGATGGACGATCGTGGCCAGCACCTCGGCGCTCGCCGGGCTCCGCGGCGCGGTGGCGCTGTGAATGGCCGGTTGGACGATCGCGGCCCAGTTCGTCACCACGTTGTGGTCCGTCGCTATGGCCTGAACGGCCGGCGTTGCAGTCGGCGTTGTCGGGGTCGCGGCCGCCTTCTGGATCGTGGCCTCTCCGGAGCTGGCGCAGGCCGCCAGGGTGAGGATCAGCGCGGGCAGCGTTGCCAAAGCCATCTGACGCGTCATCCGGGGCCTCCTGTGATGTGGCGGATGAGTCGTGCGAACGGCTCTGAACGTAAGGAGGGCGCCCGCGCGCTGTCTGCCGTACATGTACGGCAGCAGGTACGGAAATCTGCTGGCGCAGAGCGAACCCGGCGCGCAGGAATGAGCCGGGGCGTGACACCGTTGGGGACCGTAAGCACGCCGATCGGGCCTGGTCGCGAGACTGGTCACGAGAAGCGGGAACCCCTTGAGCACCGGAGTACGCCGTGTCCCTGCCCCCGCTTGTGGAACCAGCCGCCGAGCTGACCGTTGAGGAGGTGCGCCGCTACAGCCGCCACCTGATCATTCCCGACGTCGGCATGATCGGGCAGAAGCGGCTCAAGAACGCGAAGGTGCTGTGCGTGGGTGCCGGCGGTCTGGGCTCACCCGCGCTGCTCTATCTGGCGGCGGCCGGTGTCGGCACGCTAGGGATCCTGGACGACGACGTGGTCGATGAGTCCAACCTGCAGCGCCAGGTCATCCACGGCCAGTCCGACGTCGGCAAGTCCAAGGCACTGTCGGCCAAGGAGTCCGTCGCCGAGATCAACCCGCTGGTCCAGGTCAACCTGCACCAGGTGCGCCTGGACTCCAGCAACGCCCTCGAGATCTTCGCCGGTTACGACCTCATCGTCGACGGTACCGACAATTTCGCCACCCGCTACCTGGTCAATGACGCCGCCGTGCTGCTCGGCAAGCCGTACGTGTGGGGCTCGATCTACCGGTTCGAGGGTCAGGTGTCGGTGTTCTGGGAGGAGTACGGCCCGAACTACCGCCACCTCTACCCCGAGCCGCCCCCGCCCGGCATGGTGCCCAGCTGCGCCGAGGGCGGAGTGCTGGGCGTGCTGTGCGCGTCAATCGGCTCGGTCATGGTCAACGAGGCCATCAAGCTCATCACCGGCATCGGCGAGCCGCTCGTGGGGCGCCTGATGATCTACGACGCCCTGGAGATGGAGTACCGGACCGTCAAGATCCGCCGCGACCCCGCCGCCCCGGCGATCACCGAACTGATCGACTACGACGCGTTCTGCGGCTCGGTCTCCACCGAGGCCATCGACGCCATCCGCGATTCGACGATCTCGGTGAAGGACCTCAAGGAGATGATCGACGCGGGCAAGGATTTCGCGCTGATCGACGTCCGCGAGCCCAACGAGTTCGAGATCGTCGCAATCCCCGGTGCCGTCCTGATCCCCAAGGGCGAGTTCCTCAACGGCACCGCCCTGGCGAAGCTGCCCACCGACAAGCAGGTCGTCCTCTACTGCAAGGGCGGCACGCGCTCGGCGGAGGCCCTTGCGGTCACCAAGGCGGCCGGGTTCACCGACGCGATCCACGTCGGCGGCGGCGTGACCGCCTGGGTCAGCCAGATCGAGCCGGACAAACCCTCTTACTGAGGGACAAAATCCGCAGCTGGCTACGTGGTCAGGTGCGAGGTCGGAACAGGGGGGGCAAAGTCGCCCCTGTTCCGGGACTATCGGAGCGATGCTGAAGAGCGCAGAATTGTTTTGTTCTGCCCCATCACGGGGGGAATTCTCCAGGTACCGTTGCGTTCCCGCGGGCGCCGGTCGGGAGATCCACAGCACGGCCGATGCCTGATTTCACTCGGGTCACTAAGGAGAGCCAGCTGATGAACACTCGCACCAGCACGTTCCGCCGAACGGTGCTGAGCGCGACCCTGACCGTTGCGGCCGCCACCGCCACCGTCATCGTCCCGAGCACCACCGCGCTGGCCGCGGATCCCCTTCCGGAGTTTGCGACAGCCGCGCTGTCCACGATCCATCCGGGGATCTCCACGGTCACCAAGGGTGCCGCGTGCACCTCCAACTTCGTCTTCCTCGATGCCAAGGGCGGGGCCTACCTGGGCCAGGCCGCGCACTGCTCGGGCAAGGGCGGGTCCAGCGACACCGACGGGTGCCAGACCGAGAGCCATCCCGTGGGTACCCCGGTCGAACTCGGGGCCTCCGGGGTCCAGGGCAAGATCGCCTACAGCTCGTGGATCGCCATGCAGAGCGTCAACGAGAGCGACGCCAACGCGTGCGCCTTCAATGACTTCTCGCTGATCCGGATCCCGAAGAGCGCCCTGAGCAAGGTCAACCCGTCCATCCCCCTCCTGGGCGGGCCGACCGGCTTGCGGACGACCGACGTCGGCAGCGGTGAGACCGTGGTCAGCTACGGCAACTCCCCGCTGCGTGGCGGCATCGAACTCCTCTCGCCCAAGCAGGGTGTGAGCCTGGGCAGCGACTCGAGCGGCTGGAGTCACAACGTCTACACCGCGACTCCGGGCGTACCCGGTGACTCGGGTAGTGGATATCTCGACGCCGACGGCAAGGCCTTCGGCATCCTGTCCACGCTGGCGCTGGCTCCGCTTCCGGCGAGCAACGGCGTCACTGACCTGGCGATGGCCCTGGAGTACGCCCAGAAGCACTCCGGGATCGCCGGTCTGCGGCTGGCCAACGGCACCGAGACCTTCTCGCCCGGAGTGCTCCCGGTCCTCGCCGCTCTGACAGGCATGTCACCGATCGGCTGACCAGCACCGCATTCGAACCGCCCCGCAGGCGCAACCTGCGGGGCGGTTTCGTGTGCGCACAGCGTTTCTGTCAGTGCCCGATGGTCTGATCTGATCGGGATCGGCGCAGATCGCGGTGCTCGGGAGGAGGTGCACGGGGTGCGGACGGCCTATCGGCTCGCGGTCTCGGCTCCGCCCGGCCTGGACGTGCCCGCGCTCGACGCCTCTCAGCGTGCTGTGCTCGCTCACGGCGGTGGACCGTTGCTGGTGCTCGCCGGCCCGGGTACCGGAAAGACCACGACGCTGGTCGAGGCCGTCGCGCATCGTGTCGCCGCCGGAACGGCGCCCGAACGGATCCTGGTCCTGACCTTCAGCCGCAAGGCAGCGACCGAGCTGCGGGATCGGCTTGGCGCGCGGTTGGCCACCGTGAGTGCCGCTCCGCTGGCGTCCACCTTTCACTCCTTCGCCTACTCCCTGCTCGCCGAGCATCAGCACGACGCCGAGCCGGGTCGGCCGCTGCGATTGCTCTCGGGAGCCGAACAGGACGTCGCCGTGCGGGAGCTGCTGCGTGGTGACGGGAGAACGGACTGGCCCGAGGCCCTCAGGGTCGGGGCCGGCACGCGTGGGTTGGCGTCCGAGGTCCGCGACGTGCTGTCCCGGGCCAGCGAACGTCACGTCGACCTGGAGCGCTTGGCCGCGGCGCAGGCGAGCGCCGGGCACCTGGCGGACGCCGCGGTGTGGGCGGCGCTGGCCGGCTTCAGCGCGGAGTACCTGGACGTCCTCGATGCGCGCGGCGTGCTCGACTACTCCGAACTGGTGCGGCGCGCGGTCGCCGTCGCCGAGTCCGAGCCCGCGCGCACGGCGCTACGGGCCCGCTACGAGGCGGTCTTCGTCGACGAGTATCAGGACAGTGATCCCGCGCAGGTGCGCCTGCTGGCCGCGATCGCCGCCGGCGGCGCCGACCTGATCGCGTTCGGTGATCCGGACCAGGCGATCTACTCCTTCCGTGGCGCCGACGTCCGGGCGATCGCGGACTTCGGCTCGACGTTCCGGACCCGAGCGGGTGCGCCGGCCGCGACCGCGGTGTTAAGCACCTGCCGACGCATGTCACCGGCCCTGCTCGCCGCCAGCCGAGTCCTCGCCTCGCGACTGCCGATCACCGGCCTGAGCAGCGCTGCGGTGCGCGCCCATCGAGACCTGACCTCGCCCCCGAGCCCCGCAGCGGTGCACCAGGGGATCTCATCCCCTGGTGCAGTGTCGACCGGGCTCGAGGTCCGCACGTTCCCGAGCACCGGAGCCGAGTTGGAGTATCTGGCCGACGTGTTGCGCCGCGCCAATCTCGAGGACGGGCTGGCGTGGTCGGACATGGCCGTGCTGGTCCGCTCCGGGACGCGTTCGATCCCCGGCGTGCGCCGGGTCCTCGGCGCGGCCGGTGTCCCGCTGGCGGTCGCCGGCGATGAGCTGCCCCTGCGCGCGGAGCCAGCCGTGGGCGTGCTGCTGACGGCGCTGCGGGTCGCGGCGGACGCAGCCGAGCTGACCGACGAGGTCGCGCGAGCGTTGTTGCTCTCGCCGCTGGCCGGGATCGACCCCACCGACCTGCGCCGCCTCGGCCGGGACCTGCGGGCGCTGGCCCGGGAGGCGGGCACACCCCCTGCCGAGGTGCCGTCGTCCGCGGCGTTGATCCGCAGTGCCCTCGCCGACCCCGCACAACTGGTCGGGATCGCAGGCTCGGTTGCCGGGTCGACCCGCCGCCTCGCGCGGCTGCTGGGGGCGAGTGCGGCGGGCCTGACAGCGGGGGACACCGCCGAGATGGCCCTGTGGCGTCTGTGGTCCGGGACGCCTTGGCCACGCCGCCTTGCCGAATCGGCCGCCGGTTCCGGATCAGGCGCGCGACGTGCCGATGGCGACCTCGACGCGGTGTGCGCGCTGTTCGCCACCGCAGCGCGAGCGGAGCAGCAGGCCGGGTACCGCGGCGTCCGCAATTTCCTCGCCGAGCTCGAGGCCCAGGAGATCCCCGGTGACCCGCCCGTGCATACCGACCGCGGCCTGGACGCGGTGCGCGTCATGACCGCGCACCGGTCGAAGGGCTTGGAGTGGCCCCTGGTGGCGCTCGTCGGGGTTCAGGAGGGCGTCTGGCCGGACCTGCGTCGGCGCGGCACCCTGCTCGGTGCCGACCGCCTCGGACCCGAGGGCATGCTGGCGCCGACTCCCACCTCGGCCACGTTGGCCGAGGAACGCCGCTTGTTCTACGTCGCGGTCACCCGTGCCCGCACCCGCCTGTTGGTCAGCGCCGTGGCGACACCGGACGAGGACGGTGATCGTCCCTCCCGTTTCCTGCGCGAGCTCGGCGTGGAGCCGATGGCGGTGCGCGGCCGCCCACCGCGGCCGCTGTCGGCGGCTGGTCTGGTCGGGGAATTGCGCGCGGTGCTGGCGGACCCGGACAGCGCCCCGCCTCTCCGGCACGCAGCGGCCGAGCGCCTCGCGGCGCTGGCGAGCCTGCGGGACGAGGGCGGTCGCCCGTCGGTCCCCGCCGCAGATCCCGACCGCTGGTGGGGCGTTCACGAAGCGACCGGAGTCGACATCCCGGTCCGCGATCCACGACGGCCGCTCGAGCTCTCCGGCAGCGCCGTCGAGGGTCTTAGCTCGTGTCCGTTGCGATGGTTCCTGCGCCGGGAGGTACGTGCCGATTCGGCCACCGGCGTCGCGATGGCGTTCGGCAATGTGGTGCACGCCCTCGCCGAGCAGGTCGCCCTCGATCCCGCGGTCGACCTCGCGGAGCTGACCGAGCGGCTGGACAGCGTCTGGGGGCAGTTGCCCTTCGACTCGGCCTGGCAGTCGCGCCAGCAACGCGATGCCGCGCTGGAGGCATTGCGCCGCTTCCTCACCTGGCATGGCTCCCGCCCGGATCGGAGCTTGCTCGGGGTGGAGGTCGCCTTCACTGTCGACGTCGACGTGGCCTCCGGGCCGGTGCGGCTGCGCGGCCGCCTCGACCGGGTCGAGGCTGATCCGAGCGGCGGGATCCACGTGGTGGATCTGAAGACCAGTAAGACCGCAGTCGGCCCGACCGCGGTTGCTGAGCACGCCCAGCTGGGCATCTATCAGCTCTGCGTCGCGCAGGGTGCCCTCGCGGAGCTGCCCGGCGCAGGCTCGGAACCCGCGGGTGCGGAATTGGTGATGCTGCGTCAGGAAAGGGGCCGGACGGGTCTGCCCAAGGTGGTGGCGCAGGAACCGCCGAAACAGGCGGAGAACCCGGAGTGGATCCACGAGTTGCTCACCGAGGCAGCACGCCGGATCCGGGACGAGGCCTTCACCCCGATGCCGGATGAGTCGTGCGAGCGCTGCGAGTACCGCCGCTGCTGCAGCGGGCGCCCCGAGGGCCGGAGCGTGGTGGAGTGACGGCTACTCCGAGGCAGGTGGTGCGCGACGCGGACGACTTGGTGCGGCTGCTCGGTGTGCCGTACACGGACGAGCAACTGGCCGCGATCACCGCGCCGCTGGAGCCGGCGGTGATCGTCGCCGGCGCCGGTTCGGGCAAGACCACCGTGATGGCCGCGCGGGTCGTGTGGCTGGTCGGGACCGGCGCGGTCCCGGCCGACGGGGTTCTCGGACTCACCTTCACCAACAAGGCGGCCGCCGAACTCGCCGGCCGCGTCCGGGCCGCGTTGGAGCGGGCCGGCGTCGGTGCCGGCCCGGATCCCGGGGCCGACCCGGGCGAACCCACGGTCTCGACCTACCACTCCTACGCCGGGTCGTTGATCGAGTCCCACGGCTTGCGTCTCGGCGTCGAGCCGCGCTCGCGCCTGCTCGTCGATGCGACCCGCTATCAACTCGCGGCGCGGGTAATCAGGGCGGCCCGCGGACCGTTCCCCTCGCTCACCAAACCGACCGGGGATCTGGTGAGCGACCTGCTCGCCCTGGACGCGGAGGCCAGCGAGCACCTGGTGAGCCTGGACGAGGTACGCGGGCACGACCGGGAATTGCTTGCCTCGCTGTCCGGGATCAAGGGCGCCGACTCCCCGAGTTCCGGTGTGGGCAAAGCACTCACCGCGGCGAGGCGGCGTCTGGAGCTTGTCGACCTGGTCGCGGACTACCGGGCCGCGAAGGCCGAACGCGACCTGCTCGACTTCGGCGACCAGATGGCACTGGCGGCGCGCCTCGCCGAGTGCGCCCCCGCGGTCGGGGCGGCCGAGCGGGAGCGTTTCGCGGTCGTGTTGCTCGACGAGTACCAGGACACTTCGGTCGCCCAGCGCCGGATGCTGGTCGGGCTCTTCGGGGGCCATCCGGTGACCGCGGTCGGCGACCCGTGCCAGGCGATCTACGGCTGGCGCGGGGCGTCGGTGGCCAACCTGGAGGACTTCCCGGTGCACTTCGCGCACCCGCCCGGACCAGGCGCCGGTCCGCCACGTCCGGCCCGCCGGTACACCTTGCGCGAGAACCGACGCAACGGGTCCACCGTGCTGGACCTGGCCAACGTGTTGGCCGCGCCGTTGCGCGAGATCCACACCGGGGTCGCTCCGCTGGTGGCGGCGCGCCGGGGTGGGGAGATCCGCACCGCGCTGCTGCCGGATGTCCGCAGCGAGTTGACGTGGGTGGGGGAGCAGGTTGCTGCGGCGATCGCCGACGGCACCGCGCCGGGGGAGATCGCCGTGCTGGTGCGGGCCACTCGTGACATCGCCGGGCTGCACGCCGAGCTTGTCGAGCGGCAGATTCCGGTCCAGGTCGTGGGTCTGGGCGGGCTGGTGCATCTGCCGGAGGTCGCGGACATCATCGCCACCCTGGAAGTTGTCGACTCCGCCACTGCCAACGCCGCGCTGGTCCGGTTGCTCGCGGGTCCGCGCTGGCGGATCGGCGCGCGAGACCTCGCGCTGCTCGGTCGCCGCGCCGCGGAGTTGGTCGCCGCGCCGCGCCCCGAGCCCACCGACCGTGACGCACTGTCTGAAGCGGTCGGGGTCAGCGATCCGGCCGAGCTCGTCTCGCTGCCCGATGCCGTCGCCGATCCGGGCGCACACCCGTTCTCCACGTCGGCCCGGGCGCGCTTCGCCGCGCTCGACGCCGAACTGCGGGGGTTGCGCCGCCACATCGGCGAGCCGCTCATCGATCTGCTCCACCGCGTCATCGCCACCACCGGGCTCGACGTCGAGATCGCCGCCGGCCCCAACGCCCAGGCCGCGCGCCGACGGGAATCGCTTTCGGCGTTCTGCGATGTGGCCGCCGACTTCGCCGACGCCGACGGCGATCACAGCGTCGCGGCCTTCCTGTCCTACCTGCGGGCAGCGGAGGAACACGAGCGCGGCTTGGACTCCGCGACCCCCGGTGACGCCGATGCGGTGACGCTGATGACCGCCCACAAGGCCAAGGGTCTGGAGTGGGACGTCGTGGTCCTGCCCGACGTCACCGCCACCGTGTTTCCCTCCAGCCGCGGTCGCGCCAAGTGGACGACGCGCGCCGAGTCGCTGCCCTATGCCCTGCGCGGAGACCGGGCGAGCCTGCCCACGTTGTCCGGTTGGAGCCCGAAGGAGGTGGCGGCCTTCGACGAGGCCGTCCGAGCGCAGGGCACCTTGGAGGAACTGCGCCTCGCCTATGTGGCCTGCACGCGTCCCCGGCACCGCCTGGTCGTCAGCGCGCACTGGTGGGGTCCGACGCAGAAGAAGGTACGGGGCCCCTCGGAGTACCTGCGCGCGATTCGTGCCTTTACCGACGCCGCGGGTGTCGATCCGGGCGGGCCGTGGGCGGCGCAGCCCGAGCCGGGCACCGCCAATCCGCTGCGCGGGGAGATCTCCGAGATCGCCTGGCCGGCGCCACTGGATCCGGACGCCTTTGCCCGTCGACGGGCCGGTGCGCAGCAAGTACGCGTCGCTATCTCCACGCGTGTCGCTGCCCGGGCCGTGGCGTCGCAGGAAGGCGCCGCTTCGGTGCCCGCCGGACTGAGCGCGGCGGACCTCGATCGCGTGACGGGGTGGGACCGTGATCTCGAGCTGATCCTGACCGAGCTTCGTCGGAGCAACTCCGGGACCCGGACGATCGCCCTGCCGACCGCACTGTCGGCCTCCCAGGTCTTGGCATTGGCCCACGATCCCGACGCCCTCGCCCGGGACCTGATCCGCCCGATGCCCCGCCCGCCCGCTGCGGCCGCGCGTCGCGGGACACGTTTCCACGCCTGGGTTGCGGACCGGTTCGGTCAGCAACTGCTGCTCGATGACGAGCAGCTCGGCGGGGCCGACGACGCGATCGTCGACGACCCCGATCTCGCCGAGCTGAAGTCGGCATTTCTTGCCGGCCCCTACGCCGACCGACCACCGCACGCCATCGAGGCGCCGTTCTCGCTGCCGCTGGGCGGGCGGACGATCCGGGGCCGCATCGACGCGGTCTACGTCACGGATGACGGCTTCGACGTCGTCGACTGGAAGACCGGGTGCGCCGATCACGCCGGCGCTGGTGCCGGCGCGGACCCGCTGCAGCTGGCGATCTACCGCCTGGCCTGGGCCGAGTTGACCGGGGTCGACCCGGCCGCCGTCGCGGCGGCCTTCGTCCACGTGCGTACGGGCCTGGTGGACCGTCCGGACCTGCCCGACCGGGCGGAACTGGAGCGGCTGCTCACCGGGGTAGCGCGCGTATGACGAGATACGATGACTGTATGACGATGATCAGTTTCCGGGCAGACGACGCCGAGGCACGCGAGGTTGGTCAATGGGCCGTCCGGCTCGGAGTCGACAAGTCCGAACTGCTTCGCGAGGCGCTGCGGCGGCACCTGGTCCGGCTCGCTAGTGAGGCTGACGCCGAGACCTGGGCGCGATCACCGATGACCGAGGGCGAAAGGTCCCTCGCCACCATCGCAGATTGGGGCCCTGCCGAGGACTGGACGGATTGGGCCGATGCAGCGCGGTGAGGTGTGGTTCGCCGCCACCCCGGGCGGCGATCGTCCAGTGCTCGTGCTCACCCGGGACCCGGTTGCTGACCGCATCGGATCAGTGGTGGTGGCCGCTCTTACCCGGACTACTCGCGGTTTGGTGTCTGAGCTTGAGTTGACCCCGCAGCTCGATGGTGTCCCGTCGGCCTGCGTCGTGAACTTCGACAACCTGCACACGTTGCCCAGGCAGGAGTTCCGCCGCCGCATTACGACGCTGTCGACGGAACGCATGTTCGCGGCATGTCGGGTGCTGCAGGCAGCGACCGGATGTTGAGCCCACTTCGCCTCTCGCAGGGCTCTCACGACCGGGCGTCGAGTCTGCGCACGGATCCCGGCGCCATCGAGCGCGCGTGGGCTGACCCCCGTGCGAGGGTGCTGCGGGTGCACGAGTCCAGCAGTGTCGTCCTGGTCGACGACAGCGGCCTGGCTCTTCTGACGCCAGATCAGTTCGCCGAATCGGCCGAACGGTACTTCTTGGGCTTTGACGCCGCGGGCGGCCCGCTCTTTGCTGTGCACGCCGAGTTCGAACCGCGCAGCGGTGAGCGGCGCACCCACCTGCGGGAGATCAGTTCACGGCTCGGCGGGGAGGCCACCGGATTGTTCGTGCACGCCGTCGGGCTGGCCAACTGGCACGCCCGGCACTCCTACTGCCCGTCCTGCGGGGGGCGCACCGTCGCGATCGCGGCCGGACATGTCCGCCGGTGCGAGGTCTGCGCCATCGCGCAGTTCCCGCGGTCGGACCCCGCGGTGATCATGTTGGTGATCGACGATGACGACCGGGCGCTGCTCGGACACAACCCGGCCTGGCCGCCTGGTCGCTTCTCCACCCTCGCCGGCTTTGTCGAGCCCGGGGAGTCGCTGGAGCAGGCCGTGATCCGCGAGGTGTTCGAAGAGGTCGGCGTCGTCGTGGACGACGTCACCTACCAGGGCTCGCAGCCCTGGCCCTTCCCCGCGTCGCTGATGGTGGGATTCCACGCCCGCGCGTCCGAGACCCGGATCACGGTCGACGCAGAGGAGATCACCGAGGCGCGCTGGTTCAGCCGCGCGGATCTACTTGAGGCGGGCCGCACCGGGAGCGCGGTGCTGCCCGGCCCGATCTCCATCGCTCGTTGGCTCATCGAGCGCTGGTACGGCGGTCCGCTGCCGACGGAGAACCGCTGGTAGCGGGGATTCACAAGATCTGGATCGCGGTTGTCCTGCAGCGGTGAGGGCCTACCGAGCTGAATGACACTCAGAATCTTCTGAAATTTCTCACGGGCAAGACTGGACGTGGTGCGTCGGTGAGATTATCATCGAACATATGTTCGATCGAATTCCCGATCTTACGGGCCCGGCGGTGCCTGACGCGCAGTGGGCAGACTTCGTCACGCAGACGGGGTTAGGTGACCTGGCCCGGCTACGGGAAGCTGCCGCTGGTGGGCTGCCCCGTGAGTACCCCGCCGATGACGGGTTGCTGTGGTCGCACCTGCCGGTCGGGCCTGAGCTGACCGCCGCCCTGCTCGAATCCGAGCCCGAGGGCGAGGTGGCGCCGGCCTACGACGCCGACTCCGTGGACCGGATCGCGGCCTGGGCCCGCAGTGCCGCCTTCGCGCAGGGGCATCAGCTGCGCGAGGTCGGGGCCTATGCGAAGGCCCAGATCGATGCCCGGCGCCCCGGCCACACCGAGCACCAGATCCAGGACGGGGTCGCCCAGGAGATCGCGCTCGCCCTGCACCTGGACCCGGGCGCCGCCGCCCGGATGGTCAACGAGGCGCTTTACCTGAGCTACCGCCTGCCCGCCACCCTGCAGACCCTGTGCCGCGGTGAGATCGACCTGGTGGCCGTCCGGATCCTCATGAGCGAGACCACAGAGCTCACCCGCGCCCAATGCGCGACCCTGGAGACAGAGCTCCTCAAGCAGGCCGCCACGTTCACCCCAAGGCGGCTACGCGATCGCGTGCGCCGCGCTGTGCTGCGCCTCGACCCCGACGCGGCGCGTCGCCGCCACGAGCAGCAGCACCGTGACCGCCACGTCGAGCTCAGCGCGGCCCGCGATGGGATGTCCTACATCAGCGCCTACCTGGACGCCCGCGACGCCCAGGTCGTGTTCGGGATCATCGACGCCCACGCCAAGGCCACCAGCGAACCCGGGGACGAGCGGACCTTGGACGCCCGCCGCGTTGACGCCCTGGTCGACCTTCTCGTGCACCCAGCCACCGGACCCCGCCCGCAGGTGCGTACTGAGGTCCGCGTCGTGGTCCCGGCCGGGACCCTGCTCGGCCTCGGCGACGACGGCGGCGAGCTGCCTGGCCACGGCCCGATCACCGCCGAGATGGCCCGCCGCATCGCGACCGACACCAACGCCACCTGGCGGCGCATCCTCACTGACCCTGCTGACGGCACCGTGCTGGACTACGGGACCACCCGCTACCGGCCCCCGCCCGCCTTGGTCGAACGCGTCCTCGTTCGCGACGAAACCTGCCGCTTCCCCGGCTGCACCCGCACCGGGCGCAACGAACTCGACCACGTCATCCCCCACCGCGCTGATGGCACCGGCGGCGCGACCGCCGAGCACAACATGATCACGTTGTGTGAACGCCACCACCGGGTCAAACACCTCCCTGGCTGGCAGGTAGAACTCCGCTCCGACGGCACCGTGATCTGGTGCACTCCGGCGGGGATCCGCCGCACGACGCGCACACCGCACGCTGAACGAACCGGCCTGCGGCTCAACCAGCGGCGGCCAGCTGGGCCTTGACCTGGGCGAGGCTGGGGTTGGTGAGAGCACTGCCATCGGGGAAGTGCAGGGTCGGCACCGTCGCGTTGCCGCGATTCACCGCGACGACGAAGGCTTCGGCCTCGCGGTCGTGCTCGATGTCCACCTCGACGAAGTCGATGCCCTCGTTCTGCATCATGAGCTTGAGGCGCTTGCAGTAGCCGCACCAGCGCGTGCTGAACATGGTCAGGATCGACGGTCCGGCGGTCGGGGCGTCGGAGTTCGAGCTCATGCGGGCAGGGCCTTTCGTCGGGTGCTTCGCGGAGGTATCGGTTCTACGGGACCAAACACCGGACGGTCCCCAGGAAATCCCGGCCCCCGGGAGAATGTTCGTCATCCACCGCGCCGTCCGGATCGCGACTGTCGGCAGGCGCTGCAAGGATGGCGATCCGATCGGAGATCTGGCGGGGGACGGGAGGCCGGGCAGTCATGGGGGCGGAACGGATTCTGGACGCGCTCGACCCGGAACAGCGCGCCGTCGCCGAGGCAGTGTCCGGTCCGGTGTGCGTGCTCGCCGGTGCCGGCACCGGCAAGACGCGCGCGATCACCCACCGCATCGCCTACGGGGTCGCGACGGGGGCGTTCACCGCCCCGCAAGTGCTGGCGGTCACGTTCACCACGCGGGCCGCTGGGGAGATGCGCTCGCGCCTGCGCGCATTGGGTGCCGGTGGGGTGCAGACCCGCACCTTCCACGCGGCAGCCCTGCGGCAGTTGCGTTACTTCTGGCCGACCGCGATCGGTGGCGAGATGCCGCGCATCGAGGCGTCCAAAGCTCCGCTGGTCGCGGCAGCCGCGTCGCGGCTCGGCGTGCGACCCGGGCAGGCGGAGGTCCGCGACCTCGCAGCCGAGATCGAGTGGTCCAAGGTCTGCCAAATCGCCCCAGCGGATTACGTCCGGGCAGTCGCCGCCGGTTCGCGTACCCCTCCGGCCGGTCTCACCCCGGCCCGGATGGCCGAGCTTTACGGCCTCTACGAGGACGTCAAGCGCGCCCGCAGCGTGATCGACATGGAAGACATCCTGCTGCTCACCGTCGGGATGCTGGCTGATCCCGACATCGCCGAGAAGGTGCACCGCCAGTACCGCACCTTCGTCGTCGACGAGTACCAGGACGTGAGCCCCCTGCAGCAGCGCCTCCTCGAACTCTGGTTGGGGGAGCGCGAGGACCTCTGCGTCGTCGGCGACCCCGCGCAGACGATCTACTCCTTCGCCGGAGCCACCCCGGCGCACCTGCTGGGCTTCGCCCGGCGTCATCGGGGTGCTCAGATCCTGCGGTTGGTCCGCAATTATCGGTCCACGCCGCAGATCGTCGCGGTCGCGAACGCCGTGCTCGCCGGCGCCGGTCCTGGCGGCGCTCCGCCGTTGGCGCTCGCGGCACAGCGCCCCACCGGTCCCGTGCCGATCGTGCGCGAACACCCTGACGAGGAGACCGAGGCGGCTTCCGTCGCCGCGTCGATCGCCGGGTCGCTGGATGCGGGGACACCAGCCAGCGCGATCGCAGTGCTGTTCCGCACCAACGGGCAGTCCGCCGCCTACGAGCAGGCCCTGGCCGCGGCGGGAGTGCCGTACCTGTTGCGTGGTGGGGAAAAATTCTTCGAGCGCCCCGAGATCATGGCGGCCCGCACGCTGTTGCGGGGTGCTGCCCGCTCCGGCGACCTGGGCAACGACGCAGACGCCTCGCTCGCCACCGATCTCCCGGGCCAGGTGCGCGACGTGCTCGCCGGTGCCGGGATGGCAGTGGCAGGTCCGGTCAGCGCCGGGGCGGCCGGTGAGCGCGCCGCTTCGCTCGCGGCCCTCGCGGGCATCGCGGAGGAGTTGGCTCGCGTCGATCCCGCGGCCGGCCTCAGCGACCTGGTCGCCGAGCTTGACTCCCGCGCAGCCGATGCCCATGTGCCGGTCGTCGAGGGAGTCACGCTCGCCTCGATGCACGCCGCCAAGGGCCTGGAGTGGGACGAGGTCTACCTCGTGGGCCTGGTTGAGGGCATGGTGCCGATCAGCTACGCCGAGACCCCGGCCGCGGTCGAGGAGGAGCGCCGGCTGTTCTACGTGGGCCTGACCCGGGCCAAGGATCGGCTCTCGCTGTCCTGGGCGACCGCTCGGGGCAGCGGCGGGCGCGGGTCACGGCGCCCGTCGCGCTTCCTTGACGGGCTGCACGCCCCCGGGTCGCCCCCGGCGGCTCGCCCCCCGGCCCGCGCCCGCGCCAAGAACCGAGCCGCCCTGACCTGCCGGATCTGTCAGGCCACGCTCATCGATGCCGTCGCCCGCAAGCTGGGGCGCTGTGAGGACTGCCCCGCCGACTACGACGAGGCCCTGTTGGAGCGGCTGCGGTCCTGGCGGTTGGCACGCTCCCGTGAGGCCTCCCTGCCGGCCTACTGCGTGTTCACCGACGCCACCCTGCAAGCGATCGCGGAGGCGACCCCTGTCGCGCTGCCGGAGTTGTCGCGGATTGCCGGTGTCGGCTCGGCCAAGCTGGAGCGCTACGGACCGGACGTCATCGCGATTTGCAGCGGGGCATCTGACGGGTCCGCAGACACCTGAACCTGAAGTGACCGATCTGTGACCCGACACCGCGGTTAATTCATTTGCAGCGCCTCGGGGCCCGGACGTACTCTCGGTGACGAGCGGGCGTATCCAGCGCGCGCACGAGGACCTTGACGGAGGTGATCGACGGTGAAGATCAATACGACTCTCACGAGCAACTCTCTGGGCAGCGCCACCGCTGTCGGCACCTCCGTGTCCTGGGCACCGACGTCGTGCGTCCCTGTCGCACCGCGTTACGCCCCGGCACTCGAGCAGATCTCCGCCCGCGTTCCGGCCACCGTGCACGTCATGGTTGCCAAGCGCGATCGGGGTCAGGGCACCTTTGGCCCCCGGGCTCTCCGCACCACCTGTGATCCACCGGTCTAGCACCACCAGATCGGCGCTGACTCTCAGGCCGCGGAACCCGAACCCGGGATCCGCGGCCCTTTTCTTTGCCCATCAGCACTTGTCCACCCGCAGTTGTCCACCGAACTGGCCCACCTACTGCCGGCTCGACCGTCCACCAGATGCCCCACACCAGCGGGCACCTTGGAGTGAAGGAGCACCACCATGCAAGGCCTGATCACCGCCGAGGCGGGCGCCACCGCCGGTGAACGCTGCCCGACCACCCCATGCCGTGCGGCGGGCGCGGACGTGTTCTTCGCCGAGGCTCCGGCCGACGTCGAGTACGCCAAGTCCCTGTGCGTGTCCTGCCCGCTACGTCGTGACTGCCTCGACGGAGCGCTGGAGCGCGCCGAGCCGTGGGGTGTCTGGGGCGGGGAGCTCTTCCTCGCCGGCGTCGTTGTTCCGCGCAAGCGTCCTCGTGGGCGCCCGCGCAAGTCCGACGTGGCTGCCTGACGCCGACGTCGCCGTCACGATCTGATCACTGCTCATGACCTGAGCAAACGTCAGATCACTCTGGTGCAGACAATTGACAGGAGAACGCCATGTACGCCGTCGGGGAAGACCTGGCGCGCGAACGCCTGCGCACCCTGCGCGCCGAGGCGGAGAATGAGCGCCTGCTCGCTCCGCTCCGCGCGCTGCGCCGGGCGGCCCGGTTGCAGAAGCGCGCAGACCGCGCGCAGCGACGGGCCGACCGTGCTCATGCGCACGCCCGGCCGCTCGCAACCCGCGAGCTGGTCTGAGTTCACGCGTCACCGCGGTGGCCCGGTTCCCCCCTGGGGACCCGGGCCACCGTCAGGTTTCAGAGCCCCTCGCGCAGGGCCTCGCCGCCGGGTAGCACCTCGGCGAGTTGCGCACGCCAATTCCCGGCGGCCTCCAACTGGCAGAGCACGCCGATTGCCCCGATCCAGACCCGGTGCAGCAGCAGGTAGCGCGGGGGGAGGTTCAGTTGCAGGCCCGTGTAGTAGGACGCGGAACGTGGATCTCCGACCCGGGTCCCCTGGGCGCGCAGCCAAGCGCGGGAGAAGCGGAAGTGTTCCGTGGTGACCGGCTCCAGGAACGGCAGCAGGTAGCCCAGCAGCTTGTCCGCCTCGATGGTGATGGAGGGTTTGAGAAAGCCCTCCGAGCGCAGCCCGTCGGCGACACCCTGCGCGTCACCGCTCAGCGCCATCGCCAGCAGCACTCCGACCGCAGGGGGCAGACCCTCGGGCAGGTGGTTGACCGCCCCGAAGTCCAGGACGCCGAGGCGACCGTCGGGGAGCATGCGGAAATTACCCGGGTGCGGGTCGGCGTGCAGCAGGCCGGCCCGGCCGGGCCCGGAGAGCAGGAAGCGGTGGTAAAGCTCGCCGGCCCGGTCGCGCTGCGCTTGGTCGGACTCGGTGATGATTTTGGACAGGGGGGTGCCGTCCATCCACTCGGTGATCAGCACCTTGCCGCTCTGGTGCACGACCGCGGGGATGGCAATGTCGGGGTCGCCGGCGAAGGCCTCGGCGAAGGCGCGCTGGGACTGTGCCTCAAGGCCGTAGTCCAGCTCCTCGGCGACGCGGTCCTTGAGCTCGGCGATCAGCGGCTTGATGTCCAGACCGGGCGCGAGCCCCCCGAACACCCGCGCAAGACGCGAGATCTGGTTGAGGTCACCGAGTAGCGCCTCGCCGGCGCCGGGGTACTGGATCTTCACGGCCACCTCGCGGCCGTCCGACCAGATGGCGCGGTGCACCTGACCCACGCTGGCGGCGGCGACTGCGGCGGTGTCGAACTCCGCGAACAGTCCGCGCCACTGTGGGCCCAGGTTCGTGGACATGACGTCGATGACGATGCGCGGTGGCAGCGGCGGAGCCGACTCCTGGAGCTTGACCAGCGTCGCGCGGTAGGGCCCGACCATCGGTTCGGGAAGGGCCGCCTCCATGATCGAAAGTGCCTGGCCGAACTTCATGGCCCCACCCTTGAGTTCGCCGAGGGTCTTGAAGATCTGCTCGGCAGTGCGCGCCTGGATCTCTGCGGCGACGACTTCAGCCGGTCGTCCACCGATGCGCTTGCCCAGGCCGATCGTCGCGCGCCCGGCCATGCCCAGGGGCAGTGCCGCGAGTTTTGCTCCCCGGGTCACCGCGCGGATCGGGATATCTGCCGGGCCGCGCGGAAGATTGCTCACCTTCCCATTGTGCCCGTCGCGGCGGATCCCGGTCGCCCGGCCGCCGGGGCTTGCACCTCGCCGGCTGTGCAACCGCACTCGGGGTGCCGCGTCCACCGTTGGCGGTGCCAGGTCAGGCCCGCCTCGACGAGCGTCGCGGTGGTGTCGGCGAGTGCGCAATCGCCGGTGTCGAGGTAGGTGAGGGCCGCGTGGGCGGCGTGGGCAGCCATCAGCGTGTCCGCTACCGCCTCGTGTACCGCTCCCCAGGCCGGCGGAGCGGCCGCGAGCTGGGCGGCGACCCGGGGCCAGTCCGGATCCGCGTCAGCCCGATGCAGGTCGTGACAGCGCAGGCAGGAGGTGTGCCCGGGCACGACGAGCGGACCGATGACGCTGTCGAGGGCCCGGGACCGGGCAAGTAGGTGCACAGTTCCGGTCCGCATCAGCGCGGCGGCCTCTGCCGTCCACGCGCCATCGACCAACAGCGCCAGGTCTGGGGCGGTCTCGCCGGCCTGCTGCTCGGTCGACACCGTGCCCACCCCGGAGGCCGCGAGCAGGTGCCCTGCCATGGCGCTGACGCCTCCGGAGCCGCGGATCAGCACGCGGGCGGCCAGCCGCCTGCCCATCCTTGCCTTGCCGAGGTCTGGGGCCCGGTGGGCCAGGGTCAACGCATCGAGGGCGGGCGTGAGGTTCCTGCGGCGCTGGGCGGAGAGGGCGTGCCAACCCGGCGGCGTCACGGCGGCATCCTCGAGTACGCCGGCATTGGCCAGCGTGTCCATCAGGACCTCGAACCGGTGCCCGGGCAGACCCAGGCGGTGTGCGTGTTGCCGCAGGGCATCGCGGTCATGGCGACCGTCGAGCTGATCGAGGACCGCTCGGGCCGGAGCATCGAAGCCGGACAGCACCACGTCGCGTGCCGACGGGCCGAACTGGACCCGGCCGCCGCTGCGGTGCACCGGTCGCCGGCCGGTCTTGAGCGCGGGACGGCGGATTGCGGTTGAAGTGCTGATGTCGGACATCGGGCCCCCGGTGGCTGCGCAGTCAGTGCCGCGTGGTGGGGGCCGAGCCTGCCCCAGAGGGCCCGATCCGTACATCCGGGTCGGGCCCACTGGGGATAACGCTGTGGATAACTCACGCGGGCCAGTGGGGCCCGGCGATGGAGCGCTCGGTCAGGCCTTGCCGAGGATCCGGTTGAGCTTGGTGCCACATACGCCGCAGATTCCCTGCGCCATGCGTCGCCCCGAGTCGCTGATCTTGACTTCGCCGGTGAAGTCGCGCTTCTCCTTGCACTTCACGCAGTACGCCTCGCCGGTGTAGCTCTCGGCCATCGTCGATCTCCCTGTCGGATATGGCGACCCGGCGGGCCGCCGGTCGCGTCGTCGGGCCGGCCGGCTGGAAGGCCGTGGCGCCGCGCAACGACCGCTCACCCTAGCCCCCGCAGCGCTGCAGAAGACTCAACGAGCCGCCGTTCGGGCATTTCGGACGCAAATATCGTGGGTAGTCGGACACCTCTCGCCCGAATGGCCTGCGTGCCACGACCTGGCGACATCGGGGCGGTACCGTCGGCTGGTGAGCACCTGGCCGCAGCAATGACCGGGGGGCGCAAGGCCTCGGTGGAGCTCCCGGGCGCGGGCCCGGTCGAGGTCCGCCGCAGCGACCGGCGCCGACGCACCGTGTCCGCCTACCGCGAGGACGGCCGCACGGTCGTGCTCATCCCGGGGGGCATGAGCCGCGCCGACGAGCGCCGCTGGGTCGAGGTCATGCTGGCCCGCCTGGCCGCCCAGGAACTTCGCCGCTGTCCCAGTGATATTGACCTGCTGGCGCGGGCCCGTCGCCTGTCGGTGCGCTACCTGGACGGCGCGGCCGTCCCCTTCTCGGTCCGTTGGGTGGCCAACCAGGCCTCCCGGTGGGGTTCCTGCACGCCGATGGACGGCACGATCCGACTCTCCACCCGCCTGCAGGGGATGCCCGCCTACGTCATCGACTACGTCCTGCTCCACGAGTTGGCCCACCTGATCGTCGCCGATCATGGCCCGGACTTCTGGGAGCTTCTGGAGGCCTACCCGCGGACCGAGCGAGCCCGCGGATTCCTCGAGGGTGTGTCGGCGACCGCCGGGCTGGCCTGGTCCGGCCCCGACGGCGACGACGACCTCCTCTGAGCGGTCACCGGGTCCCGGCGTGCTCGCGCAACCGGCTCCGGGCAGCGCTCACCAGCGCCCGCACCGCGGTATCGGTGTCCGTGGGTAGGTCATCGACGTCGAACCACGCGAGGTCCAGCGACTCCGCGCTGGAGACCGGGCTGGCGCCGGCGGGGGCGACGGCAGCGAACATGACGTCGAGATGATGCTCGACGGCGGGCGAGCACGGCGCGCCGTGCCGGTCGAGCAGGACCGGTCCGCCGGGCACGAGCCGAAGGTCGTCGATCCCGGACTCCTCGCGTGCCTCGCGCATCGCCGTGTCCGCCAGCGCAGCGTCACCGTCCTCGCAGTGCCCGCCCATCTGCAGCCAACGGCGCACCTTGCGATGCAACATCAACAGCGCGCGGTTGCCGCCCTCGTCGAGGATCAGTGCACTGGCAGTCAGGTGGGCCGGTACGCACCCGCGGTCCAGGGCGTCGGCATGGGCCGCCAGGTGTGCGAGGTAGTCCGCCTGCAGTTGTGCCTGGGCAGGGTCGGCAGGCTGATAGGCGCGCAGGACGGCTTCGGCGTCGGTGTGCAGGCTCACGGGGCGGGGGACTGCGGGTCAGGTCCGCCGGCGGCATCTGGTCGGGGCGTGCCGCCCTCGGGCGGTGCCTCGCCGAGGGTGCCGTCGAACAGCGACGCCAGGTCCATCGTGAGCCCGGGTGCGGTGCGCCCCTCGGCGAAGCCGGCCGGGTCATCCAGATCCTCCGAGGTGGGCATCAGGTCCGGGTGCGCCCAGATCGCATCGCGGCCCTCGATTCCCCGCACCTCGGTCAACCGAGCCCACAGTGACGCAGCATCACGCAGTCGACGCGGTCGCAGCTCCAGCCCCACCAGGGAGCCGAACGTCTGCTCCGCGGGTCCGCCGCTGGCCCGCCGCCGACGGATGGCCTCGCGCAAGGCGGGGGCCGCGCTCAGGTGCTCGGCAGCCGCGGCGCCGGCGACCTCGTCGACCCAGCCCTCGACGAGGGCCAGGGAGGTCTCCAGCCGCGCCAGGGCGACCTGCTGCGCGGGGGTGTGCTCCGGGGTGAACAGGCCGTCGGTGAGGGCTTGATTGATCGAGTCGGGGTTCATCGGATCCAACCCCGAGACAATCTCTTCGAGCTTGTCCAGGTGCACGCTGATCCCCCCGGCGTAGGACTCCACGGCGCTCAGGACATGCGCGCGCAGCCAGGGCACATGGGCGAACAATCGCTGGTGCGCGGCCTCGCGCAGGGCGAGGTAGAGGCGCACCTGGTCGGCCTCGACGCCCAGGCCGGCGCCGAACGCGGTGATGTTGGCCGGGACCAACGCCGCGCGGCGAGCCGGGCCGAGCGGCAGCCCGATGTCGGTGGCACCGACGACCTCACCGGCGAGTGAGCCCAGGGCCTGTCCGATCTGGGCACCGAACATGGCGCCGCCCATCTGCCGCATGACGCCGAGCAGCGGGCCGGCTGCGGCGCGCATCTCTTCCGGTAGCCCGCCCGGTAGCGCGCCGCCCATGGCGTCCACGACCTTGGAGGCGACGGGCTCGACGAGCGTGCGCCACACCGGCATGGTCTCGGTGATCCACTCGGCACGGCTCCAGGCGAGGGCGCTGTTGGCCCCGACCGGCATGGTCGTCATCGGGTCCAGCCACAGCTCGCCCAGTCGGATGGCGTCCTCGACCTCGCGGCGTTCGGCACCGCTCACGGAGTGGTCACCACTGGCGGACACCGTCTTGCGGGCGATGTCGACGGCGAGATCCCAGTTCACCGGGCCTCCGGTGTAGGACATCATCTGGCCGATCTGGGTGAACATGGCGCCCAGCGCCGCCGGATCCCCGCCGAAGAGCGCAGCGAACGGGTTGTCCGGACCTGCGGGGGAGTTCGGATCGTCGTCGTCTGACGGCACGCCGAAGCCGAAGGGTGTGTTCACCGCGGATTCCAGCGTGCCTGCGGCAGGATGGGTGCCATGGTCGGGGGTGTCCTCATCGTCGCGAACATGTGGACAAACGTAGTCGGGACACGATGGCAATGAGCCGGGCGGAGCAGCGGGTTCGCTCTGGGCGCAGCACCACCACGCGCTGGGCGGCTGCTCGGGCTGCCGGCGGGTCGTCCCGGGACCGGCTTCCGGTCGTCGCCGTCACCGGCGGGGACCGTGGCCTCGGGGCCGCGTTGTGCGCCGCGCTCGCCGCTGATCCCCGGGTCGGTGAGGTCCGCGCGCTGCGCAGCGGCGAACCGCTGGTGGCAGATCTCGTGCGGGGGGCCGATGCCCTGATCCACCTGGAGGTCAGCCTCGGGGAGCCCGGGTTCGAGGTCACCGGGGGCAACGTGTCGGTGGCGGCCAGCGCGCTGGAGATCGCCGGCCGGGCCGAGGTGCCCCAGGTGCTGCTGTGCACGTCGGCGATGGTCTACGGAGCCGACGAGGCCAACGCCATGCCGTTGCCCGACGACTCCGCGCTGCTCGCATTGCCTGAGCGTGGTCTGGTCGCCGAACTGATGCAGATCGAGGACCTGGCCCGCGCCGCCCGGCCGGATCCCGCCACTCTGACCATCGTGCGTCCCGCGATGCTCGTCGGGCGCGGCATCGACACGACGCTGACGCGGCATTTCGAGGCGCCGCGACTGCTGCACCTGCACGGTGCCCGCCCGGCCTGGCAGTTCTGTCACGTCGACGACCTGATCGCGGCCATCGCCTTCGCAGTGGTCCACGGGATCGGCGGCAACGTCACGGTCGGTTGCGAGGGGTGGCTGGAGCAGGAGGATGTCGAGGCGATCTCGGGCCTGCGACGGGTGAGCGTGCCGGCCTCGATCGCCTTTGGCGCCGCGGAACGGCTGAGCCGCCTCGGTGTGACGGCGGCACCGGCCAGCGACCTGCGTTACGTCGCTTATCCCTGGGCGATCTCCTCCGGCCGGCTGCGGGCCGCGGGGTGGCGCCCGGCGCACGACAACATCTCGGCGCTGCACGCCCTGCTCGACGACCTGGCCGAGCGCGCGGACTCGGGCCGGCGCCCTGGCGCGCGGGAGAGTTCGCTGGGAGCCGCGGGGGCGGCGGTGGCGATGATGGGCACAGCCGCCCTGCTGCGCCAGGCCCGCCGTCGCCGGGGCGCGTAGCGCCGTCGGTGACCATGACGCCGCCGCCGGGGCGCGTAGCGCCGTCGGTGACCATGACGCCGCCGCCGCGGGGCTTAGGCTTGCGGGATGAGTGATGACGTCATCCGCCTGGTCGAGATCCGAGAGACCGCGCTGGACCCCGCCGAGATCCTGGCCCTGGTCGACGATCCGGCGGCGGGCGGCGCGACGCTGTTCGTCGGCACCGTCCGCGACCACGATGGGGGCCGCGGTGTCACCGGACTGCAGTACTCCGCGCATCCGAACGCGGTCGCCCGGATGCGCGAGGTCGCGGAGAAGGTGGCTGCCGACCACGACGTCCGCCGCTTGGCCGCCGTGCACCGGGTCGGTGACCTGGCGATCGGCGACCTCGCCGTGGTCGTGGCGGTCTCCTGCGGGCACCGCGGGGAGGCATTCGTCGCCTGCCGCGCCCTGATCGACACCCTCAAGGCCGAGGTGCCGATCTGGAAGCATCAGCTCTTCGCCGACGGCACCACCGAATGGGTGGGAACTCCCTGACCCGCAGTTCCTCAGGAACCGTCGAACGCCCGACACCCCCCGCCCTCGCATAAGCTCGAGGGCGTGCTCTCCCGTCTGCCGGCCCGTCAGGCCCGCACTGCGACCCTGTCGATCACCGCGATCCTGCTGGTCATCCTCGTCGCCGTGCTCATCCTCGTCCCGGTGCCGTACACGCGCCTGACCCCAGGCCCGACCACGGACACCCTCGGGGAGGCCAACGGCAAGTCTTTGATCGTCATCGAGGGCCGCAAGACCTATCCCGACACCGGGATGCTCGACCTCACCACGGTCGCGATCAGCAACTCCGACCACCGCATGACGCTGCTGGAGGCCATGTCGGGTTGGCTGCGCTCGGGTGTGGCGATCGTCCCGCGCAACACGATCTACCCCGACGATCAGTCGGCGGAGGACATCGAGGAACGCAACACCCAGGAAATGGTGCTGTCTCAGAAGCACGCCACCGCCGCCGCGCTGCGTGCCCTCGACATCCCGATCACCTCCCACGTGGTGGTCGCTGCGTTGACCGAGGGCACCCCCGCGTTCGGGCAGCTGGAGGTCGGGGACCGCATCCTCAAGGTCGACAACGAGCCGATCAAAGAACCGATTGACGTCGTGACCCAGGTCCGCACGCACTCACCCGGACAGAAGGTGGTCTTCACCATCGACCGGGCGGGCGAGCGCATGACCAAAACCCTGACCACCGCGCAGAATCCGGACGACGGAAGCCTGCCGTTCGTCGGCATCGAGCCGAACACCGACTACGAGTTCCCGTTCTCGGTGAAGATCTCCCTGGAAGATGTGGGCGGACCCAGCGCAGGATTGATGTTCGCGCTCGGGCTGGTGGAGCGACTCACGGTCGAGGACATCACCGGTGGTCGGCACATCGCGGGCACCGGGTCGATCGCGGACGACGGCACGGTCGGCAAGATCGGCGGCATCGCCATGACGATCCTCGGCGCGACGCGCGGCGGCGCCACCGGGTTCATGGTCCCGGCGGAGATCTGCCGGGAGGCCGTCGAGGGCGCTCCCGGCGGGA
>JBQTIR010000032.1:0-46233 GCA_052387905.1 Sporichthyaceae bacterium | reverse complement strand
GTTTGCCTACATTCTGCCTACATAACGATCAAGGGCCACGATCACAGATTCGTGATCATGGCCCTGACCTGCATGAACGTGGTAGCGGGGACAGGATTTGAACCTGTGACCTCTGGGTTATGAGCCGAGAGGTCGAAGCCTCCCGCGGGCTGACCGGCTTCCAGCTGACGCGCTCTGTGCCAACCCCCGGATCGCACACGGACCGACCGCCGCACCCAGCTTCGCAAGCCCCAGCACCCGGTCCGCGCGCGTTCGTGAGGGTCCGACTCCATCCGCTGCCGTCCATGCAGAATCTGCTGCCGAACTGCTGCCAAACGACCGAAAGACCAGTTCCGACTTACCCGAAACTGGCCTCTGACCTGCACTGATGGGTGGAGCTGTGGGGATTTGAACCCCAGACCCCCTCGATGCGAACGAGGTGCGCTACCAGACTGCGCCACAGCCCCAGAAATGCCTGCGCAGGTTATCAGGGCGCGAGACACGAACCGGCCGCCGGGCACCCTGCGGGGGTGGTGTCCGGCGGCCGGAATCAGCGGCGCCCGCAGGCGCGGTGGGTTACGGCAGAGCGGTGACGCAGAGGGCGTAGAAGGTGTCGCCAGGGTTGGCCGGCAGCGCAGAGACGAGCTCCCAGGCACCACCCGCGTTGGCCGGACCCGAGCTGACGATGCTGGTCACGTTCTCCAACAGATCGCCGGGCAGGATCCCGAGCAGGCCACCGACGTCCAGCAGGCTGTCGGGGGCGGGGATGACGCCACCGCTCAACGCCATCTTCCCGGTCGGGCAGGCGATGGACAGCGGGGCCGTGAGGCCACCGGCACCCAGGGGCAGGTCGCCACCGCTACCGACCACCTTGGTCACGGTCTCCAGGCCCGAGACACCACTGGCGCCTGCGGGGCCGGCCGGGCCGATCAGACCCTGCACACCTGCGACGCCCGGGAGTCCGGCGGCGCCGGGCGCACCGGCGTCACCCTTCTCACCCTGGGGACCGGCAGCCCCGGTCGCGCCCTTGGGACCGGTGGCCCCCGTCGCACCCTTGTCGCCCTTGGGGCCCTTGACGTTCCAGACGACCTTGGTCGTCGTGGCCTTGCACTTGGCCGCGGGCTTGCCGCCCTGGGCGACCTTCACCAGCGTGCCGTCGGACTTCAAGCACCCGGCGAGCTTGCCGGTGGGAGTGCTGGCGGAGCCGGCGGCCAGCGCCACGCCCGGAACGAGCAAGGCCGCCGCGGCGAGCGGGACCACGGCGAAGGTCAGACGGCGAGCGCGGCCGGAGTCGAGCGAAGTCACAGATCCCCCATGCGGGCGACGGGTCGCGACCGGGGCCGGTGCGACGGCGACCGGGTGGATCCGGTCGCTGCCCAGGAAGATCGACAGGCAGATCCGTGGCCTTAATCGTCCGTTCGGCCGGGAAGATTGCGTCCGATCGCCGGATCAAGTGTCCGAACTGTGCCTATTGGTTTGCAGCGCGCTTGTGCTCGAACACCACGGCGTCCTCGCCGGTCTCCGCCTCTGGCGTGACGACCTCGATCGTGCCGTCGGCCAGCACGCTGAGCATGGGCAGTTCCTGGGTGTCGTCGTCCGCACCGGTCCAACTCGATCCGGCGGAGACGTCGATGCGACGCCCGGTTTGCGGCGCACGCGGGGCAGTGACGTAGGTCGGCAGCGGAACCGGGCGGGGCTCCCAGCCGGATTCGATCCCCTCGACCGCACCGGCCGTCACCTCGGGGCTCGCCATGGTCGGCCACAGGTCCAGGTCGACGTCCTCACCGCGGCGGCGCGCGGCACGCACGGCGCGCTTGCTGGCGTCGGCGGTGCGCTGCGCCGGGATCACGGCCACGTGCACCGCCCGGGCGCGGCGGACCTGGCTTCGCAGCTCCGACAGATACATCCCCAGCAGGAGCGCGCCGAGCACCGGGCTCCACCAGGGCAGCGCGCCCAGGCCGGAGCCGGCAGCGGTGCCCAGGAAGAGCGCGATGAGGGTGAGCAGGGAGCGGCGACGGCGACGAGCAGTGGCCCGGCTCGTGGGCACCCGTCGCATCGGGCTGATCGGACCCGGCGGGTCCACGCGGCGGGCCTTGACGATCGGCTCGGACTCCTGCGCCCCGGGGCGCAGCATCGTGTAGCCGGACTCGCGCAGTTCGGGGGTGTGACGGCGACGCAGCACGGTGCCCTCCGCAGCGGTCTCGGTATCGATGGGCTGGGTCCGCAGACACTGTGCGAGCAAATACATCGCCCAGGCGCCGAGTACCGCGACGTAGATCAACCCACTACCACTCATGCGTCACAAAGTTAGGGCGCCCACGGAGTCTCATCCCGCAGGTGAGGGTTTTAGGAATGCGTGTCGCCGGGTGGGACCGATGTGGCTCCTGGGGCGTGCAGCTGGTGCCAGTGGGCGAGCACGCCGGTGCCGACCTCGTCGGCGGTGAGGGCGTAGACGAGGTGGTCGCGCCATTCGCCGTCAATGTGCAGATATGCCGGTCGCAGGCCCTCCTCACGGAAGCCCAACTTCTCCACCACCCGACGGGAATTGATGTTCTCCGGGCGGATACAGATCTCGATGCGGTGCAGCCCGAGCTCGCGCAGCGCGTGGTCGGTCGCCAGCGCCACCGCCGTCGGCATGATGCCGCGGCCGGCGTACTCCCGATCGATCCAGTACCCGATGTGACCCGCGCACAGCGAGCCCCAGGTGATGCCGCCGACGGTGAGTTGACCGACGAAGCGGTCGTGGTAGGTCAGGGCGAAGGGGAGCGTGCGCCCGAGCCGCGCCTCGGCCCGCAGCCTGCGCACCATGTGCGCAAAGCTCATGTCCGGGTTCACATCCACCGGACGCGTCGCTTCCCAGGGCGCGAGCCAGGTGATGTTGGTCCGGCGTAGGCGCGCCCATTCAGAGCCATCGCGCACCCGCAGCGGGCGCAGCCCCACGGGCCCGTCGGACAGGCTCAGCGGCCAGCGGCGGTTCGCAGCCACCTAATGATCACCTCCGCCCACCTGATCGACCGCGTGGCGCAGCACCGGGCCGAGCACGGCGATGCCGTCGCGGACCCCGCCCGTGGAGCCGGGCAGGTTCACGATCAGTGTGCGCCCGGCGAGCCCGGAAAGGCCACGGGAGAGCGCCGAGGTGGGGACGCTCGCGCGCGAATGCGCCCGGATCGCCTCGGCGATCCCGGGGATCTCGCGGTCGATGACCCGCGCGGTCATCTCCGGGGTGAGGTCCATCGGGGTGAGGCCGGTGCCGCCGGTGGTGAGCACCACCTGGTAGCCCGCGTCGACCGCGGCGCGCAGCGCCGCCTCGACCGGGTCACCGTCGGGGACGACCTGCGGCCCGTCCACGGTGAATCCGAGGCCGCGCAGGGCCTCGACCAGGACCGGGCCGCTGCGGTCGGGATAGACGCCGGCCGCCGCCCGGTTGGAGGCAGTGACGACCAGGGCGCGCGGGGCATCCGTCACAGGTCCCGCCGCCAGGTCCCGGACTTGCCGCCCAACTTTTCCTCCAGTCGCACCTCGGCGATGCGCGCGCCCTTGTCCACGGCCTTGACCATGTCGATCAGCGCAAGGGCGGCCACGGCCACGCAGGTGAGCGCCTCCATCTCGACGCCGGTGCGGTCCGCGGTACGCACGGTCGCGGAGATGTCTACACCGTCGTCGGCGACCACCAGGTCCACGACCACGCCATGGATCGCCAGGGGGTGACACAGCGGGATGAGGTCCGGGGTGCGCTTGGCCGCGGCGATGCCGGCGATGCGCGCGACCGCGATGGCGTCGCCTTTGGGCACGCCCTCGCCCCGCAGCAGGCCGATGACGGTGGAGCTGACCAGGACCCGGCCGGTCGCCGTGGCCTGCCGGACCGTCACATCCTTGCCGGAGACGTCGACCATCCGGGCCGCGCCCTGCGCGTCGACGTGGGTGAAGCGCGGTGCGTCGCTCACGATTCTGTTCCTAACTTCATGACCTCGACCTGGGCTCCGGCGGCTACCTCGGTGACGTCGGAGCCGAGCACGATGAAGCAGTTGGAGGCGGCCAGGCCACCGAGCAGATGCGAGCCACTGCCCCCGACCGGGGTGACGTCGGGAACGCCGTACGCACCGGTGGACTCGATCCGGCCGCGCAGGAACTGCTTCTTGCCTGCCGGGGAGCTCACCGCACTGGTGAGCGTCGCCTGCACCAGCGAGCGTTCCTCCGGGGTGCGTCCGAGCATCCGGCGGATCGCGGGACGCACGAAGACCTCGAAGGAGACGTAGGAACTGACCGGGTTGCCAGGCAGGGTGAAGATCGGGACGCCCGGCCCCTCGCCTTCGCCCGCATCGTCGCCGACGCTTCTTGGAGGCGTTGCCATGTTCCAGTGGTCGGCCCGAATGAACCCGAAGCCCTGCGGTTTGCCGGGATTCATCGCCACACCACCGAACTCGACGGTGCCGAGCTTGGAGAGCACCGACTTGACCACGTCGTAGGCGCCGGCGCTCACGCCGCCGGAGGTGACGAGGATGTCGGCACGGGAGAGCTGCTCGGTGATCGTGGCCAGCACCGCGTCCTCGTCGTCGTCGACGATCCCGACCCGGTAGGCCACCGCACCGGCGTCGCGGGCGGCCGCGGCCAGCTGGAAGGAGTTGGACTCATAAATCTGACCCGGCCCCAGATCCAGGCCGGGCTCGATCAGCTCGCTGCCGGTGGAGATCACCACGACCCGCGGACGTGGACGCACGCTGACGCGGGCGACGCCGATCGCGGCGAGCAGGCCGATCTGCGCCGGACCGAGCTCGGTACCCGCCGTGAGCAGCACCTGACCGACGCGGACGTCGTCGCCGTGCCGGCGGATGTGCTGGCCCTCGGCAGGCGCCGCGTGGATCGCGACCCGGACCGTGCCACGGTCGGTCAGCTCCACCGGGACAACCGCCTGGGCACCCTCGGGGAGCGGGGCGCCGGTCATGATCCGGGCGCATGTGCCCGGGGTGATCATCCGGGTTCCGACCGACCCCGCGGCGATGTCCTCGAGGACAGTCAACTCGGCGGGGAACTCCTCCGAAGCACCCTGCACGTCGGCCAGGCGCACGGCGTAGCCGTCCATGCCGGAGTTGTCCCACGGCGGCAGGTCGACCGCGGCGACGACGTCGCTGGTGAGCTGGCACCCCTGGGCGTCCTGCAGCGGAACCAGCAGGCCCGGGTTCGGCTCGATCGCGGCCAGGATCGTGGTCAGGTACTCCTCGACGGACCTCATCGCAGGGACTTCCCGTGCGCGGCCGCCTCGATCTCGGGTAGTTCCTTGGCGACGTAGTCCACCAGCCAGGAGCGAAAGTCCGCGCCGACGTCGGCACGCTCGCACGCCAGCCGCACGATCGTGCGCAGGTAGTCCCCGCGGTCCCCGGTGTCATAGCGCCGGCCCCGGAAGATCACCGCGTGCACCGGGCCGCCACCATCGCCGACGGCCAGGCTGCGCAGCGCGTCGGTCAGCTGGATCTCTCCGCCCCGCCCCGGGGGGGTGCGCCGGAGCACGTCGAAGACCGCGGGCTCGATGACGTAGCGGCCGATGATGGCCAAATTGCTCGGGGCCAGCGCGGGGTCCGGCTTCTCCACCAGGTCGGTGACGCGGACGACGTCGGGATCGCTGGTCGGCGACACCGCGGCGCAGCCGTACATCCCGATCGCGGACGGCGGGACCTCCATCAACGCGATCACGCTGCCGCCGTAGCGAGCCTGGATCTCGATCATCGGCTCCAGCAGCGGGTCGCGCGGGTCGATGAGGTCATCGCCGAGCAGGACCGCGAACGGGGAGTCCCCGACGTGCTCGGCGGCGCACAGCACGGCGTGCCCGAGGCCCAGCGCGTCGCCCTGGCGCACGTAATGAATCTTGGCGAGGTCGCTGGAGGCCTGCACCTTGGCCAGCGTCGCCTCGTCGCCCTTGGCAGTGAGCTTGTCCTCGAGCTCGTAGTTGCGGTCGAAGTGGTCCTCGAGGGGCCGCTTGTTGCGTCCGGTGATCATCAGGACGTCGGTGAGGCCGGCGGCGACCGCCTCCTCCACGACGTATTCGATCGCGGGCTTGTCGACGACGGGCAGCATCTCCTTCGGAGTGGCCTTGGTCGCAGGCAGGAAGCGGGTGCCGAGCCCGGCGGCGGGCACGACAGCCTTGGTCATACGGGACGCACTGCTCATGCTCGGCAGGCTATCGGCCACCTCCCGCTGATGCGGACGCGCCGAGCGCGACGGGCCACGGGTTCAACTGGAAGGATCAAGACCGGGTCGGTTCGGGACGGACGCGCACGGCGGGAGGTGCACGGTGAGCGCACAACCACAGGACCGCCTCGATCGCGCCGCCGTCAAGGCAGCCCTGCGCGCCGAACTGCTCGCCCGGCGCCGGGAGCTGAGCGCCGAGGCCCGCACCGACGCCGACCGCGCGATCGGGGCGGCCGCGCTGGCCGCGCCGGCGATCGCCCGGGCCACCCGGGTGGCTGCTTACATCTCCACCGGCACCGAGCCGGGGACCCGGGCGCTGCTCGACGCCCTGGCGGCGCGCGGCGCGGACGTCGTCGTCCCCGCTCTGCAGGCAGACGGCGACCTGGACTGGGTGCGCTGGAGCGGCCACGGCGACCTGCTCGCTGGCGCGCGCGGGACCGTCGAACCCGACGGAGCACGGCTGGGCCTCGATGCGCTGAGCCTGGCCGAGGTGATCCTGGTGCCCGGGCTGGGCGTCGACCGCGCCGGCCACCGGCTCGGTCGCGGAGCAGGCTCCTACGACCGCGCGCTGCGGCGGGCCCATCCCGCTGCGCTGGTCGCGGTCGTCCTGTACGCCCACGAAATCCTCGACTCGGTTCCCGCCGAGGAGCACGACATCGCGGTCGCCGCGGCCCTGACCCCCCGGGGCCTGGTCGGGTTCTCCCCGCGCGGGTCATGACCACGGTGACCGCCGCCGGCGGGTCCACCGAAGGCTTCAGCGTCGACGACCTCAACACCGCGTTGCTGCTCGGCTCGGCGGTCCTGTTGATCGCGATCGTCGCCGTCCGCCTGGCCAGCCGTACCGCGCTGCCCAGCCTGCTGCTTTATCTCGGACTGGGCCTGGTGCTCGGCGAGGACGTCATCGGGGTCGAGTTCGACGACAGCCAGCTCACGCGCACGCTGGGCTACGGCGCGCTGATCATCATCCTGGTCGAAGGGGGCCTGACGACGTCCTGGAAGACGATCCGCCCGGCGGTGCCCGCGGCAGCGATGCTCGCCACCGTCGGCGTCGCGGTCTCGATCCTGATCACCGGGACGGCCACGCACTATCTGTTGGATCTGTCGTGGCAGACCTCGTTCCTGTTCGGGGCGATCGTCTCCAGCACCGATGCCGCGGCCGTGTTCTCCGTCCTGCGCTTCCTGCCCGTGCGCCCCCGGCTGGTCGGCATCCTGGAGGCCGAGTCCGGGTTCAACGATGCCCCGATCGTCATTCTCACCGTCGCGCTGTCCACCACGTCCGCGTTCGGCGCGGCCGACCTGGCCGAGCTGCTCGGCAAACTCGCGTTCGAGTTGGTGGTCGGGGCGGTGATCGGGATCGGCGGCGGCTACCTCGGCGCGCTGGCGATCCGCCGGATCGCGCTGCCCGCCTCCGGTCTGTACCCGATTGCGGTGCTCGCGCTGGCCTTCCTCACCTACGGCCTCGCCGCGTTCGTGCACGCCAGCGGATTCCTCGCGGTCTACCTCGCTGCCCTGGTGCTGGGCAACTCCCGGCTCCCCCACCGGCCCGCAACCCGGGGATTCGCCGAGGGTCTGGCCTGGCTCGCGCAGATCGGGTTGTTCGTCATCCTCGGCCTGCTGGTGACCCCGAGCGAGCTCGGTGACGACGTGCTGCCGGCGATCGCCCTCGGCTTCGTGCTCCTGGTCATCGCGCGGCCCGCCGCGGTGTTCGCCTCGACGATCTGGTTCCGGGTGCCACTGGGGGAACAGCTGTTCCTGTCCTGGGCCGGGCTGCGCGGCGCGGTCCCGATCGTGATCGCCACGATCCCGGTGGTCGAGGGGGTGCCGGGCAACGAGAAGTTGTTCAACATCGTCTTCGTCCTGGTGGTCCTCTACACGTTGCTGCAGGCACCGACCCTGCCGCTGGTCGCCCGCCTGGTCGGCGTCGTGCAGCGCGATCAGGCCCGGGACCTGGATCTGGAGGCGGCGCCGCTGGAGCGGCTCGCGGCCGACGTCCTGCTGATGACCGTCCCCCCGGACTCGCACATGCACGGCGTCGAGGTCTTCGAGCTCCGCCTGCCGCCGGGGGCGAGCGTGTCGCTGATCGTGCGCGGCGGCGCCGCGCTGGTCCCCGAGCCCAGTACCCGGATCCTGCACGGCGACGACCTGTTGATCGTCGTCCCCTCCAATTGCCGGAGCGCGACCGAGGAACGGCTGCGCTCGGTCACCGACCACGGACGCCTGGCCGGCTGGGTCGCGCCGACCCGCCCGCCGAGTGATCCAGGCTCGGGGGGCCGCGCACCCCGCGCCCGGGGACCGGCGAAAGGGAGAGACCTGCGGGCCTGAAGCCTGATTGTTTATCGCTGTTTACATGCTCCGCAGCGCACGCCAGGATTGCCGGGTCATCCCGCGACCAAGGAGTAGATCAGATGGCGGACGAGAAGCTGACCGAGACCTCACTGGAGCGGGCGCGCGCGCTCTCGGAGGTGTTCCGGGAGCTCGGGCCGGCTGCGGACCGGGAGAACCGGTTCTCGCACGAGTCGATCCAGGCGTTCAAGGACAGCGGGCTGACCCCGCTGGTGATCCCGAAGGAATACGGCGGGGACGGCGGGGACCTGTGGCTGTGCTCGCAGGTCATGACCGAACTCTCCCGCGGGGACTCCGCGATCGCGCTGGCCTACAACATGCACTTTGGGCTCGTCGGCATGATGCTCGGGCTGTTCGACGATGAGCAGAAGAAGTACTGGTTCGGCCGGATCGTCAACGACGGCGACATCGTCTTCGGCCCGATCTCGGAAAAGCGCGCCGGGTTCTCCGGTCTCGCCGACGTCAAGGCGGTCCCGCAGCCCGAGGGCGGCTGGCGCCTGTACGGGCAGAAGAACTGGGGCACGCTCTGCGAGGCCGCCGACATCTGCGTGACGGTCGCGACGATCACCGACGTCGAGGGCAACATGCCCGAGGCGTACGAGGACTGGGTGGACTCGGAGTTCGCGTTCATCACCGAGTTCAAGGTCGACCGCGAGACGGGCCTGGGCGACGGGGTGCGCATCGAGCGCGTCTGGGACGCCATGGGCATGCATGCCACCGGGACGCAGAACATCGTCTTCGACGGCCTGTACGTGCCGGAGAGCGGCAAGGGTTCGGAATGGCGGGCCGGGGCGTTCCTCACCCTGGAGTGGTTCGTCATCCTGTTCGCCAGCATCTACCGCGGCCTCGGCATCCGGTGCTTCGAGGAGTCGAAGGAGCTGCTGGCGAAGAAGACCCTGGGGGCCACCTTCGGCGCGATCGCCGCCTCCGAGGTGAAGGTCGGCGCGATCGGGCACATCATCGACGGCGTCGGTGACATGGCGATCAAGTGCGAGATCAACCGGCGGCTGATCCAGCAGACCTGCTACGACATCGCGACGGGGTGGGACGACGAGCACTGGACCGCCGAGGAGCGATTTCCGTTCATCTGCATCGCCAAGACCGAGGTCGCCAAGAACGTCCTGCACATGACCAAGGAAGCCATGTCCATGGTGGGCGGCATGTCGTTCCGCCGCGGAATGATCTTCGAGCGGATGTACCGCGACGCCGCCGCCTCGATGTTCCAGCCGCTCAATGCCGCCCAGAACGCGGCCTATCTCGGCGAGTACTACCTGATGGGCGATCAGCTTGCAGACTGACGTAGCGCCGACCGCGGCACGTGCCCAGCTCCCGTCGAAGGTCAGCCTGCAGCACGAGCTGTTCGGGGCGTGGTGCGCGCCGATCTTCTCCGTGCTGGCCTTCGGTGGCTGGTTCTTCCTCGCCCACTGGTACGACCCGGCCTCGGCCAATCTGAGCGCGGAGGAGCTGCGCGACTGGTACGACGGGCGCCAGTTCGAGGTGATCCTCGGCCTGTCGATCTTCTGCGTCGGGACCGCATTTCTGACGATCTTCAGCGTGCAGTTGGGAATCTGGCTCTGGCGCTACGAAGGCTCGCCGCTGATGGCGATCTCCTCGATGCTCGGCGGTTTCGCCGTGGTCATCTACGTCTTCGTCTCCAACTGCCTCTGGATTGGTGTCGCCTACCGCGCCGACACCATCGCCGACCCGGAGATCATGGTCGCGCTCAACGATGCGGCCTGGTTCAGTTTCCTGGTGGGCTGGGTGGGCCTGACCCAGCAGATGCTCTGCGTCGCCGCGATCACGATCCGCGACACCCGCGAGAACCCGTTGGTTCCACGGTGGTTCACCATCGCCTCCATCGTCGGGGCCCTGTTGGTCCCGATGGCCAACGGCTGCGCATTCACGATGACCGGCACCTTTGCCTGGGACGGCCTGCTCGGCTTCTACGTCCCGATCTTCATCTGGGGCATCTGGCTCGACGGGCATGCCTGGTTCATGCGCAAGGAGATCCGCTCCCGGATGGCCTCCCCCGTCCCCACGATTACCCCCAACTCCCCCGAACCGCGCTAGGAAAGGACACCCTCATGTCGCAGGATCTCGTCCCGATCGTCGAGCAGTTCTTCGCCGCCTGGGGCAAGGACTGGCAGTCGTTCCTGCAGTCCTACCGGGACAACTTCACCGCCGACACCGTCTACATCGCGCACCCCAACCTGCCCGCGACCGTCGGCGCCGACGCGGCGATCGAGGTCCTCGGCCCGTTCAACGGGATGGGGGTTGAGTCCATCGACGTGGAGTTCAGCAAGATCGTCCAGGTCGGCAACGACGTGTGGACCGAGCGGGTCGACTACATGAAGGGCCCCACCGGCGAGCGCTACCTGGCCATCCCGATCGCCGCGGTGCTGAGCTTCGACGACGGCGGCAAGATCGCCCGCTGGGCGGACTACTGGGACATGCAGCAGGTGGTGGCCGCGGCCTCCGGCGCCGCGTAACCGGGTCGCTGTCCTGACGGGCCGTTCCCCGAAAGTTTGGGGGCGGTCCGTCGCTGCGTTAGCATTAGCAGTCACAGGCGCAGAGTGCCAATTCGGAGGAACGCGTGCCCACCTACCAGTACGCATGTACCGCGTGCGAGCACGAGCTCGAGGCGGTGCAGAAGTTCACCGACGACGCCCTGAGCGAATGCCCCCAATGCGAGGGCAGGCTGCGCAAGGTCTTCTCCGCCGTCGGCGTGGTCTTCAAGGGTTCCGGGTTCTACCGGACCGACAGCCGCGCGGGAGCGGGTAAGGACGGCGCCGCCGCGGCCAAGCCGGCCGCCAAGGCCCCCGACTCCGGCTCGGGATCGGGCAACGGATCCAGCGGCGCCGACTCGGGCTCGACATCGAGTTCGGCCGCCAGCTCGTCGGCCGGGTCCTCGTCAACCAGCTCGACCCCCAGCAGCTCCGGGTCCTCGGGCAAGTCCGGGTCCTCCGGCAAGTCCGGCGGGGGCGAATCCGCCGCCTGAGCCCGGTTCATTCCTGGATAGCGTGAGCGCGACCTCCAGCGGTCGGCGCAGGCCGGTCGCTGCTCGCACTTACCAATCGGGAGCAGCTGTGCTCAAGGGTTTCAAGGACTTCCTGCTGCGCGGGAACATCGTCGATCTGGCCGTCGCGGTCGTCATCGGCACCGCCTTCACCATGCTGGTGACCGCCTTCACCAAGTCGATGATCGAGCCGGTCATCAACTTCGCCCTGGGCGGCGGCGTCGACGGCGGAAGCATCGGCCTGGACAAGGAGAACCGGCTCGAGTTCGGGATGTTCCTCAACGCCGTGATCACCTTCGTGATCACCGCCGCGGTCGTCTACTTCCTGGTCGTCATCCCGATGAAGAAGGTCACCGCACGGATGAAGCGGGTCTCGGATACCGAATCGGCAGCGCCGCAGATCCCGGCCGATGTCGCGCTCCTCACCGAGATCCGCGACCTGCTGGCGAATCAGGGCAACGCGAAGACGTTCTAGACGCGGTGGGCGAGAGCCGCGCGGTCACCTGCAGCTCAGCCGGCGGCGGCGTCCGGGCGACGCTCACTCACGCGGCTGCGCGTGGTCAGGTGGCGGTCCTCGATGTGGGCGAGCGCAAACACCATCGCCAGCATCATGAACGGCATCACGCAGGCGAGCAGGATGGTCACGGTAAATCAGCTTTCTCTCGTGTGGATGTCCGACTTGGACGCAGCCGGTGATCATTTGGTGCCCGGATGAGTGCTCAGACTTCGTTCTGCCCGGTGGCGGCGTAGACACGCACGGCACCGGGGGTGATTCGGGTGTCATCGCCGGACGCCACGCTGGAGCTACGGCCGGCCGGGACCGATGGGCGGCTCTTACCCCGTAGGGCGAGCTCGACGTCGGCGAAGCAGGGCAGGCACGCACACAGCCCGGTGATCTCCAGCAGGCGGCGCACGATCGGGGAGGGGCCGGCCAGGCGGACCCAGATGCCCACCGACTGGGCCCGGCGCCCCAGGTTGGACATGGTGCGAAGGCAGGCCAGGTCGCAGAAGGTGACCTCGGAGAGGTCGATGACCATGCCGGCGGGCCGGGCGCGCAGCACGTCCAGGAGCTGGGCGTGCAACGAGGCGGTGTTGCTCAGGTCCAGGTCACCGGCCAGCGAGACGACCGCGATCCCACCGGCCCGACGGACCGCAAGCTCAGGGGTGCTCATGTCCCTGAGTGTCAGCATTCGCGAGGACCCGGGCGGGGCCTTTCTCCGGGGCTTGGACGGCCCTTTGCACGTCCGCGTGCCGGGTCCGGACAAAGCGGACATTGGGGGCGTCGCAGGAGCTCGCGAACGTCCGGGTGCGTAGGCCGGTGAGCTAGCGCAGGAAGGCGAGGGCGCGGTTCGCGGCGTGCAAGCCGCACATCCCGTGCGCACCGGGGCCGGGCGGAGTGGCCGCCGAGCACAGGAACATGCCCGGGACGCCGGTGTCGTAGGGATGAGGCCCGAAACGGGGACCGAAGAGCAGTTGGCCGGAGCTCTTGGCGCCGGTGATGATGTCCCCGCCGACGAAGTTGGGGTTGTGGCGGGCGATCTCGGTCGGAGTGCGCACGGCCGTCCCGACGATCCGGTCGCGGAAGCCGGGCGCGAAGCGCTCGAACTGCGCGATGATCGCCGCGGTCGCGTCGCCGGTGTACCCGTGCGGCACGTGGGCGTAGCTCCACACCGGGTGCACGTTCCCGACCGAGCGCGTCGGGTCCGCCAGGTACTGCTGGCCGACCAGCACAAACGGCCGCGCCGGCATCCGGCCCGCGTTGATGTCCCGTTCCGCCGCGGCGATCTCGGCAAATGTGCCGCCGAGGTGCACGGTGCCGGCCCGTCGCGCGGCCTGCGCCGTCCAGGGCACCCCGCCCTCGACGGCGAAGTCGACCTTGAACGCCCCCGGTCCGTGGGTGAAACGCCGGTACGCGCGGGCGACCCGGCTCGGCAACCGCTCCCCGAGGATGCCCGCCACCGCACCTGGGGCCAGATCGAAGAGCACCACATCCGCGGGCGGCAGGTCAGCGGGTGAACTCACCCGGACACCGGTGCAGATTTTCGCGCCGTGTTCGGCCAGCACGGCGACGAGGGCGTCGCTGATCGCACGCGACCCCCCCGCAGCGACCGCCCAGCCGTGCCGGTGGCCGGCGGTCAGAATGCCCAGCCCGATCGCCGAGGTGAGCGGTCGGTGCAGCGGCCGGTAGGAATGCGCGGCCACTCCCCCGAACAGGGCCCGGGCGGCGTCGGCGGAGAACAACCGGGCGGTGACCGTCGCCGGCAGCAACGTCGGCAGTCCGAACCTGGCGAGCCGGAGGGGGTGGCTGGGCAGGCGTACCAGCGGAGCGAGGATGTCCTCGGAGAGGGCGTCGTAGCCGGCCGAGGTCCGCTCGAACAACGCCCGCCACCGGCGAGCGTCCACGCCGAGGCCGTCCGCCGTCGTCGTCACCGATTGGTGCAACGCGGCTGCACTGCCGTCGTCGAGGGGATGCGCGCAGTCGATCTCGGGCCGGCACCAGGCCAGGCCGTACCGATCGAGATCGAGGGCGGCGAGGGCAGCAGAGCCGACCGCGATCGGATGCACCGCGGAGCACTGGTCGTGCAGCAGACCCGGCAGGATCGCCTCGTGGGTCCGTGTTCCCCCACCCACCTCGTCCGCGGCCTCCAGCACGGTGACCTGCACACCCGCCCGGGCGAGGATCGCGGCAGCGACGAGCCCGTTGGGCCCGCCGCCCACCACGACGGCTGTGCTCACGCAGGCGACCCTACTTTCTGATGCTGCGCCGGCGGGGTCGGGACCACGTAGTTCCCCCGGCGGGTGTACCCCTCGCGGGTCCAGGTGACGGTGAGGTTGATCGGGCCGTTGGGCAGCCACGGCTGCTCGTTGACGGCCTCCGCGACGTTCCAGGTACCCCGCTCCAGGATTCCGACGGCGGGGTCGATCACCTTGTAGGTCTGGGTCTTCTTGTGGATCGGCTGCGACTCCACCCAGGCCACGATGAACTCGCCCGGCTCGAAGTTGCAGCGCTTCTGGATCGCGAACAGCAGCCGCTCGTCGTGCCAGTGACCGTCACCGAAGTTGAAGCCGATGATGGAATTCGCGGCGAACTCCGCTTCGCGGACCGTCGCGGAGTCGAGATTCGGCACGTGGTGCATCAGCAGCGAGTTCAGCCCGCGGGCCTGGCTGTGCATGGTGCGCCAGCCGATCGTCTGCTGCATGGTGATCTCGGCGACCACCTGGGGATAGCCCATCCCCGTCGTCAGCTGGTCGATCTGATTGACGGTGGGGCGCGGGGAGAGCCGGTTGAGCTTGGCCTCGGCCTCCAGGGAGGAGAAGGCCCACTGCGCGGAGGCCCAGTTACCGGCGTACTGGCGCATCGACGGCAGGAACGAGACCAGGTCCGGTCGCAGATTGCCGAGGATGGGGAGAAACACGCCCATCGCCACGACGGCGAGGAGCAAGCCACCGGACATGTCCCCGACGGCGTAGCCGTCCTGGGCCGGGAAGCCGGCGAACAGGAACACCGCGGCGAAGGCGAAGAGCACGTTCCACTCCAGCGGCACCGCCAGCGGGAACGCGGAGATGATGAACACGTGGAAGATCACCATCGCCACGACCGCGGCGATCGTCAGGTCGCGGTTGGTGGAGAACAACAGCACGATCGGGATGACGACCTCCACGAAGCTGCCACCGCCGTGGGCGAGGAATTGGGCGAGCTTGCCGGGGCGGATGTCGTTTGGGAAATCCCGGTACATCGACCGCTTGATCCGCTTGGACTGCAGCCACGGGGAGTTGGACATCATCGGCGCGACGACGTTGCTGAAGTGATGCCCGAACTTGGAGATGCCGGCGAAGATCCAGATCAGGCAGATGGAGATCTTGAGCGCGATGATCATGTCGGTGAAGTCCAGCACCGTGAAGAACAACAGCCAGGGCAGGTACTGCTCGGAGCGCGCCGCCAGGAAGGCGACCGAGTCACGCAGGCCCAGCAGCACGAGCAGGACCATCGGGGCGATCAGCAGCGCGGGCTCGACGAGCCCGGAATCGAGACCGGGCAGCACCGCGCGCAGGGACTCGCTGTCGTTGCCGGGGACCACGATCGCGGTCAGCAGGGTGAGCAGGAACCCCACGTAGAGAACGACGTCGACGATCGTGCGGTGATCACCGGCGGTGAAGGGCACGCGCTTCCACGGTTGCACGCGCAGGGTGCCGGGGCGCGCCCAGAACAGGATCCCGCCGGTCATCGGCTTGAACTTGCCGGCCAGCGGCCCCCACGACCCGGCCACCCCGACGGCCTCGAGCAGCATGGTCCACATGACCAGCTTCTGATAGACGACGGGCTGGTCCCACCAAGTGCCGATCTCCCAGGGCGCCCCGACGTCCGAGGTCAACACCGCCAGGCTCACGCCGAGAGCGATGTGCAGGAACAGCACCTTCATGATGTAAATGGTGTGCACCATCTTCGGCGTCCCGAAGCCGTACTCGCACCAGTGCAGCGCCAACGTTCGGGTGCGCTCCATCAGCGGCTTGTCGAGGAAGGTCTCCACGTCGACCGGCGGGAAGTTCGGGGTCTTGAAACCCATGGCGCTCTCCTGCGTACGACTCGGTCCAACACGAATGTGCGGTGTGCTGCTGCTACCGCTGGTGGAACGCTAGGGGCGCCGGTTGTGGCCCGACATGTCCACTACGAACGAATCGGTGCGCACTTGTTGTGTGGGGCAGCCAGCGTCGACGCGGTGACGGGCACTCAGGACTGGTCGAGGACCGCGCGCCCGAGCAGCCGGCAGGCGACCAGGGCCAGTTCGATGTCGAAGCGTTCGGGTTCGATCGGCCCCCCGCGCAGTTCCTCGGCCTTCTCCACGCGGTACTTCACCGAGTTCTTGTGCAGACAGAGCAGTTCGGCCGTCGCGGTGTAACCGGAACCGGTGGACAGGAAGGCACCCAGGGTCTCGCGCAGCCGAACCGCCTGCTCGTCCGTGCGCGCGAGCGGGCCCAGGGCCGTCCGCACCAGCATGCGGGTGTTCTCCAGGTCGGCGCAGAGCAGGGCGGCGGCACGCACGCCGGGATCGAGGTAGTCGGTGGCCGGCGCAGCATCGGGCCCCGCCACGCTGGCGACCCGCTGCGCCTGACGCGCCTGCAGGTGACTCGCCCGGAAGCCGTCCCGCCCGTAGGCCGCGCCACCGAGCGCCACCCGCAGATTCGGGTTGGTGCCCCGCACGAGCCGCCCAACGGCGGCGCTGTCGAGCCTGCTGGCCTCGCTGCCCAGCGGGAGCCAGGCCCACCCGGTCCGCCGGTCGCAGGTGGTGTAGAGCAGCTGCCCGTGACCGGCCAGCTGCTCCCCGATCGCCGAGACGACCCGCTCGAGCTCCACCGTCTCGCCGGCGTCGGGGATCCCTTCGGGCATCCACACGACGACCCCGAGGTGATACTGCCGCAACCGGTACCCGATCGCGATCTCCGCCGCCTCGACGTCGATCTCGACACCGTCGATGAGTTCACGCACACCGATGGCCCGCTTGGTGTTGCGGTGCATCAGCCAGCGCTCGCGCTCAGCCTCGTACTCGGTGACGACCCGTTCGGAGATCCAGTCCACGTAGGCGAAGGTCGCGGCGACGATCCGTTGCGAGGCCTCGAGCCGGATGTGGGCGTCCTCGTCTATCCCGGCAAGGCAGTCGTGCGCCCAACCCAGTAGGTGGTCCTGGCCGAGGCGGTACGCGCGAACCAGTGCGTGCACGGGGACATCGTGCTGGGCGAGTCGGCGGGCGTACTCGAAGGCGGCCGAGGGCGGTTCCAGATTGGAGGCCGGCACATCGTGGACGAGCATGTGGGAGATGTTCTCCATGTTGCCCTGAATGCTCGCGGCCAGCAGGCTCAGCAGCCGCTGGTCACCGAGCTCCCCGATACCGCCGAACAGGGCCTCGCCCATCGATGCGGTGATCGTGCCCAGGCCGACGTTGAGCGCGCCGCCGACCGCGACCACGACACGCTGCACCCGGTCGTGCTCTTCCGCGAGCGAGTTCAGGTGATGCACCTGAGCTGCCATCACACCCGCCCTTCCGTACAGCTGGGTGACCGCGGCGTTGTCCTCGCCACTGTCGCCCATCGGGCCCTGATGCGCCACCCCCACGCCGGGCGGCGCCCCCCCGAAGGCGCCCTGGGCCCGGTCGGTGACCGCTCCCAGGTTGTCCACGTTGGCGAACCTCGCCATGGTCTGCGTCCGCTCGCCCGACCCGGCCGCGATCAGTGCATCGACGAGACGGTCGAGGCGGGCTCCCTGCGGTGGTTCACCGCAGGGCTGCGCACGTCCAACTCCAGCGTGGCCGTGTTCAGGAAGGTGCGCAGCTCGGCCAGGGCGGCCACCTTCCACTCCTCCAGCGCCTCGGTGACCTGGGCGGAGCGCCGGGTCTGCTCACGCATCTGCTGCTGGATCAACGCCAGTGCGCCCAGGGCAATCAGCCCGAGCCCGAGCACCGCGCCGGAGGCGAGATACGGCAATTGCAGAACGATGCTGTCCTCGCGCCGCACGCCGAGGAATCCGAGCAGCATGGCGATCAGGCCACCGATGACGAGCGCACCGGCAACCGCCTTGAGCCCCAGGTCGCGCAGTCGGTAGTTCATGGCAGTTCCCCTCACGTGGGTCGCTTGCGAAGCATGACGAACAGGGCGGCCACCGCGGCCGCACCGACGAGCAGGACGAGTTGGTAACCGTCACGGACCTGTCCGGGCAGTGGATCGGCAACGCGGGCCGGCAGGAACAGCGCCGTGTCCGGTGCTGCGAGCACCGCGCCCGCGGCGCCGACGGGGACGGGCGCACCGGCCACCGGGGCCTGGCCAACGGTGCTCAGATCCTGCGCGATGGCGCCGGGGATGGCGGGATCCGGGCCGAACGCCGCCACCGGGGCCTGCCCGGTGCTCGCGGTGTCGCCGGCCCCCTCGCTCGGCGCGGCGGGGGCCGCATCGGCGGTTCCTGACGGCGGCAGTGCGCCCATCGCGCCGCGAGCCCGCGAGGTGGCGGCCGCCGCCACGCTGGCGACGGTGAAGGTCTGGTCGGCTCCGATGTCGCTCGGACGCGGGATCGAGTCCGGCGCCCGGTACCTGAAGGAGAACACCGCTCCGGACAGGATGGCTCCGTCGCGGGTGACCGTCTGCGAGCGCGGGACGGGCACGAAGGTCAGGCCCTGCGCGGCCAGCATGTCGAGCGCCGAGTCGAAGCCCGCCATGGCCGAGCCCGGCAGGGCCACCTGATCGGCCACTGAGATGCCGTTCTCGTCGAAGACCACCGGGACGCCGCCGAGCTCGGCACCGTAAGCGCGGGTCTGAAGCACCGTCACGGGCTTCTTCCCGGCCGCAATGGTCACCGTGGCCAGGCTCGTCGCGGAGCCGATGCTCAGCTGGGCCCCGGGCGCGTCGATCAGGATGTCCTGCACGTTCGTCACAGCCCTGGCGATCACGGTGCCGTCGGGCTCCACCCGGGTGTCGCTGCTCGAGGTCGAGTACCCGGAGCTGTAGAACGCGCTCGTCACCGCCTGGCCGGCGGCGTCGGCGAGAGCTGAGGGGGCATCACTGGTGCGCGCCTGCAGCGTGAAGTTGCGAGCCTCGCCGCCGACCCCGCCGCCACGTCCACCGGAGAGCTCGGCTTCGCGCGGTGACTGGTCCTGGGGTGGCTCCTGCGCGGTGATCACGGTCGGGACGGAGGTGATCGTGCCCGGCGGCGCCGAGCTGACGATGAACAGATCGCCGAGCTCACCGGCGGTGAAGCCGGCGGCCAACGCGCGAGCTTTCCCGAGGTTGATCGCGGTGCCCGAGTAGAGGTAGCCGCCGGAGGTCTCGGCGGGAACGCGGGTCACGACCCCGTAGGGCGTCGCTGCGGCGGAGGCGCTGAACACGGCGAGGGTGTCGGGCGCGGCGGCGTTCGCCGGCAGACCCCAGCCCGCCCAGCCGACGACGACCCCGACGGCCGTCACGGCAACCGCGCCTTTAGTCACAAAAATCCTCACAGGTGATATGCCTCCTCGACTGCGCCGATCCGCTGGGCGGCCTCCGGCGTCCCGCTGAATGCGACGTGGCCCTTCTTCAGCACGTAGATCCGGTCCGCCACCTCGAGCGCGCGGTGCACGAACTGCTCGATCAACAGGATCGAGAGCCCGTTGCGGTTCAACTCCCCGAGCCGTTCGAGGATCTCGTCGACGACCAGCGGGGAAAGCCCGAGACTGAGTTCGTCGATCAGCAGCAGCCTGGGCCGGCTCATCAGGGCGCGCGCGATGGCGAGCATCTGCTGTTCGCCGCCGGACATCGAACCGGCGGCTTGCGAGGCTCGCTCGGACAACCGCGGGAACAGGGCGAAGGCTTCCTCCAGACGCTCCTCGACCGCCCGGGGGCGTCGGCGTAACGCCCACGCACCCAGGCGCAGGTTGTCCCGCACGGTGAGCTCGGGGAACACCCGCCGGCCCTCGGGGACGTGGGCCAGGCCCGCAGTGACGGCGGCACGCGGCCCGCGACCGTCGATGCGGACGCCGTCCACCAGGACCGAACCGGCGGTCGGCCGAAGCAGCCCGGTCAGCCCGCGCAACGTGGAGGTCTTACCCGCACCGTTGGGACCGAGCAGCGCGACGATCTCGCCGTGGCCCACCTGCAGCGAGAGAGCACGCACCGCCAGCACCGAGCTGTAGCCGACGTCCATCCCTCGGACAGCCAGTAACGGTTTGGTGGCCCAGTCGCTGGGTTGCACCATCGGATCGGTCATCGTCATGACGCCACCTCAGAAAGGCTGCTGCCGAAGTACGCCGCGCGGACGGCGGCGTCGGCGCGGATGTCGTCCGGGTTCCCCTGGGAGAGCAACCGGCCGAAGTTCAGGACGTAGATCCGGTCACAGAGCGCGAAGATCATCGCCACGTCGTGCTCGATGATCAGCACGGACATCGCGCGTTCGCGGCTGATCCGGCGCAACATGGCGCCGAAGTACGCCGATTCCGTGGCGTCCATCCCGGCCCCGGGCTCGTCCACCAGCAAGATCGTGGGCTCCAGCATGATCGCGCGGGCGACCTCGACCATCCGCTGGGTGCCGTAGGGCAGGTCGCCCACCGGGGCCTTGAGGACCGCGGTGAGCCCGCACTGCGCGGCGATCTCGTGCGCCACCCGCCGCGCGGCCCGCTCGACGCCGCCGGACAGGCCGAGCGCGCCGCGCAGCGCGCCGTGACCGTAACGTCGGTGCCGCCCGAGCAGCAGGTTTTCCTCCACCGACAGGTGCCTGAACAGCTGCGCCTGCTGGAACGTGCGGGCCAGACCGAGGCGGGCCCGCTCGTGTGCCGGCAGGGTGGTGATGTCCTTGCCGTCGAGGGTGATGGAGCCCGCGGTGAGGCGCTGTGCGCCGCTGACGCAGTTGAACAGCGTGGTCTTGCCGGCTCCGTTCGGTCCGATCAGCCCGACGATCTCGCCGGGGCGGATCTCGATGTCGATGTTGTCGTTGGCGACCAGCCCGGAGTACCGCTTGGTCAACCCGGTGCCCCGCAGATGGCCGGTCATGAGCGCACCCCCGCGGCCAGGTAGACCCGGACTTTGGCGCCGTCGGGCAGGAACTCATCACTGCTGCCGTGCACCGTCGGCGGTGGCGGCGACAGGTGCTCGGGTTCCTCCGGGACGAACGAGCCGTAGCGCTGCGGTTCGCCCCGGATGGCGTCGCGGACGGCCCGGCGGGCGGTGCGCAACATGCCGGTCACGCCGTCCTGGCCGGAGAGCAGCATCAGCAGCAGCGCGGCGCTGCTGAACAGGTAGAGCCGGATGTCGAACAGGTTCACCAGCGGCTGGCCCAGCGCGATGAAGGACCCACCGATGACCGCCCCGAGCAGAACCTCCGCGCCGCCGAGCACCGGCATCGTCAGGTAGAACAGCGACTGCAGGACGCCGAACTGGTCCGCGCCCGGGGTGGCCTGGAACAACATGCCGTAGAAGAGCCCGGCGACCGAGGCGAGCGCAGCGGAGGCGGCGAAGACCCCGATCTTGTACGGGGCGATCCGGATCGCCATCGCCGAGGCGGCTTCCTCGGAGTCGCGGATCGCGAACAGCACGCGGCCGGTGTCGGTACGGCGGATGTTGTACGCGAGCAGCATCGCGAGACCGAGCACGATCACCACGACGTAGTACAGGCCGCGGTCGGTGGTGGTGGGGATTCCCACCAGGGATTCGCGGGGGACCTCCCGGGCGGCCGCACCTCGGATGTCCGGCAGGTTGAAGAAGTACCGCTGGCAGGCGACCCCGAAGGCGAGGGTGGCGATGGTCAGGTACACCCCGCGCAACCGTAGCGACGGCACGCCGAGGAACAAGCTGATCACGGCGCCGACCAGGGCGATCAGCACGATCGTGATCACCAGCGGGAGCCCTTCGTTCAGCATCGCGGCCCCGAAGTAGCAGCCGAAGCCGACGAAGGCGGCGTGCCCGAGCGAGATCTGTCCGGTCCAGCCGACGAGGATCACCAGCGACAGTCCGACGAGGGCGTAGATCGCCGAGAGGGCACCGTAGAAGTGGGCGATCTCCGGAGCCAGCAGGGGCCAGCTCAGGGCGGTCACGATGAGAGCGGCCATGGCGGCCGGTTGGGCGATTCGCGCGCGCATCAGAACTCCGCTACGACGTCGAGTTGGGGCTTACCGGCGCGCACGGTGAGCACACCGAGCAGAGCAGCAAAGACGACGAGTTCGCCGATGCCCGAGGTTCCGGAATAGCCCTGGCTGAAACTGAAGATCAGCCCGACCGCCAGTCCGCCCAGACCCGCCAGCGGCAGGCTGTTGAAGCCGCCCAGTGCCGCCGCGACGAGACTGCTGACCAGGACGAAGGTGAGGCTGATCTGGTCCAGGGTGTTCAGGTGGATGAACGCGAGGCCGGCAATGGCAGCGCTGGCGCCACCGATCGCCCAGGTCAGGGTGACGATGCCCTGCACGGGCAGGCCGACGATCCGGGCCGCACCGGTGTCCTGGGCGATCGCACTGACCCCGACGCCGAGCCAGGTCCGCGCGAGCATGAAGTACAGACCGGCGGCGAGCAGGATCACCCCGACCGCGGTGCCGAGCTGATGGTAGGTCACTCCGGTGTCACCGATCCGGACCAGCGTGTCCGGAAAGACCGACGCGATCGCCGGGTTCTCCGGGCCCCACAACTGCACGGTGAGTTCGGCGAGCAGGAGCAGGACGCCCGTCGTCGCCGTCAGGGTGGCCAGCGCGCCGCGGCTGCGCACCGGGCGCACGACGAGACGTTCGGTGCCCGCGCCGAGCGCGGCCCCGACGAGGATCGCGCCGACGCTGGCGATCGCCACCGGCAGCCCCAGATCCCCCATCAGGACGTAGTGAAAGACGAACGCCGCGAAGATCCCGATCGCGCCCTGAGCGAGGTTGATGACCCGGCTCACCCGGTAGATCACCACCACTCCGAGCGCCACCAGGGCGTAGATCGCCCCGTTGGCCAGCCCGGCGACGAGGTAGGACAGGAAGCGACTCATCAGAGCGAGGACCGCCACGAGGTCGGGAGCACCGCGGAGGTGTCGCGATCACGGATGCTGGCGACGCCGACGAAGGAGGAACTGGACACCCCACGCGACGGGGAACCCGCCGGGACGAAGCGCTTGGACTCGATCTGCCACTGATTGTTCTGGTCGGCCTTGAGGATGATCCCGCTGGGCGTCTCGCCGGCGAGGTCGGCGAAGTTCAGTTTCAGTCCCAGGCCCAGGTCGTAGGAGGTCATCGACTTCAGCGACTTCAGGAAGCCTTCGCGGGTGACGTTCGGGCCGGTCATGCGCAGCGCGTCCACGATCGCGGCGGCGCCGACGTAGGTCACCTGCTCGTAGAAGTGATGGAACGTCTGGGGGAAGTAGAACTCGGTGATCTGGCGATACTTCTTCAGCCCGGGGGTCTGGCCCTCGTAGTAGTCGAACATCGTCAGCCCGTACATGCCCTTGCCGTACGTGCCCGCCGCGGCCGGCACGTCTGCGGCGGCGACGAAGCCACCGAAGAAGGTGGGCTGCCAGCCGACGCGCTGTGCGGCCTGGATGAACTTGACCGTGTTGACCGGGTCGTTGCAGAACAGCACCGCTTCAGAGCCCGCGTTCTTCAATGCGGCGACCTGGCTGTCCAGCGAGGTCTCGATGTCGTTGTTGCCGGCGGTGCCTACCAGCTCGCCGCCGAGCTTCTTCGCCGTCTGCTCCACCGCGGTGGTGCACGAGGGTCCGGCACCGTTGCGCAGGAACGAGACGCCGATCTTCTTCTTGTTCAGCACGTTGACCGTGTGCGTGGTGATCAGTGCGCCGACCGAGCCGCCGCGGATCTGGGTGGGGAAGAACCAGGGGCTGGTGAACTCCGCGTCGTAAAGGCCGGAGGAGCCGACCCACGGCAGCTTTTCCTCGGCGAGCTTCTTCGTCACGATGTCGAGGTTGAAGTCCAGCGTCGGGCCCATCATGAAGACCTTGTCCTGGTCCGCGAGCTTGCTCAGGCACCCGCTCGTGCCGTCAGCGGTGCCCGCGGTGTCGCAGGTGATGTACTCGATCTTGCGGCCGCAGATCCCGCCTTGGTCGTTGATGAAACTGAAGTACGCACGCGCGCTGCTCTCTGCGGCCTGCCCGTACTTGTCGAGGAATCCCCCGTTGAAGAAGGTGCCGCCGACCTTGATGGTGCTGTCGGTGACGCCGACGTCGGTGGCGCCGCCGTTGCCCCCGGCCGGTGCCGCTGCGGCGCATCCCACGGCGGTGGGGGCCGCGACGGCGGCCTTGGCCGGCTCGTTGGCCGTGACCTTGCCGGCGCCGCCGTTCTGCTTCTTGGTCTTGCCCGGCGTCGCGGCATCCACCGCCACGTCGGCGGTCTGCGCCGGCGTACCCGGGGCCGCCTCGAGCGGGGCGCCGACGACCGGGTCGCTGACCTCGCCGGCGATCGGCACCCCCGGCGCGATCGCTGCCGCCGCGGCAGCGGGTGCGGCCCGTTGGGCCTCGACCGAGTCCTTGACCTCCTGGGTGGCCCCGCACGCGCTGAGCAGCGCCACGGCGGCGGTGAGGGAGATCAGGCGGACGCTTGTGTGGGAGGGGCTTGTGAGCACGGTCGACTCCAGGGTGTGGCTGCGCCCACCAGGACCGGGGGCGTGCCAAACCTAGGAACGGATGAGACGGCGGTCACTGTCGCGCAGTGCCAACGTCGCAATGTCCGTTTGGTCGTTCCAGCAGGGGCCTGGTGCGGCGCGCCTAGGTCCGAGATCCGGTCGGTGCGTGACGGACGGGGAGCTCAATCGTGGTGGTGATCCGCACCAGGGCCGGGCGCCGCGGGGCCGATCCAAAGCCAAAGGTGACCGGCGGGGCGACGTCGGCGAGGGCGCCGAGGTCGTGGCCGAGCCAGGCTGCATGGACCGCGGTGATCGGGTGCAGGTCGCGCGCGCCGTACCACTCCCGGCGCCCATTGCCGGCGCTCCCCCGCGTGCGGACCCCGGGCAGGATCACGGCCGACGGACGATCGAGCGCCGCGATCCACGCGGGGTGGGCGGCAAGCCTGCCGGGAATGGCTTTGAGCGCCAGGCCGAGGGCGGTGCGGCGGCCGAGGGTGAAGCGCACGTCGAGCGGGCCGGCCCACACCCGCCACCGGTCGGGGCCGGTCACCGTGGTGACCTCGACGATCTGCACCTCGTCGAAGGTGTAGGTGGCACCGACGAAGTCGGCGATCTGTGCGGTGGGGGCGAGCAGGATGCGGTGCCCGTCGCCGCGCTCGACCATGACGTCGGTGAAGGGCCCGAACGGGCTGCGGGGCCAGTGCCCCACCACGATCCGGGTTCCCGACGCGGTCCCGAGCCCGGCGATGAAGCCGTCGAATCGCAGTCGGATCCCCCGGGCCGTCACGTCTGACAGACTCTCAGCGACCAGCGGGCGGTCATGCACTGACCAGGTCCAGCGCACGCATGTGCTCCGCCCGGGACTCGTCAGTGGCGGCCAGCAGCACATTGGTGTCCAGAACTAGGCGCTCAGCAACCTTCGTCGCCATACAACTCTTCTCGGCTCCAGGTGGACGTCCCACCGGTGCTGACGGTGATCAGCCGGACCCGATCCGCGGACGTGACCTCCGCCGGCTCCGCCGCTGCGCGGGCGAGGATGCGGCGGATCTCCTCCTGCATGGACCGCCCGTGGCTCTGCGCTCGCTCGCGTAAGGCGGTGATCACCGACTCCGGGACGTCCCGGACGTGGAGTGCGGGCATAGCTCAACGATAATCCGTCACGGTGCTATCACCAGCGATCGCGCTATAGGATGTCGTCGACCGCGAGGAGCACGTCGCTGAAGGCCGCGAGCGCAATCCGCTGCCCCGCGGTGTAGGTCGCGGTGCTGGTGTAACCGCCAGAGCTCGGTCCGCGTAGCACCACGATCGCCTGGCCCCCGAGGTCGACGATCCAGTACTCCTGCACTCCTGCCTCGGCATAGAGCCCGGGCTTGACCACCCGATCCCGCCGTAGCGACGAATGGGAAACCTCGACCGCCAGGTGAGCCGTCACCGGATGCGCGGCCGAATAGTCCCCCAAGGGCACCGCCGCCACATCAGGCTCCGGTTCTGACAGGTCGGAGACCGCGAGCGGGGCGCCGACTCGGATCTCCGCGCGGCCATCGAGCGCAAGCACAAGCAGCCTCATCAACCGGGCAACCACAGCCGCGTGCCGGGCGCTCTCCGGGGACATGACCACCAACCTTCCGTCGAGGAGCTCGATCCGCTCACCCTCGAACGCTCCAGCCTCGACCAGGCGGTCGTACTCGACGCGGCGCAGGGGCCGGGTCGGTTCACCCGCGAGAATGTCGGCGGTCATGTCCTCAAGTCTAGGCTCAGGGCCCTACGGCAGCGGCGCGCTCGCGACGATGGCCCCGACATCTCCGACACGTTCAACCGGGCTCAAGTGGGCAGGGCAACCGGGAGGCGTGGGGTCGCCGGCGGGCTGGCGAGAAACTCGTCGACGACGTCGGCGTAGTCCGCGGGACGGTAGGCGGAGAAGACCTCGGCGAACACGTTGGGCAACTTGCGGTACGGGGAAATGCCGAGGTCGGCGAGCATGATGTCCAGGTACTGCTGAAAGCGCGTGTTCACAGCGCACCCGCGGGACGGTTCGTGGTGAATGTGCGCCCGCTTCCACGCCTGCACGTGCGCGACCTCCCGCTCCATCTGCTCGCGCGGTGCCAATTGGAGCTCGCCCCGCCACAGCGCGGCAAGCCACAGCGCGCCGATCTCGGCCGCGGGGATGTGCATGAAGCCATGGTTGAAACCGGCGAAGCCCAGCTGCGGAAAGCTGGGGTGCACGACGTGCCGGTAGAGCTGCGGGCCATCGTCGGTGTCTTCGAGCCGGGCGCGCAGCGCGTCGTCGAGGAACGGGAAGGCCGGCGTACGCGAGCCGACCGAGAGCACCACCACGTCGGCGCCCAGAAATTCGCCCGTGGACAGGTGCACGCCGTCCTTCGACAGCGCGGTGATGTCGGCCCGGTGCGGCTCGATGGTACCGGCGCCCACGTGTCGGTAGTAGCCGGTCGGGGCGAGTGCGGCGGCCGAGCGCAGATCCGGCAGGAGGGCGTGCTCGGGCAGGACCGCGGCGAGGCGCGCCGCTCCGGCGGGCCCGTGCCCATGTCCCTCCCTCCGTGCGATACGCGCGACGAGCGACTGCAGCCCTCCCCAGAACGAGCGCACGACCCGCTCTCGACGGTGCAGAAAGCGTTCCGCGGCCGTGGGGTGCGCCCAGCTGGTCATCATCACCGAGCCGAACCGGTTGAAGAACAGTCGGGTGTAGTGGATCCGGAAGATCTTGAGCGGCAGGGTCCACCGGGGCGTCCGGAAGACGTGGTGAACGGCGGCCGCGCGCGGGGCAGCGAGGGTCGCCATGTCCAGCGCGCTCTTGCCGAAGCCGACCACGACCACCCGCGCGCCGTCGAAGCGCGATAGCTCCCCGAGGTCGCGCTCGGTCACGACTTCGCCGGCGAACTCGGCCTCGCCGCCCAGCGCGGGGCGGTGCTTGCCCTCGGTGTACTGGCCGACGGACACCACCACGTGGTCGACGTTCTCGACGAACTCCGCGGGGACGCCGCCATCCGGCGGCGGGTAACAGCCCCGGACGTCCCAGCCGCCCGAGGCCGCCTCGGTCACCGCGAGGACCTCGTGCCGCATCCGCAGGTCGAACCCCCGGGCGGCCACGAATGCTTCGAGGTAGCGGCAGATCTGAGCGCTCGTCGGATGCAGGTCCGGAGTGAAGGGCCAGGGAAAGCTGCTGAGGTGATAGCCCCACGAGGTGTTCTGCAGCCGGACCTGCGGATAGGAACAGGCCCAGACCCCACCGAGTTTCGCGGCGCGCTCGAAGAGCACTACCGAGAAGCCGCACCGGGTCAGGACATCGGCGTGGGCGAGGCCGGAGATCCCGGCGCCGATGATGGCGACGCGCCTGGTCACGACTCGGCCGCAGCCTTGATCCGCGTCAAGGTGGTGAGCATGCCCTGGTGAAGATCGGCGTCGCGGTCGGAGCTGCCGGTCCACTTCATCGTGAGCCAGGTCATCGCTGCGCCCAGTGGCCGCTGGGCGGTGAAGGACTCGGTCAGCCTCGTGCCGGTGTTGATCGACTCCAGGACGTAGCGCCATTCGTAGGAGCCGATCCCGGGTCCGCTGCGGGCGAAGGCGAACTCAGCCCCCGGGTCGACGGCGGTCACCACCGGTGAGTTGGACCAGCCCGGGCCGCGACCGCCCTTGTTCTTGGCCTTGAACCTCGCTCCGACCGTGGGGCCCGTTGCGCCTTTGGTCCAGGCGCAGGAGTAGCACTCGGGACTCCACTCGCCCATGCGGGTGATGTCCGAGACGAGGTCGTAGACCCGGGCGGGTGGGGCCGCGATGTCGATCGACACGGCGTCATGGGTGCGGCGTGCTGGCATACGAAACTCCTCCATCGGCATTGACGAGGAAATCTGTCACTGACAGACTGCCCTGTCAATGACAGAAATACAGCCACGACGGGCCACCACTCGGCGGGTCATCGTCGAACGGGAGATTCTCGACGCCGCGTGGATGGTGATGGCTCAGGAAGGCGTTGCGGCCCTGAGCGTGCGCGAGGTGGCCCGCTCGGTGGGACTGCGCCAGCAGTCGCTGACTCATTACTTCCCCACCAAGGCGGACCTTCTCGACGCGCTGTTCGTCGACGGATTCGGCGACCTGCAACGCACCTTCGACCGGCTCCGACCGCGGAGGGACCACACGGCAGCAGTGGTCGACGTTGCGGTGGCCTACGTCGACTACTGCGTGGCCCACCCGGCCCGCTACCACCTCATGTTCCAGGGAACGGTTCCCGGGTTCGAGCCCCGGGAGCAGAGCCACCGCGTCGCGCTCGGCGTCCTCGCCGTCCTCATCGAGCGCCTAGCCGCGGCGGGGGTTACTGCCGTCGCCGACCTCGCCATCGTCCGGAGCCTCATGAGCGGCATCGCGGCTGAACAGATCGCGAACGATCCTCACGGTCGCTCCTTCGCCGGCGAAACCGAGCGGGCGATCCGCTACCTACTCGCCGGACTCACCGCAGATTCCGCCAAGCGCCCAACCCACCGGCGTCGATGAGTGGCAGGGCGACCCTCGAAGACCTCGCCCTATTCCTGGCTCGCCTTCACCTTGAGGTCCTCGACGATCAACCGGACAGTGTCGGCCATCACGTCGGGAATGCGCTTGAGCGGCAGTCCGTAGAGGTCGTGCAGCGGCCAGGAGGCATCTGCTCCCGCGAGGCTGAGCAGTAGCGCGGTCGCGTCCGTGGTAGCCGCCCGCGGTGCACCGATGTCCTTCACCGCCTTGCGGATCGCCTCCAGGCGTTCCTGACGTCGCCGTTGGCGGAAATCCACCGAGCCCCGCGCGCTGTACGCCACTGCTTTGGAGATCGGACTGGCCAGCGCCATGCGATGGATGTCCCGGAAGTAGCGCGGTAGATCGTCCGCTGATCGGGCGGGCACGACACCGTGCGGGAAGATCTGTCGATCGAACCACTCGCCCAGGGCGGCGATCTGGCTGTCCCGGTTGGGAAAATGCGCGTGCACCGTGCGGACGGAGACACCCGCCTGGAGCGCCGCGGCGCTCGGCGAGAGTTGGTCCTGACCCTGGGCGAGTTGGTCGGCGAAGGCCTGCAGGATCGCCTCCCGCGTCGCTGCGGCCTGGGCCGCACGTTGCGGGCTGACGTAGGTGCGGGGGCCGGACTTCACGGCGCAGCGATCACAGGGCGAAGGCGATGCCGTGGCTGTTGGCGACGCCGATGATGCCGGGCAGGTCCGGAGGGTTCATCTCGACCGTCGCGACTTCGGCGAAGAACTCGGCGGCCCTGCCGTGGGACGTGATCGTCAGGAAGTGGCACTCGGTGACGTTGCGATATGAGTGCACGGTGTTGGCCGGGACGTGTGCAGCGCTTCCGGGTCCGAGCACGACCGGGGCAGCCCCGGCGACAGTCACCTGGAGCTCTCCGGAGATGACCACATAGATCTCCTCCCAGGGATGCTGGTGCGGTGGCGGGCCGGCATCGGCCGGGCCGGTGGTGTCGAAGACCTCGATGGACGAACCCATCGCGTGGGTCAGCAGGGGCCGCAAGGTCTCACCGAGGACGAAATGTTCGTCGACCTCGGCGCGGGACGTGATGGTTGCGGACATCATCTGTGCCTCCATTTCGATTCGCTTGGCTGCACTCAATATGTCATTCGCTGCAGGTCAATGCAAGCAATCTCATCGGCTCATCCGGCGTTGACCCGACGGACCGCGCTCCGAACCACCCCGGCGTCGTTGCCCGCGAACGGATCCCTGCTGGCCCATTCACATGGCAGGATTACTCGTCCCCGCCCTCGTAGCTCAGGGGATAGAGCACCGCTCTCCTAAAGCGGGTGTCGGCAGTTCGAATCTGCCCGAGGGCACACCGTCCGCCGGCTGCGATTCGGGATCGGCCAGCACTTCGATGGTGATCCGGGCGTTGAGCGCGCGCATCGACTGCTCCAGCCGGGAGCCGGATTGCATCCGAAGTTTTATTTGGTTAGCCTCACCTAACTTAGTGTGGCTGTCCGGCCCTCCCACGCCGGGATCTCGTTGACGGCCGCGCCGCCGCTCGGACCGCTGTGCGAGTCCCTGGCCTGCGAGGTTGCACACGGCGATGCGGCAAATCACCGAGGCGTCGCTCGCCGACGAACGCCGCCTGCAGCCCTTGCCTCACCGGCCACGCCGCGACCTGCGTGCGGCAACCGTCTGCCTGGTCCTCGGAATCCTGCTGAGCGCTTCCGCTGTGGTGACGGTGGGCTTCGGGTCCGAGCGCCTCGCCGTCGACACCGTCGCCGGCGTGCTGCGGGCCAACATCCTGGGCGGGACCGTGGATCCCACCGACCAGGCCATCGTGTGGGACCTGCGGGTGCCGCGGATGCTGATGGCCATTGCTGTCGGCGCGGGCCTGGCCATCGCGGGCATGGTGACGCAAACGCTCGTGCGAAATCCGCTGGCCGACCCCTACGTACTCGGCATCTCCTCGGGCGCCAGTCCGGAGGCTGAGCGCGGGTCCCACCGGCCCATCCGCCCAAGGCCCGCGCGGCCGCCCGAACTCACCTCGATGGAGGTACGCAGATGTACATCGAGCACGTCAACCTGACGGTCTCCGACCTCGACCGCTCCGTGGACTTTTACTGTCAGCTGCTCGACCTGCGCCTGCGGTGGTCAGGCCAGATCGACGTCCACCAACGCGGCGCCCACGTCGGGGACGACCGCAATTACCTGGCCCTGTTCGAGGCGACGGTTCCCGGGCGCGTGGAGTCCGATTCGACGCGGGCCGGGTACAACCACATGGGCTGGGTTGTCGACGACCTCGACGAGGCCCGGCGGCGACTCGAGCGCATGGGCATCCGTGCCCACCACGAGGCCCAGTACGAACCGGGCCGGCGCCTGTACTTCTACGACCCCGACGGCCACGAGGTCGAACTCGTCGAGCTCTGAACGCCGCAGAACTGTTGGGTCCGGCTTCGACGGCAGCACACCGATGCGTTCGTAGGACACGCTGTTCCTGTCCGTCTGCGACGTGCTCGGCAAGCGCGAACAGGGCCAGCGGCTCCGACTCGTCCGGACCCACGACCTCCAGACCGATCCGCTTCATCAACGCGGCGGTGTCTTCGTTCTGCCCGCGAAGAACACCGTCAGCCTCGAACGCCTGCCCAAGATCGACGCCGACTGGCTGGTCGTGCCGGTGGGCGGGGACAGCATCCCCGAGGACCTTTTCGCCGAGATAAGTCAGAACCCGCTACCTGCCTGGCCCGACTCGAGACAATCGGTCCTCCCACGCGGAGGGTGGCGGCCACGGCACACTGGGCACGACAGCATCCGAGTTCCGCCGTGGCGGGGAGCAGCAGCGATGACAGGGCAGGACCCGATCCCTCCGGATGCCGTCGACCCCGGCCCGCGGACGACGCACATCCGGCTGACCTCGCATCCCGCACCCGGCGCCGTTCCGTCCCTGGTCTGGGGCGCGGCCGACCCGCGGGAGCGCGGACCGGTCGTCGGGACCACCGCCAATCGCAGTCACCGCAACGTCATCGGCACCCACAGCGGCAGTTATGGCGTGTACCGGGCGCTGGCCGTCGCCGCGGGAACGTTGGTGCGCGGGCACCGCGCCGACCTGACCGACACCGCGCCGACCGACGCCACCGGGCCCTACGCGGCGTGGGGGAACCCGCACGCCATTGTCTCGATCGATCCCTGGGGCGCGCGGGTCGCGGAGGTCTTCGCCGCCGAACTCAGCGCCGGCTTCGACATCCGTCCGACCATCGCGGTGACCCAGGCCCACATCCACCTCTCGGAGGTGCGCCACGCGATCGACGACGGCCGCCTGGCCCCTGATGGCCGCTTCCTGCTCGCCGATGGCTCCGCGGTGGTCACCAAGGTCGCCCTGGAACCGGTGTGGTGGCTGCCGGGTGTCGCGCAGCGGTTCGGCGTGACCGAGGCGGTGCTGCGGCGCGCACTGTTCGAGGAGACCGGCGGCATGTACCCAGAGCTGGTCACCCGAAGTGACCTCGAGGTGTTCCTGCCCCCGATCGGCGGCCAGACCCTCTACGTCTTCGGCAAGCTCAAAGACCTTGCGAACCCCGCGGTCACCCTCACCGCGCGGGTGCATGACGAGTGCAACGGCTCGGACGTGTTCGGCTCAGACATCTGCACCTGCCGGCCCTACCTCACGCACGCGATCGAGGAGTGCATCGCGGGCGCACAACGTGGTGGCGTCGGATTGATCGCCTACAGCCGTAAAGAGGGCCGGGCGCTCGGCGAGGTCACCAAGTTCCTGGTCTACAACGCCCGCAAGCGCCAGCTCGGCGGCGACAGCGCCGACAAGTACTTCCTGCGCACCGAGTGCGTCGCGGGCGTGCAGGACATGCGGTTCCAGGAGCTCATGCCCGACGTGTTGCACTGGTTGGGGATCCGCACGATCCACCGCCTGGTGAGCATGAGCAACGACAAGTACGACGCCATCACCGGCAGCGGCATCGAGGTGCGCGAGCGGGTCCGCATCCCGGACGCACTGGTACCCGCCGATGCCCGGGTGGAGATGGACGCGAAGATCGCCGCCGGCTACTTCACTCCTGAGGGCGAGATCCCCGACGCCGAACGCCTCGCTCAGGTGAAGGGCCGTCAGTTGATCGACGGTGACAGTGTCTGACCTCTTCGGCCCGGTGCCCGCTGCGGTTGCCGAGCTGCGCGACGTCGGTTACGTGCGACGGCGCTGCGCGGAGATTCTGGCCTACGTCCGGTCCGGCAGCTCCAAGCACTTCACCCTCGACGAAGCCCGCCTCCCCGACGTCGTCGACCGCATCGCAACCATGACGGCGTCCCGCTTCCCCGATCTCGCCGTGCCGTACCACTCGCGATGGCGACACTTCGGTGACCGGGTCCCCGAGCTGTCCGTGCAGGCGCAGATTGACCTGGCCGTCGTCAGCGTGCTGCTCGACGCCGGCGCCGGGCCCTCCTGGTCCTACTTCGACGGCTCCGGTGCAACCCTGACCCGCTCGGAGGGTCTGGCCGTCGCCAGCCTCGATGCCTTCCTGGCCGGGACGTTCTCCGACGACCCCGACGACCCCGCACGGGTCGACGCGGTCACCCTGTCCCGGATCGACGCCGACGAGCTGGGCTGGGTGTTCCAGGTCGGCCCGCACAACCCCTTGGTCGGTCTGGACGGCCGCGCAAACCTCCTACGCAGCCTCGGCACCGCCTTGGAGGCGCCGGCTTTCGGTGGCCGCCCGGGCGGGCTCTTCAACTCCCTGACCAGTCATCAAATCACCGTCGCTGCACGGGACATTCTCCGCTTCCTGCTCGACGGTCTCAGCTCCATCTGGCCCAGCGGTCAGACCCTCGACGTCGACGGGGGGACCTGGCCCCTCGGCGATGTCTGGCTGCACCCCACCGGACCGGTGCCGTTCCACAAGCTCAGCCAGTGGCTGACGTACTCCCTCGTCGAGCCGTTCGAATGGGCGGGTGTCCCGGTCACCGGACTCGACGATCTGACCGGGTTGCCGGAGTACCGCAACGGCGGGTTGCTGCTCGACACCGGGCTGATCGCCCCCCGCTCGCCGGAATGGTCCACGACCACGTACACCCCTGCGGACCCGTGGGTGATCGAGTGGCGGGCGCTGACCGTCGCCCTGCTCGACGAGGTGGCGCCGGCGGTACGAGATCGCCTGGGCGCCCCCGCACTCCCGCTGGCCTGCCTGCTCGAGGGCGGCAGCTGGGCGGCCGGGCGGGCGATCGCCGCGCAGCGACGCCCCGACGGGTCACCACCGGTCACGCTGTCCGGCGACGGCACTGTGTTCTGACCTGCACCATCTGACGAGGAGTCACCTGTGACCGACCCACACGTGCATGTCATCGTGCACCCGCTGGTACAGCACAAGCTCACCCTGATGCGGCAGAAGGACCGCTCCACCAAGAGCTTCCGCGAACTGCTGCGCGAGGTTGGCCTGCTGATGGCCTACGAGGTCACCCGCGATATGCCGACCGTGCCGGTCGAGATCTGCACGCCCCTGGAGACCACCACCGGCGCCATGATCGACGGTCGCAAGACCGTCTTCGTGGTCGTGATGCGGGCCGGCGTCGGCTTCCTCGATGGCATGCTCGACGTGGTCCCGGGCGCCCGGGTCGGCCACGTCGGGATCTACCGGGACCCCAAGACCCTGGTGGCTGTCGAGTACTACTTCAAGATGCCGTCGGAGATGAACGAACGCGACGCGATCGTGCTCGACCCGATGCTGGCCACGGGCAACTCCGCGGTCGCCGCGATCGACCGGGTCAAGGAGACCGGGCCGCGCTCGATCCGCTTCGTCAGCCTCGTCGCCGCCCCCGAGGGCATCGCGAACCTTCGCCGCCACCACCCCGACGTGCCGATCTACACCGCTGCGATCGACCGAGAGCTCGACGAGCACGGCTACATCCGCCCGGGCCTCGGTGACTGCGGCGACCGCCTCTTCGGGACCAAATGATGAACCCGATGGATCAGCCGTTTCTGCAGGTGGCAATCGAGGAGGCGGCTGCGGGGCTGGCCGAGGGTGGGGTGCCGGTAGGGGCGGCGCTCGTGGTTGACGACCAGGTGTTGGGCCGTGGCCGCAACCGCCGGGTGCAGTGGGGCAGCGTGATCCGCCACGGCGAGACCGACGCTCTGGAGAACGCCGGGCGGCACCCGGCCAAGGTGTACCGGCGCGCGACCATGTACACCACCCTGTCTCCATGCCACATGTGCACCGGGGCGATCCTGCTCTACCGAATCCCGCGGGTCGTCATCGGGGAGAACACCACATTCCGCGGCGCTGAGGACCTGCTGCGCGAGCACGGCGTTCAGGTCGTGGTCGCGGACTCCGTGGAATGTCGCGACCTGATGGCCCGGTTCATCGCCGCGAACCCCGACATCTGGAACGAGGACATCGGCGAGCCCCCCCCCATCGCCTGACGTCAGCGCTGGGCGAGCCGCGTCACCTTGAGGGCCGGGCTATGGAGCGTCCAGAGGGGATCGAACCCTCGACCTCGGTGTGGAAGACCTCGGTGTCCCCAGCACATAGACGCGGGGCGCCGTGACGGAGTTGAACCGACATAGTCCGCTTCACAAGCGGATGCTCTGCCATTGAGCTAACGACGCAGTGGCAAGTCGAGGAGTCGAACCTCGCTCGGTAGCCGTTTACAGCGGCGCCGCTTCCCAGAAGCCCTGCCTCGAGACTGCTCCTTGCGTAGGCCCATACGGTAATGATCCGTATTCCCCAGATTAAGAGTCTGGTGCATCACCTTAATGTTTTGGGCCCGCGTTGCACCGAGCTGGGCTGGCAGGCTTCGATCCTGCGACATCTCCGTTAACAGCGGAGCGCTCTACCGGCTGAGCTACAACCCACCGTTCCATGCGTGTCTCCAGCAGGGGTCGAACCTGCGACCTCCGGCTTCGGAAACCGGCGCTCTGTCCACTGAGCTACGAAGACTTGCGCTTCCCCAGAGAGAGTTGAACTCCCGCCCTTCCGGTTCGTAGCCGGACGCTCTGTCCACTGAGCTATGGGGAAATGAGAGCACCGGTGGAAGGAGTCGAACCCTCGCCTTCGGTTTTGGAGACCGTCGGGCGCCCTGCGCTCACCGATATGTTCTGCGTCGGGTATGAGAGAATCGAACTCCCGCGTTCCTGCTCCCAAAGCAGGTGCCCATCCATTAGGCGTATACCCGGTGGCAGCGGTCGGATTCGAACCGACGATCTTCGGATTATGAGCCCGACGGGGACGACCGAACTCCCCTACGCTGCTGCGATGTACGTGGACCCCGAGGGGCTCGAACCCTCTGTCTCCGCATTGCAAGTGCGGTGTTTCTCCCACTCAAACTGCGGGCCCAGTGATGCATGCGCGACTGTGACGGGATTCGAACCGGCATCGACCCGCTTGAAAGGCGGGAGGCTTACTCCACTTAGCCGACGAGACTTGGCTTGTTCAATTGTCAAGGTGCGTTGTCCCTGGGGGTGCTGGATTCGAACCAGCATCGCCCGCTTCCAAAGAGCGGTGACTTACCGGTTAGCCCAACCCCCAGTGGTTCCCCTCGGATTCGAACCGAGACTCGCCTGTTCCTAAGACAGGTGCCTCTACCAGTTGGGCTAGAGAACCTTGGTGTGCTTCAGGTCTGCTTCAAGTGTCAGCAGTGTCGTCCGTCCGTGCAAATGATTTTGTGCTCTCGGCGCGATTCGAACGTGCACTGAGCGCGGTTTGAACGCGCCGCCTCTACCGTTGGGCTACGAGAGCTCTGGCGGTAAGCAAAGGAGTCGAACCCTCAGGACGCGATGCCTGGCCCGGTTTTCGAAACCGGTTGCCCACCACTGGGCGCTGCCTACCTCAGCGGAGAAGGTGAGATTCGAACTCACGGAGCACCCTTGGGGGGCTCAACGCCTTAGCGGGGCGCCGCCTTCGGCCGCTCGGCCACTTCTCCTAGGTCAGGATGAAGCGCGCGAGCAACTCATGGCGAGTGGCAATCGCTGATAGCGGCGGATGGCGTTCATATTTCGAGGATCGGTCACAGACGGATCCGCTGTCAAGGGAATTACTCGCGCCCAGCGGACCGGCGGCCGCCCGACGATGACGCAGCGGAGCGGGCGGCAGGGGTCGAACCTGCCTCTCCGAGTGGGAACCCGGCGCGTCACCAACGACGCCTCACCCGCGAGGTGCGGATTCACCGTAGCGGTCACCGCCCCGCGGCATGCCCGGCGCCCGAGGTAGATCAACATCACCTCGGCCGAGTTCGGACAAAGCACCACGAGGCACCCCAACCGGGTAATAACGTCTACGGGTCGGTGCGCCGCCGCCGACACCGAGCTCACCAGTTCCGAGATCTCACGGAGGACTTCATGCGCGCCACCCCGACAGCTCTCGGCCTCACCGCCGCCGTCGCGTCGCTCGGCCTGTTCGGGCTCGCGTCCGCCACTTCCGCCCCGGCAGCTCCGGCGCCGAGCGCCGCGATCGCACCCACCGCGAAGCAGGATCCCGGCACCCTGGTCATCTGCCGCGAGGGCCTGGGCCGGCAGGGCAAGGTGAACGTGAGCGGTAGCCAGAGCTTCGCCAACGGGAGCGCGATCAGTGGCGTCTCGTCGGGCCCGAATGCCCAGGGCGATGAATGCTCGCGCCAGTCCATCACGGAGCGCACGAAGGTGACCCACGGCGAGAAGCCCGCCGGCCGCTACCGACTGCAGGCGATCGCCATGCAGCTCAGCGACGGGGGTTCGGCATCCTCCCGGGTCGCGGGCCCCACACGCGGTGGGACGTTCTCCGCAACCCTTGATCCCGGTCAGTCCGCCCGGGTCGTCTTCCGCTACATCAAGGTGAAGACCGGCTGATCGGGCTCGTCCGACTCCGAGCTCGAGCGCCATGTCCTGCTCGCTGAGGTGGCCGCGGGCGACTGCTCACCAATAGTGGCTGCCGGGGCCGCCCTTGAACGGGCCGCGGACCTCCGGGGTGATCCAGCCGCCGTAGAACTCGCCCGGCTGCGGGGTCACCGGGACGCCGTCGAGGGTCACTGCCTCGAAGGGGCCGGCGTAGACCGCGACCCGATCGCGGAGCTCGGGGTAGCGCGGATGCGGATCCGGGTACCACCAGCCGACCTCGCGCAAAGCCGGTGCGCCGGGCACGACGACGTCGACGTAGCGCGCAGCGCCCTTCCATTCACAGAATGTGGTCCGCTTCGCCGGCACCAGGTAGTCACCGAACGCCTCGCGCGGCAGGTAGAACGTGGGCGGGCTGCTGGTCTCCAGGATCCGGACCAGGTCGGTGGTGTCCGCGACGATCACGCCGCCGTGACGCAGCACCGCGCGCCGGCCGTCGCGCTCGGCCCGCGGCGGGCGCGGGTAATCCCACACGGATTCCTGGCCTGGCCCGACGGGGTCGGGTGTCGGTGGACGCATCGCCCCATCATGCTCGGCGGCCAGGGTTGAGGCGGCACGAGGTGCAGCACGCGTAAGGTGCCCGGCATGGCTCTCTCCGTCGGGAGTTCGGCGACCCGCCGCCATCGCGTCACGGCCAGCGACACCGCGGCCGCGCTCGGCTCGGGCGCCGTCGAGGTGCTCGCGACCCCACGCCTGCTGGCGTTGATGGAAGCGGCGACGGTGCAGGCTGTCGCCGCCGATCTGGAGCCGGGCCAGACCTCGGTGGGGACCCGCGTCCAACTGGAGCACCTGCGGCCGAGCGCGGTGGGGGTCGAGGTCGTCGTGCACGCACGATTGGTCGAGCACGACGAGCGCCGACTGCGGTTCGAGGTGGTCGCGGAACATGGTGACGGAACCGTCGTCGCCAGCGCGGTCATCACGCGCTCCCTGGTCGGCCTGGAGCAGTTCCACGCCCGGGCCCAGGGCCGCTGACGTACGTCGCCGCACGCCGCCCAGCGCAAACCGGAGGTTCCGTCAGAACGGTGGCTCATCCAGGTCGGGCGGCGGCAGGGTCGGCGGCGTACGCGGCGCGGGGATGGGCGCGGGCTCGGGCTCGGGCTCGGGCTCGGGACCGAGAATGCTCGAGTCCTGCCAGGGGCGGCCGCGGGCGTCCTTCTCCGACCCCGGTGCTACGGGGAGCACCGGTGGGATGTCGACGCGGTAGCGGTGCCCGAGGCGTGAGGTCCACTCATACCCCGGGCCGATCCGGCGTACGGTCCAGCCCGCTTCATGTTTGACCCGGTGATCGTGCCGGCACGCCGGCCCGAGGTTGATTCGCGTGGTCTCCCCGCCGTGGGCGTGATCTCGGGTGTGATCAAGATCGGCAGTGGACGCGGGCGCGCGGCAGCCGACCCCGATGCAGGTCGGGCTCCCGATCTGCACCTCGCGCCGCAGCCCGGCGCCGGGGAAGCGGCGGTGCGCGTCGGAGTCGACCTCACCCGGTGGCCCGGTCCCGGTTTCGGTGACGCGGCGGGCGAGGTCGGCGATCACCGGCCGCCACCCGTTCGCGAGCGTCGGATCGTCGGCGATCCGGGCGGCGAGTTTCCCCGCGCGCAGACCGCGCAACAACGACTCGGGAATCACGAGATCGACGATCGCCTTGCTGTGCGCGGACCGTAAGCGGACTCCGCCGGGGCGGGCCGGGGTCAGCCCCGCGCAGATGAGCCGGCCGGCGTCGTCGGTCAACGCCCACCGCCACTGCCCCACCCCGAGACCAGCGGTCAGGGTCCGGGCGAGTTCGGCGTGGATCGGTCCCCACCCGGCCAGCTCCCCCGGCAGCTGATCCAGGCCGAGCAGCGTCGACAGGCGCACCCGCAGCTCCACGCCAGAATGGCGCGGAGCGAGCACGCCCTGCGGTGCAGCCGCCGGGTCTGACCCGCCCTGCCGCTCTGGCGCAGTCTCCGGCTCGGTCGCGGGCTCGGTCGCGGGCTCGGTCGCGGGCTCGGGGTCGGGGTCGGGCTCGGGGTCGGGCTCGGGCTCAAGCTCGGGCTCGGGCTCGGGGTCGGACTCGGGGTCGGGCTCGGGGTCGGGCTCGGGGTCGGGCTCGAACACCATGGCCGTGAGCCGGGCCAGGATCTCGGTATCGGTGAGCCCGGCGTAGGTCCCGTCGGTCATCCCGAGGAACAGATCCGCCCGCAACTCATCGATCCCGCGCCCGTCCCCGCCGCGCTTGGCGGCCTTCGCCAACCCGTCGATCCGAGACGAGGCCGCGGCGACCCGCTCCACCGGCAGATCCAGACCTGACAGATCCGCGCTCCCGTCCGCGTTGCGCCGCCCCACCACGCGGCGCCCCGCGACCGCATCCTCATAGCGGCGCCGCGCCCAGTCCGGGTCCAGCGCGATCGCCAACGACTTGATCCGCTCGACCAGCTTCCCCGTCGTCAGGACCTGCTCCCCCGACAGGGCACACCGCGGGAGCAGGTCCGCGCACACCGCATGGGCATGCTCGTCCGCGAGACCCATCGTCCACTCGGCGAGTAGGCGCGCCCGCGGCTCATCCAACTCCCCCGCCGCCATCGCCCCCTGCAACTCCGGCAACCGCACACACGTATCGAACGCGAGCCCGTAAAGGGCTTCCGCCGCCTTACGGGTCAACCCCAGCGCCGCCCGGACCTCTTCGGCCGCCCACTCATCCGGGTACTCCAACCGGTCCAGGGAATCAGGCCCGTCGCGCAACCCGGACTCCAGCACCGCCGCAAGCAGCAACGCCCGCTCATGCGCCACCTGCCGATACCGCGCTTTCAGCACCGAGACGACGTCGAACCCGGACAACGACGTGACGTCGACACCCTCAAGGAGCAGCGCAAGCTCCGGCCCCGGCGCAACATCCGCCAGCACCTCACTCACCGTCCCCGCCGACTGCATACCCGAAACGCTAAACGAGCCCACCGACAGTTTCAGTTTTCGAAGCCAGATCGACCCCCACGACCACGGACGGACACCACCAATCTGACCTACCATCACCCGCTCGCCCGCACCCACACACGTCGCCCTCCCCACAGAGCCCAACCATGAACCCGAGCCCCCACCCCCGCCAGCCGAGATACCCGTCCTTCCTTCCCAACGCGCGTCACCACCACCGCGAAGCACCACCCTCGAGGTACAGCAGCACGGCGATCCCCGCGGCCTGGCGACGCCGGGGACGGGTGGAGGGCGCTGCTGCACGGGGAGATCCTGGCTCGCGCCTGGGATCCCCCGGCAAGGTTCGCCGGGGTCCCTCGTACTCCCCGTCGAACGGACCTGGCGCGAGAACCGTTCGGCCGATGCCGTCGACCGGCTGCGGCCTCTACCGTCGGGAGTAATCAGCTGACGTGTCACGGGGGACAGCCATGAGGATCGCCGCACTCGCCTGCACGGCAGGCATGCTCGTCATCGGACTCGGCGTTCCGGCAGCAGAAGCTGCCGGATCGGCCAAGACGTATGCCAACTGCACCGAAATGCAGAAGAAGTATCCGCACGGCGTCGGCAAGAAGGGCGCGCGGGACCGGATCTCCGGCAAGTACGTGCCCGGCAAGTCGGTGACGAACTTCAAGGTGAGCGCGGCCCTCTACAAGGCCAACATCAAGAGTGACCGCGACCAGGACGGCGTCGCCTGCGAGAAGCGTTGAGTCACCTGCCGCGCCGAGACGGCAGAGGCTGTGCAGCGGGGCGAAGTGCGCCAGTGTTGCTGGGGCAAAGAAGTCCTTGACCAGGCCGACGAACGCGCAGAACTCAGCGGTCTTGGTCAAGGCCACGTGGTCGGCGACCTCGTCCCAGGTCAGCAGCAGCAGGTAGATGCTCGGTTCTTGATTCCGCGCGAGACGTTCACGCCGTGGCAGCCGGGCACATCCGGTGTGGGCAGCCGAAGTTCAACGATCAGTTCAAAGCCCGGCGCCGACGCAGGTATGGCACCTAACTTCTCCTGACGGGAGTCAGCGCAACCGCGCCGAATCCGCAGGGGCACCGCATCACCGCGGCAGGGGTCTGGGCAGGGGCACATGCGTTATCCACACAAGCAGGTGCAATCCGGGCGAGGGTCGCTATCCCGCGCCGGACGCGCCGTACGCGCACTGGCGGTGCTCGGTGTCGCCGTGGCCGCCCTTGCGCCTTCGACCGCGATGGCCCTCACCCCCGAACCCGTCCCCACCGCCCCGACCAGCAGCCCGGCGACGCCGGCGATTGCCCCACTGCGCTCGGACATCGGTGGACCACGGATGGCCGAGACCGGGTTCATCACCGCCCCCGGTGCGCCGGCGCTTCCCGCCACCAGCGCCGCCGCGTGGGTCGTGGCCGACGCCGACACCGGCGAGGTGCTGGCGGCGCGCGACCCGCACCGCAAGCTACGCCCGGCGAGCACCCTCAAGACCTTGCTGGCCCTGACGATGGCGCCGCGCCTGGACGTCACCGACACCTACGTCGCGGACCGGGAGGATGCCGAGCAGATCGGCACCCGGGTCGGTCTGTGGCCCGGGCACACCTATCGCATCGATGACCTGTGGTACGCGCTGATGCTGCGTTCGGGCAACGACGCCGCCAACGCCTTGGCGAAAGCCGGCGGCGGCACGTTGGAACGCGGACTGGCGATGATGTCCGCCGAGGCACGACGGCTACAGGCCCACGACACCACCGTGGTCAACGCCAGCGGGTTGGACGCCGATGGGCAATTCTCCTCCGCCTACGACCTGGCGCTGTGGGGCCGTGCGGCCCTCTCGCGCGGGGATCTTCGGCACTACATTTCGAGCGTCCGCCATGCGTTCAACGCAACTGCGGTCCCGGCCGACTCCCCCTTTACCGATGAGCGGATGTACGTCCGCACCGAGAACCGCCTCGTGCTCAACGAGTTCCCCGGTGCCATCGGCGTCAAGATGGGGTACACGACCAAGGCGCAGAACACGATGATTGCCGCCGCGCAGCGGGACGGTCGCACCATCGTCGCCAGCTTGATGTTCACCCCGGGCGGGCGAATCACCACCGATGCCGCCGCGCTCCTGGAGTACGGCTTCGCCACCGCTGGGCTGATCGCACCCGTCGGGCAGTTGGTCGAACCGCTCTCGCCCGCGCTCGTCAGCGACGTCGACGAGGTTCCCGTGGTCGGGGTGGGGACGAACCAAGCGCCACCGGCCGCAGGCGAAGAAGCGACGGATCTACTCGCCGGTGGCTTCGCGCTGCAGCGTTCGACCCTGGCGGTCGGCCTGCTGGCCGTCGCCCTGGTGGGTCTGGCGGGGGGGACGGTGTGGGCGCGCAAACGCCGCCAACGCTTCGCCCGCGCCGGCGCCTTTCATTAATCAGGGCGGGCCACCGAGGAGCACCGCGCCGAGACGTCAGAGGCTGTGCAGCGGGGCGAAGTGCGCCATGGTGCTGGGGCCGGCGAAGAAGTCCTTGACCAGTCCGACGAACTCGCCGAACTCAGCGGTCTTGGTGAAAGCCACGTGGTCGGCGACCTCGTCCCAGGTCAGCAGTAGCAGGTAGGTGCTCGGGTTCTCGATTCCGCGCGAGAGGCTCACCCCGTGGCAACCGGGGGCGTCCCGCAGGATCGGCAAGGCCTTCGCGAGCACCGCCTCGAAGTCCGCCTCCTGGCCTTCCTTGACGGGGATCTCGGCCTTCTCGGTGACGGTCACTGCACTCTCCTGGGGGCTCCATGTGATGGGCGGCCAGCGGCCCATGCGGTCAGAGCGCACCCTATCCAGCGGGCTCGGAGGCACTCGGTGTGAGGATCGAGCCATGACCGTCGAACTCCGCACGGACGGCCCGGTCGCGGTCGTCGCCATCAACCGGCCCCAGGTCCGCAATGCCGTGGACCCGGTCACCGCGGCAGGACTGCGGGAAGCCTTCGCTGCGGTGTGGGCCGACGACGCGGTGCGCGTCGCGGTGCTGACCGGGCGCGGTGGGGCGTTCTGCGCGGGCTACGACCTGAGCGCGTTCGCCGCCGCCGGCCTCGACCCCGCGACCCTGGACGGGTTAGGGCCAGGGCAGCCGGGCCCGATGGGACCCACCCGCGATCCGGCGCCCAAGCCGGTGATCGCGGCGGTCGAGGGTCACGCCGTCGCCGGCGGGCTGGAGCTCGCGTTGTGGTGCGACCTGCGGGTGGTCGCGACGGACGCGATCTTCGGCGTGTACTGCCGGCGGTGGGGCGTGCCGCTGATCGATGGCGGCACCGTGCGACTGCCCCGCCTCGTCGGGGCCGGCCGGGCGATGGATCTCATCCTCACCGGTCGGGGAGTCGACGCGACCGAGGCACTGGCGATCGGGCTCGCCGATCGCGTGGTGCCCACCGGAGCGGCCCTCGGCGCGGCCGTCGACCTGGCCCACCAGATCGCGGCCTTCCCGCAACGGTGCATGCTCGCCGACCGGGCCTCGGCCTACGGCCAGGACGGTCTCGACCTGGCCGCAGCGCTGGAGGCTGAGGCGGCCGGTGGGCTGGGGGTCCTGCACAGCGGGGAGAGCGTCACCGGTGCCACCCGCTTCGCCGGCGGCGCCGGACGGCACGGCGAGCTCCCCGGCTACGATCGCAACGAGTAAGAGTGACGCATCGTCAGGTAGCGCCGACGAGGGCCGGCAGAATCTCGCCAATCGGATCGCGCAGGACTGCGCTGGCGAGCTCGTCGTAGGGCGTTGGGTCCGCGTTGACCACGACCAGGCGGGCGCCACGGGACACGGCCAGCTCGCACAGGGCAGCGGCCGGGTGCACCTGCAGCGACGTCCCGATCGCGAGGAAGACTTCGCAGGCGGCGGAGGCGTCCACGGCCGCGGCCAGGACCTCGCGGCGCAGGGACTGGCCGAAGGAGATCGTGGCTGCCTTGAGGATCCCGCCGCAGATCAGGCAGGGCGGGTCCGGCTCCCCGGCGGCGACGCGCTCCAGCGCCGAGACCATCGTGGTCGCGTCGGCGCACGTCAGGCACTCGACGCCGTAAAGCGTGCCGTGCAGTTCGATGACGAGGCCCGGGTCGGAGCCCGCACGTTGGTGCAGGCCGTCGATGTTCTGGGTGAGCAGCGCGCGCAGCTTTCCCGCGCGCTCGAGGTCGACGAGAGCTCGGTGCCCGGTGTTCGGCTGCGCCGTCCAGGCGGGGTGATCGCGGCGGTTGGTCCAGGCCTGCACCCGCAGCGCGGGATCGGCGAGGTAAGCCTCGAGCGTGAACATCGTCTGTGCGGCCGGATTCAGCGTCCACACCCCGTTCGGCCCGCGGAAGTCCGGGACGCCGGAGTCGGTGGAGATGCCCGCACCGGTCAGGACGGTCACCGCCGTGGCGCTGGCGAGCAGCTCCCGCACCGCCTCCACCGTCATGGCGTGAGAGCCTACGACGGGGCCGCGAGGTGCCGCATTGATGACCGGGGGGACCGATGGACGACGCACGCGCGCGCCACCTACCCGGTGACGACCTCATCGCCAGGCCCGAGCTCCAGTTCGATCGGGTCACCACGTTCGAGGCGGCGCCCGAGCAGGTCTGGCCCTGGCTGGTGCAACTCGGCAAGGGACGCGCCGGCTGGTACCTACCCGCACGCCTCGAGCGGCGCCTTCCACCCAAGGGCCGCGGCCTGCGCCGGATTGAGCCGGACCTGCAGCGCCTCGCGGTCGGGGACCGCATCGACGACTGGGGTCTGGGCAGTCCGCACTTCACCGTCCGGGACATCGATCCCCCGCGTGCGCTCGTCCTGCACATGGCGCGCAGGCGGCTACGCCGCGGCCGTCCGGATCTGATCGCGACCTGGGCACTGGTGCTCGACCAGTCGGGTCCGGGCGACCCGACGCGGTTGCATGCGCGCCTGCGCATCGAGCACGTGGGGATTCCGGGCTACCGGCTGCTGCTCCCGGTCGCGGATGCGGCAGACAAGGCCATCACCGAGGCGATGTTTCGCGGGCTGCGCGAACGGCTGGACGCTCGCCGCTGATCTACCGTCAGACTCGGTGCCTTCCCTGCCCCACCGACCACCTCGACCACCTCGACCACCAGCACTTCCGCACAGCTCCGTCTCCAACCCGACATGTCCTGCTGGACGTGCAGCCCCGCCCACCTCGACCACCACGGCGAGTAACCACCACCTTCGTCGGCAAGCCGACCCGGCGCGCAGCCGCCCGTTAGGGCGGTGAGCACCGGAAGCGGCGCGGCAGCCCTCAGTGACCTCAGCCACCCACCTGCCCGCCATCTGTTGTCGGCGCGCCGGGTTCGGTTCGGGGCCGTGGTCTGGGCGCTGGGTCGGTTCGTGGTCTGGGGCGGGGAGTCTTTAGCCACCTCTCTCGTGGTGGGACCCGAAGAACGCGACCGCCCGGGCGGAACAGCGGCGGGGGAGGGACACCCCGCCCGACACGGAAAGTTTATGCGGTCGC
>JBQTIR010000031.1:0-55790 GCA_052387905.1 Sporichthyaceae bacterium | reverse complement strand
GCTGGTTAGAAACCTTGGCGCTTATTTTTTTGCGAGGCATGGTTAACGAGATCATCCCCGCGTCCTCGGCCCGCTTCTCCTGCAACGACATCCGCAGTCGAAACCGATCACCCCCTGTGCAGTTGTGCATCCAGCATAGGCCAAGGCGAGGACGAACGGCGCTGGAGGGCGGCGCCGCGAGGCCTGCGGGACACGGTGGCCGCATTGCCCGATTCGAGGCATTTCCGCAGGTCAATGGCCGTACCAAGTCCCGCCCATCACTGCGGATTGTCGCCCGTGGATCCGCACCGCCGACCGCACGCTTTCCCTAGACGACGCACCACCTCCAGGGGGAGCAGGACATGGCATTCTCGAAGTCGAGCCGGGGACGGCGCGTGGGACGGCTGGCACTCATTGCCACCTTGTCCACCGGGGTGACGCTGGCGGCAACGCCCGCCTACGCCGGGTCTGCCGACGACTGGAAGATCGCCGCCCACCGCGGCGGGACCGAGGCCGCGCCCGAGCACACCCTGGCCGCGTTCACCCACATGATCAACCGCAAGGCCGATGCCGTCGAGATGGACATCCTGTTCACCCGCGACAACGAGGCCATCGTCTTCCACGACAGCACCCTGGACAAGCGCACGAACTGCAGCGGCCCGGTCTCCCGCAAGACCCTGTCGCAGATCAAGAAGTGCGACGCGGGGAGCTGGTTCAGCCCCAAGTTCAAGGGCGAGCGAATTCAGACCCTGAAGGAAGCCCTGCGGTTCATCGACCGGGGTACCAACAGCGACTTCCAGTACTTCCTGCACGTGAAGACCAAGACCCGCGCCAACGCCCGCAAGATCGCCAACATCGTCAAGGACGTCGGCCTGCGCAAACAGGTCGTGCCGATCGCCAACAACCGCCTCATGCTCGGCTACCTGCAGGACGCCGGGCTCAAGAAGGTCGGCCTGGTGTTCAACGACGCGGCGGGGTACCGGGCCGGCCTTGCGGCGGGCTACAAATTCCTCATTCCGTACAACGTCACGTTCAACGACTCCGTCCTGCGTGAGGTCGAGCGGCGCGGGCGGGTGTGGATGCCGGTGGAGGGCCACCCGTATTCGTTGAACAAGCTCGACAGCCTCGACGTGCCGGCGGTGCTCGTGAACGACCTCGACAAGGCGCTGAAGCTCGCCGGCCGGCTGCTCTCCCAGCCCGAGAACCGGGTGGGAACCCCGGCCGATACGACGCCTGGCACGTCGCCACCCGCGGAGGACCCGCCCGTGACGGCGTCGTCGCACGAGTACTCCAGTGAGGGCCCGATGCGCACCACCGGCCCGATGGACTTCTGAGCCGGCACACCCAGATCTCGGCGCCACTCCCCCTGGGGCGCCGTACCCCCCGAGGGCCCGTCCGCAGCGCTGCGGACGGGCCCACGGCATGCCATCGGGCCACCCCTGGCACCCATCCGCCTGCCGAACTTCACCTCACACCAGCGGTCACGCCATCACCAGGACACCCACGCACCGCACGGTGGGACCGCAGCGCGACCGCGATCCGGCGGCGCTGCGGAAAGGAGGTCGGCAGATGGCCGACGTATCCCTGGGCACACCCCGGGACCTTGTGGCAGGCCCGATGGACCCACTCGATTCACGGGTCCCGACCGGACCGACCTGGCAGCCCATGCGCCCGCCCCAGCGACCCTGGTGGCGGGCGCTGGCACGTACGGCCCTCACCGGGGCCATCGTCACCGGTGCCACCGCTTTGTCCTTCGGCACCGCCAGCCGGGCCGACGTGCTCCCGCCCGCCCCCGGCCAGCAGAGTTCCGCGACGGGAACGGTCGCGGCCCCATGGCCGGTGATCGCCCATCGGGGTGGCACCCTCTGGGGACCCGAGCACACCCGAGCCACCTTCGAACACGCCCTCACCCGGGGCGTGGACGGCATCGAGCTCGATGTCCGGTTCACCCGGGATGCGGTCCCGGTGGTGATGCACGATCACACCGTGGACCGCACGACAGAGTGCACGGGCCTGGTCACTGCCCTCACGGCCGCGCACCTGGCCGGCTGCGACGCGGGGACCTGGTTCGGTGACCAGTTCGCCGGGGAACGCGCGCAGACCCTCGACGGCGCCCTGACCACGATCGCTCGCTCGCCGACAATCACCGTGGTGCTGCATGTGAAGACCTGTCGACGCGGGGAAGGCGCCGCGATAGTTCAGGCACTGCGCCGTAGCGGCCTGACCGAGCGCGCCACGATGCTGAGCAGGTCTCCCGTATGCCTGGAGCGGCTTGCGGCGGCCGGGGCACCCCGTCTGGCCTACGCCGTCAACAGTCCCACCGAGTTGCGCCGCGGCGTCAGCGCGGGCTATCCGGTGCTGGTGACGTACCAGCTCACCCTCGACGCGGCCACGCTGGTACTGGCCCGCTCACGCGGAGCGCAGGTGTTCGCTGTCGCGGGCTACCCGCACACGCTGGCCGAGCTGGCGCTACTCCCGGTCGACGCCGTGATCGCCGACGACGCGGAGGCGGCGATGCGCACAGCCGGCCGGTAACCCCAGCCGCCGCGGCCGGGTCAGCGCCCCTGGTTGCGATGATGTTCCTCGCTTCGCTCGTCAACAATCTCAATCGGCTCGGGAGCTGCGAGCGCTCGTTCCTCGCGGCTCGCGCTCCGCTCACCTCAATCGATTGTGAAGCTCCCGGGCCATCTCGCGGGTTGCCTGTCGCTCGGACAACGCCTGGCGCTTGTCGTGCAGCTTCTTACCGCGGGCCAGCGCCAACTCGACCTTGGCCCGCCCGTCGGAGAAGTACAGCGCGAGCGGAATGATCGTGAGCCCGGATTCTTTGGTCTTGAGCGTCCAGCGGGCAATCTCCGCACGGTGCAGCAGCAGCTTGCGCACACGCCGTGGTTCGTGGTTGGTCCAGTTGCCCTGGTGGTACGGGGGGATGTGCACCGCATGCAGGAACATCTCGCCGTCGCGCAACGTCGCGAACCCGTCGACCAGGGAAGCCCGCCCGGCCCGCAGCGACTTCACCTCGGTGCCGGTGAGAACCAGGCCGGCCTCGTAGGTGTCCTCGATGTGGTAATCGTGGCGGGCCTTCTTGTTCTGGGCGATCATCTTGCGCCCACGTTCCCGCGTCATGGCCGAACTCTACGGGTGCGCGCGAACGAGTTTGCTCAGCCGAGCCAGGTCATCGGGTTGACGAACTCCCCGTCCTCGATCGTCTCGAAGTGCAGGTGGGGCCCCGTCGAATATCCCGTGCTGCCCGCATAGCCCAGGACCTCGCCGCGATCGAGCTTCTCCCCCGGCCGCACCGTCGAGCGCGTCAGGTGGTTGTAGGTCGTCACCAGGTAGACCCCGCGGACGAACCCGTGCTCGACGACGACGCGGTTGCCGTACGCGGAGTTGTAGTAGGACTCCAGGACCGTGCCGCCCATGGCGGAGCGCACCGAGGTCCCGGTCGGGACGCCGAAGTCCGTGCCGGTGTGCAGCTTGTAGTAGCGCAGGATCGGGTGGTACCGCATGCCGTAGTTCGAGGTGATCGGACCGTTGACCGGGTAGCTGAGCACCCCGCCGGTGACGTCGAGGGTGCGACCGGCGCGTTCGGCCGCCCGCTGTGCCGCCCGCCGCGCCGCCGCGGCCCGCTCCTTGATCAGGCGGGCCAGTCGGTCGGCCTCTGCCTGCTGTTCACGAAGCCGCTTCTCGATGCCGGCCTTGAGCTTTTCGGCCTCGTCGAGGACGCCCTGGCGGACCTGGACGAGTCGCTCGACCTCCACGGCGGCGGTAGCGGCCGACTCCCGCGCAGCCGTCGTGGTCGCCACCGCAGCGGCGGCAACGGCCTGTTCCTCGACCGTGCGCAACCGCAGCGCCTCCAGCCGCGCTTGGGTCAAGGCGAGTTCACGTTGCTTGTCGTCCAGCTTGCGCAGCGTCGCCTCCTCGGAACGATTCACTGCGCGCCAGTACGCAAGCGCCGAGGTGAACTCCGAGGGGGACTGTGCCTCCATCGCGATCGAGAGGCGGCTCATCCCGCCATTCATGTACATGGCGCGCGCCATCGCTCCGACCGCCGCCTGCCCGGTGGCGATCTCGGCGAGCGTGGCCTCGTAAGCCAGCCGGGTCCGCTCGGCCTCGGCCACGGTCTTCGCCAGGCGCTTGGCGGCCTGGCCCTGCGCGGCCTCGGCGAAGACGACGTCCGCGCGGGCCTGGCCGAGTGCGGCGCGGGCGGGTGCGAGCTTGGCCTCGGCGGCGCTGAGCGCGCGGGTGGCGGCGGCGACCTTCGCGCTGCTCTCGTCGAGGTCGGCGTCGAGGGCTTCGATTGAGGCCTCGGCGGCCCGTTTGCGGTCGGAGAGCTCGTCGTCGGCGGCCGCCGACGGCAGGAGCAAGGCCGCCATTGCTGCCGACAGCCCCACTGCGGTGCTTAATCTGCGACGCCTCACCCGCTAACCCCATCCCACTCAGAGACCACTTCAGTCACATGGGTACCAGAGTTTCAGCGGGTCCGCGCGGCACCGCGCCGCCCGGCGGGCGCCGCAGGGTCAGACTTTGAGGTAGCGGCGGAGCGTAATTGCTGACACCGCGGCCGAGCCGGCTATGCCCAGCAGGAACAGCCAGGGCATGGTGCTGAGGACCTCACTCCACCCGATCCACGAGGTGAACTTGAAGTTCGGTTCGAGGTAGCGGTCGATCCCGCCCCACTTGGCGCCGGCGACCATGGCCGCGGCGAGCAAGGCTCCGATAGCGCCACAGATCGCGCCCTCGAGAATGAACGGCAGGCGGATCGAGAAGTTCGACGCCCCGACCAGGCGCATGATTCCGGTCTCGCGGCGCCGACTGAACGCCGAGAGCCGGATCGTGTTGATGATCAGCAGCAACGCCGCGGCCAGGATGACGCCCGAGAGCAGCAGTGCCCCGACCGAGACCGCGCGCAGCAGCCGGAAGAATGGCTCCAGAACGGTGCGTTGATCCTGGACCTGCTCGACACCGGGCCGGCCGTTGAACGCGCTGAAGATGACGTCGTACTGCGTGGGGTCCGACAGCTTGACGCGGAAGGAATCCGGGAGCGCGTCCGCGGTGGTGTTCTCCGCGATCGCCTGACCCTTGAAGAGCTCCTTGAAGTGGACGAGTGCCTCGGCCTTGGACTCGTAGAAGACCTCGGCCACCAGGGGCCGCAACTTCTCCAGATCGGCCCGGATCGCCGCGCGCTGCACCTCGGTCACATCACGGCCGCCGCAACTGGGGTTCTTGGACTCCTCCAGGCACAGGTACATGGAGACCTCGACCTTGTCGTACCAGTAGTCCTTCATGGTCTCGACCTGCTTGCCGGTCAGGATCGCCAGACCGAACAGCGCCAAGGACACCGCGGTGGTGATGACGACCGCGATCGTCATCGTCAGGTTGCGTTTGAGGCCGGTGGAGACCTCCGAGGCAATGAAGGAGGTTCTCATGAGGAGTACCCGTAGACGCCGCGGTTCTGGTCACGCACCAGGTGACCGGACTCCAACTCGATGACGCGCTTACGCATCTGGTCCACGATCGCGTGGTCGTGCGTAGCCATCACTACGGTCGTACCGGTGCGGTTGATGCGGTCCAGCAACTTCATGATCCCCACGCTGGTGGTCGGGTCCAGGTTTCCGGTGGGCTCATCGGCGATCAGGACCAGTGGGCGGTTCACGAACGCCCGCGCGATCGCGACCCGCTGCTGCTCCCCACCGGAGAGCTCGTCGGGCATGCGATCTTCCTTGCCCTCCAGACCCACCAGTTCCAGGACCTCGGGGACCACCTTGCGCGTCACTCCGCGCGACTTGCCGATCACTTCGAGCGCGAACGCGACGTTCTCCCGCACGGTCTTGTTCGGCAGCAGGCGGAAGTCCTGGAACACCGTCCCGATCTGACGGCGCAGGGCGGGGACCTTCCAGTTGGACAACCGGGCGAGGTCCTTGCCCAGGACGTGGATCGACCCGTGGGTCGGCCGCTCTTCCTTGAGCACCAGACGCAGGAACGTCGACTTTCCCGAGCCGGAGGACCCGACCAGGAAGACGAACTCACCCTTGACGATCTCGAGCGAGATGTCGACCAGCGCAGGCGCGTCCTGGCTGGCGTAGATCTTCGTCGCATTGTCGAATCGGATCACTGAACTGCTGCCCCCGGCCGGGATCGACTGCGGAACTTCCTTCGTGCTCGGCCGATATCGATAGTAGGTCGCGAAGGTGCTTCGGACGCGCTAACGCGTAGCGGTCAGGCGCTCGTGGCGGAGCGGCGCCAACGAATGCCCGCCTCGATGAAGTCGTCGATCTCGCCGTTGAACACCGCGGCGGGGTTGCCGACCTCGTGCTCGGTGCGCAGATCCTTGACCATCTGGTACGGGTGCACGACGTAGGACCTCATCTGGTTGCCCCAGGAACCGGACGAATCGCCCTTGAGCGCGTTCATCCGGGCCTGCTCTTCTTCCTTACGGACCTTGAGCAGCCGGGACTGCAGCACCCGCAAGGCAGCGGCGCGGTTCTGGATCTGGGACTTCTCGTTCTGACACGAGACGACCAGGCCCGTCGGCAGGTGCGTCATGCGCACCGCCGAGTCGGTGGTGTTGACGCTTTGACCGCCCGGGCCCGAGGAACGGAACACATCGATGCGGATCTCGTTCTCCGGGATGTCGATGTGGTCAGTCTGTTCGGTGACCGGCAGCACCTCGACCGCGGCGAAGGAGGTCTGGCGGCGGCCCTGGTTGTCGAACGGGGAGATCCGCACCAGGCGGTGGGTGCCCTGCTCGACCGAAAGCGTGCCGTAGGCGTGTGGGGCGTGCACGACAAAGGTCGCGGACTTGATGCCCGCCTCTTCGGCGTAGGAGGTGTCGTAGACCTCCGTCGGATACCCGTGGCGCTCGGCCCAGCGCAGGTACATCCGCATCAGCATCTCGGCGAAGTCCGCCGCATCGACCCCGCCCGCCTCCGAACGGATCGTGACGAGGGCGTCGCGGCCGTCGTATTCACCATTGAGCAGCGTGCGGACCTCGAGCTCTCCGATCTCCTTGGTCAGGCCGACCAGTTCGGCCTCGGCCTCGGCCAAGGTCTCGGCATCATCGGCCTCGGCTGCGAGCTCGAACAGCACGCCGAGGTCATCGAAACGGCGCCGCACCCCGGTGAGTTTGGAGATCTCGGCCGCCACCGCCGACATCCGGCTGGTCACCTTCTGCGCTTTCACCTGGTCGTCCCAGAGGTCCGGCGCCGCCGCCTGAATCTCCAGTTCGGCGTGCTCCGCGCGCAGCGCGTCCAGGTCGACGACCTGCTCGACCGACGTCAGCGTTCCGTCGAGTGCTTTAAGCGTGTCTGCGAGATCAGGGCCGGCCATGGGAGCGACCCTACAAGCGACTGAGGCGAGCGGCGCCGAGCAGCGAGGAACGAGCGCTCGAGGCGCCCGAGCCGACTGACCTTGTTGGGCGAATCACGGCCACCCCGGACTTGCCGATGACGCCCGCCTACGCGATCGACCTCTGATCAGTTCCGCCGTGAGCGCCGGTGTCGTCCGGTGCCCACCGCGACCGGACGGACCCGGGCCATCGCCGCGCCGGCAGCCACCATCAGCACGCCCAGGCCGGCGACGGCCGGCTCGGCACCACCGGTCTTCGGGAGCCCGGTGTCCGTTCCGCCCTTCGAGGAACCCGGCTTGGTCTGCGCGGATTCCTCGATGTTGTTATCGCCCGCGACCTCTTGGACGTCCTCTGGTTCGACCTCATCCTCCGGCGAGGCCTGCTGCTCCTCGTCGACCTGCTCCTCGCCGGCCTGCTCGCCGGAGCCCTCCTCGGTCACCTCGTCGACGCCGGCGTTCGCCGCCGCTTCCTCCGCTGCCTTCTGGGCGTCAGCTGCGTCCTTTGCTGCTTGATCCGCAGCCGCCTGAGCGTCCGCGGCCTCCTGCGCCGCCTGCTCCGCAGCCGCCTTTTCCTGCGCGGTCTTCGCTTCCTGGGCCGCCTGTTCGGCCGCCGCGGCAGCGTCCTCGGCGTCCTTCTCGGCCTTGTCCGCGGCGTCCTTCGCGTCCTTGGCGTCCTTCTCGGCGTTGTCCGCCGCGTCCTTGGCGTCCTCCACGTCCTCAACGGACTGCTCCGCAGCGGCAGTGTTGGCTACGGCGTTCACGCAGACAAACCAGTGGCTGATGTCAGGCGGACCGTCACCGGCGTTCGCCGGCGAGCGCAGGTCGTTCCAGGGCAGCTCGCCCAGGCCTTGGGGTGCCTGCGTCTGCATGCCACGCTCGTAGAGGTTGTAGCCGTTGCCGCCCTTGACGATGACCGCGAGGACCTCGAAGCCGGACTTGACGGCCGAAATGTTCAGGAAGGGCTGATCAAGCGTCCCCTTGGTGAAGCTCACGACCGTCGACGGGTCGTTGTACTCCCCATCGGAGTCGATGCCGTAGCGCTGCCCACCCACGCTCACCCCGAACTTGCCCTCCGAGCCGCACGTCGTGGCGTTACCGCTGGCCGCCTCTGCGCGCTTGTCGCCGGCCTCGATCGTGGGCACCGCGGTAGCCGCGGCGCCCGCCGCCAGGACGGCCGCTACCGCCGTACCGGCCGAGATCACCACCCGCCCGGTCACCGCCCGAGACGCAGTGGGTTTGCGATGACGGGCCGGAGTCGACGTGCGCTGCATCAGCATTCCTCGGGTTGGGGGAGCCACGCCCTGGGACCGGACGCAAACACCAGCGTGCAACCGAACTGGGATAAATGCTACTTTTTCGGACGAGTATCTCGCAGTGACGCGTCCCCCGCTCCCCGACTCCGCCGGGCTAGGGTCGCGAACGTGACCGGCGCAACGGGGCGCTCCTTCGGCGAGGAGGGCGCCCGCCTGACCTATGGGTCCTATCTGCGGCTGCCCGAGCTACTCGACCAGCAGCATCTGCGCTCCGACCCCCCGGCACACGATGAGCTGCTGTTCATCTCGATCCACCAGGTGTACGAGCTGTGGTTCCAGCAGATCCTGCACGAGTTGGAGGCGGTGCGGACCGCGATGTTCACCGGGCGGCTCGGGACGGCCCGTCGGCTCCTCGCGCGGGTGCACACCATCGAGCGGGTACTGATCGACCAGGTCGAGGTTCTGGAGTCGATGACCCCGCAAGACTTCCTCACCTTCCGCTCCCGCCTCGCCCCGGCCAGCGGATTCCAGTCCGTCCAGTTCCGCGAGATCGAATTCCTCTCCGGCGCCAAGGACCCTGCCTTCCTCGACCGCTTCACCTCGCTCACCGCGGATGAGGAGTCCCGGCTGCGGCGCCGATTGACCGAGCCGTCGCTGTGGGATGCCTTCTGTGCCGTGCTGGCCGCCGCTGGTCTGGCCACCGGGCCGGCCACACTGCGCGAGGGCACCCCCCGGGCCTATGCCCCGCTCACCCCCGAGACTGTGCAGATGAGTTCGCTACTGCAGATCGCGCGCGATCGCGACACCTACGGGGCCGAGTGGGAACTCGCCGAAGCCATGCTCACCCACGACGCCAACGCCTGGCTGTGGCGCTCCCGGCACGTGGTGATGGTGGAACGCCAGATCGGCACCCGCTCAGGCACCGGCGGCTCCAGCGGCGGGCCGTACCTGCGCGGTCGACTGCCGCTGCGTTACTACCCGCTGCTGTGGGAACTGCGAGACCAGCTATGACCGCGAAACCCTCCCCCGACCTTTCCGCGGAGTTCCGCGCGGCCTACCTGCGCCATGTGGGCGCCCATGAACTTGCCGGTCGCGATCGCGCCGAGGTCGACGCGATGCTCCGCTCGCATCTGGCACTGGCCGCGACCCGTCCGCAGGGACGGGTCGCAGTCCGGGTGCACACGCCCGAGCAGCAGCGCGCGGGTTGGAGCGCCGACGGTGCCTCCGTCGTGGAGATCGTGACCGACGACATGCCCTTCCTGGTCGATTCGGTCACCGCGGAGCTCACGCGCACCGACTATGCGATCGCGTTGCTGATTCACCCTCAGATTATGGTCCGCCGCGATATCACCGGGACCCTGCTCGGCCTGGCCGACCCGGCCGCTCCCACCCCGCAGGACACCGCTGAATCCTGGATGCATCTGGAGATCACTCCCCAGGTCGACGACGGCGCGGCCGCCCAGATCGAGATCGACCTGTGCCGGGTGCTCTCCGACGTCCGCGACGCTGTCGAGGACTGGCACAAGATGGGCAATGCCGCCTTCCACGCCGCGGAGGACCTCCTCGGCGGCGCCGGCATCCCGACCCGTGACACCGACCCCGAGCGGGCCGAGGCCTGGGAGTTGCTGCGCTGGCTCGCCGACAACCACTTCACGTTCCTGGGCTACCGGGAATACTCGCTGGAGAACGTCGACGGGGACGAGGTTCTGGCCGCCGTCCCCGGAACTGGTCTGGGCATCCTGCGCTCTGACCGACTGGTGTCCTCAGCGTTCGAGGCGCTCACCCCCGACATGCGCGCCCGCGCTCGGGACCCACGTCCGATGCTCATCACCAAGTCCACGTCGCGCTCGACCGTGCACCGCCCGGCCTACCTTGACTACATCGGGGTCAAGGTCTTCGACGACGCCGGTGCGGTGACCGGCGAGCGCCGATTCCTCGGCCTGTTCAGCCGCGCCGCCTACGCCGAATCCGTCGCCCGCATCCCGGTCCTGCGGCGCAAGGTCGACGCGCTCTACGAGGCCACCGGGTTCGGACCGTCCTCACACTCCGGACGCGACCTGCTCGAGGCCATCGAGACCTTCCCCCGCGATGAACTCTTCGCCACCTCCGTGCCCGAACTCACCGAGATCCTGCTCGCCGTCCTCGCTCTGAAGGAACGGCGCCGCCTGCGGCTGTTCCTGCGTCATGACGAGTTCGGCCGCTTCGTGTCCGCGTTGGTCTATCTGCCCCGCGACCGCTACGACACCGCGAGCCGCGTGCGGATCCAGGAGATCCTGCTCCAGGCCTGCCATGGCGTGAGCGTGGAGTACACCAGTCGCGTCACCGAGTCGGTGCTGGCCCGCCTGCACTTCGTGATCCGGGTCGATCCTGAGCGGGATCCCAACATCGCGCAGCTGGTGAGCGCGGCGCAGTTGGAGGAGCGCCTGATCCGCGCCACCCGCACCTGGCGTGAGGAGCTCTCCGAAGCCCTGGAGGAGCGATACGACCCGGCCCGCACGTGGGAACTGACGGATCGTTACTCCGAGGCGTTCCCGGCGGGATACATCGAGGCCAACTCCGCGCGTGCCGCGGTCGATGACGTCGCCCGACTTGAGGCGCTGGAGCCGGATTCGGTCTCGGTCCGGCTCTACGAGAGCCGCGACGCACAGCCGGGGCGGCGACGCTTCACCGTGTACCGCCGCGGGGGCGCACTCTCGCTGTCCGATGTCCTGCCGATTCTGACCCACCTCGGCGTGGAGGTCACCGACGAGCAGCCGTACTCGATCGACCTGCGTGACGAGGACGGCCATGAGATCGAGACCTGGATCTACGACTTCGGGCTACGCACCGAGGCCTCGACCGAACCCACGCCGGTGATCAGGGCGATGTTCGAGGACGCGTTCCTTGCCGTGCGCGACGGGCGCGCGGAGTCCGACGGCTTCAACCGGCTGATCCCCCGTGCCGGCCTGACGTGGGAGCAGACAGCGGTGCTGCGGGCCTATGCGAAATACCTGCGCCAGGCCGGGACCACCTTCGGGATCGAGTACATCGAGTCGGTGGTGGCCTCCCACGACGACATCGCCCGCATGCTGGTTGCCTTGTTCGAGGCACGCTTCGACCCGGCCCTGGGCGCACCCGATGATCCCGACCGCAGCGCCGTGTGCGCGGCGCTGACCGCGGACCTGGCCGCCGAGCTCGACGACGTCTCCAGTCTGGACGCCGACCGCATCCTGCGCGCCTACCTGGCATTGATCGCCGCGACCTTGCGCACGAACCGGTTCGCCACCGACGCCGCCGGCGCGCCGCCCCTGCACTGGGCCTTCAAGCTCGACCCCCGCGCTATCCCGGACCTGCCCGCCCCGCGCCCGCGCTTTGAGATCTGGGTCTATTCCCCGAGCGTCGAAGGCGTGCACCTGCGCTTCGGTCCGGTCGCCCGGGGCGGTCTGCGCTGGTCGGACCGCCGCGAGGACTTCCGCACCGAGATCCTCGGCCTGGTCAAGGCACAGATGGTGAAGAACGCCGTGATCGTCCCCGTGGGGGCCAAGGGCGGCTTCGTCGTCAAGCGTCCCCCGGCGCCGACGGGCGACGCGGACATCGACCGCGAGGCCCAGGCTGCTGAGGGAGTCAGGTGCTACCGCGCCTTCATCGGGGCACTGCTCGACGTCACCGACAACCTGGTCCATGGGGTCGTCGTCGCGCCCGCCCGCGTCGTGCGTCACGACAACGACGACACCTACCTGGTCGTCGCCGCGGACAAGGGCACCGCCCGGTTCTCCGACATCGCCAACGACATCAGCATCGCCCGCGGGTTCTGGCTCGGGGACGCGTTCGCCTCCGGTGGCAGCGCGGGCTATGACCACAAGGCGATGGGCATCACCGCCCGCGGGGCGTGGGAGTCGGTCAAGCGGCATTTCCGTGAGCGCGGTATCGACTGCCAGAGCGAGGACTTCACCTGCGTGGGCATCGGGGACATGTCCGGTGACGTTTTCGGCAACGGGATGCTGCTCTCCCGTCACATCAAACTCCTCGCGGCGTTCGATCATCGCCACGTCTTCCTGGACCCCGACCCCGACCCTGCGGCCTCGTTCACGGAGCGGGCACGGCTGTTCGCCCTGCCGCGCTCGTCCTGGGCGGACTACGACACCTCCACGATCTCCGCCGGCGGCGGGGTGTATCCGCGCAGCGCCAAGTCGATCCCGATCTCGGCGCAGGTCCGTCTCGCGCTGCGCCTGGGTCCGAACCCCGACGGCAGCGAGGTCAGCGCCCTCACCCCGCCCGATCTGCTGCGCGCGATCCTGCGGGCCGAGGTCGACCTGCTCTGGAACGGCGGCATCGGCACCTACATCAAGGCTGCGACCGAGACCCACGCCGAGGTCGGTGACAAGGCCAACGACGCGATCCGCGTGAACGGCATCGAGGTACGTGCCGAATGCGTCGGCGAGGGCGGCAACCTGGGTGCCACCCAGCTCGGACGCATCGAGTACGCGCGCGCCGGTGGGCGCATCAACACCGATGCCATCGACAACTCCGCCGGCGTGGACACCTCCGACCACGAGGTGAACATCAAGATCGCCCTCACCGCGGCGATAGCGGCCGGTGAGTTGGCGCCCGGCGAACGCGATGAGTTCCTGGCCGCCATGACCGACGAGGTCGCCGCCCTGGTACTCGCGGACAACTACGCACAGAACACCGCGCTGGCCAACGCGGCCGCGCAGGCACCGGCATTGCTGCACGCCCACGCGCGGGTGATTCGGGCACTGGAGGACGCGGGCCTGCTCGACCGCGCGATCGAGTACTTGCCGACCGACACCGATATCGCTACCCGCGCGACCGAGGGCACGGGCCTGAGTACACCGGAACTCGCGGTGCTGCTCGCCTACACGAAGATCACGCTGTACTCCCGACTGCTGGCCAGTGACCTGCCCGAGACGGCGGCCCTGGCCCGGGTCCCCCGCGAGTACTTCCCCGCGGTGATGCGCGAGCGTTTCCAGAGCGCCATCGACGCCCACCCGCTGCGCCGGGAGATCCTGACCACCGCGGTCGTGAACGACCTCGTCAACGACGCCGGCATCACCTTCGGGCACCGGGTGCGGGAGGAGACCGGTGCCGGCGAGGTCGACATCGTGCGCGCCTATCTCGTCGCCCGCGACGTGTACGACCTGGAGGGCTTCCGCGAGCAGGTCGCGGCTCTGGACGCGCGCGTCAACGCGGTCGTCTGCACCCAGATGCGCCTCGGTGCCCGTCGTCTCGCCGAACGGGCAACCCGCTGGTTGCTGGCCAAGCGCCGCCCACCGCTGGACATCGACGCCGAACTTTCCTTCTTCGCCGACGGCGTCGCAGGCGTCCTGGCGCGCTTGCCGGACATGCTGCGCGGAGTCGATGCGTCCGCGGTGAACGCTGCCCGGGAATCGCTGATCGCTGCCGGCGTCCCGGCCGAGTTGGCGCAGCGCTCCGCAGCGATGGACGTGGCGTTCTCCGCGATGGACATCGTCGAGGTCTCGCGCAGCAGCGGCCGATCGCTGACTGAGGTCGGATCCACCTACTTCGCCCTCGCGGATGCGCTCTCGATCAGCGCGCTGCTGGCCGCCGTCAACGGTCTGCCGCGCGATGACCGCTGGCGGGCGATGGCGCGAGCCACGCTGCGCGAAGACCTGTTCAGCGCCCATGCGGCCCTGACCGCGGAGGTACTGACGACGGGTCAGTCGGGAATGAGCGCCGAGGAGTACCTCGCCGGGTGGCGGGCCGAGGCCGGCCCGACGGTGGAACGCGCCCGGGCCATGTTCACCGAGATCATCGCCACCGATTCCCTCGACCTGGCGATGGCCTCGGTGGCAATGCGGGCCTTCCGCGGGCTGCTCAGTACGCCACGCGCCTGACCTTCCGGTGGTTCTGGCGGGCGATCTGACAGGGTTGCGCCATGGGTGAGAAGCAGCGGGTGTCCGGATCGACGCAGATCGCGGCAAGCCCCGAGACGGTGTACGCGATGGTGACCGATCTGCCCCGGATGGGCGAGTGGAGTCCGGAGGCGGCGGGCGGTACCTGGGTCAAAGGTGCCACCGGCGCAGCCCCCGGCGCGAAGTTCAAGGGTAAGAACCGCAACGGGAACAAGAAGTGGTCGAGCGTCGTCGAGGTCGTCGAGGCCAGTGCGCCGACGCGGTTCGCCTTCAGGACCGCGGTCGGGCCGCTGAGCTTCGCGCAGTGGATCTACGAGATCACCCCGGGCGGCGACGGGTGCATGGTGACCGAGACCTGGGTCGATACCCGCCCCGGCCTGGTCGTGCCGTTGGGCAAACTGGTGACCGGCGTGGGCGATCGTGCGGCGTTCACCCGGACCTCGATCGAGACCACCCTGGCCAACCTGAAGAAGGCCGCCGAGTCCAGCGCCTGATAGCCCGCAGCTATCCCATGTGCGGGTAGCGCCATTCGGTCGGCGGGACCAGGGTCTCCTTGATGGAGCGGGGGCTGATCCAGCGCTGCAGGTTCAGCGCGGAGCCGGCCTTGTCGTTGGTGCCCGAGGAGCGGGCGCCGCCGAAGGGCTGCTGGCCGACGACCGCCCCGGTGGGTTTGTCGTTGAGGTAGAAGTTGCCGGCGGTGAAGCGCAGCGCGGCGCTGGCCTGGGCCAGGGCGGCGCGGTCGGTCGCGAACACCGCGCCGGTGAGCCCGTAGGGCGAGCCGGTGTCGACGAGGTCGAGGACGAAGTCCCAGTCGCCGTCGTCGTAGACGAAGACCCCGAGGATCGGGCCGAAGTACTCCGCGCACAGCACCTCGTCACCGGGGTCGCTGGTCTCGATGATCGTCGGGCGCACGAAGTAGCCCTCGGAGTCCTCGCACTGGCCACCGACCAGAATCTCGGTGGATGCCCCGGCACGGGCCCGGGCGATCGCGTCGCGGTGCTTGGCGAAGGCGCGGTCGTCGATGACCGCGGCGAGAAAGTTGCCCAGGTCGGCGACATCGCCCATCGGCAGCTCCGCGGTCTGCGCGAGCAGGTCCTCCCCCATGCGTGCCCAGACCGAGCGCGGGATGAACGCCCGCGAGGCCGCGGAGCACTTCTGGCCTTGGTACTCGAACGCCCCGCGCAGCAGCGCGACCCGCAGCGCGTCGGGGTCCGCGGAGGGATGCGCGAGCACGAAATCCTTGCCGCCGGTCTCACCGACCAGGCGCGGGTAGGTGCGATAGGTCGAGAGGTTCTCTCCCACGGTGCGCCAGAGGTGGTTGAAGGTGGCTGTGGATCCGGTGAAGTGGATGCCGGCCAGCGCCGGGTGGGACAACGCCACCTCACTGGCCGCGACGCCGTCCCCTGGCAGCAGGTTGATGACCCCTGGCGGCAGGCCCGCCTCCGCCAGCAGCCGCATCGTGAGATTCGCGGAGAGCAACTGGGTGGTCGACGGTTTCCAGATCACCGTGTTGCCCAGCAGCGCCGGGGCGGTGCAGAGGTTGGCGGCGATCGAGGTGAAATTGAACGGGGAGATCGCGTAGACGAAACCCTCCAGCGGACGGTGATCCGTGCGGTTCCAGAAGCCCGGCGGCGAGATCGGCCCGGTCGCCAGGATGTCGCGGGCGAACGCGACGTTGTAGCGCCAGAAGTCGACGAGCTCGCAGACCGCATCGATCTCGGCCTGGTAGATCGTCTTGGACTGCCCGAGCATCGTGGCCGCGTTCATCGCCTCCCGCCACGGACCGGCCAGCAGGTCGGCGGCTCGAAGGAACACCGCAGCCCGGTCGGAGAACGACAGCTCCCGCCACGCCCGCCCAGCGTCCAGCGCAGACTCCACGGCGGCCATCGCCTGGGCGCGATCCGCGGCGGCCCCCGCGGCCAGGATCTGCCGGTGTCGGTGCGGCGCCAGCACGCTCAGTGCCTGCCCCGCCCCGGCCACGCGGCGGCCATCGATGACCGGCCCGACCTCGATCCGCTCGGCGCCGGCCGTCTTGAGGGCCTGCTCCAGGCGCGCCCGCTCCGGGGTCCGGGGGGCGTAGGTCAGCACCGGCTCATTGCGCGGTGGCGGGACTGCGCTGAGGGCGTCCATCTGCGGCTCCTCCCCCGGGGTGGGGCTCACCCCGGCTCCAGCGACCTGCGCCACGACTCGATCGTGACACGCCGGGAGACTCCCGTGACACAAGTGAATAGTTCTGGGCGAGGACAATTGTCGGCAAGACCTTCACCGCGTGGGGAGCGCGGGCGGACATCTCGGGCGACACTCCGGTGGACAGCCACAGACCTCGCCAATTCACAGACAGTCCACGCACTGTTGAGATACGTATGTCTTTCACATTCAACGTGGGCAGGGAGCGACGATGGGCACCAGGCGTGAGCAGTTGCGCCAGGCCCGCGCAGTGCGCCGAGCCCGCGCGGTGGCTATCGCTTCCCTCGTCCCCGGCTTGGGTCATCTGCTCGCCGGACGTCGACGGGCCGGCCTGCTGCTGCTGAGTTCGACGATGCTGATCATCGCCGGCATGGCGTTCGTGGCCTCCGCCCTGACCACCGCCGAGGCCGAGCGCCTCGCGGTCCGTTCCGACGTCCTGCTGGGCGTCACGGCGGCGCTCCTCGCGATCGGGTTCGTCTGGTGCGGATCGATCCTGTCCGCCTATCAGGCCGCCCGCCCGACCCGGATGACCCGAGGCCAGTGGCTCGGGTCGCAGGCCATGGTCTGGGCGCTGTGCATCGCGGTGATGACGCCGCTGACGTGGAGCGCCCAGCACGTCTACGCCGCCCGCGACGTCCTGGAGGTCTTCCGGGACGACGCCGTCGCGATCGAGCCGCTCCCGCCGCTGCCGACCCTGCTGCCGGCGCCCTCGGCCACCGCGACACCCACCCCGACACCCACCCCGACACCGACCAAGGAACCGTTCGCCGAGAAGGAGCGCGTGAACCTGCTGCTGCTCGGCGGCGACGGCGGCCCGAACCGCCGCGGAATCCGCACGGACGTTGTCGTGATCGCCTCCATCGACACCCGCACGGGGCGAACCGCCCTGATCAGCATCCCGCGCAACCTGCAGAACATCCCGATGCGCCCGGGTACCCGCCTGGCAGCCGCCTTCCCCAACGGCTTCACCGACTTCTGGTTCGGTTTGTACACCGCCGTGGAGAACAACCCCGCACTGATGCCGGGCATTCGCCGGGAGAACGCGCCGGCCGCCGCGGTCGCCGACGCCACCGGCTTCCTCACCGGCCTCACCATCGACTACTACGCGATGGTGAACATGGCCGGCTTCGACGCCCTCGTCGATGCTCTCGGCGGGGTGGACGTCGACGTGCGCTCGGGCAACGGCGCCCCGATCCCGATCGGGGGATCCACCAACGCCGACGGCAGCGTGACCCGCCCGCACGGCCAGATCGCCCTGGGCCGCCAGCGACTCACCGGCCACAAGTCGCTCTGGTACGCCCGCTCCCGTTTCGGTACCACCGACGACGAACGCCAGGCCCGCCAGCGCTGCCTGCTCACCGCGATGGCGCGCCAGGTCAAACCGGCATCGGTGTTCGACACCTTCCGCAGCTTCACCTCCGCCGCGAAGGCGATCATGGTGACCAACGTGCCGGCCGATGTCCTGCCGGAGTTCATCGACCTGGCCCGCAAGCACGCGCGCACCGCCCGCATCGACCGCGTCACGATCCTCGACGTCATCGGCTCCAGCGTCCGCCCGAACATCGACGCCATCCGCACCCGCGCCGCGCAGGCGGTCAAGGGCGAGGCTCCGGTTTCTGCCTACCGCGATCAGGGCGTCCAACGCGAGATGTGCTGATCTGCGGTGCCCGGCAGATTTGGGTGCGCTCAACCCTCGGCGAGCAGGGCCTCGATCTCCTGGGTGGCGTACCACGCCAGCTCGTGATCCTCCACGGTCTCGACGGTGAAGGTGGCGTCGTCATCCCCGGCGTCCGCCGCGGCGCTCGCGTCGGCGCCGGCCCGGACGTCGGACCCGGCCGCGAGGTCGTCGACGTGCACCGCGACGACGTCCTGGAGCGCTACGGCCACGCGCAGCGCAACAGCGGCGGGATGCAGCTCAGGGGCCTGGCTCACCGCAGCGTCGGCGACCTCGGCCACCACCACGACGCGCCGGGGCGGCGCCGATCGATCGGCGGCGAGCAGCCGAAGACAGTGCCGCGCGGCGTCGGTCATCGCGGCGTACTCCAACTCCTCCGCGTCACCGCTGGCGTACCACTCGCGCAGCGCCGGCGTGACAGCGAAGGCGAGGCCCGGCCCGGTGAACTCTCCGGCCGCCACACTCGCAGCCAGGCCGGGCATCGTCACCGGCAGGTAGACCCGCATTCCGCTCCTCACCATGTTCCTCAGTCGCTTGTCCACAGCCGTGGAATTCGATCTTGACTGACGAGTAACTTATAACTTTACTCGTCAGTAACTTCCGCTTTGCTGACATAGGCGGACATGTCCCGGCAGCCCGTCGTCCGACAGGAGAGATCGATGAGCAGCGCCCACGCACTGCGCCCGAGCCAGGTCCCCGCACCGCGAGCCACGCCCCTCCCGCGGATCCCCCGCCAGCGGTCGACCTCCGGGCGGAACACGCCCCTTGATGCCGGCGCTGAGGCAAGCGCGGAGGCCGCCGCCACAGTGATCGCCCAGGCTCTCATCGAGGTCCTCACCGGTCGACGCACCGCCGCGCAGCTACGGGGGTGCGCCACCCCGGGGGTCGTTGCCGCCGTGGCCGCACGGGCTCCCGGCCCCACGCCGGCCCAGCGCCGCACCGTCGTCCCACTCCCACGGGTGCGCCTGTGCCACCCGCGCACCGGAGTCGCGGAAGTCGCGGTCGTGATCGCCGGCGCCCATCGTGCCCGCGCCCTCGCGTTCCGCCTCGAACACCACCATGGCCGCTGGATCTGCACCGCGGTCGCCGTGGGTTGAGCCGGCGCGCACCCCCGAACGGGCGAGAAGCGCGGGACACCACCCGGAAACCCCTGCGGTGAGAAGTCGGTTACGCCGCACAGTTCCGGGGGCAACTCGCGCGTCACAGCACGTGGATCTACTTCCGTCATGCCCGAGATCTCCCCTCCCACTCACCCGATGACGGGAGCGCTGGACGGCCTGCACTGCAGCGTCGTCGTCGTCGGGGGCGGCCAGGCCGGGTTGTCGATGAGCCACTGCCTGACCCGGCGCGGCATCGACCACGTCGTCATCGAGCGGCACGACGTCGCCCACGAATGGGCCACCCGCCGCTGGGACAGCTTCTGCCTGGTCACCCCGAACTGGCAGTGCGACCTTCCCGGCTTCGCCTACGGCGGAGATGATCCCGACGGCTTCATGGTCCGCGAGGAGATCGTGGACTACCTGCGGACCTACGCGAAGGAATCCGCCGCCCCGCTCCACACCGGAGTCGCCGCCACGCGCCTACGCCGACGCCGGCTCTCCTCGGGCCCGGCGGGGTTCGAGCTCGCCACCACCGCAGGCGTGCTGACGGCTGATCAGATCGTGCTCGCCACCGGGCCGTACCAGATCCCGCGGATTCCCCTACTGGCCGAGCACCTGCCCGCCGGTGTGACGTCACTGCACTCCTCCGCCTACCGCAACGGCGCCTCGCTACCGCCCGGCGCCGTCCTGGTCGTGGGCACCGGACAATCGGGCGCTCAGATCGCCGAGGATCTACACCTGGCCGGACGCGAGGTGCATCTGGCCACCGGTTCCGCACCCCGCGTCGCCCGTCGCTACCGCGGCCGCGACGTCGTGGCGTGGCTGGCGGACATGGGTTACTACGACAAGACCATCGAGGACTTCGACGACGCCGACGCCGTGCGCTTCCGCGTCAACCACTACGTGACCGGACGCGACGGCGGACGCGACATCGATCTGCGCGCCTTCGCCCGCGGTGGGATGGCGCTCTACGGCCGGCTCACCGGGATCAGCGCCGGGACGGCCACCTTCGCCGACGACCTGCGCGCGAACCTCGACGCCGCTGACGCGGTCTCGGAGTCCATCAAGGACACCATCGACACCTACATCTGCGCGGCCGGCATTCGGGCCCCGGCCGAGGGCCGCTACGTCCCGGTCTGGGAACCCACCGATCCTCCCACCACCCTTGATCTGGCCGCCGCGGGCATCTCGGCCGTGGTGTGGAGCACCGGCTACGGTCGCGACCACCGCTGGATCGAAGTCCCGATCTTCGACGGCCGCGGCTACCCGACCCAGTCGCGCGGGGTGACCACGTGTGAGGGCCTGTACTTCCTGGGGCTGCCCTGGCAGTGGACCTGGGGATCGGGCCGGTTCTGTGGCGTCGGCGCTGACGCGGAGTTCCTCGCCGACCGGATCGACGCGTTGCACCACGGCGGCACCGGTGTCGAGATCCGGTGGCTGGTCGGCCCGCCGGGGTTCGCGGCCGGCTCCGAGGGCTCGGCGCGCGACGAGGACTGGGTCTCCCCGAGGACAGTGGCATGACGCCGATCGGAGCGCCGGGCGCCGGGCTGCGCGACGCCCACCGCCACCTCGGAGTGCTACCCGCTTACCCGTTCTACGACGGACCGCCGGTCAACCCCGACACCACGGCGCGGGCGACCGTCGCCGAACTGCTCGCCGACCTGGACGCCGAAGGCGTCGAGCGGGCACTGGTGATCCCGAACTACGGCGTACCCGACCCCGATGTCGCGTTCTCCTTCAACGAGCTGGTGGTTGAGGCCGCGGCCAAGGACGACCGGATCCGGGCCGCACTCTGGGCCTCGCCGTTGGCCCGCGACACCGAACGCACCGCGGCCGCACTGGCCCTGGCGGGTGAGCCGGGGGTACGCGCGATCAAGATCAGCTTCCTGCTCGGGGGAGCGCCCGACGACGAAGTCTGCCGCCCCGGCCTGGACGCGATCTTCGCCGCGGCCCGCGAGCACCAACTCGTCGTGCACGTGCACACCTCCCCCGGCGCGGCCTCCGACATCGACCGGGTCGGTCAGCTCGTTGACCGCTACGGCGACGACGTCGCGATCCACCTCGTGCACTTCGGCGGGGGCATGAGTGGGCACATCAAGCTTGTCGGTTCGCGCTTCTTCGACTGGATCGATGCCGGAAAGCGTGTCTACACCGACCTGTCCTGGGCCATCGGCTTCGCACCGAGATGGCTTGCCCAGGAGATCGACCGGCGCGGCATCGGCGCCGACCGGGTGCTGTTCGCCAGTGACCAACCCTGGGGCGACCTCGATGGCGAGTACGCCCGCCTACGCAGCGCTACCGGGGACGGCGAACTGGCCCGAGCCGTGTTCCGCGACAACTTCGATCGGCTCTACGTATGAAGCTTCCGAAGACTTTCCGACGATCCATCAGCGCAGCACCCATTCCCCTCGCACCACACCCCACCAAGGAGATCACGATGACCATCACCGCCGAACTGACCGAGACCGAGAAGATCAGCCTCGACGAGATCCCGCACCCCTCCATGGCGGAAGGGTCGTCCATCTACGGCGCGACGAAAGTCTTCCCGGACTACCAGGCCAAGGAGGGCGAGACCTACTTCACCCTGGTGCACGGCATCGCGCACGAGTCCTCGGTGAGTTTCGTCGCGATCCTGCAGGCCACCCGCGCGCAGCGCAAGGGCTTCGAATCCGCGATCTATTTCTACGGCCCGGGTTCGCTGAACTGCCTGGCCACTCGCGGCTTCCCGACCACCGGCAATTCGGCGTTCCCGGGCGAGCACAACATCAACGACTCGCTCAAGACCTTCATGGCCGAGGGCGGCAAGGTCTTCTGCTGCCGCTTCGGACTCTCCCTGCACGGCGCCCGCGAGGAGGACCTGATGCAGGGCGTCATCCCGACGCACCCCCTCGACGTTCAGGACGCGCTGATTCATTACGCCCGCAAGGGCGCCATCGTCAACTCGACGTACATGTTCTGAGGGTCAATCACATGCGATCCGTTCCCGAGCAGGACCTCAGCACGAGAGTCGACCTCGCCGTGCACGGCCTGCGCGCCGGCGCCCCGGTCCATCGGGGCGCCGGGGCAGGGCCCAGCGACGACGGGCACTTCGTCGTCAGCGGGGACGGACTTGCCGGTACCAACGCCGCGCTTCCGCGCAACCCGGACAGTCCGTTCTTCCTGCGCGAGGGAGCCGTCATGCATTCGGTCGACGGGCAGGAGCGGACGACCGGCCTGCGGCTGGAGGTGGTGCACCGCCCGCGGTTCTACGACCTGCAGACCGCGGACGGCATCCCCTACCACCAGATCGCGTTGCTGCACGGACGCGACGTGCTCGCCAGCACGGTGGTGCAGACCTGCGTCCGGTACGCCGAGGAGCAGCGCTGCCGGTTCTGCACGATCGAGGAGTCCCTGCGCGCCGGCTCCACGATCGCGGCGAAGACCCCGGCGCAGCTGGCTGAGGTCGCCGAGGCCGCAGTGCGCCTGGACGGCATCCGCCAGATGGTCCTGACCACGGGAACGACCCGCGGTCGCGATCGGGGAGCTCGCAACCTCATCGCCTGCGTGCGCGCCATCCTGGCGGCCGTCCCCGGACTGCCGATCCAGGTACAGATCGAACCACCCGGTGAACTCTCGACGATCCGGTTCCTCCACGACGCCGGCGCGACCTCGATCGGCATCCACGTGGAATCGCTCGACGACGACGTGCGTCGCCGCTGGATGCCGGGCAAGGGTTCGGTCCCGATGGCGGAGTACCACGAGGCCTGGGACTACGCCGTCGAGATTTTCGGCCGCAACCGCGTCTCGACCTATCTCCTGCTCGGGCTGGGCGAGGACCCCGACGAGCTGGTCGCCGGCGCCGCCGACCTGATCGCGCGGGGCATCTACCCGTTCGTGGTCCCGATGCGCCCGGTCCCCGGCTCCCTGGCGCACCGCGACGGCACCGCTGCGCCCCCAGCCGAGCTCGTCACCAGCGTGACGACCCAGGTGGCCGCCCTGCTGCGCGCCGCCGGTATGACCGGAGCGGACCAGCAGGCCGGCTGCGCAGCGTGCGGTGCCTGCAGCGCGTTGTCGGCGGCGGGCGCATGAGCCCACCTCTGGGGTCGGTGGCAGTCGAGGTCGCCGACATCTCCTATCGCCGGATGCGGCGCGACCCGCAGCACAGCTGGCTCGCCGGCGTGCCTGCGGCGCCCGGTCGCAGCGTGGCCGACACCAACCCGGCGTTCCTGATCGAGGCGGCCGACGACACCGAGACCGTGCAGGCCTACCGCCGCATGCGCCGGCGCGCCTTCGTCGACGAGCAGGCCCTGTTCCGCCGCCACGATCTGGACCGCGTCGACGCCGACCCGCGCACCGTGGTTCTGGTGGCCCGCGGGCCTGGCGGGGACGTGCTCGGCGGGGTGCGCCTGGGTCCGGCGACCTCGGAGGCCGACCTCGGCTGGTGGCACGGCGGCCGATTGGTGGTCGCGCGCGGGCGTACGGGATCACCGCCCGGCGTCGGCGCAGCCCTGGTGCGTGCAGCGTGCGCGTACGCGATCACGGCGGGGGCCCTGCGCTTCGACGCCGACATCCAGGCCCGCAACGAGACCTTCTTCGCCCGCCTCGGTTGGCGGCGCGTCCGCGAGCTCACCGTGGCCGACGCACCCCACGTGCGGATGCGGTTCCCGATCGAGCGCATCGCTGCGCTGGTGGCCGCCACCAAGGCTCCGCTGGCCGGTCTCCTCGAGCCCTTGGTCGACGGCGTGAATGCCGGCGGGCCGGGATTCCGGGGCGACGACGGCGCACCGGTCCCCGACTCGGACCTGATCGCCGCCTGCGATGCCGTCCTGCCTTCCATGGTGGACCGCGACCCCGCCTGGGCCGGCTGGTGCGCCGTGCTGGTCAACGTCAACGATCTGGCCGCGATGGGCGCGGTCCCCGTCGGGATCCTCGATGCCGTCGGCGCGCGCGACGTCGCCCATGCCACCAAGATCCTGGAGGGCCTGCGCGCTGCGGCCACGGCCTACGGGGTTCCGGTACTCGGTGGACACACCACGCTCGGCGTGCCCGGCTCGCTCGCGGTGACCGCGCTGGGCCGCGCGCAGCACCCGATCCCGGGCGGCGGCGGGAGTCCCGGCGATCAGTTACGGCTGAGTGTGGACCTCGGCGGCGGGTGGCGCCCCGGCTACGGCGGGCGGCAGTGGGACTCGACCAGCACCCGTTCACGGGCGGACCTGGCGGCCATGGTCGGCAGCGTCGCGGCCGCGCGCCCGGCCGCGGCGAAGGACGTCTCGATGGTGGGCATCATCGGCACGATCGGCATGCTCGCCGAGGCCTCGGGGTGCGGCGCGGACGTGTCGGTCAGCGCGATTCCCCGCCCGACCGATGCCAGCGTCGGCGACTGGCTGACCTGCTTCCCCGGCTTCGCGATGGTGACCGCCACCAACGCCGATGCCCCGATCGCGCCCGCCGGCCCCGCCACGACCGCGCGCTGCGGATCGCTGCGCGGCGGCGCGGGGGTGCGCCTGTTCTGGCCCGACGGGGAGTTCACCACCGCAATCACCGCCGGCGTCACCGGGATGGGTCCCGCATGAGAGAGGCATCGGATGAGTGAGCAGACCTTCGCCGCGGCGTCGGCGCCGTTCGACCGGGACCTGGACGCCTGCTTCGCCCGGATTGCGGACCTCACCGGCCGCGCCCGGTCCGCGGGTGCCACGCTGCTCGCGCTCCCCGAGGCGGCCCTCGGGGGTTACCTCGCCGACCTGGGCGGCACGCACCCCCCGCCCCCCGCGTTCACCCTGGACTCGCCGCAGATCAAGGAGCTCTGCGAGATCGCCGGCGACCTGGTCCTGACTGCGGGGTTCTGCGAGGCCGACGGAGCGCTGCGCTACAACAGTGCGGTTGCTGTCTGCGGGGACGGCATCCTCGGTCACCACCGCAAGGTCCACCAGCCGCTGCGCGAAGACGCCACCTACGCCGCCGGGGACTGCTTCACCGCCTTCGATTCCCCGGTGGGGCGCCTGGGCATGCTGATCTGTTACGACAAGGCGTTTCCCGAAGCCGCCCGCGCCCTCGCGCTCGACGGTGCCGAGATCATCGTCTGCATGTCCGCGTGGCCCGGTTCGCGCACCGACCCCTCGCCGGATCTGGAACATGACCGGTGGAAGCGGCGCTTCGACCTCTTCGACCGCGCACGCGCGCTGGAGAACCAGATCGTGTGGGTGTCGGCCAACCAGTGCGGGCAGTTCGGTTCGCTGCGCTTCGTCGCCAGCGCCAAGATCGTCGACGCCGGCGGCGAGATCCTCGCCGACACCGGCGTCGGGCCGGGACTCGCGGTGGCCACCCTGGACGTCACCGAGGAGCTGCGCCGCGCACGCGCGGTGATGGGTCATCTACGCGACCGCCGCCCGCATGCCTACGCCGCCGCCGAGTTCTCCGCGTCCGCGTGCCGCTGACGGGGATCGCCACCGTCTCGGCCGCGTTCGGGCGCGACCTCGACGGGGCGTTCACCCGGATCACCACGCTGGTCGAGCACGCCCGCGCCCGCAACTGCCAGCTGCTGGTGCTGCCCGACGCGGCGCTCGGGGGATACCTGGACAACTTCGCCGGACCCGCCTCGTTGCCGCCGGCGTTGGACCCGGACGGGCCGTGGGTGGACCGGCTGCGCTTGCTGGCGCGGGAGATGGTGGTCTGCGTCGGGTACTGCGAATCCGCAGGATCCGCCCGGTACAACAGCGCGGTCGCCGTCTGCGGGGACGGGGTGCTCGGTCGGCACCGCAAGGTGCATCAGCCCGTCGCCGAGCAGGGTGCCTACGCCCCCGGCGATTCCTTCACCGCATTCGACACCCCCGTCGGGCGGATGGGAATGCTGATCGACTACGACAAGACCTTTCCCGAATCGGCGCGCACCCTTGCCGTCGACGGGGCACGCATCCTGGCGTGCCTGTCGGCGTGGCCGACCAGCATCACCAACCGGGCTCCGCAGATGGCCAATGACCGGCAGTCACGTTTGTTCGACCTCTACGACCGGGCGCGGGCGGCGGAGAACCAGGTCGTGCTCGTCTCCTCCAACCAGACCGGGTCGATGGGCAAGCTGCGCTTCCTCGGCCAGGCCAAGGTCGTCGGCCCCGGCGGCGACGTCCTGGCACGCACCTGGAGCAAGGCCGGCATGGCCGCAGCCCACCTCGACATCGACGCGGAGATCCAGGCGACGCGCCGGGTGCTGCACCACGTCAATGAGCTTCGACCCGACGCCTATGCGCACTCCCGGATCTTCCCGTGAAGATCGCCCTGCTCACCTACTCCACCCGGCCGCGTGGGGGCGTGGTGCACACCCTCGCGCTGGCCGAGGCACTGCTCGCCACCGGCTGCCAGGTCGATGTCTGGGCACTGGCCCGCGGCGGGGACGACGCGTTCTACCGGGCGGTCGACCACCGGCTCGGCGTCCACCTGATTCCCGTGGCGGACCGGGAGGGCGAGGACTTCGGCGCGCGCGTGGCACGCTCCATCGCGGCGTTGCGCGCGGCGTTCAGCGTCCGGCGCGACTCCTACGACGTCGTGCACGCCCAGGACTGCATCACCGCCAACGCCGCCGGGCCCTGCGTTCGGACCGTGCACCACCTGGACGTCTTCACCACCGCCGAACTTGCGGCCTGCCACGAGCAGGCGATCACCCGGCCCTACGCCCACGTCTGCGTCTCCACCGCCGTCGCCGCCGAACTGCACGCCGGTTGGGGGATCACAGCGCGCGTGATCCCCAATGGAGTCGACTCGGCCCGCTTCGCTCGCGCCGCCGGTGACGACGCCGACCTCGTCTCCGCCCGCCGTGGCTGGCAACGCCGGTTCGGGACCTACGTGCTCAGCGTCGGCGGCATCGAGCCGCGCAAAGGCTCCCTCGAACTGCTGGAGGCGATGGCTGCGCTGCGCGCCAGGGGCAACGCGGAGGTGCCGCTGGTGATCGCCGGCGGGACCACGCTGTTCGACTACCGCGACTACCGCGCGCGCTGGCACCAGCGGGCCGACGAACTTGGCCTGCACCCCCAAGTACTCGGGCCGGTCGACGACGCGGACCTGCCCTCGCTCGTCGCCGGTGCAGCAGCCTTCGCGTTCCCCTCGACTAAAGAGGGCTTCGGGCTGGCGGCGATGGAGGCACTCGCCGCCGGTGTTCCAGTGGTCGCCGCCGACCTGCCCGTCCTGCGTGAGGTCTTCACCGGCGCGGTGGAGTTCGCGGCCACCCCGCCCGAGTTCGCCGCCGCTTTGACCCGTGCGCTCGCCGGCCCGGATCCGGCCCGTGCCCAGCGCGGCCGCGACCTCGCCGCGGGATACACCTGGACGAACGCCGCGCGGGCACACCTGAAGCTGTATCAACACCTGAACAGCTCCCAGGCGGGCATGCTGGAGGCGTGCAGCTAGCAGCGGTCCTGTGGGACATGGACGGGACCCTGATCGACTCCGAGCCGTACTGGATCGAGTGCGAGTACGCGCTCGTCGAACGCTACGGCGGCACCTGGTCCCACGACCACGCGCTCGCGATCGTCGGACTCGACCTGCTCGTCGCGGCACGCTACATCGCGCTGCACGGCGACGTCCCGCTGGCGCCGGAGAGGATCGTGGCGCACCTGCTCGACGGGGTGATCGACCGGGTGCAGCGGCACATGCCGTGGCGGCCCGGGGCACGGGAGTTGCTCGCCGAACTGCGCGCGCTCGAGATCCCCTGCGCGATGGTCACGATGTCCTACCGGCGCTTCGCGGCGGCCGTGGATGCCGCCCTGCCGCCGGGCTCCTTCGCCGCCCTGGTGACCGGCGACGAGGTCGCCCGGCCCAAGCCCTACGCCGACCCGTACCTACGCGCCGCCGACCTGCTCGGCGTCAAAGCAGCGCAGTGCGTCGCGATCGAGGACAGCCCGACCGGAGTCACGTCCGCGCTGGCCGCCGGGGTCCGCACCCTCGGCGTCCAGCACCTCGTCGAGTTGAGCCCCGCGCCCGGCCTGTACCTGGCGTCCAGCCTCAATGACTGGACGGCCGCCGACCTCGCGGGGCTGCTCGAGTCGTAGCCCGATCAGCCCTTGCTCTTCTTCGCCGCCCGGCGCTCGGCGCGGCTCGGCTTTCCGGCCGGTGATGCCTTGGTCATCGAGACTGCCTCGCCGTCGGCGTCGGTGGTCTCGGTGTGGACCTCCGCCTCGCCGTCGATGCTCGGGGCGCTGTACTGCAACTCGGCGGGACGATCGGGAGTCTCCAGCCCCTTGCCCTCCAGGTTGCCCTCCTCGACCTCGACCTCGACGTTGAACACGTAGCCGACGGACTCCTCGCGGATGGCCTCCATCATCGCGGCGAACATGTCGAAGCCCTCCTTCTGGTACTCGACCAGAGGGTCCCGCTGGGCCATCGCGCGCAGGCCGATGCCCTCGCGCAGGTAGTCCATCTCATAGAGGTGCTCGCGCCACTTGCGGTCCAGGACCGAGAGCACGACGCGACGTTCAAGCTCACGCATCACGCTCTCGCCGAGGGTCGCTTCGCGCTTGTCGTACGCGTCGAACGCGTCGTCCTTGATCAACTCGCGCAGCGCCTCGACGTCCAGGGAGTCCACCTCGTTCCCGTCGCCGAGCACGGCAGCGGTGTCGACGCTGATCGGGTAGAGGGCCTTGAACGCCGTCCAGAGCTTGTCGAGGTCCCACTCCTCGGCGATGCCTTCACCGGTCTCGGCCGCGATGTAGGACTCGATGGTCTCCTCGACGAAGCCGAGCACCTGCTCGCGCAGATCCTCACCATGCAGAACCCGGCGGCGCTCGTCGTAGATGACCATGCGCTGCTTGTTGAGGACCTCGTCGTACTTCAGCACGTTCTTGCGGATCTCGAAGTTTTGCTGCTCGACCTGGGACTGCGCGCTCTGGATCGCGCGACTGACCATCTTGGACTCGATCGGCACGTCCTCGGGAACATTGAGCCGGTTCAGCACCATCTCCACCATGTCGGCCTTGAACAGGCGCATGAGGTCATCGCCGAGCGAGAGGTAGAAGCGCGACTCACCCGGGTCACCCTGGCGGCCCGAGCGCCCACGCAACTGGTTGTCGATGCGGCGGGATTCGTGACGCTCGGTTCCCAGCACGTACAGGCCGCCGAGAGCGGTGACCTCGTCGTGCTCGGTCTGGGCCGCTGCGGTCGCATCGGCCAACGCCGCCGACCAGGCGGCCTCGTATTCCTCGGGGTTCTCGGTGGCGGAGAGTCCGCGCCGCTCGAGCTCTTCGTGGGCGAGGAACTCCACGTTGCCACCAAGCATGATGTCGGTGCCGCGCCCGGCCATGTTCGTCGCGACGGTGATCGCGCCCTTGCGCCCCGCCTGGGCGACGACCGCCGCCTCCCGCGCGTGCTGCTTGGCGTTGAGCACCTCGTGCTTGATACCACGCTTGCGCAGCAATTCTGACAGATGCTCAGATTTTTCGACGCTGACGGTGCCGACCAGAACCGGTTGGCCCTTCTCGTAGCGCGCAGCGATGTCCTCGACAACTGCGACGTACTTGGCGTCCTCGGTCTTGTAGACCAGGTCGGCCTCGTCCTGGCGGATCATCGTCTTGTTCGTCGGTATCTGCACGACGCCGAGCTTGTAGATCTTGTCGAACTCGGCCGCCTCGGTCATGGCCGTACCGGTCATCCCGGACAGCTTCTTATAGAGGCGGAAGAAGTTCTGCAGCGTGATCGTTGCGAGCGTCTGGTTCTCATCCTTGATGTCGACGCCCTCTTTGGCCTCGATCGCCTGGTGCATGCCCTCGTTGTAGCGGCGACCGGCGAGCACACGACCGGTGTGCTCGTCGACGATCAGCACCTCGCCGTCGACGACGATGTAATCCTTGTCCTTGCGGAAGAGCTCCTTGGCCTTCACCGCGTTGTTCAGGTACCCGATCAGCGGCGTGTGCACCGACTCGTACAGGTTCTCGATGCCGAGCCAATCCTCGACCTTGGCGATGCCGGCCTCGTGTACGGCGATCGTGCGCTTCTTCTCATCGACCGAGTAGTCACCGGTCTCGGGGACCTTGCCCTCCTTGATGGAGTCCTTGCCCGCCTCGCCCTTGCGCAGGCGTGCCACCAGGCGGGCGAACTCGCTGTACCACTTGCCGGCCGCGCCGTCGGCGGGGCCGGAGATGATCAGCGGTGTGCGCGCTTCGTCGATCAAGATCGAGTCGACCTCGTCGACGACCGCGAAGTGGTGGCCACGCTGCACGAGCTCATCGGCACTCCAGGCCATGTTGTCGCGCAGGTAGTCGAAGCCGAACTCGTTGTTGGTGCCGTAGGTGACATCGCACGCGTACTGCGCCCTGCGCACCGCCGGGCTCTGCTGCGCGATGATCGTGCCGACGCTCAGTCCCAGGAAGCGGTGCACCCGCCCCATCAGGTCGGCCTGATAGGTGGCGAGGAAGTCGTTGACGGTGATGACGTGGACGCCGTCACCGGTCAAGGCGTTGAGGTAGGTCGGACAGGTCGCGACCAGGGTCTTGCCCTCACCGGTACGCATCTCGGCGATGTTGCCCAGATGCAGCGCGGCCCCGCCCATGATCTGCACGTCGTAGTGGCGCTGGCCGAGCGTGCGCTTGGCGGCCTCGCGCACGGTGGCGAAGGCCTCGGGAAGAATGTCGTCCAGGCTCTCGCCGTCCTCCAGCCGCTTACGGAACTCGTCGGTCATCTCCCGCAGTTCGGCGTCGGACATCTTCTCGAAGTCCGGCTCGAGGATGTTGACCTGATCGGCGATGCCGGCCAGCTTGCGCAGCGTCCTGCCCTCGCCCGTGCGCAGCATCTTGTCCAGCAGACTTGGCACCCGAACGACTCCTGACATCTGGCGATCCGACGTCGCTCATCGTAGAGCGGTCAGCGTGAGCGTGCCCCCCACCCGCACCCGGGCACCCGACGCGGCGCGACCCCCGACGGCGCAATACCGCTGGAGTCGCGCCCCCGCTGCGGTTAAGTAGGGGGGTGGATACCCCACCAGACCCGCACGCACCACTGGTGCTGCCGCCCGAGCCGATCGAGATCGCCGCGGGCACGCTGCAGTTAAGGCCCTGGGAACACCGGTTGGCCCCGGAGTTGCTGGCGGCCATGTCCGACCCGCTGTACCGGCAGTGGGCGGTCCGCGAGGTCCCGAGCGACGAGGCCCAGGTGCACGCCTGGATCGATGCCCGCCTCGCCGCGTGGGCAGCCGGGACCGTGCTGTCCTTCGCCGTGCAGGACGCCACCAGCGCCCAGCTGCTGGGCAGCGTGTCCCTGCGTTCATTTGCAATCTGGCCCCGCGGGGCCGACGTGGGGTACTGGACGGCGCCCGGAGCCCGCAACAGCGGCGTTGCCGTGGCGTCGCTGAACGTGCTGACCCGGTGGGCGTTCACGGCCTTGGAGGTCAATCGGCTCACCCTGTTCCACGCGGTCGAGAACACCGCCTCCTGCCAGGTCGCCCAACGCTGCGGGTTCCGCGCCGAGGGCGTGGCACGAGGGGCGCTGCCCCGGGCTGCGGGCGGCTGGTTCGACATGGAGATGCATGCCCGCCTCGCCGGGGACCCCGCCCCCCAGCCCGGGGCGCCCCAGGGCGCACCTGCCGCGTAAGGTGTCGGCGATGAGATCGGCCCGCTGACGGGGCCGTTCCGAGCAGAAGGGTGCGGCGGTGGCGGACGGCGGTCACGGTGGTCAGGGTCGCCCGGTGTCGTGGATCGCGGTCGCGATCATCTGCATCGGCTTCAGCATCGGCGGGCTCGGGCTGTGCCTGGACCCGACCTGGTGGCTCTTCTGGACCGGCGTCGGGGTGACCGCGGTCGGCAGTGTGATGGCCTTCGGCGTCAACATCATGGCGGACTACACCACCGACGGGCACTAGCTCCTTCCCGCTCCCGCGACCCCCTCTCCTGATCCCACGGGCGGCCATGCGCTACCACCATTCGATGACGTTCGACGCGCCGGCGACGGCGGTCTACGCCATGCTCACCGACCCCACCTTCCAGTCCGAGCGGGCCCAGAAGGGGCGACCGGTCAGCGCCGAGGCGGCGGTGACCCCGGCCGAGGGCGACGGCGCGACAATCACCGTCCAGCGCCGCCTGGCCATCGACCCACCGGCCTTCATCAAGAAGTTCACCGGCGACACCATCGCGATCACCGAGGTCCAGCAGTGGCGCGACGCCGCGGGATCGCTGGTGGTCCGCGACGGCGACCTGACGATCACGATCGCCAACCAGCCAGGCGATGTGGTCGGCGTCCTGCGGATGGACGAGGCCGGCGCTGCGACAACCGTGACGATCAATGCCGAGATCAAGGTGCGAGTGCCCCTGATCGGGGGCAAGGTCGAAAGCTACATCGGGGAAATCCTGGACAAGCTGCTGGCCCGCGACGTCGAACTGGGCACCGCCTGGCTCGCCGGAGAACGCAGCTGAGCGTGCAGCTCAGGCCACCCGGACCCGAGACGCGGCATGGATCGCGGCGCACACCGCGTCGATCGAGGACTCCTTGAGCAGATAACCCACTGCGCCGGCCTTGGTGGCCGCGGCGCGGTCGGCCGGGTCATCGCTCATCGTCAGCATGACGATCCGGGCACCCGGGGCGACCTCGGTGATCTGAGCTGCGGCGTCCAGGCCGGACATTCGGGGCATCCCGACGTCGAGCAGCACGACCTCGGGTTGCAGCTGCCGCGCCAGCTCCACCGCCTCGACGCCGTCGCCGGCCTCGCCGACCACCTCGACGTCACACTCACCGGCCAGCACGAGCTGCAGGCCACGACGGAACAGGACGTGATCGTCAACGACGAGGACCCGGATCGCCCTGGGCCCCGCTATCTCGCTCATGGGTTTCACGGTAACTCCCAGCAGACTGCCAAGTCCGGCAAACGCGGACGCACCGGTGCGAACTTCACATGAAGATCGACACCGGTGCGTCTGGTTGGGGTCTAACGGCTGGCGCCGCTAGTCACGTCTGCAGATGGATGACGCCATAGTCGTAGCCGTGGCGGCGGTAGACCACGCTCGGTTGGTGGGTGTCGGCGTCGACGAAGAGGTAGAAGTCGTGCCCGACCAACTCCATCTCGTACAGCGCCTGATCCAGCGTCATGGGCGCTGCCTCGTGGGTTTTCTCCCGGACGACGAACGGACCGTCGCCGGTCACATCCAGACCGCCGGCGAAGTCTCCGAGATCGGTGACCTCCTCGAGGTCGGCGATGGCGATGGTGGAGTGTCCGTTGCCGTTCCCGTTCATGAGCCCGGCCGTTGCCGAGGCCACCGAGACCGGGGTCCGGCTCCCGTGGTGCACGCGTCGTCGGTCGGCGGATTTACGCATGCGAACCTCCAACTTGGCGCAGGCCATATCGAGCGCAGCGTACGGATCGGCCGCCGCCGCCTCAGCGCGGATGATGGGTCCGCGGGTGTGACAGGTGATCTCTATGCGGTCGCCGACATCGGTCAACCGGGGATTGCGTTCCTTGGACACCTCGACCTCGAGGCTGATGATCTGGCGATCCCATTTCTCGACCTTGGACAGCTTGTCGAGGGCGTGCGCTCGAAAGCGCTCGGAGACCTCAGTGCGACGACCTTTGACCACAATTTCCATACGTTCCTCCCGTGCGTAGGGGGGCGAACGAGGATCTAACTGTGCATCACTTCTATGCGGGCACAGCCTGTTGAGTTGCTCCGGTGATCCGGCGGGATGTATCGCAAGGCGGAGGAGGAGGCCGATACCGCTGTTGTATCGGCGACGACGACAACGCAGCGAGACGCCCGCCGGGCGCCGGAGATGACACCTACCCGGCCGACCTGGTCTTCTACCCCACAATCGCCTGCCGAGGGGGTCGCAGCCTCAAGGGCCACTACTACCCTTCTCCCGGATCGGCAGCCATCGGGACCACCGGCGGGGCAGGACTTACTTCTAAACCGCACCGTGATCGAGCGACCAAGAGTCGCCTTACGTGGACCGTTTCGCCTGCGGCTGGCGTCGGCTTGCCGAGCAGAGTTGATCCGTTCAGCGCAACCACGGACCCGGGCAGGTGCCATGCATCGAGGCTAGCCCCTGCTTCGTTACTCCGATAGGGCGAGAATTCTCCAGTAGTTCTCACACGGCCGCGATCACCGCCCCGCCCAGCACCCAGAGCCCCGCGGCCCGCAGCGCCCGGGTCGCCTCCGCGAGTGTGGCGCCGGTCGTGAGAACGTCGTCGAGCACGACCACCGGGGCCCCGGCCAGTCGGGCGGGTAGCGGGGCGACGCCCATCGCTCCGGCAAGGTTGGCGCTGCGTTCGCGCGCAGACAATCCGGCCTGATCCCGGCCACCCGGTCGTTGTCGCAGCAGCGCCAGCGCCCACGCGGAATCCCCGCGCGCCCGCAGGGTCCGGGCGGTCACCGCCGCCACCCGGAGCATCGGGTCGTGACCACGACGGTGCAGCGCGGCCGGCCTACTCCCGATCGCGGTCAGCAGCACCCCGCCCTGGCCGGCGGGGAGCTGGAGCTGGGCCCGTAGCAAGGACTGGACGGCCGGCGCCAGGGCCTGGCCCAACGGCCGGGCCAGGCCGGTCGCCCCGCGCTCCTTGTGCGCCAGCACCAACTCGCGCACCGGGGAGTTCCAGTCCGCGAGGGCGACGAGATCGGGCAGCCCACGCACCCGCAGGCTCTCCGCTTCCAGGCGCCGCGGTGGGCCGAGCGCTCCCAGACAGCGGGCGCACGCCGGGCCGGGCGATTCCCGCCCGCAGCCCGGACAGGGGATCGGCAGCACCAGATCCACGAGCGGGGCGGCGGAGAGCATCTCTGCACCCTGTCCGGCGCAGGCGGGTCCCACCACCGTCGCACACCGATCTGTGGACAGTGATGCTGGGTTTCGTAGGTTGTGGATATCCGGTCAGCCCGGGTAGGACGGCGCGCGGCCGACGCCGATCTCGATCCACGTCCCGTCGTCGCGCAGCCGCCAGATCCGCTTGCGGGAGGTCGCGGCGATCATGGGCACGTTCGGCGCCACGGTCACCGCGACCATGTCGGCCAGCGGCGCCGTGCCTTCGTCCAGGGTGCCGTCCAGCGCGACCCCGAACGGTTGCGGCTGGGCGTTGGGTTCCGCGCCCAGCACCACCAAGGAACCGGGTCCGCCCCAGTCGACATCGGTGGGATCGACGATCCCGTACGCCAGCCGGAGCAGCCCGAACAGCCGCCCCCCGGAACCGAGTTCGCTGACCAGCGCCACGAACACCTGACGGCCCGACACGGTGTCCAGCACCAGGGCCATCCGGACCCCGTCGGCCGAGACCCGCAGCCGCACGACCTGGCGCGCGATGAACCCGGTCAACTCGGTGACCACCGGCTCGCCGACCCGCGGGATGCGCAACACCCGGGTCGCCCCGCCGCTGCCCTCGACGGCCCACAGGTTTCCGTCACCGTCGAAGGAGATGGACCGGATCCCGCTGCCCCGCAGGCGCACAGCGAGACGGCGCGGCGCGTCGGGGGCTGCGGTCCACAGCGTGGCGCGGTCGGCGGAGATGGCAGCCAACGTCCCGGCCCCCGGTGCCACGGTGATCTCGGCGAGGCGAAGCTGTGGATCCAGCGGGCCCTGCAGTGGCGTCGGCCCGGCGGTGTGCGCTGCGCCGCCGCGCAGGAACACCGCCGTCGGCGGGGGCGGGCGCTGGTCGGGCGGCAGGTACGGCGTGATGTCCTCCCGGATCAACTGGCCGTCACCGGCGCCGCCGAGGCGCAGCTGGTCCTCGCCGGCGAAGACCTCGACCGCCGTCACCTCGGGATCCTCGGTCATCGTCATGACCACCTGCGCAAGCAGCAGGTCCTGGCTCGACCCCGAGCTGGGCAGGGACTCCGCACTGAGCCGGACCCGGGCTATCCCCGAGCGGATCGCGACCGGCTCCACCAGCGCCGCACCCGGGGGGGCAGCGCTCTCGACCACACTGCTCAACCAGCGCGAGGGGCCCCGCAGCAGCGCCTGGATCCGCTCGGTCGCCAGGCCGGCGGATCGGGAGGCATAGATCAGATCAGGCACCAGCACGGTCGTGCGGGGGGCCCGGGTGAGGAAGTAGGTCTCGATCCGGGCGTACTCCCGGTCAAAGTCCTGGCGCGAGATGAACAGCCCGTCGGGAACGGTGTCGATCAGCCACTCGCCGCCGACCCTGACCATCCCGAACTCGGCCCGCACCTTGCGTCCGGGCGGGGCCGCGCGCAACACCCCCTGCGCATCCACGACGCCCTCGGCCGGCGCGGAGAGCACGAGCCGGCTCTCGCTCTGCTCCTGGAGCTCCAGCGCGGTGTGATCGAAGATCGTGATCGCCGACTCCGGACGCCAGCCGGTCGAGGCCCCCGACGTGAGGTACTTACGGGCCGTCGCGAACCCGGCCTCCACCGCACCGGAGGCCTCCAGGAAGCCGGACACCACGGCGAAGACGTTGTCGCCGGCGCGCGGGCCCTCCACCAGAACGCGCACCTGAGGGTTCGGTCCGGCCGGCGGGGAGACCCCCGTGACCTCCTGCCCCTGCGGCGATCCCCGGGAGGGGATCTGCGCGCAGCCGGCGAGCAGGGTGAGCCCAGCGGCCAGGGCCACCGCGCGGCACGGCATCCGTACCGGCACCACGTCAGTCATCGGACCCCCGGCCCGCGTCCGGGGCGAGCACGCGCGGGTGCTGGGACACCAGCGCCTGGGGGAAATGCCCCACCGGCCCCGGCTGCGGTGTCCGGCGCCGGTCCGTGGGCACCAACTCGATCGGAGATCCGGCCAGGGCGGCGCCGCCGATGCGGGGCAGCGTCAGACGGAACGCCGTACCGCCACCGGGCTCTCCCCACGCCTGGAGCCAGCCGCCGTGCAGTCGGGCGTCCTCCAGCGCGATCGAGAGCCCCAGCCCAGTGCCGCCGCTGCGGCGCGCCCTGGCCGGGTCCGCTCGCCAGAACCGGTCGAACACCTGCTGGTCCTCCCCCGGACGTAACCCGACGCCGTAGTCCCGCACAACGACGGCGACGGCGACGGCGTCCGCGGCGACCCGGATGACCACACCGCGGCCCTCGCCGTGCTCGAGTGCGTTGACCACGAGGTTACGCAGGATCCGCTCGATCCGACGGGGATCGACCTCGGCCACACACTCGGAATCGGGCACGTGCACTCGCAGGGTGGTGTCGTACTGGGCGGTGGCGACCGGTTCGATGCCGGTCGCGACCCGGCGCACCACATCGCGCACATCGGTCGGCTCGGCCTCCAACACCGCGGCTCCGGCGTCGAACCTGCTGATCTCCAGCAGCTCTCCGAGCATGGCCTCGAACCGCTCGACCTGATCGTGCATCAGTTCCGCCGACCGCATCAGTGGCGCGCTGAAGTCCTCCCGGGACGCATGGAGCACGTCCGCGGCCATCCGGATCGTCGTCAGCGGGGTCCGCAGTTCGTGGGAGACGTCCGCCACGAAACGACGCTGCACCCGGGAGAGGTCTTCGAGCTGGCCGATCTGTCGCTGCAACGCGGAGGCCATCTCGTTGAACGAGGAGGCCAGTTTTGCCAGGTCGTCCTCGCCACGCTCAAACATGCGTTCGGACAGGTCGCCCTTGGCGAGTCGTTCGGCAACGCGGGCGGCGGCGCGCACCGGACGGACCACGCTGCGCGTCACCAGGCCCGCGATGGCGGCCAGCAGCACCGTGATCAGGCCGCCGGCGATTGCGAGCCGGCTACGCACCAGGTTGAGCGTGCGTTCCTCGTTGGTGAGAGGGAACAGGAATACCAGTTGGTAAGCGCTGGCCCCGGGCACCCGGAACTGGGTGCCGACCGCGAATCCCGGCACGGCATCGGTTCCGCTGCGCGGGCAGGGTGCGTCCGAGGCGCCGTAACACAGCGACACGTACTGGAAGGCCACCGTCCGCGTGCCGCGTGCCAGCTCCTCGGAGAGCTGGGCGGGCACGCTGGTCGCGGCGATGCCGCCCGTGGTCCGCGACCCGCGCCCCGCCGGGGACTGGGTGTCGATGCTGGGCGCGGGGATGACCGCGATCTCGTAGAGGCTGGATCGCCCGGCCTGCTCGCGCAGCCCGGTGACGATCGCCGTCAGCAGCTGTCCGACGTTCGCCTGGTCGATCGGTCCGGCCGCGAGCAGCCGGGCCCGCGCCGAGGCAAAGCCGGCGTCGGCCTGGGCGAGGGATGAGGACACCTTGTTCTCCAGCAGTCCGTCGCGCACCCCGCCGAGGACCAGCTGACCAACTCCCGCCAGCACCGTGGCCGAGAGCGCCAGCGTCGCGGTGACCACCCGCAGCGTGATCGAGCGACGCCAGGCCCCGAGCACCCGGCGCAGCATGCCTTGCCGACGGCTACCCCTGCGGCTCGACGTCCCTCTGCCCGCGGACACCCTAAGCCGGGCCCGCCTTGTACCCGACGCCGCGCACGGTCACCACGATCTCCGGGCGTTCGGGGTCATGCTCGATCTTGGAGCGCAACCGCTGCACATGGACGTTGACCAGCCGGGTGTCGGCGGCGTGCCGGTAACCCCAGACCTGTTCGAGCAGCACCTCACGGGTGAACACCTGCCACGGCTTGCGAGCCAGCGCCACGAGCAGGTCGAACTCCAACGGCGTCAGCGGGATCGCGATCCCGGCACGCTTGATCGAGTGGCCGGCGACGTCGATCTCGAGATCGGCGATCTGGAGCGCTGCCGGGGTCGGGTCGTCCTGGCGGCGCAGCCGCGCCCGGACCCGCGCGATGAGCTCCTTGGGCTTGAACGGTTTGACGATGTAGTCGTCGGCCCCGGACTCCAGACCCAGCACCACGTCGACGGTGTCGGACTTGGCCGTCAGCATCACGATCGGCACGCCGGACTCGGCCCGCAACGAGCGGCAGACATCGATGCCGTCGCGCCCGGGCAGCATGAGGTCGAGCAGGACCAGGTCCGGCTTGCACTCCCGAAACGCCGCCAAGGCGGCCTCGCCGTCGCTGCACACGATGGGCTCGAAGCCCTCGCTACGCAGCACGATCGTGAGCATCTCTGCCAGTGCGGTGTCGTCATCCACCACGAGTACGCGACCCTTCATAGGCTCATGGTTGCACCCCATGGGCGCCGCGGACCGGAGGAGGCGAATGGTGACTGCCCACGAGGCTCCGCCGTGGTCTCCCCAGGGGACCGTGCCGGTGGCTGTGCAGCGGGCTCCGCAGTGGCCGTCCCAGGCCGGGGTGGTGCCGCTGCGCCCGCTCGGGATCGGGGAGATCATCGACGGTGCCATCACCACGATGCGCCGGCATTGGAAGATCCAGCTGGGCCTGTCGGCGGCGGTGGTGAGCGTGGTCTCGGTCCTGCAGGCCGGGGCGCTCTACCTGCTGCTGCGCGACACCAGCGCCCTCAATTCCCCGCCTGGCGGCTTCAACTCCGCTAACTCGGCGTCCGAAGAGGCGAGCGCGGCCGCCAACCTCGCCCAGCTGGTCACCCTGATCGTGGGTCAGCTGGCGCAGATGGTGCTGGTCGGGGTGCTCGCCTTCGTCGTCGGGCAGGCGGTGCTTGGTCGCGACGTGAGCGCCGCGACGGCCTGGGCGGCGACCCGGCCCCACCTGTGGCGCCTGATCGCCCTGGCGGTCGGGGTCATGCTGGGCACCGCCGTGCTGATCGGCTCGCCGGTGGTGTTCGCCCTCGCCCTCGCCTCCGGCGGAATGTCCGACGACGGCGCCATCGGCGTCGGGGTGCTCGGGGTGTTGGCCACCGCGCCGCTCACGGTGTGGCTCTACGTGCGGCTGGCGGTGGCGGCGCCGGCACTCGTGCTGGAGCGCGCGAGCCTGCGCGAGGCCCTGCGGCGCTCGGCGAAATTGGTCCGGCGCAGTTGGTGGCGTTGCTTCGGCATCCTGTTGCTCGGCGTGGTGATCTCCTCCGTGATCGGCTCGATCATCCAGCTGCCGTTCCTGATCCCCGTCGTCATCACGGAGTTCGACAATTACGGCTCGCCCGGGGTGACCTTCTATCTGTGCACCACGATCGGGGCGGCGTTCGCCGGGGCGATCACCTATCCCTTCACCGCCGGGGTGACCGCACTGCTCTACCTCGACCTGCGGATGCGCCGCGAAGCCCTCGACCTGACCCTGCGACGCGCATGATGCGGCCGGGGTTCGAGGTGCCCGTCGTCCCCGATGCCGACGCCGCCCGCGAGGCCGCCCGAGCTGAGCTGGCCGACCCGGCCTACCAACGCCTGGAACCCACCTGGTTCGAGCGGGCCTCCGACGCCGTGCTCGACGCGATCGGCGACCTGCTCGACTCCACCGCCGGCGCCGCGGTGGGCGGCTGGTGGACCCTCGCCGTCGGTGCTGTCCTGGCCGTAGGCGCGTTGGTCCTGCTGCGCTCTGGGCTGCGCCCCGGGGCGGGGCAGCTGCGCCGACGACGACCCGAGGTCTTCGGCGCCACGCTGCGCTCAGCCGCCGAACACCACCGCGCTGCCGACGCCGCACTGGGCGCGGGCGACGTCGACGAGGCCGTCCGGGAGCGCTTCCGCGCCCTGGTGCGGGGGGCCACCGAACGCGGGGTGCTGGACGTGCGGGCCAGCCGGACCGCGGACGAGGCCGCCGCCGAGATCGCCCGGATGCTGCCGGCGACCAGTGCGGGAGTCCGCAGCGCGGCGCGAATCTTCGACCGCGTGCACTACGGCGGGCATCGCGCCAGTGCGGCCGAACACCACGCCGTGGCCACGGCGGCCGCCCAGACCGCCAGCGCCCCCCTCGAGAGAGCACGGGTGCGATGACTGTCCGCTCCCGCACCCGCGCCAGCTCATTACGCCTGCCGGCGATCGCCCTCACCGTGCTGCTGGTCGTCAGCATCTCCCTCGCGCTGCTCTCGGCCCGGGGCACCGCCGGACGCCTGGATCCCGAGTCCTACGAACCGGACGGCAGCCGGGCTCTGGCCCAGCTGTTGCGCGCGGAAGGCGTGCGCATCACGGTGGCCCGCACCCTCGCCCAGGCGGTCAGCGCCACGACCACCTCGAGCGCCACAACCACGGTGTTGATCACCGATCCGGCGCTGGTCCCGGCCGGGGGGCTGCGCGAGCTCGCGGCCCTCGCGACCGAGCTGGTCCTGGTAGCGCCGGATCAGGTCGCGCCGGACGAACTCGTCGAACTCGACGAGGCAGCCGCGACGGTTCTCGACACTCCACGGCAGTTGACCAACGCCGGCCTCGATATCGGCGACAACGCCGCCGCCTCGCTCAGCCTGCTCGGCAAGCATCCGGGGTTGATCTGGTACCGGCCCGGACTGGACGATCCGCAGCTGCAGGCGGCCGGAGCGGGCCGACCCTTACACGTGCTGCTCCCCGGCCCGGTCAAACTGATGGGGCTGCAGATTTTCCTCGGGCTGGCCATGATTGCGCTCTGGCGCGGACGCCGCCTCGGGCCGGTCGTCACCGAGCCGCTACCGGTCGTGGTGCGGGCGTCGGAAGCCACCGAAGGTCTCGCCCGGCTGTACCGCTCCACCGGTGCACGGGGGCGCGCAGCGACCGCAGTGCGCGCGGGCGCACTGCGCACCATCGGCCCGCGCTTCGGCTTGCCCTCGCACGGCGCCGACCCACCGACGCTGACCGCCGCCGTGGCCGCGCACACCCACGCGCCGGCCGCCGAGATCGACGCCGTGCTCTACGGGGGCGCCCCGACCGACGACGGCGCCCTCGTCGCCCTCGCCGACGATCTGGACCTCCTGCTCCGGCAGGTGCGCCGCCCATGACCAGCGAGCCCATGACCAGCGAGCCCATGACCAGCGAGCCCATGACCAGCGAGCCCCTGACCAGCCGACCCGAGGAGACCGATGGACGCCGCTGAGCTGCCGGCTGATCTGACGAAGGCGGATTCGCGCCCCGACGCGGCGAGTGCCCACGCCGCCCTGGTCGCGCTGCGCGCGGAGGTGGGCAAGGCCGTGATCGGGCAGGATGCCGCGGTCACCGGGCTCGTCGTCGCCCTGACCTGCCGCGGACACGTGCTGCTCGAAGGCGTTCCCGGGATCGCCAAGACGCTGCTGGTGCGCACGTTCTGCCAAGCCCTGGACCTGCGCACCACCCGTGTGCAGTTCACCCCGGACCTGATGCCCGGCGACGTGACCGGATCGTTGGTGTACGACGCCCGCAGCGCGGAGTTCTCGTTCCGGCCGGGTCCGGTGTTCACCAACATCCTGCTCGCCGACGAGATCAACCGGACCCCGCCCAAAACCCAAGCCTCGCTGCTGGAGGCGATGGAGGAGCGCACGGTCTCCGTCGATGGCATCGGGCGCCCGTTGCCCGAACCCTTCCTTGTCGCGGCCACTCAGAACCCCGTCGAGTTCGAGGGCACCTACCCGCTGCCCGAGGCCCAACTGGACCGTTTCCTGTTCAAGCTGTCGATGCCACTGCCGAGTCGGACCGACGAGATCGCCGTCCTGACCCGGCACCTGGACGGATTCGATCCGCACGACCTCGCCGCTGCCGGGGTGCGCACCGTGGCCGGCCCGGCAGACCTCGCGGCGGCCCGGGCGGCCGCGCGCACGGTCAGCGTGGCTCCGGAGATCGTCAGCTACATCGTCGACGTGTGCCGGGCCACCCGGGCCTCCCCCGCCGTCCGGTTGGGGGTCTCCCCGCGCGGGGCGACCGCGCTGCTCGCTGCCAGCCGTGCCTGGGCCTGGCTGTCCGGACGGGACTACGTCACGCCCGACGACGTCAAGGCGCTGGCCCGGCCGGCCCTACGGCATCGGATCGGTCTACGGGCCGAGGCCGAGCTCGACGGCCTCAACGCCGACGGGGTGCTCGAGCAGGTCCTGAACTCCACCCCGGTCCCGCGCTGAGATGGCTGAACCGACGACGACTGGGTTGACATGGCACTGACCGGCCGCGCCGCCCTGGCAGCGCTCGGTGGGGCGGCGCTCGTGCTCGGCGTCGGGTCGGCCTGGGCGGTGTGGGCAGTCAACGCCGTGCTGCTCGCCGCGATCGGGATCGACCTGATCCGGGCCGGGAAGGTCGCCGACCTGCACATCGAACGCACCCTCGCGCCCTCGGTGCGCCTGGGTGAGACCACCGGGGAAACGCTCCGCGTGGTGAACACCGGGCAGCGCCGAGTGCGCGGGGTCCTGCGCGACGCCTGGCAGCCCAGCGCCGGCGCCCACGACCTGCGCCTACCCCTGGACGTGCGGGCCGGGACCGCTACCACGATCACCACGGCCCTGACGCCGACCCGGCGCGGCGATCGCCGCGCCGACCGAGTCGTGGTCCGCTCGCTCGGGCCCTTGGGCCTGGCCGCCCGGCAGGGGACTCACCACGTGCCAGGGACGCTGCGGGTACTTCCGGAATTCGCCAGCCGGCGCCATCTGCCGGCCCGTCTGGAACGCCTGCGCAGCCCGGGCAGCCGGGCGAGCGCCCTGATCCGCGGTCAGGGCACGGAGTTCGACTCGTTGCGCGAGTACGTGATCGGCGACGACGTGCGCTCCATCGATTGGCGGGCCAGTGCGCGGGCCACCGATGTGACCGTGCGCACCTGGCGCCCCGAACGCGACCGGCAGGTACTGCTCGTGCTCGATACCGGGCGGACCGCCGCGGGCAGGGTCGGGGACGCGCCCCGCCTCGACGCCGCCATGGACGCCGCGCTGCTGCTCGCTGCCCTGGCCGCAGCGGCCGGGGACCGCGTCGACCTGCTCGCCTACGACCGGCGGGTGCGTGCCGCGGTCACCGGGGTGAACGGAGCGGCACTGCTCCCGGCGCTGATCTCGGCGATGGCCCCGATCGAGGCGGACCTGGTCGAGACCGACATGCGCTCGCTGGCGGCCGAGATCCGCCGGCGGGGCGGTCGGGGGGCCCTGGTGGTACTGCTGTCCAGCCTGGACCCCGCGCCCGTCACCGCGGGCCTGCTCCCCGTGCTACCGGCGCTGATCGGGCGCCACCGGGTTCTGCTGGCCTCGGTCGCCGACACCAGGGTCGCCGAGCTCGCCGGCGGCCGCGGCGACATCGACGCGGTGTACGGCGCCGCGGCCGCCGAGCGCACCCGCGGGGGCCGGGCCCAGGCCGCCGCCCTGCTCGCGCGCCACGGGGTCGAGGTCCTCGACGAACCCCCCGCCACCTTGGCGCCGGCGCTCGCGGACCGCTATCTCTCGCTCAAGGCAGCAGGACGGCTGTGAGCCACCCTCCCCAATCCACGCGCCCAAGCGAGCCGAATCACCCTCAGCCCACCCGGCAGGGGTATGACAGCAGCCCGATGACTGACGTACCCGCAATGAGAGGACGCACCATGAAGATCCGTACCCGGCTCGCCACCGCTGCGGCGGTGCTGCTGGTCGGCACCCTCGCCGCCTGTGGCGGCGACGACGACTCGGCTGCGCAGACGCCGGCGGAGAACGTTGCACCCGCTGCCTCGGCCTCGGGCAGCGAAGGCAGTTCGGACCCGCAGACTCCCGCGGCGGACCCGGACAACGGTCACGGCGCAGGCCACAGCGACTCCTCCCCCGGCGGCGGCGCGACGATCACCATGGAGGGTCTGGAGTTCCTCCCGGCCGTCCTCAACGTCAAGGCCGGCGAGACGATCACCATCGTCAACAAGGACGCTGCCCGCCACGACCTGACCGATGACAAGACCATCGACTCCGGCGACATCGAGGGCATGAAGGACGGCAGCGTCAAGGCTCCGACCGATGCCGGTGAGTACCCCTACAAGTGCACGTATCACTTCGGCATGGAGGGGACGCTCAAGGTGTCCTGAGGGCTTCTTGAGCGAACCAGGGCCGGTCGATACGGATCACGTCCGATCGACCGGCCTTTGTGTTGTCCGTCTCAGGCGCGGCCGCCCCTGCCCAGTCCTTCGCCTACGAAACGACCCCGGTCGGGTGTCATCTCTCCATCGCCGGGGGGAATGTAGCCACCGAACCGCGTGATTCCCCCCAGCCGCCAATCTGTCAAGGGCCGGACGGTCGAATCCGTTGCGGCTGGGAAGGACCGGCCGCATGCGACCCCGACGGGGTCGCCCCCCCGGACGCGAACTTGTGGCGCGTCCTCGTGCATCACTCGGAAGGACCCCTGTTGATGAAAGAACCCATGACCCGACGCGGCCGGCTCACCGCCGCCACCGCGGTTGGTCTGACCGGCGTACTCGCGCTCGGCGGGCTCACGCTCCTCGGAGGCCAGGCGAGCACCGCGTCCAGCCACCGTGAGGCTCCCCAGATCCTGGGTGACCCGCAGGCTGACAACACCGACACCTATGCGTTCGTCAGCCCTGACAAGAAGGACACCGTCACGCTGTCGGCCAACTGGTACCCGTTCCAGGAGCCCAACGGCGGACCGAACTTCTACCCGTTCGCCGAGAACGCCCGTTACAACATCAACGTCGACAACACCGGTGACGGCGAGGCGGACATCATCTACCGCTGGACCTTCCGCAACGTCGACAAGCGGGACAACAAGACGTTCCTCTACAACAACGGTCCGGTCGGATCGCTGAAGGACGAGAACCTGCTGTTCAAGCAGCGTTACAAGCTCGAGCGGATCAAGAACGGCGAGAGCAAGACCCTCGTCGACAACGGCATCGCCGCTCCCTCGTTCACCGGCAAGGCCTCCATGCCGAATTACGGTCGCCTGCAGAACCAGGCCACCCGGGGCTTCGACAAGGGCAAGGGCAAGGGCCAGACCTACGCCGGCGCCGCGGACGATTCGTTCGCCCTCGACCTGCGCGTGTTCGACCTGCTCTACGGCGGCGACCTGAGTGAGGTCGGCCAGGACACCCTCAAGGGCTACAACGTCAACCACCTGTCCGTGCAGATCCCCAAGAGCGCGCTTGCGCTCAAGGGCAATGCCGGGCGCAACCCGGTGATCGGCGTGTGGGCGAGCACGGAGCGCAAGACCACGCGCATCGTCGAGAGCAACAGCGTCGACACCGACTCGGTCGGGGACAGCACCGATGGCGTCGAGGACAGCGACAACGGCATTCTCGACGGCATCATCCCCGGCCTGCCCAACGAGGTCAGCGGGAACTCCGCTTCCGCGGAGACGGGCACTCGCACCGTGGATGTGAAGACCTCGTGGACCCAGGTTTCGCGCCTGGGCAGCCCCCTGGTCAACGAGCTCGTCTCGGCGGCCGGTCAGAAGAACAAGTTCAACCGCAGCGAGCCCTCCGACGACCAGGACAACAGTGGCCTGCTCAAGCGTGGACTCGACCCGGAGGTGCCGAAGCTGATCGAGGCGCTCTACGGAGTCAAGGCTCCGAAGGCGCCGCGTAAGGACCTCGCGCAGATCTACTTCACCGGCATCGCGAAGAACAACGGTCCGATCGAGGCCGACCTCAACGCGTTCAGCCTGAACAAGGACGCCAAGAAGGGCACCTTCCGTCTGGCGGAGATGATTCGCCTGAACATGGGCGTCGCTCCGACAGCCAGTCCGAACCGGCTCGGCGTGCTCGGTGGCGACCTGGCGGGGTTCCCGAACGGACGTCGCTTCGGTGACGACGTCGTGGACATCTCGATCCAGGCCATCATGGGCGCGGCGACCAAGGGCATCATCGATGCCCTCGCCGCGGGTGACGGAGTCAACGCCAACAACAAGGCGTTCACCGCGTCGTTCCCGTACATCGCGCTGCCGAACCAGCAGGCGGTCAACACCCAGTAACACCACCGGTGCCGGGTGTCGTCGCCCACGCGGCGGCACCCGGCATCGATCTTTCGCGCCCTCCACGATGGGAATTCATGAAGCTCACCCGACCGCACGCCCGCCGGACGCTGGTGGTTGCCGTCTCGGCAATCGCGCTGTTCATCGGCGGCGGCCTCGGGCTGGGCCTGGCCAACGACTCCGAATCGACCCCGGCCACGGTCGGTGGCGCCCCGCCGCCGTCATCGCCGGCCACCGGCGAGATCGCCCGGTTGCAGCAGCGCCTGGCCGATCAGCCGAACGACGCCGCGACCTGGGCCGCGCTCGGCGCGGCCTACGTGGAGCAGTCCCGCGCGAGCGCTGACCCGTCCTTCTACCCCAAGGCCGAGGAATCCCTGCGGCGCTCCCTCGAGCTCCAAGGCGAGGACAACATCGCGGCGTTCGTCGCGATGGGTGCGCTCGCGAACTCCCGACACGACTTCGCCGGGGCGCTGCGGTGGGGGCAGCGTGCCCGCGCGATCAGCGACTTCAGCCCCGAGGCCTATGGCGTACTCGTGGATGCCTACACCCAGCTCGGTCAGGCGAAGCAGGCCAGTGCAGCGGCCCAGCGCATGCTCGATCTGCAACCGACGTTACCCGCGCTGGCACGCGCGGCCTACGACCTGGAGCAGCGCGGCGACATCGCGCTGGCTCGGACGTTGCTGCAGCAAGCCCTCGAGGGGGCGATCGACTCTGCCTCCGTCGCCTTCGTGCGCTACCAACTCGGCGAGCTCGCCCTGAACTCCGGAAAGCTGCGCGTTGCAGCCGACCACTACAACACCGGCCTGGTGCGCGATCCACGCAATACGCCGCTGCTGCACGGCCGGGCGAAGGTGGCCGCACTGCGCGGGAACGGCCCGGCGGCCATGCGCGACTACGCCGAACTCGTCTCCCGGGTCCCGAACCCGCAGTACCTCGTCGAGTACGGCGAAGTACTGACCAAGTTCGGGCGCCCTGAGCAGGCCCGCGAGCAGTTCGCGTTGGTGGAGACGGTGCAGGAACTGTTCACCGCCAATGGCGGGCGCGACGACCTCGCCCTGGCCGAGTACGAAGCCGACCACGGGTCCCCCGACGCAGCGGTGCGCAGGGCCCGCGCGGAGTGGGACCGTCGCCAGTTCGCCGTCGTCGCCGACGCGTTGGGGTGGGCGATGCACAAGGCCGGCCGCTCGGAGCAGGCCCTGAAGTTTGCCGACCGCGCCGTCGCCCGCGGGTGGCGCAATGCGCTGTTCTACCACCACCGCAGCCAGATCCACCGCGCCCTCGGCGACACGGCGGCGGCCAAGGCCGACGCCGCCCGGGTACGCCAGTACAACCCCGCTTTCGACCCCGAGCTCCCCTCGCTCGGACGGTCCTTGTGAGCTCGCGCCGCAAGCGCGCCACCGCACTGACCGCTCTGCTGCTGGGCGCCCTGTCCGCGGGGCTATGGGTCTCACCGGCGCAGGCACACCCGCTGAACAACTTCTCGATCAACACCTACCACGGGCTGGAGCTCCGCCCCGATCGCGTGCTGGACCACGCCGTCGTGGACAGCGCCGAGATCCCCACGCTGCAGGAAAAGTCGAGGATCGACACCGACAACGACGGCACGGTGTCCGACGCCGAAGGCGCGGCCCACGCGGCGCGGGAGTGCACGACGCTCGCCAAGGCCACCGAGATCACCGTCAACGGTGCGGCCGCGCCCTGGCAGGTCCTCGCCACGTCGCTCGCGTTCCTTCCCGGCGAGAAGGGTCTGCAGGTCACCCGGATCGAGTGCGAACTTTCCGCCGTCGCCGATCTGCGCGGACCGGCGGAGATCGCCTTCACCACCGACTACCGCACCGATCGCGTCGGCTGGCGTGAGATCACCGCCGCCGGGGCCGGCGTCCGCCTCACCGCGGCCTCGGTCGACGACGTCAGCATCAGCGACGCGCTACGCAACTATCCCGACGACCTGCTGTCCTCCCCGCTGGACCAGCGCACGGCGACCCTGTCCAGCGTCCCCGGCAACGGCGCCTCCCCGGGGTTGGCTCCCCGTCTCGACGGCGCCGGATCGATCTCGGGGTTCCTGGAACCGCTCAACGACGCGTTCGACGACTTCCTGGCCAAGGACCTGACCATCGGCGTCGGGCTGGCCGCCTTGGCGTTGTCGATGCTGTTGGGCGCGTCGCACGCGGCGCTGCCCGGGCACGGAAAGACCGTGATGGCCGCCTACCTCGTCGGTCGACGGGGCGGAGTTCGCGACGCGGTGATCGTCGGGGCGAGCGTCACCATCACCCACACCGGTGGGGTACTCGCGATGGGCCTGCTGCTCTCCGCCACCGCCGCCGTCAGCGGCGAGGGGCTACTGGCCTGGCTCGGGTTCGCCAGCGGAGCCTTGATCGCGGTGATCGGCGTCGTGCTGTTGCGCTCGTCGTGGCGTGATCGCGGGACGCCCGGCGCGGGCCACGGACACGGGCATGGGCATGGGCATGGCCACGGGCACGGGCATGGCCACGGGCACGGGCATGACGCGGTCCCCGCGGCAATACCGGCACCGTCGGGTGCTGTCGCCGTGTTGTCGGCGGCCGGACACGAACACGAACACTCTCACGACCATGAAACGCCCGCCCCTGCCCCGTTCAGCCGCCGCGGACTGATCGGACTCGGCGTAGCCGGTGGCCTGGTCCCCAGCCCGTCCGCCCTCGTCGTGCTGCTGGGTGCGATTGCCTTGGGCCGGACCTGGTTCGGCGTCGCCTTGGTGATCGGTTACGGCGTGGGAATGGCTGTGACCCTGATGCTCGCCGGCCTGCTCCTGGTGCGCCTGCGCGACCGGGTCAGCGGGCTGCTGACCACGCGCCGAAGCAACACGCTCGCCAAGCTCTCCGCCGCTATGCCGTTCGTCACCGCGAGCCTGGTCATCGCGGTCGGCCTCGGCCTCATGCTCAACGAACTGACCAGAATCTGATGGAGCATCATGCGACTACCTGACCGGACTACCTGCCGTCGATCGCGCTGCGCAGCAGCGGTGGCGATCGTGCTGCTGTCGACGCCGCTGCTCGTCGCCTGCGGCGGCGATTCCGACTCGGACGCCGGAGGTCAGTTCGTCGGAGCCACCCGTGCCGACTACCCCCTGCCATGCCTGGAACACCAACCGGAAACCCCCGGGACGGCCTACACGGGCGGCGCCGAAGGCGGCAACACCTCCGCGATCCTCGCTGTGCTGGAGTACTACACGGCGAACAAAGCGGTCACCGCCTACTGCGATGGCAAGCCCCCCACGGACAAGGACCGGACGTGGGCACAGCTCTACGTCGACCTTGGCGCCGAGCGCTCCAACGTCGCGCACCTGCTGGGCTGACGCCTGGAGTAAACGCCTCAGTACGAGCGACCGAAGATGATGCGCTTGCCGTAAGCCGCCGGGGCGCCGCACCGCACACAGGCGCCGGTCTCGGTTGCACCCTCCAGCGGCACGCAGCGCGGGGTCGCGGCCGCAGTGGAGGCCTTGATGTCGTCCTCGCACGAGGGCTGCCCACAGTGCAGGGCACGGGCCCAGCCGGTGGCGGTGGCCGTGGCGAAAGCGTCCCAGTCGTTGACGGTGTGGGTGTTGGTGTCCCGGAACTCGGTGGCCCGGGCCAGCATCGCGGCCTGGATCTCCTCGAGTATCCCCGGCAGTCTCGCCGCAAGACCCTCCAGGGGAACCTTCTCCTTGCCCTTCTCGTCGCCGAAGCCGCCGATCCGCCGCGAGATCATCGCGGACTGCTCGGCGAGGTCGCGCGGACCCAGCTCGACGCGCAACGGGACCCCGCGCATCTCCCAGTCGTTGAACTTGAAACCCGGGCTGACCTGTGGGCGGGCGTCGACGTGAACCCGGACCCCGGCGGCCTTGCACTGTGCGGCGAGGGTGTCCACCGCCGCCATCACCGGGGCCATCGCGTCCCCGCGTCCGACCGGCACGATCACGACCTGATGGGGGGCCAGTTTCGGCGGCAGCACCAGACCCTTGTCGTCGCCGTGGGCCATGATGATCGCGCCGATCATGCGGGTCGACATGCCCCAGGACGTGGTGTGACAGTACTGCTGGCCACCTGAGGACGCGTCAGCGTACTTGATCTCAAAGGCCTTCGCGAAGTTCGTCCCCATGTAGTGCGAGGTCCCTGATTGCAGGGCCTTGCCGTCGCGCATCATGCCTTCGATCGTGTAGGTCGCCTTGGCCCCGGCAAACCGCTCACCAGCCGTCTTCTCACCCGGCACGACCGGGATGGCGGCGAGGTCACGAGCAACCTCGACGTAGACGTCGAGCATCGCGAGCGTCTCGCGCATCGCGTCGGCCTCGTCGGCGTGCGCGGTGTGGCCCTCCTGCCAGAGGAACTCCGTGGTCCGCAGGAACATCCGCGGGCGCAGCTCCCAGCGCACCACGTTGGCCCACTGGTTGAGCAGCAGCGGCAGGTCCCGGTGCGAGGAGATCCACTTGGCCATCGACTCGCCGATGATCGTCTCCGAGGTGGGCCGCACGATCAGCGGCTCCTCGAGTTCCTTGCCGCCGGCGTGGGTCACGACCGCCAACTCCGGGGCAAAGCCCTCGACGTGCTCGGCCTCCCGCTTGAGGTAGCTCTCCGGGATGAACATCGGGAAGTAGGCGTTCTCGTGCCCGGTCGCCTTGATCCGGTCGTCGAGTTCACGCTGGAGCAGTTCCCAGAGCCGGTAGCCATAGGGCCGGATGATCATTGTGCCCTTGACCGGGCCACGATCGACGAGCTGTGCCCGCAGGACCACCTCGTTGTACCAGTCCGAGAAGTTCTCGCTCTGCGGGGTGACTGCACGCTCATCCTTTGCCATGGGCGCAAGGTTAGCGATGGCTTTCCCTAGATCTTGCCAACGGACTCCTCGAGCGACACATCAAGTCCGAATGGGGTGAGAATGGGTCCATCGCCCGTTTCGGGGCAGCCGAACGAAAGAGACTCCGCATGATCATCCGCGCAATCCGGACCGCTCTGGTCGTCGTGCTGGCGGCCGGGGCCCTCCCGCTGGTGACCGCGAGCGCCGCGCAGGCGTGCAGCTGCATGGCCAGCGATGAGATCTCGAACTTCGAGCGGGCCGGCGTCGTGTTCAAGGGGAGCATCGAGGCAGCCACCAGCTCGGCCCGGCAGGAGCGCGGGAAGCCGGCGACGACGTCCGGGATCACCTACATCTTCACCCCGGCGACGACCTACAAAGGGGAGACCCTCGACCCCCAGCAGGTGTTCACTCCGGCGGACAGCGCGGCCTGCGGCGTCGAACTAGACGGCGACGGGCCCTTCCTCGTGTTCGCCAACATCCCCGACCGTGACTCTGCGCGCCAGCTCGGGATCGACCAGGACACCTTGACCATGAACGCGTGCGGGGGTACCCGTCCCATCGGCGCCGACGAGGAGCCGAACTTCGAGCGACCTCCGGTCGACACCTCGCCCTTCCGTGGTGGACCCGACGCCGCCCAGGATCCCGAAGGCTTCGCGGAGTTCGTCGGCGACGAGGCGGGAACTCTGATCAACAATCTCCAGCGGATTCGTCCGCTCTGAGCTTGCGTCACGGCGAACGTTCGCCGGGGTTCGCGCGTCCCTAAGGTGAGAGCAGCACGTGCCGATGTCAGCACCCACCCTCGGGAGCAACCATGCGCCTAGGACGCGCCCTCTTCGTCAGCGCTTTGGCGATCACGCTCACCCCCGTTCTCGGGGCCAATCCGGCCTACGCCTGTAGCTGCATCGCCCAGACCGACCGGCAGGCACTCAAAGCCGCCGACGTGGTCTTCAAGGGCAAGATCACCAAGCGGATTGTCCCCGCCGCGCAGGAGAACGATCCCAACGCGGGTCCGGTCGTCTATGTCTTCGACCCGATCCGGGTCTACAAGGGCGTCGTGAAGGTCGAGAACCAGCGGATCAAAACCGGTGCCAACAGCGCGATGTGCGGCATCGACATCAACGGCGTGGGCCCCTACCTGGTCTTCGCCGACAAGAAGAAGAACGGCAAGCTGACCTTCAATCTCTGCGGCGGCACCCGCGCCTATAACGAGCGCAACCCCGGCTTCGGCCCCGGCACCAAGGCCTGAGGCACTCCCCTCATGCCGGCTCAGCGCCGCTTCCGCGGGAGCGTCGCGATCAGAGTGCTGATCGCGACGCTGCTGGCCCTCGCCGCCGTGCCGCTGCTCGGCGTCGGGTCGGCGCAGGCGTGCAGCTGTGGGGCGCTCACGGACCGGCAGGCAGCCAAAGGCGCGGTGGCGGTCTTCACCGGGACGTTGGTCGATACCCAGCTTCCACCCCCTGCCGAGACTCGGCGCAGCGACGACCCGGTGACCTACACCTTCGCCGTAAGCCGGGTCTACAAGGGCACTGCCACCGATTCGCAGCGGGTCCGCAGCATCGTGGGCGGCGAGGCGTGTGGGCTGGAACTGCGCGGCAACGGCCCATTCTTGATCTTCGCCACCAAGCAATCGGAGTTCCTGGGCGGCGTCGCACCCGGCCAGTCGGAGGATGGCCTGCTGGCCGCGAATCTGTGCGGGGGCACCCGCCCGGTGAAGGCCAACGAGAAGCTCCCGTTCGGCAAGGGCAAGGCGCCGATCGCGGCGGCGTCGAACTCCGAGCCCGGCACCAAGCTCGCTTCTGAGCCGACCTCGTCGGACGACGACCCGCCCGGCTGGGTCCTCCCGCTCGGAATCATCGCGGTCGCCGTCGCCGCAGGGCTCGGCGTCGCGGCCGTCGACCGCCGCCGCAAGGCGACCTGACGCCATGAAGGTGCGCGCCCTGCTGCTGCTCGCGCTCGTGTTCGCCGCGATCCCACTATTGGGCGTGAGCGCAGCGCAGGCCTGCGACTGCGCCCAGCCGACCGACGCAGCCGCCCTCGACCGCGCCAGCCACGTGTTCACGGCCGACCTCGACGACACCGTGTACCCGGAGAAACCGCCGGAGGCCAGCTCCAGCCTCGACCCCGCGATCTACACCTTCAGCGTGGACCGGGTGTTCAAGGGCGACGTCGTGGAGGATCAGCGCGTGCGCAGCGTTCGCGACGGGGCTAGCTGCGGCCTGGAGCTGCGGGGCGACGGCCCGTTCCTGGTGTTCGCCTCGACCCGCGAACCTCCGCCACCCGGCGTGCGGTCCGAGGAGGAGGCCGCGCTTCCCTACGCCGGCCTCTGCAACGGGACCCGAGCCAACAAGGCAGGCGAGATGCTGACCATCGGCTCCGGCGCCTCGCCTGCGCCGCCCGCTACGCCAGAGCCCACGGAAACCGCCCTCGCGGCGGGGCCTGGAAACCTTGAGAACGACTACGAGGACGACATGTTTCCGGACCTGTCATCGGGCGTCATCGCCTTGCTGGCAGTCGGGGGGCTCGTCGGAGTCGGCGTCCGGCGCCGCCGCTCCCGCTGACAAACGCTTCCGCGGAAGCGCGTTTTCGGTACTGTCGGTGGCTTCAGGCATGATCGAACATACTTTCGATCATGCCTGAAAGGGAGGCCATCATGACTGTTATGTCGCAGGACATCGGTGACGTTTCTGCCTCAGGACATCGGTGACACTTCTGCCGGTCCTGGTGGTGACACTTCTGCCCCGAAGCTCGGGCGGTGGCTGCCTATGAACCCATCGATCCCCGTGTCCGTCTCGCGATCTCGCAGTGGCCCCAAGACGCGCCACGCGGCGCGGTCTCGACCTTCTGCGTTGAGCACGGCATCTCACGCAAGTCCTTCTACGAGCTGCGCCGGCGCGCGAAGGTCGACGGGCCAGCGGCGGTTCTCGAACCGCGGTCCAAACGGCCGAGGTCGAGCCCGTCGAAACTGACCGACGAGGTCAAGGCGCAGGCGGTCGGGGTCCGTGCCGCCCTCGAGCAGTCCGGGCTGGACCACGGGCCGATCAGCGTGCACGACAAGATGCACGCGATGGGACTGGACCCGGTGCCCTCGATCGCGTCGCTGGCCCGGATCTTCCGCGAGGCCGGCGTTGCCCGACTCGAGCCGAAGAAGAAGCCGCGCTCGGCCTGGCGCAGATTCGTTTACCCGGCGCCGAATGCGTGCTGGCAGTTGGACGGCACCGAGTACGTGCTCAGCGGCGGGCGCAAGTGCGTGATCTTCCAGCTCATCGACGATCACTCCCGCTACGCGCTCGCCTCGCTCGTGGCGCCGACCGAAACAGCTAAGGCGGCGATCGAGGTGTTCGACCGGGCCGTGGCCGTGCACGGCGTGCCGCAACGACTGCTGTCCGACAACGGCGTCGCGCTCAACCCCTCGCGGCGCGGATACCTGGGCCAGTTCGTCGACCACGTGTCGCGGCTGGGCGTGGAAGCGATCACCGGCAAGCCACACAAGCCGACGACCCAGGGCAAGAACGAACGCTTCCACCAGACCCTGTTCCGCTACCTCGACAAGCAACCCCTGGCCGAGACCCTGGCCGACCTACAGAACCAGGTCGACGCGTTCGACCGCATCTACAACACCGAGCGCCCCCACCAAGGGCTACCCGGCCGCGTCACACCCCAGACCGCGTGGGAAGCCACGGACAAGGCCGAGGCCCCTCGTCCCAAGCAGCCACTGTTCGTCCAGCCGGTCGCCAAACGCGCTCGGCCCGCGCCCGCGCCATCCGATCTGCCTGTCGGCACCCGGGTGAGGAAGCTGACCAGCGCTGGCACGTTCTCTCTGGCAGGAGTCCGCTACCTGGTCGGCGGACAGCACGGCTTCGAGCAGGTGTTGGTCGTCGTCGAAGGCGACACGATCACCGTCGCCGACCTGGACGGCGAAATCCTCATCGAGCACAGCCGACCCGCCCCAGGGAAGAAATACCTCGGCAATGGCCAACCCCGCGGCCCACAACCCAAGAACTCCGAACCGTCACCAAAGTCCTGACACAACAACTGTCACCGATGTCCAGGTACAGAACCGTCACCCATGTCCTGAGACATCACAG
>JBQTIR010000030.1:0-68996 GCA_052387905.1 Sporichthyaceae bacterium | reverse complement strand
GGTCGCTGCCCGGCCCGGGTCTTTGCTTGGGGAGGTCGGGCAGGACCGGTGGGATGGGGACGAGGTAGAGGTGTCCGAGGCGGGTGGTCCATTCGAAGGTGTCGTTGACGCGGCGTAGTTGCCAGCCGGCTTCGGTCTTGACGCGGTGGTCGTGCCGGCACATCGGGTCGAGGTTCGCGGCGACGGTCAATCCGCCCTTGGCGTGATCGTGAAGATGATCGACGTCGCTCGCGCGGGCCGGGGCTCGGCAGCCCGCGGCGACGCAGGTGGTGATCGCGGTGGTGACCTCGCGGCGCAGAGCGGCGCCGGGGGCGCGTCGGCGCGGGTCGAGCAGGCGGGCGATGTGGGGGTCGGAGAGCTTCTCGCTCAGGTCGAACAGCACCGGGTCCCAGGCGCGGATCAGGTCCGGGGCGATGCTCGACATGAGGTCGGCGTCGGGTCCGAACAGGCGCGGGAGCAGGGCGGCCGGGACCAGGATTTCCACCACTGCCTGGCAGGACGCGGCGCGCTTCTTGCTCCCGGTGGGGCGGGCGGTCATCAGGCCGGTGCGGAGCAGGTACCCATCGGGGCAGGTGAAGGTGTAGCGCCATTGCGCCGCGCCGAGCTCGCGCGCCATCTGGCAGGCGAGCTCGGCGTGGCAGGTTCCCCATCCGGCGAGTTCGGCCGGGTAGCGGTCCAGGCCGAGCAGGGTGGTCAGGCGCACCTTGAGGTGCACCCCCGCCCAGGACGGCGCGGGCACCGGTGTGGGCGCGGGCGCAATCACCGGGGCCTCGGGGGCACCGCCACCGTCCTCGCGATGGTGGGCGGTGAGCAGCGCGGCGAGGATCTGGTCGTCGGTCAGGCCCGTGTAGGTGCCGTCGGTCATGCCCAGGAACAGCTCGGCGCGGATGTGATCGATCGGGCGCTTGTCCCCGGCCCGGCGCGCTGAGCGTGCCAACGCCTCGATCCGCGCCGATGCGGCGGCGACCCGCTCGGGCGGCAGGCTGTGCCCGGACAGCGACGCGGTGCCCTCCGGGTCGCGGGAGGCGACCACGCGCCGGTCCGCCACCTTGGCCTCGTAGCGGCGCCGGGCCCATTCCGGGTCCAGTGCGATCGCCATGGTCTTGATCTGATCCACCAGTTGCCCGGTGGTCAGCCGGGTCTGCGCGGACAGCTCGCAGCGAGGTAGCAGGGCGGCGCACACCGCGTGCGCGTGCTCGTCGGCCAGTTCCAGGGTCCAGTCCGCGAGCACCCGGGCCCGGGCCTGGTCCAGCTCCCCGGCCGCCATCGCCGCGTGCAACTGGGGCAGTCGGTGCACGATCGCGTGCGCCTCACCGACGAGCAGGTTCGCGGCCCTGCGGGTCAACCCCAACGCGGCGCGGACCTCATCCGGGGCCCACTCGTCCGGCTCGCTCAACCGGTGCGTGGAATCGGCGCCGTCGCACAGCACGGTCTCCCAGACCGCTTCCAGCAGCGAGGCGCGCTGACGCGCGGTCTCGGCGTACCGCTCGCGCAGCACGTCGACGACCGCCCGACCGGTCAGCGCCCGCAGCCCTTCCATGTCAGAAACCCTAGAGAGGGCCACCGACAGTCCTGGGGTTGAAAGCTGGCGTGCAGGCATCCCGTTGATCACAGTCCGGTAACAGTAATTTGACGGTCCATCATGACATCCCGAACGGTCACCACCGCACGGAACCGGCGACCACCCGCACGATCCGCGCCCCGACCAGCCATGAACCCGAGCCACCCACCCACACCCGCCGAGAAACTTCTCTCCACCCACCGTGCGGCACCACTGACCACACCCACCGTGCGGCACCACTGACCCGCCCGCAGTCAGCAGCCCCGCGCGCCCGGGACGACGCTGATCCGAAAGTTCGGTACCGCCAGCACGTCCGGGATGGTGATGTCGCGGACCACGGCGTCGATGTCGGTCAGCCGGGCCGTGGCAGCCTGCAACCCGAAGCTGCGGGCAGTGGCGTCCAACGGGTCGCCGGCACCGACAGTGACGTCAGCGCCGTTCCTGTTGACCTGTAGCTCACCGCCGGCACCGATCGCAGCCCGCACGTCGCGGACATCGAGCGTCAGGCCGTCGGCGCGGATCTCGAAGGTCGACGGATCGGAGTCACCGCCGGAGATCATGACGGTGAAAGCCGTCCCGAGCATCGAGACCTCGTGCGCGAGACAGAGGCCATTGATCCGCGCCGGACCGACGCCGATACGGGCGTGGGGAACCGCACGGCTGCCCCCGCTTGCGTCGCTGACGGATATCGATGCCACCACGACGGCGAAGTCCTCCGCGTTCAGTCCCGCGGACTTCAGCGACGCCGTGCCGGTTTGGCTGACGAAGGAGAGCCCGATGGCGCCGGCGCCGATCGCCGAGCCCAGTACGGCGACCGCGGCGGCGGCCGGGACCAGGGCGAGACCCACCACGCGCCACCGGGTGCCGTAGCCGACGTCGGCCATGTCATCCACGGGGTAGCACCTGAAGGCGTCCCAATGGCAGCGACAACGACAGCGCGCCCGCTCCGGCGTCGGCCCGCAGGGCGTAGACGTCGATGTCCAGATCCCGGGCGCGCACCAGCGACGGCAACTGCCCACCGCGCTCGAGAAACGTGGACAGGGCCGGCAGCAACGGTCGCGCCGGGGTGCACGGCGGGCCCGCGCCCTCGCTGCCACCCGCGAGCAACCGGGTGAGGATGCGTCTCGCTTCGGCATTGCCGAGGTTGGCCGTCAGCAGTTCCCGCACGGTGGAGGCGGGCAGGCAGACGTCGAGAGTGTTCACCACGCCCCAGAGTTCGACCTCGCCGTCGGTACCGCCGATCACCGCGGCCCGGTTCTGCGAACCGGCGTTGGTGATGGCCAGAGTGAACTCCCCGGCGCGGGACTGCGCGATGCGCACCCGGTCCAGGTCGATGCGAGCGAAACCCAGCAGCACCGTCCCGCCGGCGGACGGCGGACCGGCCGGGGATCGCCCGCCACCGGCGAGGGCGATCGGCTGATCCAGCCCGATCGCGACCAGGTCCTTGATCCGCAGGGTGGGCGCGGTGACGGTGACCGGGATCGGCGCGGGCAGGAAACCCGCTGGCTGCGCAGCCGGGGCGGCGGATAGCGCACCGGCCAGCCTCGACGGACCGGCCGCGGTGGCCATCAGCGCCGCGGCGCTCACCCCGGCGAGCAGGACACGACCCAGCCTCATACGTGGGTCGTATCGACGATGCGCGCCCGCTTGGGTCCCCACGCCAGCGTCATCGCGCCGCCGATGATCCCGGCCGCCATGCCGACGAACAGCCCACCCAAATTCGACACGATCAGCGAGGTGACGGCCAGGAGCACCCCGACGATCCCGAGAACGTACCGCTGGGACGGCGCGGCCCACGCGGCCAGCCCGCACAGGATCATCCCGCCGCCGGTCAACCAGCCGCCGACCCCGGTGAGCCCGGCACTGACCGCGATCTGGGTGTCGACCATCGACAGCCGCAGCACCAACCAGCCGCCGACCAGCAGCCACAGTCCGCCCCAGAACGGGCGGGTGCGCCGGAAGGCACGAAAGGTTCGCCGCAGCGCCGCCAGGCGAACCTGAATAGACGTCAGATCAGCAGCCGGTCGCATTGCCCAGCCGCACATTGATCCCGAGGTTGGGCAGCGTCAGGGCGCCGGCGACCTGGGCCTGGTAGGCCGAGGCCCGCACGTCGCGCAACGTCACGGTGCCGCGGGTGACGTCGAGGCCGAATGCTCCCGGTGCGCCCTCCAACGAGGTGCCGTTAACCGCGATGTCGTCCGCGGACACCCCGAGCACGGCGCCGCGCAAGGAGGCCGGGGAGGCATTCAGATCGGTGATGTCAAAGAAGAGGTTGTCCCCCGACGCGGCCTGGCTGCCGCCGGATCCGATGGAGATCGTGTAATCCACTCCAAGGATCGATTCGTTGACCAGGATGCACAGTCCGGTCAGCTTCGCCGAGGTGAGACCGGCGTGCAGTACCCCGGCCTCGTCGGAGCCGTTGGGCTTGGCGGCGGCCGGTACCGCGCCGAGGCCGACGCCCTCCAGTTCCGCCACGTTGAGGGTGAACTTCTGGTCGGCGACGTTGAAGTTCGCGGCGAGCGCACCCTGGGCTATCGCCATCCCGATCGCGACGACGGCGACCGCTGCCGGAGCGGCCGCGCACGCTCCCCGGCCCCAGCGGGTGCCGTGCTCGGGGCCGGACTCGGCTTCGGCGAGCATCGTGCGGTGCCAGGTCCGCGCTCGCTCACTCGCTCGCATCGGCGCCCCTTTCTGCCCGCGTGTCGGGCACCCAGCCCACCGCCATCGATCCGCCGAGGATGCCCGCCAGCATGCCCACGACGAAGCCGCCGAGGTTGGACAGCACGAAGGCTGCCAGCGATACGAGCACCGCCGCTAGCCCCGCGAGGATCCGCTGCGAAGGAATCAGCAGGATCACCAGGCCGAGAACTCCCAGAACGACCGCGGCGAAGAGCCCAGCGGCGGCGCTGGACCCGGCCCGGATGAGATCGTCCGTCGGCCCGAACGGCAAGTAGCCGATGATCAAGGCAGCCGCGATCACCAGCAACCCACCCCAGAACGGGCGGGTGCGGCGAAAGCCCCGGAAGGCGGCGACCGGCACCGACGCGCGCACCTGCGCCAGCGCGGCCATCAGTAACACTCCCCCGCGCCCGGACCGTCGCCCCTGCTCAGGTCCGCGCTCAGACCCTTGAGGTCGACGGTTCCGGAGATGACCGCGCCCTGGGCGTCGGCCCGCAGCGCCCTGAGCGTGCCGGCGCCGGGCGCGAGGACACCGAAGCGGCCGGGTGGGACCTGCGCGCCCGACACCGAGTCCGGCCCGATCAGGATCGGATCGTCGCCGCCGGGGCCTGGCGCCAGCCTCGCGCTACCGACCTCGATCCCGGCCGCGTCCATGGTCATGTCCTTCGCCGTCGTCCGCCCGTCGGTGTGCAGCCGCACCGTATAGGCACCAACCCCCGGGAATGTCAGCACCAGAGACAGGCACAGCCCCTTGGTCAGGATCGCCTCCGGCAGCCCGGCAATCACGACGCCACGCGTCGCCCCGTCGTTCTTCATCTGAATCGTCGACGCGGTCAGGCTCATCCCCTGGGGTAGTTCCACGACGCCGCCGTTGGACGTGAGCTTGAGGTCCTGCCCGACGACCACGAGGTTGATCGGTATCCCGCCGCGCAAGGTTGCGCCGATCAGGACGGCGGCCGAAATCAGGGCGGGCACCAGAACAATGGCCGTTCGGCGCCAACGGGTGCCACCTCGGGAATGTTCCCGAGGCCGGTCGAGCGCGGGGGCACTCATCGGGCCATCGAACACCGAGCCTTAGCATCCGTAAAGCCCGCGTCACCGGTCCCGGGTTTGCGCACGCAAGGAGGGTCGCACCGATGGGTGTGCTGAGCCTCCCCACGCGGATCGCGACCTTCGCCCCTCGGTGGATCACCCGTCAGATTCTGCTGATGGTCGCGGGGGTCCTCGGCCTGATCGTCGTCGTGCTCTATGCCGCGACCTCGGTCTTCGGGGTCAAGATCGAGGGCGAAAGCATGGAGCCGACGCTCCGCGACGGAGACCGTGTCCTGCTGCGCCCGTTCAGCGGCGGTGACCTCCCGGACCGCTTCGACCTGGTGGTGGGCAGGTTCGAAGCCGCCGGTCCCACCGTCGTCAAACGTGTGATCGGCCTTCCCGGGGACCGCGTGTCGATCGCCACCCCGGCCGAGGCCGACCCGGTGGTGCGGGTGCAACCCGGCGGGCGCGGCCCGTGGTTCAGCGTGACCAATCCTGCCTGGCCAGGGCAGTGGGGCGCGGGGATCGTGCGGTGCTGTCGCACGGACGGGACCTCCTCTCCAGGGGGCAAGGCCCGCATCGTGCCCGCGGGCATGCTGTTCCTGCTCGGTGACAACCCGATCGCCTCCCGGGACACCCGCGCCTTCGGCTGGGCACCGGTCGACCTGCTCGACGGCGTCGTCGCCTGGCGCGTGCGCCCGCTGACCGATGTGGGCGGGGTCGGTGACTCCGTCGAACTGACCCCAGCCGTGGACAAGGCACCGGCCCGGCGTTCACGATGACCCCAGCGCCCCGGCCCCCGGCGAATGGAGACAACCGTGTCGTCTCATCTCGTCGCCAGTAGCGGCGGGCTGGTCGACTTCCCGGAACTGACCGGGCAGTCCCAGTTCGTGATCGACGTCGTCAGCATCCCAATCTTCAGCGCGATCGCCGGCCTGGTCACCAACTGGACCGGGGTGATCATGCTGTTCGCCCCGATTCGCTTCCGCGGCTTCCACTGCCCCGGGGTCAAGACGCTGTTCCCGTTCCTGCCGCGCAAGCTGCAGGTGCTGCCGATCTTCGCCCCCGGCGGGATCCTGGGCTTTCAAGGTTTCATCCCGGCCCGCGCCGAACGGATGGCCAGCATCTGCGTGGACAAGGGGCTGTCCAAGCTCGGCAGCATCCGTGACTTCCTCACTGAGCTCGAGCCCGACCGCATCGCCGCCCAGCTCGCCGCCGTCGCCCGCGCCGATATTCGCCCGATGGTCGACGAGGTCATGGAGCGGGAGCATCCTGAGCTGTGGGCGCAGCTGCCTACCCAGCTGCGTGAGGTCGTCTACCAGCGGGTCGAGCAGCGCATCGACGTGATCGCCGCGCACGCGATGGAGGCGATTGAGGAGAACATCGACGATCTGATCGACATCAAATTGATGGTGGTCGGGCGGCTGCGCGAGGACCCGAAGATCCTGCGCGACATCATCTACAACCTCGGCGCCAAGGAATTGCGGTTTATGACCGCGATCGGGTTCTGGCTCGGCTTCCCGCTCGGCCTGATCCTCGCGCTCGCCCTGCACTGGGGAACGGACGTCCCGCCGCTGTCGGTTGTCCCGCATTGGGCGATCGTGTTGGGCGGCGGGACCTTGATCGGCATCATCGTCAACATCGTCGCGATCAAGATGGTCTTCGAGCCCGGCGAACCGCAGCCGCGCTACCGCTACGTGTGGAAGCAGGCGAAGTTCGCCAAGCGCCAGCACGAGGCGGCTGCCAGTTTCGGTTACTCCCTCGCCCACGAGGTCATCACGCTGCCGAACATCATCAACGAGCTGCTCAAGGGCCCGCGCTCGGACAAGACGAAACTGATCATCGGCGATGTCATGCTGCGCGAGGTCGATCACATCGTCGGCCCGAGCCGGACGTTGGTCCGCGCCGCGGTCGGGGGACGTGAGTTCGAGGCGATCCGGCGCGGAACAGCCGGAGCCGCCCTCGCGGTAGCTCCGCGCCTGCTCTCCGATGCCGACTTCACGGGTCGTCAGGCGCAGAAGATCGACGACTTCTGCACCGAGAAGTTGCGGGAGCTGCCGCCGGAGGAGTTCATGGAGATGCTCTACTCCGCCGTCGAGCAGGATGCCTGGCTGCTCTACGCCCACGGTGGCTTCCTCGGCTTCTTCGTCGGGGCCGCCCACATCATCATTTTCGGGGTGTGAGGTGGGCGCCCTTGAGGTCTGGAAAAGGACCGACCTTCGTCGTCTCGGCGCACCCGGAGGCGAACTTCGTCGTCTCGGCGCACACGGAGGCGAACTTCGGCGGCTCGGCGCCCAGAGCCTGGATCGAGACACCTACGACGGCCTCGGCGGGATCGTGCGTTTGGTGGCCGGAACGGGCACTCGCATCTCGGCCTGGGCGGTGCTCGGGACGGTGACCGCCGCGACCGATCTGGTGCGCCAGGTCGCCTCCGGTGAACCGGTCAGCAACATCGTCGACCGCCAGGTCGAGATCGTCCGGTCCACGGTGGTCAAGGCTCTCGCCCTGCAGCACACCCCACTGCCCGCCGTCGTCCAAGGCAGCGCCGTCCGCGTGTCGACGGCGGTGGACAAGGTCACTCCTGATGAGTTGCGCGAGCAGGGTGACGCCCTGCTCCGACATGTCGGCGAGCAGGGTGGGCCGCACAGCGAACACCCGGCGTTCCCGCGGATCCTGCGCGAACTGCTCCCGGACGAGGCCCGCATCATCCGCTTCATGGCCCTGGCCGGGCCGCAGCCGGCAATCGATGTCCGGACCAAGACTCCGCTGGGGGTCGGTTCGGAGTTGATCGCCAACGGCATCAACCTCGTCGCGGAGATGTCCGGGTGCACCTACCCCGAACGCAACCCGCAGTACCTGGCCAACCTCGACCGTCTCGGGATGCTCTACTTCTCCGACGAGCAGGTCGAGGACCCCCGCCGCTATTCCTTCATCGAGGCCCAGCCGGCCGCGAGCGAGGCGATGGAGCGGGCGAAGAAGACGGTGTCGGTGTACCGCAGTGTGCGCATCACCCAATTCGGCCTTCAGTTCGCCCAGTCCTGTTTCACTCTCGACGGCTACGACGCCGGGGGGTGGCTCAAGGACGTGCGTTGATGCGCCCTGAGCCGAGCCGGTCGACACAGAAAAGGGTATGACGATGGATCAGAACGCGCTGCGCAACGGTGTCGCCCAGCACAAAGCCGGGTTCGGCATGCTGCTCGTCGGCGCGCTGGCCGCCGCCTTCTTCGCCCGCAAGCGCCTCACATCCCGACCTGACTCACCGTAGGGTGAGCTGGGCGGACCTCAGCAGCGGGATGCGCTGGTGTGCTTGACGCCGGCGTTGAAGGCCTTGGCGCGCTGGGAAGCTCTGCCGTGCGATACCGAGGTCGTCCCCCGATCACCGAGCGAGCGCAGGGCCTTGCGGGCCTCGTCGAGGTCCCCTCGGTTGATCAGCCCGTCGCCGACGGCCGAGCCCATCCACACCCCGGCCAGGCAGTCCGCCGCGAGTTCCAGGGCGCGTGACTGCCCCCGCAGCACCCCGAGGGAATGCTGGACATGATGGGAGAACTCGTGCGCGATGACCAGCGCCACCCCACCTTCACCGAAAGGCTTCTGCATCGCACGGAACATCCAGCCCGCCGAGACGTTCATGCTGCGGTCCTTGCGGCAGTAGAACGCCGGAGAGACGTCGGAGAAGCCGGTGGCTTCCGCCGGGTCGGCGATGACCTTGCCGCACTTGGTGCCGTTGTAGCGGCCACGGTCGATGGTGCGAACCAGCGGGCGACGGTACTTCGCGTCGAACCGGCGGAACTCCCGCGCCCAGAACTGGTTGACGTCCTCCACCACCGCGTCCTGGAAATCCCGGTGCTGGCTGTAGCTCTTCACCGTCGCCGACGGCGCAGCAGCAACCGGCGCCGCCAGGGGCGCCAGCAATGCGACCGACACCGCCGTCGCCGCGCCAGCCCTGCGTCGCCCCACCGACCCGACGAACATTCCCCGCCCATTCACCATGCGCAGGACGGTAGGGCCTGGATCTTCATGTCCAGGCCAGCTTGGGACGAAATTTCCCCTGACCCCCGATCGGGGAACCTGTGCCGGTCAGGAGGTGGCGAAGCGGCCACGGAGCCAGGAGTTCGTCTCCGTCAGGGCGTCGCGGCCCAGCGACAGCAGCGAGAAGAAGGTCCAGAACCCGTGGATGGCGCCGTCGTAGCGGCTGATCGCTGTCGGTACCCCGGCGTCAGCGAGCGCGCGCCCATAGGCCTCGCCGTCATCGCGCAGGGGGTCATACTCGGCGGTGATCACCAGGGCCGGCGGCAGCCCCGCGAGGTCGGTGGCCAGTGCGGGCGAGGCGAGCAGGTCATGGGCGTGCTCGGGATCGGTGAGGTACTGGGCGAGGAACCATTCCATGTCCTTGACGGTGAGGAAGTAGCCCTCGGCGTTGTCCCGCATCGAAGCCGTCGCCTCCCCGACCATCCGCAACGCCGGGTAGACCAGCAACTGCCCGACCAGCGCCGGACCACCGTGCTCGCGCACCCGCTGCGCCAGTCCGGCAGTGAGGTTGCCGCCAGCGCTGTCGCCGCCGATCGCGATCCGGGTGGGGTCGCCGTCGATCTCGGCGGCGTGGTCGGCCACCCAGCGCAGCGCGGCCTCGGCGTCCTGAGGCGCAGCCGGGAACGCATGCTCGGGGGCGAGCCGGTAGTCCACCGATACGACGATGCACCCGGCGCCCGCGGCCATCTCCTTGCATACCCCGTCGTAGCTGCGCAGGTCCCCGAGCACGAAGCCGCCACCGTGGAAGAAGCACAGGATCGGAAACGGGCCGGCGCCCTCGGGGGTGTAGATGCGCAGCGGGATCTCACCCGCGGGCCCGGGGATGGCGCGGTCGGCGATGCCGGCCAGGGTCACGGTGCTGCGACCACCGAAGCCCATCAGCATCGCGAGCGAGGCACGCGCCTGCGGGAGCGTCATCTCGTAGATCGGGCGGCCACCCATCGCCGCCGCCTGCCTGAGCAGACCTTCGATCTGGGGATGCAACGGCATGAGCGGACCTCCCGGAGATGGTGACCCGGTGGAGCCTAAGCCGTGCCTGCGGGCGGGGCACACGGTGAGCCGCTCTGTACCTCACGCATCGAGTAGGGCTAGGGCCTGGACGCGGTCCAGGCCGGTGGCGCGCAGCAGGTCGTAGGCGATCGAGCGGACTTGGGCGACGAGCACGACCACGGTGATGTGGGCGTCGCGTTCCATGACCCCACGGGCCTCGGCATAAGCCCCGACCAGCAGGCGCCGGGACTCCTCGTGCTCGGTGGCATTGATCAGCTCGTCGCCGACCTTGCGCGCCGCGGACGCCAGGGCGCGGATCGCCACGATCAACCCCGGCGGGCAGCTTTGCTCCACCCGCAGCAACGCACTGGCCCGGCGGGCGAGCACGCGCCCGTTGCGCACGGCGTAGTCCAGCTGCGGGGCAGCGTCGGCGTAGACGGCGAACCGGTCGCGCGCCCGCCACCGCACCGGGGCGACGCGCGCCAGTTCCCGACTCGCTGCCACCGCCGTGCCCATCGCGATGACCTGACCGTCCATCCCGCGCAGCGCGGTCAGGGCGCGTTGCGCTGCGTCTACGTCGCCGGCTTCGAGGGCTGCCGCGGTCGCGTCCAGCCCGTTCGCGAGGCCGCGGGTCACCGGTGCCGTGGCTCGCCCAGCGACCACCAGCGGGTTGAGCGGCAACAGGACCAGACCGATCACGATGCCGACCGCACCCCCGATGAGGGCATCGCGGAATCGGTCCAGTCCGCCGAGGTCGCCGTCGGTGGGCACCAGGGTGGCGACGAGCACGCTGGAGGTCGAGGCCTGCAGGACGATGAGCTGCCCGCCGTCGAGGAACACCGCAGCGGACATCGCGAGCGCCACGATCAGCATGAGCGACGCCGTGCCGCTGCCGATCAGTTCGATGAGCAGGTCCCCGACGCCGACCCCGATCGCCACCCCGACCACGAGTTCGACGGTCCGGCGCAATCGCATCCCGATCGCCGAACCGAGGGAGATGACCGCGGCGATCGGGGCGAAGAACGGCGGGTTCGGGCCGGACTCCACCGCGTTGGCGATCCACCACGCGATCCCCGCCGCGACCGCGCACTGGGCGATCAGCGGGGCGGCCGTCCGCAGCCGGCCCAGCCGTACCCGTACGTCGACCACCGAGCGTGCGGTGATCTCGTCGAGGACTTCCTCGCCGCGCCGGCGCACATCGGCGGCCTCGCGCCGGATCCTCGGCAATGGACCTGTGACGTCGCGATCCACGTGAGGACACCTTTCGCTCGCGCCGGCGGGTCGCTAGTAGTGGTGGCGGGCCTGGTGAACGACGAGGTAGGTGTCGTCTAACACTTCGTAGACAAGTCGGTGCTCATCGTTGATCCGACGAGACAGGCACCCCGCGAAGTCGCCCACCAGCTTCTCGGGCTTCCCGATACCGGCGTAGGGGTCGCGCAACGTGTCGGCGATAACCTTGTTCACGCGTGTGAGCATGTTGCGGTCCTTCGCCACCCAGTGCTGGTAGTCCTCCCAAGCTCGCGCGGAGAACGCCAGGATCACTGCGCGTCCGGATCGACCAGCTCCCGTGCGGTGAACTCACCACGGCGCACCTGCGCAAGGGATTCACGCAGACGGGCCGCGTTTGCCGGAGAACGCATCAGATAAAGCGTCTCCTGGATCGAGTTCCATTCGTCTGCAGACACCAAGACCGCATTGCCGTTCTTGGACGTAATCTCCACGGCCACGGCGTCGTCGTTAACTTCCTGGATGAGCGGGAACAGGCGCTTGCGCGCCTCACTGGCGGTGATAGCCACTACTGCCTCCTAGTGGTACCGCATCATCGTACCATTTTGCGCAAGTAGCGACTCACCTCCACCACCCACGGCGAGCACCCCGCGCGCTTCGATGGCAAGCCGATCTGGAGCGCAGGCGCCAACCGTCATTTCGGGTTCGGCGCCGCCGGGCCGGCGGCGGTCGAGTTCCTCAGCCTCTTCGGACGGCAGGGCGAACGCGCCCACCTGCGCGCACGGCCGAAAGCTCGCACCGCCGCGGGGTGAGCGGGCCGCCCTACGACAACGTCCCGGTCGGCCCACACGGGGCCGACCGGGACGCGTTCGATCACAGACAGATCAGCCCAGGTCGAAGCGGTCGAGCTCCATGACCTTGACCCATGCGGCGACGAAGTCGCGCACGAACTTTTCCTGGGAGTCGCTCTGGGCGTAGACCTCGGCGATGGCGCGCAGGATCGAGTTGGACCCGAACACCAGGTCCGCGGCGGTGGCCGTCTTGACCACCTCACCACTGGTGCGGTCCTTGCCCTCGAAGACGTTCTCGGTCGCGGCCGAGGCGCCCCACACGGTGTCCATGTCGAGCAGGTTGGTGAAGAAGTCCGTGCTCAACGTGCCGACCCGGTCGGTGAATACCCCGAGCGCGGAGCCCTGGTGGTTGGCACCCAGCACGCGCAGGCCCCCAACGAGCACCGTCATCTCGGGCGCACTGAGCGTGAGCAGGTTCGCCTTCTCCAGCAGGTGCACCTCGGCGCCCTGCTTGTCGCCGGCGCGGAAGTAGTTGCGGAACGGGTCAGCCTTGGGCTCGAGCACCGCGAAGGACTCGACGTCGGTCTGCTCCGCCGTGGCGTCGGTGCGACCCGGGGAGAACGGGACGGTGACGGTGACGCCGGCAGCGGCAGCCGCCTTCTCCACGGCCGCGCCACCGGCGAGCACGATCAGGTCGGCGAGGGAGACCTGGGCCCCGCCGCCGGCGTTGAAGTCGGCCTGGATCTGCTCCAGCGACGCCAGCACCTTGGCGAGCTCGGTCGGGTCGTTCGCGGCCCAACTGCGCTGCGGCTCGAGGCGGACCCGCGCCCCGTTGGCGCCGCCACGCTTGTCGGTGCCCCGATGCGTGGACGCCGAGGCCCACGCGGTGGAGACCAGCTGGGAGACCGAGAGTCCGGACTCGCTCACCTTGGCCTTGAGCGTCGCGATGTCGGCTTCGGAGACCAGCGGGCCCTCTACGGCGGGGACCGGGTCCTGCCAGATCTGGACCGGAGGAACCCACGGACCGAGCAGTCGGGAGATCGGACCCATGTCGCGGTGCAGGAGCTTGTACCAGGCCCGGGCGAAGGCGTCGGCGAGCTGGTCCGGGTTCTCCATGAACCGTCGCGAGATGGCCTCGAACTCCGGGTCCATCCGCAGCGCCATGTCGGCCGTGGTCATCATCGGCGCGTGCCGGATGGCCGGGTCGTGGGCGTCAGGCACGGTGCCGTCACCGGTGCTGCCGACCGGCTTCCACTGCTTGGCGCCCGCGGGGCTTGCGGTCAGCTCCCATTCGTAGCCGAACAGGGTCTCGAAGTAGCTGTTGTCCCAGGTGATCGGCGTCGGCGTCCACGCGCCCTCGATGCCGGAGGTGACGGTGTGAAAGCCGACCCCGGTGCCGTTGGTGTTCTTCCACCCGAAGCCCTGGTGGTCGATGGGACAGCCCTCGGGCTCGGCGCCGACGAGGGAGGGGTCACCGTTGCCGTGCGCCTTGCCGAAGGTGTGCCCACCGGCGACGAGCGCGACGGTCTCCTCGCTGTTCATCGCCATCCGGGCGAAGGTCACCTTGATGTCGTGCGCGGAGGCGAGCGGGTCGGGCCGGCCTGCCGGCCCCTCCGGATTGACGTAGATCAGGCCCATGCTGACGTTGCCGTACGGGTGACCTTCCAGGTCGAGCGGGCTGCTCTCGTCGCTGTAGCGCTCGTCGCCGACCCAGGTCTCCTCCAGGCCCCAGTTCATCTCGGTCGGCATCCAGGTGTCCGGGCGCCCGAACGCGAACCCGAAGGTCTCAAAGCCCATGTCCTCCAGCGCGACGTTGCCGGCCAGCACGAGCAGGTCGGCCCAGGAGATCTTCTGGCCGTACTTCGCCTTGACCGGCCAGAGCAGGCGACGCGCCTTGTCCAGGTTGCCGTTGTCGGGCCAGCTGTTCAGCGGGGCGAAGCGTTGCTGGCCCTCGCCGCCGCCGCCGCGGCCGTCCTCGATCCGGTAGGTGCCGGCCGCGTGCCAGGTCAGGCGGATGAACAGCGGGCCGTAGTGGCCGTAGTCCGCGGGCCACCATGGCTGCGAGGTCCGCATGACGTCGATCAGGTCGGCCTTGAGGGCGTCGACGTCGAGACCGGCGAAGGCTGCCTTGTAATCGAAGTCCGCGCCCAGCGGGTTGCCCACCGGGGAGTGCTGGTGCAGGACCGACACGTCCAGCTGGTTTGGCCACCAGTCCTTGTTCGTGCGCGGGTGGGCCGTCGTCGGGGTCGGGGAGGAGAGGGCTGGGTTCTCGCTTTCGGACATCGTGTGAATCCTTACTGGGCTGGGCGGAACAGGGCGGTGAATCAGGACGATCAGACGGTGGGCGCGGGTGAGCAATCGGAGCACAGGCCCCAGTAGGTGACCTCGGCCTCGTCGAGGGTGAAGCCGTGGTCCTCGGATGCGGTCAGACAGGGCGTGGTGCCGACGGCGCAGTCGACATCGGCGATCAGACCACACGAGCGACAGACCACGTGGTGGTGGTTGTCTGCGACGCGGGCCTCGTAGCGGGCCACGGAACCGGAGGGCTGGATGCGCCGGACCAAGCCCTGTGCCGTCAGCGTGTGCAGGGTGTTGTAGACGGCCTGGTGGGACACATCCGGCAGTTCAGTGCGCACCGCGCGAATGATGGCGTCCGTGTCGGCGTGCGGATGCGCGTGCACCGCGCTGAGCACCGCGAGCCGTGGACGGGTCACCCGCAGCGCGGCCCCGCGCAACATCTGCGGGAAATCCACGGTAGGCACGGCCGTAGTCTGGTCTCTATTCTTGAAACAGTCAAGAATGGACGCCCACCCCAGGCGCTCGCTGACCCTTGCCTGCAGCGATGGCGATCGCACGCAAACGGCCCCGGACGCCGGCCGGCGTCCGGGGCCGCAGCCGCGTCAGGATCAGAGCGCGACGCTGTCCGTGTCGGAGGTGGCAGAAACATTCTTGGCATTGCCGTCGAAGACCGCACGCCACGTGCCGGCGGCCTTGGCCCTGAACTTGCGGGTGGCGAACTTGCCGTCCTCATCGGTCCGGGTGGTGCCCAGGTCCTCCCACTGCTTCTGTCCCGACTTCCGGAACTGGACAGTGACCTCGCGCTCGGCGAAGCCGTCCCACCCGTCGGGGCTGACGTGCTGCAGCGTGCCGGACACCTTCACCGGCTCGCCCTTCTTCGCCGGCTCCGCGCCGACATTGAAGTTCTGGATCCGGGTGTCCCAGCGCGCGTCGTAGCTGCCGAGCTTCGTGTCCTTCTCCGAGAAGTTGCCCGAGAGGTCCAGCGCGTAGGTACGCAGCGTGAACTCGCCCGCTCCCGGGAAGTTCCGGTCATGCCGGACGAATCCACCCCAGGTGCCGTCGGTCGCCGTGCCGGACAAAAAGCTCAGAGTGAAAATGAAGTCTTCCTGGCCGTCGGGTGTCTTGATCAGCTCGCCGTTGCGGAAGACACCGACCCCGACGGCGTCGATGCCGACGGCGTCCTTCGCCCGAACGGTGAAGTTGATCTTCTTTGAAAACCCGCTGTTCTTGATGACGAGAGCGTCATCCTTCAGGTCGGTGTCGACGATCAGGGGAGCGACGTCGTCGGCAGCGGCGGACGCGGGCGCTGACCCGCTCGCCACGCCGGCCGCCGTGAGCAGGGCCGCGATGGTGAAGGCACCGGGCTTGCGCAGGGTCGAGCGCATGAAGGTCCTTTCGTGGACGCCGATCGGGCGTCACCGGAGATCGATCGCGATTGCGAGATACGACAGTGACGCCGCGACCGCGACCCACGTTCCGCAAACGCAGGAAAACCGACACTTCGGGCGATAGCCGCGTCAGCCGTTCGGCGGAGGAACACGACCCGGCCCGGCTGGCGGGGTCCGGAGGGGTCGGTAGGTGGCAGGTACTCGCGGACCGGCCTCAACGACGGGGCGGCGGTACCCACACGCGGCGCAGATTGCAGTGCGATGCCGCGGACCTGCTGCGATGTTGGGCAGGAACGCCGGCGTCTTGAGCACCTGCCGTACGGTTTCGATCCGATGGTCCGCCACGGCGCCGCACGCGGGACAGACGTTGACGAAGGCGGCGCGCTGGGTACTCACCCGCTCGACCCGCGGGAGGCCGCGGATCGTGCGCTGCCACAGTGGCCGCCCGGTCCGGTTCCAGACCGGAACGAGGATCGGCCGCAGTGCTCCCCACAGGTATTTCACGACCAGTGGCCGGAGCACCTTGCGCTCGAGCAGCATGAGCGGCTTGATCAGCAGCAACAGCAGCGGCATGAGCGCCTTTCCGAGGCTACGGCGCTGCCGACAACGCGTCCGTGAGCAGCGCGACGAGCGCTTCGAGCTGGACGTCGGCAGAGGAGGACGCCTGCTCCCCCGCCCCGTCGAGCGCCCGCGCGGCGAGACCGGCCTTGCTGTCGATCAGCTCCGCGATCCGCGCGTCGATGGTCTGAGCGGCGATGATCCGCCAGGCGGTGACGGGCTCGGTCTGCCCGATGCGGTGGCAGCGGTCGATGGCCTGGGTCTGCTCCGCATCGGTCCAGGACAGCTCCGCGAGCACGATGTCGGAGGCCACCTGCAAGTTCAGGCCCACGCCGGCCGCGGTCAGCGAGCAGACCGCGATGGCAACCTCCGGATCGTTGACGAACGCGTCGATCTGCTTCTGGCGCGTCGTCGAGGTCTGATCCCCACGGATCGAGGAGTAGCGGATGCCGGCCTTGGCGAAGGTCTCCTCGGCCGCGTCCATGACGTCGACGTGCTTGGCGAAGAAGACGACTTTGCCGGCACTACGCGCAAGCTGGGCGGCGTAATCGGCGGCGAGGCCGGCCTTGGCCTGACCGATGCGGCGCATCATGCCGAACACGTTGCCGTCGGTCTTGGACGTCGTGGCCTCTTTGCGCTCCCGGGTGGCGATCGTGCGCACGAGGTCGTGGTCGATACCGTCGACGACGGTCTTGGAGCTGCGCGCCTCCAGTGCCGCCTGGTAGCGGGACATCATCCGTTTGGCGAGGCGCTGCTCAGCCTGGCGGATCGAACGCCCGATCTTGTCCTCGAGCTCGACGGGAAGATCCGCGACGCGGCGGGCGGGGATGTCCGCAGCCACGTCGACCTTGCGCCGGCGCACGATGCCCAGGTCCACCACGCATTGGCGTGCAGCCGGGTAGAACTCGCGGTCGATCGGGGTCAGCTGGGTCTCCTCGAGCGCGTGCATCAGCTCGGCGAGCGGTTTCTTGGCATCGATCCAGCCCAGGAACTCCCAGATCGCCTGGAAGTCCTCGATGTCGTTGATCAGCGGGGTGCCGGTCAGCGCCATCAGCAACGGCCGCACGGTGCGCGAACGGATGCGGTCGGCCAGCTCAAGGACATGCTGGGAGCGCTGAGAGGTCTTGTTCTTGATGAAGTGCGCCTCGTCGACGACCATCCCCCGAAAGCCGAAGTCCCCGATCCAGCCCACGTGGCGGTCGAGCACCTCGTAGTTCACGATCACGATGTCGGCGAAGCCGTCGATGCGCTCGCCGTTGCCGTGGATGACGGTGGCGGCGCGCATCGGCGTCCACAGACCGACCTCGCGCGCCCAGTTGGTCTTGACGACGTTCGGGACGACGACGAGCAACGGGTAGGCGTTGGCAGCCTGCGCGGCGAGCAATGCCTGTGCCGTCTTACCCAGGCCCGGTTCGTCCGCGAGCAGGAACGTCCGGTGCCCGGCGGAGGCGGCTGCGATCACCTGTGCCTGATGGGGCATCAGTTCTACGCCGGCCGCGACCTGCACGGCGGATCGTTGGGGCAGCGCCATGCACGCCGGGGCTCCCGCAGCGGCCTCTTCGAAGGAGCGGAAGAGCGGGCCCAGCAGCTCCCAGGTGCTCAAGCGGCGGGTGGGTGCCGCGCTCGGCCTGGCGGCGGAGAAGTCGGGGGCGAGGAACGGATTCGCCAGCTGCCGCGAGACGACGGCCTGGGGCACCACCCGGCGCTCCGCGGTGGCGGTGACGGCGGGGGCAGCAGGCGCGATCTCCTCGGGGGCCACCTCGACGCCCGCGTCGGTGAGCATCGATCGGATGAGGGACCGGGCGGCCGTGGAGACGACGGCGTCCTCGGCCAGCAGGGCGAGCAGCGAGGGATCCCGGGCGGCGGTCTGCGCCAGGATCATCGCGATCCCGTCGAGACGCTTGAGCATCTCCGCCCGCGCCGACTCGGTGCTGGTCGTGTCCGCCCGGACCCGGGTGCGCTCTTGCCGCACGAGCAGGGCGACGACCTGGAACTTCGTGCGCACCGACGCCGGGATCGAACCGCGGGCGACGGCCCCCTCGACCTCACGCACCGTGCGTGCGAGTACCCCGATGATGCCGACGCCGTCGCGGCGGCGGCCGGGCCGCTCGGGGCGCGCGCCGCCACGACGTGCACCGCTCGGGGCCTGCCGAGGTCGAGCCAAGTGATTCCTCCTTCTGGGCATGGACGCCCAGGCGCGACTCGGTCGCCGGATCTGCCAGAGATCGGCGCAGAGCTTTCGCCCCTGCGGACCAGGTCTTCGGGGCGGTTACACGGCCCCCGCCGCAGCGCGCGCGGCTGGTGGAGCCGCAGATGCCTGGGCGATCCCGTGTCCGAGAAGTATGACCTAGCCGCAGCCCGGCCGCGATGCCGACCTGCTCCCGCACACACCCTGCCGTTGCTTCAGAGGAGTTCGAGGTCGTCCCCGAGCCGCAGGGCGCCACCGGCGATCACCCGGGCGTAGACCCCGAGGTTGAGGCCCTCGCCGAACTCGTTGGGCTGCACGCCGCGAAGTCGCGCGATGGCCTTGAGCACCGGCAGGTCACTCACGCCCGTGTCCGGGTTGCGGAGCGTCGCCGCGCACCGGGGTACCGGCCCGCCGACCTCCACGATGGCCGCACCCACCCGCAGGCGGCGACCGTGCCAGGTGTCCTCCTCGAACGCGGTCGTGCCGTCGAAGCCGATCAACATCCGGAACCGCCGCGGATCCAGGGTGTCGACGCCGGCGGCGTCCGCGAGCGCCGCCAGTGAGGCCTCCGACAGCAACGTCACCGGGTGCAGGTCGGAGCCCCGGCGCGCACCGGTCGCGCGCACCAGGCGCAGGGGCCGCCCGGCCAGCTTCGAGAGCTGGGCGTTCCACGGGCCGTCGACCAGGCGCCCCGGCATAGCGATGCCGAAATGCTCGACCGGGACCTCGTCGCCCAACTGCACCGGGCCCTCGATCGTGGTTCCGTCGGGTAAGCGCAGGAGGAGGTAGTCCCGGGCCGCGTCGTAGTCGGCCTCGACCCCGCAGAGGCGGCCGGTCCGGGTGATCGACGTCAGGGTGCCCGTCTGCCCCACGCAGAAGAACTCGCGGTCCCCGATGGCGCCGCTGGCATCCAGGACGACCTCGTCGGGCTCGGACAGGGAGAAGCCCTTGACGGTCGTGGTCAGCAGCTTCGTCACCTGCACGCGGCACCCCAGCTGATCGGTGAACCGTTGGCGAGCGCGGTCCCTGCGCCACGCGTCAAAATCAATGTAGTTCGCGGGCGGGCCGGCGTCGCCCGGCTCAGGTCGGTGAGCAGGCCGATCGGGTGGGGCACGTCGACCCCGTCGCCCCGCGCACCGTCCCGACCCGGGCGCGCACGATGGAGGACCCCGACACCACACTGATCCAGCACGAGTACTTACACCGACCACAAGGAGGGCCGTCCATGGCCACGCCCCTGACCACCGTGATGGCTGCCGGCCGGATCGGCTTCGGCGCACTGTCCTGGGTGGCGCCGGACGCGACCAACACGGTGTCCGGCCTGCGCGGGCCGGCCCAGCCGATCTTCAGTCGACTGTTTGCCTCCCGCGACATCGCGCTCGGCGCTGCGGTGCTGGCCCAGGATCCCGCGGTCCGGCGCCGGGCCCTGCAGCTCGGCGTCGCGGTCGACCTCCTCGACCTGGTCGCGTCCATGATCGACATGAGGAAGGGCCGCACCTCCACCTGGGGCAAGGCGGTCCTGCTCGGCGGCGGCCTCGGGTGGGCCGGCATGGGGCTGGCGGCCCTGGCTCAGGAGAAGTGAGCCTGCTCGACAGGCGGCCCACCTGACCTGACCGGCAGGTGGGCCGCGTGCTCCCCGGTGTTGGTTCACAGGTCGGCCCCTTCTCGGCAAAGTCGCCGCCCCGGCCACGACCCACGACAAGGGTGGGCGGTCGGGGAAGTCGTCACGCGGGAGGACGGTTCATGGACGCCACACGCCTGGTCGCCGCAGCCGCGGCGACCCTTGCGCTCGCCGGTGGCATCGCCGGCTGCGTGTCCTCCGGCGACGAGGTCTTCCCGTCGCAGGCCAGTGGGCCGCAAGCGGGAGCGCCGACCGCCAGTTCACCGGCGCCGGCGCCCGTCCCTCCCATTGCTTCCGCGGTTCCCGAGGCACCGCGTCCAACCGAATCCGCCGCGGTGACCCCCGCGCCGTTGCCGACCGACCCCGGACCCTCGCTCGCCGTGCCGACCGCACCGCCTGGTGGCGTCGAGGGGGCCGAAGAGCTGCTTCGCGCTGCGCAGTTCACCCGCGCCGACTTCCCGACCGGGTGGTCCGCCCGCGGGAAGGCAACCTCCGCCGGGGTCGACGGCGCGTTCGGGCGTCGGGTGGAGCGTTGCCTCGGCCTGGACGCGGGCTACCTCACCGACCCAGGCGCCGACGCCGACGCCGACGCCGACGATCTCGCTGCCCAACCGCTCCGCGCCGGCTCCCGTACCTTCACCTCCGCCGAGGGCGACCGGGTGCGCTCCGCGGCGGTCCTCGCCGAACGCGAGGCGATCGACGCCTTCTTCAACGCTGTCTCCGGTGCGGCCCTGCCCGGATGTGTGGGGGACGCGCTCGACGCCGCGGTCGCCGACCAGCTCGCCGCCGACGACAACCCTCGCCTTGATCGCGTGCGCTTCGACCCGGCGCGGGTGACCCCGCTGCGCTTTCCCACCCTCGGTCAGGAATCGGTCGCGGTCCGCGCGGTTCTGACCGCGCGCGGGGGTGGCCGGACCTTCGACACCGTCGTGGACCTGGTGTTCGTCCGGCTCGCCGACATCGCCGCGGTGCTGACCTACCAGGGGTCAGGGCGACCCCTTCCCCTCGCCGACACCGAACGGTTCAGCCAGGCCGTGATCACCCGCCTCCAGGCGCCCGCCAGCAGCCGGGCCTGAGTTCTCCCGCGCCCGCACACCGCTACGAAGCGCGCTGCCGCCCGGACAGATGGAACGGTGCAGTGCTAGCGGTCCCCTGCAAGTTTGTGGAGCCGCCTATCGGAATCGAACCGAAGACCTACGCATTACGAGTGCGCCGCGTTGTGCCTACTAGGGCCTCTACCTGCGACTTTGCCCCACGGCGACCCTCACTGACCCCATTATCCCCGCCGGTTGACCAGGGGTTCGTGTCATTTTCGTGTCACGGCCGGGGCGTGAACTCGGGCCCCTGTCAGCGGTCGCGCCTACACTCGAGAACATGAGCCCGAAGCGTGACGAGCTGGCGCGCCTGGTCCAGGAAATCCCCGAGGACCAGGTGCCCGCCGTGCTGGCCGAGGTCCAACGCCGGCTCGAACCGGCACCTGAACCGACTCAGTGGCCGCCAGCCTGGTTCGGCATGGCCGAGGGTGATGGAACATCTATCGGGGCGCGTAGCAAAGAATTGTTGGCAGACGGCTTCGGTCGCTGACCTTGCTGATCTGCGACACCGGCCCCCTGGTCGCCGCCGCGGTCCGGCGGGACCCCGACCATCGCGCCTGCGTCGACCTGTTCACCGGCGCGCGGCTTGCTGGTCGCCGGCTCATCGTCCCCGCGCCGGTCATCGCCGAAGTTGGTTACCTCCTCGGACGGCACGCCGGCACCGCGATCGAGGTCGCATTCCTGCGTTCGGTCGCAGCTGGCGATTTCCAAGTCGAGGCACCGACTGAGGCTGACTTCACCCGAGCCTCCGATCTCGTTGAGCGCTACGCCGATCTTCCCCCGGGCACGACCGATGCCATCGTCGTCGCCACAGCAGAACGACTGGACTGCAGTGAGGTCGCCACGCTCGACCGCCGGGACTTCTCCGTCGTTCGGCCGAAACACGTTTCGACGTTGACTTTGCTGCCATGACCACGAACGAGGAAGACGCCGCGATCGACTCCGGAACGCTGACGCGCGTGCGGACATGGTTGCGGAAGTCCGGGTATCCCGAGCGCCGTCTCTAGTACCGCTGGTGCGACTGGGGGCGGCGAGCTCACGTGTTCTCAGGGTCCTCGTGACGGCCCGAAGATCGAAAGAAGCGTTCGACCCGCTCATCGCGCTCGCGATAGTCGCGGTGCGTGCTCCATTTGCGCTGCTACATGCGACGGCTCCGAGCTGCACGGCCCCTTCCCGACTTCGGCGCTACAGGGAGATCGCGTGCATCTGACGGTCCATCCGATGCTAACCGAAAGAACGTCCTCGATGACGAGGTCCAGCCCAGACTAGGACCAGGCGGCGGCACTACGATGACGGCCAACGCGACTGCGGCCAACGCCCGAGACAGCTGCGCTGGCCGTTGCGTGATCACCGTCAACGCGTGGCCTCGGCGGGCGAGCATGACGAACTGCCAGTCGTTCGACGCGACGACCAAGTTCATCCGCGGTTGTCCGCCTACAGCGTCAAGCAGCACTTGATCGGCACCGTCCTTGACCGACGGCGCGGTGACGAACGTGATTCCGAGACCAGCCAACTCGCTGGTGTAGCGGCCAATAACCGCCTCCTGGCCCGCTGCGATGGCGCGGTCGAACGGACCGGCAGCCGCCAGCAAGGAGAACCAGAGCTCGCGCGAGCGGCCGGTAGTAGCCGGGCAGTTCTCCAGGTCCCACAGCAGCCAGCGCCCACAGTTCGGGCCGTGCCCGGTGTTGTCATTTCCCACCACAGAATGGAAGCCGACGCCACCGACGGTTCCGTTCGTCGCGCTCGTCGAATGCGGATCAGCCGGGTCGAAGCGGCACCTGACCGGCCAGGACATTTGCCGCCTTACGGTCAGATTCCGGCACCCAGCTGCGCTGCTCGTCGACGCGGTTGAGCAGGCGGGTGCGGGTCTTCTCCGCCTCGCGCAAGGTGGCGGCCTCGGTCAGTTGCTTCGGCGCCAGCTCGCTGACGTAGTGCCGGCGCTTGCTGACCGGGTCGTACCCGGTAAACACCATCACCCGGAGCCGACCGCTCGGCAGCTTCTCGAACGACCCTCGATCGCGCTTGTCAGCTGCACCGCCCCGCCCCATGCGATCAGAGTAACCGAGCTCGCACCACCAGTGATCCCACGACAGCAAGAAGCCCCAGCAGCAGAAGGCACTACTAGGCCTCTGACCTGGGGCTTTGCCGGAGCCGCCTATCGGAATCGAACCGATGACCTACGCATTACGAGTACTGCGCGTTGTGGCTCCTAGAGCCTCTACCAGCAACTACGCCCCCAGCCCGGCCCTCCCTGGCCTCGGGAACCTCTCCGGTTGACCACATTTGGGGTCACGCCTGGAGTCACGGGTATCCGCCGCCGCGCAAGCTTGCCTCGCATCCCTTCACTGGTCCGCCCCTACTGTAGGTTTAGTAGTCTAAACTTTCATCGAGGCTCAGTGGACGCAAGGTTAGCCAGGAAGGGCGAACCATGGCCGACTGGACGACAGGGACCTGGCACGGCACCCAAAACGCCCCGACCTACGCTGACCGCCGGTCCGGGAACTACCGCTCGTACCTACCGGACCGCCTGTCCGAACGTGGTTTGGCACTCGACGCGGACGTGGCTGAACTCGCCGGGCGCACCGAACGACAGGTACGCAAAATCGGCGATGCTCCCGGGGCACAAGGACTTGAAGGACTCGCGCGCTTCCTCCTTCGCTCCGAGGCCATAGCTTCGTCCCGAATCGAGGGGATGGAGGTCTCACCGCAGCAGGTGGGCTTGGCCGAACTCGCAGACGAAGAGGCACTCGACTCGCGCAACGTCAACCGAACAGCCAAGCGGGTCGCCGCCAACATCGCAGCCCTGAGGACGGCCACCGCTGAGCTCGCGATGGGGGATCACATCACGGCTGCGAACATCGAATCTCTACACGCAGTCCTCATGGTCGATGAACCGGACCTGCACGGCGTTCGCACAGTGCAGAACTGGATCGGCGGATCCGACTACCACCCGCTGGATGCAGAGTTCGTTCCGCCGCCGGCTGAGCAGGTTCCCCTTCTCATGGCCGACCTCGCGGCATACCTGGACCATGGCGCCCACTCCGCCCTCGTCCAGGCCGGGATCGTTCACGCCCAATTCGAAACGGTGCACCCCTTCAAGGACGGCAACGGTCGTGTCGGACGCGCTCTCATCCACACCGTGCTCGTCCGCCGCGGGTTGACCACTCATGCGGTGCTCCCGATCAGCCCCGTGCTGCTCACCCGATCCCGTGAATACGTCGACGGACTCACCACCTACCGGTACACCGGCACCGCCACCGACTCCGCCGCCCAGAGCGCGCTCTCGGCGTGGCTGCGCTGCTTCCTCACTGCGGTCTCCGTCGCAGTCGATCAAGCCCAAACCTTCGCCACGGACCTGAGCGAACTACGCGAGCGGTGGGAGAGCGATGTGGCGGCACATCGTCGCTCCACCGGGATTCGGGAGACACCGCGCGCCGACTCCGCCACCGCACGCATCCTGTCCACGCTTCAGGAGCACCCCGTCCTGACCGCGGCCACCGTCGTTCGCCTCTTCGACGTCAGTCGGCCTTCTGCCGGCACAGCGCTCGAGGAACTCGCCGCAGCGGGCGTACTCACGAAGCGAAGGATCGGACAGACGCATGTCTACTCGGCGTCAGACGTCTTCGAACTCATCACCTTCGCGGAGCGACGATTAGCGAGCACGCGTTGGGACACCGCCAGCGCCCAGCCAGCACGCCCTGCGCCCCGTCAACCTGGCTAAGCCCCTGAATTGCAAGTTTGTGGAGCCGCCTCGGGGAATCGAACCCCGGACCTACGCATTACGAGTGCGTCGCGTTGCGGCTACTACATCCTCTACCTGCGACTTTGTCCCCACGGGGACCCTCCCTGACCCCAGAATCCCCACCGCTTGACCACGGTTCGTGTCATTTTTCGTGTCACGACGACCTCGCCGGGGCCAGGCCCGGCGGGAACGTCCGCGTCTACACTTGGGGACATGAGCCCGAAGCGTGACGAGCTGGCGCGCTTGGTCCAGGAACTTCCCGAGGACCAGGTGCCCGCCGTGCTGGCCGAGGTCCAACGCCGGCTCGAACCGGCTCCCGAGCCGACCCAGTGGCCGCCGGCTTGGTTCGGCATGGCCGAGGGTGATGGAACATCTATCGGGGCGCGTAGCGAAGAATTGTTGGCAGACGGCTTCGGTCGCTGACCTTGCTGATCTGCGACACCGGTCCCTTGGTCGCCGCCGCGGTCCGGCGGGACCCCGACCATCGCGCCTGCGTCGACCTGTTCACCGGTGCACGGCTTGCCGGCCGCAGGCTCATCGTCCCCGCGCCGGTCATCGCCGAGGTCGGGTACCTCGTCGCGGCGCACGCGGGCACCGCGATCGAAGTCGCGTTCCTCCGCTCGGTCGCCGCCGGTGACTTCGACGTCGAGGCGCCCACCGCACCCGACTTCGATCGCGCCGCCGAGTTGGTCGAGCGCTATGCCGATCTTCCCCTGGGCACTACCGATGCCCTCGTCATCGCCACCGCCGAGCGGCTGGGCTGCAGCGAGGTCGCCACGCTCGACCGCCGAGATTTCTCCGTCGTTCGCCCGATGCACGTCCCTGCGTTCACGCTCTTGCCTTAGGGTGCCGCCGACGCGCACCGAGTGGGGTCACGGGCTCGGTGGCGGGGCCACCGATGCGCTCGGGCGAACGGCGCCGTGAGCCGCATAGACAGCGTCTACCGTTTCGTCAATCGCGCGCCAGTTGAAGGCGAAGCCGAGATTCAGCTCCTGCGCGATTCGTACGTGTTGAGCAGTTGACACCACAAGGCGGTGGAGTCCGTCCCGAATCATTGTCTCAGCGATGATCCCCACAAGCAGTAGGCGCGACCCGACCACCATCCGGCCGGGACCTTCCCGGTAGATGCCGTCGCTGAGGATAAAAACGGGGCTGCCACTGCTCCCCCCGAACACCGACCCGTCCACTAGAAATACCGGCCGGCCGCCGAACGCGAGCTCGACCGGGGTGGCGGTGATCGCCCGCCGCACGATCGGGGTCAGGTTCGCGGTGTCGTAGCTGCCGTTGGGGTACCCCACGAATGTCAGATCCTCGATGGCGTCCAGATTCTCGGCGACCTCGGGAGTGGGCAGCAGATCCAGACCCAGCGTCCGATAGAAGGCAGGCGCGGGCAGGTTCCCGAGCAGCGGCGCCAGCGCGATTGCGGCTACGTCCACGTGAGCGGACGGGTGGCCAATCCAGGTTCCAGCAACGTCACTCAGATGGAGGACCGTCGGTTGTCCGAGCGCTGGCTCATCCGCGTGCCGCTGCTTCTGGACGAAGTGCACTTCCAAGGTGGTAGCACCCTCAACGACGTGCTTATTCGTGATGAGGATCGGAGCGTGCTTCTCGGGTGCTGGATCCGCGTCCAAGAGGAATCCCGTGCCGACGCTGCGCACGCCGACACCGTTGTTTACAAGCCGGACCGTCGAGAACAACAGTTGCTTACCAATGGTGTTCATCTTCACGGACCCGACGGTAGCCGTCAGGTCAGACCGTTAGACCTCAGGCCGATCGATCGCGTGGAAGTCTTGGATCCGGAGTCCTCTCCGATTAGCCGCCGATGCATGACCGGACCACGATCGCCCCCGACCCGGCATCCCGAACCAGGAGGCCGAGCTCGAACCCGCGATCTCCCTCACCATTGGCCGCCAACTGAGCGGCGGTGAGCTCGGCGATGCGGTCCAGGTCGTTGAGTGCGGCCGCGGCAGTGTCATGCACGGCCAGGACGGCGCCGCCGTCGTCGTCATCGTCGTCCATACAGATCTCCAACATGATGCTCAGCCTGCCCGCCCGCGCCCGCTACCGAAAGAATCCGGCCGGAGCCTGTGGACGGTGCTTCTTCGTCCACAGGCTCCGGCCGCGCGACTCAGCCGACCCAAGTCTCGACCTCGGCCTGCACCCGACCGGTCTTCGCCAAGCGGCGCTGGCGGGTGACCTGTACCTGCTCGAATGCGTCGACCTCCGGCCACACCCGGGCGGCGGTTCGCTCGACCGAGTCCCACGCGGCGGCGGCACTGGTCACCGCGACGAGGTCATGTGCGTGAACGATCAGACGACCCAGCTCGACCCGCACATGCGGCCGACCGGTCGGACTGGCCCCGACAGCAATGCCGTGAATCCGGCGCCGATCTGGGACACCCGCGATGTGCAGCAGCGCGCCCGCCTCGCTGGTCGCGCCCGTGACCCGCGAGTCGTCGAGCTGGTCGGGCAGTCCGACTGGCGCGTAACCGAGGGCCGTGCGCCAGACAGCGGCGAACGCTCGCGCGGCGGCGAGGTCGTAAACGTAGATCACCATCTGACCCAGCATCACCGACACCACCTCGGACGGCGTCCCAGTCCTGGTGCTGATGTGCGCGTCTAGCGTGTAAGCCTGCGGCCCGGCGATGTCGACCTGCACCCGCGAAATCTCGAAACGACTCATCACAAGAAGCCTCCCTGCCGGGGCGGTGGGTGGTGGTCCTTGCTTGACCAACCGTTCTTCGCCCCCTCCCGGCAAGCAAGGCGACCGCGGGCGCAATAGGCGTTGGCAGTCCAGCTGGAGCGCCCGGAGCGAAGCGAGGACGAACGAGCTGGACGGCCGGCGCCGTGCCCGCAGACTTGATAGCCGGGAGGGGACGAACTCAGGAAGTGGCGCGCCGACCTAGACGGCTCCATCGCTCGGCGCGTCTTCATTCGAATTGGACTCGTGGTGTCCTCGCCGGCCTGACGGCGAGCGACTTCCGTCCGGGCGAATCCGGAAGCAGCCTCACAAATCCACGCAACCGATCGACCCTCCCCTGCGTCCAAGAGCGCGACGGGCCCATAGAGCCTTTCTTCTTGTCGCGCCACACCGCTGACTTGCGACTGAATCAAGGAGCCCTCGTGCCACTTCCGCTCATCCCAGTAGCGATCGCGCTCATCTGCTCCGGTGGCATCGGCATCGGCGCCGGAGCCGTCGGCGCGGCCGAGATGGCGGAGGCCAAGAAGATCGCCGAGCGCGCCAGCCGACGCAACAAGGACGCCATCGCGAAGCACAAGAAGGCCGAGGAGAAGACCGGGTCGCACCTCGCCGACTACGGCCGTCGTCAGATCGAGGTCCAGACCACCACGCTGGCTGACTGGGTGACCTGGCTGGAGACGAACGAGCGTAAGGTCAAGCGCCTCGACCGGGTAGCGATCGGCGGTGTGCAGACGCCACGCCTCGACCTCCCGACCCTGCGCAAACTGGTCCACGAAGGCCGCCTCATCCAAGGCGGCGTCAGCGCGGCCGTGTCCGCTGTCGTCGCCCAGCAAGCGGCGCTTAGTGGCGTCCAAGCTCTCGCCGTGGCCGGCACCGGCACCGCGATCTCGACCCTTTCCGGGGCCGCCGCTCAGAGCGCCAGCCTGGCCTGGCTCGGCGGCGGAACGTTGGCCGCCGGTGGAGGAGGTGTTGCGGCCGGCGGGGCGATGCTCACCGGGTTCGCGGTCGCCCCCGCCCTGCTGATCGGCGGAATTACCTTGGCCATCCAGGGCGAGAAGGCCCAGTCCAAGGCGAAGGCCTACGCCGCCGAGGTCGACGTGGCCATCGCCGCCACCGACGTGCAGATCGACCTCATGAAGCGGCTGCGCCGCCGATGCGACGAGATGCGCCGCGTTCTCGACCGCCTCGACCGCCGGTGCCGCGATTCGCTGGCGAAGCTGGCCCGACTGGACTTCGACCCGGAGCGCGATCTCGCGCTATTCCAGCAGACCGCCCTTCTGATGGCCGAGCTCGGCCAGGTGTTGGACACCCCGCTCCTCGGCGAGGATGGCGACCTGTCCAACGCATCGTTCACCATCATCGAGAGGAACGCGGCATGACTGCCGACAAGACACTGAGCCCCGCCGCGATCACTGGAAAGATCGTGGACAAGGCCCCGCCGATCAGCCCCATGGCAGTGGTCACCGAGATCGTCCAGCTGGGCCGCGAGTGGATCCGGGTTCACGAGGAGGAGAGCACCAAGCGCGAGGCGATCCGAGCGCACGCCGACGTCCGCATCGCCGAGATCCACGAGCGGCGGGACCTCTTCCTGAGCTACCTCGATCGCTCGTTCGACGAGCGAGAGCGGGTCTTTGACAACCTGTTTCGTCAGCTCGACCAGGCGATGTCGGGCAACCCCGAGGCTGTCCCGACGATCCTGGCCTCAATCTCGACGATGGCTCACAAGAGCCCGTTCGCGGACCTACATGACCCCGTTGCGCTCCGCCAGAAGCTGGACGACCCGAACGCTGAATGGACGGTCTGACCGCAGGACGGACCCGACCGGTCCGAGCCCCGAGTCAGCCGGCTGATCGGCACCTCACGTGTGGAGGTCGGCTCAGTAGGTGACATGGCTGCGCCGATGATTGGTACGCAGCGCGAGCGCGCTCGGCCGACGAACTCAGGCGTGAAAGCATGACGCGCATGATGTTGACGGCCGAAACCTTGGAGCTGATCTCGTGGGTCTGATCAAGGCAGCGGTCGACGCGGCTAGCGGTGTACTCGGCGACCAGTGGAAGGACTTCGCCTCGGTTCCCGCCGGGATCAGCCCCACGGCAGCCCTGTTCGCGGCAGTACCGACGAGAAGCAATGCCGGGAGAGGCACGAACGACGACGGGTCGGTCGGGGTCATCACCAACGGCAGCCGCATCCTCGTCCCCGAGGGCTACGGGCTCGTGCTGCTGCAGGACGGCGGTGTCACCGGATTCGTCGCCGAGCCCGGCGCGTACGAGTGGCGCTCGGACGCCCCCGACTCCCGGTCGGTGTTCGCCGGTAACGGGATCGTGAGCACCTTCATCAACACGTCCTGGGAGCGGTTCAAGTTCGGCGGCCGGCCGCAGTCCCAGCAGCAGGCATTGTTCGTCTCACTCAAGGAGCTACCAAACAACCGGTTCGGGACTTCCAGCGAGATCTACTGGGACGACGCGTTCCTCAACACGCAGGTCGGCGCGCTGGCGCGCGGCACCTACACAATCCGGATCACGGACCCGATCCTGTTCGTCCGAAACTGGGTTCCTGCGACCTACCTCCAGCGTGGCGCGGTCTTCGACTTCACCGATGCGGGCAACGACGCCGCCACCCAGCTCTTCCACGAGGTGGTCGGGAGCCTCGCTCAGGCGCTGTCGGCGTACACAAACGACGCGTCGCACGGCAACCGGATGACGCGCATTCAACACGACTCCGTCGGGTTCGCCCGAAGCCTGTCGGAGGCGGTGGAGCGCGGATACCAGTGGCGTACCGGGCGCGGCCTCGAAATCGTCAGCACGGCCGTGGTGGGCATCGAGTACGACGCGGGCACCCGCGAGCTACTCAAGACGGTTCAGCGCGCCGACGCACTCATAGGTGCCCGTGGGAACTCCAACATGCAAGCGTCGGTGGCCGAAGGCCTGCAGACCGCGGGTGCGGTCGACGGCGCCGCCGGGATCCTGGGATTGGCAATGGCCGCCGGGACTGCCGGCGCCTCAGGTCTCCAGCAGTCCACGGGGCCGACGCCTCCCGTTGCCACGGCCGGAGACGAACCCGTTGCGCAGCTCCGACAGTTCAAGCAGCTCCTTGACGAGGGCCTCATCACCCAGCAGGACTACGACGCCGCCAAGGCTAGGGTCCTCGGCCTATGACGACGCAGGCCCCGGCTGGCTGGTACCCGGACAACGCTAACCCGTCGCAGCTGCGCTTTTGGGACGGAATGGCCTGGACCGAGCAGGTGGCACTGCGAACCGCTGCCGTCCCCGCGACTCGTGCAGCACCTCCGCCGCCTCCGCCGAGCGACTCATCGGGCGGCGTGTTCGACCTGCCCTCCCGACTTACCGAGCGTTCGACCCGACGCCAGACCGAATCGATGCGACGCCAGGCCGAGGAGATGCGACAGCAAGCTGAGATGCGGCGCGAAATGCGGCGGATCCACCGGGAGCAATGGCGCGCTAGCCCGGCCAGCAGTATCTGGGAACGGACCCGCAAGGACGACCCCCCGAAAGCCGAGGGCTGGTATCGGGACGCCGGGACCGGCGGCACGAAGCACTGGGACGGCTTGCGCTGGAGTGGGACACACGGCCGCGCCGCAGGCGATTCGCGGCGGCAGCCACCCAATGGAGGCTAGGCGTTCCTGTAGTCCTGATCGGCGGATTCTTCCTCACGCTGAGCGTCTTCGCCCCGGCGATGGACGACGAGAGCACGTCGACCTTTGCCTTGTTTCTGACGTTCTTCCTGATCGGTCTCGCTGTCTGCGCCGCAGGCATCTACCTGGTCCGGGGCCAAGGACCGACGACGGCGTCGGTGCGTCTGCGGCAGAACGAGCGGAGGGAGGCCGCGGAGAAGGCTGAGCAGAAAATCGCCGAAGTGCTCCGGCGGTCGCCGGCAACCAGCACCGACGCGACGGCGGCCGCGAGGGTCAACGCAATTGCCGATCCGAGAACCGCGGAAGCGCTCCAGAACCTGCAGAACCTCCTGTACACCCGGGCGATCACGGATACGGAGTTCCAGCTCGCGAAGGACAACCTGCTGGGGGCTGCCGAGTTCGCGCACCTGGCGCACCTCGCGAAACTCGCGGAACTGCACCAGGCGAACATCCTCAGCGACTTCGAGTTCGCCGCAGCGAAAGCGAAGGCGCTCGGCCTGGTTTGAACGGCGGGTGCCGAGCTCGCTGGCAGGGGCCGCATCGTTCCGACACCTGTTGGGACCGCGCCAGCGTTGGCCGGCTCCACGGCCGCGGAGGTAGGTGCTCAGACGAACAGCGAGCTCATCCCCTCGGTTCACAGATCGAGGCTAAGACCTGCAGGTCAAGCAAGTGGCGCTCGTCGAATCGGATCACTACCTCCTCGCCGCACAAGGCCAACCGCATGCGAGCACCCTCGCCGCCTTGACAAACTGGCCGCCAGGCGAGGACCTGCTCCACCAAGGTCGCCGCGTTGACGTCGCCATGAACGAACTTCGCGCAACAGGTCGCGCACAAGGCGAGGACGTTGCCGACGCGGTCGACCCACGCAGCGTGTGTGGTGGAGACCAGATGCAGGCCCTCGAAGTAAGGGCGGCCGTCGCGGGTGTAGAACGTGTCATCGCAGATCTGGCACCGCCCCCGGTACCACTCTCGGAGAGTGGTTCGCACCGTGCTGTCTTTCGCATCCCAGACCTTGCGTGGCACCAGCGAGAACCTCGGTCCCGCGGTGGCCGCGGCCTCTGCAACGTCGCGGATCTCCTCGGCCACGCGCTCCCTCCGCTGCCCGGGCAGAGCCACCGTCCCGAGCTGTCCTGCCTCGACGGGCAATCCCGGCTTGCTTGCCCGCTCGAAGGTCTGCGCCAGCAGGGTGGCAAAGTCGATCGGCTCCTCTGGCTCTGATGACGGATCGGCCTCGCAACGCCGGGTAGGAGCTTGCGTCTCCGCTGCGATCTCTCGTTGGAGCCGCTCGACGAGCGCAGGGTCTGTAGCGAGACGGTGGGCGAGCGCCGGTGGGATCCCGAGCTGGCGGCCGGCGTCGACGACCGCCGAGCGGATCATCCCAAGGGCTTCGGCCAGCTCGGTGGACCTGGAGAATTCCGCGGGCAGGGTATCGAGATCAATTTCCGCGGGGATCACCCACGACTCATCCGGACCCGGGAGCCACGGAGAGGTGATCACCGCCAGACCGGCCGGAGATCTCGCCTGGTCGGCGATGACCGTCTTCCAGTTCTTACTCGTCGAGCACTCGACGATTCCCACGAGCCGTCTCGCGTTCGGCACGAGAACGCTGTTCCAGACGTACGCGGACCGGCGCAAGTCCGGAGCACCCACCGCGGCGGAGAGTCCCTCGACCTCGAATCCCGGGTGAAATCCGCGAAGCCCGCGTCGGTGCCGGCCGGGTTCAGCGGTGAGCGAGACATGGCCGTCGGCCTCACAGGGCACCGCAGTCTGCTTCGGTTGCCACCGCAGTCCCAACCATTCCGCGGCGGAACCCCAGAGCTGGGCGGACGCCCCGATGAATCGCATGTGGCCGGACGCCGCGGCGTAGTGCAAGAGTTCGTCGTTCGCGACGTACGTGTCCTGGGGTCGACAGAAGTAGCGTCCCTGCCCTGCAGTGTCGCTGGCGCAAATCACGAAGTGCCGGTCAATCTTGCCCACGAGTGCCCCCCGGGCCGCGCCGGTACAGGACTCCAGCGCGTCCACCATCACGGCCACATCGTCGGCGTACTGCGCGTCGGTGATCGCGACGTCTGACGATACGTAGCGGGGTAGGACGAACTGCTCGACTTCCACGGCTCGATCGGGCTCGCGGAGTCCGAGCGCGCGCAGGAAGGCGATCGCCGCCGCGTCTTCGGTGATCGCTTCCATCACCGTCGGAAAGGTCGTCCGGCCGGCGCTGGGAAGGAACACGACGTCGGTGTCATCGGAGTCAAACGGCGCGCGCATCGATCCGTCCTCGCACCGGAGGAAGGGCATCCGCCGCAACGGGCCAGCCTTCGCTCCCCCTGTGAACGGGCGCCACAGGGCAGGAGTGTCGGCCAACAGCGCGTACAGCTTGCAAAGCCACTCAGTCGGCACTCCGTCGAGGCAGTCTGCGGTGAGCCGCGACGCAAGCCACTCCATATCGAGGTCGGGCACCCGCAGCACCTCACGCAGAAAGCTCCACAGCACCGGAGTCCTCGTCATGGAGATGTCGTGGCTGAGCCAACGCAGCTGACCGTCGCTGTCATGGAACAGGCGCAGGAGCTCCGGATCGAGCAGATCTCGGAGACCCGCGGTGCGTGCGCTGCGGGCCTCTGCGGCCAGGACATAGCCCTCATCCGTGGGAAGCAGTGGCTCGGTTGCCATCGCGCGCGCGACAGCGTCATGCAGAGGGCGCAGGAGCGAGCCCTCCGCGAACTGGTCCGGTCGCAACGGAAGCAGCTCAAGCAGACGGGCACTCAGTCGCCCGGCATCGCGGAGCTCGCGCAGGATCGCGACAAGCAGTTCGGCGGCAACCGCGATCAACTCGCGGTTCCAGGGATCGTTGGGCACGTTGTCCCGGGCGGGTGTGGTCCGAAACGGGGCCTGGACGATGAAGGTGAGCCCACTCGGTCGTCCGGTGGAGAAGAACGCTGCGAGGGTCGCGTCCAACACAGGGTCGACCGCAGAACAAGTCGTCCCGTACGCATCAGGACCGTGGTCGGTGCGCCTGAACGCGATCTCCACGTTGAGGTTTGGATGGCCAGGCACCGGACGGCTGAAGCGCAGCCAACTGGGGTGCTTGAACACCCGGCCGCCACGGCGGTGCGTGACCTCAACGACGTCGGGTGAGAACGGCAGGTCCCGCGATAGCACGTCCTGCACGACTCCGTTGTGCAAGACCTCGATCGTGTGGACAGAGCGGGCGAACAGGAGGTCATCGCCTCGGAGGTTGGCGAGCCCGGTCCGGATCTCGGCTTGGGCGACGGAGGCGGGGACGCCTTCGCGATCGAACGGCAGGATGATGACGGTGTCCGCGCTGAGGCCGGCGAGCGGGCGCACGGCCGCGGGTGAGACGAAGTCCGCGATCTCAAAGTGCTCCTCGCCGGAGTGGATCCGGGGTCGCGCCGTGTAGCTGTAGACCGATTTGAAGCCGACGCCGAATCGCCCGATGGTGGATTCATCGCCGGCCTTGGTGGACGCCGCCACGCGACAGATGCTCCGCACATCCGCCGACGAGAACGGTCGGCCATCGTGGCGCAGTACGAGGCGATCGCCTTGAAGGTCGAAGCTCACCGTGCTCGCGCGAGCGTCTTCGGCGTTCTGGATCAGCTCGTAGATGAAGTGGGCGCGGTCGCCGTACAGCTGATCACTGACCAGCACGAAGAGATTCCGGTCAGTGCCGAATCGCGCGAGGCTGTCGCGCCGGACCGCCTCATAGTCAGTCGCCACTGCGAACCTCCAGGACCCCGTAAGCCATGCGGTGGCGATAGATATCGACGACGGTTCGACCGGCGAACTCGTTCATCCGGGCTACGTTCTCCGCGTCGAGGCGCGCGATACGCCCGGCATTCATGCGGGCGATTCGCCCTTCGGACACGGTGGCCAGCAAAGCTTCCAGCGCGGCTCGCTGCCGCGTGTACTGCGCTGTCCAGGCCTCACGTCGGCGCGCCAGGTGGACCGCGTTCGTCGCCTCCGCTTCCACCAGTTCCTGGCGACGCAACCGCTCCGCCCGGTGGTCCGCCTCAGCTGACGGTCCGGACCCGCCGTCGGTCGCGGTCAGCCGACCCGTGTCGTCGGTGAGCAGCGCCATCAGGCGCGCCTCGACGTCGGGGGCAGCCTCACCGGAACGCTCGTCAACCGCAATGAGCACGGTCCGTACCTGGGGGCGCACGGCGTGAACCCGCCAAATCTCCCAGCTAAACGCATAGCGGCCGGGTCGCAGTCCGGGATCGGTTGCCACCGCGCGAAGGACGAGCTCTTCGCCTTGCGCGGGAGCCAGATCCGCGACCGCCGCGGCGACAAGCGGATGCTCCGCGGTGAGCAGGTCGACAAGCCGTTGGGCGTCACCCGTCCCATCGAGGCACAGGCGGTATGCGCCACCGTCGCCGCTCAGCCATTCCCGGAGCGCGTCGCTCATCTTCGTGCCCGGTAGGCCGGAGATCCGGGCCGCGATAGCGGCCCGCGCGGCCTTGGGACCCTTCACTTGCAGGGTGCCGGCCTCGTCTCCGGTGACGGCGGCTTGCACGTCTGGTCGATCGAGGAAGCGCCGGACGAGGGCGAGCAACTGCGCAGGGCTTACGCACTGGCCGGTGTCCTGCAGAGCCTGGAAGTCCTGCATCAGGCTTTCGTCCCAGCCGAGCAGTTCATGGCTGGCATCCTCCAGCGCGGACTCCTCAGCTAGTCGTCGCTCGGCGTTGTCGACCTCCTGGCGAGCGCGCTCCTCCTGCTGGGCAGCAGTGAGCGCGGGGTCGAGGGAGATCTCGGTAAGGGTTTGCACCAGCTCGCCAAGAACTCCGTCGATGTCGCCGATCGCATCCCGGAATATGCCGAGGCGCTCGAAGCAGCGGTTCCACACACGCTCTTCGACGGTGCCGGGCGTGACGAAGTTGTAGATCATCACCTTCGGGCTTGCTTGCCCGTAGCGGTCGATGCGGCCGATGCGCTGCTCCACCCGCATCGGGTTCCACGGGATGTCGTAGTTCACCAGTCGGTCGCAGAACTGGTAGTCCAAGCCTTCGCAACCGACCTCGCTGGAGAGCAGGACATCGATCGCGCCGGGGCTGTCGCGCGGGAGCGCGAAGCGGTCCCGGAGGGCCTGACGGTCGGTTTCGTCGACCTTGCCGCTGACCACGCCAACGCGGATGCCGGCTGCCTGCAAGCGAGCGCGCAGGTACGCGAGGGTGTGCAGGAAGAATGAGAACACCAACACCTTGCCGGGGCCGGCCCCGTCCACGGCGGTGCCCACGATCTGGCGCAAGGTGTCGAACTTGGGGTCCTCCCGACCTGCCGTTCTCAGCAGCCCAGCAAGGTCTGGGTGGCCGTGCAACGGATGTTTGGTGAGTCGGGCCATCGTGTCCTCGTCGAGGTTGCCGTCCCAGTCCTCGGGCGTATCCGCGTAGTCCTCAAGGCGAAATTCGGCAGCGGCGTCCGGCCCGAGGGCGGCTAGCAACGCCGGCAAGCAGCTGGACGCCTGGCGTTCCAGGCTGTCGAGGAGGAGCTTCGCCACTGCGTTGGAATGCCGCTCCCGAAGTTGCTCTGCCCGCAGCTCCAGCAGGCGCTCGTACGCCGCCTTTTGGCCAGCAGTGAAGGCGACGCTGCACGTCACCGGTTCGCGAACGGTGAACGTGGTGATGTCGCGCCGGCGGGTGCGGTTCATCAAGTGCGCGAGCGCGTGCAGTTCTTCGATCGTCCGGGCGGCTCGCACCCGCTCGCCGACCTCGAGCGTTCTCGGGTCGTCGAGCCGGCGGGCGAGCTCCTGGAACCTCGGATCCACCCCGATGGTGGTCCGACCCCACGGCGTAGCGACCGCCTCCGCGAGATGCCCCTGCAAGGTCGCCCGGTTCTCTGCGTCGACGTCACCGGTCCGCAGTGCGCGGCTTGCGCGAGTGAGGAACTTGTTCGGCTCGAGTGCCAAGTCCAGGGACGCAAGGTCTGGGTAGAGGAGCGGCCGCAGCAGGCGTACCAACGTGTGGAGGTCGCGGCGCCGCAGTTGGATCGGCGTCGCTGAGAGGAGCACGAGCGCTTCGCTGTTATCGGCCAGAAACTGCGCCACCGCGTGGACGTTGCTTGCCGGATTGCGCATATGGTGCGCCTCGTCCGCGATCACCAGGTCGAAGAAGGGCGGCGGCTCCAGTTCCGTCAAGCCGCGCACGCGCCCGCGCTTGTCATCGGCGCCGTTGAGGTAACGCTCCAGACGGAGCAGTTCGTAATGCACGATGCAGCGCCGGTACTCCTCCGGCCAGACGCCGCCCGCGTTTGTCTCGCGGAGGCAGTACTTGAGCCCTTCAGAAGTCAGGATCCGGAAGGTTTCGTCGAACTTGGTGCGCATCTCGGTGCGCCACTTCGACGTCAGCGACTTCGGACACGCGATGAGCACGCGCTCCAACGGACGGCGCGACGCCAGCTCCTTGAGTATCAGGCCGGCCTCGATCGTCTTGCCCACGCCGACGTCATCGGCGATCAGCAACCGCGGCTCATCGGCACGTAGTAGGCGCAATACCGGGCGGTACTGGAAGGGGTTGAAATCGATTCGGGCCGACCCCAGTGACCCGAGTTGGTCGTCGGTCGGCTGCCGCAGTCGCGCCGCCGTTAGCCGAGCTTGGAACTCGCCCAGGTCCGCCGACGCCTCGCCGACGGCGGCGCTGACCGGGAGCAGCTGGTCGGCGGAATACTCGCGTTGTCGACCGATCCCGTGGAACACGCGGTACCGGGCGACTCCATCCACGTCGGCGAGCTCGGCCACGATCGAGCCCACCTCACCCGCGTCAGCGCGCAGTGAGACCAGCTGGCCAATGGTGAACATCGGTCCCCCCGAAAAGCGCGTACCGGCCTCGCCCAAGGCCGGCGGGCTGAACCTGGCGGTGGGCCAGCATCCGCTTGTTCATCGGCACGCGAGGTGGCGAGCTTGACGGATCAGGCACGGTCGTGTCCGCTCCTCCGCCGGGGTCAGCCCGCCCGTCGGGTCGGCATCCGGCGTTGGGCGGCGGGTCAACGGTTGAGGCGCACGCAGGTCGTCCGGAACGAGTGGGCACCGGCGTGCGCCCAAGCTTGATGTCGAGGTCGAAGAAGTAGCAGTCGAAAAGTGTTGCCGCATTTGACCGCAAGGGGCGGCCTGCAGCGGCCTCGTCCATGCACATCGTCGGAACCATCGGCACCTCCAAGGCACCACGCACCACGGACGGCCGGAAGCACCCCGTGACCATCCGCCTACGTGTGGTCACCTGAACTAACCCCACTGCGACCGCCGTTATGCATGAATTCCGGCTCCACCTGGGGTGGTGATCATTCCGCTGGGTGGGGTGCGGTGTGTGTCGCCACCGACAGGCTTGAGCCCTCGGTGGATCGAGATTAGGTGGCTGAGGTGGTGGGCAGGAACGGCGATCGCTCGCCGTGCCAGGTCACAACGAGCAGGTCGCGGGCACGTGAAGCGGCGACGTAGAGCAGGAATCGTTCCCGGTCGAGGATGTCCTGCCGTTCGTCCGCCGCGGTGTCCTTCAACGCCCATTCCGAGGGCATCGCAGCGGCATCAGTACGGAACAGGATCACCCGGCTGAACTCCAGACCCTTGGCCCGGTGCATCGTCATCAGACGCGGAGCATCAGAACGACCGGTGTCGGAGCCGGCGACGACGTGCGCGCGCAGGGCGCGATCGCGCAGGCCTTGCGCGGCTAGATCGCGGTCCTTCGCGTTGCGGGCGAGGATGCCGATAGATCCGGGCTCGACGACGTTTTCGCCATCATTGTTCTTCTCCGCGAGCCACCCAGCCACGATCTCGGCCACGGTGTCGAGCTCGTCGCTCAACGAATCGCAACGGCAGAGCTGAGGCGCCGGCCCCCACATCGCCGAGCGGTACCCGTCTGTGGAATCCGCTTCGCCATCAATGTCGGTGACGTCGACGCCGCGGAGGATGCCGAGGGCGAACTGCAGGTTCTCGGCGGTGGTCCGGTAGTTGAGGGTGAGTCTGCGCGATCTCCCCCGGACGGCAATCCCGAACCGGGACAGCGTGACCTTCTCGCCGTAGATCCGCTGGTGGGAGTCCTCGGAGATGAACAGGTCGTCCGGTCCCTCCGCGACGAGGGATCGCAGCAGCCGCCAATGGCCTGGGTTGAGGTCTTGGGCTTCGTCAACGATCACGTGGTTCGCGAACCGCAGACCGGTCCGGTCAGCGTGCAGGTCCGCTGCCCGCGCAGCCACCAGCGCGATCTCGGCGAAACTCGCGGACTGCTCCAATGCGAGACGCCGACGGTAGACCTCAACGGCCTGCCAGACGGCGAGACGCTCGGCGCGGTTGAGACGGGTCCCGCGTCCCGGACGGGGGACTTTCAGGTAGGCCTCGCGAGTCCGGACGTCGTTGCCCAAGAAGATGGTCCGGTATTCGGAGGCAAGGAACGTCGGCGAGGCGAGATCACCCGTCAGGCCACCTTGCTTGGCGGCCTCGACCCACAAAGACCGGTTCTGTTGATCGTCCAGCGGAGTAAGTGAACCGCCGCCCGCGCTCAGTCCCGCCGACGCCTCGGCGCGAACCTCCGAACCAACGGCGCTGAGGACGGCGAGGGCGACCTTGTCGATTCCGCGGACCAGGACGCCAGGTTCGCCGAGGCTGGCAGCCAGCAGGGACTGGGGGTCAAGCACACGTAGATCTCGCGAGAGGTTATCCGCGAGCGTGGTGGTGAACGTTGTAAGGATTACCCGGACGTCGGGCCGCTCGGCCAAATGCCGAGCTCTGTGCAGCGCCACCACAGTCTTGCCGGTGCCAGCGCCACCACCCAGCCGGAAGGCGCCGTTGAACCGGCCGCGCACGTAGCGCCGCTGTTCGGGGTGGAGGAACACCCGCCATTGGGCGAATGTCCCTTCGAGGATTCGACGAAGCTCGTCGTCGCTGCTGATCCGGACGAACTCCATCTGCGATGCGGGCAGGGCAAGAGCGCGCTCGACGGCGTCCTCGGCGGCTTCGATTTCCGCCTCGCCTTCGTCATCGTCGGCGTCGCGTTCGCCAGGGAGGGCCGCTGCAAGACTCAGGCTTTGCAGCGCGTCCTGGATGGACATACCGGTGGCGATACAGACCAGCACCTCCCCTTGCCAGGGCGGTGCTTGGCCGGCGACATGCAGTAACGCGTCCTCGGTTGCTGCGGCGACCGCGGCGGCGGCCACGCGGGGGTTAATGCCCACCGCTTCGAGCTCGGCCGGGTCGAACGGGGCGAGCGGCCCAGTGGCGGTGATGTCGTGATTTCGGGGAGCAATGGTGGATGCCGCAGCGGCGTCGGGTGCCGGCTCCGGGTCCGAGTCAAGTTCGAGAACGCCACTGATGGGGTTGACCCGCAGCATGATGCGTTCAGCAAGAGCGTTCGCCTCGTCGTGCTTCTTGATCGCGGCGAGGACGAATTCGGGGTCCTCCCCCTCGCGCACGAGGAACATGACGGCCCGGTAGTTGTCATTGACGCGGCCGGTGCGCACCCGTGGGTCGCGGGAACCTTTGATCGGTTCGATGTGCAGTCCCGGCGCTGTCGGGTCAGTCATGACTTTGACGGTGAAGTCCCAGGCCCGTTGCTTAAGCGACCCGTCGAGATCCAGGGACTTGGCGAACTCGCGGGACAGCGTGATGCCCATCAGGAAGTTCCCATCGCGGAATCGGCGGGTAGGAGGTCGAGCAGGCCGGTCAGGTCGGGTCCCAGTACCCGCCAGCCCATCCGGCGGATCGCGCCGTAGACCCCACCCGGGTCGGCGTCGAATATGACGGCGATGCCGAGATCCGGCCAGGCAAGGTCCAGCGGCGTACCGTCCGGCAACTCGTATCCCTGTTCCGGGAGTTGACGGGTCTCCTGCGCCAAGGCATGGAGCAGGTGGCGCTCGCGGTCGTCGATCGCCGCGTCCAGCAGACGCCGCCATCGCGGTGGGACGTCGATCTCGATCATCACCTGCTGCGACCCCGGCGTCGTGAGATAGGCCAGGTCGGGAGCTGGTCCCGGCTCCATGCCGGCGGTGCGCGCGTCCACGAGCCGGGTGCTGGCATGCCCGAGCACATTGGACAACCCGAGCCAGATCCGCCAGGCCGCCTCGCCCTCCGCTGTCGTCAGCGCGTCGTCGGAGTCGTCCAGTACAAGGCTGGTGCTCGCGTCGAAGGCCGCTGGCGGTGTGGGCGAGGTGGCCGCGAATACCAGGTGGTGAGTACGCCAGGACCAGGTCGGTAGCCCGTCGACCGCGTGGTCCGGCGCAGGCCCGCCGGTGAGCAGTGCTCGGGCGACCGCGGGCAGTTGGTGGCGGGCCCACGTGCCGTCGGGGGCGGCGATGAAGGCCAGCGGGAGGCCGGTTGCCAGGCGCCGCCAACCATCCGGGTTCGGATCGGTTACCCAGCTCACAAGCTGGGTAACGGCATCGGCAGCGAGAAGGTCATCGTTAATCGATCCGGCCGGCACGACAGGGGTGTCGGCGTTGCGCAATCCGGTGAGTCGCTCGCGGATCTGCGGGCCGAACCAGGCGGAGCATCGCGGTGGCGCCATCTGCTGCCCCGCGCGGATCGCTTCGAAGACAGTCAGGTCATCGGCGGTCACGGCCCAGACCAAGTGGCCCGCGGTGCGAAGTCCCGCCCGTTTGACGGCGTCGTCGGCGACCCTGTTGGTCGCGGCGGTGGCGTGCCAGCGCCTGCCGTCGGTGAAGACGTAGACCGCGGGGATCGCCGGATCGTCGCTGAGCAGCTCGAAGTCCGGCTTGCATCCCGCGACAAGGACCTGCGGCCGTAACGTCCAGCGACGGAAGCGCGACCCGGGCATCCCGATCTGGGCGACGGACCCAGCTAATTGTGGCTTCTCGGTAATGGTCGCGCCGCGCGCTTTCAACGCGCCGAGGAAAGCTGTTCGGAAGCGCTGTTCGAGGTGGGACTCCGGGGAGGGTGCCGGAATGTCGACCACGGACCGCAGCGAATCGACGTTCCAGTCCCTCCAGATCGGGCTACCCCCCTCTGCAGCGACCGGTTCCGTGAGGATGTCGGCGAGCAGCTGTTCTGCTCGGGCTCGGGAGACGTAGGGAACCTCAGCGGCACGGGCGAACGGCAGCAGGCAAGACGGACAAGCGAGGACGTCGCGGTCGCCGCACGGGCACGCGCGCACCGACTCGTAGGCGGCGTGGAGCAGCTCTCGGACCCGATCGGGGCGGGCGAAGTCGGCGAGGTACCCCGTCCCTCCTGGAACGACGTCGTGCAGCAGCAGAGCGAGGCGGTCTTGACCCTCGACCGGCGCTTGGACCTCAAGGATCGCGAGGTGATCGGGGTCGCCGCCGAGGATCTCGCGCAGGCCCAGAAGGAGGGCAGTGCGGAACGACGGGGCGGCGAAGGCGTCGAGTGCAAACTGCGGGGGGACGAGCAGCCGGACAGCCTGGGTACGCAGCGTCCGGCCCAACGCGACCTCCCGCCACGGCGCGGAGATCTCCTTGCGGTGCGGGCACCAGGCCCGGTGCCGGGCCTGCACGGGGTCGCGGCCCTGTGCGGCCGGCACGACGCCACAGCCCGGGCAGACGGTGAACAGCGGGGCATGAATCTGACGCCCAGCCAGAATCCTGTCGGCGCCGGAGGCCCCCCGGCGTCCGAGGTTGACCCACCGGATGGTCGCGGCTCGGACGTACTCGGCCCCGAAGGGGTAGCCGCGCAGTTGCCAGGCGTCGGTGACCGCATCCGGATCGATGTCGGCGGCCGACACGACGTTGAAACCGAGGCTGTCCCGCTCATCGCGAGCGTCGGTGATCGCGGCCTCGTCGCGACGAATCTGCGCCGAGACCCGGGCCAGCGGCACCACGGGCACAACCTGGCCGGTGTCGGCGATCGCAGGATCCCCGCAGCGGGGACAGCACGCAGGCGCGGGGTGCGCCGCATCCTGGGGTGAGGCGACGCGGGTGACATGGGCGGCGCCGCAATGCGCGCACATCCGCCAAAGTTCCAGCACGGAATCCAGGTCCGTGCCAACGTCGAGCGCGTCGATGCGCACGGCGACGCCCTGGGCATAGAACGTTGCCCCGGGTGCCCATTCGGTGAGGGCAAGCGGGCTGCCGCGGTCGTAACTACGCGGCTCCTCCTGCAACTCGTCGGTGTCGGGGTCTACCCAGCGGAGGGTGACGTCGAGGAACACCCGGTCATCGAGCAACCGGTAGTTCGGCAGGACGCTGCGTTGCTCCAACGCGGCAATCCACGGTTGGACCTCCAAGGCACCGCGGCGTTTGCGGACATAGCGAAGTTCGGAGCGCGCCAATTTGAGGTCACGCATATCGTCGACCGTCGCCAACGCGGATGCCGCAGCTGCCTCCAGCTCGGGGATCCGATCGGCCAGGGTTTGCTCCCGGTGCCGCAGCTCGTCGACTTCGGCGTGATACCCACGGACCGCCCGGTGCACCAGCCCCTGGATACCCACGACCTCGTCGGGTGCTGCGCCGGCTCCGGCCCACCCACGCAACGCCTCGGCAGTGTCAGGCCGAACCAGCGAACCGAACAGAGCAAGGAACTCGTCGGTCAGGCTGCTTGCGTTCTCCACCGCCGCGTTCAGGAGGTCCCCGAGAACGGTGTCCTTCTCCCACCCGTCAGCGAATAGGGCCGCGGCATTGCGCGGGTCAGAACGCCGGGTCGCGGCGGATTCGCGGGACCTCCGGTCGAACAACCAGGCAACGTACTGGCGCTGGAGGATTTCCATCGCATCCAGGTAGGTGGCCGGCGGACGGACATCCCCGTCGATCATCGACAGCGGGGCGGCAAGGCGTTGTGCGCTGAGTCCGCGTCCGCGCGCGAAAGCGATCACCAAGGCGTTGCCAGTCAATCTCCCGGCGCGGCCGATCCGCTGGACGTAGGCGGCAACGCTGCGCGGGAGCGAGGCGAGCAGGACCGTGGACAGGTCGCCGATATCGATTCCGAGTTCGAGGGTGGGAGTCGCGGCGAGCACGTTGGGCGAGTCCGGCCCCGCTCCGTGCTTGAACCCCTCTTCCACCAGCAGTCGCTCGGCGTCGGGCAGCAACGAGGTGTGTTCCCGGGCTACCACTCGGCGCATGTCCCCACCCGCGTAGAGGCGGCGGTAGTAGTCCTCACCTCGGGGAGCTCGACGCAGCCGCCCAGGGCAGCCTTGGCGCAAGCACGCCGCTTCGTGCAGGTCGGCGATCACGGCGATGGCGCCTGGCGTTAGCGTTCGACAGACATCGCAGCGGACGGCATGGTCGCCGGCAGCCAACGATGCAGGGTCAGGCAGGCCGACGAGAATCCGATCCGACGGCAGCCGATACACCGTCGCCCCGCCACGGGTAGACACAGCGGTGACCCAGCCGGCCTGCGTCGCGCGTTCAAACAGTGCGCGGGTCAGCAGGGCCCCGTCGCGGGGGGTGACTCGAAGTTGGCGTTCTGCCCAGCGGGCGTACCACGACGAAAGCGCCGTGAACCCGTCCAGTCGGTCCTCGATCGACTTACTCGTCGGGAAAGTCGGCGCGGGCCTTCCCCGAGAGAATGCGGGCAGGCCTTCTTCGGCCCGGTGGCCACGACCTCCGGTAAGAAACCAGCGGTTCCCGTCATCGTCGAGGTAGCTGTCCAGCCACGGATGCGCGATGCCACCCTGCGTGCGCATACGTTCCAGGACCCCCCGAACCCAGGCCCGCAAGCGCCGGTCCGGATCCTGCGGCCCGTCAGCGGCGGCGGCATCGAGGTCATCACTGAGCGTGTGCTGTTCCCGTGCGGCGCGAATCGCGGCCTGAGCTGCGCGGAACACGGTGTCCGTCGACCCGAGGTCGACCTCGGCGACGACGGACCCAGTGAGCTCCAAAGTGCGGCCGGTGCGGGAGTTCAGGCCGAACTCCAGGGCGAGATCGAAGTCGAGACGGCGCCCGACGGCGAGTTGGGCGGCCCGGCGCTCCTTCGTCGTGCCCTGCTCTGACCAATAGGGCCGGAACCGATCGCGTTCGGACAACGCCGGTGGCACGAGCCGATATCGGCGCACCGGGTCGACGGCGTAGGCGCGGATGGCCTCGGAGAGTTCTGGCAGGCTCAGTGGCTCGCCCGGGACGACCTCATGAACTGCCGCGCGCAGGCTCAGGGTGTGCGACCGCGATTGGACGAACCCGGCGAGGTAGGCGGCGTCCTGCACCGAGTCGGTGAACAGCAGCGACTTCTTCTCTTCGGTCTCCAGGTGCGGGGACCCGAACAGTGCGGCTAGTGCGACGGAGGTCAGCGTGGAAATGCTGCTTCCGAGGAAGCGGATAGCGTCACGCGCGTTGCAGGAGGGGCATTCCTCACGTCGCGCCGCAGCATCGTCGTCCCAGTTGGTGAGCACCGGGACCCGTAGTTCATCATCCAGGTCCGCGCCGGATGCGGTGTGCAGCTCCAGGCTGCGCGGGTCCAGGAATCGCAGCTCAGCGATCACGGTGCCGGTGCCGCGCGCGACGGCCGCGGCCTCGCCGGGGGCGTGTATGAGAGCGCGGAACAACCTGTCACCGGATCTGCTCGCAGCGCGGGCAGCCGCTGTGGGATCGAGAGAATTTCCGGTCGGGCCCGCTTTCATTGCGCCCCATCCCGCTCGCCCGCAGTGTCGGCAGTACAGGGCCGGCAGGTAGAGCTCCGCTCCGGCGTCGGAATTGTCGGTGGTGGCTTGTCCGGCGACGTGGGCACCGTCGTCACTCCATCGAAACGCCGGGGTGGTCGCCACCGCCCGGTCAACGCGGGACACCTCCCGCACCCATAACTGGGTGTCCACGCCGAGCAACGATCGGCCTGCCGCGTCCCCGGCCTGGGCGCGGGCCAGAGAGAGCAGGGCGAGGTATGCCTCGACGGCGAGAATGCCGTCGGCGCGGTCGGGTGACGCGTCGTCGGGCAGGACCTGGCCGGCGACGTCGGCCAGTCCGGTCGGTCGGGAGCAGGCGGCGAGGAGCTCGCGGGTCAGCGGGAGCCGGGCCAGCACAGCGGGCAGAGCGTCGGAGGCACGGAGCCGGGCCGCATCGTGCTGTCCCAGGGCCGTTTGCTCTCCGCCATCGCCGGCGGATTCGGCCCGGTCGACGAGCGCCGCGAGGAGGGCCTCGGCGGCTCGCACCGGGGAGTCGTCCTCCTGGGCGGCGGCTCTGATCGCGCGGGCCAACGCCCCGGCGGTGGCGCGGGGTCGTTCCCGGTACCGCTCCGCTTCGCCATGGTGGCCGACAGCGGCGAGCCACTCCTCGCCACTGACTCGGGTCTCGCGAATCACCGATGCCTGCCCGAACATCTCGTTGGAATCGAAGGGCAGCCCGAATACGGTGGCGGCGAACTGGCGCATGGCGTCGAACGCCTCGTTGCTACCTCCGCCCAGGGTCGCGGAGGTGGCCACCGGCGTGACGTCACCAAGGGGAGCATCCGTCCGGGAGAGGCCGAGTGCGGACCCGAGGCGACGCAGCAGCATTGCCACGTCGGTGCCCTGGGCACCGTCGTAGGTGTGGAACTCGTCCAGAACCAGGTAGGTCAGCGACTCCCCTGCTCCGGTCCACAGCCTGACGTCAGCCGCGCGCAGCAACAGTTGGTCGAGCATCTTGTAGTTGGTCAGGAGGATGTCCGGCGGGTCGTCCCGCATGAATTCCCGGCTGGTGATTAGGCCGTCCTTGGTCACCTTGGTCCGTTGCGCCTGCTCCTCACCGGTGTACAAGCCCGCGCTGACACCGGCGAGCCGTTCGTCACCCGCAATCGTCCGCGCCAGTCGGCCCGCCTGGTCATTAGCCAGCGCGTTCATCGGGTACAGGATCAGCGCCTTGATGCCCACCTGCCCAGCAGCCCGGGCGCGCCGGACGTGGTCGAGGACGGGGATGAGGAACGCCTCGGTCTTGCCCGACCCAGTGCCCGTGGTGACCAGAGTGGGCAGCGGGCGACGATGTTTGGAAGACAGACGTGCCCATGCCGCGGCCTGATGCGTGTGCGGGGTGAAGCCGACAGGCGACCAATCCAGGTCGCGCTGCCAGTCCTGTACCGCCGGGGCGAACGGCAGCCGCAACCGGGCGTAGGGGCCGCGAAAGATTCCCCGCTCAGGGTGCATAAGAAACGCCTGCAACGCAGCGCGAACGTCGTCGTCGGTGAGCGCGAACGTGGTGGCCAGGTAGTCCGTGATCGACCGGCGTAGCTCAGCGGCCTGCAGCGACGGCAAGAGCGGGGCATTCACCGCGACGCCCCTCCCGTCGGTGTTCGGTCCTGCGGTCCGTTCGGAGGTTATCGGGACCGCTCAGCCTCGGCGCGCGTCGGCGAGCTTGCGGCGCAGGAGTCGGACGAGCGGACGGTGATCACGGGTGCCCGAGTCCAGGGCGGGAGCGGTTGCTGCGATCAGTCCGGGCCTGTCCACCGGTGGACGGCCCGGAAAGATCACGGGCTGCCAGTAACGAGTCAGGATCCAATTCACAAGGACCCGAGCGGTCCGCCCGTTGCCGTCAGCGAACGGATGGATGCGGATCCACTCCGCGTAGTGGACGACGATCTCGTCGATAAGCGGGTTCAGCCGAGCCCAGGTCGCGGCACCTGGATCAGCGATGGCCACGTCGAATCGTAGGAGCGTCCTCTCCAAATCGGCCTCGAAGGTGGAGAGGGAAGCCGCCACCTCGTTCGGCGGGAGAGCACGAAAAGGGCCGAACGCGACGTCGTACCTGTCCAGATGCTGGAGCGGGGCGCCGCGGTAGTTCCCCACGTAGTCCCGAACCGGGATGTGCTTGCACCCTGCGTGGATCCGCGTGTGCCAGGTGGTCGGGAGCGCGAGATTAAAAGCGTCCCGGTGTCCACGCCGTGCCATTAAATCCGCGTCCAGCGCGGCGACGTTCGTGGCGATCACCGGGCTGTCGCGCGGGTCCTCCTCCCAAGGCGGCGGGCCGGACGCAAAGATCACTGGGTGTCCGTGCCGCCGTGTTCCCCAAGCTCGTCCCGCAGGGAGGCGCTCAGAGCAAGCTCGTTGCGAGCGAGGTCGTCGCGGTCGAGGTCGACCGGACTCAGCGGGTCGTAGCCGTCGTCGTCGACGCCCGCGAGACTGGATTCATCTGCAGCGGACAACAGGGTCTCGGCCAACTCCTCCGGGGTGACCCCAAGCACGTCGGTCCCTTGCCGATGCGTCCAGACGATCCGAGCCGTCGCCTCCTCGCCGAGTTCCTCGCGCGCCCCCGACAGGGCTGCCCAGAGGCGCAGGACCGCGGGAACGCGACGGTGTCGCGGGTGTACACGCGGTTCTCGCTTCCACGCCATCACCGTGCTTGGGCTGACGCCGAGGTAGCGGCACACCTGGTCCTGGGTCATCGACAACCAGGTACTGACGTCACGCATAGCGAGTAGGAGAAGCGCGGCCTCTGGGGATCCCCCAAGGGCGGGCTCGGGGTCGGCCTCGACCAGGTCTTCCGCGATCCACGGCTCACCCGTCCGGGCGGCCTCGGTCACGCTGGGGACCTCGATAATGCGCGCGGCCACGTCGATGAAGCTGCCGGGTGCTGTCGTCGAGGGCGTGAGCCAATCCGTCGTGAGGCGTCCGGTCCCGAACGGGTCCCGGGACTCGTCTCCTTCGTGGCGTCGGACGTCCCGGCGCTGCAAGAGCCTCACGATGACGCCTCCACCTTCATGAACTCCGCGCGCATTCTCCCGCGGAAGACGGTCTGGAAGATCTGAAGTGACGTCTCGTTCAGGGCGTTATAGGCCGCCCGTATGCCCTGGGACGAGAACGGCAGCGGCCCGCCACGGAAGCAGTCGATGTCCAGCACGAAGTCTCGGGTACCGGGTCCAGCCGCCAGACCATGGTGAACGATCGCCTCCGTCCCGTCCGGGAACGACATCGAGAGACGACCCTCGCTGGCCGTGACGTACTCGGACAGATCTGAGCCTATGGCCGGGCCGAGGAACGTAGGGTCCACGAGGTCAGCGTCGGCGAATGCCTTCGCCGTTGCGATTCCAGCCGGAGTGACGCGGTTGACGTAACGCAGCCCGATCCGGAGGACGAGCTCTGGCGCTGCCGCCTCCTCGACGGCGTCGAGGCACGCGCCCCACAGGCCACCGAAGGCTTGCCACCCGCCGTGGTAGGCCCGGACTTCGAGGCTCATCTGGTCCGTGAGCACCGTGAGCATCGCCGACTCGTCCTTCGCGCCCATCCGCCAGCCGGCCGCTCGTCGGTCGCTCGACGCGACAGGTTGGCTTCCAGCGTCGGCGGTCATCGTCAACTGTTGGTGATGGACCTGGGTCAGGACGGCAAGACCGCGGGGCTCGACGACCTCCATCAGCCCAGCCCCCGCCCTCGCGTCGGCGAGGTCAGGCTTCTCGGCGTAGCGGATCTGCGCCAGCACGGCGACGAGCGGCGGCTCGGTGAGCACCGTCCGGTCCGGCGCGGGAAGCGGCATTGATACCTTCCTGAAGTTGAACTGAACCTAGCCGATGGTGCCATGCCGTGCCTGGCGAATGCTCCAGCTGGGGTCAACACCCTGCTTCGAGTTCGTCACAAGCGCCAGGAGTCAGGACGAACCGGGCTCGCCCTGCGGCCGGGAAGTGGCTACTCAAACCGCCAGATCGGCAGCGAGGCGGGAGAAGTGATCGTGGGCGATCCACAGGTCCTTCTCGCGGTCGACGCCATGGAATGGGGGGACGAAGTTGCGGTCCGGGCCATTGATCACCTCAGCGGGGCTGGCGCGTCGACGCCAGTCGCGAGCGAGCGGGTTGGGAACGTGACGCCCAAAGCGGTCGAAGAGCGCCAGACTTTCGTGCTCCTTGATGAACGCCGCAAACTGCGCTCGATATATGCCCACCAACTGGTCCGCGCTCAAGCCCAGCATGACGGCCGCGATAGCGTCGATTTCGACCAGCGCTTGGCGGCGGTCCGCCGCCCGCCGTAGCGGCACCTGCTCAGTCCACGCCGGCGAGTAGATGCCGAGTGGCGCTCGGTCGTGCCAGGGAGCATCTAATGGCGCCCATTCGTCGGCCTGCCACCGCGAGTCGTGCGTATCAGCCCAGAACTCTGCGTACGGTCTGACCAAGCAATTCAACCTCATCACGCGAAGCGTGAGACGAGGTTCGAGGACGTGCCCTCGGATATGCGGAAAACGCGAATACGCAGGTCGCCGAATGTCGGCTATTCCGGCGACCTTCACCCAGAAATCAACAGGGACAGAACTCCACAGCCCGCAAGCGACGACCATATCCAAGCCGTCTGCGGCGTGGAGGCTCTGCATTTGTTCAACATGCGTGGGTCCAGGAGGTATCAGCCCAACCTGAAGAGTCCGGGCTGTCACGGGATCTACACGACGCCGCCATATAAGGCGCACGTATTCGTTGGAAGATCTTCCGTCCCAGGCTGGATAGGCCGCGATATTGGCAGGATCCGAGATTAGGAAGGTGGATCTCGGCACAAAGTCGGGGCCGGCCGACTCAAGATCGATAGGGCTGTAGTCACGATGATTTCTCGCTGTAGGATTAGGCTGCTGAAACAAGGGATTGCAGATGTCCAGATAAGGTCCCTGAAGGATTACCTGGCTCCAGGTAGCGGGCACTGACGGCCGCCGAACGGTGAGGCCGTTCTCGACATCCTGCGGTTGACGCCAACCCGGGGTTTCCTGGACTTCGACGGAGACGAACCGAGGCAGTTTTGTAAGCGCCTCAAGAGTTGTCGCCATGGACCGGTTGACGGTGTACAACATGCGCGCTTCACCCGGCGGCGTTTCTGGCCTGTCCAGAAGTTCGGCGAAGGTTGCGAGCAGCCGTTCATCGACGTCAACAATGCGGTCCGCATGCGGAGCGTTGTTCCACTTGCCATCGGTCGTCTTGAGGGTGGGTGGAGGGCCAGACCCATCATGCACCAGAGAGCGATCCAAGGTCTCAGGCAGAAATAGATACGACGCCTGCTGATAACTAATCGGTGTTCGTGGGCAACTGTAGACATGGATACCGTAGGTTCTAGTGTTGCCAATCTCTTCGAATAGCTTCTCTTGGTTTTGGAATATCCACAGCCGCCGAAGTCGTTCATATACTGCTCGGCGGAGTCGCCCGGCTCGCGCGTCGCTCAGGTATGTTTCCGGGTGCAGCAGACCAACTATTCCATTCGGATGGGATACCTTCCAAGAATGGATCATGAAGGATCGGTAGAGATTCGGGGTGAGGCCAGAGAGGGTCCCAAACGAGTCGTCGCCCTTAAGGAACGCCGAACGCGCCGCGATGAGCGTCAGATCAGCAGCGATTCTATCTGCGCTGGTGGATTCGCTAAGGAGTTTTTCGCGCCTGGATGACAATTCCTCGTCCGGACCAGCGATAGCGAAATAAGGATCTAGCTCGCCGAGCGACACAACTTCGTCCCATTGAACACGTACCCATGGCGGATTCCCTACCTGTAGGTTGAAGCCACCACTCGCAAACACCGGCGCGAAGTCAAGTTCCCAGTGGAAGAAACCCTCGCGGTCGGCAATGTTGGCAGCAAATGCAAGCCACGGGTGCGCCTCAACCGCCACGCACAGGTCGAGCGCCCCGGAGACGGATAGATCGAAGGACTCGGCGTCGCCGAGAGCAGCCCAGTCGTAGGCATCAACGAGGTTGGCCTGACCCGCGCGATCGGCTGAGGTCTCCTTTGGCTGAATCCCTAAGATCGCCTCTAGCCCGGCGAGCCAGCTCTCCCAGGTCGGCGGCTCGACATGAGACTGCGTCAAAGGCCAGTACCAGAGGGCGCACCAGGCGTCCATGACCCTGCGCAGGCGGCGGTAGGCGCCGTGCTCGTCAGTGAGGAACGCTTCGATTTCCTCACGCGTTACGACCAGGCCGGAGGAACGCGATGGCTCGCGGCCCCAGACGCCGACGTCGCGGCGGATCTGGGACTCGGCGATTTCCAGGCGGCGGCGCGCAAAATCCCACAGGGTCTCGATACGGCGGGCGAGCGCGGCGAGGCGGCTCCGGTGCCCTGTGTTCGGTGACTTGAGGATTGTCGAGCGCCAGGCCCGCAGGCGTTCACGTGGCTCGGGGGCGTAGGTGCGAGCCTCGGCCGAGTCCGCTGCGGCGCCCCATCCTGAAGCTGGGAGCAGGAAGTGATGAATGCCGGGGCCGACACCGCATGAGCTTGATAACGGGACGTCATCGGGGGCGGTCGCCAGCCAAGACTTCTTGTCCAGCGCTGCCGGTGCGTAGACGGCGCGGCGGGCTCCGATGAGGGAGTTCCCGCGACGTAGGTGCAGGCCGAACCAGGGGGCCTTCAATCCTGCGTGCATCGTGTCGAGCCACAGCGACACCTCAGCCAGTTCGACGGCGGTGGCGTTGAGGTCCACCCCGTATACCTGGTGCAGCGCGATGTGTGCCTTGACCTTCTGGAGTTCCCGCGGGCGATCCTCCGGGGGTATCGCGGTGCCGAGTTCGCGTTCGCGGCGGGTCAGGTACACGTCGGCCAGTTGGCGCACTGCCTCGATGGCGAACGCCCCCGAACCCAGCGCTGGCTCACACACCGTCAGTTCGAGGATCTCAGCGGCCGTGGCGGTCCGCCCGTCCTGGTCTAGCAGTTCGGCCAGGGAGTGCTTGACCACCGAGCGAGTCAACGATTCGGGGGTGTAGTACGAGGCCGACTGTTGGCGTTCCCTTCCCGCGAGGCGGTATACGAACGTCCCAACGTCGTGAATGACCGGCTTGGGCTGGCCGGTGACCGGGTCCGGTTCCTTGACGACGTAGTCGGCGAACTCGGAGGCCCGAGCGGTGGGCACAATCCATGTGCCTTTCTCGGGCTCGTCGTTCTTCGCCACCTCGACGAGGCTCTCCTCGGCGATGAACCCGCTGTAGGACATAAGGCCCTCGTACACGGCGCCGAGCTGATTAATTCCGAGCTGGCTGTAGGAGATGTACCCGGCGTCGCTGCCACGCTTCTCCTTTGTTTGCAACAGCATCCTCAACACGGTCTGCACCGCTTCGTTGCCCAGGCCGACCTCGTCGATCAGAGCGGTGGCGGCAGAAGCGAACAGGTCGGCGCGCAGCGGATTGAAGTGCAGGCCCTCGTCGTCAACGTCAGTGTGGCCAACGTCGATCAACCGGAACAAGGTGTGCAGGGAGTCGTAGAAGTGGGTGCCCCTGCGGGACCGCTCGGACACGAGGACGACAGGCGTCAGGTCGCGCAGCCGGTCCATCCCGTAGCCCGCGGCGTACTCCGGAGCCTTGACCGGCAACACGTCTAGCTCGGGCGAGGCCTCGGCGTAGAGCAGGAACAGGATCCGGTACAGGAACCGCAGCGACTGGCGGGTGAGATCGCGGGCCAGCTCGGGCGGGGCGCCGTCGCTCGCAGCGATCGGCAGGGCGGCGGCACGGCGGCGGGTGACGACCTCGTTGGCGATGATCTCCACCGACAACCGGATGCCTTCACGCAGGTCCTTGGACACACCCACGGTGTGCTGGATCGAAGCGGCGAGCACCCGATGCCACCGGGCGGCACCTTCGGCGTCGGGCAGCAGCAGGTCCGGCCCGAGTAGCGCGGCCACCGTGTCCAGTTCGCCGCCCGCCCTGACCTGTCGCCGTTCAGCGACCAGCCCCAGGTCGATCGCCAGCCAGCGACCCTCCGGCCAACGGACCCGCTCGGCAAGCAACGCCCACCGACCGGCGAGCACCAGCACGAACGGCGGCGGGTTGTCGGTGAGGAACAGCGTGGAAACGACCCGTGCCGTGATGGCGGAGGGCTTGCCGTCGATCAGCGCCGGATCGAGCAGGCGGCCCGCGCCGGCGGGGTCGGTGTCGAGGACGTCCTCGACCGTCACCGCCGGATAGGCCTGCAGCACCAGCAGCGCCGGACCGGTCGCCGAAGGGTGTACGACGCTGTTGGGGATCTCCACCTCAGCGCCGGAGCGGTGCGCGGCCCACGTGACCGGGTCACGGTCCAGCCGCAGAGCCCGCAGCACGAGGGCGTGCAGGTCCCGGGTCGCTACCGGGTCCGGCTCGTCGGCCTCGCCGAGGGTCGCAAGAGCGCGTGCGATCGCGGTGGCGTGCTCGCGCAGCCCGGAACGAGACGTGGAATGGCCGGCTGTCTCTTGTTCGTCCCACCCGCCTCGCAGCGACCGGACCTCGGCGGCGAATGTGCCGCTGGTGGCATCAGCAGTGAGGAAGTGTTCGGAGATCCACTCCTCCCCGACGACGATCGAATCGAACATCGGCATCAGCGGCCACCTTCGGCAGCGGTGGGAGTTGGGACGACCAGCAGCAGCGGACGGACGAGACGTTGGCGGGCGCGCAGGCTCTCGGCGATCTCGGCTTCCGCGCTCACCCCGCGACCCATCCGTTCCACCCGCGCCCGGGCGGTCCCGATGACCTCCAACTGCTCGGCCCGGGCACGCCAGTCGTCGACCCGGCCGGTCCACGCTGCGATCCGGGCGTCGAGGGCCGCGCGCTGACCCTGCTCGGCCAGGTCGAGGGCGCGGTGGGCGGCGTCCACGGCTGCGGGTATCAAGGCCTGCCACTGCGAGGTCACTGTGATCGGGCCGGAGTTGGCTGCTCCGTCCAGGAGCCCGGTACCGGCCAGAAATCCAAGGTCGTCGTGGACGTCGGTCAGCGGGTGCGCAGGTGAACCGGTCGGGAAATCCACGGCGACGAATTGGCGGGTGACGACCTGGCCTCGGCGGTTCATCAGCGTGCCCAGCACGATCACCCGGGGCGCGGTAAGGGTGCTCGCTACCGCGGGGATCTCGTTGCGGCGCGACGCGGCCAGGACCTTGTCCGAGATCCAGTCCAGGACTGGGTGCAGCGGGCCGAGGAAGTGCGCCTCGGGCCAGGTCGACCCGCCTGCGTTGGCCTCGCGGGCTTTGCGGAGCTCGTCGGCCGCGACTGGCTCGGAGACTGCGAGGACCAGGCGCTCCTTGATCCGCCGCTCACTCACGTAGGACTGGGGCAGGGCGTCCAGCCTGGCGCGTAGATCGCGAGGCGGCGCCAGCTCGACGAGCCCTCGGTCGGGGTAGGTGCGCCAGCCGACCCCGCTGCGTTCGACGCCTTCGCCGCGTTCGATCAGGGCGCGGGTCGGATCGTCGTAGCAATGCGTGAGGGCGTCGGCCAGGTATGCCGCGTCGGAGGCGAAAACACTCAGCCGGGGTGCGCTCGGCGGCGACGGCGGGAGTTCCGGGGCAGCGGCGGCGAAGAACGCCCCAAACCCGCCAAGGCCGTCCGCAGCTTGGATGGGTAGCGCGGTGGCGTCCGGCACGACCTCGTCGAGATCACGGCGGCGGATCAGAACGTCGTAGAGCTCGTCCTCTTCCAGCTTGACCGAGTGCCGTCCCATCAACGAGGCGGCATCGCCCAACGTGGTGTGGGCCAGGTGTTCCTTGGCGAGCAAGCGCGAGAGCACGCGCACGTCACCGCGGAAGCGTTCGTCGGAGGGAATGAGCGCCAGGGCCGCGATGAGCGGGGGGTGTTTCTGGCCGTAGCGGTCGATGCGGCCGTTGCGTTGTTCGATCCGGATCAGCGACCACGGAATGTCGACGTGGACGAGGTTGTGACACTGGGAGTGCAGGTTCACGCCTTCCGACGCCACGTCTCCGGTGATCAGGACTCGGATCGGGGTGGCGGCGGTTTTGAACTCGTCCACGATCTGCATCTGCGTCTTGTCGGGCAGAGTTCCGTGCAGCACCGCAAATTGCTCGGCTGCCATGTTCAGCAGGCCGGGCAGCCGATCACGCAGCCAATCCAGGGTCGCGATGCGTTCGGCGAACAACACAGCGCGGACGTCGGAGCGCGGGCCGACGCCGATGGCGCGGAGGTGCTCGACGAGCGCGTCGAGCTTGGCGCTCGGGGCGTCGAGAGCGGCATCGGCCAGCGTGGCCAGGCGCTCCAACGCCGCCGCCTCACGCTGTTGGTCCGGGCGTGGGGTGCCGATCGACTTCCGACGTGCACGCACTGTCTCCTGCAACGCCGGGGGTGACGATAGGAACGCCTTGGCCAAGGTCCAGGGGAACAACCGACGCCCAGGCCCGGAGACCGGCGACTCGCCGTCGGGGTAGAGCCACACCTGGGACAGTTCGGCGGCGATCGCGTCCTCGCGTGGTCCGGCGGTAATCGAGATCACCTTGGGCTCGGGCCGCTTGGCCCAGCCCGCTCCTACCTCCGCGGCGACTTCGTCGGAGTGGCGGTGCCGGCGCACATAGAGCCGCTTGACCTCGGTGAGGTCGTAGTCGCCATCCGGCCCGACGGCGGTGGGGTCCAGCAGCCGGATGAGTTCGCCGAACGATTCCTTGGTGCCGTTGTGCGGGGTGGCCGAGGCGAGGATAAGGGCCTCAGTGTTCGGCGCGAGCGTGCGTGCGAGCTCGTTGTTCAACGTCGCGACGTTGGTGATGTTGTGCGACTCGTCGATGACCACAGCGTCCCACCGGTGGGCCTGCAGGTAGGAGCGGTACCGCGGGGACTTAAGCGTGTCGATCGAGACGATGATCCGCCGGTAGAAGGTGAAGGGATTGCGACTGGCCGGCAGCTGCTGGCGGACCCTGGCCAGACCGTCGGAGTCCAGGCGGACCAGCGGGATAGCAAACCGGCACCACAGCTCGTGCTGCATCTGCTCCAACACGTGCCGCGGGGTGACGACGAGGATGCGGTCCGCACGGCCCCGGCGGGCGAGCTCGGCGAGGATCATGCCGATCTCCAGCGTCTTGCCCAAACCCACGGCGTCGGCGATGAGGACACGCGGGCGAAGGTTCGCCGCGGACAGCGCGTGGGCGACGGCCCGTCGCTGGTACTGCAACGAGTCGGCCAGCATGCCGTCCGCGACCGTCAACGCGGTCTCGCCGTATGGGACGGGCGTGCGGCGGAGGGTGGCCTCCAGCCACAGGCGGGTCCGGAGGTGGCGAGGCGAATCGTCGGGAACTAAGACCGCTGCCCGCGGATCGCGTAGCTCGATCCGGTCTAGCGGTTCCAGGAACGTGGCGTAGGTGTCCTGGACAAGCTCCGACAGACCCACGACGTCAACCCGCCAGCCGGCCACGCGTTGCTCCGCGGCGGTGACCATCCACTCCTCGTCGCGGACGACCACCACCGACCCTGGAGCAATGGCGAGCCCTTCCATCGCACCCCCATCGTCGCCGCGCATCCGGTCCGGCGACGTTATCGCGGCCCGTATCCTCGGTGGGATGGCGCGGTGCGCTCCCCGGAGCCCGCCACCATGGCTTTAGACAACCATCCGCTCGTTGGTGTGGAACAGCTCCCGCTCCCGAGTGGTCAGCGCCGTACGCACGATGTGCGAGGTGGCTCGGCCGATCTTCCAGAGGGCGTAGCCCTTGTGCTCGGCGCTCCAGGACGCGATGTGCTCGCACTCGGCGTCGGTGAGGCCGATCGCCTCGCGGGTCATCGCAAGCGGGCCGGTGTCCTGGGCGAGCTGGACGCGGGTATCGCAGGAGGCGATCAGATTCCGGGCGATCGAGACCTCCTCGCTTCCGGCAGCGCCGACCTGCTCGAAGTCCGAGAGGCGGTGGGTAGAGAGCATCTGGATCGTGCCCTGGCTTCGGGAGAGCCGCAGGTCGGAGTCGATCTTGCGGATCATCGCGGGGATCCGCATCGACCGCCACACCTCGTCGCGGACAACGGCGCGCACTCCCCCAGGCTGGTCGATCGCGGCCTGGGACCAGGACGAGACGCAGGCCATGACCATCGCGACGGTTTCGTCGCCGCGGCCGTCGATGCGGGAGAGGTCGACGCTTTGGATCGGGGCGTCGAAGTCGAGGCTGACGGTGGAGGGTGCGTCGAAGATGCCACCGAGAGAACCTTCGACCATGTTGCCGAGGCCGTGGCGGAGGTGTTCGAGCTTGTCCTTGGCCAGTTCGACGTCGCCGTGCGGGAGGCCGAGGTCGCGGGCGAGGTCGGCGTCGGGGTGGGCGAGGACCTGCCACACCTGCGGGATCGTCGGGTCAGCCAGCCGGGACGCGGCGTCGCATTCCCCCGTGCAGCGGCGGATCGCGTAGGACAGCGCTGCCTTCTCGATCGGGAGTAGGGCCCGGCCGACCTGCATCGTGAGCAGGGTGTCGAGCAAGGTGACCCGGCGTCGGTGAATCTCGTCGAGGCTTTCGCGGGCCGCACCGAAGTCGGCGGGTAGGTTGGCGCCGAGAGGACCGGCGTCGAGAGGGTTGAGCCGTGTCGGCAGCCCCACGCCGAGTTCGACGGGCTCGACGCCGAGGGCTCGCGCCGTGGGCGCGTACTCGTTCTTGATGTCACCCGCGACGAGCACCTTCACGCCGAAGGCCATGAGCCGCAGCGCGAGGGCCTTCATGGTCGCGGACTTCCCTGAGCCGGGGACGCCGGTGAAGATCATGTTGGGATTGGTGACCAGGTCGCGCAGCAGCCACTCGACCGGGTGGCAGGTGAACGTCGCGCGGGTCAGGACGTCCCAGCCCATCACCGGCCCCACGGGTGGGACACCGGCCCCGGCGAGGAACGGGAAGATACCTTCGGCCTGCGCGGTGGTTGCCCGGTGTGGGTCAGGTCGGAGCAGCACCGCAGCCCTCCCGGCGCCGGGTTCGCGCCAGCCTTTGCGCGGGGCGGTCCGCACCCGAGGTGGTTCCTCCGTCGCCCGTTCCCGAGGTGCCTCCGGCCGCCGTGGGAGAGGGACCAGGTCTCCGAGCGCGATGCCCGCGACGCCCGCGTCCGCTCGGCGCGTACCCGATCGGGCTGAGCCGCGCGGCCGAGCCGGGCTCACAGTGCGCCTCGCGTCTTCGGCAGGCCGAGGCCGAGCGGCATGGCGGCGGCGAAGAACCCGACGTCCTGAGCGCCCCAGAGCCGTCGCACTTCCAGGCCGCATTGGGCCGCGTCGGTCTCCAGCTCCGAACAGGCGAGGTCGAGCAGCGCAGGGTCAGTGACCGTGACTGTCAGGTAGGCGACGAACCGGACGAGCCCGTGGCCTTCGGCGCGTTGGCGGTCCTGATCCTCGGCTTCGAGCAGGGCCTGGCGTTCGTGTTCCGGGACGAGCTGCCCGCTCTTGCGGCGCAGGCCAACGGCGACGGTGCGTTTGGTTCGCGCGCGCATCACAGCCTTCTCCGCCGCACGCGGCGCGACGGGCTCGACGTGCAGGGCGAAGCTGCGCCGGGCGCAGTGCTGCGCGGTGAGGACCGGACGCAGGAACCAGGCCGGGACACCGACCCGCGGCCACTCCTGCACGTGGTAGGTCACCGAGAGGCCGCTGTCGTGCCGGTAGCTTCCCCAGCGGGCTTCCGCCGCCGCGGGACCGGCCAGCCGTAGGTCGACACCGGGCGCCAATGCCTCGGGGTGATCCGTCGGTCGACGGACGCTGCGACGGGTGGACAGCGGCCCTGTCGAGGTCGGGTCGAACGCGGTGCGCACGACCTCGGCTAGCTCCCGGACGGCCAGCCACCGGGTGATCTCCAGGTGCGCGCCGCCGATCGCGGAGGAGACGGCGGACAACTGACGGACCAGGACGGCGAGCGCTCCGACGTCGCCGCCGCCGGCTCCGCGGATCTGGGCGCGGGCGCGGGTGGCATCCAGGCTCAGCACGATCCACGCCTCGTGGGCCGCGCTACTCACCACCGACTGGGTTATCAGCGTTTCGACGGCTTCCAGAGCGACGGCTGGTGCGTCGGGGCGTATGGAGTCGGTGTGCCAGCGGCGTAGCGCGGTCCCGTCGTCGGGGACGGTGCGCTGCACGACGGCGATGCGCGTGAACGGGCTCGCCTCGGAGCACAGTTGGGCGAGCAGGCCACCCCATCCGCCAACGCGCGATTCGCGGCGGTCGGTGTCGGACAGGGCGATGCCCGGGTAGCGGATCGCGGCGACCGCCGTGTAGGTCTGGTCGAGCGGGTGATGCACGACCGCGATCCGCGGACAGGCGCCGTCGGTACCGGCCAGCAGACCACCGGTCTCGGCGTCGAGGAACCGTAGGGCCGCGAGCGGCCCAGGCAGGTCCATCGGCGCGGGCTCGGCCGGGTCCGTGACCCCGCGCGGGGCGAACGCGCCGGAGAGGAACACGTTGCGCTTGGCGGCCTTGTTGAGGGTGAAGCTCACCGCGATCACCAACCATTCAGTCGAGGTCTCGCCGAGCACCCGGATCCAGATCAGCGCTGCGAACAGGGCGGCGGCGGGCCACGCGATGACCAGGACCGCGAGCGAGCGGGTGGAGATCGGCGCGGCCGCGCACAGCAACGCGAGGGAGGCCAGTGCGAACTGCGGCCCGGACAGACCGAACAGGAAACCGAGACGCTCGCGTTGCCAGCCGGAGTAGCGGGGGACGGCCGCGCTCTCGCGCGCCCGCCGCTCGGATGCGACCGAGACGGACATGGTCACCGCTCCGTTCGTGATGGGTCATCAGCTGGAGGTTGACGGGGCGGTGGGGGCGGGTCGTATCGCCCTGGCGGGGATACCGAACGGGGCGGACCGGAGGAGCCTTCGCCCATTCCCGCGTACTGCTGCTGACGGTCCATGACCCCGACCGCTCCGCCGCGAACTGCCCGCGCGCCTTGCGCACCGGCCGAAGCTGCCATCGCGACAGGTCCCCCGAGAGCACCTGCGCCACCGGCGCCGCCTGCCTTAGAAGCCCCAGCGAGTCCGGCGTCGATACTGGCGGAGTTGCGCGCGATCGTGGCCCGGTCGGAGTCGAACGCTGACCCGCTGGATTGGGTGGACATCATCCGGCCGGGCATCATGCGTGCCTGGGCTCCGGCCATCCCACCGAGGAACGCGGTGAACCCGCCGGCCTCGCCGATGTGTCCCGAGGTCCAGGTGCACATGCGGGCAAGAGCGGGCCAGGCGACGGCCGCGAGGACGAGGGTCACCAGCCCGGCGAGGACCCCGAGGATGTCGGTGCTTTCCCCGGCGACTCCGAAGCCGATCGCGAAGACCAGCACGATGACGGGTTTGAGGAAGATCAGTTGGACACCGGCGGTGACGAGCTTGCGCCACCAGTCGGCCGTGCCGCCGGAGACCATGCCGGCGGCGGCGATCGGGCTCACCGCGACGATGACGACGATCGCCGCGTGACGGAAGAGCATCTCGCCGAACAGGATCGCGCCGACGATCACCGAGAGCAGTCCGAAGATGAGCATCAACGCGGCGGGCACGACCACACCACCGGCGCCGCTGATGGCGACGGCGTTGCCGAAGCGGTCGGCGAACGCCTCGGTGCTGCCGAACGTCTCGGCCATGATCAGTTCGGAGAGCTGGTCGGCGACGACGAGCAGCAGGGTCGCGACAGAGAACACGCACGCGGTCGCGAGCGCTGCCTTCGCGACGCCGATCAGCCCGTGGGCCAGGTGCTCGCCTCGCATGGTGAGCCCGGTGCGGATGACCTGGCCGAGGAGCAGGAGCACCGCGACCGACATGGCGATCGTCGTGGTGACCACGAGCACGCGGTCGATGCCGGCTTTGCCCAGGTCGACCGTGGAGGCGGTGAGGAATGCGTTGGAGACTGCCGTCAGGACTGCGGCGCCTGCGTCGGCGAATGCGCGGCACATGTGCTCGAACGCGCCCTCGACGACTCCGCTGACGGTGCCGGTGATCCCGTTCCTGGCCTTGCACAGCAGGTCGATCGCATTGCAGTCAGCCACCGCGGGCCACCTGCCATCCCATCGCCTTGGCCGCGCTGGTCAACGGTGTCAGGGCCAGCTTGTCGTCGCGTTCGTCGGAATACATGCGCGTGGCCAACCAGCGCTCGCCACCCCAGCGCAGGTCCCAGCGCAGCACCACGACGCCGCTGGTCCGCGTCCCGTCCGCGCCTGTCGCGGAGAGCAGGTTCAGGGTCAGCACGGTGACAGCGTTGGCGGTCGGGTCACCGACGATCTGATGGCCCGACGGGGTGATGGTCAGTGACGCGGATTGGGTTGGTCCGATGGGCGGCAGGCCGAGACCCCGGCGTTGTTCGACCAGGCCGTCGGCGAGGGTGTCGCGTTGTCGAGGGAACCATCCCGCTTGGGGGTCGGCCAATGCTTCGACGGTGTCGAGCGTGGCCGCGACGTCGAGTCCGGTCGAGATCCGGGAGTAGCCGTAGGCGGCCGCGATGGCACCTGGCCGCGAACGCGGGTAGCCGAGCGGGACGGCGCCGTCGTAGCCCGTCGGCTGAGGAAGCACCAGCACTGTTGAGGATGCGTCGGCCGTGAGCGACGACAGCTCGGGTTCGGTCACCTCGGCCGGGGCCGTGACCGGCCCTGTGCCGTCCCCGCCCGCGTAGCGGTCGGCAAGACTCACCCCGACCGCGATGATGCCGCTGGCGCACAGCAGCGCTGCGATCCCGGCGACCGCGATCGGCCAACGCCGGGGCGCACCGCCCAGCAGTTCGGTACTCGCGGGGTCACGGCCCGTGCGAACGGTGGCCACGGTCAGGCCATCCCGAACCCGGTGTTCACGATGGTGACCGCGGAGCCGACGATCAGGGCTCCGATCACCGAGGCCACGAGCGCCAGCTTTCCGCGCTCGGACCAGTGTGGGCGGCTGCTCAGGTTGCCGACACCGATCGCTGCACCGGCCCCGATCGCGCCGAGGACGCAGGCCGTGAGGCCGAGGTACATCGCCCAGCTGAGCAGGGTGTCGATGGCCTGCCCGCCTGGCAGACCGTCGTCGCTGGGGACGACCGGCGGCAGATCGGCGAGCGGTCGGGCGGTGAAGGAGGGAGTGACGACGGTGTTCATCTGGCGGTCCTCTCGGTGGCGGGAACGGAGGGTCGAACCGGGCTATCGGCGTGCTGGTCGGGCAACTCGAACAAGGCCAGGTCGCCGCGGCGTGGCGCGGGAACCTCGGCGGTTTGCGGTGCTGTGAGGGAGGCGAGGACGCGCCGGACGGCGATGCGCGTCGGGGCGCCGATCGCCCCGCTGGCCAGCGCCTCGGACAGCCCGCGCCGGGAGATCGCGGGGTCGAAGGGGACGATCGAGACCGGCAGCGTGTTCGCATCCAGCAGGGCCAGGCGCGAACGCGCACGGGGAGATAGCCCACCGGCCGCGCCTGCGACGACCACCGGGCGGATCCGGCTCGGTGGCAGTCCCGCGAGCGCCCACGCCCGGGTCGCGCGGAGTCCCCCAGCCACACCATCCGCCGTCCCTGCGACGGCGAGCAGCAATCCGCCGGGCGCATCCCGAAAACGGGCGGCGAGCTCCTCCGACGGCAGTGGTGGGAGATCCTGCACCGTGACCGCGAAGGACCCCATCACCCGCTCAGGCCCGGGCGGGCTGTCCCCCGGTGCGGTGTAGGTGAGGACGGCGACGCCGTCGAGCCCGCGGATCGCGCTCGCGCACCGCAGCACCAGCGAGCGAGGGAAGGGAGCGCGGGGCGGTCCGCACAGTTCCGCAATCTGGAGCCCCTCGTCACCGAGTGCCGGGTCACTGCCCGGGTTGAGCCAGTCCGGCCACGGTGAGCTGCCCTGCGCCGAGTCCAGGACCGCGGTGCGACGTTCGGTCATGTTGACCTGATCGGCGAGTGCCCCGGCCAGCAGGGCGCACAGGGTGGACGCCCCGGCCCCGCCGGAGGCACCGGTAACGGCGATGACGCTCGGCCCAGGCCAGCCGCCCGGGACGGGCGTGAGATGGACGGGCCGTCGCATGGTCAGTGTTCGCATTGCTACCCCCTGAGTGATGATTAGTCAGATTCCGAATGGGAAGAACGGCGGAGTCCACCCGAGATAGCGGGCGTTCCATCGGGTGGTGAGGTCGGCCAAGCGCCATCGCGCGATCGCGGTCGGCGACGGTCCGCAGCAGCGCGGGCAGGATGCCTCGACCACGAGGTCGCGTCTTCCTACCGTCGCTCGCATCTCGATCCAGCCGGCCCCCTGGCAGGACGGGCACCGCGGGTCCGGGCGGGTCATCGGCTCAGCCCGACGACGTCGAGGTCGGCGATCTGCGCGACGACGGGAGCGGCGATCGCGTTGACCTGGTCGGCGATGGTGGCGATGGCGCACTTGGCGACGGAGACGTCCAAGGTGCCGATCTGGCAGGGCACGGGAAGCAGATCCTCTCGGATCGGCACCCGCAGCACAGCAGAGAACAACGCGGCCGCTCGGTCCTCGATTGGGTCCAGCAGCTGCGTGGTCCCGTTACCCCAGCACTGGGCGGGCGCCCAGTCGGTCCACCCGTCGAGGGTGGTGTCGTCGCGGTACTCCAGTGGCCAGGGCAGGCGCACCTCGACGTTGACCACCAGCAGGCCGGGTTCGTCCCCGTGCCAGCAGTCGATGCGCCAGAGCCGGGGACTGATCCGCGCGTAGGGCGGCGTCATCACCGGACTCGTCGCGATGCTCCACACCGCGGCGGCGAATGCCGGCGGACTCAGCGGATCCCAGTCCTCGATGAACAGGTGCGCCCGCTGCCGGACATAGGAGCCGAAGCGTGAGACCCCGTCAGCGGCGTGCTCGCGGTCGTAGGCGTCGTCGATGACGACCAGCGCCTTCACCGCTCACCGTCCGCGACCCACGTGGCGGTGTCGATCAGGCATTGCCCGTCGACCGCAGCGGTGGCGAGGGCGTCGATCACCTTCGCCGGGACGATCAATCGGCCCCTGACCCGCACGGCCGGGAACTGGCCGTCATGAATCGCGCGATAGAGCGTCATCTCCGACGTGCCGAGCATCTTGGCGGTGGCGGCAACGCTGTAGAAGGCCGGCGGCTCGCTGCTCGCTCGACCCTTGGGCAACCGTGAACTCATCGAAATCCCCCTCCGGAGTAGCGGCTCGCGGCGGCGGGCCGCGAGGTGCAGGTCGTGCACAGAGGTCAGGAGACACCGGGGTCGTGACGAGGAGCCGGAAAATCATTCCGGGTACAAATGACCGAATCGCGTGCCAGGGTGAAGGGCATGCGGGGGATGACGGATTCGTTGACGGTGGGTGAGCGTGTCGGCTGGTACCGGCGCCGGCGCGGCCTCACTCAGGAGGTGCTCGCCGGTCTGGTCGGGCGCACGGTGGACTGGCTAGGCAAGATCGAGAACGGGCGGATCCCGCTCGATCGGCTCTCGGTCATCAAGGAGCTGGCCGACGCGCTCGACGTGTCGGTGGGCGACCTGATCGCCGAGCCGTCGCTGCTGGAGTGGAACGCCGAGAGCGGTCGCTCCACGGTGCCGACGTTGCGCGCGGCACTCATGGACTACCGGCATCTGGCCGCTCCCACGGACGCCGACCCGGCTGCTTCCCCGCTGGCCGACCTACGCGCGAACGTCGGCGCGGTCCTGGACGCCTACCAGCACTCGCGCTACGGCTTCGTCGTCGCCCAGCTCCCGCGATTGCTCGATCGGGCGCGCACCGCTGACCGCGATCACGTCGGCGACGACGCCCTCGCCGCCTCGGGCCTGCTCGCCCTCACCTACCAATCGGCGGCGATGATCCTGACCAAGCTCGGGGAAACCGATCTGGCGTGGATGGCTGCCGATCGTGGGCTCGCGGCCGCGCACACCTCCGGGGATCCCGTCGTCGTCGGCTCCCTGTTCCGCTCAGTCACCCACTCCCTGCTCTCCCACGGCCGGCACGCAGACGCGGTGGAGCTGACCCACGCGGCGTCGGACTATCTGCGGCCTGGGATAACCACTGCCGGTCCGCAGTTGTTGTCCGTCTACGGGACGCTATTCCTTGCCGGCGCCATGGCCGCCGCTCGCGCTGAAGACCGTCCGACGACCCGAGAGTTCCTCGCCGAAGCCGACCGTGCGGCCCGCTCACTCGGGGTTGACGCGAACCACCTCTGGACCTCGTTCGGCCCGACGAACGTCGCGATCCATCGCGTCTCCACCGCGATGGAGCTCGGCGACGTCCAGATCGCCGTCGACCTCGGCCCCCGCGTCGACGCCTCCGCCCTGCCTGTCGAGCGCCGAATCCGACACTCCATCGAGGTCGCCCGCGCCTACAGCGCCTGGAACCGCCGCGACGACGCCCTCCGCCTGCTGCTCGACGCCGAGCGGGTGGCTCCCGAACAGGTCCGCCACCACTACCTGAGCCGCCAACTCGTTCTGGGATGGATCAAGCGCGAGCGTGGCACACCCTCGGCCCAGCTCGTCGGCCTCGCGCAGCGGCTGAAGGTCGCCGCCTGACCGTAGGGTGCTGACATGGCCGACGACCCCGCTGACTGGAGCCGCCCTCGCGTCGCCGCGGGTGTGCTGTTCTTCGACGAGGATGGCCGTGTGCTACTGGTGAAGCCCACGTACAAGGAGGGGTGGGATATCCCCGGCGGCTACGTCAACATCGGTGAGACGCCCCGTCAGGCCGCAGTCCGCGAGGTGAAGGAAGAACTCGGCCTGGACATCGAGCTCGGCGAGCCGCTCGTCATCGACTGGGCTCCCCACCCTGACGAAGGCGACAAGATCTTGTTTGTCTTCGACGGCGGCACGCTGGCGGCGTCGACGGCCGTCTCGCCAGCGGACACCACCGAGATCGAGAGGGTCGAATTCGTCGATGCTTTCGATCTGGATCGCCGCCTCATTGCGCGGCTCAGCCGACGTGTCGGTCGCGCCATCGCCGCGCGGGCTTCGATGACCACGCGCTACCTCGAACCCGGACTGCCGAGCTAACTCGTTGGCTACGGACCCCACTGACATTCGCTTCCGCTGCCGACGCGGCCTCGCTACCGTGACTTCATGGTGGACCGCAAGAAGCCGCGGAACGCGGCGCTCGGGCCGAATGCAGTCCCGCGCGTCGTAGGGGAAGTTCCCTACGACCGTGACGACTTCACCTACGTCCCTACTGGGCGCGCGGTCGTCAGCCGCGTCGTGGACGACGTCCGCCGAAAGCGGAAGACCCCGGCGGCGTCTCGCAATTCGGCACCCGAACCGCCTCCGCCTCCGACGCCAGGGAGCGGCGAGCGGCTCTGTGTCATCTGCGGAGAGTTGCTGGGCCGTGCGGCGGCGAAGCCCGCACGCGACGCGGGTGGTCAGCGGGTGTATCGCCACGCCTCGTGCGATCCCTCCTGACCAAGCGCCAGCGAGGCGCTGGATGCACCTAGCTCTACACGGAATCGACGACCGAGTTCAGATTCGCTGCCCGGATGACGTGGTGACGATGGCTCGGATTTCTCCTAGCAGGACGTCTAACTGGTCAGCCAACTCCTGCCATTCCAGGTCGGGAGTGTTCTTGAGCGACTCAGCCGTGAGCTCCGGCGATGTGCTCTTAGCGTTGGAAGCCGATCAGGCCGCGGGGGACCATTCCTCGACCGAGACGGCCACGTCCGTCAGGGTGGAACCGCTCTGCGGGTCGCCGTAGAAGCGGAAGATCACCGTCTCGCATCCCCCGGCGTCCACCCAACCAACGCTGGCCGGTGGCTGGTCCGGGACCGTAGAGTCGAGCGGTCCGTAGGGGTACCGCAGGGCCGTTGCGACCGGGAACCCGATGGTTCGCCAGTGGATCAAGAATCGCTGCTCACCACAGCCGTTCATGGTGACAGGGAAGCTTTCCAGACCCGGCCCTGGCGCGATAGCCCACTCACCCTCGAACACCCGGACAGTGTCCTTCCATCGTCGGTCCATAGCCCAACCATCAAGCGAGTCAGGGAACTCAGGCCCCTGCCCCAGGTGCGCGGTGTTCATGACGTCTGCCGCCCACCCTGGGTCGGCTGCGCCTGGATCTGGGACAGGGGCGGCGGACGGCACCACAGGCGCCAACGCACCCTCACCTTCACTGTCGGCAAGCCGCACGGCCCCGATCCGTTCTCCACGAGGCAAGCAGTCGTTAGGCGTGTACGTCCCACCTGCGCCCGGGTCCTGGCTATAAAAGCCCTCCCTGAGCCAAACACCTCCGAACGCCTTGCACGCCAGCTTCGATGCCACAGGGATGTCGTGGTTCTCGTGCGCGATCGCAATGAGGCCGGCGAGGACCGCAATGCTGATGGCACCTGGGACGAGCGCCCGATTCCTCGGACGCGAACTAACGAAATCGCCCGCTGGCGTAGCACGAGCCTGTTGCACCAGGATCGGCTCCGTCGCGGCCTCAGTCTCTTCTGACGGAGGCTCACCATCTACGGAAACCAGGCCGGCGGTGAAGATCACCCCGGCACCGACTAAAGCAACGAACGCGCCGCCTGCGAGCGACACGAATCCGTTGGCCGAGTCGACCACGGCGCGCGCCCCGAGCCACAACAGAACTACCCAGACGATGCAGGCGGCTCCGTGGCACGCCACCGACCCACGACTGACTGGCTTGCGCTGCACCGCCAGCCTTATGCCGGAGGCGCCCAGCGCCAGCGTGATCAGCAACGCCGCTATCCCGACCGGCGACCCTCCGTCGTTGGCATCGTCAGCTGTCACGGCAGCGATGTTGAGAAGGGTCAGGTCACCCAGGAAGGCCACGCTCAACCACGGGAGGAATGTCGACACGATCAGCACAACGCTGCCGACAAAGGCTCCCAGCCGTGGGAGCAGGCGCCGCATTGACTCGGCTTCGGACATCCCCGTCATGATCCCCTCGTGAGCTCGAACTTGGACGGCGGCGCGGGCACCTTGCACAGGTTCCATTTGAATGCCCGAATGTCCGTGGCCATGAAAAAGTCCCCACTGGTGGCCAGGTGTAGGTCCCCACTGGTGGCCATCTGAAAGTCCCCACCCTCGCTCGTCGTGTCGAGCCGGAGGTATTTAGCCCTGCCCGGTGACGGTGG
>JBQTIR010000029.1:0-53061 GCA_052387905.1 Sporichthyaceae bacterium | reverse complement strand
CGACACGACCACCGGTTGAAACACAAGGGCGGCTGGAGGCTGACCCAGATCCAGCACGGGCACCGCTGGACCACCCGCCTCGGCCACACCTACACCGTCCCGACCCCGCCCGTCATCCCCGGCGCACCTCTGCCCGCCTCCGAGCGAGACAACCTCGGACGCCCCTGGCAGGACTCTGCCCTCTGGCACCCCGACCCCCCGGCCCCGCCGCCGACCCCGAAGCCCGCGCCCGCGAGGTCAGACCCCGCCGAGGAACCACCCTTCTGACCTCACGTCAGCTTCGCATTTCCCGGACGTCAACCACAGCAGGGACACCACTGCCGACCCGCACCCCGCCCGCCCCGTCCAGCCCATCATCCCCAGCCACCCCGCGACGCCAGCCACCGCTCTTCCCGCTGGCAAGCCGACCCGCACCGCAGGCGCCCCCCGGGCGCCGAGGAGCGGAAGCGGCGCGGCAGCCCTCTTTGACCTGCACCACCCGATATCTCACCCGCCCCGCCACCCCTACGGGACCGCACTCTGCTACCCCCACAACCACGACACCTGCGACGAGGTGGTCGAGGAGGTAGCAATGAGCCGCCCGCGGCCTGCGCGGGGGTCTGTCCGGAACTCTGTGTTTCCGGCTGACTTAGTTCAGACCTAGGCGGTCGCCGTAGATCTGGGTCAGGGTGTTCAAGATCGGTGTCCAGTTGTTGATCCGGCCGTTGGGGTTGGGTCGGTTCTTCTCGCGATGTTGGACCGTCAGAAACAGGACTTTGAGCGCGGACTGCTCGTCCGGGAAGTGACCGCGGCGGCGGACCGCGGCGCGGAAGCGGGCGTTGAGCGATTCGATCCCGTTGGTGGTGTAGATCAGCTTGCGGAGCTCGAGCGGGCAGTCCAGGAACGGGATGAACTCCTGCCAGGCGTTGCGCCACAGGCTGATCAGCGCCGGATAGCGCTTGCCCCACTGCTCGGCGAAACACTCGAACTGGAACTCCGCCGCCTCGACGCTCGGCGCCGTGTAGACCTCCTTCAGCTCGCTGGCGACCTGCTTCCAATCCCGGCGCTGGGTGTAGCGCAAGCTGTTGCGCACCAGGTGCACCACGCAGGTCTGGACCGTGGCCAGCGGCCAGGTCGTGGCGATCGCATCCGGCAAGCCCTTGAGGCCGTCGCAGCACACGATGCACACATCCATGATCCCGCGATTGCGCAGGTCGGTGAGCATGTTCAGCCACTGCTTAGCGCCCTCTCCGCCCGATGGACCCATCCACAGTCCCAGCACATCGCGGTAGCCGTCCAGGCTGATCCCGATCGCGACGTAGACCGGTCGGTTCGCCACGGCACCTTCACGGATCTTGAGGTAAATCGCATCGATGAGGACCACCGGGTAGACCCGGTCGAGCGGCCGGGCCTGCCAGGCCCGCATGTCGGCCACCACCGCGTCGGTGACCCGCGAGACCAGATCTCGGGAGATCTCGGTGTCGTAGACCTCCGCGAGGTGCGCGGCGATGTCCCCGGTCGTCATCCCCTTGGCGTAGAGGCTGATGACCGCGTCGTCGAACCCGCTGAGCCGGCGGGCGTGCTTAGGCACGATCTGCGGCTCGAAGGTCCCGGCCCGATCTCGGGGCACTTGGATAGTGACCTCGCCGATCTCGGTGCGGATCGTCTTCGTACTCGACCCGTTGCGCACGTTCCCGTTGGCCGGGCCATCGCGGTCGGCTCCGGCCCGGTCGTGCTTGGCATAGCCGAGGTGGGCGTTCATCTCGGTCTCGAGCGCGCTCTGCAGCACCCGTCTTGTCAACGCGGTCAGTAGACCGCCCTCGCCAGTCAACTGGATGCCTTGGCCGTTGGCCGAGGCCACCAACTGCTCAGCCAAGTCCGCCACGTCCAACGCCGGGACGACCGAAGCCGCCGGCACCATCTCGCCGAACCTAAACTCATCTGCCATGAGCGTGATGATCCTTCCGACCCGGGCCGAAGCCCGGCATCTCACGCCAACCAGAAACACAAGGTTTCAGACAGACCCCTGCGCGGTCGTGATGGCCGGGGCGAGGGGCTCAGGCCAGCTTGCGCAGGATCTTCTTCTCCAGCGCGGAGTACGGCGGGTAGATCATCTTCAGGTCGGGTCGGGTCCGCATGACCAGCGTGGCCTTGCGGTGGCTGAACGCCTCGTAGCCCCACTTGCCGTGGTAGGCACCCATGCCCGAGTAACCGACGCCGCCGAAGGGCAGCTGCGGAGCGAGCACATGCATGGCGATGTGGTTGGCGACGGCGCCGCCGGCGGGGACCTCGGTGAATAGACGCTCCTGCTCGGCCTTGTCGCCGGAGAAGATGTAGGCCGCGAGGGGCTTCTCCCCGGCGTTGATGATGGCGATGGCCTCATCGAGGTTTTCGACATCGAGGACGGGCAGGATCGGGCCGAAGATCTCCTCGCGCATCAGCGCGGAGCCCGGGTCCGGGTTCAACACCACGGTGGGTTCCATCGCGGCGCCGACCTCCACGCATCGACCACCGGCGATGATCGTCTGCCCGTCGAGCAGCGCCTTGAGGCGGTCGAACTGACGGGTGTTCACGATCTTCTGCGTTGTGGGCTCGCCGGCCCGGAACGCCTTAAGCGCCTTGGTGAGGTGCGCGACGAACTCGGCCCGCACGCTGGACTCGACGAGGATGTAATCCGGCGCGACGCAGGTCTGACCGGAGTTAAGCAGCTTTCCCCACGCGACGCGGCGGGCTGCGACCTCGATGTCAGCCTTCGCGGTGACGATGACCGGGCTCTTGCCGCCGAGTTCGAGCACGACCGGGGTCAGGTGCGGCGCACACGCCTCGGCAATCCGGCGACCGATCTCGGTGCCGCCGGTGAAGAAGACCAGGTCGAGCTTGGCGGCGATCAACTGCTGGGTGACCGCGCCATCACCCTCCACCACGACGACCGCATCGGAATCCAGGTACTCCGGGATCAGCCGGGCCAACGTGGCGGACGTCGCCGGCGCATGCTCGGAGGGCTTGACCACGACGCAGTTACCGGCCGCCAGCGCGCCGATCATCGGGCCCAGCGTGAGGTAGAACGGGTAGTTCCACGGACCGATGACCATGACGGTGCCCAGCGGCTCGTAGTGGTAGGCCGCCTTACCCGGCATCAGTGCGAGGGGCACGCCCACGCGGGTGCGCTTCATCCACTTCTTCAGGTGCTTGATCGCGTACTCGGCCTCACCGACGGTCGAGGCGACGTCACCGAACCATGTCTCGTGGGCGTTGCGGCCCAGGTCGGAGGCAAGCGCGGCGGCCAGGTCGGCTTCGCGCTCACTGACCAGAGCGATGATCCCTTCGAGCTGGCGGCGGCGCCACGCCAGCGATTGCGTGCGCCCGGTGGCAAAGGTCGCGCGCAGGCCCGCGACGATCGCGGCCGGATCCGGTGCCTGGGCGCCGGATTCGGTGGTGTGGTCGATCACGGACGTCATAAGGACTCCCGAGCGTGGTGGCGAGGCGCGACATGTTTACTCCCGCTAACTCTACGCGTTAGCGTGAGCGCATGGCATTGGACAGGGCTGCGGCCTACAAGGGTGACCGACCGGCGTTTCTCAAGATGCTCCACGAGCTCTCCGACGAGGAGTGGGCCGCGCCGAGCAAGTGCGAGGGCTGGGCGGTGCGCGACGTCGTCTCGCACATGGGCGCCGCCTGTCACGGCAGCTTCACGCCCTGGATCGTGAAGCTGATCGCCGGCAAGGACATCGAGGCCGCGAACAACAAGGACGCCGAGAAGCGCAAGTCCTGGGAACCGGCCAAGGTGCTGCGCGAGTACGAGGTGTGGGGCAACCGGGTCGGGCCGATGATGTCCATGATGCAGAAGCCGGGCATGCGCTCGCTGCCGATCCGGGTCGCCGAGGTCGGCGCCTACCCCGCCAAGTTGCTCACCAGCGCCTTCGTCTTCGACCACGGCCTGCACATGCGCTATGACATCGCCGCGGCGCTCGGACGGACCCTGCCGCCGGCGGACGCGAACTCTCAGGCCGTCGCCATCGAGTGGATGATGGCGGGCCTGCCAGCGATGAGCGGGGATCGCCTGGATTGGCTCACCTCGCCGGTCGAGCTGACCCTGGCGGGCGCCGGTGGCGGCAGTTGGACGATCGCCCCGGGAAAGAAGCGCGTCGCCGTGACGCCGGGCGGGACCGCTGGGGCGTCGGCCTCCATCGAGGGCCCGGCCGGCGACTTCCCGGTGTGGGGCACCGGTCGCACGCCGTGGCGCGAGGCGGGCGTCGTCATCAAGGGTGACGAGGAGATCGCCTCCAAGTTCCTGGACAGCATGCGCATCATCTAAAGGCAGCGACCTCAGCGGGTCTCGGACACCTCACGTCCGGGGCCCGGCGCACCGGCAAAGGCCTGCGCGATCTCCATCCAAGCCGCCGCGCTCTCCCCGACGATCTTGAGGTCGGTATCGTCACGGTGCCGGCGCTGAGTGACCGCGAGGCAGAAGTCCAGCGCACTGCCGGTGATGAGGTCCTCCGCGCCCTCCGGGCCCCAGCTCCACAGCGAGCCGTCGGGGGCGATGAGTTCGACGCGGATCGGCGCGGTCGGCACCTCGAGTCCGCGCACCACGAAGCTGTAGGCCAGGGCGCCCACCCCGATGTGGGCGATGTGCTTCAGGCGCAGGGTCGGCTCCCGCGAGACGCCGAGGGCGTCGGCAATGTCCTGGCCGTGCGCCCAGGTCTCCATGATGCGTGCGGTGACACACGAGGCCAGACTCATCGAGGGCCCGTACCAGGGCACGCGCTCCTTGGGATCGCGCTCACCGGTCTCCGCGATCAGGGACAGCCGCGCGCGCCGGAACCAAGCGTGAAGTTCGGCGATGCCCAGGGCACGGTGGGAGACGACGAGGCGGTCCGGGAAGTCCATGCCGCCGGCGATCTGTGCGGCGGCCTCGGCCTGGAAGCGCTCCGGGTCGATGGTCGCGGCGACCGCAGCCTCGTCGAAATAGGCCAGGTGAGCGATCTGGTCCCGGATCGCCCAGCCCGGCGACGGCGTCGGGGTATCCCAGTCCGCGGCGCTGAGACCGGACAGCATCTGTTCGATGACCTCGGTCTCAGCGGCGAGGTCGGTGACCAAGTCGGACATCGAGGCAGCCATCGTCAGTTCCTTCCGCGGCGACGGCGCGAGAGCCGTCCAGCCTCCTGTCAGGTTAACCGGCACTTACGCCCTCGGGAAGGGTGAGACCCCTCACCTGAGCGTGTTCTTCAGTACTCCGTGACGGGTTCCGGCGTGGGTACGGCGACGGAGGACGGACCGGGGGCGGGGGCGGGGGTGGGCGAGCCGGTGGGTCCCGATGCCGGGAATCGCGCCAGGTAAGCGGTGGAGGTCTCGGTGAACTCGGCGGCCACCATTGCCGCCAGCGCCGGGTCGCTCTGCGCGATCGCCTCGGCGAGGGTGTTGAATCCGTCGTCCAGCGTCAGGAAGGCTGCCTCGTCGTTGGCCTTGACCGTGCCGAGAATGCTCTCCCACACCGGCAGGATCTTCTCCTGCGCGCCCGCGGCGCGTTCGACATCGGTTCCGGTCGCCGCGGCGACCTCGGCGACGAAGGTCGTGAGCTCGGCGAAACCCGCTCCGACCTCCTCCGGGGAGGCACGCACGTCCTCCGGATCGAGGTTGCCGCCCTCGGTGCCGAACTCGAACTCCGACTCCGGGAACTCCTCGTCCCCACCACCGCTGCACGCGCCAGCGCTGTGCAGGACCAGGGCGAGGACGGCGGCGCCAGCCCCGCGGCGGGAGATCACCGACCTACGCTCCCACACCCGCCTCGTGCATCCCGCGAAGTTCGCGCTTGAGTTCGCGGATCTCGTCGCGCAGCCGCGCGGCGAGCTCGAAGGCCAATTCCGCCGCGGCCGTGTGCATCTGGTCAGTGAGGGACTGGATGAGGTCGGCGAGGTCCGCCGAGGGCAGACCGGCGAGCTCGCCCGCGTGCCGGCCGGCGCCCGCCACCTTCGAGGACAGACCCGGGACCGGTGCCTTGCCGCGACTGCGCGAGCGGCCGGAGCCGCCGATCAACTCGGCGGTGTCAGCGTCCTCGCGGGCGATCGAGTCCAGGATGTCGCCGATCTTCTTGCGCAGCGGGGTCGGGTCGATCCCGTGTTCGGCGTTGTAGGCGACCTGCTTGGCGCGGCGGCGGTTGGTCTCGTCGATGGCGCGCTCCATCGACGCGGTGATCGTGTCGGCGTACATGTGCACCTGACCGGAGACGTTGCGGGCGGCGCGCCCGATCGTCTGGATCAGCGAGGTTCCGCTGCGCAGGAAACCCTCTTTGTCCGCGTCCAGAATCGCCACCAGCGAGACCTCGGGCAGGTCCAGGCCCTCACGCAGCAGATTGATGCCGACCAACACGTCGAAGGTGCCCATGCGCAGCTCGCGCAGCAGTTCCACGCGGCGCAGGGTGTCGACCTCGGAGTGCAGGTAGCGCACCCGGATGCCGAGCTCGAGCAGGTAGTCGGTGAGGTCCTCGGACATCTTCTTGGTCAACGTCGTGACCAGCACCCGTTCGTTGCGCTCGGCGCGCAGCCGGATCTCGTGGACCAGGTCGTCGATCTGACCCTTCGTCGGCTTGACGATGATCTCCGGGTCGATCAGCCCGGTCGGGCGGATGATCTGCTCCACCACACCGTCCCCGCGGGAGAGCTCATACGTCCCCGGGGTGGCCGAGAGGTACACCGTCTGCCCGATCCGGTCGACAAATTCCTCCCAGCGCAGCGGTCGGTTGTCCATCGCCGACGGCAGCCGGAAGCCGTGGTCGACCAGGGTCCGCTTGCGGGACATGTCCCCCTCGTACATCGCCCCGATCTGGGGAACAGTCACATGGGATTCGTCGATGACGAGCAGGAAGTCGTCCGGGAAGTAGTCGAGCAGCGTGTTCGGCGCCGTGCCGGCCGCGCGGCCGTCGATATGGCGGGAGTAGTTCTCGATCCCGTTGCAGAAGCCGAGCTGGCGCATCATCTCGATGTCGTAGGTGGTGCGCATCCGCAGGCGCTGGGCCTCCAGCAGCTTGCCGGCCTTCTCCAACTGGGCCAGCCGGTCGGCGGCCTCGGCCTCGATGCCGGCGATCGCCCGTTCCATGCGTTCGGGACCGGCGACGTAGTGCGTCGCCGGAAAGATGTGGACTGCGGTGTCCTCCGAGACCACCTCGCCGGTGACCGGGTGCAGCGTCATCACGCGCTCGATCTCGTCGCCGAAGAACTCAATACGCAGGGCGCGTTCCTCGTACACCGGGAACACCTCGACGGTGTCGCCGCGCACCCGGAACGTGCCGCGAGCGAAGGCCACGTCGTTGCGGGCGTACTGCATGGTGACCAGCTGGCGAAGCAGTCCGTCCCGGTCGACGCTGTCCCCCACCGTGAGCCGCACCATCCGGTCGACGTACTCCTGGGGGGTGCCGAGGCCGTAGATGCAGGACACGCTGGCCACCACGACCACATCGCGGCGGGTCAGCAGCGAGTTGGTCGCCGAGTGACGCAGCCGCTCGACCTCGTCGTTGACCGAGGAGTCCTTCTCGATGTAGGTGTCGGTCTGCGGGACGTAGGCCTCGGGTTGGTAGTAGTCGTAGTAGGAGACGAAGTACTCCACCGCGTTGTTCGGCAGCAGGTCCCGGAACTCGTTCGCCAGCTGCGCGGCGAGCGTCTTGTTCGGGGCCATCACCAGCGTCGGGCGCTGCAGACGCTCGATCAGCCAGGCCGTGGTCGCGGACTTGCCGGTGCCGGTGGCCCCGAGCAGCACCACGTCCCGCTCCCCCGCCCGGACGCGGCGCTCGAGCTCGGCGATCGCCGTGGGCTGGTCCCCGGACGGGGTGAAGTCGCTGATGACGGTGAACGGCGCGGTGCTGCGCTCGAGGTCGGTAGTGGGTCTCACGAGCTCACCGTACGTTCCTGGCCCGACAGTTCGTCCCGGTGCTGGATTTGTCCCAATCTGGAGGTTTGCTGGACGCAGAAGATCGGTAGGTTCACCGTGCCGCACCTTCACTGTGGTGACACGTCCCGCGGGCCCGTTCCGCCGATTGCAGGAGTAGCTCATGGTGTACAGGAGTGCGACAGTGCGGCGCCGCCCGGTGGCGCTGGCGGTAGGTGCCGCCGTCATGGCGTCCCCGTTCGCGTTCGTGGGGGTCGCGCACGCCGACCCCGGCAGCCTCAAGATCCACGCGCCGGACGAGGGTTTCGGCGACATGAACAACAACCCCAAGCCTGGCTGCTCGTTCCGCGTGTTCGCCTTCGGCGTCGACGCAGACGAAGAATTTCAGATCACGTTTGAGCCTCAAGGGGGCCCGCCGGCCGGCTCCCCGACCACAGCCACCGACACCTTCATGGCCACCGAGGGGTTCAACAAGAAGGGCACCCAGGGCGACGGCCGGAGCCGGCTGTTCAACCCTGACCCGGCCAACCCCGAGATCGAGGATGGCCTGTACAAGGCCACGTCGACCAGCCTCGATGACCCGGATGACAACGGCAAGACGAAGGTGTTCCGGGTCAACTGCCCCGACGGGACCGACCCGACGCCGCCGGGCGAGGAGGAGCCGCCCCCCGGTTCGGAAGATCCCGATGAGGAAGACCCCGGCGAAGTCGGCGGCGTAGACCGTGACGACGACGACAAGGACGAGAAGGGCAAGGACAGGGACAAGGACAACAAGGACCGCGACCGAGACGACCGCGACAGGGACGACGGCCCGCCCGCGCTGGGCGGGGTACGCACCGGTGGCGGCGCTCTGCAGGCCGATACCGCTGGCACGGCGGCAGCCCTGCTGCCGATGCTGCTGCTTGCGGGCGCGGCCACTGCCAGCGTGACCTACCGGCGCCGGCGGGCGTGAGCGCTCGTTGACGTCAGCTCATAGCTCGAAGGCCGCCCACCAGAGATACCGGTGGGCGGCCGCGGTCTGCGTCCTTGGCGCCGTGCTGAGTGCCTGCGGCGGTGGCGCTGACCTGAGCGCGCAGCCCTTCGCGACGACCCAGTCCTCGGCGCCACCAGCCGCAACGTCGCCGTCCGCGCCCGACGCCCAGGACGTCGAGTGGGCGCCAGGCATGCCGAATGCGCCGGCGCCCCGACGCGTGCGGCTCGCACGGCTGGACATCGACGCCGTCCTGGACCCGCTGAGCCTGGATGCCGCCCGAGAGCTGCTTCCGCCGCAGTACGGGCGGGCCGGCTGGTACGAGGCCGGACCGGAGCCGGGCGAGCCCGGCCGCGTGGTCATTGCCGGCCACGTCGACTCGAAGACGGGACCGGACGTCTTTGCTGCGCTGGGCCGCGCGCGCGCCGGCGACCGGGTCGAGATCCGTCTCGCCGACTCCTCGACCGTGACCTACCGGGTGCGCGCCGTCGAGGTCCACCCACGCAACGACTTCCCAACCGATCGGGTCTACGGAAAGGCAGGTGAGCGGGCGGAACTTCGTCTCATCACCTGCACGGGCGAGTACGACCGTGCTCGCGGCGGTTACCAGGACAACGTCGTGGTCTTCGCCGACCTGACGACGGACACACCGCAGCCAGACTCACCGTAGCCCGGCCGTGCACACGCACGCCCGGGCTACGGCCGTGTGATCACCCGACCGCGGCGACCTGCGCGATCCGCTCGGCGATGACCTGCTGGAGCGCGACGCCCATGCTCTGCGCGAAGATCAGCTGGGCCTCGTTCGAGGAGACCCCGTTGCACGCGGCCGGAATGGCGACCGCAGGGCTGGCGGCGTCGACGGCCCAGACGGCCATCACGGCCGACGTGGCGGTCTTGCACTCCGCGGCGGCACTGGCCGAGCCGCCGCTGAGCGCAAGTGAGCCGACCAGGCCGACCGCGGCAACCCCGGCGATGCCGAGCGCGACAAGACGGCCACGGTCCCGGCGGTGACTGGCACGCTGCCCGTGACGGGCGTCTTCCACTCCGAGCGACTGCTGCTCCGGAATAGTCAGCGTCTGCATGATTCCCCCCAAGGTGTTGGTCCCGCTGCTGCGAGGAACGCCATCTTCTGAGCCAACGTCACTATCTTTTCAGCTAGGGACCGCCATCCGGGTGGCGCATTTCGGGACAGAGGGGACCAAGGCGGTCCATCACCGTTTCCCCAGGCGCGGCCCCTGGACAGGCAGGTGGCCCACATCCGTGCTCCGGCGACCTCAAGTCCGCGCCCCAGTGACCGAAACATGTAGGTGTGACCTTCGCACCGGTGGATCAGCGCGACCTCGGGCCATTCGACCCGCAGGGCCTCTGGCGACGGATCACCCCCTTCGCCGGCGTGGTGATCACCACCTTGGCGGTGGCGACGTTTTCCGCCGGCAGCGCGCACCCGATGCTGTTCGCGGTGACCATCAGTTGCGCCCTGGTGTGCATCGCTGCGGCGTTGTTCCTACCGTGGGAGCACCTGCCGCGGTGGTCGCAGGCCGTCGTTCCACTGGCCTTCTTCCCGGTGGTCGCCATGCTGCGCGAGGCCACCGGCGGACCGACCTCACCCTTCACAGTGCTGGTGCTGCTGCCGGTGCTGCTGTTTGCTCTCTACGGCAACCGGCGGGAGGTCCTGGCCTCGGTCGTGCTGCTGACTGCCGTGCTGGCGCTGCCGACCGCACTGGCCGGCACCGCGCGTTACCCGACCTCGGAACTACATCGCGCGGCGCTCTACGCCGTCATGTCGGCGTTCATCGGACTGACCGTCAACATGTTGGTCACCCAGCTCAAGCACAGTGCCCACGACCTCGTGGAAGCCAAGATCACCGCTCTCGACGCACGCGACCACTTCGCCGCCGTCCTGGAGGCGGCTACCCAGTTCTCGATCATCGCCACCGATGCCCGCGGCGTGATCACCGTCTTCAACGAGGGCGCGGGCCGTCTGACCGGCTACTCCAGTGACGAGATGGTCGGGCGCAACCCCTTGCACCTCCATGATGCGGACGAGGTGCGCCGGCGGGCAGCGGACCTGGGGATCGAGCCCGGGTTCGAGGTGTTCGTGCACGACGCGCGCGCCGGGCGAGCCGACGTGCAGGACTGGACCTACATCCGCAAGTACGGCCAACGAATCACGGTCTCCTTGACCAGTACCGCGATCCGGGACGCGGACGGCGCAATCGCCGGCTTCATCGGCATCGCTCAAGACGTCACCACCGACCGACGTAACCAGGCCGAGATCAACGAACAAGCGCACCGCTCGAGTCTGATCAACGACCTGACCCATGCCATCCGTCAGGACCTGGAACCCGACTCGGTGCTGCGCCGCACCGTGACCTCGTTGGGCCAGCGCCTGGACGTGGACCGGGTCGTCGTCCGGATCGTCGAGGACGACAGTGTCGGTGTGATCGCCGAGAGCTGGGCCCGGCCCGGTCTGGACCCGCTGCCGTCCGGTGCCGCACCCGCAGCCGGGATAGTGCGACTGTCGCGCCGAAGCGCCGGCGACGACGCCGTCCTGGCAATCTTCGATGTCCAGGACGACGCCCGCCTGCGGCCCGCGGAGGCGGCAGAGATCGTCGGGTATGCGATCCAGGGCTACCTGGGGGCGCCGATGTGGGTCGGCTCCCGCTTGATGGGCTGGGTCAGCCTGCACTCGACGACCCCGCGGGTCTGGACTCGCAACGAGATCGCGATCCTGCAGGCGCTGGCCCGCACGGTGGGCGCGGCCCTGCTGCAGGCGCAGTCCTACCAGCAAGAACATGAGATCGTCCGGCGCCTGCGTGAGCTCGACCAGACGAAGTCGGACTTCGTGTCCTCGGTCTCCCACGAGCTGCGCACGCCGCTCACGTCCATCACCGGCTACCTGGAGATGCTCGTGGACGGTGAGGCCGGCGCGCTCACCGTCGAGCAGTTGCGCCTGGTCGAGGTCGTTGATCGCAATTCGCATCGGCTTCTCGACCTGATCGAGCAACTGCTCTCGCTCTCGCGAATCGAGGCCGGAAACCTACCCACCGGGCTGGACACCGTCGATCTCGCTGCCGTCGTCCGCGAGGTGCACCGCTCCGTGCTGCCCCTGCTCAGCGAGCGCCGGCTCCGCTTCGATGTCGTGGTCGACGGCGAGGTCGGCCGCGTGCTCGGCGACGGCAGCCAGCTCGAGCGGGTGGTGTCGAACCTGGTGACCAACGCGATCAAGTTCACCCCGGACGACGGACAGGTCAGCCTGCGCGCCGAACGCGCCGCGGACAACGTGCGGCTGGTCATCGCTGACACCGGCATCGGCATCCCCGAAGCTGAGCAGGACCAGCTGTTCACCCGATTCTTCCGCGCCTCCACGGCGCGCGAGAACGCCGTCCAGGGCACTGGCCTCGGGCTGGCGATCGTCAAGTCGATCGTCGACGCTCACCGCGGGTCCATCGCCGTGGAATCCGCGTCCGGGGTGGGCACCACGATCACGGTCGAGCTCCCTCTCGCGGTACCTGCCCGCCAACCCGTGGGGGTGTGATGAGCGACCGATGTGGCGCTGTCCTGATCGTCGAGGACGATCCGGACGTACGCGAACTGCTCGTGCGGCGCTTCCGTCGCGCCGGTCACCGCACGGTGGCGGTGGACAGCGGTGAGGCTGCCCTGGTTGCCGTGCTTTCCGAACGACCCGACCTCGCGGTCGTCGACATCATGCTGCCCGGAATGGACGGCTGGGACTTCATTCGGCACTTACGCGCCCAGGCTTTCACCGACACCGTCCCGGTGTACGTCCTGTCCGTGCTCGACCCGGCGGATTCCGCCGAGTTGCCCACCGTGGACGGCTACGTCATGAAGCCGTTCCGATCCGCCGACATCGCCCGCCTGGTGCACGTCATCGAAAGTCGAGGTAACTGACATGGCCCGAGTGCTCGTGGTCGAGGACGACTCCGACATCCTCAATCTCGTCAGCGCGCGTTGCCGAGCCGCCGGCCACAAGGTGCTGAGCGCCTCGTCCGGCCCGCAAGCCCTGGACGCGCTGGGGGAGAACGTGCCCGATGTGGTGATCCTGGACGTCGGCCTGCCCTGCATGACCGGGTTCGAACTGCTCACCGAGCTCCGCAAACGCGAGGGCATGACCGCCGTGCCGGCGATCTTCCTCAGTGCCCGGGTGCAGCAGGAGAGCATCGACGCCGGGCGAGCGCTCGGCGCCGCCTACCTCACCAAGCCGTTCGTGGCCTCGGCGCTGCTCACGGCGATCGACCACGCGCTGCCCACCGCCGACGAGGGCTGGTAGCAGCGCCGGGCGTCAGCGCGTGTCGGTGACATGGACACGAACCTGCCACCCGGCAAGAAGCGCGCCGGGCGTCAGTGCGTGTCGGTGATCATTCCCGCCGCGACCGTCACATTGGTGGCCTCGTCGATCAGGATGAAGCCACCGGTCGCCCGATTGTTGCGGTAGTCGTCGACGAACAGCGGGACAGTCGTGCGCAGGCGCACCCGGCCGATGTCGTTCAGGCCCAGTTCGGCGGTGGAGTCGTCGCGGTGCAAGGAGTTCACGTCCAGGCGGTACTGGACCTCCTTGACCAGGGCCCGCGCCGAGCGGGTGGTGTGCTTGATGACCAGTTTGGTACCGGCCCGCAGCGGCTCGGGCACCATCCAGCAGACCATCGCGTCGATGTCCTGCGTGGAGGTCGGCATGTTGTTCGGCCGGCAGAGCATGTCACCGCGGCTGATGTCGAGATTGTCCTTCAGCCGGACCACGACCGACATCGGCGAGTAGGCCTCGGCGAGCGGGCCCGCCAGTCCGTCGATCGCCTCGACGGTGGTGGAGAATCCACTGGGCAGCACGGTGACGGTGTCACCGGGCTTGAGGACACCGCCGGCAACGGTGCCCGCGTACCCGCGGTAGTCGTGGTGCTCGGTGGTCTGCGGTCGGATGACGTACTGAACCGGGAACCGGACGTCGATCAGGTTGCGGTCACTGGCGACGTGCACGTTCTCCAGGTGGTGCAACAGTGACGAACCGTCATACCACGGGGACGCCGCGGAACGCTCGACGACGTTGTCGCCGTTGAGTGCGGAGATCGGGATGATCACCAGGTCGCGGATGCGCAGCCGCGCGGCGAACGCGGTGAACTCGGCGTGGATGCGGTCGTAGACCTGCTGGTCCCAGTCGACGAGGTCCATCTTGTTGACCGCGACGACCAGGTGCGGAACCTGCAGCAGCGAGGCCAGGAACGCGTGCCGGCGCGACTGCTCGACCAGGCCGTGGCGGGCGTCGACCAGGATGATCGCGAGGTCCGCGGTCGAGGCACCGGTGACCATGTTGCGGGTGTACTGGATGTGCCCGGGGGTGTCGGCGATGATGAATTTGCGTTTGGGGGTGGCGAAGTAGCGGTAGGCGACGTCGATCGTGATGCCCTGCTCGCGCTCGGCGCGCAGACCGTCGGTGAGTAGTGCCAGGTCGGTGTACTCGCGGCCCTTGTCGCGGCTGACCTTCTCGACGTGCTCGAGCTGGTCCTCGAAGATCGACTTGGTGTCATAGAGCAGGCGGCCGATCAGCGTGGACTTGCCGTCGTCGACGGAGCCCGCGGTAGCAAAGCGCAGCAGGTCCATCAGAAGTAGCCCTCTTTCTTGCGGTCTTCCATAGCGGCTTCGGTGGCGCGGTCATCCCCGCGGGTGGCGCCGCGCTCGGTCTGGCGGGTGGCGCCGACCTCTTCGATGATCGTTGCGACGTCGCGGGCGTCCGAGCGCACGGCGGCGGTCAGCGTCGCATCCCCGACCGTGCGGTAGCGCACGGTGGCGGTGAAGGTCTCCTCGCCCTCGCGCGGGCGGCAGAACTCGTTGTTCGCCATGAGCATGCCCTCGCGCAGGAACACCTCGCGCTCGTGGGCGAAATAGATCTCGGGCAGGCGGACGTTCTCCTCGCCGATGTAGTGCCAGATGTCGAGCTCGGTCCAGTTCGAGAGCGGGAAGATCCGGATGCTCTCGCCGGCGTGCACGCGACCGTTGTAGAGGCTCCACAGCTCCGGGCGCTGGTTCTTCGGGTCCCACTGCCCGAACTCGTCGCGGAAGGAAAAGATCCGCTCCTTCGCGCGGGCGCGCTCCTCGTCGCGGCGGGCTCCGCCGAACAGCGCAGTGAAACGGCCCTTCTCGCAGGCCTCCAGCAGCACCGGGGTCTGGATCCGGTTGCGTGAACCGTTGGGCTCCTCGCGGACGAAGCCACGCTCGATCGCCTCGGGCACCGAGGCCACGATCAGCTGGACACCGAACCGCTCGACCTCGGCGTCGCGGAAGGCGATGACCTCGGGGAAGTTGTGCCCGGTGTCGACGTGCATGACCGGGAAGGGGATCTTCGCCGGCGCGAACGCCTTGGCCGCGAGGTGCAGCATGACCGCGGAGTCCTTGCCGCCGGAGAACAGCAGACACGGCCGCTCCATCTCGGCGGCCACCTCGCGGATGATGTGCACCGCCTCGGACTCCAGCACTCGCAGCTGGCTGAGCTGGTAGTCGTGCGCGGCGATACTTCCCCCGGGGGAATGCATGGTGTCCATCGGTCTCTTCGCTGTAGATCGAATTACTCGGGCAGGGCTGGCAGGGTTATCAGGATGCCGCAGTGATCGCGGCCAGGATGCGGTCGGCGAACTCGGGTCGGGAGATCACCAGGTCGGGCAACAGCGGATCGGCCTGGTTGTAGATCAACTCCGAGCCATCCAGGCGGCTGGTGAACGCCCCGGCGGCGCGGGCCACCGCGACCGGCGCTGCGGAGTCCCACTCGTACTGGCCGCCACCGTGGACGTAGGCATCCACGTCGCCTAGGACGACCGCGGTCACCTTGACTCCGGCCGAGCCCATCGGGACCAGCTCGGCGCCGAGTGCGTCTGCTACCGCGAGGGCGACCGCGGGCGGGCGCGAACGGCTGACCGCGATCCGCACCGGGACGTCCGGGCGGGGCGGGAGCGCCAAGCCGGCGGATCCGAGCGTCTGTCCCATGCCGGGCAGGGCCACGGCGCCGACCGTGAGATCGCCGGCTCCGCGCTCCCAGAGCGCGACGTGCACGGCCCAGTCGTGGCGACCCTCGCCGTACTCGCGGGTGCCGTCGAGGGGGTCGATGATCCAGACCCGATCTGCCGACAGACGGGCCGAAGAGTCTCGGGCCTCCTCCGAGAGCACGGCATCGCCGGGCCGAGCCGAGGCCAGCATCGCGGCAAGGACGTCCTGGGCGGCGGCGTCACCGGCCTTGCGCAGCTCGGATTCCGTGCCCGCCCACCCGGTCCGTAGCGCCAGCAGCGCCACACCCGCGGCGTCGGCGAGCTCCCGGGCCAGCGCCAGGTCCGCGGCCGTCCCCCCACGCATGTGCTGTACGCCCTCTCGCCTGCCTGAACCCTCGCCTGCCACGTCTTGAGGGGACTAGGTTACGGGGCCGCTGTGCCGGCGCTGAACGCAACGCGAGCGCCGCGGGGGTGGACCGTGCCGCGGCACCCCCGGCGACCGCGAAAACCGGACGCCCACTGCCCCCGGCGTGACATGAACAGCGGAGAGTGACTACGTAAAGCAACCGCACAGATCGCACCTGTCACATTGACCCCAACTGTCTACTTCCGGTTCGGCGCGGGTCATATTTGACGTCCAGGCATTGCCGGACAATCCGGACGCGGTAACGATCAAGGTCGGGCGCCGGCCGGGGGGATCCGGGGGCGCGGATCCCGTTCGCAGATCGGTGCACTCATGGCCATGCTCGACATCGTCCGCACGTTGCTCCGCCGGTGGTGGGTCCTGGTGGCCGCTGCCGTGCTCGGCGCCGGCCTGGTGGCGGCGCCGACCCCGGCGATGATCGCCGCCGAGGATTCCGGACCGGCCACCGCCCGGTTCGGGTTCTCGACCGCGGACGCGCCACTTTTCGGGCTGCCGGCGGACCGGGTGACCCGAGCTGGCTACGGCGGGGCGGCGGGTCTGGCCCTGGGCCTGGTCGGGGCCGCCGCGATCAGGCCGCGCCGCCACGCGCGGTTGCGCACCCGGCGTGATCTGGAGCGTGCCTACGACGCTCCGGTCCTCGCCGAGGTGCCGCGCATCCCCGGTGGTGCCCGGTACGAGGGATACGCCGCGGTCGCCGCCCGCCCGAGCGGCAGTGCGGCCGAGAGCTACCGGATGCTGCGCACCGCGGTGCTGAACCTGCCCACCCCGGCCAACCGGACCGGTGAGCAGGCCGGCCGGATCGTCGCGGTGACCTCCCCAAGGCGTGGTGACGGCCGCTCCAGCGTCGTGACCAACCTGGCCGCGGCGATCGCTGAGGCCGGACGCAGCGTGCTGATCGTGGACTGCGACTTCGGGCACCCCACCGCGCACTTCGCTATCGGAATCCACCCCGGAACCGGTCTCAGCGACCTGCTCGCGGCCGACGACCCGGGGGCGGGGCTCGCCGAGGTCGTGCAGCATTCCGGCACCCCGGGCGTGGCCGTGCTCTCCATCGGTCGCCGGGGCGGTCGGTCACCGGGCGCCATGGCCACCCGGCTGCCGCGCATCCTGGCCGTCGCGACCCGGATGGTGGACGTTGTCGTGATCGACGCCGGTCCGCTGCTGGCCGCCGCGGACGCGATGGACCCCGTCGACCTGGCCGACGCTGTCGTGGTCACCGCGCGTCGCGGTCGCACCGGACGGACCGCCGCAGCCCAGACCGCCCAGATCCTGGCGCGCTGCCGGGCGCGGGTCGCGGGCGTCGTGCTGATCGGGGTAGGTCGCGACCGGGACACCGGCACCGCCTACCTGGTACCTGCGGTGGGCCCTCGGCCGGCGGATGCGGTGCCGGCGGGGCGCAGTTCAGTGCCGCCGATGAATCCCGTCGGTCTCGGGCGTCCGGTCGGCGTCGCCGGCTGACTCAGGCACCTGGCGTAGCCAGGTCGGCCCAGAGTGCTCGGACCTGCTGCTCGAGGTGCGCGCGATCGGCGGAATTGTCGATGACGACGTCGGCGACCACCAGGCGTTGCTCCCGGGAGGTCTGAGCGGCGATCCGCGCGCGGGCGTCGGCTTCGGTCATCCCCCGGTGCGTCATCAGGCGCGCCATGGCCACCGCCGGGTCCACGTCGACCACGACCACCCGGTCGAAGGCCGCGGAACGGCCGGCCTCCACCAGCAACGGGATGGCGTGCACGACCACCGCTCCGGGTGGAGCAGCCGCAGCCAGTTCGTCGGCGCGGGCACGGACCAGCGGGTGCACGATCGCGTTGAGCTTCGCGCGGGCACCGTCGTCGGCGAAGACGATCGCGGCCAGCGCCTCGCGATCCAGGCGCCCGTCCGCGCTCAGCACCCCTGACCCGAACTCGGCGACGATCGCCGCGAGGCCGGGTGTCCCGGGTTCCACCACCTCGCGGGCGAGGACGTCCGCGTCGATCACGATCGCGCCCCACTCCCCCAGCAGGTCGCTGACGGTGGTCTTGCCCGACCCGATTCCGCCGGTGAGTGCGATCTGCATGCGCCCGATCCTGCCGTTCCCCATCTTCGGGCGGCAATCCGACCTATCGGGACGCCTGGATAGGTACACGCGCCACCCGTAGATGGGGAGGTGGCGACACGCCGAAGACCCCGCCGAACCGACGGGGCCTTCGGGTGGATCAGGTGCAGATCAGCTCAGGACCTCAGCTACGACCGGTGAGCTTCTCGCGCAGTGCGGCGAGCGCCTCGTCCGAGGCGAGCGTGCCGCCATCTTCCTCAGCGCCCTCCGCCTCGGAGGAGTACGAGGTCGGTGCCCCGGCCCCAGTAGCGGCGGCGCCTGCCTCGGCGTCGGCCTCCTGCGCAGCCTTGGCCTGCTTGCGGTGCGCCTCGAACCGCTCGCGGGCCACGGCGTACTGCTTCTCCCACGCGGCCTGCTGGGTGTCGAAGCCCGGCAGCCACTCGTTGGTCTCGGAGTCGAAGCCCTCGGGGTAGATGTACTCCCCGGCCTCGTTGTACTCCGCCGGCATGCCGTAGAGAGCCGGGTCGAAGTGGTCCTCGACGCCCTCGATGGATGCGCCCGCGTTCTCGTTGGCCTGCTTGAGCGAGAGCGAGATGCGGCGACGCTCGAGGTCGATGTCGATGACCTTGACGAAGATCTCGTCGTTGACCTGAACGACCTGCTCGGGGATCTCCACGTGGCGCTCGGCCAGCTCGGAGATGTGCACCAGGCCCTCGATGCCCTCGTCGACGCGCACGAACGCACCGAACGGGACGAGCTTGGTGACCTTGCCCGGAACGACCTGGCCGATCGCGTGCGTACGCGCGAACTGCTGCCACGGGTCTTCCTGCGTCGCCTTGAGCGAGAGGGAGACACGCTCGCGGTCCATGTCGACGTCGAGGACCTCGACGGTGACCTCCTGGCCCACCTCGACCACCTCGGAGGGGTGGTCGATGTGCTTCCAGGACAGCTCGGAGACGTGCACCAGACCATCGACGCCACCGAGGTCGACGAACGCACCGAAGTTGACGATCGAGGAGACCACGCCGGAGCGGACCTGGCCCTTCTGAAGGGTCGTCAGGAACGTCTGGCGAACCTCGGACTGGGTCTGCTCGAGCCACGCACGGCGGGACAGGACCACGTTATTGCGGTTCTTGTCCAGCTCGATGATCTTGGCCTCGAGCTCCTTGCCCACGTAGGGCTGAAGGTCGCGCACGCGGCGCATCTCCACCAGCGATGCCGGCAGGAACCCACGCAGGCCGATGTCCAGGATCAGACCACCCTTGACGACCTCGATCACGGTGCCCGTGACGATGCCGTCCTCTTCCTTGATCTTCTCGATCGTGCCCCAGGCGCGCTCGTACTGGGCGCGCTTCTTGGACAGGATCAGGCGGCCTTCTTTGTCCTCCTTCTGGAGAACCAGGGCCTCGACCTCGTCGCCGACCTTGACAACCTCGCTGGGGTCCACGTCGTGCTTGATGGACAGCTCACGGGAGGGGATGACGCCCTCGGTCTTGTAACCGATGTCGAGAAGGACCTCGTCGCGGTCGACCTTGACGATGACGCCGGAGACGATGTCCCCGTCGTTGAAGTACTTGATGGTCAGGTCGATGGCGGCGAGAAAGTCCTCAGCCGAGCCGATGTCGTTGATGGCGACCTGTGGGGTGGTGCTGGCGGGGGTGAAAGCCTCGATGGTGGACGTCATAAGAGTGAATAGCTCCGGATACTGGGGGGTCTAGGTGGCCCGGCCGCAGTGCCCTCGGGTGAGAACACCGACCTGACCGCGTCGAATGCGTCAGGGGACCCGTGACGCACCCGCCAGGATACTCCCCCGCCGGCGGACGCGATCAGTCGAGGTCAAGGCCGTCGAGCAGAGGTCCCGGCGTAATCTGCGGCAACGGGAGCAGGGGGTCGATCTCCACCGGGGAATCGGTGGGATCCGGGGTGGGTTCCTCGGTCGGCGACGGGCTGTTCGTCGGCCGCGGGGTCTTCGTGGGCTCCGGCGTCGGTGTCGGATCCGGCGTGGGGTCCGGCGTCGGGTCCGGTGTCGGGTCCGGCTTCGGGTCCGGCCTCGGCGCGGGGCTCGACGGGTTGTCAGCGTCCTTCGCGGGCTTGGGCTCCTTCGGCGGCTTCAGTGTGGCCGGGCCGACCTCGACCACCCCGTAGCCGGAGTAGATCCCGGCCCAGGTCAGCACGGCAGACACGTAGTCCCAGGAACGGTTGTAGCGAAACACCGCGGCCAGCAGGTCGTCGCGGGAGAACAGGTCTCCCCCGGCGGCGCACAGGTAGGCGGCCGAGGAGAGCGCGGCGTCGACGACGTTGTGCGGATCGGCCTTTCCGTCACCGTTGCCGTCGCGGCCGAAGGCGGCCCAGGTCCCGGGGATGAACTGCATGGGGCCCACCGCCCGGTCGTAGCGCTTGTCGCCGTCCAAACGCCCACGGTCGGTGTCCCGGATCAGGGCGACGGGACCGACTCCGTCCAGGGCCGGACCGACGATCGGGCGGTGCGTGGTTCCGTAGGCGTCGATGTCGCCGGCGCGGGCGTGGCCGGATTCGATCCGCCCGATCCCGGCCAGGATCGGCCACGTGATGTGGCAGCCAGGCATCGTCCTCGACGCGACGGCGGCCGCGGACTGGTAGGCGGCCAGCACCCGGCCCGGAATCGCGAGCGAGGCCGTGGTCACGGTGCGGGGGCCGGTGAGTTCGGCAGGGTTGATCGCCGCCGGTGCCGCTTGCCCCACCAACGGGAGGGCCCCGAGCACCGGGCGGGGCAACTCGGGCTCGTACGGCTGCGGTGGGGCGATGGTGGGGAGGGCGTCAGAAGGGCCGATTCCGCGCAGGATGTCCACGCCCGTCGGCGCCATGACGACCGCCTGCGCGGAACCGGTTCCGGGCCCGGGCAAGACATACGTGACCCCGACGATCACGCCTGCCACGGCTGCCGCAACACCGGTCAACCGCAGCGCGTTGCCCATCACCCTCCTTCAGGCCGCGCGGACAGCACTGCCCGCGGGTCAGCAGAGGTATCGGCCGGCGCCAGGAGCGACTTGAGCGATTGACGGCGATCCGCCGGGATGGATCGCAAGGCGGAGGAGGAGGCCGATACCGCGTTTGTATCGGCGACGACGACAACGCAGCGAGGCGCCCGGCGGGCGCCGTCAATGCCCGGCGTCGTGCCAGGTGCGGCCGTATCCCACCGAGACGTCGAGGGGAACCGTGAGCGGATAGGCGTTGCCCATCTGCTCGCGCACCAGCGCTTCGACGGCCTCGCGCTCCCCGGCGGCAACCTCCAGGACGAGTTCGTCGTGCACCTGAAGGAGCATCCGGGAGCGCAGGTCCGCGGCGCGCAGGGCGTCGCCGACGCCGAGCATCGCGACCTTGATGATGTCGGCGGCGCTGCCCTGGATCGGGGCGTTCAGGGCCATCCGCTCGGCCATCTCGCGGCGCTGGCGGTTGTCGCTGACCAGGTCCGGCAGGTAGCGACGGCGACCAAGGATCGTCGCGGTGTAGCCGTCGCGACGAGCGTCATCGACGACGGTGTGCAGGTAGTCGCGGACCCCGCCGAAGCGTTCGAAGTATTCGTCCATCAACTCGCGGGCCTCATCGGTCCCGATGTTCAGCTGCTTGGACAGCCCGAACGCGCTGAGGCCATAGGCCAGCCCGTACGACATCGCCTTGATCTTGGCCCGCATCTCGGGCGTCACGCCATCGGCCGGCACCCCGAACACCCGCGAGGCCACCGTGGTGTGCAGGTCCTCACCGGAGGCGAACGCCTCCTGCAGCCCGACGTCCGCGGACAGGTGAGCCATGATCCGCATCTCGATCTGGCTGTAGTCCGCCGTCATCAGGCACTCATAACCCGGACCCACGATGAAGGCTTTGCGGATGCGCCGGCCTTCCTCGGTGCGGATCGGGATGTTCTGCAGGTTGGGGTCGGTGGAGGACAGTCGGCCCGTGGCGGCGATCGTCTGGTTGAACGTGGTGTGGATGCGGTCCGCCTCGTCCAGCATCGGGATCAGGCCGTCGACGGTGGACTTGAGCCGCGTGACGTCGCGGTGGCGCAGCAGGTGCTCCAGGAACGGGTGCCCGGTCTTGACGAACAGGTCGGCCAACGCCTCGGCGTCGGTGGTGTACCCGGTCTTGATCTTCTTCGTCTTGGGCAACGCAAGTTCGTCGAACAGCACGATCTGCAGCTGCTTGGGCGAACCCAGGTTGACCTCGTGGCCGATCGCGTCGAAGGCGCCCTGCTCGGCCGACTTGACCTCCGCGCCGAAATCACCTGACAAGTACCCGAGATAGTCCCTGTCCGCCGCGATGCCGACTTTCTCCAACTCCGCGAGCTCACCCACCAGCGGGAGCTCCACCTGGTGCAACAGGGCAGCGCCACCACGAGCGGTGAGCTCGGTGTCCAGGTGCTCGGCGAGGTCGATGACGGCGCGAGCCCGCAACATCGCCGACTGGGTCGCGGCCGCCTCGTCGGCGCCGTCGAAGGAGAGTTGCCCGTCCTCCCCCGCGTCGTTACGCAACTCGCGGTGCAGGAAGCGCAGCGCGAGGTCAGCGAGGTCGAAGGAACGTTGGCCGGGCAGTGCGAGGTAGGCCGAGAGCGCGGTGTCCGACGTCAGACCGCCGAGCGTCCAGCCGTGGGCAGCCAGGGCCAGGATCGGACCCTTCGCGTCATGCAGGGCCTTGGGCCGGACAGGGTCGGCGAGCCAGCGCGTCAGCGCAGCGTCGTCGTCGGGGGTCAGCGTGGCCGGCTCGAAGAAGCAGGCAGCGCCGTCCGCTGCGGCCAGCGCGATCCCGCTGACCGTGCCGGTGCCCCGACCCCAGGTGCCCAGCACCTCGACGCCGGTGCGGGTGAGCCCGCTGGCGTGGGTGGCGAGCCAGGCCACCAGGGCGCCGTCGGTGAGGATCTCTCCCGCGATCTCGAAGCCGGACTCGGCCTCCGGCTCGGGAGTGCTCAGCGTGGCCCACAGCCGCTCGCGGAGCACCCGGAACTCGAGGGCGTCGAAGACCCGGTGCACCTCATCGCGGTCCCAGGAGGTCAGCACGAGGTCGTCGACGCCCATCGGCAGCGCGACGTCGCGGCGGAGCTCGGTGAGCTGGCGGTTGAGCGAGACTGCACCGAAATGCGCGCGCAGCGAATCGCCCGCCTTGCCCTTGACCTCGTCCACCCGGTCCAGCAGTGCGGCCAGCGAGCCGAACTCCCGGATCCATTTCGCGGCGGTCTTCTCCCCCACGCCGGGGACCGAGGGCAGGTTGTCACTGGGATCCCCGCGCAGCGCCGCGTAATCCGGGTACTGCGCGGGAGTGAGGCCGTACTTCGCCTCGACTGCGGCTGGGTCCATCCGGGCCAACTCGGAGACCCCACGCTTGGGATACAGGACGGTGACCGAATCCGAGACGAGCTGAAAGGCGTCCCGGTCCCCCGTGAGGATCAAGACCTCCAGACCGGCGGTCTCGGCGGCGACGGCGAGCGTGGCGATGACGTCGTCGGCCTCGTAGCCCTCGACCGCGAGCACCGGGATCCGCAGCGCGTCGAGCACCTCGCGGATCAACGAGACCTGGGGGCGGAACTCATCCGGGGTGGAGGTGCGGTTGGCCTTGTACTCCGGGAACGCCGCCATCCGGAACGTGGCACGGCTGACGTCGAAACAGACCGCGACATGGGTCGGCGCCTCGTCGCGCAGGGTGTTGATGAGCATCGAGGTGAAGCCGTACACCGCATTCGTCGCTGACCCTGTCGCGGTGGAGAAGTTCTCCACCGGCAGGGCGTAGAACGCCCGATATGCCAAGGAATGGCCGTCGAGCAACAACAGGCGCCCAGCGCCAGGGGTCTTCACGGACGCGAGCCTAGCCAGCAGGGATGACGGCGACCGACCGGGCGATTCGACACCGGAGTGCGGTACCGCGCCGTTACCCTCGGTGAAGATCACGAGCGGGTGGAGTCGGTCACAGGGAGGCGCGGTGCCACGCAGGATCGCGACGCTGCTCGCATCCCTGGTCCTCGCGCTGCTCGCGATCCCCCTGCTGGCGGGCGCCGCGAGCGCTGCCGAGGACCTGCACGGGCGGCTGCGCAACGACAACACCCCGGTAGGCGGCGTGCGGATCACCGTGAGCACCGAGACCGGATCCCCGGTGGGTGAGGCCATCACCGACCCGGCTGGGGAATGGGCGATCGTGCTGCCCGGGGCCGGCACCTATCAGGTGAGCATCGACGTCGCGACGCTCCCCGAGGGGATCGGGCTGCGTGCCGGTGCCGAGGCGACCGTGACGCGCGAGGTCGGTTTCGGCCAGCTACGCCCGCAACTCTTCCCCCTCGGCGAGCGCGCGGAGGTACAAGCGTCCGAGACCAACCGGACCGCGCAGCTGATCGCGGAAGGTCTGCGCTTCGGGCTGATCCTGGCCCTGGCTGCTGTCGGGCTGTCCCTGATCTACGGCACCACCGGGCTGGTCAACTTCGCCCACGGTGAACTGGTCACCTTCGGGGCGATGTCGGCCTACCTGCTCAACGTCACCCTTGACGTCCCACTGCTCCCGGCCGCTGCGTTGACCGTCATCATTTGCGGGGTCGCCGGCTCGTTGCAGGACCGGTGTTTCTGGGGAGTACTGCGCCGACGCGGCACCGGCCTGCTCGCGATGATGATCGTCTCGATCGGTGTCGCGCTCCTGGTCCGCTATCTCTACCTGTACTTCTTCGGCGCAGGCAACGAGTCCTACGCGGACTATCAGAGCCAACCCGCAGTCAAGGCCGGGCCGCTGCCGATCGCGCTCGCCCCGAAGGACTACTGGAGCATGGGCATTGCCGTGGTGGCGCTGGTCCTGGTGCTGCTGGCCCTGACCCGCACCCGCCTGGGCAAGGCGACCCGCGCGGTCGCGGACAACCCGGCCCTCGCCTCGGCCTCGGGCATCGACACCGACCGCGTCATCCGCCTGGTGTGGACGGTCGGCGCGGCGCTGGCCGGCCTCGCCGGGATCCTGCTCGGCATGGCTCAGCAGGTGAATTTCCAGATGGGGTTCAACGTCCTGCTGTTGCTCTTCGCCGCCGTGACCCTGGGCGGGCTCGGGTCCGCGACCGGCGCGCTGCTGGGCGCCCTGGTGATCGGGGTCTTCATCCAGCTCTCGACGTTGGTGATCTCGCCGGAGCTGAAGAACGTCGGAGCCCTGGGCGTGCTGATCCTGATTCTGATGGTCCGTCCGCAGGGCATCCTGGGCCGCGCCGAGCGGATCGGCTGAGCCATGGACTGGGCCGCGATCCTCACCAACTCCGTCGAAGCCGGGCTGGGCATCGACGCGGTCTACTTCGCCCTGGCCGCGATCGGGCTCAACATCCACTTCGGTTACGCGGGTTTGCTGAACTTCGGGCAGTCGGCGTTCGTGGCCATGGGCGCCTACGGCCTCGCGGTGTCGGTCTCCAGCTACGGCCTGCCGTTCTGGACGGGCATCGCGATCGGGCTCGGCCTGTCGGTGCTGCTCGCCGTCCTGCTCGGCATCCCCACGTTGCGCCTGCGCGCGGACTATCTCGCGATCGTCACGTTGGCCGCGGCGGAAATCATCCGCCTGGTACTGCGCGCGGTGTCCCTGGAGGAGCGCCTCGGGGGGACCGACGGACTCCAGCAGTTCTCGCAGGATTTCTTCGACCTCTCGCCCTATCCGGGCACGGGTAACCCCAGCGCCGTGAATCAGACGCAGTACGGGGTGTTGGGCGTCGACTTCGACACCCGGACCCTGTGGGTGATGACGGTCGGCTGGACGCTGGTCGCGCTGTGCTGCGTCGTGGTGTTCCTGCTCATGCGCAGCCCCTGGGGTCGCGTGCTCAAGGCCATCCGCGAGGACGAGGATGCGGTGCGCAGCCTCGGCAAGAACGTCTACGCGTACAAGATGCAGGCGCTCGTCCTCGGCGGGGTGATCGGCTCGCTCGGCGGCTTCATGGTGGCGCTGGGCAAGGGTTCGGTGCAGCCAGATCTGTTCGGCACCGCGACGACGTTCTTCCTCTACACCGCCCTGATCCTCGGGGGCACCGCACGCGTCTTGGGCCCCGTCGCCGGCGCCATGATCTTCTGGGCCCTGCTCTCGTTCACCGACAACGCACTGCGCGAGGCGGTGGACGCCGGGCACATCTCGACCTCGGTGATGGATGGGAGCCAGGTCGGCCAGGTGCGCTTCATGCTCGTCGGGCTCGGACTGGTGCTGCTGCTGGTCTTCCGCCCGCAAGGCATTTTCGGGGACAAGAAGGAGTTGGCCCTCGATGCTCGAAAGTGACCCACGAGCAGCATTCGTGTCGGCGACGGCGTGCGTCCCCGGCGCGGCGAAGCCGGACCCCCTGCTGGTCGCCGATGCGATCGTGCGCCGCTTCGGCGGTCTGACCGCGGTCCAGGTCGACCACCTGGAGATCCAACGCGGCGCGATCACCGCGCTGATCGGTCCCAACGGCGCCGGCAAAACAACCTTGTTCAACCTGCTCACCGGCTTCGACACCCCCGACGCCGGGGCCTGGACCTTCGAGGGCAGGGTGATCAGCGGCTTGGCTCCGCACCGCGTCGCCCGCCGCGGGATGGTCCGCACCTTCCAGCTCACCAAAGCCCTCAACAAGCTGACCGTGCTGGACAACATGCGCCTCGGGGCGACCGGGCAGCGCGGGGAATCCCTCGCGGCCGCGATGCTGCGCCCCCTCTGGCGCAGCCAGGAGGACGCAACGACGGCCCGCGCGCTGGAGTTGCTCGACCGCTTCACGCTCGCGGACAAGGCCGGCGACTTCGCGGGGAGCCTGTCCGGGGGGCAGCGCAAGCTGTTGGAGATGGCCCGCGCGCTGATGACCGCCCCCCGGCTGGTGATGCTCGATGAGCCGATGGCCGGGGTGAACCCGGCGCTGACGCAGTCGTTGCTCGGGCACATCCAGTCCCTGCGTGATGAGGGCATGACGGTGGTGTTCGTCGAACATGACATGGATGTGGTGCGCCACATCGCCGACTGGGTGGTGGTGATGGCCCAGGGCTCGATCGTCGCCGAGGGTCCGCCGGAGCGGGTGATGGCCGACAGTGCGGTCATCGACGCCTACCTCGGCTCACACCACGACGCCCCACTGTCCTACGACGAGGAAGAGCGGCGCCTCGCCGAGGCGGAACTGGCCGAGGACGAGCTGGCCGAGGGAGACCCGACATGAGCCAGGACACCGCACTGCTACGGGCGAGCGGGATCGTTGCGGGCTACCTGCCGGGGGTCGACATCCTCAAGGGTGCCGACCTGCATGCCGACCCCGGTGAACTCATCGCGATCATCGGTCCGAACGGAGCCGGTAAGTCGACGCTGGTCAAAGCCATGTTCGGCCTGGTCCCGGTGCGCTCGGGCACCGTCACCCTGCGCGGGGACGACATCACCGGACTGCGCGCCGACCAGTTGGTCTCCCGCGGGGTCGGCTTCGTGCCGCAGACCAACAACGTGTTCGCCACGTTGACCATCGAGGAGAACCTGCAGATGGGGGTGTTCCGTACGCCGAAGAAGTTCAAGGAGCGCTTCGCCTACGTCGCCGAGCTGTTCCCGATGCTCGGCTCGCGCCGTACCCAGCGCGCAGGCTCACTTTCCGGCGGCGAACGGCAGATGGTGGCCATGGGCAGGGCGCTGATGGCCGAGCCCACCGTGCTGTTGCTCGACGAGCCGTCGGCCGGCCTGTCCCCCGCCCTGCAGGACGAGGTCTTCATCCGGACCAAGCGAATCAACCGCACCGGGGTCACGGTGGTGATGGTGGAACAGAACGCGCGCCGTTGCCTGCAGATCTGCGACCGGGGCTACGTCCTGGATTCGGGGCGCAACGCCCACACCGGGACGGGCGCCGCACTGATTCACGACCCCAAGGTCATCGAGCTCTACCTGGGCTCGCTCGCGCGCGCCTGACAGCCCCCCGCGCACAGCGAAGGCCCCGTCAGTTGACGGGGCCTTCGCTGTGAGCTGAGCCGGTGTTACGGGGTGCTGGTCGCCTCCGGGGAGGCGGTTTCGGTCTCCTCCTCGTCGACCGAGGACGAGGACGAGGACGAGCTGGAGGTCGACTCCTCCGTCGGCTCCGCGCTGGCCTCATCGGTCGGTTCGGCGCTCGGCTTGGGGGCCGACGTGGCGCCGTTGGCGTCCACGCTCGTCGAGGGGGTGCTGCCGTCGATCGCACCGCTGACGGTCTTCAGCAACTTGAAGGTGTTGTCGTTGCCGTACTGGTAGACGCCCATCGCCGCGTTGCTGGGGTTGCCCTCGTCATCGAACTCGACCGGACCGGCCTGGCCGTCGTAGTCGATGTCCGTGCCGGCCTTGAGCAGCGCGAGGCACTCGGTGAACGTCCCGCACTTCTCGCCACCGGAGGAGGTCTCCTGCATCTTGGCGGCAATCGAGGTGCCGGCGTCGGACCCGGCGGCCTCGGCCGAGAGCGCGACCAGGTTCACCGCGTCGTATGCCTCACCGGCGTAGCTGAAGTCCTTGAGCGCGGGGTCGATCTCCAGCAGGCGCTCCTGGAACTCATCGGACGGCGCTGCACCCGGGACGGTGCCCTTGACGCCGGCAATCTCGCCCTTGGGCCGCTTGAGGTAGTTCACGTTCGACATGTTGCCGTCGACGAAGTAGATCTTCTTGTTGTCCGCGAGCGGCAGGAACTTCGCCTCGACGAGCTCGTCGAGGATCTTGGCGGTCTCGTCGAAGCCGATGACGGCGAGCGCGTCCGGGTCCTCCGCCAGGACCTTGCCCACCTCGGCCGAGTACTCACTCGCCGTCGGGTTGTAGATCTCCGTGGCCACGACCTCGCCCCCGCCATCGGTGAAGGCCTTCGAGGCCTGCTCCGCGAGGCTGGTGCCGTAGGCGTCCTGCAGCGCGAGGATGCCGAGAGTCTCGGCGCCGTCGTCGAGCGCGGTCTCACCCACGACGCGACCCTGGTAGACGTCCGAGGGGGCGGTGCGGAAGTACAGGCCCTTGTCCGCGTAACTGGTCAGGGTGGTGGAGGTGTTGGCCGGCGAAATCTGCAGGACCCCACTGCCGGTGATCTTGTCGATGACGGTGAGCGTCACCGAGGAGGACGCGGCGCCGACGATCGCGTCGACCCCGCCGTCAATGAGGCGGTCGACCGACTGCGAGGCGACGTCGGTCGTGGTGTCGCCGGAGTCCGCGAGCTGGAGCTCGACGGGCTTGCCGAGCACTCCACCAGCGGCGTTGATGTCCGCCACGGCGAGCTTGACTGCGGCAATCTCGGGCGGGCCGAGGATCGCCAGGCTGCCGGTCTCCGGCAGCAGCGTGCCGAGCTTCAACACCCCGTTGCCGGCGCCGGCGGCGCTGGTGGGCTGCGTGGTGGTCGGCGGCGCGGTTACTTCGTCGTCGTCGCTGCAGGCAGCGAGCACGAGGCCCGCGGCAGCGACGAGCGCCAGTGCCCGGGCGGCGGGAAAGGCACGTGCCATGGGTCCTTCTCCTTAAGCTCCTGCGCCGGATCCCCAACGGTGCCGGAGTGAACCGTGTTGCCCTAGGAGACTCCTGGGGTCACGCGGCGTACCGACACCGCCACCGGCGGTGTGTTCGGAACTTAGTGGATCACCCACCCCCAAGCGGGGGACTTACCTATCCACACAGCAAGCCGTGTCGCGTTCGTGATCTTGGAGGCCCTAAATAGTTCAGCTTTGTCCTGTAGAGGGGGATTCCGTTACGTCCTCAATGATCACCTCAGCGACCTGTTTCATGGTCATTCGGCGGTCCATGGACGCCTTCTGGATCCACCGGAACGCCTCCGGCTCGCTCAGCCCGTACTTGGACTGGAGCACTCCCTTGGCCCGGTCGACGAGTTTGCGGACCTCCAGGCGCTCGGAGAGTTCGGCGACCTCGATCTCCAACGCGATGATCTCGGCGTACCTGGACGTGGCCATCTCGATCGCCGGCAGCAGATCGGACTTGGTGAACGGCTTGACCAGGTAGGCCATCGCCCCGGCATCGCGGGCGCGGGCAATCAGGTCCTTCTGGGAGAACGCCGTCAGCATGATCACGGCGGTCCCGCGCTCGGCAACGATCTGCTCCGCGGCGGTGATGCCGTCCAGGATCGGCATCTTGACATCGAGAATCACCAAGTCGGGCCGGTGCTCGGCCACCGCCTTGATCGCGGCTTCGCCGTCGCCGACCTCGGCCACGACCGTGTAGCCCTCTTCCTCAAGCATCTCCCTGAGGTCCATCCGGATCAGGGCCTCGTCCTCGGCGATCACGACGCGGCGCGGGCTCTCGGTCATGCAGTGCAGCCTAACGAGGTGGCGCGCTCGCGACATCCGGGAGCCTTTAGGCTGTCCCACGCACTCCTGCCGGGGTGGCGGAATGGCATACGCGGATGGCTCAAACCCATCTGCCTGAAAGGGCTTGCGGGTTCGAATCCCGCCCTCGGCACAAACAATTGAGGCGAGTGAAACGGACACCGCCCGCAACCGGAGCGGACAGCCCGGCAACCGAGGCGAGTGGATCGAGCGCGAGGAACGAGTGCTCAAGATCCCGAGCCGAGGGCGTCGGGCGGGAGGCCGCGAGCCTGCGAGCGGTGTCCGCTCCCGAGCCGATTGCAGGTTGTTGACGAGCGCAGCGAGGAACACAGGCGGCCTCGTCCTCGTGCGCGGCCGTGGGCGCCGGCGCTAAGGTCGGGACGCTGATCTGACGCGCGTTCAGGCGGGGTAGACGCGGTGACGCACAAGCGAGGACCATTCCAGGTGATTGCGCTCGCCGCAGCGGGGGCTCTGCTGGTCACCGCGGTCTCGGTGGCCAGCCCGGACTCCGTCCGCAGCCCGATCACCGCCCAGTCGCCCGCACCCGAGGTGGCGCGCACCATTACCTGGGGCCCCTGCAAGGACACCGACCTGCGAGCCGCGAAGGCGCAGTGCGGGTTCTTGCGAGTGCCGCTGAACTGGTCGTCGCCGAACGGGCGCCAGATCCGGATCGCAGTCTCCCAGGTCAAGGCCCGGGGCACGGCTCCGCGACAGGGCGTCATGCTCACCAACCCGGGCGGACCGGGCGGGTCCGGGCTGGCACTACCGGCCTTGCTGCCCGACGCGGTACCGCACGGCGCGGGGAAGAGCTACGACTGGATCGGGTTCGACCCGCGTGGGGTCGGGGCGAGCCGACCCGCGTTGAGCTGCGACGCCGACTTCGCGAAGGGCCCGCGCCCGGACTACACCCTGCGGCGCAACTCCCCCGGCGCGAATGGTCAGGCCCCCAACGAACGGGCCTGGCTGGTCAAGGTGGGGAACTACCTCAGCGCCTGCAAGGCCCGCAACGGCGACCTGCTGGAACATGTGCGCACCGCGGACACCGTGCGCGACATGGATGCCCTGCGCGCGGCGCTCGGCGAGGAGCAGATCAACTTCTACGGCTTCTCCTACGGCACCTTTCTCGCGCAGGCCTACGCCACCGCCTACCCGGACCGAGTGCGCCGCCTGGTTCTCGATGCCAGCGTCCCCCCGGACTACCCCGGCTACGGCGACGGCGGCCGGGAGCAGAGCATCGCGTTCGAGCGCGTGATCACCGAGTTCTTCGGCTGGGTCGCCAGGCACGACCAGCGGTACCGACTGGGGGCCAACGCCACTGTGGTGCGCACGGCCTACCAGCGCGACCTCGCCGCACTGCGCCGCAACCCGGTGGCCGGAATCGGCCCGTCGGAGTGGGCCGACGTGTTCTCCGACACCGGGTTCGCCGAGGCGGCGTGGCCGGAGATCGCCGGCGCCTGGGCAGCCTGGCGGTCCGGTCGGCGCGGGCCGATCAAGAAGCTCTACCGGATCATCGGATCTCCCGGGGACGACAACAGCTACGCCGCGTTCCTGGCCACCGTCTGCACCGACGGCGCCTTCCCCCGCAACTACAACCGGATCCGCAACGACGCCTTTACGCTGGCACCTGACGCACCGTTCGGGATCTGGGGCGCGTTCTGGTTCTCCGCCCCCTGCACCTTCTGGCCGGTGCCCGCGGGCCAGCCCGTGGCCGTGTCCGGGGCGGCGTCCGCGACGCCGCTCCCGATCCTGCTGATCCACGCGACCCGCGACGGCGCAGCGCCCTACTCCGGCGCCCTGGCCGTGCGCCGCGAGTTCGCCGGCGCAGTGCTCGTCGCCGAGCGGGGCGCGACCACCCACGCGGGTTCGCTCTACGGCAACCGCTGCATCGACAACGCCGTCGCCGCCTATCTCGCCGACGGCACGCTGCCCCCGCGGCGCTCCGGTGACCGCGCCGACGCCACCTGCCCGCGGACCCCGGTGCCGCGGCCTTAAGGGCGTAGCCGACGCGACGGGACCACACCAACGGGCGTGTCCGCTTTCTGACGGTGTGCTCGCCTGGAAAACTCCTGCTGATTTGTAGGAGGGGAACCTATGAAGCACCGTCCCTGGCCAGCGATCGGGCGCGGCGGTCTGACGCTGCTCGTGGCGACCACGCTCGTGGCCACCGCGGCGCTGGTCACGGTCCCCACAAGTGCGAGCGCGGTGGCCGGTGGCCCAGTCGTGTTGATGGGGATAGACGCCGAGGAGGGCGGGCCGGGTGGCCACGGGCCGATCGGCCTTTACGAGACCGTCATCTCCGAGGTGCTCGACGACGTGAGCAACGACGGCTCGGGCATTCTGGTGGTCGGCGGCGGCAAGGACACGGACCTCGATGACGTGACCGCGTTCTGGAACCAGGTCGACGCAGACCTGTCCACGAGCGTGACCTACGTCAACGGTGCCACCGAGATCACGGAGCAGTCGCTCACCGGCTTCGCCATGATCGCCGTCGTGAGCGATGTGGGCGAGACGCCCTCCGGCGGATTGACCAGCGACGAGAATGACGCGCTCACCGCCCGCCAGGGCGATATCGCCACCTTCGTCAACAACGGCGGTGGGCTGCTCGGCTTCTCCAGCGGTTTCGCCATGCCGTTCGGGTATGTCTCGGCGCTGGGCGCGATCACCACCATCACCGGTCTCGGTTACTCCGATCTGACGGCCACTCCGGCCGGCGCTGCCTTCGGCTTCACGGACACCAATCTGGACGTGACGGCCTGGCACAACACCTTCACCGCATTCCCGAGCTTCCTGAACGTGCTGGCGACGGTTGCCGAGATAGGGCCCAACCAGGGCCAGGCCGCCGCGCTCGGCGGTCAGAATGTCATCGTCCCCACCGACCTCTCGCTCGCCCCCGCCACCCAGGCCCGGACCGTCGGGACCACCGCCACGCTGACCGGAACACTGCTGGTGGACAACGAACCGGAGAGCGGCGCGCTACTCAAAGCTAAGGTCTCCACCGGGCCGAACACCACCGCCACCATCAGCTGTGTTCCTTGCACGACGAACGGCGCGGGCCAGGTGACGTTCACCTACGTCGGGGCGGCGCTCGGGACCGACACCGTGCTGGCCTGGCGCGAGACGGTGGTGGACGGAGTGCCGACGGCGGGCGAGCCCCAAGCCACGGCCGGCATCGCCTGGACCGCCGCGCCGCCGCCTCCGCCGCCACCTCCGCCACCACCTCCGCCGCCTCCTCCGCCGCCGCCTCCGCCGCCGCCGCCACCGCCACCACCCCCGCCGCCGCCGCCGCCGGGTGACTCTCCACCTCCCCCGGGCGAGATCATCCCGCCGCCGGGGTCGGTCACTGACACCTGCGACCCGGCGGTCAGCACCTGCAGCGTGACCACCGCACCGGGGCCGGACAACACCTACAACGTGCGCGCCAACGGCGGGGACACCAACGCCACCCTGTTCGCGAGCCGCCAGACCGTCGGCTCCGGACAATCCACCTCAGCAGCCGGGGTCAGCGCCCCCACCTGCCGCGCAAGGTCCGGCCTGAGTCGGGACTTCGTCGTGTTCGGCTTCACCAACCCGAACAACGGCCGTAGCTGGGGCAAACGCGTCACCGAAACCGACGTCACCCCCACCAGTAAGACCAACGCCCGCCGCATCAGTAGGGAGAACCAGCTCTGCTTCGCCGCCCCGTACAAGTTCCAGACCCGCAAGGGGACCTTCCTCACCATCGTGCGCGGCGATGACGGCAAGATCGAGTACCAAGGACTCATCCGGGACTGCGCCGACCTGCGGCGCGGCGCAGGAGCCCCCAGCAAGGCTGAACGCGCCCGCGTCTGCATCCGCGAACGGACCATCGTGCGCAAGGGCAACGGGTGGGTCGCCCAACTCACCTACCGCATCCCCGCCAACAAGCTCGACCCGAAGGGTCGTAGCTGCCGCCGCTGCAGGTGATCAGCGCAGCGTAGGCAGCACGGGATAGGCGACGATGCCGAGCCGCGTGGACAACTCAGCGAGCGCGCTGGCGAGCTGTCCGTCCGGATCGGCACCCAGCACAATCAGCGCGTCGGCCGCGGTCGCGACGTCGTGGTCGGCCTTGAGCTCCCGGCCGAGTGCGACGGCCTCGGCGAGCCCACCGATCACCGCGCCGCGGTCCGGGGCTAGGGCGACCGCGCGCACCCGCGCCGCCAGGGCGCGCTGGCGGGTCGGCACCCCCGCGTCGATCCCCGCCAGGACAGCGCGAGCCTGATCTCCGCTCCCGGCGTAGGCGTGGGCTTCGGCCAAGTAGCACTGGGCGAGCACGCCGTCGTCCGGGTCCAACGCGTCACCCGCCAATCCGCCGGCGGCGGCCGCCAGCAAGTCCAGCCCCTCCTGATGCCGACCTGCCCGGGCCAGAGCACGCCCCAGCAGCATCCGGGCGAAGCTTCCGCCGGCTTCGTCGCCGACAGATCGCCACGCACGCAGTGCTCGCGTCAGGGCGGCCTCGGCCTCGTCCCAGCGACCCTGATCGGCCAGGACCTCCCCGATGTTGCAGTCCCCGAAGCCGACGCCCATCACATCGCCGATGCGCTCGGAGATCGCGGCGGCCTCCCGGTAGTGGGCAACCGCATCGTCCCAGCGCCCATCCCAGTAGGCGAACATGCCCAGGTTGTTCTCGACGTTGGCCAGATCTTCCAGGTCACCGAGACGGGTATAGATCTCACGGGCGCGGGCCGAGTACCCGGCGTCGGCCGGCCGGCCGCATTCGACGAGGGTCCAGTCCAGCAGGTAACTGGCGTGCGCCACGGCTCGCTGCGCCACCGGCGGGGCATCCTCGCCGCTACCGGTGCGCAGCGCCTCGCTCAACGCACCGCGGAACAGCATGTCGGCCTCGCGCAACCGACCCTGGCGCAATCGGTCGGCGCCCTCGTTGCTGAGCAGCCGCGCACGCCATGCGATCGCCGCCGGATCATCCGCACCGTCCAGCCCCCGACGTCCTGCCCGCGCGGTCCGCACGCTCATCGAGTAGCGCCCCTCGCGGTGGGCGAGACGAGCCTGGCGGAAATACAGTTCCGCCCGGCGAATCGGGTCCACGGTGTGAGCCCGGGCCTGGCGGTACACCGCCTCGGCGGCGTGCCCCTCCCCGGCCCGCCGCAACGCGACCCCCAGTCCGTCGAAGATCGGGGCCAGCTCCGCACCGCTCTGACGGAGCTTGCGCGCCGAGTCCAGCGCCTCACGGAACAGGCGGGCGGCGTCGGCGGCGGCGCCACGTTGCAGGGAGCGCTCGGCGGCAGCCACGGTGTAGGGCAGCGCAGCCTCGTGGGCCCCGGCGCAGCGATGGTGACGAGCGAGCGCGGCGGGGTCCGGCCTCCCCCCTGCGCCGGCCTCAGCCTCGAGCGCCGCCGCGATCTCGGCATGCAACGCCCGTCGAAGCCCGAACGGCAACCCCGCATACGCCGCCTCCGCGACAGCAGTGCGACGGAAGCGGACTCGGCCGCTCTGATCGGTGTCGAAGATCGGCTCTAGCCGGGCCCACTTCACGGCGTCGACGTCGAGCCCCAATGCCGACAGCTGGTCAGGGTGAAAGCTGGTGCCCAGCACACTGAACCGTCGCACCAGGGTGCGGTCCGAGGGCGCCAGCGCATCGATGACCGTCATTGCCGCAGCGGCGGCGGACTCGGGCAGCTCCCCGCCGCCGACGGCGGCGGCGTCGAGCAGGTCGAGGAGGAACTGCGGGTTCCCCCCGGAGCGGGTCACCGCTTCCGCCACGACGTGCGGCGGCAACGGCGCGACGTCGGTGGCCGCGTGCGCCAACTCGACAGCGTCCTCGCGAGGTAGCGGACCGAGCTCCAGGCGTGGCACGTCGGAACATTCGACGCCCCCGCGACGACCGGCGAGCACCACCACCCAGGGCAGCCGGGACAGCTGCGCCACCAACGCACTGACCAGGGCCGCCGACCCCTCATCGAGCAGGTGCGCGTTGTCGATCTCCAGCAGGGTCTTGCGGCCCCGCTCGGGGGCGAGAAATCGCCACAGCACGTCGTGCAGGCGGGCGCGACGGAACTCCGGGGACAGCGCCGCGACCTCCGGGGTCGGCGCGGCGTCATGCCCGAGCACGTCGGCGATCAGGGGAGCCCACGGCGCGAGGTCCGTCCCGCCGCACCGCGCCTCGACGACGGCGTACGCCTGCGCGGGTGTCGTCGCCGGCGCCAGATCCAGTAGGGCGGGCAGCAAGGCCTGCCAGGGACCGTAGGGCGTGGCCGCGGTCTGCGCTTCGCAGACCGCCCGCGCCCACCGCACCCCGGCGTCGTGACTGAGGACGCCGGCCAGCTCACGTACCCGCTCCAGCAGCCGGGTCTTGCCGACGCCCGCCTCGCCGACCAACGCGGCGGCGCCGCCGCCGCCCCGAGCAGCCAGACCACTGAGCAGTTCGTCGAGCAGAGCGACCTCGGTATCGCGACCGACCAACGCGAGCCGTTCGCGGGCGTCGCCGGCCTGCGCCGCGGCGCGTTGCGCGTCGCCGACCTGGTAGGCCTGCACCAGTGTGGCCTTGCCCTTGGCCGCGAACGGTTCCAGGGCAACGGTGTCGAAACGCGTCGTGGACCGTTCCAGGATCCCCGGGGTCGCCCACAGCGTCCCCGGCGCGGACTTGCCCATCACGCGAGCGGCCAGGTTCGTGGTGTCACCCATGACGATGTAGGAGCGGCGGTAGTACGGGCCGATCTCCCCGGTGAAGACCGGGCCGCGGTTGACGCCGATGCGCACCTGGATCCGGTCGCCGATTTCGCTCGCGGACCGGGAATCGAGAATCTGCCGGAGCGCCAGCAACATGCGTTCCTCATCGTCACCGACCACGCGCGGGGCGCCGGCGGTGAACAGCAACTTGCCGCCATCGGCGTCGATGTCGGAGTCCAAGAAGCAGATCTCCCAGGCGTCCGCGGCAATCTGCGCGGCGACGACGAGTTCGTGCACGGCCGCAGCAGCGACCTCGATGCCCTCGGCCTCGATGAGGGCATTGGTGCCGGTGAACTGCAGGAACGCGACGCAGGCCAGGCGGTGCTCGGGGGCTGCCTTGCCCCCGAGCACGTGGGCCCGCACCGCGGTCGAGAGCGCGCGCCCGACCAGCTCGGTCGGTGGGCGGGGAATCTCCTCCGTGGGAGCTCGATCGCTGTCGAGCGGGTCGCGCTTGAGCAATCGGGCACCGGTGTCGCCGACGATCTCACCGAGGGAGGCGGATGGCAGGGCGGCGGCCGTCGTCGCGCTCACGATGATCTGGCCATTCTCGGCCAGCCCCTCGGTCTCGACGATCCCCTTCGCCCCCGAGCCGAGCACCAGATGTTCGAGGTGGGACTCGCCCGCCAGGACGAAATGGAACTCGTCACTGTGGCAACCGACCGTCATGCGCAGCACGCCGCGGGTCCCGGACACCTCGAGCTTGCCCACCGTGCGCAGCCGCTCCCGCATCCGGAACGCTGCACGGGCGCCGCGTGCCGGGTGCGAGGGCCCATCGAAGAAGATCAGCAGCGCGTCACCGCCGAACTTGATCAGGGATCCGCCGTTGTCGTAGGCGATGCGCAGCAGATTCTCGAAAACCCCGTTGACGGTGCTGACGAGCAGTTCCGCACCTTCGGAACCACGGCGCTGTAACTTCTCCGACAATGCGGTGAACCCCGAGAGGTCCGCGAAGAGCATCGTGCCCTCGATGGTGCAAACAGGATGGAACGGTTCGCGAGCCAGGTGATGCAGGACCAGGCGCGGTACGTAGGCGTCGAACACCCGTGAGGTCGACACCTCGCGGTCGATCCACCCCTTGGTCCCCTCCCCACCACCCACACTCATGTCGGCAGGAGAATCCGCTCCTCGACGCCGGTCATCGAGGACCAGCGCGCCGCCCCCGCGCTGAGGTCGATCTCGACCGAGGTCGGTACCGGGCCGGTCTGCTTACCCGGGTTGAACACCCAGGTGCCGTCGATCCGGTCCACCCACGAGCCGTCCGGGGCGAATGGCGCCTGGTGGATGTGACCGCACAGCACGGCGTCGGGTGACCATCTCGTGATCCACTCCGCGACGGTGGGATCGCCGTAGTGCCGCGAGCCGGTCCAGCTCAGCATCGAGGTCGGCGGGGAGTGGTAGACCCAGATCCAGCGCTGCGCCACCGCGCGATCCGTGGCATCCAGATGCGCTTCGGAGTCCACCCGCGCGATCGGTCCGTCCCACCAGGGCAGGACCGTGATCAGGGTGTCGCCGACCACGGCGGAGGAGCCATCGCTCACCACGCCGGCATCATCGAGGGCATCGAGCCAGTCCGCGGTCTTCTCTCCCGCCGCGTTGAGGGCGTTCAGATCGTGATTGCCCGAGCACATGAACACCTTGGTCAACGTCGCCAGCTTGCGGACGGTGGCGCGGACCGCGGCGATCTGCGCCTCGATCGCCACCGGCGCCGCCACCGAGAGTTGATCGCCGGCAAGCACGACGGCGTCGTAGTGCGGAGCGCGTTCCAGCACCCAGTCGTAGTGCCGCAACGTGTAATGCAGATCGGAGACCAGCAGCAGCTTCATCTGCGGCTGCGCTCAGTGGTCGTAGTCATCACGAGCGGAACCGGGCGTGATCGTCACCGGACGGGCCGCGCTGAGTTCGGAGAGCACCTCGGCCATCACCGACAGGTGCCCGCCCGAGTCCGCGTACTGCTCCCGCAGATCCACGAGGTAACCCGTCATCGCGTGCAGGCGGGCAGCGAGAAGCTTCGCCATCCCCAGCAGGATCTCGGGGTTCGCGGTGATCGCATCGCCGGACATCATCTTGGTGACGGTGGGTTCGATCGCGACCACACGTGCCGAGTGCGTCGTACCGAGCAGGGCGGAGATCTCGCCCAAAAAGGAGCCCGGTTCGGACACCCGTTTGATCAAGACGCCGCCGGACTCGATCCCGACGATCCCAGACACCAGCACGTGGATCTGCCCCGTCCTGGCACCTTCGGCGAGCAGGTCCTCCCCCGCCGCGAACTCATGATTCGGCAGTCCCTGACAGTGCGCCAGAACCTCGTCCATGGCGGCAGAGTAGCGGCTCGGCACATGCCGCTGCCCCGGCCCGCACAGGGCGGACCGGGGCAGCGATGAATCAGCGCACGCTCAGAAGAGCATCAGGGGGCCGGCGGCGGGAGCCTCGGACAGGCCCGTCACTGCTGGCGGCGGCGGGGTACCCGGCACCACGCCGGTCGGGTTGGAGAAGGCGATCCCCGTCCCGTCCAGGTTGGTTCCGGTCACCTTGACCCGGATCCGTGACGCGCGGTCCGCCGGTTGGATCGTGTACATCGTGCTCGGCCCGCTCGCCCCCACGATGTCGACGCAGGTGGTGGTGTCAGCGGTAGCGCACCGCTGCCATTGGTAGCTGAACGTCGGTGCATTCGGTGCACCCGTCCAAGTGCGTGGGTTCGCCGTCAGGATCGTGGTCGTCGCCGTCGGCGCGCTCGGGCTGATCGTCGGGATCGACGCCCCGAACCCGGACGTGATGTTGACCGGCGGGATCGAGCAGAAGTACCGGTTGAGGCCGAACCCACCCACCAGCGCCGTGTTGGCCAGCGTGAACACCGAGGTGTTCGTCGGGCACGTCACGGTGCCAAACTTCGAATCCGCCGGAGCGGTCCCAGTTCCGGTCCAGGTGGCAAGCCGATCCTGAGCCTTGAAACCGGCGGGCAACGCGGCGACGATCCCCAGCAGCGGAGTCTGGATGCTGCCGACCACCTCGGAATCGTTGGTGTCGACCCACGCATAGCCCGCGGTACTCGCCGCGGTGGGAATCTTCGCGCCGAGGTTGAACTGTTGCGCCGTCACATCAGCCTGACCGCACGCAACTCGGACCAGCCCTCCCAGCAAGGAGCAGGCCGTGGGAGCGATGGACTTCTCCTCGACCCGGACGATCTCGCTCGCCCGCAGGTGCACCGAATGCGTCCCCGCGGCCGGGTCGACGCCGGGCTGGTTGCTGCAGAATCCTCGCAGCGAGCCGCAGTACGACAGGTCCGTGGCGGCTGGAGTGTGCTTCACCCCCTGGGTCAGGGTGCCCAGGAACTGCTCGAAGGCGAAGGTTTCCGCCTGCTGCGCACCGGAGTAGGTGTACTGCAGGCCATTCCCGCCCTCGCCGCCGGCCAGTGCAACCTCGGCGCGGTAGCTCGAGGGCGGGTCGACGACCGATACCCGATTGCCGGCAGCACCGGCGAGGTTCAACGTCTGGGCGAAGGTGTCGCCCGGCTGCGTGAGAGTCGTGTCGATAGCGCCCTGGAGGTAGGTAGAGGCCAATCCGGCCAGCGACAGATCAGCGGTCGACTCGACGATCGTCGGGACAACGGTGTCTTTGGTCGCGAAGCCGAACTGCAGTGCGCCGAACAGAGCCTTGGCATTCAGATCCACCGAGAGTGCCTTGTTCCGCAGCGGCACCCGGCCGACCGTCTGGCCGAGCTCGAGTGCGGTGAGGCCCTCCGGGTCCACCAGCGATCCGAGGTCCAGCGTGGTGAGGGCACACAGATCGATGCCGGTGCGCTGGTCCACATCGAGCAGGACCGGCAGGTTCAGCAGGCCAGGGTGGCTGCGCGTGACCGGGTCGGCACCCTCGGAGTAGTAGGTGGTATCGACGTCGACCTTGAAGATGCTCAGCAGGGTCTGGGCGACGGTGAGCAGGCCAGTGGGCGCCGGCACCGGCAGCTCCGCCGGAAGCTCGGGAACCTCGGGAAGCTCCGGGCCACCACCGAGCAATTGGGCGAAGAGGTCGACGTAGAGGTTGTACACGGCGTCGGAGACTCCGCGGTCGAGTTGCTCGACCGCCGGGGCGAGCGGACCGAAGAGCTCGGCGTTGATCGGCAGGACACCGGTCTGGGCCGGCAGAGCAGCCGAGAGCGCGCCCAGTGTGTAGCAACTGGGAGCAACGATCGCCGAGAGCAAGTCGAGTACCGCCGGAAGACCGGCGAGGAGGAGATCCGCCTGCTGGGCGAGCAATGCCGCCTGCAGCACCTCCACTGCTCCCGCCGGGTCGTCCTGGAGATCCTCGAGAAGCTCAGGCAGCCCCTCGGCGAACCCGCTGACATCAGCGAGGACGATCTCGGCAATCGCGCGAAGAGCCTCAACGGCGTCCTCGGCAGAACCGATGGTTCGGCGCACTGCCTCGAGCAGCGGCTCCAGGTCCACCTCATCCGGGACATCGGCAAAAACCTTGGCGTAGGCCGGGTGCTCGGCGGCCCGCTCCAGCGCGGACGGCGGCGCGGCCGGTGCCGGGTCGGCTTGGGCAAGCGCACCGCCCGTCAGGGTCGACACCAGGACCGCAGCGGTGCCGGCGGCAACAAAGCCAAGTCCGCGGCGTGCAGCGCGATGGATGGGTCGGGGTCGTCGATGGCGTACAGGACGCACGGGGCAGCCCTCCGGTCAGGTGCGGCGACCCGGGATTCGCTACGAGAACTTGAGCGACTCCCGGGTCCAGTCGCCTGCGACCCTCACTGCTGGTTACGCCGAATCGGGGACCTGTCCGATTACTCCGTGTTGTCTTGGTCCGAATGAGTAAACCCTTTCGAGTGATGGCCAGTCACTATTCGTGACCCAGCTCAGCCGTAGGCAGGGACAATCAGTCCGACCGCGTCACCCATCCGGTGCACGCGCATCGCGTTGGTCGAGCCGGGGATGTTCGGCGGAGAGCCCGCGACGATGACGATGCGGTCCCCTACCCCGCAGCGGCCCAGATCCAACAGCGCCGCGTCGACCTGCTTCACCATCTCGTCGGTGTGCTGCACGGCCTCCACCAGGAAGGTCTCGACCCCCCAGGTCAGGGCGAGCTGGTTGCGCACCGCCGGGGTCGGGGTGAAGGCCAGGATCGGGATCGGTGAGCGGTAGCGGGCCAGCCGGCGCGCGGTGTCGCCGCTGGTGGTGAAGGCGACCAGGAACTTCGCCTCCACCGCCTCTCCGACCTCAGCTGCGGCCCGGGCGATGGCTCCGCCGACGGTCTGCGTCGGGCCCAGCGCCGGCGTCAGGTTCAGCAATGTCTGACCCTCGACGGTCTCCGCGATCCGGGCCATTGTGCGCACGGCCGTGATCGGGTGCTTGCCGACGCTGGTCTCCCCCGAGAGCATCACCGCGTCGGCGCCGTCGAGCACGGCGTTGGCGACGTCGGAGGTCTCGGCACGGGTGGGCCGCGGGTCATCGATCATCGAATCCAGCATCTGAGTGGCGACGATGACCGGCTTGGCCTTCATCCGGGCTGCCAGGATCGACCACTTCTGGACCATCGGAACCTGTTCGGCGGGCAGCTCCACTCCCAGATCTCCGCGGGCCACCATCAGGCCGTCGAAGGCGTCGACGATCTCGGTGATGTTCTCCACCGCCTGGGGCTTCTCCACCTTGGCGATCACCGGCAGGCGCACTCCTTCGGCGTCCATGATCGCCCGTACCGCGTCGGCATCGGCGGCGTCGCGCACGAACGAGAGAGCGATCAGGTCCGCGCGCAGGTGCAGTGCCCAACGCAGGTCCTCGATGTCCTTCGCGCTCAGAGCCGGGACACCGACGGCGACGCCGGGCAGGTTGATCCCCTTGTGGTTGCTGACCAGCCCGCCGTCGATGACCCGGGTGTAGACCTCGGTACCGGCGACGCTAATCACCTCGAGCGCCAGGCGGCCGTCATCGATCAGGATCCGGTCACCGGATTCGCAATCGCGCGGCAGGCCGGCATAGGTCGTGGACGCGATCGACGCATCCCCGGGGACGTCCCGCGTGGTGACGGTGAACGGCGCACCCTGCTCCAGCATCACCGGCCCGGCGGCGAAGGTGCCCAGGCGGATCTTTGGGCCCTGCAGGTCGACGAGCACCGCGACCGCGCGACCCGCGTTGTCCGAGGCTTGGCGCACCCGGGCGTAGCGGGCCTCGTGCTCGGCGTAGCTGCCGTGGCTGAGGTTGAACCGCGCGACGTCCATCCCGGCGGCCACCAGCGCCGCGATCTGCTCCAGGCTGTCGGTGGCCGGACCCAGCGTCGCAATGATCTTGGCTCGGCGCATGCGAGGAGCTTGTCAGACGACGAGGGGCCGCGCGCTCGGTGGGATCGGAACGGGAAGCGACGATTCACCCATCAAGAAGGCGTCAACGGCGGCCGCGCAGGCACGACCTTCGGCAATGGCCCAGACGATGAGGGACTGCCCGCGCCCGGCGTCACCGGCGACGAACACTCCCGGCACGTTGCTGGCGTACTCCTCGTCGCGGGCGACATTGCCGCGGGCGTCGAGTTCGACGGCGAGGTCGGTGAGCAGGGGGCCCTTCTCCGGCCCTACGAAACCCATCGCGAGGAAGACGATGTCGGCCGGGATCTCCCGCTCGGTGCCCTCGACGGCGGTGAGCTTGCCGCCTGTGAAGTTGACCTCGGCGAGCACGAGCGCCCGCACGTTGCCGGCCTCGTCGGCGAGAAACTCCTTGGTGGAGACCGCGTAGACCCGGTCACCGCCTTCCTCGTGGGCCGAGGCGGTGCGCAGGATCATCGGGTAGGTCGGCCACGGTTGAGACGAGGGCCGGGCGTCCGGCGGCTGGGGCATGATCTCCAGCTGCGTCACCGAGGCCGCACCCTGACGGTGGGCAGTACCCAGGCAGTCCGCGCCGGTGTCGCCGCCGCCGATGATCACGACGTGCTTGCCCTTGGCGGTGATCGGCGACTCCTCAAGGTCCCCCTCGCAGACCTTGTTGCCCCAGGGAAGGTACTCCATGGCCTGGTGGATCCCGGCGAGCTCTCGGCCGGGGACGGGCAGATCACGCGCGTCGGTGGCGCCCATCGCGAGCACGACCGCGTCGTAGCGATCGCGCAGTTGAGCTGCGGTGATGTCGGTGCCGACGTCGACACCGGGCCGGAACTTGGTGCCCTCGGACTTCATCTGGCGCAGGCGCCGGTCGAGGTAGCGCTTCTCCATCTTGAACTCGGGGATGCCGTAGCGCAGCAGTCCGCCGATCCGGTCGGCACGTTCGTACACCGCGACGGTGTGCCCGACGCGAGTCAACTGCTGGGCGGCGGCGAGCCCGGCCGGGCCGGAGCCGATCACGGCGATCCTCTTGCCGGACTGCCGGTCGGGCGGTTGCGGGGTGACCAGTCCGTCGGACCACGCCCGGTCGATGATCGAGACCTCGACGTTCTTGATCGTCACCGGCTCGGAATTGATGCCGAGCACGCACGCCGGTTCACACGGCGCGGGGCACAGCCGGCCGGTGAACTCCGGGAAATTGTTGGTCGCGTGCAGGCGCTCGATGGCCTCGGCCCAGTCATCACGCCAGACCAGGTCGTTCCACTCCGGGATCAGGTTGCCCAGCGGACAGCCGGAATGACAGAACGGGATGCCGCAGTCCATGCAACGTCCGGCCTGCTCGGTGATGATCGGGAGCAGCGCGCGGCCCAGCCCGTCCTCGGGGTAGACCTCTTTCCAGTCCTGCAAACGCACCTCGACGGGACGCCGGGTCGCGACCTCGCGGCCGTTCTTGAGGAAGCCACGGGGATCTGCCATGTCAGGCCTCCATCATCATCTTGACGGTGTCGGCCTCGGACAGCCCCTGGCTCAACGCCTTGGCCTGTGCCGCCAGAACCCGCGCGTAATCACGCGGCATCACCTTGGCGAACCGGGCCAGCGACGCCGGCCAGTCCGCGAGCAGGGCCGCCGCGACCGGCGACCCGGTCTCCTCGCCGTGGCGCGCGACGATCGCGCGCAGCAACTCTGCGTCCTGCGCGCCGACGCTCTCCAGATCCACCATCTCGGTGTTGACGTCGGAGCGGTCCAGGTCCAGCACGTAGGCGGTGCCGCCGGACATGCCCGCGCCGACGTTGCGTCCGGTCGCGCCGAGGATCACCACGGTCCCGCCGGTCATGTACTCACACGCGTGGTCACCCACGCCCTCAACCACCGCGGTGACGCCGGAGTTGCGGACGCAGAAGCGTTCACCGACCTTTCCGCGCAAGAAGATCTCGCCACCCGTCGCGCCGTAGGCGATGGTGTTGCCGGCGATCACGTTGTCCTCCGCGGCAAACGGTGCCGAGCGGTCCGGGCGCACGACGATCCGTCCGCCGGACAGACCCTTGCCGACATAGTCGTTCGAGTCGCCCTCCAACCGCAACGTGATGCCGCGGGGCACGAAGGCGCCGAAGGACTGCCCAGCTGAACCGATGAAGGTGATGTCGATCGTCCCGTCGGGCAGACCGGCGCCGCCGTGACGCTTCGTCAGCTCATGACCGAGCATGGTGCCCACGGTCCGGTTGACGTTGCGGATCGGAATCTGGGCCCGCACCGGAACACCGCCCGCCAGGGCATCGGCGCAGATCTGGATCAGCTGGTTGTCCAGAGCCTTGTCCAGGCCGTGGTCCTGGGTGGTGACGCAGTAACGCGCGGCACCCTCGGGCAGGTCTGGCACGTGCAGGATCGGACTCAGGTCCAGACCCGAGGCCTTCCAGTGCGCGACCGCGTCGGCGGTGTCGAGGAACTCCGCGTGCCCGATGGCCTCGGTGATGCTGCGGAAGCCCAGCGCGGCCAGGTACTCGCGGACCTCCTCGGCGATGTACTCGAAGAAGGTCACCACGAACTCCGCCGCACCGGTGTAGCGCTCGCGCAGCAAGGGGTTCTGGGTGGCGATGCCGACCGGGCAGGTGTCCAGGTGGCAGACCCGCATCATGATGCAGCCCGAGACCACCAGCGGCGCCGAGGCGAAGCCGTACTCCTCCGCGCCGAGCAGCGCCGCGATCACGACGTCGCGGCCGGTCTTGAGCTGACCGTCGGTCTGCACCACGATCCGGTCGCGCAGCCCGTTGAGCAGCAGGGTCTGCTGGGTCTCGGCCAGGCCGAGCTCCCACGGTGCCCCCGCGTGCTTGAGCGAGGTCAGCGGTGACGCGCCGGTTCCTCCGTCGTGCCCGGAGATCAGGACGACGTCGGCGTGCGCCTTCGACACCCCCGCGGCGACCGTGCCGACGCCGACCTCGGCGACCAGCTTCACGTGGATGCGGGCCGCCGGGTTGGCGTTCTTCAGGTCGTGGATGAGCTGGGCAAGGTCTTCGATGGAGTAGATGTCGTGGTGCGGCGGCGGGGAGATCAGGCCGACGCCGGGCGTGGAGTGCCGGGTCTTGGCGATCCACGGGTAGACCTTGTTGCCGGGCAGCTGGCCGCCCTCGCCGGGCTTCGCGCCCTGGGCCATCTTGATCTGGATGTCGTCGGCGTTGGTCAGGTACTCCGCCGTGACCCCGAAGCGACCCGAGGCGACCTGCTTGACCGCGCTGCGCCTGGCCGGGTCGTGCAGACGGTCGGCATCCTCGCCACCCTCACCGGTGTTCGAGCGCCCACCGAGTTGGTTCATCGCGATCGCGAGGGTCTCGTGGGCTTCGGAGGAGATCGAGCCGTAGCTCATCGCGCCGGTGTTGAAGCGCTTGACGATCTCGCTGACCGGCTCGACCTCGTCGATCGGCACGGGCAGGCGCACACCCTCGCGCAACGAGAACAGCCCGCGCAGCGTCATCAGGCGTTTGGCCTGGTCATCGATGCGCTCGGTGTACTGCTTGAAGATGTCGTAGCGGCGGGCCCGCGTGGAATGCTGCAGCCGGAAGACGGTGTCCGGGTCGAACAGGTGCGGCTCACCCTCGCGGCGCCACTGGTACTCCCCGCCGATCTCCAAGGAGCGGTGCGCCGCGGCCAGACCGGTGACCGGGTAGGCCACCCGATGCCGGCGCCGGACCTCTTCGGCGATGACGTCGATACCGATACCGCCCAGCTGCGAGGTGCATCCGGTGAAGTAGGTGTCGACAAGGTCCTGCGAGAGGCCGATCGCCTCGAAGATCTGCGCGCCGTGGTAGGAGCCCACGGTCGAGACGCCCATCTTCGACATGACCTTCAGCACGCCCTTGCCGAGTGCCTTGACGAGGTTGCGGACCGCGACCTCCGGCTCGACACCGGCCAGCAGCACCCCGGCGTTGGCGAGGTCCTCGGCGCTCTCCATCGCCAGGTACGGGTTGACCGCGGAAGCACCGAAGCCGATCAGCAGCGCGACGTGGTGCACCTCACGCACATCGCCGGCCTCGACGACCAGCCCGACCTGGGTACGGGTCTTGCACCGGATCAGGTGGTGGTGGACGGCGCCGGTGAGCAGCAGCGACGGGATCGGCGCCAGCTCGGAGTCCGAGTGCCGGTCCGAGAGCACGATGATGCGCGCGCCATCGGAGATCGCGTCGCTGACCTCGGCGCAGATCGCCTCCAGGCGGGCTGTCAGGGCGGCGCCGCCGCCGTCGACGTCGTAGCGGCCGGAGACATGCACGGCCTTGAGACCGGGGTTGTCGCCGTCGGCGTTGATGTGGACGATCTTGGCCAGCTCGTCGTTGTCGATGACCGGGAACGGCAGCACGACCTGGCGGCAGTGCCCGGGTGAGGAGTCGAGCAGGTTCACCTCGGGGCCGATGGAGGTCGACAGCGAGGTCACGAGTTCCTCGCGGATCGCATCCAGCGGCGGGTTGGTCACCTGGGCGAAAAGCTGGGTGAAGTAGTCGAAGAGCAGGCGTGGGCGCGCGGACAGCACCGCGATCGGGGTGTCGGTGCCCATCGACCCGATCGGCTCGGCCGCTGCCCGCGCCATCGGCACGAGCAGGATCCGCAGCTCTTCCTCGGTGTATCCGAAGGTCTGCTGACGCCGCGTCACCGAGGAGTGGGTGTAGACGATGTGCTCGCGCTCGGGCAGCTGGTCGAGGTGGATCAGCCCGGCATGCAGCCACTCGTCGTAGGGCGCAGCCGCCGCGAGGGAGGACTTGATCTCTTCGTCCTCGACGATGCGTCCGGCGACGGTGTCCACCAGGAACATCCGGCCCGGTTGCAGACGTCCCTTGCGCACGACCTTCGACGGGTCGACATCGAGCACGCCGACCTCGCTGGCCAGCACGACGATGCCGTCGTCGGTCACCCAGTACCGGGAGGGGCGCAGCCCGTTGCGGTCCAGCACCGCCCCGACCACGGATCCATCGGTGAAGGTGACGCAGGCCGGGCCGTCCCAAGGCTCGATCAGGGTGGAGTGGAACTCGTAGAACGCCCGCCGAGCGGGGTCCATGTCGGCGTTGTTCTCCCACGCCTCGGGAATCATCATCAGCACCGCGTGCGGGAGCGAACGCCCGCCCAGGTGCAGCAGCTCGAGAACCTCGTCGAAGCTGGCGGAGTCGCTGCCGCCGGGGGTGCACACCGGGAACAGCCGGTCGAGGTCGCCGGGGATCAGGTCGGTGACGATCTGGGACTCGCGCGCGCGCATCCAGTTCCGGTTGCCCATGACGGTGTTGATCTCACCGTTGTGCGCGATGTAGCGGTACGGGTGCGAGAGCTCCCAGGACGGGAACGTGTTCGTGGAGAAGCGGGAGTGCACGACCGCGACCGCGCTGGCGAAGCGGCGGTCGGACAGGTCGGGGAAGAATGGCTCGAGTTGGCCGGTGGTGAGCATCCCCTTGTAGACCAGGGTCCGCGAGCTCAGGGACGGGAAGTAGATGTCGAGCTCGCGCTCGATGCGCTTGCGCAGCACGAAGGCCTGGCGCTCCAGCGCGAGCGGGTCCCGCCCGTACGCCTTGGCCAGTGCACCGCCGGAGGGGGAGACGAAGAGCTGGGCGAAGAACGGCACGGTCGCGCCGGAGGCGTCCCCGAGCAGGTTCGGGGTGAACGGCACATCGCGCCAGCCCAGAACCGTGAGGCCCTCGCTCGCGGCGAGCTGCTCGATCTGGGAGACCACGGCGGCGCGGGCGTCGGCGTCGCCGGGCAGGAACGCGGTCCCGACGGCGTAGCGCCCGGCGGCCGGCAGCTCGAAGTCGACAACGGCCCGCAGGAAGGCGTCCGGGACCTGGGTGAGGATGCCGGCGCCGTCACCGGAATCCGGGTCACTGCCGGCCGCGCCTCGGTGCTCGAGGTTACGCAGCGCGACCAGAGCTTTACCCACGATGTCGTAGGAGGCGACCCCGCTCAGGGTCGCGACAAACGCGACGCCGCAGGCGTCGTGCTCGTGACGGCCGTCGTAGAGGCCTTGGGCGTGCGGACGCCGGAATCCGGGTGGGGCGGCAGGCATAGCCATCCTGTCGTCGTACGACCTGCAGCGATGCCGGATTCCTCAGGGTCGAGGGCTCCGGGCCGTTGCGGACGGGGCGCGCGTGTGGGACTGCACTGGCCCAGCGGCGGTGGAGGACCAGACTACCGCAGGGTAGGTGGGGCGCTCCCGGCCTTATAGGGGCTCGCCTCCCGGGTGAAACCCCGCCGTCGCGCGTAGATCAGGTACGCGAGTGCCCCGGCCAGTACCAAAACGCTGGTGAAGATGTTCAGGCGCAGGCCGAGGATCTCCTCGGCGGTGTCGACCCGCAGGGCCTCAATCCACAGCCGGCCGGTGCAGTACGCGGCGACGTAAAGCGCGAAGGCCTGCCCGCGTCCGAGGTTGAACCGCTTGTCGGCCCAGATCACCAGGACGGCGACGCCGATGCACCACAACGACTCGTAGAGGAAGGTCGGGTGGTAGGTAGCCGCGTCCGGCGTCGCGTCCGGGCGGTTCTCCGGGCCGATCTCCAGCGCCCAGGGCAGGTCGGTGGGCCGGCCGTAGAGCTCTTGGTTGAACCAGTTGCCCCAGCGGCCCGCGGCCTGGGCGAGGGCGACGCCCGGCGCGAACGCGTCCATGACCAGCGGCCAGCTCAGGCCGATCCGCCGGGCCCCGATCCACACCCCGACGCTGCCGAGCACGATGGCGCCCCAGATCCCGAGGCCGCCCTCCCAGATGAAGAGCGCCTCGATCGGGTCACCCCCGTCACCGAAGTACGGGCCCGGGGTGGTGATCACGTGGTAGAGCCGGCCGCCGACGATGCCCAGCGGCACCGCCCAGATCGCGATGTCGCCGACCGCGCCCTTGGGCCCGCCGCGCGCGACGAGGCGGCACTCCCCCAGCCAGATCGCGATCCCGATCCCGATCAGGATGCAGAGCGCGTATCCCCGCAGCGGGAACGGACCGAGGTCCCAGACGCCGTCGGACGGGCTGGGGATGGAGGCAAGGTTCATGAGGACGACCACGATAGTCGGCTTCCGGCGAGCAGCCCGCGGCCAGCGCAGGTCTGGGTGCGGACCGGATCGGCTGCACAGCACAACCGGGCCGATCGGCCGACGGGGCACGGTCGCTCCGCTCAGGGGTGATGGTAGGCGGGCGTGCTCGGGTCACGACGCTGCCGCGGCGCTTCCGGTCCTCGGCCCCTAGGGGGGCCTGCGGTCCGGGTCGCCTTGCCATCGGGAGGGTGGTGCAGGTAGGTGAGTGGCGCAGGCGATGGCTGTGCTCGGCGTGACAGGGTCAGGTCGGCATGGGTTTCGCTGCGGTGGTCGCGGCTTCAGCGGTTCTGATGTTTCGTCAGATTACTGTGATCGGACCGTGACCTGCAGGAGCCTCACGGGGCCGTTCTATCGGTGGAACTGTCGGTACGTCCCTCTAGCGTGAACGATATGCAGGCAACGCAGCTCCGCGTAATCGACGGTGTCCCCGACGGACCGCTGCCGGAACCGGAACTGTCGGTGGGTCCCTCTAGCGTGAGTGGCATGCAGGTAACGCAGACCTATCCGGGCATCTCGGCGGGCACCTCGGCGGGTTTCCCGCTCGGGGGGTTCGTGCCTGCCGACCTCGCGGGGGTCGAGCTGGCGGACCTGACTGGGCTCGACCTCGTCACCGAGCTCCGCGCCCAGTACCGGGCCCAGGCCCGGGCGCGGGCGATGGTGTTGGCGGCGGTGTGGGAGACCGGGCTTCGGGCCTATGGGTCCGCGCATCACGTGGAGCGGATGCCGGCCCCTGATGAATGGTCCGCCGATGAGATCCGCGCCGCGCTGGGCCTGACGAGAATTGCCGCGGACAACCTGCTGGGCCTCGCGCACTCGGTGTGTGTGCGCCTGCCGGAGCTGCACGCCGCGATGGCCGCCGGGGAACTCGATGAGCCCCGCGCCCGGCTGTTGGCGGAGTGGACCGCTGACCTGACCGAGGAGCACGCGCACGGGATCTGCACCGCCCTGCTCCCCCGCTGCGCGCTCACCTCCTCCCCGATGTTGACGACGGGGCAGTTGCGCGAGCAGATCAAACGCCTCGCGATTGCCCTCGATCCCGACTGGGCCCAACGCCGCTACGAGAACGCCCTGCGCGAACGCCGCGTGGCCGGCTCCCGCAACGCCGACGGGACCGCGGACCTGGCCGGGTACCAACTCCCCGTCGAGCGGGTCGCCGCCGCGTGCCGGCGCATCGACATGTTGGCCAAAGCCGCCAAGGCCGGCGGGGACCCGCGCCGGATCGATCACCTGCGCGCGGACCTGTTCTGCGGCATGACCGACGGCACCTACGAAGGATTGACCGACCGGGCGATCCTGGCCCACCTGACCGCCACCCGCCCCGAACCCGACCCCGACGACAGCGACGACGCCCAGGTCGCCCGGTGGATCGCTGAATCCACCGCCCGGATCACCACCCACCGCGCCGCCGCCCGCGCCGCCACCGACGATCGGGACCCCACCGACACCCCGGCCGAGCAGGCACGAGCGGCGGGCCCGGCCCACTCGGCATCCCCCGGGTGCCCCGCCACGGGGGTTGAACCGTTCGCGGGCATTCCCGCTCCCCGCTCCACCCGCTCGCCGGCGCCGGCACCGGCGCCGTCGCGGGCCGGGGTCGAACTACGGGTGCGCCTGTCCACGTTGCTCGGACTGGACCGCCTCCCCGGTGAGCTCGCGGGATGGGGCCCGGTCCACGCCGAACACGCCCGCACCCTCCTCGCTGGGCTCGGGGTCGGGCAGTGGCGCTGGGCCCTCACCGACGACGCCGGGCATTTGCTCCGGGCCGGGCTCACCCCCGCCCGCCCCGGCGGGATCCGCCTGCGCTCGGCCCATTCCAAGGCGATCGTGGACCTGGTCATCCCCGAAGCCTTGCTGAGCGACCTCACCACCGGAGACCTGGCCGCGAAGTTCAGCGCCGACCCTTCTTTGGCCCTGGGGTGGCGGCCCGTGATCCGCGACATCACCCGCCGGGCCGCCGCACCCGAGGGCACCGGCCCACCACCGGACCCCGGGCGCCGACACGCCGGTGCGGAACTACGACGGGAGATCACCCTCGATCACCCGACCTGCGTCGGCGTCGGCTGTCGCGCGCCCGCGTCCACCTGCGACCTCGACCACCTCCTCGACTACGCCAAAGGCGGCCCCACCACCCGCGAGAACACTGACCCCGCCTGCCGACACGACCACCGGTTGAAACACGAAGGCGGCTGGAGGCTGACCCAGATCCAGCACGGGCACCGCTGGATCACCCGTCTGGGTCACACCTACGAAGTCCCGACCCCGCCCGTCCTCCCCGGCGCACCTCTGCCCGCCTCCGAGCGAGACCACCTCGGACGCCCCTGGCAGAACTCTGCCCTCTGGCACCCCGACCCCCCGGCCCCGCCGCCGACCCCGGAGTCCGCGCCCGCGTCGTCAGACCCCGCCGAGGAACCACCATTCTGACCTCACGTCAGCTCCGCATTTCCCGGACGTCAACTACGGCAGGGACACCACTGACCGTCCGCACCCCGCCCACCCCGACCGGCCCATTACCCGAGCC
>JBQTIR010000028.1:0-128489 GCA_052387905.1 Sporichthyaceae bacterium | reverse complement strand
GGGGTTTTTTTCGGGGGGGGGGCGGGGGCCCCGCCAACCCGCCCCGGCCCGCTAAAAAAAAAACCCCCCCCCCGGGGGGGGGCCCCCCTCTCGGGGCCCCCCCCGCCGTCGTGATACCGCAGATCAGCGCGTGAATACCGCCGCAAAGTCGCCGAGCCCGATCAGCGCGGCTCCTTCCAGCACATGACCGGCGTCGGTGTGAACCTCGAGCAGCTGGCCGGTTTCGGTGTCGAACTCCGCGTCCATCACCGCGCCCAGACCGGACCCGGACTCCGTCAGAGCGCGCTTGCCCAGCAGGTCGAACTGATCGTGGGTCGGATCGTCACTCTGTTCCGCCCGCAACGCGGCGGAGGACTGGACCGTGACGGCGTCCGCACCGAACGCGACCAGGTCTGCCCAGCCGAGCAGGGCGCGGTCGTCGGGGGTCTTGCCGAGGCGCAGGACCGCGATGCGGGGCGGCGCCGGAGTGGGGGCGACACCGAGAGCGCCGACCCGGCCAATCGTGTCGGCGGTCGCGATGTCGACGACCGGGTGATGGCGTGCCGCGGTCATACGCATGCGTTGCTCCTGTGCTCAGTCACCGGTCGCGCCGGAGATGTGGGTGGGGGGGCCGCCCGGGCTGGCCAGGCGCTTGCGAAGCGCCTCCACCGCGGGCGAGAGCGTGGCCAGATCGTCGGCGAGAAAGTCCGTGACCTGCGCGGGGACGACGAGGTTCTGGCCGGAGACCGACAGCGTGGCCGGCAGCGGAATCAGCACGCGCCGCCCGTCCTCACCTTCGACCTCGTACCCGACCACATCCGGTGGACGGGCCGCGGAATCGACGATCACGTCGACGACCTTGCCGAGGTCGCGCCCGTCGTCGGTGACGATCCGATCGGAGAGCACGTCGCCGTTGGCCCGCTCGTGGGAGGCAGCGAGGTCATCAGCGGGCACCAGTTCCTCGGCGCCGGCGACCATGACGGCAGCGTCCCCGAGCCCGTGGATGGCGGCGATGGGCAGTGCGTCCTTGCGGGTGCCGCCGAAGAAGCCGGGATTGCGCAGGGTGAAGCCGACGAGCTCACCCGAGCCCCGGTCGAACAGGATGTCCTTGACCTCCGCGACCCGGTCGCCGGCCAACGTCACCACCGGACGCCCGATCACCTCGGCCGCCCGCAACAGTCCGCTCGCCGCGCTGCGCTCGCTCACTGGTTCTTCCCGATCCCGATGATGCCGCCCCGGCGACGGCGACGCTGGACGACCAACGCCGCGAGCACCGACACCAGCAACAGGATGATCAGCAGCAGGACGACGACGTCCACAGCGCACCTCCGGAAAAGACGATTCGGGTTCGCCTACCCCGGATGCCCCGAATGATCCGTCGCCGCTCTGCCGTGCGCTGCGCGGTCAGTACCGCGCGCCCACCGGCGGCGGCAGGTCGTTGAGGCGCTTGAGATCGCCGTCGCCCAGCGCGAGCTGCGCGGCGCCCGCGTTCTCCGCGACCCGCTCGGGGCGGCGGGTGCCTGGGATCGGCACGATCGAGGGCGACTGCGCGAGTACCCAGGCGAGTGCGACCTGCGCCGAGGTCGCGCCCAGCCCCGCGGCGACCTCGGCGATGCCGTCCACGATGACCTGGTTTGCCGCGCGCGCGGCGTCGGTGAAGCGGGGGTTACGGGTGCGGAAGTCCTTCGCCTCGAAGCGCGCTCCGGTCAGGGCGCCGGTGAGATAGCCCCGCCCGAGCGGAGCGAAGGGAATGAAGGAGGCACCGTTGGCCTCGCACCACGGGATGACGTCGGCGGCGCGGTCGCGGGTCCACAGCGAGAATTCCGACTGCACCGAGGCGACGGGATGTACCGCGTGGGCGCGCGCGCACTCCGACGCGTCGGCCTCGGACAAGCCGAGGTGGCCGACGTCGCCACGTTCCACCAAGTCGGCCATCGCGCCCCAGGTCTCCTCGATCGGGACGGTGGGATCGATGCGGTGCAGCTGGAACAGGTCGATGCGCTCGACCCCGAGGCGGCGCAACGAGGCCTGCGCCGAGGAACGCACCGTCTCCGGGCGCCCGTCCTTGACGAATTCGAAGGAGGCCGGGTCGACGTAGAGGCCGACCTTGCTCGCCAGCACTGCCTGCTCGCGGCGATCGGCCAGGGCCGCTCCGACGAGGGACTCGTTGTGCGCGGGACCGTAGGCCGGGGCGGTGTCGATGAGCGTCACCCCGAGGTCGAGGGCAGCGTGGATCGCCGCGATCGAGGTCGGGTCGTCCTTCTGTGACGGGTCGTAGGCCCAGGACATCCCCATGCACCCCAGTCCGACCGCCCCGACCTGGATTCCGGTCGAGCCCAGTTCGCGAGTGGGGATCACGGTCACTCCTTGGGTTGCGGGGCGGTGCCGCCGCCGGGGCGCACGCCTTCGAGGGGGACGTTGCGTATCACCAGCAGGATGACCAGGCCGCCGGCGATACAGAACGCGGAGTCGGCCAGGTTGAACACCGGCCAGTTCTGCAGGTGCAGGAAGTCGATCACGTGGCCGCGCAGGAACCCCGGCGAGCGGAACACCCGGTCGGTGAGGTTGCCCAGCGCCCCGCCGAGCACGAGGCCGAACACCAGCGCCCAGCGCATGCTGCCGAGGCGGCTCGCGGTGTAGAGCACGACGGCGATCACGGCGAAGGAGAGCAGGCTGAAGATCACGGTCACGCCGACTCCGATGCCGAACGCGGCTCCCGGGTTGCGGACCAGATCGAACTGGAACAGCTCGCCGACGATCTCGACCGTGCGCCCGTCGGAGAGCTTGTCCACCGCGATCAGCTTGGTGATCAGATCCGCGGCGTAGACGACGATCGCCACGCTGAACAGCAGGAGCAACGCGCGCCGGCGCGTCGCCGGATCGACCGCGACGGGACCCCGGGCTACCGGCGACTCCGGCTCCGGCTCCGCTCCGGGCACGTCGGAATGCAGGTCGGACACCACCTCAGGGTCTCATGCGGTCCTGGGCGATTCCCCGCGACCGTCAGGCGCACCACAGCTCCAGGTTGAGAGCGCCAAAGCTCAGCCCAGTGCGAGCAGGGCGTCGAGCAGGTTCTGCGGGGTGGGCCCGCCCAGTGTCGCGAGCGGTCGGGCGTAAACCGCCCGCTTGAGTTCACCGACGCGAACCCGGTCGTGCCCGGCCATCGAGCCGGCCAGGGCGACGGCGCGGCCGAGCACGTCGCCTTCGGCGCAGATCTCGTCGACCACTCCCAGGCTCAGCGCCTCCGGCGCAGCGAAGCGGTGCCCGAGCACCATCGCGCGATGGGCGACCTGCGGGCTCAGCCGCGCGTGCAGCAGGTCGATCATGCCGGGGGTGAACACCGCGCCGAAGGTGACCTCGGGCAGGCACAGGAAGCCGCGGTCCTCGCGCATCACGCGCACGTCGTGGGCCAGCGCGTAGATCAACCCGCCGGCGAAGGTGTGGCCCTGCAGCGCGGCCACCGTCGGGATCCCGAGACCCAGCACGCGAGCGCACAGCATCTCGCCGGCCTGGATCGTCGCGGCAGCGCGGTCGGGGTGGGCCGACAACCACGGGGTGTCGAAGCCGTTGGACCAGATCTTGCCCTCGGCGCTGGTCACCAGCGAGGTGTAGCCGCCTGCCTCGACCTCGTCGATCAACGCGTCAGCCGCGGCGATCGAGTCGAGGTTGAAGCGGTTTTCCCCCGCACCGAGGGAGAGGACGGCGACCGTACCGTCCTTGTCCAAACGCGGCGCTGCCGCCAGGTCCTCGCTCATTTGCCGTACCTCTCCTCGATCGACGCTGTGGGGTCAATCTGGCAGAGAGTCGGCGCGCGCTACTTCTGGGGACCCACGTCATCCCAGGAGATCCGCGGCCACCCGTCGTCGTCGTCGGGGCTGTTGGCCTGCTGGGTGGGGATCTCGCCGGTGTTCGGGCCGGCGCCCGGCGCGTCCCACACCGCCGAGGTGGGCTCCGGGACGCGGCCCTCGGCCTCCTTGGCCGCGACCACCTCCAAGCTGCCGCGGGGCGCGACCCACAATTGCGCCTGACCGGTGAAGGTGGCGATCTGCTCGAAGACGGCGTCGTAGTGCACGAGCACCGCGCCGTGGTTCTCCGCGATGGCCGCGGTGAGCAGGTCGAGAATTCCCGCGTCGCGGTGCACCGGCTTGGCCGCCATCAGCTGCTGAATCTCGCGGGCGCGCACCGCGATGGTTTCGCTGATCGCGAGGTTGACGTAGCGCTCCTTGCGGCGCAGCGCGATCGCTGCCAGGTCCGCGGCGGTTCGCCCGGAGAAGCCCGCAGCCAGGTCGACGGTCACGCAGGTGGCGGCCGCCCGGTCGGTGATCAGCGAGGTGATCGTGTAACGGACCGGGGTCAGGTGAGCACGCGCCAGTGCCGAGGTGTCGACGAGGTACAGGCGGGGCGAACCTTTCATCTCCTGGAGCCGCGCATCACCGCATCGTCGGCGATGTCCGGGCCGGTCCCGATCGCGAACGGGTCGTCCAACAGCGCCTCCATGCGGGAGCGCCGACCGGCGACCAGCACGAGGGCAGCATTGATCGTCTCCTCTGCACCTGCCGTCCCTAATTCCTGCGCGGCCTGGGCGAGGGCTTCGGCATCCACCTCGAGCGTCGTCTGCATGCGGACACGGTAGGCCCGCCCGGGCCGCACCGGCTGCAGATTCTGGGCGTCGGCTGTACGTGGCGAGCTTGCGGCGCCGCCCTGCGTCACGCCGGAACCAAATACATGAAATGCATTCGTATAGATCCGGCATGGGGCGTACAGGACACCGCGCCGGGTACACGCTGGGCAGACGACCCCTCGATGTACTTCCTTGGAGACGCTCATGCAGGTTGTGACCCGCAACGGGACCCTGGCCCTCGCCGCCCTCGGCGTCGCCGCCTTCGCCGTCCCCATCACCGCCGGCGCCGCGACCGCGGCGCCGCAGGACAGCGTGTCGGTGGCCGACCACAGGGACAACACGTTGAAGGTCTGCATCTCCGGCCTGGGCGGCCGGGACGCAGAGATCGAGGTGTCCGGCGAGGGCACCTTCCGCGGCAAGGACAACGACGGCGGCTGCACCTCGTTCCGGAATCTGAGCAACGGGAGCTACCGGATCGAGATCAGCACCCCGCGCCGCTGCGACGATGCGAAGGGCAAGTTCCGCATCCGCGGCGGCGGGACCTTCCGGGTCAACTTCGACGCCGACTGCAGCGGTCGCGACCGCGACGACGACGACTTCGATAACGACGACGAGTTCTACGTGAGCACCCGCGAGGACTGCAAGGACAACGGCGACGACGTGGTGCGCACACTGCGCGAGCGGAACGACCGGGACGACGACGTCGTCCTGTGCCGCGAGGACTGAGCTCTACCCGCCCTGCCTGCACCACCGATCGGGCCCTGACGTCGCACTGACGTCAGGGCCCGATCGCGTGCGGCGATGGCTGGTCGGCGGGCAGTGGAAAAGGCGCTTACAGTGAGGCCGCAAGGTGCGTTTGTCCGGACTCAGCACACGGACCTGGTGTCGTTGCCGGACCACGCCCTCCAGGAGGACTTCATGACGGTTGCCGAGCTTCCGCAGACCGCCGCCACCTGCGCCTGCGGTCACTCCCGTCCTGAGCACGACGCCATCGCCTCCCGGTACTGCGATGCCACCGCGGCCGGCGCACTGCCCCGGGGCTGCATCTGCCCTGCCACCCAGCCCTCGACCACTCGGGTCTACGACCGCCGCTGACTCCCCGGTAGCGGGCTCAGCGGGCCTGCAGCGCGTCCATCCCCACGGTCGCAGCCAGCAGCAGGCGACGGTCGAGCACTCGGGCCGTGTCAGCGGAGGCGTCGATGTCGTAGATGTCGCGCCATTTCCAGCGCCGACGCGTGTTGGTGGCCAGGACCGTCTCACCGCGACGGAACTCGAAGTCATAGGCGATCGGCAGCCAGTCCGCGAGGCCCCCGACGTAGGGGACGAAGCCCACCACGCGCCGGAAGAGCGCCTTCGGCATCGACTTCTCGCGGGCCTGGCAGATCTCCTCGCCGACCGGTGAGAACAGTGCATAGGTGGAGCGCAACAGCGACTTGCCGAAGACCTTCTGGATCTGACCGACCGCCACCCCGTCCGGGGTCGTGATGTCGTAGCGCGCCTTCGGGTCGAACTTCGCCCGCGCGAGGATCCGCATCAGCGGCTGCGCCTTGGTGTCATCGGCGAAGAAGCCGATGTCCTCCTTGAACTTGAAGCGCTTCTGCTCGACGAAGCAGAACGCGTCGCCGTCGGACCCGCCGGCCGGCACCGAGAACTGGTACTGGTTGATGAGCAGCCTGATGTGCTGGCGCAGGACGAACCGGTCGTGCTCGTTCGGGTTGATCATCATCACCCGAGACTATGCGGGGCCCCGAAGAGACGCTGGTCCTCAGGGCACCAGGATGACTCGAGCGCCCACCGCTTCATAGGTGCCCCTGGCCCGCCCATCGCGGGTGGCCAAGTCGGTGTTGGTGCCCACGGCAGCGAGGGCGACGAGTGCGTCGTACACCGCGCCGCCCGCGATCCCCAGTTCGGACAGGGTCTTGGGCAGGATCCTCATCGCCTTACCCGACAGCAGAAGTGGCGCGCCGAATCGTGCACCGATCTGGCGCGCGGCATCGGCCGGGGCGTACCGGGCGTCCCCGGGCAGTCGGGTGAGCACCGAGTACGTCTCCGCCACAGCGTGGCCGCACAGCACCAGTTCGCGGCCGACCGACCATCGAGCTACCGCCGCATGCGAGCGGTGGCTGCTCATCAGCAGCGGAACGGCGACGCTGGTGTCGATCCCGATCCGGTCGGTCACTTCCGACCGGCATCGATGAGCGCGAACACGATGTCATCGTCGATCACCGTGTCCGAAATCGCGACGAGGACGCCGTCCTTCTCGACCAACCGAGCGGTGCGCCCTCCCGGGACGAGGTGCAGTCCGGGCCCGTAGCGCGTGATGTCCAGGGTCGAGCCTGCGACAAGACCCAGCGCGTCCCGAAGTGCCTTCGGCACCACGATCCGCCCGCCGGAATCCATGGTCGTCTCCATGGGATCAGCCTACCATCGGACTCCCATTTGCGTCTGGACCGCAGGCCCGCGACGGGAGCAAGGCACTCAGCCGTTGCGCTTTTGGATGTTCGCCCACTCATCCTTCAGGCCCACGGTGCGGTGGAAGGTGGCGGGGGCGTCCGGGTCCGCAGCGAAGTAGCCCAGCCGCTCGAACTGCACGACCTCGCCGGGTTTGGTGTCGGCGAGAATCGGTTCGGCTTTCGCACCCACGACCGTGCGGCGCGAGGCCGGGTTCACGGTCGGCTCGGTGCCCTCGCTGCCGGGGCGGGGGTCGGCGTAGAGCCGCTCGTAAAGGTGCACATCGACGTCGACCGCGTGCGCCGCGCTCACCCAGTGCATGGTGGCCTTGACCTTGCGGCCGTCCGGCGCGGCACCGCCGCGGGTCTGCGGGTCGTAGGTGGCGCGGACCTCGGTGGGGTTCCCTGCGGCGTCGGTCACCACGTCGGTGCAGGTGACGAAGTAGCCGCCGCGCAGGCGGACCTCGCGGCCCGGCGAGAGCCGGAAGTATTTCGGCGGCGGGTCAGTTTTGAAGTCGTCCTGCTCGATCCAGAGTTCGCCGCTGAACGGCACGCTGCGCACGCCGGCCGCCGGGTCCTCCGGATTCTCGGTGAGCTCGACGTGCTCGACGTGTCCGTCCGGCCAGTTGGTGATGACGAGCTTGAGCGGTTCGAGCACGGCCATGCGGCGCAGCGCGCGGGCGTTGTGGTGAGTGCGGACGAACGATTCGAGGAACTCGATCTCTGTCGTGCCGTTGACTTTGGAGACCCCGAGCGTCGACACGAACTCGCGGATCGCCGCGGCCGGGTAGCCCCGGCGCCGCATGCCTCCCAGCGTGGGCATCCGGGCGTCGTCCCACCCGTCGACCGTCCCGTTCTCGACGAGCGCGCGCAGCAGTCGCTTGGACATGACGGTGTGGGTGAGCCCGAGGCGGGCGAACTCGGTCTGCTCGGGCCGCTCGCGGGGCAGGTCGAGGTGGTCCAGGCACCAGTCGTAGAGCGGGCGGTGGTCGGCGAACTCCAGCGTGCAGATGGAGTGGGTCACGCCCTCGATCGCGTCGGACTGCCCGTGCGCCCAGTCGTAGGTGGGGTAGATGACCCAGTCCGTCCCGGTGCGCACGTGCGGCACCCGCCGGATCCGGTAGAGCACCGGGTCGCGCAGGGACATCACGCTGGACTGCATGTCGATCTTCGCGCGCAGCACGTGCGCGCCGTCGGCGAAGTCCCCGTCGCGCATGCCGCGCAGCAGGGCGAGGTTCTCCGCGGCGTCGCGGTTGCGGTGGGGCGAGTCGATACCGGGCTTGCCGAAGCCGCCGCGCTGGGCCCGGATGGTCTCGCCGTCCTGATCGTCGACGTAGGCCAGGCCCTTGTTCACCAGCGCTTCGGCCCAGTCGTAGAGCTGGGCGAAATAGTCCGAGGCGTAGAACACGTTGGCCGGGGTGAAGCCGAGCCAGGCGAGGTCGGCGAGGATCGCATCGACGAACTCGTGGTCCTCGGCCTCGGGATTGGTGTCGTCGAACCGCAGGTTGCAGATCCCGCCGAACTCGGCGGCCAGGCCGAAGTTCAAGGCGATGCTCTTGGCGTGCCCGATGTGCAGGTAGCCGTTGGGCTCCGGCGGGAAGCGCGTCTGTACCCGCCCGCCGTACTTGCCGCTCGCGAGATCGCGCCGGATCAGGTCGCGGATGAAGTCAGTCGGCGCGGAGCCGGCAGCGGGGTCGGGGTTCACCCGGTCATGGTTTCAGGCCCGGCGGCCCGGCGTGCGGCGGGCGGAAGCGATGACGGGTCCTACCGCGCGGCATCCACCATAGGTGGTACCATATATGTCGTGAATAAGACGACCGTGTATCTGCCGGACGACCTGCGGGACGCGGTGAAACATGCCGCTCGTGCCCGCAAGATCTCCGAGGCCGAGGTCATCCGCGACTCGATCCGCGCGGCGGTCGGGGGCGCGCGTCCACGCCCGCGTGGAGCTCTGTTCTCCGGCGACGGCGAGCCGATCGCCGAGCACATCGATGAGTGGATGGCTGGATTCGGTACGACGTGATCGTCGACACCAGTGCCCTATTCGCCTTCTTCGACGACCGCGATCCCGATCACGGCGCGGTCTCCGCCGCCATCACCGCCGCGACCGAGCCCCTGGTGGTGTCCCCCTACATCGTCGCCGAGCTGGACTACCTGATCCTGTCGCGGCGCGGTGTCCCGGCTGAGGTCGCGGCCCTGCGCGAACTCGCCGGCGGCGCCTGGGACCTTGCGGCGTTCGGCCCAGCGGACATCGCCAAGGCAATCGAGGTGAGCGAGCGGTACAGCGACCACAAGATCGGCGTCGCGGACGCGTCCACCGTCGTGCTCGCCGCGCACCATCGCACCCGCACCATCGCCACCCTGGACCGGCGCCACTTCAAGGTTCTACGCCCCCTGAACGGCGGCCGCTTCACCCTGCTGCCCTGAGGCAGCCGAGTTCCCACCGCCCTTCCTCACGCCGGCGCTGCGCTCGTCAACACGCTCAATCGGCTCGGGTGTGGGCCGTCGGGGGATCGAACCCCGAACCCGCGGATTAAAAGTCCGCTGCTCTGCCAATTGAGCTAACGGCCCGTGGAGCCTGCGGCTCCGCGTCGAGGGTACCGGCCGCCTCCGTAGGTCCCACCGACGGCTTCTGCAGACAAACCAACACCCATGGGGCCCCTGGGGCACCGAAATCGCCACACGCGTTGCATCTCGGTGCACCAGCCGACGCCTCGCCGCGTGACGCAGCGGCTCAGAGGCCGCGTTGCTCCCGGGCCCGGGCCACGGCGCGCTTGGCGATCGACATCCGGTGCACCTCTGAGGCGCCGTCATAAATGCGGAAGGCGCGGATCTCGGCGTAGATCCGCCCGACGACGTACTCGTCGGTCGTGCCCATCCCGCCGCACAGCTGCACGCTGCGGTCGACGATGCGCCCGACGGCCTCGGAGACGAAGACCTTGGTGCGCGAGGAGGCTTCGGTCGCTTCGGCGCCCTCGCCGAGGTCGGCGCAGGTCTGCCAGAGCAGCGCGCGGGCGGCGGCCAACTCGATCTCGTTGTCCGCGATGCTCGCCTGCGCCATACCCAGGTCGGCGAGGTGGGTGCCCCACATCTCGCGGTCGACGGCGTGGTGCAACGCGATCTCGTGCGCGCGGCGGGCGGCGCCGAGCCAGCGCATGCAGTGGGTGAGGCGGGCCGGCGCGAGGCGGACCTGCGCGTAGGCGAAGCCGCGGCCGGGTTCACCGAGCACCGCATCCTCGCCGACGTGGATGTCATTGAGCGAGACCCGGCAGTGCCCGCCGGGCATCGTGGAATCCAACGTGCGCGGATGACCCTTGATCTCCCAGCCGGGGGTATCGGTGTCGACCAGCAGCATCGTGGCGCCCTTGGAACCGTCGTCCCCGCCTCCGCCGCGGGCCATCACGACCGAGAACGCCGCTCCCTCGGCCCCGGTGATCAGGTGCTTCTCGCCCGAGATCACCCAGCCGCCACCGGAGCGGCGCACCGTCGAGCGCATCGCGCGCGGGTCCGACCCGGCACCGGGCGGCGGCTCGGTCATCGCGAAGCAACTGCGGACGTCACCGCGTACCAGCGGCATCAGGTACCGCTCGCGCTGCGCCGGCGTCGCGATCAGCTCCAGCATGTGGATGTTGCCCTCGTCGGGGGCATGGCAGTTCAGCGCCAACGGCCCGAGCAGGCTGGTGCCGGCCTCTTCGAGCAACACCGCGGACTCCAGCAGCGAGAACCCGCCGCCGCCGAGGCTCGCCGGAGCCTGCGGGGCGAAGATGCCCGCCTCCTTGGCCGCGGCCTGCAGGTGCCGGCGCAGGTCGTCGTCGGCCCCGCGGGCGAAAGCGTCCTGTTCGTGCGGCACCACGACCTCGGCGATGAAGGCAGCGGTGCGCTCCCGCCAGTCGGAGAGCCGGGATCCGGGCGAGAGGTCGGGGCTCATCGAGGGGTTGCCTTTCGTGGCGGGCCGGGTCGGGGAACGTCGGGAACCTGGGCAGCCGGCCACGAACCCCCGACCGACAACGCGCGGATGCGGGCGCCGAAGGCCTGCAGTTCGGCATCCGCCTTCGCGCCGACGGCGATCCGGGCGATCTGCGAGGTCGTGAACGCCACCTTGTGACGATTGGTCAGGAACGCCTTGAGGTTGGTCGGCTCGGCGCCGTTGAACGATTCCCGCCACTCGGTGAGCAGCTCGTCCCAGGTGGCGCCGGGCACGAACTCCTCGGCCGGCAGGTAGCAGATCACGTCCGGGGCGGACAGGGTCTCGAGCCGGATCCGCGGTGCGCGGTGGGCCTTGATCGCCTTGGTCAGCAGGTTCTGCAGCCACCGCGCTTCGGCACCGGGCAGCTTGCCCAGCGGGACCAGCGCGCGGATCGCGGACTCGGTGCCGCCGCGGGCCAGCGAAGCTTGCACCTTCTCCCACACCGGGGCAATCGTTGCCCGCGCGACGTTGTCCACGACGATCACGATCGCGGCGTCGGTGAAGTCCCAGATCAAGCCTGCGGTGGCCAGCGACATCATCGCCTTGGCCCCACCCACCGGATAGATCACGGTGCCCGAATCCAGGTCGGGGGCGAGCAGCGCGCCGAGCACCACCTCGTCGTGCTTACCCTCGACGATCACAATGCAGCGGACCATCTGCAGCAGGTCGGCCGGGGTGAGGCCGAGTTCCTCGCGCATGTCCTCCCGGTCGAGTTCGGAACGCAACGCGAAGTCCATGCCGGTCGCGGTGGCGGCCCCGGAGGCGAGCCGCGTGACGTGGGAAAGCACCACCCGCGAGGGGTCGAGCATCGCCGGGGAGTGGGTGGCCACCACCACGCGGAGCCCGGAGTCGGCCGACATCTGCACGAGCGCGTCAGGCAGCCCGGCTTCGGCACGGCGGTGCAACCCGGACTCCGGCTCGTCGCAGCAGAAGACGACGGGCAGCGCCCCAGCCGCCGCCGTGGACACGGCCAGGGCGCACGACAGGCCGGCCCAGCGCCGCTGCGCGGTGGACAACGCCGCCAGCGGCAGCGTGCTGTTGTCCGCGAAGCGCGCCACCCAGCGCGGGAGGTCCCCGGCGAGCCAGGCGTTCGGGTCACCCGGGGCGAAGATGAGCTCGGGGGCGTCGGGGAAGACCAGGCGCAGGTAGCGGCTGGCATCGGCCGTCAGCCGGTCGAGCAACGGGTCGACCCCGGCGTGGAAGTGCGCGCTGCCGCTCGCGTAGCGCTCCAGCACCGCACCGGAGGACGCCCGTCGAATCTGATCTCTCGTCAGCTGATCGACGTCGGAGGTCGTCGTCTCGTCGGTGACCAGCGCGACCAACGGAACGGAGATGCTGGCGACCTCGAGAACCGGGACGGTGGCCCAGAGCGGCCACGGCACCCCAGTGACGTCGGTGTCCGCCGCCGGCGTCAGTCCAGGGCCGACGTAGCCGCGCCCGCTGATGAAGGCATCGGAAATGTCGGAGAGCTCGCGCCAGGGAAAGCCGGAGTTCGACGCCAGTCGCTCGGCAACGTCCGGGATCACCGGGCGCCCGATGGCGCCGGTGTCCTCCGGATCCCAGTCCGCGGCCACCAGCACCGCGCGGTCTTGGTCGAGCAGTTCCGCGACCGCCGCGCCCTCCTCGGACGCGGCGGCGTACACCGTCCAGCGCGGCGCCTCGCGGGTGCCGGTGGCCCGCAGCACGACGTGGCCGCCGCGGGTGATCTCGGCGATCGCCGCGGTGTGAAACCGCATGAAGTCGCCGACGTGCTCGAGCTCACCGAGCAGCATCGCGCTGGCCGCCAGGTGCGCGCCCACCAGTTCACGCACCGTGGTCGGGCTGTGCGCCTCGTCGACCACGGCCTGGGTGAAGCTGCGGAAGTCCTCGATGACCTCCGCGTACTCATCGCCCGGGCCCTCGTCAAACTCCTCATCGCGTCGCCGAGCGAAATGTGCGACGACGTCGCCGCGGACCCGATTGAGGTGCTCGCGCAGCCCGCCCGCCAGCGCGTCCAGCCACGGGTCGCCGGTCCCGCCTTCGAGGTCGGCGTCGGGATCGGGCAGCTGCACGTGGACCAGGCCCCAGCTGTCATCCAGACGCACTCCGCACAGGGCGGCGATCGCGGCGCGCAGCAGGCGGGTCTTGCCGGCGCCGTTGCGGCCGTAGAGGGCCAGCAGCGGTTCATGCATCGGCAGGTGTACGCGCCCGATCGGCGCCGGGCCGCACACGGTTACCCCGAGCAGCCGCACCCCGATGGTCGCCGGCGTCAGCTCTGACATGCCCGACAGGCTATTCGCTGACGTCCGACGATCGGTGGCCCACCGGACGCTAAACGTCGGACGTCCGCGCTCGCGTCGAGACCTGAACTCCTGACGTCCGACAATCGGTGGCCGACCGGACGCTTATCGTCGGACGTCAGCCCTTGGAACCAAGGTCAGGGGCGCAGGACTTCGACGAGGAACTGGGCGACCCGGGGGTAGGCGTCAAGGCGATTCGTCAGCTTGGCCAGGCCGTGGCCCTCGTCGGGGTAGACCGCAAGCTCCGAGCGCACGCCCTTGCCGCGCAGCGCGGCGTGGATCTGCTCGGCCTCGGACACCGGAACGCGGGGGTCGTTGGCGCCGTGGACGAGGAAGAGCGGGGCCCGCATCGCGTCCAGGGCGTTGATCGGGGACAGCCGCTCCAACAGGTCGCGGTCACGCTCGAGTGAGCCGTACTCCCGCTCGCGGAAGGCCCGCCGCCAGACCGCGGTGTTCTCCAGGAACGTGACCAGCGAACTCATCCCCACGACGCAGACGCCGGCGGCCCACAGCTCGGGCTGGAAGGCGAGACCGGCGAGCACCATGTAGCCGCCGTAGGACCCGCCGTAGATCGCGGCCCGGCCCGGATCCAGGTCATCCGAGGCAGCGATCCAGGCGTGCACCGAGGCCATGTCGGTGATCGAGTCGTAGCGCTTCTCGACGTCGTCCAGCGCCTGGTAGCGCCGCCCGTATCCCGTGGAACCGCGCACGTTCGGCGCGACGACGGCGAACCCGCGCGCGATCAGGTACTGCGTCAACGCGGCGAACGAGGGCCGGTACTGGCCCTCCGGCCCGCCGTGCATCACCAGCACGACGGGCCGACGCCCGAGTACCGCGCCGCGGGGCCGGAACACATAAGCCGGGATCTGCTCGCCGTCGTGCGCCGGGATCCGGACCAGCTCCGGGGCGACCAGCGCGGCGGGGTCCAGCTGGTGCGGAGAGCGGGTCAAGCGGTCCGAGGCCCCGGTGACGGTGTCAAAGCGCCAGCCGTCGCCCGGGACGAGGGGGGAGGAGTAGGAGTAGGTCAGGTAGCGGCCGTCGCGGGAGAACTGGAAACCGCCGGCGACCCCGGCGCCGGGCAGGGGGATCGCGGCGGTGACGTCGAGGGTCGACGGGTCATGCAGGCTGGCCTGCGTCGCGCCGTCGACATTGGCCGCGACGAGAAGGTGCCTGCCCGTCCAGTCCAGCACGGCACCGGTTTCCCATCCCAGGTCCAGGACCTCGCGCAACGCGCCGTCCGGCGTCCCTCTCGCCAGCACCGCGGTATCCCGGTCGACGTCGTGCGCGAGGAAGAACGCTGACGAGTCCGGCAGCCACGTCGGGGCGCCGACTTCGGCGGGCTCGGTGTGTGGGGCGATCTCGGTCAAGACGCCGTTCGAGCGGTCCAGCAGGTGCAACGTCGAGTCCCCCGGCGCCTCGGTCAGCGCACCCAGCGACAGGTAGCGGGCGTCCGGGGAGAAGCCCCCGGCCCAGGTCCAGCCACCCGGAGCGTGCACCAGTTCCTCGGTGCCGGCCGGCACGTCGCGCACCCAGACGTCAAAATCCGCGCCGGCGCGGCGGTTCGTCGCGTAGGCGAACAGGGCTCCGTCCCGGCTGAAACCACCCGAACGGTGGATGTGGTCGGGGTCAACCACGAGCGGGATCAGCGCGTCGAGACTGGTGAGCGGGTAGGGGGCTCCGACAACGCCGTCGGGGCCAGGCCCGTCGTCCAGGGGGAGCAGGTAGAGCTGATGTTTCTCGTTGCCACCGGCGTCCACGCCGAGCAGCAGCGTGTCCACGCCCGCGGGAGCCACCGGCAGGTAGCCCCCGCCGACGGGCTCGGGCAGGTCCGTGAGCTGCTCCAGCGCGTCGATCTCGACCCCGTCGGTCTGCACTGCGCCGGCCGGCAGGCGGTAGAGCTGGGCGCTACCCGGCAGGTCGGAGCTGATCAGCACGTGCTCCCCGGTGGGGGAGAAACCGGCCGGCCCGGCCGTGCGGGTCTGCAGGAACGCACGGATGTCGGGCTCGGTGCTGGGCGCCTCGGCGGTCATCGGACCAGGGTGCTGCATGCTGCTCCGGTACCCTCCGGGCGGGGGACAGGGAGTGCCAGCATGAGCGAGCGCAGCGAGTCGCATGCCATAGGTAGTGCCGACTCCGCGAGCGGGCATCTACGCGAAGCGGAGACGGCACATGGCTGATCAGGACCGGCGCGGCCCAGGCACGCCCTGGAGCCCCCCACCCGAGCGCCCGCTGTTCCGCGACGAGGTCGTCCCGGCGCGCCCCGAGGAAAGCCCCACCCTCGTCCAGCGGCCCGTCAAGCCGTTTCCGCCCACCCAGGCCACTCCCACCGCAGGGGCGGGCGACGACCCACCGCCGCCGCGCCCTCCGCGCGAGAACCCGGCTCCCCTCGCCGCCTATCCCCCGCCGCCCCCGCCGCCTGCCCCGGCCGGGATGGGCGGTGGACCGTCTGAACCTCCGGTCTCGGCGCGCCTGGACTCCTCCGCCGCCCCGCGCCGACGCTTCCGAAGGTTCAGCCGCCGGCGCGTGTTGATCACTGCCCTGGTGCTGCTGCTGGTCCTGCCGACCGCGTTGTATTTCTTCGCCGACTCTCGCCTGGAGCGCATCAACGCGTTCCCACCGGACAACACTCGCCCGGCCTCGACCCCCGGAAGCGACTGGCTGATCGTCGGTTCGGACTCCCGCGAGGGTCTGTCCAAGAAGCAGCGCCAGGAGCTGGCGACAGGCAAGGCGGGCGGCCAACGCGCGGACACCATGATGCTGCTGCACATCCCGGACTCCGGCGGCGGACCGACCCTGGTGAGCCTGCCTCGCGACCTCTTGGTGCCGATCCCGGGGCGCTCGCAGAACCGGCTCAACGCCGCGTTCTCCTTCGGCGGGGCGCCCCTGCTGGTCCGCACCGTCGAGGCGTTCACCCAGATCCGCATCGACCACTACGCCGAGATCGGCTTCGGCGGCCTGTTCGATCTGGTCAACGCCGTCGGCGGGGTCGAGCTGTGCATCAAGGAGGCCCGCAAGGATCCCAAGGCGGGCCTGGACATCAAGAAGGGTTGCCAGAACCTCGACGGCGGCGAGGCTCTGGGCTACGCCCGCTCGCGTGCCTCCACCCGCGGCGACTTCGACCGCGTCGACCAGCAGCGCCAGATCGTCGGCGCGCTGATGGACAAGGTCGCAAGTCCGATGACGGTGCTGAACCCGCTCCGGGCGTGGTCGCTCGCGACCAAGGGCACCGGCGCGCTGTCCATCGACGACGGCGACCACCTGATCGACCTGGTCCGCCTGGCCTGGGCCGCGAAGTCCCTGGACAGCGACGGCACGACCACGACCGTGCCGATCGGGCGGGAGTTCACCGCATCCGGGGTCGGCTCGGTGGTCAGTTCGGACCCGGCTCGCGCCACCGCGATGTTCACCGCGCTGCGTCAGGATCGTCAGGTACCCAAGTCCGCGCTCATGCAGTGAGCTCGCTCGTCGACTCGCTGCCCGACGGCGCGGACGCCGACGCGATCTTCGACGCGTTCACGACCTGGGCCACGGGCACCGGCCTGGAGCTCTACCCGGCGCAGGGCGAGGCGCTGATCGAGATCGTCTCCGGCTCGAACGTCATCCTCACCACCCCCACCGGATCCGGAAAATCCCTGGTCGCGACCGGCGCGCACTTCACCGCGCTGGCGAACAAGGCACGCACGTACTACTCGGCGCCGATCAAGGCCCTGGTGTCGGAAAAATTCTTCGCGCTCTGCGACATCTTCGGTGCCGAGCGCGTCGGGATGCTCACCGGCGACGCCAGCGTGAACCCCGGCGCCTCAATCATCTGCTGCACTGCCGAAGTACTGGCCAACATCGCGCTGCGCGAGGGCGCGGACGCGAACATCGGCCAGGTCGTGATGGATGAGTTCCACTTCTACGCCGAACCCGACCGCGGCTGGGCGTGGCAGGTGCCGCTGCTCGAACTCCCGCAGGCACAGTTCCTGCTGATGTCCGCGACCCTGGGTGACGTCACCCGGTTCCGCGACGATCTCACTGCGCGCACCGGTCGCCCCACCGCCGTCGTGTCCTCGGCGACCCGCCCGGTCCCGCTGTACTACTCGTGGGCACTGACCCCGGTCCATGAGACCGTCGAAGAACTTCTGACGACCCATCAGTCTCCGGTCTACGTCGTGCACTTCACCCAGAAGGACGCCCTCGACCGGGCGCAGTCATTACTCAGCCTCACGTTGTGCACCCGCGAGCAGAAGGACGCCATCGCCGCACACATCGGCGACTTCCGCTTCGCGCCCGGTTTCGGGCGCACGTTGCAGAAGCTCGTCAAGCACGGCGTCGGCGTGCACCACGCCGGGATGCTGCCCAAATACCGGCGCCTGGTCGAGCAGCTCACCCAGGCCGGGCTGCTGAAGGTGGTCTGCGGCACCGACACCCTTGGGGTCGGGATCAACGTCCCGATCCGCACCGTGTTGATGACAGGACTGGCCAAGTACGACGGGCGGCGCACCCGGATCCTGCGGGTTCGCGAGTTCCACCAGATCGCCGGCCGCGCCGGACGGGCCGGGTTCGACACCGCCGGCTTCTGCGTCGTACAGGCCCCCGAGCACATCGTGGAGAACGCGCGCCGGGTGGCCAAGGCCGGGGATGACCCGGTAAAACTGAAGCGCGTTCAGAAAGTGAAGGCCGTCGAGGGTCAGGTGTCCTGGACCGAGGAGACCTACGACCGTCTGGTCCATGCCGAACCCGAATCCCTGATCTCCCGGATGCGGGTATCGCACTCGATGCTGCTCAACGTCATCGCCCGACCTGGCGACGGCTTCGAGCACATGCGTCACCTGCTGCGCGAGAACCACGAGGACCGGCCCCGGCAGAACGCCCTGATCCGCCGCGCACTCTCCATCTACCGCGAGCTGCTGGCCTCGGGTGTCATCGAACGGCTCGTCCAGCCCGACGAGACCGGTCGCTGGGTGGCGCTCAAGGTGGACCTGCAGACCAACTTCGCCCTCAACCAGCCGCTGTCCCCGTTCGCCCTCGCGGCTTTCGAGTTGCTGGACCCCGAGTCCGAAACGCTCGCCCTGGACGTCATCTCCGTTCTGGAGGCGACGCTGGAGGATCCGCGGCCGGTGCTGATGGCCCAGCAGCACGCCGCCCGAGGCGAAGCCGTGAACGCCATGAAGTCCGAGGGCATCGAGTACGACGAGCGAATGGAACTTCTCGAGGACGTCACCTGGCCCAAACCACTGGAGGAATTGCTCGAGGCCGCGTACGAGACCTACCGCGGTGGACATCCCTGGATCGCCGAGTTCGGCCTCTCGCCAAAGTCTGTCGTGCGCGACATGGTCGAACGCGCGATGACGTTCGGAGAGTTCGTCGCGTACTACTCGCTGCAACGATCCGAGGGGATCGTGCTGCGCTACCTCGGCGACGCCTACAAGGCACTGCGGCAGACCGTGCCGGATGCGCTCAAGGACGAGGCCCTCACCGACCTCATCGAGTGGCTCGGCGAGCTGATCCGCCAGACCGACTCCAGCCTGCTCGACGAGTGGGAGGCCCTCGCCGAGGGAACCGACAGCGCGTCAGTTCTCGCGGCCAGACCCAGCGAACCCAAGGGCGTGACGGCGAATTCGCGCGCGTTCACGGTCCTGGTTCGCAACGCCTTGTTCCGCCGCGTCACCCTTGCCGCCCGGTACCGCTGGGCTGAACTCGGCGAACTCGATGCCGGCTCCGGCTGGTCCGCCGGGGACTGGGCCGCCGCAATGGCGCCGTACGTCACCGAATACGGTCCGCTCTCCACCGCGCCTCAGGCGCGCGGGCCCGCGCTGTTCGTCATCAACAAGAACCCCGAGGGCCGCCCGGGCACCTGGGCCGTCCGTCAGATCTTCGACGACCCCGACGGCGATCACGACTGGGGAATCTCCGCCGAGGTCGACCTCGCCGCCTCGGACGAACTGGGAGCCGCAGCGCTCCGGGTGCTCGCGGTGGGGCCGCACTAGGGTTGTCGATCATCAATGACCTGGAGGTCCCCATGGCGATTCACCAGCGACGTCGCGGCGCCTGGCTCGTGCCCCTCATGGCCGTCTTGGTAGCCGCAGGGTGCTCGGGCGGGGGATCGGACGAGGCAGCCACACCCGCGACCCCGGCCCCGAGCGACGAGTCGTTGATCACCGCCACCGCCACCGACTTCCTGACTGCCGGTGAGGACGTGAGCACCTGCACCGAGCTCGCCACTCCAGGGCTCGTGGTGGCCGTCTTCGGCGACGTCGAGACCTGCAAGCGCATCACGGCCTCGCCGGACGAGGGCGTCGATGCCACCGGCGCCGAGGTCACCTCGATCGTGGTCAGCGGTGACACCGCGAGCGCTGTCGTGAAGGAGATCGGCGGGGACACCGACGGCGCAACGGGCAAGTGGTCCTTTGCGCGCAACGGCACCGGCTGGCAGGTTTCCGAGTTCAGCATCGACTACCTGCGCTCCATCGCTGCGGTCGCCTTCGGTCCGAACTACACCAGCGACGATCCCGCCGACCCGCTGGCGGAGCCTGCGTTCCGCAACTGCTTCCGCAGCCGGTTCCTGGCCCTGGACGACCAGAAGTACCGCGCCACCGTGTACTCCCTGATCGCCGAACGCGACGACGTCGACGCCATCTTCGAAGGATTCGCTGCCGACTGCACCGAGGCAGCGAACCGCTCCCTGACGCCCACCCGGCGCGCCTTCGAGGAAGGCTTTCGCAGTTCGATCCCCGACGATTTCCCCCCGTCGGTCGCCACCTGCGTCCTGCTGACGATGCGTGAGACGGTCTCCGACGCCGAGATCGAGGCTGCCGAGGAGGACCCCGCCAAGTTCGCGGAGTTCGAGAAGTTGGGCGAGGACGTCACCCGGGAATGCCTGGAGCAGGCCGAAGGCGTCGCTTCCTGAAATCCCTGACGCGGGTGATCGCGCATAAGGTCGAAGCACCATCGATCTACGCGAACGGGGCGAACAGCGATGACCGACTCCCAGGATCCCTACGGCGCACCGGCTCCCTACGGCACCCCGCCGGGCGGCCAGCCGCCGTACGGCCAACCGCCCCAGGGACAACCCGCGTACGGCCAACCGCCCCAGGGTCAGCCTGCGTACGGCCAACCGCCCGCTTATGGCCAACCCGCCTACGGTCAGCCGCCCCAGGGGCCACCCGGTTACCCGCAGCCTGGCTACGGCCAATCCCCACAAGGACAGCCCGGCTTCCCCACGACCGGCTACGGGCAGCCCGGCTGGGGGCCGCCGCAGCCGGCCCAGGTTCCCGGCCTGCCGCCCGGCGTGCAGGTCGGCGGCATGGGTGAGCGCCTCCTGGCCCGCATCATCGACATGTTCGTGCTGGCCCCCCTGTGGATCCTGACCGCGATCATCAACCTCAACGCAGGGTCGCTGGGCGTGAGCCTGCTCATGACGGTGGTCAATGCCGCCGGGTTCGTCGTCTACGAGACGCTGATGATCTCCGGCCGCGGGCAGACGGTGGGAAAGAAGGCGATGGGGTTGCGCGTGGTCAACCTCGCCAACGGTGCGCTGCCGAGCCAGGAAGCAGCGGGAAAGCGCGCGGCCCTGTACGGGTTCTCCTGGCTTGCGTTCTACGTCGGTGCGCTGCTCGTCGCACTCTCCCCGCTCTTCGACAGCTCGGGCCGCAAGCAGGGCTGGCACGACAAGTTCGGCGGGACCGTGGTGCTCAAGGCTTGAACGAGGGTCAGTCGTAGCCGAGTTCGTGCAGACGCTCGTCGTCGATCCCGAAGTGGTGAGCGATCTCGTGGACCACGGTGATCTCGACCTCGGCCACGACGTCCTCTCGGGTCTCGCAGATCGCCAGGGTGGGATTGCGGTAGATCGTGATCCGATCGGGTAGGACTCCGGAGTACCACCCGTCGCGTTCGGTCAACGGGACACCGTCGTAGAGGCCCAGCAGGTCCGGGTCATCGACGGGCGGGTCGTCCTCGACGAAGATCGCGACGTTCGTCATCAACGCCGTCAACTCCTCGGGAACAAGGTCGAGAGCCTCTGCCACGAGCAACTCGAACTCAGCAACCGGGATGTCCAACACCCGGCCATTGTCCGCACCCGCCTCCGTTGGTGTGCGCGGCAGGGTACGCCTGCCCGTCCCAGGTGGATGCGGGCGCCGTCCGCGCCGCCTCAGGGGCGGGTAGGCGTGCCCTGAGGTTGTCTTCTGACCAAATCCCCGGCGCCCGCACGCGTGATCGCTTACCGTCGACACGTCGGGCCCCAGCCGTTCCCGGCCCCACACATCCCATGCCAGCGTCGGCCCGGGAGGGGGCGAACGTGCTCGATCGCCTCAGCCCGCGCGCTCTGCGCCGCCGCCGCCTCGAACGCCTGCGCCGTCGCGTCTGGGCACGCACTCGCCGCGTCGCCTACGCCCGAATTGCGGGCATCGTGATCGTCGCGCTGCTGGGAGCCTGGTTCGGGCTCCTGGTGGGCGCACGCGAAGCAGGGCCGGTCGGCCCGGTGGACACCACGATGCGCGCTCACCTGTCCTGGGGCGGGGACACCGTGGTCAAGGTGGGGCCGCTGGGATCACTGCAGATGGACACCCACGACGGCCCGATCGGCGTCACCGTCGAGGTCGACGGCCTCAACATCGCCGACGCCCAACGCCTGGTCGCGGACCCCGCAGCCTTCGAGGGACTGCAGCAATGGATCAGCGCCGACGCGAAGGCCGCAATTCAGGCTTTGGTGATCCGCTCGACATTGTGTGCGCTGGCCGGCGCGATCCTGCTCTCGCTGCTGGTCTTTCGCCGCCGCGTGCGCCGGATCGTCGCCGTCGCACTCACCGCTACTGCCCTGGTCGGCGCCTCGGCGGGCACCGCTGCCGCGACCTGGAGTCCGCAGGCGGTCGCCGAACCCACCTACACCGGGCTGCTCGGTAACGCCCCGAGCGTGGTCGGCAACGCCCGCGACATCGTGGCCGGCTTCAGTGACTACGGCCAGAGCCTGGCCAAGTTGGTCGGCAACGTCGGCCGCCTCTACGACGTGACCTCGACCCTGCCCGCCTATGAGCCGGACCTGTCCACGATCCGCGTGCTGCACGTCGCCGATATCCACCTCAACCCAGCGGCGTGGGAGGTGATCGCCTCGATCACGCGACAGTTCGAGGTTCGCCTGATCATCGACGCCGGCGACATCAGCGACCGTGGGAGCAGGGCCGAGAACCGCTTCATGGACGCGATCGCCGAGCTGGGCGTGCCGTATGTCTACGTGCGGGGTAACCACGACTCGGCCTCCACCGTGGACGCCATCGCCCGTCAACCCAACGCCGTGGTGCTGGACGGCGGCGACACCCGCGAGGTCGCGGGACTGCAGATCTCCGGCGCGGGAGACCCGCGGTTCACCCCCGACAAGTCCGCGGCCGTCTGGTCCAACGAGCAACTGGCGGCGCTCGGTGAGAGCCTGGCGCGCAAGGTGGAGCTGGCGACGGCCCCGCCCGACATCTTCGTCACCCACGACCCGGTGATGGCCGCGCCGCTGGACGGCGAGGTCCCGCTGATCCTGGCCGGCCACACTCACAAGCGCTCCACCGAGCTGCTGGCGGAGGGCTCCCGCATCTTTGTCCAGGGCTCGACCGGCGGCGCGGGTCTACGCGCGCTCGAAGGCGCGTCCCCGACGCCCATCGAGGCCACCGTCTTCTACTTCGACGCCGAGACCAAACGCCTGCAGGCCTGGGACGACCTGAACATCGGTGGCCTGGGGCTCTCCTCGGTCGCCGTCAGCCGCACGCTCGCTCCCGAGGAGCTCGCGCGGCTCAAGGCCGACGACCCGAGCGCGTCAACCGTTTTGCCGCCCCGCGACGACCTGTCCTAAGCTGGCGGGCGTCCTCGAGGCCTATTCGGCTACAGGTCGCCTGCCCTCATCGTCTAGTGGCCCAGGACGCCGCCCTTTCAAGGCGGTAGCACGGGTTCGAATCCCGTTGGGGGTACAACCGATTGACGCGAGTGGAATGCTCACCGCTCAATCCGGAGTGGACAGCCCGTGGACCGAGGTGAGCGGATCGAGCGCGAGGGACGAGCGCTCAAGATCCCGAGCTGAGGGAGGCGGGCGGAAGGCCGCGAGCCTGCGAGCGGCGTCCACTCCCGAGCCGATTGAGCGTTGTCAACGAGCGCAACGGGGAACACGAAGCCACTGCATCATCACCCGCGGACATGTGCCACACTTGACCCGCGTCATCTAGGTCCCGTAGAGCAGTTTGGAGTGCTCGTCACCCTGTCAAGGTGAAGGTCGCGGGTTCAAATCCCGTCGGGACCGCCAGTCGAAATCGGCGTGGTTCGCACCAGCGAACCACGTCGTTTCGTCGTTAAATGCTCTTGGAGCCACAGGGCCAGGCCGAGTACGGCGAAGCCGAAGCCGAGGGCGCAGATCGCATCCCAGCCGCCCTGCGTCCAGGCGAATGCGGCGACCGCCGACGAGATGGCCCCCACGGTGAAGATGGAGGTCATGTACAACGTCGTGACGCGACTGCGGGCCTCCGGACGGGCGGCGAGGATCAGGCTCTGACTCACCACGTTCTGCCCCTGGATCCCCAGATCCAGCACGACCAAGCCGAGGATCAGGGCAGCCAGGTGCGTGCCGCCGAACCAGAGCAGCACCCAGCCCGCCACCATGACGGCCAGGAATGCCCCCGTCGAGCGATGTGCCCAGCCCCGGTCCGCCAAGCGTCCGCCGCCGAGCGCGGCCATCGCCCCGACCAGCGCGGTGAGGCTGAGCAGTCCCGTCACCGCCTCGCCGTAGCCGTAGGCGTCGGAGGCGATCAGGAACGCCAGCGACGTCCAGATCAGGGTGAAGGCGACCATGCCTAACGCCCCGTAGACCATCCGGCGACGCAGCAACGGGTCCTCGCGCAGCAGCGGGCCCAGGGAGCGCAGCAGGTTGCCGTAGGACAGGTTCTCCTGCGCGACCGGCAGCCGCGGGAGCGCGCGGTGCAGCACGACGGCCAGCATCGCGCACAGGAGCGCCGCGGCGAGGTAGACCGAGCGCCATCCCGCCACTGAGGCCAGCAGCCCGCTGAAGACCCGGGCGAGCAGGACCCCGGTCAGCAGCCCGCCGATCACGGTGCCGACAACGGTGCCGCGCTCATGGTCTGCGGCCAGCGTCCCGGCCAGCGGCACGAGGACTTGGACGACGACGGCGGTGATGCCGATCGCCAGGACGGCCGCCCCGAGGGCCGCGATGTTCGGCGCGGCGGCCGCGGCCAGCGAGGCGAGCGCGCACACCACGAGCAGCGGGCTGATCAGCCGGTGCCGCGCGATCAGGTCGCCGAGGGGGACCAGCGTCAGCAGGCCGACCGCGAACCCGATCTGGCCGGCGGTGACCAGTAGCCCGGCCGCTCCGGGCGAGACGTTCAGGTCGGCCGCGATCAGGTCGAGCAGCGGCTGCGCGTAGTACATGTTGGCCGCGCTCGCCCCGCACGCGATGGCGAGCAGCACCACCAGGCGTCGATCGACGCCCGTCGCCTGCCCCGCCGCTGAGGTAGCCACCGCTCGACGGTACCCGCGGCTAAACCGGTCTCCGGCCACCCCTGCCCGGCGGCTACACTCGACGGGTCCCACCACGGGGCCAGGTAGCTCAGTTGGTACGAGCGACCGCCTGAAAAGCGGTAGGTCGGCGGTTCGACCCCGCCCCTGGCCACAATGTTCTACCTGCGGAAACGCAGTGTTTCACCCCTGTAAGACGCTGAGTGTGCGTGTCGTGTGCGTGTCCGACGCACGCACACTCCCGCACCTCCAGTCGGCCAGGATGTACCTGTGTCATTCCACGAGTTCACGAAGTACGACCGCTTCCGGCACATCACCCGCGCCAACGGTGAGCAGTGGACGGTCAACATTGAGCGCGGAAACGCGTTCCAGGGATGGCGCTGGTTTAACCGCTTCGAGGAGCGGGCCGCCGCAGACATCTCCGGGGTATCTCTCGTCGTCGCCGCGCTGGTGGATTGGCCGTTCCGCTTTGCGAAGGTGATCAGCTTCAAAGTGCGGCTGCGCAAAGACTGGCGGGTCACGGTCCGTCCCGGCGAGCGTTCAGATCTCGGAATCCGCCACGGTGCCGTCGTCGATGAGCGCTTGCCGAGCAAGGTCGAGGCGGCCAAGCGGGCGAACGGCCTCGTGCGAGAGATCGAGTCGGGTGCGTTGAGCGATCGCGCGAACTCGGCCGGACCCGACTGACGGCCGGCGGTTCGACCCCGCCCCTGGCCACGCTCAACGCACCGCCCCGTCGACCAACCCCGACGGGGCGTTCTGCGTCTCCAGCGTTGCGCCGTCGCGGCTTTCACCAAAGAGCTGACCTTGCGCCGAACACAGCGCACGTCGAGTTGTGGTCGAAGTGGCAGTCAGCCAAATCCAGCCAGGGGCTGGGCGATCAGACGGACCGGTAGCCCTCGGACAATCGCCCGCCCACGGTTGCGAGCACCTCATCCGCAACGGCCAGAAGGTCAACGGTGTCGCCCGACGCGACGGCACGCCGGAAACTAGCCGACAGACGTCCATCCAGCGGGGCGTCGGCCTCGCGGACCCTCCGCACCAACCACTTGCCGCGGCCCAGCCAGTGTCCTCGGCTCAGCAGCGCGAGCTCTCCAATCAGGCCCAGCACCATCGCAGCGACGGCGTCGCGCTCGTCGGGATCCTGAGCAGCTGCGAGATCATCGAGGGCATCGGTCAGCACATACCGGCGCAACGCAGTTTCGGCGGCTCCCAATGGAGGCGGCCCGGCGGCGAGAAACCGCGCTGCTCGGTCCTGCACCCTCGGTGCAGTGCCGTCGTCGACGAGCACCACCCCGTGCGCGCACATGTCCGCAAGGGTGTTGCGACGTCCTTCGGCGTCACGACGCCACCAGTACTCGAGCGAATCCGACGTGTGCACGAACAGCTCCACCACCTGGCCCTGGTGACGCTGCGTCTCACGGTACGGAGCTGGGGGTCCGTCGAGCACGACGACGATGTCGAGGTCCGAGGTCGCCGTGCTGTCGCCTCGCGCGCTGCTCCCGCCGAGGAACGCCACTCGCACCGTGGGGACGCCCCGCGAACCAGCGCTAACGCCTTATCGACAGCACTCCGGTCCCCCACATCGCCATCTTGCCGCAGGCGCTAGCTGGTTCACTTCGACTCGCGCTGCATGACCTCCATGACCCGAGGACAGACATAGATCCGCCCGTAGCGCTCGCCGGTGACCTCCCGGAGAATCCCCAGCTCCACCAGCTTGCGCATCGCGTTGTTCGCCGGCGGATACGTCACGCCGTACAGCCGCGCTGCCTCGGTCACGGTGATCACCGGGTACCCGATCAGATCCGCGGCGATGTCGACGATCACGCCACGGCCCTTGGCCGCGCGGACCTGGGCCATCAGGTCCTCACGGACGGCCCACAGATCGTCGACTCGGCCCACCATGTCATCGGCCTGCGCTCGCACGGCCCGGCAGAAGAACTGGACCCACGAGTCGAAGTCACCGGTAGTCGAGACCTCCAGCAGCAGGTCCTTGTACTCCTGCTTACGTCGTTCCAACCAGGGCGAGAGGTTGAGCAACGGGAACGTGAGCGCTCCCGCGTCGACCAACTGCAGGGTGATGATCAGCCGACCGACTCGTCCGTTGCCGTCGCTGAACGGGTGCAGCGCCTCGAATTGATAGTGGGCCAGTGCGCACTTGAGCACGAGCGGGAGATCGTCCTCGGCGTTGATCCACTTTCCCCAGTCACTCATCCCCTCGACGAGGATCGGACCATGCGGTGGCGGAACGTACCGAGCCCCTGCCAACCCACGGCCCTGATCACCGATGACGACCTGACGGTCCCTCAATCGGCCGGCGTCATAGGACTCACCCCGGGTGCCGGCGACGATCAGGGCCTGTAATTCTGCGACGACGGTGACACAAATCGGCTTGGTGCGAATGAGCTCGAGCCCACGTTCTGCCGCGGTGACGTAATTGAGCACCTCGCGCACCTCAGGCGAGCGCTGCGCAGGATCGACGTAGTCCCCTTCGAGCACCTCGGCCAATGGCGCATGGGTGCCCTCCAACGCCGCGGTGCCATGAGCCTCGGCCCGCAGCGCAGGCCGGACGAGCAGGCGAGGGTCCGGCAGGCGCCCCGCGGCGGAGTCCAACCGTCCGATGGCCTCGTGCGCTTCCGCAATCAGCTTGTAGGTCGAGGGCGCCAGGCTGACCGCGCTGGGAAGCGGGTACGGGACGAACGCAGCGTGATCAATCGAGCGATCGGTGCGGGAATCGTGGATCCTGATCGCATGCAGCCGTCCGGCCGGCGAGTCCTGGAACCGAGCCAAGTCCACCTCCGACAGCCCCGATGCCTGTCAATCTCGCTGATGAATCTATAGGATTATCCATGTTGCTATAAATTGCAACCGCGAAACTATAGGCCCCCAGACCAGGGCAGCCACTTCGGAGGAGCGACCAGTGACTTCCTTACCGACTCCCACAACCTGCCCGCCCCGAGGTCATTGCCCGCGAGATCGTCGAAGACTTGCAGGCGGCCTTGACCGAATTCGCCGCCATCGCCGACGCGCTCGAGGCGGGCGCGGCCAAACGGCCCTGATCCAGACCCCGCGCGTCAGCTGGGTGTCGGAGTCGATCAGACCGATTCGCATGGCCCGGCCCAGGCGGGTAGGAAAGAGATGACACCTCTGGGGGAAACCATGCTGAAGGTCAACGCCTACGCGGCCCACTCCGCGACCGATCCGCTCGGCCCGACCACGATTGAGCGCCGCCCGGTCGGTCCACACGATGTCCTCATCGAGATCAAGTACTCGGGCATCTGCCACTCGGACATCCACACCGCCCGCAGCGAATGGGGCGAGACCACCTACCCGATCGTGCCGGGCCACGAGATCGCCGGGATTGTCACCGAGGTCGGGGCCAAGGTGACCAAGCACGCGGTCGGGGACCGGGTCGGCGTCGGCTGCATGGTCGACTCCTGCAGTGAATGCGTGAACTGCCGCAACGACCACGAACAGTTCTGCGTCGAGGGCAGCATCCAGACCTACGCCTCGGTCGGCGAGGACGGCGAACCCACCCAGGGCGGCTACTCCACCCACATCGTGGTCACCGAGAAGTTCGTCCTGGCGATCCCGGACGGCCTCTCCCTCGACGTTGCCGCGCCGCTGCTGTGCGCCGGGATCACCACGTTCTCACCGCTGCACCACTGGGGAGCCGGGCCCGGCAAGAAGGTCGCCATCGTCGGCCTCGGGGGGCTCGGGCACGTGGCCGTCAAGATCGCCCGCGCGATGGGCGCGGAGGTCACCGTTCTGTCGCAGTCGCTGAAGAAGCAGGAGGACGGGCTACGTCTCGGCGCCGACCACTACCACGCGACCGGCGATCCGGACACCTTCGAGCAGCTGGCCAGCACCTTCGATCTCATTGTCAACACGGTGAGCGCGACGATCGATGTGGACGCCTACCTGTCCCTGCTCGCGGTGGACGGGGTCCTGGTCAACGTCGGCGCGCCCCCCGACCCGCTGTCGGTGAACGCGTTCTCGCTGATCTTCGGGCGTAAGTCGTTCGCCGGCTCGCTCATCGGCGGAATCCGGGAGACCCAGCAGATGCTCGACTTCTGCGCCGAGCATCAGCTGGGTGCGGAGATCGAGGTCATCGGCGCCGACCAGATCAACGATGCGTACGAACGGGTCGTGGCCTCCGACGTGCGCTATCGCTTCGTCATCGACGCGTCGACGTTCCGCTGAGCCGGTCGGGCAACAGGGTCAATAGATCGCGAGCGGGCAAACCGGCCCGGCCGTGCCGCCGACGAGCGGAAGCGGGGCGGCGACGAAGCAGAACTCGGCAACTGCGGCCGACGCCAACTCATCCAGCACCATGTTCTCGATCAGCGGGATACCGCAATCGCGGAGCAACAGCTGATGGACCGGGAACATCGTGTCTGCGGGTGAGGGCTGGACCTCGATCGCATAGTTGTCCGCTCCGACCGCCGCGACGTCGGCGTCCGCAAGCCATTGGGCCGCGCCCAGGTCGATGCCCGGTTCGTGGTCGCAGTACCCCACCGGATCGCCGCCCATCGAGGAAAGCCACCCAGTACGGATCAGCACAACGTCGCCTTGGCGCACGGTGATCCCGGCAGCGTCGGAGGCAGCCTGCAGATCCGCGGCGGTGATGGCCGTGCTTGCGGGCAGGGCCGATCCCGGCATGACGTCGAGCAGCACCCCTCGGGTCACCATCGGCACCAGCTTCTCCGCGCCACAGCGCTTAGCCCCGGTCGTCGTGCGGGTCCCACTCCCGGGAAATCCGTTGTAGAGCTCGTCGTCGTACCAGGCATGGGAGAGCGCATCGATGTGCGTGCCACTGTGCGCCGCGAAGGACCACACCTCCTCGGCGAACTGGAAGCCGCCCGGCCGGCGGGCACCGGCCGCGTAGTCACCGCCGTCGCGGCTCATGTGGCGTTCCACCCGCTTGCGATGCGGCGGGACGACCGTCGCCGGCCCGAGATCCATGCCCAGCTTGACCACGCGCCCGGCTCGGATCAGCCCCGCACCGCCCAGGACCTGCGCCGCCCCGATCAGGTTGGGCGCACCCACCTCGTCGTGCGGACCCCATCGGCCCCATTGCTGTGGCATCGCAGATCCCCTTCCTGCCGAGGTTCGAGATCGCGGAAGACTATCCCCGAAACCGATAGGCTCGGCGAGCCGCTGGCGAGAGGAGGCCGCGTTGTCCGACACCGACAACGATTCCGGCGTGGACCGCTTCTCGCGCATCTTCGATGTGCTCGAGCTCCTGGTGGGGCACCCCCAGGGCATGACGCTCACCGAGATCGTCAAACGCCTCGGCCTGCCGACGTCCAGCGCCCACAACCTGCTACGCCGCATGGTTGCCGCGGATGTCGTGGCCATGACCGACGACCTGCGCTACTCGGTCGGAGCGCGCGCGGTGCGGTTCGGGATCCAGGTCGTGGACCGCCTCGAGGTGCGCGCCGTCGCTCGCCGCCCGCTGCAGGATCTCGCCCGCGAAACCGGTGAGGACGTCTACCTGGCGGTGCGCCTGGGCAACCGCATCTCCTACGTCGATCGCATGCCGGGTACCCGCGCGGTCAGCGTCAACATCCGCCTCGGCCAGTCGCTGTACCTGCACGCGACCTCGGTCGGCAAGCTGTTCGCCGCCCACTACCCCCAGCTGCGCCGGCGCCTGTTCGCCGAGGACCGTCCGCAGCTGACCCAGCACACCCTGACTTCGGTCGCGGAGCTGGAACGCGAGCTGGATGCGATCGTCGCCGCCGGGGTCGCGATGAGCCGGGAGGAGGCGATCCCGGGCATCGTGGGCTTTGCCGTACCGGTCCGGGATGTGTCCGGCCAGGTTGCCGCTGCCATCCACATCTCCGCCCTGAGTGCACAGTTGGGCACCGTCCGGGAGAACGAACTGATCGCCGCCGCCCTGGACGCCGCCACCAGCATCGAGAGCGAACTCGGCCGCACCCGCCCCGCCCCCGCTCGCGCCCTGACGACCTCCTGACGTCCGAAGGAGTGGCTGCTATAGCGACCGCTCCTTCGGACGTCCCGCATTTCCGCGCGCCGCCCAAGGGTTGACCCTCCCCCGTGACTACGGCAGGATTCGTAATCTCGAAGGTTTCCTCGGTATTTGGGAAGTATCCCGAAGGCGGGTGCGGCGATGGCGGATCAGTCCCGCGCGCGACGGGTCGCGATCATCGGCGCCGGAGCGGGTGGACTCAGCGCCGCGCGCCACCTGCTGGAGACCGGACACCAGGTGACGGTCTTCGAGGCCGGCTCGTGTGTCGGGGGCCTGTGGGTCTACGACAACGACAACGGCCTCTCGGTCGCCTACGACTCGCTGCACATCAACTCCGAGCCCAAGGTCACCGCGTACCGGGATTACCCGTTCCCGCCCGGCACCCCCGTGTTCCCGGCCCACCGCCACGTCGCCTCCTACCTCAACGCCTTCGCCGACGATTTCGGCATCCGCCCGCTGATCCGGTTCAACTCCCCGGTGCGCCGCGTCGCTCCGGTCGATGGCGGGCCCGGGCGGGGCTGGATCGTCGAGGCCGACGGCCACTCGCCCGAGACGTTCGACGCCGTCGTCGTGGCGAGCGGGCACCAGGGCGTACCTGCGCACCCGGAGTGGGCCGACCGCTTCGAGGGGCAGTACCTGCACTCGCACGCCTATCGGCGCCCGCAGGAATTCGAGGGCCGCCGGGTCCTCGTTGTGGGCGTGGGCAACAGCGGGCTCGATATCGCCGCCGACCTCGCGCCGTTCGCCGCCGCCACGACGAGCGCCGCCCGCTCACCCGTGCTGATCATGCCGCGGATGATCCTCGGCGTTCCCTCGCCCCGCGTGATCGGAAAACTCGTCAAACCGTGGATGCCCTGGCCGATGCAGCGTCAGATCATGCGCATCATCAGCCGGATCTACCACGGCCGGATGGAGCAGTGGGGTTTGCGTACCCCGAAGACCCGTACCCACCCCGCGAGCAACGCCACCTTCATGGCCCATGTGGCCTACCAGCGCATCGCCATCAAACCCGGTGTGCGCGCGGTCTCCGGAAAGAGCGTCAGCTTCGTCGACGGGACCGAGATCGAAGTCGACACGATCATCGCGGCGACCGGTTACCACATCGACCTGCCCTACCTCGATCCCACGATCGCCCCGGTGCGTGAACGACGCCTTGAGGCCTACCAGCGGATCGTGCACCCGGACTGGCCGGGGCTCTACTTCATCGGTTTTTTCAACGTCAGCGGCGGAGCCAACATCGCGATGATGGACACCCAGTCGCAGTATCTGGCCGCAGTGATCAGCGGGACGTCAGTCCTGCCGACGCCGTCGCAGATGCGAGCCGACGTCGCGGCGGAGCACGCGTTCCTGACCAAGCGATTCCCCGCGGCGGCCCGCTACGGACTCGAGCTCGATCCGGTGCGCTACCGCGCCCAGATCGCCGAAGCGACCGCCCGAACGACGGTGATCTGACATGTCCTTACACCGTCAGATCTCGGTGGCCGGTGTTGCCGAGACGACCTACTCCAAGTCCTCGGACAAGACCGCCCTCCGTCTGCAGCTGGAGGCTTCGCTTGCCGCCGTCGCCGACGCCGGCCTGACCCCGACCGACATCGACGGCGTCATCCCGGTCGGAATCACCGGCGCCCCCGCCGAGGAGTACATCACCAACTTCGGCCTGCCCGACCTTCGATTCTCGGCGATCGTGCCGCACGGCGGGGCGAGCCCGGTCGGAGCGCTGCAGGCGGCCGCCGCCGCGATCCACGCCGGTATCGCTACCACGGTTCTCGTCACTGCCGGACGCAACGTCAGCAGAGGTGCCAAAGCCGGGGTGCGGATCCATCAGATGCCGCAGTTCCGCTACGTCACCGAGTTCGAGCGTCCCATGGGAGCGACCGCCCCGGCGCAGCTGTACGCCCCGATGGCTCGGCGGCACATGGAGCTCTACGGCACCCGCAGCGAGCAGCTGGCCGAGATCGCGGTGACCTTCCGCGAGCACGCGCTGCTCAACGACAACGCGATCATGACCAAGCCGATCACCGTGGCCGACCACCAAGCCTCCCGAATGATCGCCGACCCCTTCCGCCTGTTCGACTGCAGCCTGGAAAGTGACGGCGGCGCAGCGTTCGTGGTCACCTCGGCCGAGCGCGCCCGCGACCTCGCCAGGCCGGCGGTGGACCTGCTCGGCATCGCGATGGGCCACCCCGACTCCCCGAGCTCGATCACCCAACGCGGCGAGCTGACCCGGCTCGGCGTGGCCAAGGCGGCTCCGATCGCCTGGGGCATGAGCGGCGTCGGGCCGGATGACATCGACGTCGCCGAGATCTACGACTGCTTCACCTGGGTCGTGCTCTGCCAGCTGGAGGATCTCGGGTTCTGCGCCAAGGGAGAGGGCGGGGAGTTTGTCAGCGGTGGCCGCCTGCGCCTGGGTGGTCCGCTGCCCACCAATACCCACGGCGGCCTGCTGTCCCAGGCGCACATGCTCGGGATGAACCACGTGATCGAGCTCGTCCGCCAACTGCGTGGGCAGGGTGGACGCGCTCAGGTCGAGGGCCCGCAGGTAGGGCTGGTGACGGGCTACGGCGACATGGGCGACGGCGGCGTTGCGATCCTGGCGGCAGGGCGATGAGTGACCACCTCGAGCTTTCCACGGCGTACTGGGCCGGGGCCGCCCGCGGCGTCTTGGTCGTGCAGCGCTGTGCCGACTGCGGGACACCGCGGCACTACCCGCGCGCCGTGTGCGCGCACTGTTATTCCTTCGCCACCGAGCACGTCGAGCACGACGGCCGCGGGACGGTGCACAGCTGGACCGTGGCCCACCATTCCTTCGACCCGGCGATGGCCAATGACGTCCCCTATGTCCTGGTCACGGTCGACCTCGGCGACGGGATGCGCGCCCTGGGACGGCTGCGCGACGCCGAGCCCGCGCTCGACCTCCCAGTGCGCCTGGCCTTCGAACCCGACGCGAACGGCGAACCGATGCCTACTTTCCACCCGATCATCGAGGTATCCGCATGAGTCGCACGGTGTCCGCGTCGGGCAAGGTCCTCATCGACATCGACGACGGTCTGATCACAATCACCATCAATCGGCCGCAGGCCCGCAACGCCGTCGACCGCGACGTCTCCCACGAGGTGGCCGCAGCCGTCGACCAACTCGACGCGAGCGACGACCTGCGCGTGGGTATTTTGACCGGCGGCGGGGGCAACTTCTGCGCCGGGATGGACCTGAAGGCCTTCGTCCGCGGTGAGGCAATCCGCGTCGAGGGCCGCGGCCTGCTCGGCATCGCGATGACTCCGCCGGTCAAGCCGTTGATCGCCGCCGTCGAGGGTTACTGCCTGGCGGGTGGCTTCGAGGCCACGCTGGCCTGTGACCTCATGGTCGCCTCCCGCGAGGCGAAGTTCGGCCTCCCCGAGGCCAAGCGTGGGCTCGCCGCGGCGGCCGGCGGCTTGATCCGGCTGCCCCGCGCCATCCCGCCCCGAATTGCGATGGAGATGGCGCTGACGGGGGATCACGTCGATGCCGAGCTGCTCTTCCGACACGGGTTGATCAATGCACTCACCGAGCCTGGTGAGGCGCTGACCGTCGCGACGACGCTCGCCCGTCGAATCGTCGCCAACGCTCCCCTGTCGGTGGCCGTGAGCAAGCACGTCATCAACCTCCAGCGAGACTGGTCGACGGACGAAAGCTTCGATCGCCAGCAGAAGTTGACGGGTCCGGTGATCGCCTCCGCCGACGCAAAGGAGGGCGCCATCGCGTTCGCCGAGAAGCGCGCACCGAAATGGGCCGGACGATGACCGATCTCAGCGTCGGCGACGAGTTCTTTGCCGAACAGTTCCCGCTCTCGCCGCTGGATGACTACTTCATCCACCAGACGCCCGATCCGGTTCGGGTCATGTGGACCGGCGACCCGCGCGCCTACGAGCGGTACTGGATGGTCTGCCACGATCCAGCCGGCGAGGTCCTGGTCGCCGCCGGTGGCAGCTTCTACCCGAACCTCGATCGCGCCGAGGCCTACGCGATCGTCGTGACGGGCGGGAAGCACACCAGCGTGCGTGCCTACCGTCCGATGGGGGTCGACCGAGCCGACCTTCGACTCGGGCCGATCAAGCCCCAGATCATCCGCGGGCTGCGCGAATGGCGCTACGTCCTGGAGGACAACGCCCACGGCATCGCCTTCGACCTGACGTTCATCGACACCACCCGGCAGATGTTCCGCGATCCGCTGTCCACGGTGGCCCGGGGCACGCCGCCGGGCCGGCGCAACGACGTCACCACCGGCTTCGAGGGCTTCGGCGTCGTCGAAGGCTGGGTCAGCAGCGGAGATCGACGCATCGAGATCCCGACGGGTTCGCCCGGGACACGCGACCGGCACTGGGGCACCGGCCGCGGGGTCGGCGGCCCGGCGATGGCGCTCGGCGACCGGATCCATGTCGGCACCAACGGCAATGCGTTTGTCGCGTTCGCGGACTGGACCTTGTGGGGTGACCGCGTGTTCTACCGCTTCGGAGACGCCCGCAAAGGCCACGGCCGGGTGGGAAAACCGACGCGGCGGCTGCGCTTCGAGCCGGGCACGAACATCTTCACCGAGGCGGTCGTGGAGTACCCGCTCACCCCCGGTGGTCTCAAGACCGTGCGCTACACCCGGATCGATCAGCAGACCGCGTACCTGCGCTGCGGTATGTACGGCGGCACTCCTGATCGCGACATCCATCAGGGCGGTTACGACGGTCCGCCGCTGGTCGAGGGCGAGACCTACGACGTCGCAGATTCTCATGTGCGGGCGCGCATCAGCGGTCTGGACGAGCACCTGTGCCGGGTCGAGTGCGACGGGGAGACCGTCACGGGGATCTACCAGACCATCGATCCGCTCGCCTACGAGAATTGCGCGGCCGGAAAGCCCGGCTGGGCGTTCCTGTCGTGATGAGCCGCCAAGAACTGCGCAGCGTCCGAAGAATGGAGCCCTCCCGGACGCGATTCGTCGGACGTTACGCCCAAGCACGAGCGGTGTGGCCATGACGAGTGATCGCAATGCCGTGGCGGATCTGTACCAACAGCTGACAGCGTTCGTCGGGGCGAAGGTCGGTGTCGGGGCACCCACCCTGAGCGGCCTGGCGCGTCTCGGGGTGGGCCGCTCGCGGGAGAATTGGATCTTCGACGCGCAGTGGCCGGATGGGCGAATCAACCATCTGATTTTGCGTCAGGATCCACCGGGAGGCCTGGTCGAAACGGACCGGGCCACCGAGTTCGCCGTCCTGCAGTCGCTAATCGGCAGCGGACTGAAGGCACCGCAGGCACTGTGGCTGGACGCTGAGGCGCGTTGGGTCGGGCGTCCGTCGCTGGTCATGGTGCGCGAGCCCGGGACGTGTGAGTACGACGTCGTCAACGGCCACCGACCGGCCGAGGTGCGGCTACGCCTCGCCCGCGAGTTCTGCGAGTTGATGGCCGCCGTGCACGCCCTGGACTGGCGTGCGGCGGGGCTCGGCGAGGTACTGCCCGATCCCGGCCCCAACCCGGCGTTGACCGAGCTGCGGTCCTGGACCGAGATCCTGCGTCGCGATCAGCTTGAGCCGTACCCGGAACTGGAGTTCGTCATCGACGCCCTCGCCGCGACCGCACCCCTCTGCGCATCGCCGGTCCTGGTCCACGCGGACTTCAAGCCCGGCAACGTGCTGCTCGAGGCTGACCGGATCAGCGCGCTGTTGGACTGGGAACTCGCCCACCTCGGGGATCCACTGGAAGACCTCGGCTGGGTCACCCAACCGTTGCGCACCAAGGAGCACCTCATTGCCGGCGCCTGGGAACGCGCGGACCTGATCGAGCATTACGAGCGCGTCCGGGGAGTCACCGTCGACCCGGCCGCCGTCAGTTGGTGGAACACGTTCGCCAGCTTCAAGACTGCCGTCATGCAGACGACCGGACTGCGCTCGTTCCTGGAGGGTCGCAGCGACGACCTGTACCGGCCCACCCGCGGGGTATTGCGCGCTGCGCTCGCCGGGGCAGCACGTCTGACGAAAGGTGACGTACATGCGACCCACCCCTGAGGAGACCATCGCCGGCGCCGAGCGGGTGCTGCGCACCGTCCTCGACGACGACCTGCCGGACGCCGCGGCGGCCACCATCAACGATGTGTTGCGCATGCTCGGCCAGGCACAGCGCGCCGCAGTGGAAGGTCCGGGGTTCCTCGCAGCGGACAACGAAGCCCTGCGCGGGCTGCTGACCGACCTGATCCGCGAGCTCCCCGCGAGCGAGTCCGGCGCACGTGCGCGAATCCACGCTTACCTGACCGAACGCGCCGACCTCGCCCCCCGCTGAAACCCCCGTTGCGTCAGCGAAAGCGCCCGTTATAGCGACCGGTCTCGCTGACGTAAGAGGTCAATCGGCGGCGGCGAGGGCGTCACGGTGGTCCGGGTGGGCGATGGCGATCAAGGCGTCGGCGCGCTGACGTCCCGTCAGTCCCGTCAACCGTGCGACGCCGTACTCCGTGACCACCACCTCGGCCGACGAACCCGGCAACGTGACAGCCTCGACCCGGGCGACGATGCGCGAGCGGCTGCCATCGCTCGAGGCGGACGGCAGCGCGATGACCCGCAGACCGCCGGGGGATCGGGCCGCGCCGTCCACGAAGTCCGGCCCGCCGCCGGGCCCAGAGATCTGACGGCCACCGAGCACCTCGCAGTTCGCGTTGCCCGCCAGGTCGACCTCGAGTGCGGTATTGATGGACACGAGGCGCTCAATCTGTCCTAGGGCACCGGGGTCGTGCACGAGTGCAGACGAGGCCATCGCGACCGCCGGGTTGCGGTCGCTGAATTCCAGCAACCGGGCAGTGCCCATCAGTTCGGCGCTGCATACCGCCGGTGCCGGCAAGACGTCGTCAGAACGCAGGACGCCCTTGTCGAAGAGGTCAACCATCAGGTCGGTGCCCATCCCGACGAACCGTACGTGTCCGAGGTCGGCGTGCGGCAAGGAGCGCACCAGGCACTCCGGTACCGCTCCGAACCCGATCTGCAGGGTCGGGTCCCGCGGGACGAGGCACAAGACATGGTCCGCGATCCGCCGGCCCAGATCAGTGTCGGCGGCGGTGCGGTACTCCGGAATCGGCGTGGTGGACTCGATCACCGAATCGAATGCGGTCAGCGGCACGAGGCTGTCCCCACAGGTCCAGGGAACACCCGGGTCGATCTCCGCGATCACCACACCGCCGCCGGCGAGAGCGGCGTCGATCGCCGCCTTGGCATAGCTCGTCGAGGCGCCCAGCGAGCACCTGCCTGCGGCGTCCGGTGGACTGACGCGCACGAGCGCCGCGCCGATCCCCCAGGAGGCGATCAGCCCGGGAACCGCCGAGGCTCGCGCGGGTACGTAACCGACCCGGCCGTCTGCGACCCGAGCGACGACCGGCGCCGCCACGTGCCAGGTCCGGTAGGTCAACTCGCCCGCATCCACCGCGGGCAGGAACGGGTACTCGCCCAGTTGGATGCCCGAACTCAACGTCCAATGCCGACCGGCGCAGGCCAGCCCCAACGCCTCCAGCAATGTGGTCGGCGCCCCCATGCCGGGCATGCTGACCAGGTGTGCGCCCGAGGGCACCCGGGCCAGCGCGTCGCCCGCGCTGCGCCACGGCAGGGACGCCACTACGCCTCAGGCCAGAATTCGGATGGCCTGGTCGGGGCAGGCCTCGGCACCGGCAACAGCCTGTTGCTCCAGGCCCGCCGCCACCTCGACCTCGACGCCGGCCGCGGAGTTGAAGCCTTCGTCATCGAGGTCGTACACGTCCGGGGCCTCTGCTGCGCACGCGCCGTGCCCGGAGCACAGCGCCGTGTCGACAAGGTGTTTCACTCAACCCACCTTCGGGCCCGGTGTGAAGACCAGCGGGAGGGAGTCCATGTTTCGGGTGATCGTGGAGTTGCTGTAGGTCGGTTCGGCGCCCGGCTTGAGGCGCAGGTCCGGCATCCGCTCCAGAAGCCGCTTCAGCGTCACGGTTCCCTCCAGCCGCGCGACATGCGAGCCGATGCAGCGGTGCGGCCCGAACGAGAACGCCGGGTTCACCGCGATCTTGCGGTCGATGTCGATCTCGTTGGGGTTGGCGAACACCGAGGAGTCCCGGCACGCCGCCGCGAAGGACAGCATCAGGAAATCACCCTTGGTGATCTTCTGACCGGCGACCTCGGTGTCCTTCATCGCGGTCCGGCCAAGCGCGACGATCGAGCTGAAGTAGCGGATGAGTTCCTCGACCGCGTTGGCATGCAGGGACTCATCAGCCAGCAGACGCGCCCGGTCGACGTCGTTGGTCGCGAGGTGGTGGGCCATGCCCGCCAGCAGGAATGTGGTGGTCCCGATCCCGCCGGCCAGCAGGTCGATCATGATGAACATCTTGTGTGTGAAGGAGGCAGGGTTGCCCTCGTGGTCCTCCACTCCGGCCAGGACCACGTCGACGAAGTCACCCCGTGGCGGTTCTTCCTGACGCTTCGCCAGGTAGTCCGCGAGGAAGCCGCCGACGATGTCCCAGGCCGCCGGCCGGTCCTCCATCGCGCCGCGCATCGCCACATCCGTGGCGGTCTGGATACCGTCGAGGTCCGCGAGCGGGACGCCGAGGAAGGTCGCGAAGAAGACCCGCCCGGGCAGGTGCGCGGCGAAGTCGGCGACGAAGTCACATTCGCCGGTCTCGATGAAGGTGTCGATGAGAGCGTCGGCCTGCTCACGGATGCTGGCCTCGCGCTCACGGATCGCCCGCGGAGCGAAGTACGGGCCGAGCACGTTGCGCCAGCGCGTTTGGTAGGGCGGATCCAACTCGACGGGATAGAGCTTTGCCTCCGCCGCGGCGCGACCCGGTTCGAAACCGCCCGCCTCGCTGGAGAAGGTCTCCCAGTCCTGGGCGCACGCACGCACGTCCTCGTAGCGGCTGACCACCCAGTAGCCGCCGGCGACATTGCTGCGGGCCACCGGACATTTCTCGACCAGGTCGCCCAGGACCTGCTCGTACTCCTCGGTGAACTCTGGCGAGTCGAGATCGAAGTCGGTGAAGTGATCGCGTTTGCCCGCCGGCTGCGTCGTCGTCATGGCGGGTCAGTGACCGCCGTAGGGGTTGGGCGCGGCCCAGACGTAGGACTCGGGTGGTTCGGCCTCGCCGCGCATCTGCGCCGCCAGGTTCTCGTTGTCCCAATAGGCGCGCTCGGCGACCAGCTTGGTCGGATCCTCGGCGAAGAGGTACATCGCCGCGAAGGGGAACTTGATGCGCTTGCCCAGCGACGGGACCTCACCGAAGGGGGCGGCCTGGGTGCCGGTGACGATGCCTTCGAGCACGCAGCACCCGGGGACGTCGTACTGGTGGATGATCTCGATGTGGATGTCGGGCAGGACCGAGAAGAGCATCTCGTAGAAGCCGACAACTCCGTCTGGCCCGACCATGCGGACGTTCCCGGGCACGATGTCGTAGAAGACGTTCTCGGTGGCGAAGGTCTTGTTCATGACGTTCGCGATGTTGTGGTCCGGTGCGTTCTCCAGCGCAATGTGTTCCTTGACGCAGGCGCGCTGGAGCTCGATACGTTCGGTGTCGGTGTAGGAGCGGATGGCGGTGGTCATCGGTGACTCCGATCTTCGGAACAAGCTTCGTTGTTTCGAAAAAGTAGTCGGGTTCTCGAAACCCTGTCAACGGATCGGGCGGGCGCATTGACGTCGACCGCGTGCGGGCAGGAAGATTCGGGATTGTGGAAAACGATCCGAGATCCGGAAACTCGGCCGCGCCGGTCACCGGCCCCCTCCACGGGTACACCGTGATCGAGTCCGCCTCCATCGTTCTCGGTCCCACCGCCGGGCAGTACCTCGCCGATATGGGCGCCGACGTGATCAAGGTGGAGTCCCCCGACGGTGACCTCACCCGCCAGATCGGTCCCCAGCGCGGGGAGAACATGGGCGCACTGTTCCTGACCTGTAACCGCAACAAGCGCAGCGTCGTGCTGGATCTCAAGTCACCGGCCGACCTGGAACGCTTTCGGGCCCTGATCACCGGCGCCGACGTGCTCCTGCACTCGGTGCGTACCCCAGCCGCCGCGCGCCTCGGCATCGACTACACATCCCTGCACTCGATCAATCCTCGGCTGGTGCACTGCCAGGTCAGCGGCTTCGGCGATGGTGGGCCCTACGCGGGAAAGCCGGCCTATGACGACGTCGTGCAGGCCTTGTCCGGGCTGGCGTCACTGCAGAGCGCAGTAGCCGGCCGCCCCCGCTACGTCCCGTCGATCATGGCCGACAAGATCACCGGCATCCATGCCGCCTATGCCATTGCGCTGGGCCTGCTGCATCGCGAACGCACCGGAGCGGGCCAGTCGATCGTGGTCTCGATGCTGGAGACCACCACCGCGTTCAATCTCGTAGAGCACCTCTGGGGACATGTGTTCGCACCCCCGCTCGCGCCGATGGGCTACCCGCCGGTGCGCGACGGCGCACGCCAGCCGTTCGCGACGCTCGACGGCTACCTCTGCGTCATGCCGTACTCCGACTCCGCGTGGCACCGATTCTTCGCCCTCGCCGGACGGCCGGAGGTCACCGCAGATCCGAACATCGGCACGTTCGCGGGGCGCCAGCGCAACATCATCGCCGCGTGGGGCAAGGTGGGAGAGATCGTCGCGACCCGGACCACAGCGCAGTGGACGGCATTGCTGGAGCCCGAAGACATCCCCTACGCGGCGGTGAACTCGCTGGAGGATCTGCTGACGGATCCCCACCTGAGCGAGGTCGGATTCTGGGCAACGATGCTGGATCAGGACGGAGAACAGTTGCTGATGCCGGCCAGTCCCCTGCTGATGTCCGCCTCACCGGCCTCGCTACGCCTGCCTCCACCGCGCCTCGGCGAGCACACCGCCGAGGTTCTCGCCGGCCTCGACCTGGAGAGTGCCCCATGACGATGGCCCGGTCGATTTTCACCGCCGAGCACGAGCTGTTTCGCAAGACGGTGCGCTCCTTCATCGCCCGCGAGATCACCCCGCACTACGAGCAGTGGGAGAGCGACGGCATCGTCCCGCGCGAGATCTGGCGGCGCGCCGGTGAGATCGGACTGCTTTGTCCCACCGTGGGAGAGGAGTTCGGCGGCGCCGGCGGGGACTTCCGCGACAACGTCGTGGTGACGGAGGAGATGGCCCGCGCCGGCCACATGGCGCCCGCCTTCTACCTGCAGTCGGACGTGGTCGCGCCCTACCTCATCGACTTCGGCACCGACTCCCAGAAGCGCACCTGGCTGCCCCGGATGGTCACCGGTGAGGTCATCAGCGCCGTCGGGATGTCCGAGCCCAGCGGCGGCAGCGACCTCGCCCACCTGAAGACCTCGGCGGTGCGGGACGGCGAGGACTACGTCATCAACGGCCAGAAGGTTTTCATCACCAACGGCCACCTCGCCGACCTGCTGGTGCTGGCCGCGCGCACCGGGCCCGATCCGGGGGCGAAGGGCGTCACGCTGTTCCTCGTCGAGACCGACCGGCCCGGATTCGTTCGGGGGCGCAAACTGGCCAAGATCGGCTGCCTGGCCCAGGACACTGCCGAGTTGTTCTTCGACGACCTGCGGGTACCGGCCGCCAACGTGCTCGGCGAGGTCGGCGGTGGATTCAACCTGCTGATGACCCAGCTCGCCGGCGAGCGGCTCATGCAGGCCGTGCGCGCGGTGATGACGTCAGAAACCGCGCTGGACTGGACGATCGAGTACACCCAGTCGCGGGAGATGTTCGGCCAGCGCCTTGCCGACTTCCAGAACACCCAGTTCGTCGTGGCCCAACTGCACGCCGAGGTCTTCGCCCAGCGGATCTTCCTGGACCACTGCATCGAACTGTTCGTGCGCGGCGAACTCGACGCTGTCGACGCGGCGAAGCTCAAACTGACGACCACTCAGCTTCAAGGCCGCGTCATGGACGAGTGCCTGCAGCTCTTCGGCGGCTGGGGTTACATGCGCGAGTACCCCATCGCTCGCGCCTTCGTCGACGCCCGGATGTCCCGCGTCGGCGGCGGCGCCATCGAGGTCATGAAGCAGATCATCGCCCGCAGCCTCTTCCGCCAGCCGTAGCGTCCGACGCGCGCCAGCGGTAGCGTCCGACCAGGCGAGCGCTATAAGCCACCTTTGGTCGGACGTCAGCACTCCGCCCAGGGCTGCGGCGGGCCGGGCGTCATCCACAGGCTGAATGATCGGCGTGGCTATCCACAAGTTGACGGAGTGTCATTGCCTGCGTCCCTGACCGCAGGCATCGTCCGGCGCATGGATACAGAGCGAACTCCAGGAGCACGCAGGGCCTTGCGCCGCCGCGAGATCACGGCAGCTGCGCTCCAGCAAACCGGCGTCCTCGGGCGCCGCCAACTGCTCGGCCTAGGACTTACCCGCTGGGAGATCCGGGCAGAGTTGAGAGCGGGGCGCTGGCGTCCACTCGGCCGACAGGCCGTTCAGGTGAGCGAAGGCGACCCCCGAATCGCGTCGTGGTGGCGAGCCGTGATCGAGGTAGGACGGCCGGCCGTGCTGGACGGCGTGTCCGCGCTCGTCGCCGCGGGTCTTCGAGGAATCGACGAGGACGCCATCCACGTCGCGGTGCCGAAGTCCGCCGACCCGCGACATTGCGCGGGCGTCATCGTCCACGAGACCCGCCGCTACGAGCGGGAGTCCGTCCTGTTGCAGGGAGTTCCGCGGATGCGGCCCGCGACCGCCGCAGCGCATGCCGCCCTGTGGGCCCGATCCGACCGGCAGGCAGCGTTGTTCGTTCTCTCCGCCGCGCAGCAGCGACTGTTCACCATCGACGAGTTGTCCGAGGAGGTCACCAAGGTGCGCAGGGATCGACGACGCCTTTTACTACGCGGACTCTGCACAGATGTCGCCGGTGGAGTCGAGGCACTGGGTGAACGCGACTTCGCCCGACTCTGCGCGGGGCGCGGCTTCCCTGAGCCAACTCGCCAGGTCGTGCGCACCACCCCGTCGGGGCGGGTGGTCCTGGATACCGCGTGGGATCCCTTCAAGGTGACCGTCGAGATCGACGGGGTGCAGCATCTGGACCCGCAGGCCTGGATTGGCGACGCGCTGAAGCAGAACGTCGTGAGTTTGGACGGGAATGTCGTCCTCCGCATACCGAACCTGGCGCTGCGCCTGCACCCGGACGCTTTTCTCGACCAAGTCGATCAAGCGCTGCGCCGCGGCGGCTGGACCGGATCGTCCCGCCGCTCCGCCTAGCAGCCGTAGCGTCCGACCGAGCGAGCGCTATAGGCCACATCTGGTCGGACGTCCGTACTCCTCCCACCGCCGCCAGCCGTAGCGTCCGACCGAGCGAGCGCTATAGGCCACATCTGGTCGGACGTCAGCACTAAAGGTCGCGGCGTCGGAGGTCACCGCGGGGTGAAACGAGGCGCGGGGGCGGGGACCGGCCCGTGGGTACCGGGGACGAAGAGGCCGCGCGCGGCGTTGTGGGGGTCGGACGGCGCCTCGGCCATCGTCAGCACCGGAGAGACGCAGGCGTCAGCGAGCTCAGCGGCCCACTCGTCGCGGGTCCGCGTGACGAAGACCGCCGCGAGGATCCCCGCAAGCTCGGGCCACCGCTCGCGGTCGTACTGCGCCGGCAGCGCCGCAGGATCCAGCGCGAGACCGGCGATCAGCCGGTCCCAGAACACCGTCTCCATCGCCCCCACAGCGACATATTTCTGATCCGACGTCAGATACGTCCGGTAGAACGGCGCCCCACCGTCGTTGACGTTGTGGCCCGGGCGCGCGTCCCAGGCGCCGCGGTTCCACAACTCATACGTCATCGTGGCCAACAGCGTCGCCCCGTCGAGCATCGCGGCATCCACCACCTGGCCACGCCCGGACGCTCGCGCGGAGATCACGCCGGCGACTACGCCGAACGCAAGCAGCAGGCCGCCGCCACCGAAGTCTGCGAGCAGGTTCTGCGGAGCGGTGGGCGGCCCATCCGGGCCGCCGAGATGAGCCAGGATTCCGGACACCGCGAGGTAGTTGAGGTCATGGCCAGGTGCTTGCGCATACGGCCCGCTCTGTCCCCAGCCGGTCATCCGGCCCAGGACCAGTGCCGGGTTGCGGGCGAGCAGGACGCCGGGTCCGAGCCCGAGGCGTTCGATCGCACCAGGACGGAATCCCTCGAGCACCACATCGGCGGCGGCTACCAAGTCCAACGCGGCCGCGCGGCCCTCGTCGCCCTTGAGATCCAGGACCACCTCGGTGCGCCCGCGCCCGAGCACGCCGCCGGTCGCCGCGGTCATCGGGTCCGGCCCCCCCGCCGGTGCCGCGCGCGTGATGGCCGTGACCTCGGCGCCGAGGTCGGCGAGCAGCATCCCGGCGAAGGGCACCGGCCCGATGCCGCCGAGTTCGACAACCCGCAGACCCGCCAGCGGGCTCATTGGGTAACCTCGCCAGCGCTCGGCCACCCAATGAGCGACAGTGCACTGTCCTTTCTGATTCGCTCGCTGTGCTCGCTCATGCGCCCGCCAGATGCTCACCGGCGAGGCGGACGAGATCACGCCGAGACAGCTTCCCGGTGGGCGTAGTAGGCATCGCGTCGACCGCGATCACCGCTGCCGGCGCCTTGTAGGAAGCGATCGAGTCCTTTGCCCATACGCGAATCTGATCCATCGTCACCACCGCCCCCGACCTCAGGCGCACGAAGGCGACGACGACCTGACCCCGCACGTCTGCCTCCGCGCCCACCACCGCGACCTCGACGATGTCGGGGTGCGTGGCCAGGAAGGCCTCCACCTCCGCGGGCGAAACATTGATCCCGGCGGTCTTGATCATCTCCGAGTCGCGGGCGGCGAAGGTCAACCACCCATCGGCATCGAGCGATCCGAGGTCTCCGGTGGCGAAGTACCCGGCGGCATCGGTGACCGGGAGCACGTCGCGCCCGGCGGTGAGATACCCGGGTGTGACCCGACCTCTCACCAGGATCTCTCCGATCTCTCCGGTCGCCACCGGCACGCGGGACTCCAGGTCGACGATGCGCAGCTCCACCCCGGGCAGCGCCGGGCCCTGACTCGTCGACCGCCGCTCCCGCGGCGCGTCATGCGGGGTGACGGCGCAGTTGCCGTACACCTCGGTCGAGCCGTAGATGTTGCTGATCTGATCGACGCCGAGCTGATCGATCACCAGGTCGAGTTCGGCGGGCGGGCCGATTGTCAGCCCGCGGCGCAGCGCCGGCAGCGCCGTTGCGTCGAAGTCCGGCAGATCCAGCAGGGCGCGGGTCATGACCGGCAACGTGTAGATCGCGGTGCAACGTTCTCGGCGCAGCAACTCGTACGCTCCGGCAGGCTCGAACGCCGACTGCAGCACCAACGTCGCGCCATGGGTGAGCGCGGCCATCATCGCATTGGCCGATCCATAGGCCCACGCCAACGGAGCCGCGAGGAAGACGCGGTCGGCAGCGGTAAGGCCTTGCCGCTGCCCGATCTCGAACCCGTTCGCGATCAGGTCCCGGTGCACCAGGGGCACTGCCTTCGGTTCGGCGGTGGACCCGGAGGTGTACAGGACCAGGGCGATGTCCTGCGGGTGCGCGTCCTCCGGCAGGTCGGGCGCCCCCACCTCACCCACCCAGTCCTGCCACGCCGACGCGCCGGACGGGACCTCGTCACCGAGCACCACCAGCGTGCGGAGCTCCGGCAGGTGCTCGACCTTCCACGGTCCGCGCTCCCCGTCGAGTACTCCAGGAAGCAACTCGCGCAGGTAGCCCAGGTAATCCTGGCGGCCTAAGCGATCCAGCGTCACCAGCACGGTGGGGTTGGCATGGCCGAGCAGGAACTCCAGGTCCCGGGCCTTGACCCAGGTGTTGATCGGGCACGTGATCGCGCCGAGGGCCGCGCACGCGAAGGTCACCTGCAGCCACTCGGCTCGGTTGTCCAGCAAGACAGCCACACGGTCACCCGGCCCGACGCCGTCCCGACGCAGCGCGGCGGCGACCCGCTCGGTGCCGGTCAGGAGCTCACTCCAGGACAGCCGGCCCGACGCGCTGACGACGCCGTCGTGGGCGGGCGAGGACTCCGCAAGATCACGCAGCAGTGCGCTGACCGTGCGCGCCTCGAGACGTGGCCGGGAGGTCTGCATCTTCCGATTCTCGTACAGATCTTCGGTATCTGGAAAGTGATGCGCTCTCCGGTGTCAGTACCGAACTGGGAGCCGTTTGATCCCGTTGATGAAGTTCCCAGCCAGGTACTGCGGTTCACCCACCGTCAGACCGGGCAGCCGGTGCAGCAATTCGTCGAAGATCGCCCGCAGCTGGGTACGGGCGACCTGGTGACCGAGACAGAAGTGCGGGCCCCCGCCGCCGAAGCCCAGGTGCGGGTTCGGGGTGCGGGTGATGTCGAAGCGGTACGGGTCGGTGAAGACGGCCTCGTCACGGTTGCCGGAGGTGTAGAACATCACCACCTTCTCGCCCTCGGCGATGACCTGCCCGCGGATCTCGGTGTCCTTGCGAGCGGTTCGCCGGAACGTCATTACCGGTGTCGCCCACCGGACGAACTCATCGACGGCGGGCCCGATCCGGGACGTGAAGTCCGCCATCAGCAGGGCCCGCTGGTCCGGATAGCGGCCGAGCGCGTGAACGGCGTGGCTGGTGGACTGCGTCGTGGTGTCGGTGCCCGCGACACACAGCAGGACGAAGAAAGCCGCGATCTCCTCCGGGGTGAGCTTGGCCCCGTCGACCTCGGCCTGCACCAGCGCCGTGATCAGGTCGTCGGCGGGCGCGGCAGCGCGCGCCTCGACCAAGGCGTAGGCCGCGCGGTGCAGCGTCATCAGCGAATCGAAGAGCATCTGCAGGGGTTCGCTCTCGCCGACGAACTCCGGGTCGTTCCAACTCACCATCGCGTTGGCTGCGTCGGCTACCTCCTCGCGATCGGCGGCGCCGATGCCGATCATTTCCGAGACGGTCCAGATCGGGAGCCGCTTGGAGACCGATTCGACCAGGTCGGTCTCACCGGTGGGCCCGAGGTCGTCGACGATGACGCGCGCCTGCGCCTTGATCTGATCCTCGATCAGCAGGATCCGCCTGGGGGTGAACACCGACGAGATCACCTTGCGGAGCGTGGCGTGCCGCGGGGCGTCCAGGGAGATGATCGAGTGCGCCATCTCCAGCAAATCCTCGGGGACGTTCTCCATCATCGTTCCGCCGTACTCCTGGCCGGAACCGAAGGTCTCGGCATCGCGGCTGACGGCCACGATGTCGGCGTGGGTGACCAGCGCCCAGAACCCGGGATCGTCGGGGTCGGGCAGCAATTCGGTGTCGGCGGGCCGATGCCAGGACAACGGGCGCTCGCGGCGTAACTCATCGAAGACCGCGTCCCGCTCCCTTGGGGCCTTGGCCCAGAAGGAATGACTGGAGATGTCGAGCGGGTCATGGGGGCGGACACCGGACACAGGAATCCTCCGGGACAGAAGTTACCAATGAGTAACAACGGGGTTGTCTGTGAATTTACGCCATCGCCAGCCAGCATGGCCAGGGGTGTGGGAGGCCCGTCCGGGAGAGGCGGAATGTCTCAATCGGCGCACGGCGGCCAGGACGCCAGGGCCGAACGTGGACAATGGGAGCATCGCGGCGAGCCAGGAGTATTCGGTGAAACGTCTGACCAGGACCCAAGGCATTGCCGCAGGAGTGACCGCCGCGGTGGTCCTCGGCCTCGGCGTGAGCGTGTTCGCCTTCGCCGGCGATGACGAGGGCCCGGCCGCGCCGCGCAAGGCCCGCCCCGCAGCCGAGGCCGCGGCCGAGGTAGCTGCTGCCTTGAGTCGGCTCGCCGACAATCCGGATTCCCTGATTGCCGCCGACGTTCGCTCCGCGGTCGGGACCCAGGCCCGCGCCGCGGTGCCCGCCGGCACCACCGTCACGCCCAACGCCGCCACCTGGCAGCCCGATGGCCTCGGTGGGGGCACGATGACCGTCACGCTCGCCGGCGGCGGCCAACCGACCGTGGTCTACGCCGCCGTGATGATCGAAGAGGACGACGGCTGGAAGGTCGTCGGTACCTTTCCCTTGCTGCCGTCCGACGCCGGCGAAACCCCGGGCGCGCCCGGTAAGGCACCGACCGCAAACGCCCCCGACGTCGCCGCGCCCGGCAAGAAGGCGCCGGTGGCCGGCACGGGAACGGCGCCGCTCACCCCGCCGCCGCTGCAACCACAACAGCAGGCCACCGTGGCACCCACCCCGAGCCCTGGCGGCGCGCAACAACCGCCTGCCCCCCAACCGCCTGCCCCGCAGCCGCCCACGCAGGAGAACAGCCGATGAGCCCGACGACGACGCGCAGCGCACGTCTGACGCTCGCGCTGGCCCTGCTCCTGCCGGCGACCGCCGTGCTCGGTTCGACCCCCTACGCGAGCGCGGCCCCGCCGCGCGATGTGCCCTGCGGACAGATCGAACGCGCCCCGGTACTCAAGGATGACAAGACCCCCAAGGGCAAACCGATCGTGCAACGCGCGGACCGCCGGGGCGTCTACGTCCCGATCATCATGGTCCCGGACTGGCACGGGCGCGCGACTCACGACAAGACCCGCACCGGCGACTTCTCCGCCCGCCTCGACATGGGGGCGGGAGGCCCGGCGCCGGCGAAGGAACGCGCCTCCCTCATCGGAACCCTGCAGCAGGTCCCCGGTGCCGCGGTCTACACCTTCGACTATCGGGGCAGCGCCGGGCGTTGGGTGGACGACCCGGGCATCGGGCCGGCACTGGGCGACGCGATCGACTGCGTCACCGCCGCGCTGGGACAGAAGGCCATCCTGGTCACCCACGGCACCGGGGGCGTAGCCGCGCGCTACGCCATCGGCGGCGTGGTGGCCGGCCGGGATCGCGGCACCTCGGTCACCACCGTCATCGGCTACGGATCTCCGCAGGGCGGGGTGCAGTTGGCCGACCTGCTCAACACCGGCGTCGGGTCCACGGCGTCCGAACCCCGCACCGTCAGCCGGCTGCTGCTCGGCGCCTGCGCCGCGCTCAAGCCTGCCACCTTCCCGGCGCAGTCCCCGTGCGAGTTCCTGCCCGCCGCCGCGGCTGCCTTCGGCCAGCCCGGCGGTGAGGCATTCCGCGACGGCTCCCCGCAACAGAACCAACTGCGGCCCTACCCGACCTCGGTGCGAGGGCACTCCTTCGCCGGCGAGGTCACCGTCAAGGCGACCGGGCTGGGCTGGTTCGGTCTGCGCCCGTTCCGCGCCGACGAGGTGCCGCTGGGCGACCTGGTCTCCAGTGCCGCGGCAAGCACCCTCGGAGCGAGTTCGCAGCTGCGCGCGTCCTGCCGCTTCACCCTCGGCGCCTACGGCCGCTCAACCCAAGCGGCCGGCATCCGCCTCGGTGATGACGGGCTGCCACCCCCGGCCCTGCCCTGGGTCTCCACCCCCCGCCCATGCTTCGCCGCGAGTCTGACCCGCGTCGTGCAGTTCGCCGACCGCCTCGTCGAGATCCTCAAGACCGAGATCCGCAACCGGCAGCCCTTGGACCTGCGCGAGCTGGAATCGCTGGCGATCCCCTCAGTCTGTGGTCACCCGGCCGGCTCGCTGGTCAACGGGCGCCTGCCCGGCATCGCGCCGGGTCAGGGCGATGTCACGCTGGCGTCCACGGCGTTCCCCGGCCGGTTCAAGGACTTCACGACCTTCGGTGACCTCACCCGCGACGGTGTCGCGGACACCGTCGTCGTCCTGAAGTGTTCGACCGCCGCGGGACCCGGCGCCGACGTCGTGGCCGCCTACGACAGCGGCGCTCGGCTGCTCGGATCGATCAACCTGGCCGAGGTCACCAACCGCGCCCTCAACGAGATCTATCGGGTCCGGGTCTCCGGGGGGCGCGCCCTGATGCAGTGGCGCACCGACCGCGACACCGATGTGCCGGGTGCTCCGACGGTCGACGCGTCGGCCACCTTCACCTACAGCGAAAGCGGCGGCCTGCAGGCCGGGTTCCTGCGCAGCTTCAACGAGACCATGCCGGTCGCCGATTTGCTCAAGGCGGTCCGCAAGGCCAAGCGAGGCAAGGCCTCGGCCAGGGTGGCCACGACCGCCCTGTTCAACGCGATGGTGGCGACCGACGAGTCCGTGGGCCTGGGCGACGTGACCTGCTTCGGGCCCTACCCCGCCGATGCGGGATGGCCGCAACAGGCCGTCGATACCTACGGCGAGGTGTGGCCGCCGGCCGACGGTCTGGAGCACGGGGATCGTTACTGCCTGATCGCCCTCGGGCAGGGCAACTTCGCGCTGCTCGGGATGCTGCACACCGGGTTCCAGACCTGGCGGGCGGTGGAGTTCCGCCTTCCCCAGGAAGGTGGCAGCGTCGACGAGGGCGGCGGCGGGATCCTGGATCCCGGTGGCGACGACGATGACGACGATGACGGGATCCTCGGCCCGCTGCTCTGAGTTGACGCGAGCGTCAGCTGTCGCTCGTGATGACGCTGTCAGGCTCAGGTCGTGTCGATCGTCAGCGTCGACCCCTTGCCGGGCGTCGAGGAGAGCTGAGCCGCAAAGCCCAGGTCATCGCAGGCCTGGCGCAACGCGGCCGGGGTGCGGGCGTCGACTCCGGCGCACAGCAGCGCCCGCGCGAGCAACCCCTTGGTCGCCTTGTTGTGGTGGCTGATGACCCGTCCGTTATGGGTCACCGTCACCGTCACCGTGCGCGCGGCGAGCGCGAGCGGTGGACGCCACGCGGCCGCGTAGGTACCCGAGCGCAGGTCCAGCAGCAGCCCGCGGCCGACCCGGTCCGGCAGCACCTCGCCCAGGGGCCCGCGCCAGTGCCCGGACAGGGTTCCGAGACCGGGCAGGCTCACCGCGCCGGAGAGCCGGTAGGCGGGGATGCGGTCCCCCGGCCGCAGCATTCCCCACAGGCCGCTCGAGATCAGGATGCTGCGCTGCGCCCGTCGGCGCGCGTCGGTCGGGAGCTCGGTGAGCGCCAGGTGGTCGTACAGCACGCCGGTGTAGATCCGTTCCGCGGCCGCGGTCGGGGCGGCGCGCAGTCCGCGGTTGCGCACCACCTCGTCGAACTGACCTGGCGTCAGACCGAGGATGGCAGCGGCCTCCGCTACCGGCCCTGCGCATACCTTCTCCAAAGCGACCAGGACGGCCTCGCGGGCTGGCGTGAGTTTCTCGGCGTACACCAGGGCACCGAGATCGAGCGCCTTGCCCCGCTTGGGTGCGGTCTTGCCTTCCGAGGGCGGGAGCAGCATCAGCACCCGGGAACCCTAGTCTGGCGTTGCCAGGGGACCAGGGTAGGTACGGCACCAGACGTCGACCAGCCTCGTCGGGGTAGTCGCACCGAGGTGGACATAGGCGGTGGTGAGAGCTAGCCGGTACTGCGCGAACGCGACCGCTGCGGATCCCACCGCGCGCGATCCGCCCACCAGCAGGACGCACTCGATCGGCGCAAGAGCGCTTGCGAGTTCGGCGCTCTGGACGTCCGGCGGGACGGCGTCAAACCCCACGAGGTCCGAATCCAGCGCGCGGCGCAGTGCTCCGTCGTCGCGGAACCGGGCCGGGAAGTAATCGAGCACCGCCTCGTAATGCCCGACATCGATCGAGCGGGTCGACGCCGCCAGCCCGCTGGCCAGGTGCCGGGTCGGGTCCCAGGCGGCGTTGCGGCCGGCGTCCGGGCCGAAGCGGGCGAAGCGGAGCGCGACCAGGGTGGAGCCGGGCTCGATCCACCGCTCGACGCTCGCGTACTCCTCGGCGAGACGGTCATAGCGGCGCAGCTCCGGCACCCGCAGCGCGAGCAGCGCCCCGGTCGCGACGACGAGCGCCAACGCCGCGGCGAGTGCGCGGCGGGCCGGCAGCGGGGCGGCGGCCAGCCACAGCACGGCGAACAGCACCGGGAAGATCGCGAGCCGTTCGTCGATCAGACCGAAGTCCAGGCCGAACCGGGTTGGCGCCACGACCAGCAACACGATCATTGCGACCGCGGCCACGCCGGCTGCCGATCGCCGAGCGGGCGTCCCTCGGCGGGCCGCCACCGCGAGTGCGACGAGCACCAGCGCAATCGCCAGCGCGATCGCGTCCTCCCAGCGGCTGAACGTGGTGACCGGGGTGTGCAAGCTGAGCAACCCGGGCAGGCGCCCCGCCCATCCGCTCCAACTTGGGGAATCACCGGACTCGGTACGCGCCAGGTACGCCAGGCTCAGTGCGGCGCCGGGCAGCACGACCAGACCTGCCGCGACCCACGTGCGAGGTGTTCGCGGACCCGTCACGACGAGTGCGAGCAAAAAGACCACCGCGGCCACGAAGGGCACCAGGTGCGTCAGCCACGTCACCGTCAGCAGCGCGGCGAGCCCGATCGTCGGCAACCGTCGCCACGCCGGCGCTGCCCGCAGCATTACCCCGATGCAGACCAACGCCAGCACGATGGCGAGGCAGTAGTTGTAGAAGCCGTAGAAGTAGAGGTAGCCGAAGGACAACGGCAGGCCGACAATCGCCAGCCATTGCGATTCGGGCCGCACGGGCCGAATCGCGAACCGCAAGGCGAGGGGAATCCCGACGGCGGCCAGGACCAACACGATGGCCTCGGCCACGCGCAGCGAGGTGAACCGCACCAGTTCCGCCAGCAGGACCGTGCCCGCCAGGTTCGGCGTCGGGAACAGATCGCGCTCGTAGTAGGCGGCGTAGACCCCGGACGGATCGGCGCCCACTTCGACGAATGCCAGCGCGCCGAGCACGTGCGCCGGCCCGTCCACCGTGTGCGGCGGCCACAGGGCGACCAGCACCGCGGCACAGCTGACGGGAAGCCAGAACAACACCGAAAGCGCGAGCGCGGTCCGGTCGCGCGCGACGGGACCCGGCGAGCTCACCCGGGCGAGCCTAGGCCCACCCACCCCGCCGCCACCGGTTGCGCATCGATGCGCTGCGGGTGGGCTCTGATGCGCCCTGCGTCGCGATCAGCCCGCGATTCACCACCACCTGCGCATCGATGCGCAGGTGGTCGTAGGTCAGGCGGAGCGGGGGGCGGCGACGGCCGGGCCAGCCGGAGCGGGCACGAAGGGCTGCGGCGCGGCGCCGTGGCGGACCAGCAGTCGCGAGAGCCGCACCATGCCCTTGGTGCCGTCCGCGGACTCGACACCGGGCTGACGGTGCACGACCCAGATGCGGCGTCCGGCCAACAGGCCGGCGTTGCGCGAGAGGAACCGCTCGGTTTCCACACGTCCGGCGCGGGAGTGAGCCGGCCAGCCCAGGTAGACCGCGACGTAGGGCTCGATGGTGGGAACCCCGGTCATCGGACGCACGTCGACCTCAAGCCCACCGACTGACGCGATGTCACCCGCGACTTCGGCCGCCAACTGCGAGGTGAAACCGGTGTTTCCTGCATATGCGACGAGTACCCGAGCGGACATGCGACCCCTCCTGGACAAGCGCGGCAAGGCGCTGTGGTGCATGTGGATCTTCGCTGGCGGGCCCCGTCAATCTATGGGTCGGCACGCGGAAGATCGAGAGATTTCGGCACGAAGATCACGAATGTTCATCGACCGGACGGCACAGACATCCACAACAGAATCGCCTGAATCATCGGCCCCTCAGACACCGGACTTGAGGTCTGCTCGGTGCGGCACTGCGGCGACGCTGAACCTTCCCCCACCACGGGCGCAGGCCCCAGCGGCGGAAATACCGGGCCCCGCGCCGGGCCGCGCACCTAGACTCACCGAGTGGAGATCACTCAGTCAACCAAGCTCGCCCACGTCGCCTACGACGTCCGGGGTCCGGTGCTCGAAGAGGCCAACCGCCTCGAGCAGACCGGCCACCGCATCCTCAAGCTCAACATCGGCAACCCGGCGCCCTTCGGCTTCGAGGCACCCGACGGGATCCTCGACGCGATCGTGCGCAACCTGCCGAACGCCAGCGGGTACTCCGACTCCAAGGGCCTGTTCTCGGCCCGCACCGCGGTCGCGCAGTACTACACCGCGATGGGCGTGCACGACGTCGACGTCGACGCGATCTATCTCGGCAATGGCGTCTCCGAGCTCATCTCGATGGCGCTGCAGGCCCTGCTCAACACCGGCGACGAGGTCCTGATCCCGGCCCCGGACTATCCGCTGTGGACCGCGGTGACCTCTTTGGCAGGCGGCAAGCCCGTGCATTACATGTGCGACGAGGGCGCCGACTGGCTGCCGGACCTCGCCGACATCGAGTCCAAGATCACCGGGCGCACCAAGGCCCTGGTCATCATCAACCCGAACAACCCGACCGGCGCGGTCTACTCCCGCGACCTGCTCGAGGGCATGATCGCGATCGCTCGCCGGCACAACCTCGTGGTGATGTCCGACGAGATCTACGACCGGATCCTCTACGACGACGCCGTGCACGTCCCGGCGGCGCTGCTGGCCGACGACGTCCTGACCATCACCTTCGGTGGCCTGTCCAAGTGCTACCGGGTCGCCGGTTTCCGCTCCGGTTGGGCCGTGGTGACGGGGCCGCGCCAGCACGCCCGCAGCTACCTCGAGGGCCTGACGATCCTGGCCAACATGCGCCTGTGCGCCAACGTGCCCTCGCAGTGGGCGATCCAGACCGCGTTGTCCTCGGCGCACGGCATCGACGACCTCGTGCTGCCGGGCGGGCGCTTGATCCAGCAGCGCGACATTGCCTACGAGATGCTCAACCAGATTCCGGGCGTGAGCTGCACCAAGCCCAAGGGCGCGCTGTATTGCTTCCCGAAGCTGGACCCGAAGGTGCACCCGATCGTCGATGACGAGCGGCTGTGCCTGGACCTGTTGCGCAGCGAGCGCATCCTGCTGGTGCAGGGCCGCGGCTTCAACTGGCCCCGCCCGGACCACCTGCGCATCGTCACGCTGCCGCACGTCGAGGACCTGCGCGAGGCGATCACCCGCATCGCGCGCTTCCTGGACACCTACAAGCAATAGAGCCCGCTCGACATGCGCATCTTCGGGCGGCGCGTGGACCTATCCAGGGCCCTCGATAGGTCGGATCGCCACCCGAAGATGGGGAACGGCACAGGTTTCGATGCGCGCGCGTGTCAGTCGCGGGCGCGCCGAACCAGATCCGAGACCGCCAGGGACAGCTCGGTCGCCAGGTCGATCGCCCGCTCGCGCTTCGGGTTCTCCCGCAGCCACCAACACGCCAGTTGCGTGATCTGGCCGGCCTTCTCCGGGTGCGCGATCAGCACCGTGGACACCGAGACGGGCCGGGTACCGGTGTCGGTGATCGAGAGCCAGCGCCCCTCCGCGAACCCGAACTCCGGGCCACCCAACGGCCCGGTCAGTGTCAGGTCGAACGCGACGGTAGCGGTGGCCACTGCAGAGGACGACATCAGCGACGCCGGGGACTCCGGAACGATGAGGTTGGCCGGCATCGCCCCGGCCTGCGGGAGCGGCCCCGAGGGGTGCTCGTTCCAGAGGTCGTAGGGCTGCGTCTGCAGGAGGGCGTGCTCCACCTCGGCGGACACGCCGACAAATTCGGTCGGCCCAGCGACGACGACGTCAACCTCGGTCGTCTCGGCATCGGACGCGTCATCCGGGGATGTCGGCGACGCCTCGTCGCGGGAAGTCTGGGCGGCATCCGCCATCAGGGACCTGGCCTGAAACCACGTCGGGTAGGCGAGCCCGAGCGGATCGACCTCCTCGCGGACGACTTGCTCCAGGTGGGTGGGCTCCAGGTCCTCACCGGGCCACGGGTCAGAAAGCGGGTCCCAACCGACGGGGTCGGCGGCGACGCCCGGTACGACGGCCGGGACGGGATCGGAGGTTGGTGGGGTTGCGGCCGGGCCGAGGGACTTCGCGCGCAGGGCTGCCACGCCTGCCGCGGCGGACGCCAACCACGAGTCCGGGCCGATCTCGTGCCGGGTCAGCTGCGCTGGGCGCAGGACCGGCTGCCCGCCCGAGTAGAACTCGGCGGGCATCGGGTCGGTCAGCGGGTCGTGCTCGGGCACAGCGGACATTCAATCGCTCCAATGCCGGCGGTAGGCGCGCCCAAGCCCCTCTCGGAGGGTGGGCATCAACACGCCGGATGGTGGGCGGACAAACTGGTGCTAGAAGGGTCGATCTGGCAGACATCATCGTCAAGCCGAACTACCCCGAGTTGCACTGCCCTTGACCGTTAGCGGTGCGTCGGCTCATCCAACCGGCACCCGTCTGCAACGACCACCACACACACCTCGGAAGGCCACGATGCGCAGCACGATGCAGGACGCCCCGCTCACCATCGCCCGGATCGTTCGCTACGCCACGTCGGTGCACTCGACGTCGGAGGTCCGCACCTGGACGGGATCGGGTTCGCGGCGCTCCACCTACGGCGAGATCGGCGCCCGCTCGGCTCGGCTGGCCAACGGACTTCGCGGCCTCGGCGTGCAGGGCGACGCCCGCGTCGGGTCCTTCATGTGGAACAACGCCGAGCACCTCGAGGCCTACGCCGCGGTGCCGGCGATGGGCGCCGTGCTGCACACGCTCAACATCCGGTTGTTCCCCGAACAGCTGGTGTACGTGGCAAATCACGCCGAGGACACCGTCGTCATCGTCGACGCGACGCTGGTGCCGCTGCTGGCCCCACTCGCCCCGCAGCTGCGCACCGTCAAGCACATCGTCGTATCCGGGGCCGGCGCCTCCTCCGGTGATGCCAGCGCCGCATTCGCCGGGTCGGGCATCGCCGTGCACGACTACGAAGAACTGCTCGCCGCGCAGTCCGCGGACTTCGACTTCGAGGCCGCGAGTGCGGGTCTGGACGAACGCGACGCAGCGGCGATCTGTTACACCTCCGGCACCACCGGCAACCCCAAGGGCGTGGCCTACTCGCACCGCTCGATCTGGCTGCACTCGATGCAGGCCTGCGCGGGCGAGGCGTTCCTGCTCTCCCAGGCCGACCGGATCCTCTCGGTCGTGCCGATGTTCCACGCGATGGCCTGGGGCCTGCCCTACGCCGCCTTGATGTGCGGCGCGAGCCAGGTCATGCCCGACCGGTTCCTGCAGGCCGAACCGCTGGCGGCCCTGATCGCCGCTGAGCGCCCGACGGTGGCCGGAGCCGTACCCACGGTGTGGTCTGCACTGCTCGCGCACCTGGACGCCGCCCAGGCCGCCGGGACACCCATCGACGTGTCCTCGCTACGTGATGTCGTGGTCGGCGGCTCGGCCTGCCCGCCGGCGATGATGGACGGTTTCGCGCAACGCCATGGCGTGCACCTGCTGCATGCCTGGGGCATGACCGAACTCTCCCCGCTCGGGTCGATCGCGCGCCCGCCCACCGGATTGAGCGAGGAGGAACGGCGGGTGCGCCAGCTCTCCCAAGGGCTGCTGCCGTGTTCGGTCGAGGGCCGCCTGATCGACGACGACGGAAAGCTCGTTCCGCACGACGGCGTCAGCGTCGGCGAACTCGAGGTCCGCGGCCCGTGGGTTGCCGGGGCCTACCTGCAGAATCCGGCCATGCCCGACCCCGATACCGGTGCCGAGAAGTTCCGCGACGGCTGGCTGCGCACCGGCGATGTCGGCACCCTCACCGCGGACGGGTTCCTGACCCTGACCGACCGCGCCAAGGACGTCATCAAATCCGGCGGCGAGTGGATCTCCTCCGTCGATCTGGAGAACGCGATCATGGCCCACCCGGACGTCGCCGAAGCCGCCGTCGTCGGGATCCCGGACCCGCGCTGGGACGAGCGCCCGCTTGCGGCGGTGGTGCGACGGGCCGGCAGCGGCGTGGACGCCGACACCCTGCGGGCCTTCCTCGCGGACAAGGTCGCGAAGTGGCAGCTGCCCGAGTACTGGACCTTCATCGACGAGGTGCCCAAGACGTCGGTGGGCAAATTCGACAAGAAGGTCCTGCGTCGCCGGCACGCCGACGGCGAGCTCGAGGTCCAGACCTACGGGACCTGACCAGACCAGATCGCGGACGTCCGAAGAAGTGGCTGCAATAGCCGCCACTCCTTCGGACGTCCCGGTTTGGTCTAGGGGTGGGTGCGGGCGCGGAGCTTGCGGGCGGTGGCGACCCGGGCGATCAGCGAGGCCAGGTCGGCCTCGGCGTCCGGGGTGACCGCGCGCATCTCGACCGCCGGCACCGTCTGACCGCGCTCGAGCCGAGACTGGTGATCGGGCGCCAACGCATCGGTGGTGTAGGCGAGCACCGGCGTCGCGGACAGCCGGCCCGAGCGGCCGAGCCATTCGACGATGTCGGGTCCGGATCCTCCGCCACCGCAACCGCCGTTGGCGACGCCGAGCAGGACCAGGTCGGGAGCGTGCATCTCCGCGCGCTCGATCGCCTCGGTGGAGTTGCGGGCGTACACGGCATGCATCCCGTGGCGCAGCAGCCCGGCCCCCAGGGCGCCCGCGAGCGCGGTGTCGTCCTCGATCAGCAGGACCCGGGTCTGGCCGGACTGCGTGGAGATGCCGAGTGCTTCGATGAGCGCGCCGGGGTCGGCGACCTGCCCGATCTCGGCCGAGGGCGCCTCGACGAGGCCGGTGGCGACCACCAGCGGCAGTTTCGCGGCCGCGGCCCGGGCCCGCAGTTGGGACAGCGAGCGGCGGCCCACCGGGCCGGATGACGGGTCGATCAACAGGGCAGCCGGCGCGTCGCCGTCGGGGCCGGCCACCGCGGCGGCCAGGCCCTCGGCCCCCGCACCTGCGGTCGCCGTGGACCAGCCCAGCTGCTCCAGCTCCGACCCGAGACCGACGCCCGCGCCCGGCCACATGAGCACGGCACCGGCGGACACCGGCACCGCAGCCGCCGGCTCGGGCGGCGCGGGGTCGGCCTGCGGCGCGGGCTGCGCGGCGGCGAGCGGCGGGACCGCTGCGACGGGCGTCGAGTTGCTCGCGTTCGGCGCGGCGGGGAGCGGAGCGTCCGGGGCGGAGGCCGCCGGCAGCTCGATCGTGTAGGACCGGGTCCCGGACGGGCCGGCGGAATCGAGCAGGAACCGGCCGCCGTGGCGCTCGACGACGATCTGGACGAAGGCCAGATCGGGATCGGGTCCGCGCTCATTGCTCAGGCCACCGCGCAGCCAGCGCAGCAGCGGATTCTCCTGCGAGCCATCGGCGACGCGGCTCTGGCGGACTCCGACGCGCACCCGGTCACCCACGGCGGACGCGGTGACGGCGATCGAGGAGGCCGGGGCGGCGGAGGCCACCGCGGATCGGATGAGCTCGGCGACCGCGGGCGCCAGCCGGACGGCATCGACGATCACGGGCGCCGCTTCGAGTACCAGCTCGACGATCACTCCGCGCGCGCGGGCCGCACCCGCCGTGGATTCCACGGCGCTCTGGACCACATCGGCGATCTCGGCCGGGGCTGGGGACAACGTGATCTGGCCGGTCATCAAGGTCTCGTAGTCGACGGCGGCAGCGACCAGCGCGCGCAGCTCGCGCACCTGCTCGGCGGCCGCGGCCGGCACCTGCGCGGCGAGCGCGTCCAGCCGTGGGCCGACGTCGGAGGACAGGATGTCGACGAGGCGGTGGCGCCGACGCTCCTCCTCGACCGCCCGGGTGATGTCGGTGAAGGCGGCGATCGCCCCGACGATCTCGGTGCCCTCGATGATCGGGCTCGCGGTCACCTCGACCGGGACCGGGCTCCCGTCGGCCCGCCAGAGCACCTCGCGGCGGCGGCGGGTGCGGCGACCGGTTCGCAGGGCCTCGCCGACCGCGGAGTCGCCGAAGCTCGTCGGTGATCCGTCGACGCCGGTGTGCAGCGCGAGCGTGTGCAGGTTCTTCCCGGCTATGTCGGCGACCTTGGCACCGAGCAGGCGCGCCGCGGCCGGATTGGCCAGCACGACCTGCCCGTCCCGGTCGACCCCACACAGCCCTTCCTGGGTCGCGCGAAGGACGGCTTGGGCCTGTTGGCTGCTGCGGACCGGTTCCGAGGAGACCGGGACCTCGCTGACCTCGTGCAGGACGAGCAGCATGTGGTCCCCGGAGCCGGCCCACGGCACCAACGCGCGGTAGAGCTCGACGGGGAAGGTGCTGCCGTCCAACGCGCGGGCGAACATGCGCTCGGTCGGCGTGCGCCCCACGGAGCCGGACCGTCGCCTGGCCAAGCGGTCGCTGCCCTCACCGAAACCGGGGAGGACGTCGACGAGCAGGCGCCCGATCAGCGGCTCGGCCGCACCGGGAGCCCGGAAGGCCTCCAGGGCGCGCGCGTTGGCGTTGACGACGGTGCCGGTCGGATCAACCAGCAGCAAGGCGTCGGGAAGGTGATCGAGGATCGCGGCTACGCGGGCGCTGTTGCGTGTCGGCCGGGCTGCCACGAGACCCGTACCTCCCTTGCTCCTGAGCCGTAATCCGATAGCAGGGGAGCGGACCGCTCGACGCTGCTGTCGCGGCCGTCAGTGTGTCACGAGCGGGCCTGCCACGCACGACACACCGCCAACGGCTCCTCCGGCGCTGACGGGAGGATCGCGCGCGCCGCGATCTGCTTTGCTCCCCCGCGTCGCGTCCGAGTAATCTGACCTGCGTTCCACCCAGGAGGCTTCGCCTAGTCCGGTCTATGGCGCCGCACTGCTAATGCGGTTTGGGCCTTAAAGCCCATCCGGGGTTCAAATCCCCGAGCCTCCGCCAGTGTGATCTCTCAAGAGATCGGCGACAGTCCGAACCCTCAGCGGGGGTTCGGACTGTTTCGTTTCCGGGGTCCTGGGTTCAGTGTTCGGCCGGTGGGCTGGTAGTCGCGGGTGGGGTCGATGGTGAGCTCGCGCAGGAGTTCGCCGGTGGCGGCGTTGATGACGCGGACTTCGAGGTCCTGGACGAGGAGCAGGACGGGGGTTCGGGCGTGGGTTCGCCCGATGCCGAGGTGGTGCAGGCGGCCGTTGATGCGCAGGGTGAGTTTGCCGTTGCTGTCGACGATGTCGCGGCGGACCCGGTCGTGGGTTTCTGCGCTGCGGTCGCGGGACGGGGTGGCTTTGGGGCGGGCGGTGTAGGTGGTGGCGGGGGTTGCGCGGTGGGGCAGGGACCGGTGCGGGCGCAGTCGGTTGTAGATGTCGGTGAACAGGTCGAGCAGGGCTTGGAGTTCGGCCACGGTGCGGGGTTGGGCGGGTTGGGCGCGGAGCCAGTTCTTCATCGTCTGTTGGAAGCGTTCGACTTTGCCGCAGGTGGTGGGGTGGTGGGGTCGGGAGTTCTTCTGAACGATGCCGCGGCGGCGTAGTTCGGCTTCGAGTTTGGTGCGCCCTCCGCGGCGGCCGGCGCCGGCCAGGCGGACGGTGTAGACCATGCCGTTGTCGGTCAGGGTGGAGGCGGGATACCCGTGCTGGGCTGCGGCTTCGGTGAAGGTGTCCAGGATGACCTGGGCGGTGACTGGGGCGTGCGCGCTGGCGTGCAGGACCATGCGGGAGTGGTCATCGAGCCAGGTGATGATCTCGGTGTCGGTGCCGTCGGCGAGGCGGTAGTGGGTGAAGTCCGATTGCCAGCACTGGTTGGGCAGCTCGGCGGCGAAGCGGATGTAGGAGGACTTGGGCCGCTTGTTCGGCTGCGGGCCGGCGAGGTTCTGGCGGGTCAGGGTGCGGGCGATCGTGGACACCGAGACCGTGAGCTGGTGGTGATGTGTCAGGTGCCAGGCGATGGTGTCCGGGCCGGCGTCCACGCCCTGTCCGGTCAGCTCTTTGCGCAGGGCCACGATCGCGGCCACGACCTCGTCGGTGATGGCGGTCGGGGTGGTGTGGGGGCGCCGGGAGCGGGGCTCGAACGCGGCCTCGCCCTCGGCGTCGTAGCGGGCCTTGAGCCGGTAGATCCAGGAGCGGTGCACCCGGTAGCGGGCGGCAATCTGGGCCACTGGCGCGGCCTCGACGAGCAGGGCGGTCAGGACCAGGCGGGCCTTGGACTGGGCGGGTGCGGGAGGCGGCATCCCGGAACCTGACCGGGCCCCAGTGCTGGTCTGGGTCCCGACTCGCCGCGGGTGAGCAGGTGTCGCCTATGTCTTGAGAGATGTGTCGCCGATGTCCTGACGCACAACACCCGAGCCTCCGCCAGCACGAGTTACGGGTCGGCGCGCTAGGTGCGCCGGCCCTTTCTCGTGGCCAGACCACTCAGCACTGTCACGAGCGCGATCCCGGCGGCGCCGAGCGCGACCCACCATGCGGTCGCTTCGCGGGCGTCGGCGCGCGGATCCACCGCGACGGCGGCCACCACCAGCCGGGGTCCGTCGGTAACCGCCGCGCTCTGCGTCGTCGCCTGGGTTTGCTTCGGTGCCTTCGATGCTGCCCCCTGTGCTGCCTTGGGTGCGGCAGCGGGCGCCAGGGTGACGGTCAGCGCGTCGAGCGGGCGGATCAGGCCGAAGCCCTGCGCATCGTTGCGCCCACCCGCCAGGGCGCCCGATGCCGTCGCCGTCAACCGCATGATCAGGGTGTCGGGCGATTCGTCCGGATAGGCCTCGCGGAGCAGCGCCACCGCAGCGCTGGCGTAGCCGGTGGCGAAGCTGGTCGAACTCAGGGCCGCTGCGAGCAGGCAGTCGTCGGCGTCGCGGAAGGTCGACAGGACCCGCGACCCGGGCGCTGCGACGTCGACGTGCTTGCCGCCCACTGAGTCGTAGGTGACGCCTTGCTCGCCCAGGTTCGCGGCGGTCACCCCGAGCACACCCGGATAGGCCGCCGGGAAGCGCGGCCCGTCCGGCAGCACCGACGTGTCGGTCTGGGTTCCCTGGTTGGTCCGGTTGCCAACGCTGGCCACCACGACCGCGCCCTTGTCCTGCGCGAAGGCCACCGCCTGAGCGAGCGCCGGGCTGCCCTGCGGCGCGCTCATCGACACATTGATGACGTCAGCCCGGGTGGCTGCCCACCGAATCCCGGCGGCGATCCGGTCCACCCGTGGCCGGTTGGCCGGCGCCACGTTCTCGCCGGCGCCGACGAAGACCCGGACCGGCAGGATCCGCGCACCTGGCGCGAGTCCAAGCAGCGCGGACCCGGTGACTCGCTGCGCGGAGATGATGCCCGCGATCGCGGTGCCGTGGCCGTAGTCGTCGGTCAGCCCCTTGCCCGCATCGCCAGGGATGAACGACTTACCTGCCCGCACGACGTTGCCCAAGTGGCGGTTACGTCGATCCACCCCGGAGTCGACCACCGCGACGGTGACGTCGCGGCCAGTTGCATTGCGCCGGCGCAATGCCTCTGCGCCCAGCTTCATCAAGGGGACGGATGGTGTGGCAATCAGTTGAGGCTTGTCCCTGGTGCATACCTCGGCCGCCGTCGCCGGCACCGCGAGAGCGCCCACCTCTGCCGAGCCGACGATCGAGAGGGCCAGCAGCCACCGACCGAACGTCATGGCCGCGCGGCAGCCGTCGTCGGCTGCTCGGCTTGCTGAGCGAGCACGTCCCGATTCAAGGCGACACCCTTGCGCAGGACAGAGATCCAGTCCGCTGGCACGAAGGTCGGAGTGATCGCCCCGTAACCGAGTTGTTCGGCCTCGCCGCTACGTCCTAGCTCGTAATAGGTCCCCGCGGCGTCGATCAGGTATGTCGGCTCATTGATCCCCGTGGTGATGAGGGCGCCGTGCGCGGGGTCGATCTTGACGGCCGCGGGCGTAGCGGGCTGCAGGAAAGCCTTGGTGATCGGACGCGCCAGAAACGTCTTGGCGCCCTGAGTTGTGCTCGCGTCCAGGATGACGCAGGCGGAGGTCCTGTCCACCAAGGGATAGCGCGCCGGGAGGTCGCGGGGCCAGTCCACGGTGGCAGCAGCAAGGTTCGGGGGCGCGGTGCCCAGCGGAGCGACTTCGGCCCCTTCGTTCGACCCGGTCGCGGGCTTGCCGTAGCCCACTCGATACATCAAGGCCTGCAGCTCGCTCAGCGGCACGATCCCGTCCTTGACGACCAGATTCTGCACACCGGCGATCTCGACCAGTTGTCCCCGACGCACGCTCGCCGGCAGCCCCACAGCCTTCGGGACCGCAGCCCCCGCGCCGTCCACCTCCATCGGCTTGATGGGCTGGCCCGCGGTGAAGAGATTGAGCCACTGCGCCGGGACGTCGACAACCTGAGGGCGCGTCAACTCCAGCGCCAAGAGCAACGTCCCCACCGCCGCCGGATCGATCGCGTAGCGGAACCGACCGGAGACGAGCGAGATCGCCTCACCGACCTGCACGACCAAGCCCTGGTTGCGGACCGCGCCCTGCTCGGTGATCACAGCCGGTTCCGCGGTCGGTGCCCGACCCAATCGCAAGGACAGGCCGCCGTCGGGGTTCACAGCATCTCCGGCAGTGAGGTCCATCGCACACGCCGTCCACCCGGACTGGATCAGGTCTCTGGCAAGGGGGATCGCGTCCGGCGCATCCTCGATCCCGATCAGCGGGCCCTGCCTGGCCTTCGCGATGCGATCCTCCGGCGCGAAGACGACCTTGAACTGACCGGCGGCGATCAGCAGGCGGGCCGAAGCCGTGTTGCGTACCGGGAACAGGTTGCCCCCTTGCGCCAGGTAGCGGGCGCCGGTCTTGCGGGCCACCACCAGGCTGTTGTCGTCCCACCCGGACTTGACCGTCGGCTTGATGACCCCGGCCATCGCTCCGCCCGCGACCACGAGAGCGGCGAGCACGATCCCCGCGATGATCGCCCGACCCGGCCGGGTGGGTTCGACCTCCCGCCCACCGGGCGCACCCGAGACGAAGGCCGTGACCATCCGGCGACGGTTGTAGGCGTAGGCCTCGATCAGATCCTTCTTACTGGCCACGCGGGTTCTCCTCGTTCTGGGTGGCCAGCAGCTGAGCCACGGTGCTCTTGAGTTCCGCGAATACCTCGATCAGTTCGGCGCGAGGGTTGCCGTTGCCGGCGAGACGTTCGGCCTGCAGGCCGGCTTCGACGCTGGCGGTGAAGGTTTCGACGTTGGTGCTCAGCGCAGTCCACACCGCGCCGGCCTCCGGGGATTGATCGGAGCCGCTGAGCACCGCGCCCCAACTCGTCTCCCCCAGGTCGATGCGTTCCTGCAGCCGACGTTGTTCCGGTCCGAGCTCCCCGGCCCGTGCACGCTCGGCCCGCTTGGCCTCAGCGGCCTCCCGCGCGGCCCGCTCGGCCTGCCCCAGGTGGGTCAATTCCGCGTTGAGCTCGGCCAGCCCCGCGATGGCGTCGTCGGCCGCAGCTCGCGCTTCGGCGAGCAGCTCCGCGAGGCTCGGCTCGCCGCCCAGACCCGACGTCATCTCGCGACCCCGAACTGCACGCGCGTGACCTCGTCGGTCATCTGGATGTTGCCCACCTGGACCACTCGGGTCGACGTCGCCATGACCTTGCCCGCCGCGCCGATCACGGTCTTGAGCAGGCCCACGATTCGCACCGCAAGCTTGACCGCGTTGACGATCCGCTCGATCGCGGCGGCCACCCTCTTCATGCACAGGAAGAATTTCCCCGCTTTCACCGGGGCGAGTGCCGCAGCGGCCGCCCAGCCGAGAATCGGCACTGCGGCCTCGGCAAGCAGCTGCAGCAAGATGTCGTTGATGACCTTGAGTGCCGAGGCGAGCACCACCCCGGCGGCCTGCGCGATCTCGATGATCGTCCGGCATTGACCGGCGATGATCCGGCAGCCCTCGGCCTGGGACCGGTGCAGGTCTGCGGCCCCTGAGAACCGCAGTTGGGCAGCGCTGGCCGCCGCGCCCTGCCACGACTGGGCCAGGGCTTCCCACGCACCATCGATGTTGGCCGCGGTGGCATCCAAGGCCCCCCCGAGCTGCATCCAGCCACCGGCGGCGACGTCGAGGTGCGCCCAGTCCCCGGCGAACGGTGTGACGAGTTCCTCGATGACGCTGGCGCCGAACAGCTTCTTCCCGACCCAGTCGACCTTGCCGATGATCAGGCCGGAACTGTCCCGCAGATCGTTGATGTAGTCCCCGGTCTGCGGCGGCGGCGGCGCTGTCAACGCGCTTGCCGCGTCGTAGCGCTCGGCGATCGCGGTCATGTTCGGGCCTGCCGGGCGGCGATATCGCGCACCGAGGGGTCGGGCCCGCCAGAGATGATGTCCTGCATGCGGTTGCGGGTACTGGCGGCCGCGTTGAGGTCATCCCAGGTGCCGGACAGGCCCTTCACCGCGCCGCCGAGGCCCATGGTCTGGTCGTGCCGGAAATCGAGCACTGCCTTGCCGGCGTCGTAGACGTCGATCGCCTTATCTGTTCCATCGTTGATGGCCTTGTTGCGGGCCACCTCGGCGCTGTATCCGCTGACGTCCGGGTTGCCGATCAGGGACTGGCTCACGCCCAGCGCCCTGCGGTCGAGGTCGTCGGCAATCGTGCTGCCGCTGATATTGGCCTTCTCGTGGAACCACTCGCCGAACTTTTCCTTGCGCGCGTTGAGACCGAACGGATCGTCCAACGGCTTGAGCCTTTCCTCGAGGCTGTTTTCCATCCGGTCCAGAGCACTCTTGGGGGTCGGGTCCGCCTCCGCCCCATCGGGCAAGTCGTCCTTGTAGATGCGCTCGCCCCGATACATCACTGTCTCGTGAGCGGCCAGGCCCAGCATGCGTTTCGCATGGGCGTCCACGTGGACGGACGTAAACGCCGCCGCGCTGTCGAGAGCCCCCAACGCGCCGCCCACGACCGGAACGCCGCCCAGCAACGGGCCACCGTCCGACGCACTCGCGGCCGGCTTGGCGGCCGTGGTCACGCACGAACCCGGGGCGAAGCCGACCCGTCCACTGCCCACCGGTTGGTAGGCGCTGATGTCCCACCCGAGCGGACCCGCAATCCGGGCGAAGGCATCGTAGGACCCCCGATCAGCATCAACATAGCCCTGTGCGCATTGCTCCAGCAGATCGGCCAACTGGTGATTCTCCTGGAGGCTGACTTGCAATCCGTCGGCGACGAGGCGGAACGCATTCTCGTAGGTGCCTTCGAACAGACCCAGCACGGTGGGGCCGGTGAACGCACCCGTCGCCTTGCAGGTCGAGTTCACATAGCAGTCCATCTGCGAGACGTAGTTGGCCTGCTGGCGCAGAAGCGCCGCGGCGGCGCGGATCGCGTCGGGATCGACCAGCACTCCGTCCATCGCGGACCTCCTCCCTGACGAGTAGTCAGTTCGTGGCGGAAGCGCGGGAGATCCGCCGGTGGCGGCCGGTACCGGCGAGCAGGATTCCGCCGGCGAGCAGGGCGATCCCGGTCTGCAGGATCGCTGTCGACGCCGCGCCGGTATCCGGGAGCACGCCACCGAACTGATTCACCGAGGCCGCCGCCATTTCCTGGACGCCGACACCGGACACGGTCGTCTCGGTGTCGACGCCGGACGGGGTCCGGGTGCTGGTGGTCCGCTGACCGGACTGCGGGTTCCCGGCGACCTCGGCGGTCTCGGGCACCGCGGCGTCCGCGCTGGCCTCCGCTTCCTGCTCCTCCCCGGCGTCGTTGAAGTCGCCGGTCGGGGCGTCGCTGTTCTCGGACTCCCGCTCGCCCTTGTTGTCGTCCTGGGTGGTCTCCGGGGCGGGGGAATCCGGGACGGTGGGCGCGGGCGCGGACTCCTCGTCGGCCGCCTCGACCTCGTCCTCGCGCAGATCGGCAACTCCTGCGTCCTCCGCGGCGTCGAGCGCGGGACCGGTGGGTTGGGTGATCGAGACCACGACCTCGTCGACGTCGTTCTCCGAGACCGGGTCGTCGGTATTGAGGACCTCATCGACGCCGACCGGGCCCTCGGTGACCGGGATGATCGGAACGTCGAGCAGAACCGGCGCCTCCGGTGCCTCCGACTCGGGGGCGTCGCTGGGCGCGGGCGGATCGTCGTATTCGACGTAGGGCACGGCAGCGGCCGGTGCCGCGGTGGTCATGGGCAGACCGACGATGGCAGCGGCGGACAGGGCGGCCAGGATGCCGGTTCGGTTCATGCGCACGGTGGTTCTCTCCTCACGCTGACCGGGTCAGCGGTTGACGACGTCGAGCAGGCCGGAGGCGATCACGGCCAGCGGCACCAGCGCCACCAAGGCGCCGCTCTCGGCCGCATCGGCAGCGCGGCCCAGGCGTAATGGCGGGCGGTTCGGGCTGATCGCGAACAGCAGGACGGCCACGCCCACGCCCGCGCCGATCCCGGCCAGGGTGGGCCGCCAGTCCGGGTGCAGCACGATCGCGCTCACGATCAGCGCAACGGCTCCGCCGACCCCGCCGCCGACCCCGACAGCCACCTCTGCGTAGGTGCGGTACTGGCGGGTGCGTAGCAGGAGCGCGGCCGCCGCGGCGCCGGCGAGCGCGGCGCCGCCCACGCCGAGATCGACGACCATCGGCGTCGCCAGGATGACGAGCAGCGCGACGGTCGCGCTCAACGCCAGCGACATCTCCCGCCCGACCCGCAGGCGCCCTTCCACGTCCTCGGGCCCGAGCGGTTCCGGGTCCTCGACCAGGTCGTTGTTGTTCTGGGGCTGCGGGGGGCGCAGGCCGGTGTTCGCGACCGCGAACATCGGCAACAGCACCCCGGCGATGACGGCGACCACGAGCACCACGGCCGCAGCGACACCCGGGCGGGCATCGTCCAACGCAGCCAACGCCCCGCCGCAGCCGCCGGCGGCAGCGCCGACCACCAGCGGCGGCAACAACGCGAAGCGGGTGCGGCTCAGCGCCAGCATCCCGATGACCCCGACCGCGAACACTCCCGCCCCGGCCAGGGCGAGGGGCAGTCGGAGCACTGGCTCGTCGGGGGTGACGGCCAGCCCTGCGGCGGCGGCGTACGGCGCGGCGAGCCAGGCCACCACGGTGCCCACCTGGTGTTCACCCCGGGCCTGGGCCAGCACGATTCCCCCAGCCAGCAGCAGCACCGCCGCGAGGTAACCACCGACATAGACCGGGACGCCCTCGTCGCGGGCAAGTCCGAGCGCCACCGCACCGACCCCGAGCAGGGCGGCGGCAGCGGTCAGGGCGGTCCAGCGGGCGGCCGCCGCATCCCAGGGCCGCCAGACCCGCTCGACGGTGTCGGCCACCGCTTCGACGACGTCGTCGTAGACCCGCGGCACCTCGTCATCGACGCCGGCCGCGACAAGGAGCACGTCACCGTCGACGATGCCCTGCTCGCTCAGGCCTTCGTCGGCCCACAGCTCCTCGCCGTCACCGCGCACGAGACGGTAACCGCCATGGGCGGTGCTCGCGTCCAGGACGCCGACCTCGGCGGCCAGGTCGGGCAGCAGGTCGGCGACGGCGACGGCGCCGGGTACCACGAGATCGACCCGCTGCGTGGCACTGCGCACGGTGATCCGGATCAACGCGGCGCCGTGGTGTGCGGGGCGCGGCGCGGGGCCCGGGGACGCGCCGGCGTCGGGGTCCTCATCGTGATCGGGCGCCGCGTCCGTGCTCGGATCAGTGATCGTGTCCGTCATCCGACCTACCCCACCTCATGCTGTGTCCCGCTAGATCATTTCGCCGCGCGGCACCGGTGTCCACTTTGTGCGGATACGTCGGTAGGCGTGCGCGGCGTGCTGGTCAGTAGTCCTCGTCGTCGTAGTCGTCGTAGCGGCGGGTCCGGGATCGTTCTGGCCGGGGCGCACTCGCGCTCTCCTCGCTGCGCGAGCCCGCGCCCAGTACCGAGTCCAGCGGGCCGCGGGCTCGGCGCTTGCCTCGCTCGGACAGCCTCGGGCCTTCGCCATAACGGGGGCCCGCGCCCTTCGCGTCGGAGGAACCGGCGCCGGCGCCGCCGCCCATCATCCCGCCCATCATTCCCATGCCACCCGCTCGCGCACCGGCGCCCGTGGCCGAGGTTCCAGCGTTCGCACCGCCGGCAGCGCCCGCGCCGGTGCCGGCCGCTGAACTGCCGAGCGTCCCGCTCAACCCACCGGCGCCACCCGCCGCACTCGAGCCGCCGATCAGGCCCGAGGTGGACCCACCTGACGCACCCAAGGCGCGGCCCGCGAGCCTGGAGGCGGCCAACGCCGCGGCACCCGCTCCCACGATCCCCGCCCCAGCCGCCATCGACCCGTGCAGCAGCCCCGAACCGCCACCTGCACCGCCCGACCCGGAACCTGAGGTGGAGTCCGGGCCCGGGTTGGACCCACTCCCCGGCGTGTACCCATCGCCCGGGGTGTACCCATCGCCTGGGTACTGCCTCGGGGAGTAGCCCCCGGTGTCCCCGCCCGAGCGCGCCACCAGCGGCTCGGGGATCCCGGTAACCGGGTTGGGCCGGAACGCGGGTCCGCCGCCGCCCGAGGGCAGCTGGCCGCGGGGGTAGTCGCCGCCCGTCGCTGCCAGGGAAGGCCTCGACAAGTCCAGAATGGTGTCGTCTGCATTTCGCATATCCATGCCTGCGGATTCCGGGCAGGCCTGCTCGATGCCCTGCCGGTCGCCAGCCATGGCTTCGGAGTAGAACGCGTGCAGCTCCTTGATCGCGATGAACTGCTGCTCACGGTCCTCTACCGCCTTGGCCTCCCGCCGATCGCCCGCCCGCTCGACATCGCGGCCCAACAAAGCCGGGCCTGAGGTCACCAGCTTGACCGGGTTGGACACGACGTCAACCGCGACGTCCTTGACGTCGCCGAGCAGCGCCCCGAGTCCCCTTTTCGGCTTCGCCTTGAGCTCGGTCCCGATCAACACCATTTGATCGACGACGGAGCCCACTTGGGTCTCCCCGATGGCGACCAGTTGCCCAACCTGCGCCAGCTGGGTGGCGCACTGGTTGAACTTCGCCGCGAGGGCGTCGAAGGCAGCCCCCGCCAGCTGCGAGGCCTCACCCAGCCAGACGGCACGGCCCGCGCCCTGGTTCCACCGCGCCTCCGAACCCAGGCCCGCCGCGACCTCCTCCAGACCCGCTGACGCCTTACGCCACAGGTCTGCGCCCGCCAGGATCTTCTGCCGGTCCAACGCCGCGGTTGCCTTCAGCTCGTCCAGCAGCCGCTGCGCTTCGGCTTCCGGGTACGGATCACCCACGACCGCCTCCCGACGGGGTGGGCCGGCGGCGCATCAGCAGGAAGGCCCCGCCGCCGATCACGAGCAACGCCACGACACCAGCACCGATGAGCGCCCCGGACGACCCGCCGCCGCCGCCGGCGTCGGCGTCGGCCGCCGCGACCGGTTCGGTCAGGTCATTGTTTGACGTCTGATCGGCCGTTGCCTCGGGAGCCGTCGTTGACGCCGGCGCAGGCTCCGCTGCCTCGATCAGCGGATTCACATCTGGCTGCTCGGTCGGATCCGCAGCCAGCATCTTGGTCACCGAGATGATCCCGTAGCCGTACTGCAAGTCTTTGCCGAACCCACCGTCCCCTCCCGGGTTACGGATCAAATGTTGAATCAACTGATTCCCGGTCGCCTTCGGATACTTCGCTGCGACCAGCGCCAAGCCTCCAGCGACAATCGGTGCCGCCTCCGAAGTCCCCGTGACGAGGGCGCTACTTCGCCACCGCTCGCCGTCAAAGGAGCCTGTGGCCAGCTCCACGCCGGGCGCGGAGATCACGAACTTCTCTCGACCACTGGCGACATTGCCCACCCACGGTTTCGCATCGCGGTCTACGGCTGCGACCGCGATCACGCCCGGATAGGCGGCGGGATAGAGCACGGAGCTGTCACGGCGATCACCGGAGGCAGCAACGATCACGACGCCCGCTTCGAGTGCCTTAGTCACCGCTGTTTTTTCGGCTGGACTGCCCGTCGCGGAGCCGAATGACAGGCTGATGATCCGCACTCCACGTTCCACAGCCATGTCGATTGCTTCCGCCGCGGCAATGGACTCTTGCTTGCTCACGCACCGGAGTTTGGTACCCACCGCCTGGCCCAGCCCAAAGGTCAACAACTCGGCGTCCGGCGCGATCCCGATCACGCCCAGACTCCCCGGGTTGGTTCCGGTGCCCGATCCCACGATGTTGACTGCCACGGTGGTGCCGTGCTCTGCGGCAGAGCCCTTCGCTGTCGCCTTCCCGCCGCAGACATTCACCACAGGCGTCACGTTCTGGCCCCGCAGTTCAGGGACAGAAAGGTCGACGGGACTGTCGATCACCGCAATCTTTACGCCCTTGCCGGTGGTCTCTTTATGGGCCTCGGCGAGCCCCATCGCCTTGTACCACCAGGCGTCCTTACCGAAGCCCTCCTCGGCCGGGGCAGCTACCGCACCGGTCGGGCCGAGCAGCGCCGCGCCCAGCGCGAGCACCACACCGACGACACCGACCCGCTTACCTGCAACCACCCGTGCACACTCCCTCACATTTGCCTACCGGACAACGCTCCAGCGCCCTACCTCACCACGCGGTTGCCTTCAGCTCCTCCAGCAGCCGCTGCGCTTCGGCCTCCGGGTACGGATCACCCATGGCCGCTCCCGGACGGGGTGGGTCGGCGGCGCATCAGCAGGAAGGCCCCGCCGCCGATCACGAGCAACGCCACGACACCAGCACCGATGAGCGCCCCGGACGACCCGCCGCCGCCGCCGCCGGCGTCGGCGTCGGCCGCCGCGACCGGTTCGGTCAGGTCATCGATCGACGCCTGCTCAACCGTTGGCTCGGGAGCCGTCGTTGACGCCGGCGCAGGCTCCGCTGCCTCGATCAGCGGATTCACATCCGGTTGCTCGGTCGGATCCGCGGCCAACATTTTGGTCACCGACATGATCCCGTAGCCGTACTCCAGGTCCTTGCCGAACTCTCGGGTACCGCCCGGGTTACGAATCAGATGCTGGATTAACTGATTGCCAGTCGCTTTCGGATATTTGGAAGCGACCAATGCCAGGCCCCCAGCCACAATCGGAGCGGCCTCGGAGGTACCCGTGACGAGGGCGCTGCTCCGCCAGCGCTCGCCGTCAAACGAACCCGTTGCCAGCTCCACCCCGGGGGCGGAGATCACCAACTTCTCTCGGTCACCGGCGACGTTCCCGACCCACGGCTTGGCCCCGCGGTCCACTGCGGCCACAGCGACGACGCCTGGATGGGCCGCCGGGTAGATGACATTATCCTCCTTCGAGGCATTCCCGGCGGCGGCAACCACGACTACGCCCGCATCCAGTGCCCGCTGGATCGCAGCGGATTCAAGTGGGTTACTTGAGGCGCTGCCAAACGACGCGCTGATGATCCGGGCTTCCTGACTCACAGCCAAATCGATCGCGTCGGCGCTCGCCGCAGCAAGAGACTTGGTGGCGCACAGAATGCTGGAGCCCGCGACCCGACCGAGCGCATAGGTGAGCAACTCGACGTCCGGGGCGATTCCGATGACCCCACGACCTCCCGGGTTCGTGCCACGACCGGAGCCCACAATGTTCACGGCCACCGTGGTGCCGTGTTCGGCAGCCGATCCCCGCGCCGTCGCTTTGCCCCCGCAGACGTTTTCGACCGCTTTCACCTTCTGCCCGCGCAACTCAGGGACCGACGGGTCGATCGGGGTGTCGATCACGGCGATCTTCACACCCTTGCCGGTGGTCTCCTTATGCGCTTCCGCGAGCCCCATCGCCTTGTACCACCAGGCGTCCTTGCCGAAGCCTTCCTCGACCGGGGCGGCCACTGCACCGGTCGGGCCGAGCAGCGCCACGCCCATCGCGAGCACCACACCGACGGCACCGACCCGCTTACCTGCAACCACCCGTGCACACTCCCTCACATTTGCCTACCGGACAACGCTCCAGCGCCCTACCTCACCGCACCTGCTCAGAAAGTCCGTTCCTGCGTGGGCGCCGGCGGTTCCGCTGCCGGCGGCGCCGGCGCCGGGGCTGCGGGAGCGGCCGGGACCGGCGCAGCGCCCGGCCCCGGCCCCGCGGGCGCGGCCACGGCCGGGGACGCGACGCTGCGCTGGATCGACTCCCGCACGTGCTGGGAGTAGACCGCGTCCGACTGGTACCCCGACTTGCCGGTGATCTTCTCCCCGAGACGCATCAGCGCCATAGCGACGTTGTCGTCCTCGTCGGAGTAGTTCTTGATCACCGTGCGCAGCTTGCCGATCAGCAGATCCAGGTCGTCCCCGAGCGCCCGAATCGTGGGGGCGTAGACCTCGTAGGCATCCCGGTGCCGGGCATCCAACTCCCGAGCAGCCGGGATCGGCCCGAACAACGCCTGGTAATTCGGCATCGCCCCGAAGGCGGCGCTGATCGCAATCATCTGGTCGTGCATCGGTACCAGCTGCCGTTTGACCCAGTCGGCGAGCATGTCGACCGAGACCTCGACCTCACCGGCCCCGCCCGGGGACGTCACGGCCTAGCCGAAGAGGCCGGAGTTGCGCTTCTCGGCGTCGTTGTACCCGCCACCGGAAGCCTGCACGGCCCTGCCGATGTCGGAGAGCAGGATCTGCATCTCCTCGATCGAGCGCGTCCACTTCGCCTTGGACTGGGCGTAGGACTCACTCGCGGCGCCGGTCCAGTCCGAGCGCAGCGGCGCCAGCGACTGGTCCAGCTGCTGCAGGCGGGCGGCCAGATTCTTGCCCGCGCCCTGGATGTCCATGGCGGCGGTGTCCAGCGCGCCGAAGTTGACCTTGAAATCTCCTGCCATGACCCGCGCCCCTCAGCCGAGCCGGCCGGACAGCTTGGCGAACGCTGCCTGCTGCTCGGAATCGACGTTGGTGTAAGTGTTCTCGGCGGACTTCAAGGAAGCCTCGAAGGTGTCCAGTGCGTTGATGATCGTGCGGGCCTGCTCGTTCCACTTCTGCATGGCCGAGTTGAAGGAGGTGGCCCCGACCCCGGTCCACTGCCCACCGATGTTCGCGAGCTTGCCGCCCAGGGCCTTCAGCTGCGCATCGAGATCCTGCTTGGCCTCGGCCACCATCTGCGCCCCACGTGTGAGGGCTTGATCTTGTTTGCTGATCTCACCGGACATCCCGGCACCTCCCGTTCCCCGTGGCGGCAGATCCGCCGCTTGCGACCCTAATCCTCCGGATACAAATCGGACCAGGAAGATCGGGAAAGTCCTGCTTGCCGGCCCGCTCGGCGCAGCGGATCACGGCAGGTCGGGGCTCACCCGAGCCGTCGCGCCGCCCTCGTCATCCCGTCGGCCTGCGCCTGGTCGGCGCTGCGGTAATTCGATTCCGTCGCCAGCAGGTTGGTTTCGAAGGTGTCCAGTTCCCCGATCACCGCGAAGGTCTCGACGTCCCAGCGATCGAGCACCTCCCGGCACGCCAGGGCGCCGGCGCCTTTCCAGTGCGCCACCAATGCCGCGAGGTCCTGCCGCAGGGCCGAGCACTGCTTGCCCAGGTCGGCGCGCGCCTCGGCCACCAGCTGGGCCGAGCGTTGTAGAGCGCCCTCCTGGGCGCTGACCGCACCGTTCATCGCGCATCTCCCCTGTGCGTCGGGCCACCTGTCGTCGGGTCAGGACAGCATCTGACGGAAGTGAGTGAACGCCCCCGCAGCCAGCAAGGCGACCGGGAAGGCCCCGGCGACGGCCAGGAAATCCACCCCGTCACCTAAACGCGCCCACCACACCGAACGCCAGCCGTTGCCCAGGGCAGTCGCGGCGAAAATCACCGGCAACGCCAGCACCAGCGCGCCGCCAGCCGCGCAGTACAACGCCATCGGCGAGGACGCGGCGAACGATCCGCCGACCCCGGCGAGCACCGCAACCAGACCGCCGAGGCGCAGCGCGAGCCGGGCGCCGATTCCCCGGTAGGCCCGCGAGCACGCGGCGAGCGCGATCCCGACGAGGGCGCCGGTGGCGTACGCCGGCCATTGCGTCCAGCCCGGTCCGGGATCGAGCGCGAGCGCCACGGCTGTCCCCGCCGCCAGCATCGCTGCGGCGATCGCGCCGGCGTCGAGCAGGCGCCGCCCGCTCTCGACGGTGCGGGCCACCTCCCGGGTGCGGATGCGGACCTTGCGTGCCGGTGGGAAGACCCGCGCCGACCAGGTGGTCGCCGACATCCGTTCGGCGTCGAGCAACTGTTCATCGGGCACGTCGACGGCGATCTGCGGCAGCAGCTTCGCGGCAGCGACGGCGCAGAGCGCGAGCACGCACCAGACCAGGCGCGGTTCACCGTCGCCGAGCAGCACGAGCGCACCGACGCCGGCCGCCAGGACGCCCAGCCACAGCCACACGGTCAGGGCGGCACGGACCAGCGGCGCGGCCACCAGCCGCACCACCACGGCGGCCTGGGCAGCCACCACACCGGCCGCGACGATCGCGAGCAGGTCATCGCCGGGCTGCGAACGCGGGAGCAACGCCACCACGGCGCCGGCCGCGAAGCCCGGGGCCAGCACCTGCGCGCCCGGGCGCAGGAACCGGTACCAGGACAGCGCGGGCGGATCCACCTCGCCGGCGAGCGGCTCCCCCGGCGTCGCAGGCAGCGCAGCGGGGTCAGCGAGCACCAACAGATCGCCGTCGCGCACGCCCTGCCCGGCCAGTGAGACATCCGGATCGAGGCGAGCACCGGTGGCGCGGGTGAGCACCAGGTGCGCGGCCTCGGGGCCGAGTTCGGCGAGCAGCACCCAGGGCGTCGCCGCCACCGGGGCGACGAGATCGACGCGACCGCGCGGTCCGTGCACGGTGAAACGCATCAGGGCGTCGGGCGCAGCGGCTCGCGGCGGGGCAGCGCCTGCCGCGCTGCCCACGACCGAGGTGGCGGTCACGACGCCCTCCTTTTCGCAGCTACGGCAGCGCGGTCTGACGTCGAACGCGCGCCGGAACCCTTGCCGCCGACCGGACAAATCACCCTAAGATCACCAGCCATCGCACCATATCTGTGACCGCGCAGCCACCCCCGGCGGCGACGGCCCCGCGGGGGAGGCGTAGTCATGACGACCGTCCGTCCGAGTTACCGGCCCGAGGCCCCGGTCGCTCCGCAGGGTCAGGTGGTGCTGCAGCCGCCGCCGGAACTCGTGCCCGCCGAGGGCGGCAGCTCGATTTTGCAGAACCTGCTGCCGATGCTGGCCAGCGTCGGCTCGGTCGTGTTCGTGGCGACCACCCAGCCCGGTGGCAGGGGCTACGCCACCGCCGGGATGTTCCTGGTCGCGTCCCTCGGCTTCGTGGCCGTCAGCGTGCTACGCCAGCGGGGCCAGCGCACCAGCAAGGTCGCCGACCAGCGCCGTGAGTACCTGCGCTACCTCAGCGGCGTGCGCGCCACCGCGCGCGAGGCCGCCACTCGCCAGCGTGATGCGCTCACCTGGAGTCACCCGGACCCGGCGCACCTGCCAGGGATCGCTGCCGACCGGACCCGGATCTGGGAGCGCTCCCCCGCCGACCCCACGTTTCTGGCGGTTCGTTACGGCGTCACCGCACAGCCACTCTCCCTGGAGCTGGTTGCCCCGGAATCCGCGCCGATCGATCAACTCGATCCCGTCGCGGCCTCGGCATTGCATCGTCTGCTGACCACCCACCGCGTCCAGCCCGACCTCCCGGCCGCGTTCGAGCTGCGCGCGTTCGCCAAGGTCGAGCTGACCGGGGCGAACATCTCCGAGGTCCGCGCCCTGGCCAGGGCCGTGCTCACCCAGGCCGCGTCCTTCCACTCCCCCGAGCACCTTGTCATCGCGGTCGTGGCCGGCTCTGAGGCACGCGCGGACTGGGAGTGGGTCAAGTGGCTGCCGCACAACGCCAGCCCGCGCGAGCGGGACGGGGCTGGGGCTGCCCGCCAGGTGGCCGACTCCCTGGAGGACCTGATCCCGCTGCTGCCCGAGGAGCTCACCGAGCGACCTCGGTTCGGTGCCGGCCCTGTGGGTGCCAACGGCGCGCCGTTGCTGCCGCACGTGCTCGTGGTGGTCGACGGCGGGCACATCCCGGCGAGCAATCCGATCGTGACCCCGGAGGGCGTGGCCGGAGTCACCGTTCTCGAGCTGCCCCAGACCTGGACCGAGGTGACGGACCCTCACCTGCTCCGGTTCGGCATCACCGACCAGACCCGCCCGGACGGCCGGATCCGCACCACGGCGGCGACGTTGCGGGGCACGCAGGCCACGGTCTGGGCCGATCAGCCCTCGGTGGCCGAAGCCGAGGCGCTGGCGCGTCGGCTGGCCCCGATGTGGACCACCAGCGCCAAGGCCCGCAGCGCGGCCGGGTCGGCGGGCGTGGCGGACCTGTTCGACCTGCTCGGGATCGGCGATGTCCGCGACTTCGACATCGACACCGCGTGGGAGCCACGTTCCAACCGCGATCGGCTGCGGGTACCGGTCGGCAATACCGAGGACGGCACCCCCGTCGCGATGGACATCAAGGAGTCCGCGCAGCAGGGCATGGGCCCGCACGGTCTGGTGGTCGGCGCGACCGGCTCCGGAAAATCCGAGTTCCTCCGCACGCTGGTACTCGGGCTCGTCGTCACCCACTCCCCCGATGCGCTGAACCTGATCCTCGTCGACTTCAAGGGCGGCGCGACCTTCGCCGGCATGTCCGAGCTCCCGCACGTGTCGGCGGTGATCACGAACCTGGCCGACGAGCTCACCCTCGTCGACCGCATGCAGGACGCTCTCGCCGGGGAGATGGTGCGCCGTCAGGAACTGCTGCGCGAGGCCGGCAACTTCGCCTCGGTCAAGGACTACGAAAAGGCCCGGGTGGCCGGGGCCGACCTCGCCCCACTGCCGAGCCTGTTCATCGTGGTCGACGAGTTCTCCGAACTGCTCTCGGCCAAGCCGGACTTCGCCGAACTTTTCGTCGCGATTGGCCGGCTCGGCCGTTCGCTGTCCATCCACTTACTCCTCGCCACCCAGCGCCTGGAGGAGGGCCGGCTCAAAGGTCTGGACTCGCACCTGTCCTACCGGGTCGGGTTGCGCACGTTCTCGGCCCAGGAATCGCGCACGGTGCTCGGCGTCGATCATGCGTACACGCTGCCGCCGGTGCCGGGTCTGGGTTATCTGAAGCCTGATCAGTCGACGCTGATCCGCTTCACCGCCTCCTACGTCTCCGGTCCGCCTCCGGTGCGCCGGGCAGCGCCGAGCGGACCGGTCGTGGCTGCCCGCATCGTGCCGTTCACCACGATCCCGGTGCTGCTGCCGGCCGCCGCCCAATCCGACCTCCCCGAACCTGAGCCCGAGCAGACCGAAACCCGCTCCGAGGTCGACATCGTGGTCGAGCGGATGCGCGGCCGCGGCCCGGCCGCACACCAGGTCTGGCTGCCGCCCCTGGATGAGCCCGACACCCTCGACTCGCTGCTCGCGGACCTGGCAGTTGTCCCCGGACTCGGCCTGATCAGCCCGTCCTGGCGCGCCAAGGGCTCACTGGTCGTTCCCCTCGGTGCGGTCGACAAGCCCGCGGAACAATGCCGCGACACCCTCGTCGTGGATCTTGGCGGCGCCGGCGGGAACCTGGCGGTGGTCGGCGGTCCGCGCAGCGGCAAGTCGACGTTGCTGCGCACCCTGGTCACCTCGCTCGCGTTGACCAGGACGCCGGCTGAGGTGCAGTGCTACGTGCTGGACTTCGGCGGCGGAACCTTCACCTCGTTGACGGGCCTGCCGCACATCGCCGGTGTCGGCACCCGCAGCGAGCCGGACATCGTGCGACGCATCCTCGCCGAGGTCGTCGGGATCACCAACGCCCGCGAGGCGTACTTCCGCGCCAACGGCATCGACTCGATCGAGACCTACCGGGCGCGCAAGCTCGCGGGGACCGCCGATGACGGGTACGGCGACGTGTTCCTGCTCATCGATGGCTGGGCCACGATCCGCGCGGACTTCGATGCCCTCGAGCTCGAACTCACCGACCTCGCCTCGCGCGGGCTGACCTTCGGGATCCACCTGGTCGTCACCTCCGCACGGTGGAACGACTTCCGTTCCACGATCAAGGACCTCTTCGGCACCCGGCTCGAGCTGCGCCTGGGTGACCCGTCAGATTCCGAGCTGGACCGCAAGGCCGCCGGCAACGTCCCGGCCGCGCGACCCGGACGCGGCATCGTGCCCGGACCGAACCATGTTCTGATCGCCCTTCCCCGCGTCGATGGTGACAACGACCCCGCCACTCTCGGGGCCGGGATCGATCACCTGGTCCAGGCGATCAGCACGGCGTCGGCGCTGCCCTCGGGACCGAAGCTTCGCCTGCTGCCGGAACGGATCTCCCTCGAGGAGGTGCGGGCAGCCGCAACCACCGGCGATCAGCGCCTGCTGCTCGGCGTCGGCGAACGCGACCTGGCCCCGCTGGGTCTGAACCCCGCCGCCGACCCGATGCTCACCGTCTACGGCGACGGCGGGTCAGGCAAGTCCGCCCTGCTGCGCACCTACGCCCGCGAGGTCATGCGCCTGTTCACGCCCGCGCAGGCTCAACTGGCGGTCGTGGACTACCGGCGCGCACTGCTCGGCGAGGTACCGGAGGAGTACCTGTTCGAGTACATGACCGGCGCGGCCGGCGCAGGACCGGCGGTGGCCGAGCTTGCTCAGTTCCTCAAGGGTCGCCTGCCGGGACCGGACGTGACGCCGGCTCAGTTGCGTGAGCGGTCGTGGTGGACCGGCAAGGACGTCTACCTGATCGTGGATGACTACGAGCTGGTCTCCGGCTCGACCGGGTCCCCGCTCGCACCGCTGGTCGAGCTACTCCCGCAGGCTCGCGACATCGGTCTGCACCTGGTCATCGCTCGCCGCAGCGGCGGGGCCTCGCGCGCCCTGTACGAGCCGGTGATCCAGGCGATGCGCGACCTCGCCTCCCCCGGGATCATCCTGCCGGGCGACCCGAGTGAAGGTGCCCTCGTCGGCAACGCGCGCCCGCAGCCCGGAGTGCCCGGGCGGGCCCAGCTCGTCACCCGCGAGCGGGGCATCGAGGTCGTCCAGATCGCCTGGGCCGAACCAGCAACCTGAACAGACCAGGTTCCACGACACGGGGAGTACAGGTGAACACGCGAGTTCTCGGCGTCCTACTCGGCACCGTCCTGAGCACCGCCGTGGTCGGGTGCGGTGGCGGCGAGGACAAGGTCACCGACGTCAACAGTTCCACCGCGCAGGAGTGCAAGAGCGAGCTCAGCAAGCTGTTCGACCAGGCATTAAACGCGGGCGCCGCTGGGTTGGAGCCCGCGTTCACCGAGGACACCGCACCGGAGTCCTGCAAGAAGGTCTCCGACGACACCGGTCGCGAGATCATGGCGCAGATCACGCGCGAGGCGGGAGCCAAGGCGACCGCGGGCCTCGACGAGCTGCTGAAGAAGGGCCCTGGTGGCGCCCCCGGTCCCGGAGCACCGGCGGCTCCTGCCGCTCCGTGACCGTCCTGCTGGACCCGCCGTGCTGCGTGGAGATGCCATGACCACCGAGACGCCACCGGATCTGCCCACGAGCGCGCCGGCGCCGGCCCAACCGACGGCCGCGGCCGCGCCGCAACTGGAAACCTTTGCGTGCGCCACCTGCGGAGGTGCCCGCGCCTACGACGCCGGACGCGAGGACGGCGACCCCGACAGCCCGGTGCCGATGTTCGGCGATCGCGACCCGCACAAGGAGATGGAGTTCTACCGGCTGCTGTGCTCTCCTCGCGTGATCTGTCGGACCTGCGGCGACACCGAGGCCCTGGAATGGTCCGATCCGGTGACCGTGCGGCCCTACCCCGCAGACACTGCAGGCGCAGCCGGGATCGCACCTCTGCACCAGGGCGTGACCTCCTGCCCCGGGTGCGCTTCACCCCTCACTTTCGATGCCACGCAGGTCGGGAGTCCGTGCGGGTCCTGCGGGATGTCCTTGCTCAGCACTGCCCTGCCCGGCAGCGGTTGGGCCGCCGTGGACGGCGTCCTGCCGTTGCACATCGACGAGGCAACCGCGCGTCGCCGCATCATGGCCGAGGCCTCGATCACACGGGTCTCGCGGGGCAAGAAGGCGGCCTATCGGGCGGCGAAGCTGGAACTGCGCTGGCTCCCGGCCCTGGTCGTCACCGCGGACACCGTCACCGAGTACAAGGGCGAGGTGGTGCGTGTCCGACGGGACGAGGACGGCAAGAGCACCACCAGCCGGAAGAAGATCGAAGGCCGGGTCGAGGTGGCGATCGAGGTCAGCGTGTTCACCACTGCCGCCGCCGAGGCGCTGGAACCCAAGGGTGGGGCCGGCAAGATGCCCCTCCCGGGCCTCGGCAAGTTCCGCCGCAACACCGACTTCCGTCCCATCCACACCCCGGGCGACGCGATCGCTTTCCGCCGCGAGTACATCGCCGGCGCGCCGGCGCATCTACCTGAGGGCGGGTTCGGCGCCTACCGCGCCGAGCTCGAGTCCCGCGCGAGAGCTCAGATCCTGAGCGCCATCAGCAAACAGACGGGCGCCGGCACACCGCACTTCGACATCTTTGACACCGTCCGCACCAACGAGGGATACCGCGTCGTACTGGTTCCCGTCTACGTCGGCGTGGCTCAGGTCGGGGAGACGAGCCGCAAGCTCTGGGTGGACGGGTGCACGGGCATCGCCACCATCGAGGCGGGAGTCAGTCTGATCGGATTCGTCGCGGTGCTGCTGTACCTGGTTCTGCTCGTCGCGCTGGCCTTCGCCGCCGGCGGTCTCATCCTGGGCACGCTGCTTCTGCTTGTTCAACTGCTGTAGTTCTTGGTGCACTTCCCACCTCCGAGGTACGCGCACGAAAGGCCGACATGGGACTGATCGACAAGATCAAGGGTGAGTTCGTCGACATCATCGAATGGATCGATGACTCCCGGACCACGTTCGCGTGGCGGTTCCCGCGTTACAACAACGAGATCAAGAACGGCGCCGAGCTGATCGTGCGCGAGGGCCAGCACGCGGTGTTCGTCTACCGCGGCCAGCTGGCCGACAGGTTCGATCCCGGGACCTGGAAGCTGTTGACGGAAAACGTCCCCATCCTGTCGACGCTGCAGGGCTGGAAGCACGGCTTCAAAAGCCCGTTCCGCAGCGAGGTCTACTTCATCAACACCCGCCCGATCACCGATCTGCGGTGGGGAACGGCGCAACCGATCCTGATCCGCGACGCCGAGTTCGGAATGGTGCCGATCCGCGCCAACGGATTGTGCGTGGTGCGCATCGAGGACCCGGAGATCTTTCTGCGCGAGATCATCGGCACCGACAGCGCCGTCGAACTGGACGAGCTCACCGAACTGCTGCGCCGTCTGATCGCCACGTCGTTCGCCGACCTGCTCGGGTCCTCCGAGGTCGGCGCCGTGGCGCTGCAGAGCAACAACGCCGAGTTCGCCGCCAAGCTGCGCGATCTGGTCGCGGAGCGCGTTGACGACGAATTCGGCTTGAAGATCGATTCGATCGCGATGAACATCTCGATGCCCGACGAAATCACCGCCGCCATCACCGCGGGTCTGGCCAAGGGCCTGGAGGCCAAGACCTACAGCGCCAACGCGGGCGACGTCGGTCGCCTGCAGCAACTGCGGACCGCCGACGCGACGCTCGCCGCCGCCGAGAACCCCGGCGGCGGCGCAGGACTGCTGGTCGGAGCCGGGGTCGGCATGGCGGTCGGCGGACAGGTCGGTGCCCAGATGGCGAACCCACCAGCCGCAGCGCCGCCGCCCCTGGCGCCGGCTGCCTTCCACGTCGACGCCGGCGGCCAGGCCAGCGGCCCGTTCGACCTCAATCAGCTCGCGGCGCTCATCGCAACCGGTCGCCTCACCCCGACCACGCTGGTCTGGTCCGCGGGCATGGCCGGGTGGGCACCGGCCGGTTCCGTCGCCGGCGTCGCAGCCTTGTTCGCCACGCCGCCACCGCCCCTGCCGCCCCCGGGCCCGCCCGCGCCCCCCACCGCGGCCACACCTCCGCCGCCGCCTACGGCCTGACGACGGCCATCTGACGAGGACGACATGAGCGAGGCCCTGCATCCTGGTCCCGGCACGCCGACGCCGCCGCCGCTACCGACCCCCGCTGCCACCGGCACGGCCGCCACCAGTGCCTTCGCCGTGCCCAGCGGATTCGCCTGCGTGAACTGCGGTGGTGCCCGGCACTTCACCCCGGCGACGAAGGGCACGACCTGCATCCAGTGCGGATCCGCCTATCCGATCGAGCCTGATCCCGCGACCGCGCCCGAGCACGACCTGGCCGCCGGGCTGGCCGACCCCCGGGCCGGCGCGGGCGGCGGACAGGGCGCTCCCTCGGTGCCCGCGCCGGGTGGGCAACCCGACACCGAGTTCGTGTGCCCCAGCTGTCACGGCGTCGTGGGATTCACCGGCACCCTCACCGCGACGCGCTGCCCGTTCTGCGCACATCCGGTGCAGACCAGCGACGTGCGCGTTGCGCCGGATCGGTTCGCCGTCGACGGCATCGTCCCGTTCGGTCTTGACCAGAAGGCAGCCGAGACCCATGTGCGGACGTGGATCACCAAACGGCGCTGGGCGCCGAACGCCTTCAAGAAGTACGCGACGACCGGGTCGTTCGCGGGGATCTACCTGCCGTTCTTCACCTTCGACGCAGACACCCACACCGCCTACGACGGCGCCCGGGGCACGGACCGCACCCGCACGGTGCGCCGCAACGGCAAGACCGAGACCGAGCGCTATATCGACTGGGATTCGGTCTCTGGCGACGTGACCCTCAATCTCGACGACGTGCCGGTGACTGCCGAGAGCTCGGTGGATGCCAAGCGAATGCGCGAGCTGGAACCGTGGCCGACCGACACCGCCCAGACATTCCAGCCGGAGTACCTTGCCGGCTTCCTCGCCCGCCGCTACGACCGAAGCCTGGCGCACTGTCAGATCGATGCCCGTAACCGGATGAACGACTTGATCGACGACGCAATCAAAAGGGACATCGGCGGCGACCACCAACGCATCAGCAGCAAGGACACCGCCTGGAGCAACGAGAGTTTCCGGCACCTGTTGCTGCCGGTGTTCCTGCTGGTGGTGCTGTTCAAGTCCAAGCCCTATCAGGTCGCGGTCAACGGCGTCACCGGTGAGGTCCACGGCAAGCGTCCGTGGAGCTGGGTGAAGATCGGCGCAGCCGTCCTCGCCGGACTCCTGGTAGCCAGCGTGATCGGCGTCTACGCCTGGAAGTCACAGGACGAGACCACGAGCACCGGCACGTCGTTCGATTCCCCTGGGCTGCTGCCGCCGGGGTTGACTGCGCAACAGCTGACCCAGCTTGCCGAAGTTGACTCGGAGCCATCAGCGCTATCGGCGCCACCAGAGCCGCTGGTGCGCGAGTTCCCTCGTCAGAATTGTGTCAATGCAGTGGTGGCCTACCGCCTCCGGACTCCGGACACCTACTTCCCGGTAGTGGCCGCTTGCGAGGAACTCGACCCGGCGGAGCGCTTGCGCATTGCGCGCGATTTGTTCGAGCAGGACCAGATCAGCGACGCGCGCAAGGCCGTCATCGCCCTCGGCGACACCCCCGCGTCCAGGCGCTCCACCACACAGACCTGCCGGGCGGAACTGGCCCTCGCCGGGGCGAAGATCGCAGCCAACGAGGACGCCCCTGCTGACGGGCGCGGGGTCGCGCAGGCCTGCGATGGGCTCCCGGAAGCGACGATCAACCGACTCAGCGACGGGGTCGCCGATGACTATGTGGCGCGACGGAAAGAGGCCCTCGCTGATGCCCGCTGACCCGTCCCCGCCGCGGTACGCCGCGCGGCAGTGATCCCCCGCTCGCACGCTCCCTGAGTTGTCGACCCGGGCACCGGTCAGCGGCGCCTCAGGAGGCCGGTAGACTCTCCGACGGCCCGAAACCGGGGCCTGCGCCCGTAGCTCAACGGATAGAGCATCTGACTACGGATCAGAAGGTTAGGGGTTCGAGTCCCTTCGGGCGCGCCGACAGAACCCCAGGTCAACGTGTTGCGACCTGGGGTTCTTGCTTGGTTCGGAAGGGTCGCGCTGGACCAGACCACAACCGCAACGGATGCGGCGGTCCCTGCGCGCTGCGGCGCCTCCTGAGTGAGCGCTGTGGTCTGGTCCAGCGATCGACACCGGGGCGTCGCAGACCCTCGGTGCACTTCGGCGAGCTGACGGTGTTCAATCAGGCTCTAGCCGTCGGCGAGACGAACCACCTGCGCCTGCTGGCCGGACGCGGCATGAACACCCGGACCGTCGAGGGCGCCACCGGCTTGGACCCCCTGCCAGCATCGCAGCAACTTGCCTGACTCCCTACCCGTCGGACCCCGGAAGGACGCCCGTGAACACTGGACAGCTCGTCGCCTCCACCGCAGCCGCCGCCCTGGTCGCAGGCGGACTGCTCGCCACCGCCGGTAGCGCCGGCGCGGCCCCGGCGGACCACAAGCAGTTCACGATCAGGGTGCTCTCGGTGCAGACCCAGTACGACGATGACGTCACGGATCCCGATTCGATCAACAACGGCGACTCGTTCACCTTCCGTGGGCGCCTGCAGCGGCAGGGCACGACGGTCGGCAGCGAGCGCGGCCGGTGCGTGATCTCGAACGTGATCGCCAGCTCGAGCGGCGACCCGAACCCCGGCGCCGATTACACCTGCAAGATCACCGTCAGCATCAAGGGCTCGAAGATCAAGGTCCGCGGCACGGATCGACAGAGCTTCAACATCCGGGACACGGCCCTGCAATTCCCGATCATCGACGGCACCAAGCGCTTCGCCAACGCCGAAGGTACCTTCCGGATGACCATTGAGGGCAAGCGCAAGCGCGTGCTGAAGTTCACCGCCGACGACTGAGCGCTGTGGTCTGGTCCAGCGAGCGCGGCACGGGTGCCTCATCGGATCGACCCGGTCAGCTGGTCTCGATCTGCACGACGTAGATCCGCGTGAGGAGCGGCGCAAGGACGCGCTCGGCTGCGGCGACGTCGCCCCGGACCCTGACCTCGACGGCACCGTTCTCCTGGATGGCCAGCACCGCGAACGGGGCACCGGCGGAGTTGAGGTCGTCGAACCTGCTCAGCACCGCCTTGCGGGTCGCCTGGGCGGCCTTGTTGCTGAACAGTCCGTCGGCGAAGTCCAGCCCCACCTCGAACTTGCGGGCCATCTTCCGCATGTCACGCCGGAGCCCCGCCGCCTCTCCGGGCACCCGGAACACCGTGATCCGTTGGGCGCGGCGGCAGGACACGAGACCACTGAAGCTCGCGGGGTGCTCGCGGGAACCGAGCCGGCGCAACTGCGTGGCCGCCTTGTCCAGCGCCGCCAAGTCCCGGGCGCGGTCCCCGGGTGTGCGGGTGCAGGCGGGATCGACGAACGGTGTCAGGCCACTCGCACCGACGGCGACGGAGGCGACCGCACTGGGCAACGCGGCCGGCTCGGCGACGGGGGTGTCCGCCGAGCCGCACGCCGTCAAGGCCGCGGCAGCGACCGCGGCGCAGGCGACGGCTCTGCCGCGCAGTGCCACCACCGCCATCCGGACCCCTTCGCCTGGACCACCTCGGTCCGTTCGGGTCAGGAGGTTAGCGGCCCCGCGCGACGAGGAGGTTGTCGCTAGGCCGGTCAGGCCTCAGCCGGCGGCGGCCCCGACCGGTACCGGGATACTCACTCGCGACGACGGGCGCCCGGCGTCATGCTGCGGCGGTGCGGCGTCGGCCGCCACCTCGGTGCCGCAGTAGCAGCGCAGGATGACGGCCAGCGCCCCGCTGTGCGGGTCGTGGAACTGGACGATTCGCCGGGTGCCCAGGAGCACGCGGCTGGAACAGCAGGGGCAGTAAGGAGCGAACATGCTCGGAAGCCTGCCAGATCGGCTACCAGAAGCACGAGCCAATATGCCATGATTGGCCGGTGGAATCTCAGACCAATCCTGCCATGGCCGCCGGCCACCTCGCGGGGTTGCTGACCGGGTGGACCGACGGTGCACACGGCACGCTCCCCCAACGCCTGGCCTACGGGCTGCGCTGTGCGATCGCCTCCGGCCTGCTGCCCGACGCCACTCGGCTCCCGGCGGAGCGTGACCTTGCCCGCGCCCTGGCCGTGAGCCGCTCGACCGTGACCACGGCGCTGGACCAGCTTCGCGATGAGGGCCTGGCCGAGTCTCGCCAGGGCAGCGGCACGGTGATCCGCGGGCCGGGCCGACGCGGGGTCGGCGGGACCCGGATCGCCGGGCACTTCGGGGCGTTCACCGGCATCGATCTGGCCGTCGGGGCGCCCCCGGATCCCTCTCATCTACCGCCGATCAGCATCGACGTCGCCGAGCTCACCTGCTCCCGGATCGGCACCGGGCTCGTCCCCCTCGGCCTGCCGGTCCTGCGCGAGGCCCTCGCCGACCGGCACAGCCAAGCGGGCCTGCTCACCGACCCCGCCCAGATCCACGTCACCGCCGGCGCCCACCAGGCGATCGCGCTGATCTTCGCGGCCTGCGCCGGGCCCGGTGATCTTGTCGCGGTCGAGGACCCCAACTACTCCGGGATCTTCGACATCCTCGACGGACTGGGCGCACGCGCAATCGGACTGGAAGCCGATGCGGACGGCGTCCGGCCCGCCGCCCTGGACAAGGTGCTACGAAGCAGCGCGCCGGCGGCGGTGTACCTGCAGACCGGACCACACAACCCCACCGGACGCGTGCCCTCCCCCGAGCGGATGGTGGCCCTCGCCGCCGTCCTGGACAAGTACCGCACCCTGGTCGTCGAGGACTGCACCCTGGCCGACCTCACCTTCGCCGGCCGCCCGCACCCGGAACTGGCCACGCTGTGCCGACGGGCCGTCGTCCTCTCGACCGGCTCGTTCTCCAAGGTCGCCTGGAGCGGATTGCGGATCGGCTGGTTGCGCGGACCTGCCCCGCTGGTCGAGCGCACCATGCACCTCAAGCTGGCCGGTGACCTGGGCGCCTCCGCGCCGGCGCAGCTGATCGCGGCGCAGCTTCTCCCCGGCCTCGACGACCTGGCTGCCCGACGCCGGACGAGCCTGCTCAGCGCCCTGGCGGCGACCATGACCCGGCTCAGCGCGGACCTCCCCAGCTGGGAGGTCGAGGCCCCGCGCGGCGGCGGGGTGCTCTGGGCCCGCCTCCCGCTCACCGACAGCGGGCCCTTCGTCGCCCTGGCCGGCCGGCACGGGGTCCACGTTGCCGCCGGATCGACCGCGATGGCCGACCGCGCCGCGAGCCCGTACGTGCGGCTCTGCTTCGACCGGCCCGCCCCGCTGCTCGACGCCGGCTTGACCCGCCTCGCTCACGCCTGGACCGAGATCGAAGCCCCGCGCGCCCGCCAGATTCTGAGCTGAATTCGCCACACCCAGCAGGGGAAGAAGCCGGCCCCGAGGGGCCGGCTCCTTCGCAGGTACCGGACCGATCAGTCGCCCGCGATGGGCATGTCCGGGGGCTCGAACAGGTCGTGGTGCGCGCGCGGGCGGCCGTTGAGCGCGGGGTACGGGCGCTCGTCGTGGCCGACGTAGATCTGCCGCGGCCGGGCGATCTTCTGCTCCGGGTCGAGCAGGCTCTCCTCCCACTGCGCGAGCCAACCGGGCATCCGGCCGATCGCGAACAGGGCGGTGAACATCTCGGCCGGGAAACCGATCGCCTCGTAGATGATGCCGGTGTAGAAGTCGACGTTCGGGTACAGCTTCTTCTTGATGAAGTACTCGTCCTCGAGCGCAATGCGCTCGAGCTCGACGGCGACCTCCAGCAGCGGGTTCAGGCCGGTCACCTTGAACACGTCCTCGGCGATCTGGCGCACGACCGTGGCCCGTGGGTCGTAGTTCTTGTAGACGCGGTGCCCGAAGCCCATCAGGCGGAACTCGCCCTTGCGGGCGCGCTCGACGTAGGCCGGGACGTTCTTCACGTCGCCGATCTCGCGCAGCATCTTCAGCACCTGCTCGTTGGCGCCGCCGTGCAGCGGGCCATACAGCGCAGCGACCGCAGCCGCGGCCGCGGAGTAGGGGTCGACGTGTGACGAGCCGACGGCGCGCATCGCGTTCGTCGAGCAGTTCTGCTCGTGGTCGGCGTGCAGGATGAACAGGACGTCGAGCGCCTTCTCCAGGATCGGGTCCGGGTCGTACTTGGGCTCGGACATCTTCCACATCATCGACAGGAAGTTGCCCGCATAGGACAGGTCGTTGTCCGGGTAGACATACGGCAGCCCGCGCGCGTGCCGCGAGGCGTAGGCCGCGAGCGTCGGAATCTTCGCGATCATGCGGGCCATCTGCAGGCGCCGGTTGATCGGGTCCTTGAAGTTCTTCGCCTCGGGATAGAACGTCGACAGCGCGCCGACCGTCCCGACCAGGATGCCCATCGGGTGGGCGTCGTGGTGGAAGCCCTCGATGAACTTCTTGACGTTCTGGTGCACGAACGTGTGGTGGGTGATCGTGTGGTTGAACTCCGCGAGCTGATCGGTGTTCGGCAGATCGCCGTTCATCAGCAGATAGGCCACCTCGGGGAAGGTCGAGTTCTCCGCGAGTACATCGATCGGGTAGCCGCGGTAGCGCAGGATGCCCGCGTCACCGTCGATGTAGGTGATCGCCGACCGGCAGCTGGCGGTCGCGGTGAACGCCGGATCGAAGGACATCAAACCCACGTCGTCGGCGTCGACCTTGATCTGGCGCAGGTGTGCAGCCCGGATCGCGCCATCCTCGATGGGGAGCTCGTAGCTGCTGCCGGTGCGGTTGTCGGTGACCGTCAGGGAGTTGCTTCCCGACGCGACGGGGGTGGCCTCGCTCATGATGTCCTTTCCCGACGGGCGGTTGGCCCTCGCGGAGTCGTTCGCCGTGCGTGATGCGTGCGGCTGTGGGGCGGCGAGCGGTGCGGGTGTGCCGCAGCTCACCGCTCAGTCTCGCGCACGGCGACGAACGGGGACAACACAGGGCGCAGGTGGCGCTCGACACCTGATCGCCAAGCATCGTCACCAGGCCCGAGGTTCGCCCTCAAACGCAACAACGCTGCACAGCGCCTGGGAGGGGCTGTGCAGCGAGTGCTACGGCCGTGGATCCGGCCAGGGAAAGCGTGCTGGGCTCAGCCCGCAGCGGTCTTGCGGGCCGCGGCCGAGACCGGCTTGCGGGCGCTTGCCGGCGCCGGCACCGAGGCGGACGCGCTGCGCTCCATCTCGGACTGAGCCACGACCGCACGGTACGAGCGGTCGACCGCCGGCGTGATGATCGGGTTGCCAACCTCGGCGATGAGCGCGTCGTAGAGGGGGGTCGTCTCGTTCGTCATACGGTTCACAGTAGGCCTCGTCATTCGCCGTCGCAGGGAAATCGATCAACGGGCCACCGGACTCACGAGCCGGCGTTAGTAGTTCCCCGTTTCCCCAGCTCAGACGTGCCATGCGCCTTTTCGGTTGCAGGTTTTCGGCCTTTCTCCACCAAACCGCCCAATCGGTGGAGGATGGGGTCGTCCGTTCGGCCGAGGGAACGGCAATCTCACCGAGCGTCGCGGCCCCGACGCGTAAAGTGAAGTGCAGTCGGAACGGCTCCGACGGGTGGGAGACATGCCCCGATGAGCAACGAGATCTCCGCGGTCTGGCAGGAGTTCAAGCACACCGGTTCGCCGGAGCTGCGCAACCGCCTCGTGCTGCAGTACGCGCCCCTGGTGAAGTACGTCGCCGGCCGAGTGCGTTCCGGGCTGCCCTCAACCGTCGACACCAACGATCTGATCTCCGACGGCGTCTTCGGCCTCATGGACGCCATTGACAAGTTCGATCTCGGCCGTGGCTTGGAGTTCCAGACCTACGCCGTGCCCCGGATCAAGGGCGCCATGATCGATGCCCTGCGCTCGGCGGACTGGGTGCCTCGTTCGGTACGCGAGAAGATCCGCGCAATCGAGAAGGCCCACACCGAGCTGCAGAAGCGCCTGGACCGCGCGCCCACCGAGGACGAGGTCGCCGCCGAACTGGGCGTCACTGTCAAGGCGCTGCGCGAGCTGTACGCCAAGACGTCGTACACCTCGATCGCCGCGATGGACGACCTCGTGATCGTCGACGAGGCTGCTTCCCCGGGCGAGGCCCTGGAGGATGACGACGCCCGCGCGGTACTCCTGCGCCATGTCCGCGACCTGCGCGAGCGCGACCAGGTCATCGTGGCGCTGTACTACTACGAGAGCTTCACCCTCGCCGAGATCGGCCAGGTCCTCGGGGTGACCGAGTCCCGGGTGAGCCAGCTGCACACCCGCGCGATGCTCTCCCTGCGCGGGCTGCTGCAGGCCGCCGCTTCCTGACCGACCCTCAGCCAGAGGCACACGGCAGCGGCGCCCCGGTTCACCGGGGCGCCGCTGTCGCGTGCGGGGCAGGACTACTCCGCCTTGGCCGCCTTGGCAGCCTTGGTCGGGTCGACCAGCTTCGGCATCACGTACATCTCCCCGACGATCGTGACGGTCTGCAGCGCCGGGCCGACCGGGGTCGGGGCGGCGAGCGCGCCGGGAGCCGGGGCTGCGGCGGCCGCCGGCGCGGCGTTGACCAACGACATCGAGGTCACCGCGTAGGCACGCGGCAACTTCTCCAGGTTGGCCACCATGTCGCGGATCTGCGCGGCCGGCGCACTGACGTTGAGTGAGATCCGCTGCGAAGCGATATCGGTGGGCGCACCGGCCACGCCGGGCAGTTGGGCCGAGGAACCCCCGGCCGAGGCAAGCGCGGCCGGCGGCTCGACGGACAGGTTCGTCAGCGACTGCGGAGCGATACCGGCCTGCGCCGCGGCAGCCGTCATCATCTTGAAGAACTTGGCCTGCTCGGCGGTCGGCGGGAACCGGTCGTCGAGGGCAGCCGAGATGGTGCGCATCCGCGGTAACTGCTCCTTCTGCGCGGTGCGCGTGACGATCTGCGAGCGCAGGGCCGCGTTGGCACTCTCGGCCGCCGCCGTCTGCACCTGCACCGCTGCCACGGCGTCACTGCGCGGGCTGAGCACGAGCAGGTACGCCGCCACCGCCGCCACCGCCAGGCCGGCCGTGGCGAACAACATAGTCTTCCTGGCCGACGTGAGGCCCCCGTGGCCACCGAGATTCAGCATGAGAGTTACTGCTCCTTCGTCTCGTCGTTCTTGGCGGCCTGCTCGGCAGCCGCCGCGGCGGCCGCGGCAGCAGCCGCCGCGGCAGCGGCTTCGAGCTGCTTCTGGGCGGCCTTCTCGGCCTCGCGCTGGGCACGTCGCTCGGCCTTGGCGTTGGCCTCGGCGACCGCCTCGGAACGAGCCCGTTCCTGGGCAGCCAACGCCTTGGCCTGCTCGGCCAGGCGCTTGCTCGCGGTGTTGCCCTCGGCGATCATCCGTTCCGCCTTGGCGAGCACCTTGGGGTCGGCCAGCCAGGTGAGGTCGGCATAGCGACCGGAGACTGCGCGCCCGGTCAGGCCGACGCTGCCGGCGAACTGGACGACCTCGACGCCATCGGTGCCGGTGAACGAGGTGGTGCTGATGAACGGGTCGGCGTAGAGGTCAGCGGCCCGCAGGCTGTTGACGAACACCCCGACGGTGTCGCGGCTGGCCGCCGTGCCGGTCAACGTCACACAGCCGATGATCGGCGCGGGATTGAAAGGGTCGGGGCGGGCACAAGTGACCGGCGGAACCACCGCGGTGGGCCGGGCGGCGGGCGTGGCGTCCTCGTCCCCGGCGCCCGCTGCCGTCCCCGGCGGCACCGGGTCGGCGGTGACCGCGCCGCGCACTGCGGATCCCTGAGTTCCTGGCGGCAGGTCGGTGCCGGTGGACCCGGCCGGTGTCCCGGCCGTCGTCCCGGTCGTGGTGGTGGGCACCTGGCCGACGGTGAGGTCCTTGCCTGTCACCGGGTCCAGCCCGGCCGTGGTCAGCGGCGACTGCGCGCCGCCGTAGGTGTCGACGACCGCGGAGTTCAGCGTCACGGCGAGGGTCGTGAGCTCGAGCCCGGCGGGGGTGCGCGTCACCAGGTCCTTGAGTGCCTTGGAGAACAACGTCTCGGCCGACATGGCTGCCGACGCGGTCCGCATCCGGGAATCGAGCAACGCGTGGTAGCGGGCGGCCGGTTCCAGAGCCGCGACCGACGAACTCAGCGCGGGCGTGAGGGCCTGCTCTGCCGCGAGCGTTGCCTGCGCGTCGTGCAGACGCTGGGTCTGGATCCACCAACCGGCACCGACGAGAAGCGCGCCGGCCACACCGGCGGCGGCGAACCGCTGCAGGAGCCGGCGCACCGCCAGTGCCTCGAGCCGGGAGGCGGGCAGCAGATTGACCGCCGGTATCGCATTGTTGATCCGTCCGCTGCGTAGCGGACGCACGCGCACCTTGCCCGCGCTGCGGGCCGGGTCCGCCCGGTGCTGAGAGAGCGTCAGATTAGGCATGTCAGGAAACCCCCGCGACCAGTCCGGACAACAATGCCAACGCACCGAGGTCGGCGTGCACCGCGGACCCGGAGATCCGCCCACGCTCCCCAGGGGACGCAGTGAGCAGCACCGCATCGGTGTCGAGGGCTTCGGTGACGTGCTCCACCAGCCCGTCGGCACGGCTGCCGCCGCCGGTGAACACCAAGCGGGCCAGGGTGTCGATCCCGGTCCCGGCCGCGAGGAAGAACTTCAGCGTGGTCGCGATCTCGGCGACCACCGCATCGCGGCGGTCCGGTGACACCGAGGCCCGGTCCGCCTTGTTCAGATTCACCGCGCCGTTGCTGGCGGGTGGGCGGGGGCGCGGCAACGCCGGTGCCATCACTCCGGTGACCAAGGTCGGGGCGTCGCCGGCGAGAAAGCGTGCGCCCATGCCGCCGACGGTGCGCACGAACCGCGGTTGACCGTCGGTGTGCACGACCACCGTCAGGGTCTCGGCGCCGATGTCGACGATCGCCTCGGCCTGGTTGGCCGGCAGCACACCGATGCCCGCCCGATCGGCGTGCACGGCCCGGACGAGGGCGAAGGAGGCCAGGTCGGCCTGCAGCGGCACCAGTCCGGCTTCGTCCAGGGCGGCGAGGTGGGTGGCGACCATGTCGCGGGCGGCCGCGACCAGCAGCACGCGCAGCATCCGCCCGCCGCCGTGCGCGCCGTCGCCGGTGATGTCCGCGCTCGCCGTCGCCGGGATGTCCTCCAGCACATGGAAATCCAGGTTGGCCTCGTCCACCGGCATCGGGATCTGGTCCGCCACCGCGTAAGCCAGGGCCTTGCGGAAGTCGCCCGGCTCCATCCAGTCCAGATCAAGCTGGCGGACCAAGACCCGGTCGTTGGCCAGGGCGAGCACGACGCGCTTGGTCGAGAACTTGCCGACGGACCAGAGCCGGCGCAGCGCCTTGCCGACGGCGGCGGGATCGTGGACGACACCGGCGCTGACCGCGCCGAGGGGAAGCTCGACTTCGGCGTAGCGGTCCAGATGCGGCTTACGTCCGCGAAGCGTGAACTGGGCGGCGCGCAGGCCTGCGCTGCCGATGTCCAGAGCCACGACCTTGCGGTAGATCGGGGGACTCACGTGGGTAGCTCCTGCGACTGGGAGGCGGGCAGCAGACGTCCTGCGTGCTGACCGCTATATCGGGCGTCGCTGCTGCGGGCTTGAGCCCGGGCAAGGTGGGAACTCCTGGGACTTAAGTCCGCGCCGCCGGACGCCGAAACCTCCCTCGTGCCTCTACAGATAACTCCGCTGCTCCGGGAGCTCGCCGACCGTGCCGGCTCCGACTTGCACCTCAAGTCCGGTGGCGTGCCCCGGATCCGTATCTCCGGCTCCCTGGTCAGCCTCGACCGGCGCGCACCCACCTGCGAGGAACTGGCGGAGGTGCTGCTGGAGACCATGTCCGAGGACATGGCCGAGCAGTTCCACCGGACCAACGAGGCGGACTATGCCCTCGCGGTCACCGGAGTCGGACGGTTTCGCGTCAACGTCTTCCGCTCCCGCGGCGAGATCGGCGCCGTGCTGCGCCTCATCGGCGAGGAGCCCCTGAGCCTGGGACAGCTCGGAATGCCCGATGTCCTGACCCGCCTGGCCCTGGAACCGCGCGGGCTGGTCCTGGTCACCGGCCCGACGGGCTCGGGCAAGACCACGACGCTCGCCGGCATGGTCGACGCGATCAACACCAACCGCGCCGTGCACATCCTCACCCTGGAGGACCCGATCGAGGTGACGCACCGCGACAAGCTCGCTTGCGTCAACCAGCGCGAGATCGGCATCGACACCCAGTCCTGGACCACCGCGTTGCGCGCGGCGATGCGCCAGGACCCCGACGTGATCCTGATCGGGGAGATGCGCGACGTCGAGACCGTCAAGGCGGCCCTCGCCGCTGCGGAGACCGGGCACTTCGTGATGTCGACCCTGCACACCACCGACGCCCGGGAGACGATCAACCGCATCGTCGACTTCTTCCCCGAACACGAGCAGAAGCAGATCCGTCTCTCGCTGGCCGCCGCCCTCAAGGGCATCGTGTGTCAGCGCCTGGTCCCGCGGGCCGACGGAGCCGGGCGTACCTGCGTCATGGAGATCGCCGTCAACGACGCCCGGATCGCGGAGGCGATCGCAGATCCGGACAAGACGGACACGATCGCCGACCTGGTGGCTTCCGGCGACTACTCGGGGATGCAATCCTTCGATCAGCACCTGCTTCGGCTCGTCGTCGACGGTACGGTTTCGTTGGCGGACGCCAAGCTGGTGGCCAGCCGACCGCACGACCTGTCCGTGATGTTGCGCAGGGCCGGCATGAGCGCCTCGATGGCCGCCGTGGTGGCCCGGTGAACGAGCGAAGCGAGTTCACGGTGTGCACTGGTCGTGGCACCGCGAGCGAGCATTTGCGCGAAGCGGTGACACGATGAGCCAGCGTCGCGGCATCGGCCGGCAACGGAACGGGGGGCGCATGAGCGAGAACGTGAACCGACCGCGTCGCGGTGGGCTGGAGCCCGCCGCCGCCCCTGCGCTGGCCTCCCTCAGCCTGGAGGAACTGCGGTCCTACCGCCGCGATCTTCAGGAGGAGGAGGAAAAGGTCTCCTACTGGCGGCGTCTCGTGCACGCCCGCCTGGACATGCTCGAGCTCGGCGCCACCACCGAAGGCTCCCTGACGGTGGACCAGTTGATCCGCGTCCTCGGCGACACCGGCAGCGGCGCCTCCCGGATGGCGCTGTCCGCCGTCCACCCGGCCGAGCCGCTGCCCGACCTCCCCGAATCGCGTTGGATGTGGGTCACCGAGATCGATCCGCACGACCCCGTGGGCCTGGCGGAGGCGGTCGAACGGCTCAAGGCTGCCGAGGAGAAGCTGACCACGTACCGCAAGGCCCTCTTCGAGCGCATCGACACCGCCACCGCGGACCTGATCGCGCGGTACCGGGAGAATCCCGCGGCAGCGCTCTCTGCACTGCCCGACTGATTCCCATGTCGAGCTCGCCCGAGTCGGAGCTGGCGAACTTCACGGTCGACCCCGCCGCCGCCGCGCTGCTGTCCGGGGACTTCGCCCGGCGCTACGGCGTACTCCCCCTGGGCTGGGAGAACGATGAGCTGGTCATCGCGGTGGACTCGGCGCAGGCCGGCAACATCGTGCTCAAGGACGACATCGCCCGCTTGACCCGCACGCCGGTGCGTTTCGTCTTCGCTCCGGCGGCCGACATCGCGGCCAAGATCGACAAGATCTTCCGGGCCGAGGATGAACTGCTCGACTTGACCTCGAACATGAACACCGACGACGTCGAGACCGACCTGGCCGCGTTCACCGCCGTCGCCGAGGAAGCGCCCGTCGTCCGCTTCGTCAACCTGCTCATCTCGCAGGCGATCACCGACCGGGCCAGCGACATCCACATCGAGCCGACCGAGACCGACCTGCGGGTGCGGTACCGCATCGACGGGGTCTTGCACGAGTCCCACCGCTCACCCAAGTCGATCCAGTCCGGGGTGATCTCGCGCCTGAAGATCATGGCCGACATCAACATCGCCGAACGGCGGGTGCCGCAGGACGGACGTCTGTCGGTGAGCCATCAGGGCCGCAAGGTCGACCTGCGGGTGGCGACGCTGCCGACCGTGTGGGGCGAGAAGATCGTCGCCCGGATCCTGGACAACTCCACCGCCCATCTGGGCCTGGCCGATCTCGGGTTCTCACCCGGGAACTTCACGCGCTACGAGACCGCCTACCGCAAGCCCTACGGGATGATCCTGGTGACGGGCCCCACCGGGTCGGGTAAGTCCACGACGCTCTACGCGACGCTGAACATCATCAACTCCGACGCGGTCAACATCATCACCGTCGAGGACCCGGTCGAGTACCGCCTACCCGGGGTCAACCAGGTCCAGACGAACGCCAAGGCCGGGCTGACCTTCGCCCGGGCGTTGCGCTCGATCCTGCGCGCCGACCCCGACGTCATCCTCATCGGCGAGATCCGCGACCACGAAACCGCGCAGATCGCAGTCGAGTCCGCGCTGACCGGACACATGGTCCTGACGACCCTGCACACCAACGACGCCCCGTCGGCGATCAGCCGGCTGATCGAGATGGGGATCGAACCGTTCCTCGTCGGCTCGGCGCTGGACACGGTGCTCGCCCAACGCCTGTGCCGGATGCTGTGCGAGCGATGCAAGGCGGCCTACACCCCGACCGAGGACGAGCTCGCCGACGTCCGCTTCACCCGGGACCCGCACGAGTCCCTGCCGATGCTCTATCGCAGCGTCGGATGCTCGGCGTGCGCCCGGACCGGCTACCACGGCCGGATGGCGCTGCACGAGGTCATGTCGGTGACCGAGGAGATCGAGCGCCTCGCGGTCGCCCGGGCCTCGACCGACGAGATCGAGAAGATGGCCCTGGCCCAGGGGATGATCACCCTGCGCGAGGACGGCTGGCTCAAGGTCCGCGCCGGCCTGACCTCGATCGAGGAGATCCTGCGCGTCACCACCTGACGCCCGCTCGTTAGGCCGAACGGGTGAGGCCGCTCCGCGGCGCGTCAGGTGCGAGTGCCCAGCTACGGCCGCCCTTTCCTTCCGCACCGATTCACGGTTTCGGGTGGCATTCCGCTGTGCACTGTGGCAACAATGGAAACTCCAGTACCACTTGTCACGTAAGTATCAGGGGAGACGCGCCGTGGCGGAAGAGCAAAATTACGCCAATGTAATTCGCGGCGGGCGGCACCGGCGGACCGCCGGGACCGAGTCCGCCCGTCCCCGGACCCGGCCCTGCACCGCGGAGGCCCTGAACCGGCTCGCTGCGCCGCCGTCCTGGGATCCGCTGCACCGGTTGGCCGCCCCGGCGGTGCTCGGGGTCGAGGAGTTGCGCGACGGGTGGGAGCAGCACCGCCGCCGCAGCGTCGCCGTGGTTGCCGGCGTCGTGGCCTCGGCCGTGGCGCTGCCTCCGGCGATGGGCTTGAGCATCAGCAGCGCGGCGATCCCGCCCGCGCCGACGCCCATGCCGGCCTTCGCCCTGCCGAGTCAGGTGGAGGCGCTCTCGCCCTACCTGGGCCAGGTCTCCTGCGACCCCCACGCCAAGCCGGGCGTCGCGGGCTTCGCCCAACTTGTCCTGAGCACCTACGCACACGGACGCAGCGCCGGCATCTCCCGCAGCTGCGGCGTGGGCGGTCAGTCCGAACACAAGGAGGGCCGGGCCTGGGACTGGGGTCTGGACCCGAACGTCTACGAGGACGCCGTCGCCGGCCAGCGAGTGCTCGATTTCCTGCTGGCCAACAACGGCGCCAATGCCCGCCGGTTCGGGATCATGTACATCATCTGGAACAACCGGATCTGGGCGGCCTACCGGGCCGCCGACGGCTGGCGCCCCTATACCGGAGCGGACCCGCACACCTCCCACATGCATCTGTCCTTCTCCTGGGCCGGGGCGATGCAACGCACGTCGTGGTGGACCGGCAACGTCGCGCCCACCGAGTTCGGTCCGTGCCAGAAGTTCATCGGCGAGGCAGTGCCGGCTTACGGCCAGACGGTGAACCTCAAGCCGTGCGAGGCGCCGAAGAAGAAGCCGGATCCGGACGACAAGCCGAAGGACAAGGACGACAAGAAGGACAAGAAGAAGGAGCCCAAGCACAAGAAGAAGGACAAGGACAAGGACAAAAACGACAAGCCCGACGCCGCCTCGGAGCCGAGGTTCCGCACGGTGACGGTGCAGGCCGGGGACACCCTCGCGGCCCTCGCCCGCACCTACGGCACGACGGCCGCCGCGATCGCCAAGGCCAACAAGCTCGCCAATCCGGACCGCATCTTCATCGGGCAGAAACTGCGCATTCCCCGCTCGTAGCGGGCCTCAAGTTCACCCCCGACGACGTCGACACATCTGATGACGTCGGGTGACGCCCACCGACGTTGCGTGCCGGGAACTCCGCTGCGCACATCTCGATGGCGTCGGGGGTCGGTGCGCATGGCGGATAGTCCGGTTGATCTCGACGAACTCCTGCTGCACCTGCTCGAGGTGGGCGGTTCGGACCTGCACCTGACGGTGGGCTCGCCCCCGGCCGTGCGCCGGCACGGGCACATCGCCTCGATGCCGGACGCCGACCCGCTCACCGCTGATGTACTGCGTGAACTGCTGTACGGGATCCTGACGGAACGTCAGCGCAAGGTGTTCGAGGAGAACCTCGAGCTCGACCTGGCCTACCAGCTGCCCGGCCATGCCCGCTTCCGGATGAACATCTTCCAGCAGCGCGAATCCCTTGGCGCTGTCCTTCGGGTGATCCCCTGGGACATCAAGAGCCTCGAGGATCTCGCCATGCCGGCGGTCATCACCCGCTTCGCCGAACTCAAGCGCGGCCTGGTGCTCGTCACCGGCCCGACGGGATCGGGCAAGTCGACGACGCTCGCGGCCATCATCGATCTGATCAACCGCACTCGCCGCGATCACATCATGACCATCGAGGATCCGATCGAGTTCCTGCACAAGCACAAACTCTCGATCGTCAACCAGCGCGAGATCGGCGGGGACACCCACTCGTTCCGCAGCGCCCTCAAGCACGTCCTGCGTCAGGACCCCGACGTCATCCTCGTCGGGGAGCTCCGGGACCTGGAGACGATCTCGGTGGCGTTGACTGCGGCCGAGACCGGGCACCTGGTGTTCGCGACCCTGCACACGCAGTCGGCGCAGGACACCATCACCCGTGTCGTGGACGTCTTCCCCGCCGACCAGCAGCAGCAGATCCGCACGCAGCTCGCGGCGACGCTGCAAGGCGTGGTGTGTCAGACCCTGTGCCGCACCGCCGACGGCAACGGCCGCGCGGCGGCGGTGGAGATCATGGTGTGCACTCCAGGTATCCGGGCGATGATCCGCGACGACAAGCTCCCGCAGATTCCCGGTGCCCTGCAGGCCGGCGCCCGCGACGGGATGCAGACCCTGAACGCCCATCTCGCCGACCTGGTGCGGATGGGTCGGATCACGATGAACGAGGCCTTCGACCACTGCACCAACCGCGAGGACCTCATGACGCTCGCCTCGGCGACCTTGCGCCGCCCGCCGACCCAGTTGGCCCACCACAACAACGTCGTCCCGCTGTCGCTCTAGGCCTAGCGTCCGAAGAAGCGGTTGCTATAGCGACCACTTCATCGGACGCAACGGCTGATCCGCCGCTCACCGACCGAGAACAGGAACCTGATGGCAGTCACGCAGTACGCCTACAAGGTCCGGGACACCCGGGGCCGCCTCGTCGAGGGCAAGGTCGAGGCCGAGACCGAGGCCGCGGTCGCGGACAAGCTGCGTTCCATGGGGTACCGACCCCTGGAGATCCGGGCCACCCAGAAGGGCCTGGACCGTCAGTTCACGCTGACCCGCGAGCGGGTCAAGCTCAAGGACCTGGCGGTGTTCTCGCGCCTGTTCGCGACGATGATCAACGCCGGCCTGTCGATGCTGCGCACGCTGACGATCCTCGCCGAGCAGACCGAGAACCGCGAACTGCAGCGGGTGCTGCGCCTGGTCAAGACCGACGTGGAGTCCGGGTCCTCGATCTCCGCGGCGTTCGCCAAGCACCCGCGGGCCTTCCCGCCGCTGATGGTAAGCATGGTCAAGGCCGGCGAGGCCGGCGGCTTCCTCGATCAGAGCATGCGTCAGATCGCGGACAACTACGAGTCCGAGGTCAAGCTGCGCGGCAAGATCAAGGCCGCCATGACCTACCCGGTCGTCGTGCTGATCCTGGCCGTGGTGATGGTCATCGGCATGCTGCTCTTCGTCGTTCCGGTCTTCGAGGACATGTTCGCCCAGCTCGGCGGCACGCTTCCGTTGCCGACCCAGATCCTGGTCACGCTGTCCGGGTGGATGAAGTGGATGGCCCCGCTGCTGGCGATCGCCACCGTGGGCGGCCTGATCGCCTGGCGCAAGTTCGGCAAGACCGAGCAGGTGCGCAACGTCGTCGACCCGCTCAAGCTGAAGGTGCCGGTGTTCGGCAAGCTGTTCCAGAAGGTCGCCCTCGCCCGGTTCGCGCGGACGCTGAGCACGCTGTTGCGCTCCGGCGTGCCGATCCTCGCGGCGCTGGAGATCACCGGGGACAGCACCGGCAACGTCGTGATCACCAACGCGTTGCGCGACGTGCAGGAATCGGTGAAGAGCGGTGAGTCCATCTCCGGCCCGCTGGCCCGGCATGAGGTCTTTCCGCCGATGGTCGTGCACATGATGGCCTCGGGCGAGGAGTCCGGGTCGCTGGACGAGATGCTCGGCAAGATCGGGGAGTTCTACGACCAGGAGGTCGAGGCGACGACGGAGTCGTTGACCGCACTGATCGAGCCGCTGATGATCGCCTTCCTCGGTGGCGTGGTGGGCTCGATGATCGTCGCGCTGTACCTGCCGATCTTCAAGATCTTCGACCTGATCCAATAGGTCGAGCAGCTCAGGACGTCGGGAGCGCGCCTGGTCCGTCCGGGCCCAGGGAGTGGATGACCGAGCGGATCGAGGTGATGGTCTCGTCGGTCTCGGTGATCAGCTGTTCCAGTCGCTGAGCCGGCTCACCGCCGACAGCGGCGGCGATGGCCTGCATGGACAACCCCGCCGCGAACAGCCGCTGCAGGACGAGGTCGTGGAGCTCGACGGCGATGCGCTGACGATCCTCCAGCACGGCGAGGCGGCGATCCTGCTCGTACCGACGGGCGTTCTCGACCGCGATACCCGCGCTGGCGGCCAAGGCGGTGACGATCTCTTCGTCATCGGCGCTGAACTCCCCCGAGGTCGGCTCGGCCAGGTACAGATTGCCGAACACCACATCGCGCACCCGGATCGGCACGCCCAGGAACGCGTCCATGGGCGGGTGGCCCGCGGGCAGCCCGACCGAGCGCGGATCGTCGCTGATGCGCTGCAGACGGATCGGGTGCGGATCGGCGATGAGGGCACCGAGCAGACCCTTGCCCTCGGGCAGGCGTCCGATGGCCGCCATCGTCGCGGCGTCCATCCCCACTTGGTACAGATCCCCGAGGCCACCGTCGTCGTTGAGTACCCCGATCACCCCGTACCGCGCACCGGAGAGGCGGCAGGCCGCGGTGACGATGCGTTCGAGCACTTCCGGCAGCGGCAGGTAGCCGGTGATGTAGGCGTTGGCCTCCAGTAGCCCGCGCAACCGGCCCTGGGTGGCCAGCACATCCTCGGCCCGCGCGATCAGCTGCGTGAGCAGCTCGTCCATCTCGAGGCGGGGAGCACTCGGGCCCGACTGTGGCACGTCGGCGCTCATGCTCCTACCCGCTCGCACACATCCTCCATCCTGCATCCCGGGTGCCACCGAAGCCAGGGACCAAGGTCCCGGGTGGGACTTGCTGCCCGGCAGCGTGCATGACAAGCGCCCGGGTCCTGACCGCGTGGTCAGAGCCCGGGCGCCGTGGTGCTGGGCGGTGCAGGGTCAGTCCGTGGCCTGGACCTTGGTGGCGGTGAAGGCCGAGCCGGCCCGCTTGCCCTTGACGTTGACCCGGTCACCGGCGGTGACGGCGCTCAGCGTGGCGGTCTTGCCGTCGCGGGTGATCGTGGCGTCGCCGGCCACCGTGACGGTCAGGTTCGTGCCGCGCACCGCCTTGGGGTTGCCGCCCTTGACGGTGAAGGTCAGCTGGGCGCCGGCGACGGAGACCACCGTGCCGTTCAGCGCGAACTTGGACTTGCCCTTCTTCTTGCCCTTGTCGGACTTCTCGGCCATCGCGACAGCGGTGACGCTGCCGGAGTCGGCCGCGGTGGCAATCGCCGGCGCAGCGGGGGCGACCAGGGCGAGGGACATGGCCGCGGCGGCGGCGAGTGGGGCAAAACGCATGACGTACTCCTTGACTGAGGTGAGGGTGACGCCGACAGACGGAATCCTCAGGATATGCGGCGCATCCCGCGCGCAGATTGTCACACCTAGGACTATTTAGTCTGACCAGGTCTCAGCTGATCCACAGTCTTGTCCGAGGCTTTGCTCGGCGCCTTGTCCGCAGCGTTCTCCTGGGCCTGCGTGGCGGTGTCCGTGCCGGGTACCCCGTCCGCGGCGTCCTCCCGCGCTTCGGCGGACCTGCCCTTCTCCGCAGCCTTCTCCGCGGCACTCTCGCCCGCTTCGGCGGACCTGCCCTTCTCGGCAACCTTCTGCGCGGCGTTCTCGTGCGCTTGGGCGGACTTGCCCTTCGCCGCTGCCTTCTGCGCGGCCTTCTTGAGGGCCTCGGCCGACTTGCCCGGGGCGGCGTCGACCGGCCTCACCGGGCCGCTCACTGCGTCGGCCGGATCAGCTTCCGGGGCTGGCCCGGCGTCGCCGGACACCTCGCGCGCGTCAGCGCCCTTCGGTGCAACCGGGCGCTCGAGCTGCGGGGTCGGCGAGTCGAGGAAGGGGATCGGGGTGCCGGTGGCCGCGAGCGCGACCCCACCCACCGATGCCAGCACGAGGCTGGCGGCGAGGGTCTTGACGGTCAGCAGGGCGGCGCGGGTGGACCGCGTCCAGGAGGTGCCCGCCGCTGGGGCAGGCTGCGCCGCCCGGAACGCGGCCACCGCTGCGGCCTCACCGGAAAGTTCAGCGGGCCGGGTGGGTCCACCGGCCAACGACAGCAGGGCGCGCAGGGCGGCGGCCTCAGCGGCCGTGGCGTCGGGGATCACGTCCTCGAGGAGGGCGGTGCGCTCCCAGGGCGCGGCTTCGCTCGGCAGGCGGCGGAACGGGATCGTGGTCATCTCATTTCCTTCAGCGCGCCCACGTGCCGCGATGTCACACCCGGGGCGAAATCCGGCTGCGTCGTCAGGCGCGCGGCCAGCGTCTTCAGCCCGCGGTGGGCGGCGGTGCGTACCGCTCCCGCGCGCTTGCCGAGCACGGCGGCAGCGGACTCTGCGTCCAGCCCGACGATGACGCGCAGCATCACGGCCTCCGCCTGGTCCGGGGGCAGGGTCGCGATCAACGCGAGGGCTGCGTTGCCGTCCACCAGGTCGATGGCGGTGCCGGCGGGGTCATCCGGGCCGGCCAGGTCGACGAGTTCCTCGACGGCGATACCCGCCGCGACCGGGCGGCTGCTGCGGCGCCGCACGTGGTCCATCGCCCGATTACGGGCGATTCGGGCGCACCACCCACGGAACCCGTCCGCCGTGCCGCGAAAGCTCGCCAGGTCCCGGGCGATCTGCAGCCACGCGTCGGAGGCCACGTCCTCGGCGTCCTCGCCGACCAGAACTTGCAAATAGCGCAGCAAGCCGGGCGCCACGGTGCGGTAGAGCACGCGAAAGTCGTCCTCGCCGCCCTGTTGGGCACCTGCGAGGACGAGCGCAAGTTGCTCATCCGTCACGCCGCGAGACCCCCGCCGTCGGCTTGTGGTGGTCTTGGTCGGACGCGCACCGGACGCGGCCGGTTCCCACGACGAGGGACAAACTCAACGGTCGAGCTCGCGGTAGGTGCCGGGATTGACGTCGAACAGCCCCGGCGGCGGATTCCCCAGATAGCAGGTATCCAGCGAGACATCGATGTTGCCGGCGAAATCCAGGTTGTCGGCGTAGAGCATCCCGACGTGGTTCACCGTGCCATTTCCCTTGCTGAGCTTGCCCCCGGGCGCACCCGAGGCCATGTAGATCGAGGCCGCGAGGTTCATGTTGCTGGCCATCTTCGCGTTCCCGCCGGTGACGATCACGAGCAGCGACGCGTCGAGGCACAACGGATCGCTCAGCTGCAACCGCGTGCGCGCCCACAGGGACTCACCGAGCGGGCCGAGATCGACGGTGTCATTCGTGCCTAGTTCGAAGAACAGCACCGAGTGCGGTGCGGTGGGAACACTCCACCCGTGGGGAGAGGAGTAGAGCGTGCCCTGGGCGGCTGCAGTCGTGCGCAGCTGTTCGATCTGTGCCTCGGTGAGCGCCGGGCGGGTGACTCCGAAACTGCGGAACAGGGCGGCTTCATCGCGCAGGAACGAGCCATTGATGCTCCCATCGGCTCGCGGAAGGTAGGCGCTCGAGCTGGCCGCGGCGGCGCACGGCGCCAGCGCGAGTAATCCGCCGACGAGAGGCAGCGTGGTCAACGATCCGCCGAGCCGGTCCTGGTCGTAGGGGTAGTCGCTGTTGCACGGCTTGAGTGAGATACCCGCGAGGTTCAGGCCACCGTGAATGGGCTGGGCGGTGTTCGCGCAGTACTGCCCGCTGCCCTGAGACTTGGTGATGATCTGCGACGAATGCACTCCTACCGGGATCCCGTAGGCGGCATCCGGCCCGGCCGCGACGTCGACGCTGACCTTGTCCCGCTTGTACACGCAGCCCGTCGACAGCATGCTGATCTGCTGCAGGTCGACAGTGCCGCCGAGGTTGATGGTCCGCCCGAACACGGCCTTGGGCAGATCGATCGGGGTGAGCGTGATCTCCACCTCGATGACCCGCTGCGCCATGCCGGCGGCGGTCCCGGTGGAGTGCACCAGGTAGGTGTCGCCGGTGTTGCCGTTACCCACCGACATCGGGGCAATCCAGGCGGTCCACTGCCCGCCGCCGGGGGTCGACGCGGTAACCGGCGCGTTCTCGTTCCAGGGGTTTGCTGGCACACAGGCCGGCGAGCAGGCGAGCTTGCGCACGCCATGCGTACGGATGTAGGCGATCGCCTGGGAGATACCCGCCTCGGCGGATCCGAGTGCGGTGCCGGCCTGCTGGGCCTGCCCGGCACCGCGCACGTCCCGAATCGCCATCGTGGTGCCAAGCCCGGCCAGCGTGGTGATGAGCACGATCACCATCGTGGTCATGAGCATGGCCGAGCCTCGGTCGCTGGCCGCGTGCCATCGGGTGCGCATTCGCTCACGCCACGCGCTCATCCGAACCCTCCTTACCTGACGCATCATCAGCCCGCGTGCCTGTTCCGGAAATCGACCTGGGTCCGGTAGTCCTGGCGACGCCCTTCGCGGTTCACCGCCACCGTGATCCCCACGGAGTCGATGTGGGCAAGCTCGGTCCCGTCCGGGCGGCCGTTCTGATTGCCGACCGGCGCAGGTAGCGCGTCGATCTCGGACCAGTCGACGACGCCGTCGCCGTTGAGGTCGTGCTGCCACTGGCTGCTGCGCAGGCTGAGAGCGAACGCGGTGACGTTCTCCGCGAGGACCGGCGTCGTGATCGCCGTGCCGTCGACGTCGTTGACGGTCAGGGTGATCAGACCCGCCGACGGCGTATGGCGGTAGGTCAGGACCTCCGGGTCGGCCGCATCCAGGTCCCGGGTGCCGTCGTTGTCGAAATCGGCCCAGAAAGTGATCGCGGTGGGATCCCCGGGCGCCGTAGGCAGGTCAATGTGATCAATGGTGCCCGCTTGGCGGAGCTCGCGGACCAGGCGCTCCATGGCGCGGCGGACATCCGCGGTGAGCTCACTGTTGGACTGGGCATCGTCGGCGACCGAGCGTGCACCCAGCGCGGAACCCATCACCAGCGCGGAGATCACCCCGAACAGCACCATCCCCACCAGCAGTTCGACCATGGTGAATCCGCGGTCGCCACGCTGATGCCGGGCCGCTCGAACGCCGTGCATCATCGGTTGTCCTCGGCGCGGCAGTAGGAGGAAGCAACCGCGAGGGAGACCGCGGTCTGCGCGTCGCCGGCCACCACCGGCTTGGTCTGCACGGTAACCAGGGCGGGGATGACGACCTCGGCGACCGAGCCGACGGCGCTCGCAGTGACCCGCCCGGCCGTCAGACCGGAGATGGACTCGACGTAGTCGCCGAGGGTCGGCGCGGGTGTGATCAGGTTCGGCGCCGGGGCGACCGGGGTGGTCAACGGAATGCTGGCCAGCGGGTCGGTCGTCGTGGCTGCGGTGATGGCGCCTGCGCTGACGTAGTCGCCGTGTCCGGGGATCACCTCGATGCCGAGGAAATTCAGCACGGCCGGCGTCCACTTCCAGTACTCCACCTCGGCGCGGTAGCTGACCGAGGTACTGGGGCCGTGGGTCGCTCCCACAACACGGCACCGGGCTGCCGAGCGCGCGGTGATCCGAATCAACCCATCGGGTGCGTAGGTGGTCGGCAGAACCCGCAGGACGTTGCTGTGGGCACCGCCACAGGCCTCCACGGAGAGCGGGTCCACCGGGGCCAGGTCGTCGGTGGAGTTGATGAAGCCGCTGGCGGTGAGGTGGGACAGCGGGCCGGTGAGGGTGAACGCGCAGTTGTAGAGGCCGCTGACGAGGTTGGTCAGCACAGTGCCGATCGGCGGGGTCGAGTCCATCGACACCAGCTGCGGGGTCAGACCCGCGAGGGTGGGCGTGGCGGCCCGAAACTGAAACCCGTCCCGGGTGAGGTTGTCCGGGAGCTGGGTCTGTACCGGGCCCAGCACTGCGGGCAGTCCGGAGACGCCCGCTCGCGGTAGGCCGTCATCGGCGGCGGCAACGAACGGCGGGATCAGCGTGGCTCCCCAGCACGGGGCGGAACACCCTGTCTCGAGCTCGCCGAGCGGTGCGTTGACGTTGACCAGATTCGTGTAGGGGGCCTGGACGGAGAGCGCGGCGCCGTCCTCGCGCCCGGTCACCGAACTCGCGCCCGACATCGAGGACAGATTCGCCCGCGCCTGGCTGGTGGTCGACAACGAACCAGTGAGGTCGAGCTGACCCCCGGTCAGGCTGATCGTCTCACCGGTGCTGCGCGCCGACCCGATCTCCACCGCGGTGGCCCGGGCATCGAGCTTGATCCGCGTCTGCGAGGGGGTCCGGGAGGCAATCTGGGTGTAGACGGCGACGGGCTTCCACCGCCCACGATCGTTGTAGAGCACGGTGGCGGTGACCCCGACCTGCGAGGAGGGCGGGCGGTCACGCGAGGCAAGTTGGGAGTCGAAGTTCGACGCGGGCTCCAGCACGCCGGGTGTCGTCCCGGCGGACATGAACGCGGTGTTGAGCACGACCGCGAACCCGGTGGGCACATCCCCGGTACCGCCCAGAATGACCTTGCGGTACATCGGGCCGGCCGCCTGCTCGTAGGAGCACCGTGCGGTGTTGGCGGCGCCCACGAACCCGGTCCAGCTGGCCAGCGGGGTTCCCGGCGACGAGGTCCCACACACCGGGACCGTCGTCGGCGCTATCCGGTTGCGGTAGTAGATGTCGAGCAGGTCGCGGTGATCCCCCGCGCTGGGAGTGACCCGAAACGGCAGGGTGCGCATGGCGTCGAGTTCACCCTGCAGCACCCCCTTGGCCTGGGACACAAGCTTGGCGGTGCCCGAGGCCCGGATCGAGCCCACCATCTGCGGACCGGCCGCTGCCATCACGCCCGCGAGGATCGCGATGGCGACGACGATCTCCACCACCGTGAAGCCAGCCTGGGAGACCCGCGCGCACCGGCGGGCAGAGTGGGAACTAGACACGCGAGACCCGACCGGTCAGACCCTCGATACGCAGCGTGTCAACGCGGTCGCTGCCCGGGCGCGTGATCGTCGCCGTCCCGGGGCTCGCCGTTCCGCGGGGGAAGAACGTGACGCCAGGGGTCAGGCCGGAGGTGCTCGTGAAGCTCGCGCTCGTGATCGAGACACCACCGTCGGGTCGCATCGGCCCGGCCAGGTGGACCAGGCCCGGGGTTCCGCACTGCCCGCGATACACGTCGTACTGCTGGGCCGTCAGGTTGAAGGCAACGCACAAGGTCCGGCCTTCGGTCACCGCGCGCTGCTGCGTTTCCCGCAGCACGGCCTCCAGGCCGGCGGTGGTCGACGTGTGGCTCGAGGCCGAGATCCACCCGCGCAACGAGGTAACACCGGTCGCGGCGATCACGCCGAAGATGGCCATCGCCCACATCACCTCAATCAAGGTGATGCCCACATCGCTGCGACTGCGGAAGACAGAACTCACGTCTGGTCATCGGTGCGGATCGGCCTGGTCTTGACAGGACCAAGGTCCCACCCTCTGGCGCGCGGCGCGTGGTCCGGCGTCAGACGGCGGGCACCTCGATCTCGGCGAAGCTTTGCGCGTCCCAGATGACCGCCGTCGGCATCGGCAGGAACGGCGGCGGGCTGGTGCGTAGCGACTCGTCGTAGTCCATCTGCAAGCGGAAGCCGATGTCGACATTGGCCGAAGCGAGGTTGAGGCCCGGCAGCGTCGGGGAGATGGTGAGCAGGTCGGCCCCGATGACGCCCCGGTAGTACTGCGCGACGGATCCGCGCACGGTCAGGGTCGGCGGGTCGATGTTCAGATTCACCAGGGCGTTCAACACCGAGGCCGACAGACCCAGCGACAAGATGGGGAGCTGCATTCCGAAGCGGCTGGTCAACGAGATGATCGAGGCCTCGACCGTGACGTCGTCGCCATAGCCCGGTACCGCGCCGAGGATCTGGGTGAGGTTCCCCGTCCCCGCCGCGCTGCGAAGTCCGCCCAAGGAAGTGAGCAGATCCGGAACCAGGGTCTCGGTGGACAAGCACGTTGCTGCCGCCAGGGTGCACTGCAGCGGGTTGTAGACCTCGACCGGCCCGGTGGCGACCAGGCCGAGGCGGTCGTCCTCGCCGGCGTGGGTCAGGTCGGACATGATCACGATGTCCCCGCTCACGCCGGCGGTGACCCTGCCGTCCAGTACGCCGTCGACGAAGAGCTTGCCCGCTCGGCAGCCCGCCAGTGGGGCGTTGAGATTGTTCAGCAGACCAGCCGTCAGATTGGTGTCGATAGTGGTGTACATGCCCAAGGCTGAGCCGATCAGGCACTGCAGGAACGTCGGGTCCGGCGGGTTGGTCGTAGGCGGGGTGGTGCCGGTCGGGTTGTCCCGCACGTAGATGGCGCCGTTCGCCGGGATGGATACCAGGTCGCCGGTCGCGACGATGCCGTTCACGGCCGCGAGCAGGCCGCCGACCGGGCTGAGCGCGTTGTCGAGGACGTTGCCGAGCGAGACCGGCACCACGTCGCCCGGGCAGGTGCCACTGATCTTGATGCTGCCCAATTTGATGCAGGCCGAGAGTCCGAGCAGGTTGCCGAGCAGGCTGGTGTTCCCGCTCGTCACGACGACGTTGACGAGGGCATTGCGCAGGTTGGACGAGACGCCACCTCCGCAGGCCGCACTCGGTGGCGTCTGCGGGCTCCACACGCGCATCTTGTCGCCCTGGAAGCGGATCCGGGTCGGCCCGTAGTACGTGCAACCGCCGACCGCGCCCGCCGCGCTCCTGAGCTGGTCGAGGCCCTGCGAGCCGGGCATCATCAGATCGTCGGCGAAGGCAGGCGGGCCCTCGTTGTAGTCGGGGTCGGCGTTGGCGTCGAAGGTCTTGCGCACACAAGCGCTCGCCTGCGCCGCGCACTCCCCGATCGCGGCGCTGATCCGGCTGTCGAAGGTGGGCGTGCCGATGACCTCGAAGACATCGTCGGTGTGCACGCGGCTGCCGGCGGTGGAGTCGTCCCCGCGCCAGGTCGGGATCCTGCACGGTGAGCTCACCCCGCCCAGGCGCCCGCCGGAGGCGGGCTTGTCGCAGTTCGCGGTGGACGCGGGTGGGCCGAACGGATACACGAACCGGTCAGCGGGGTCGGCGGCCTCGATCTCGGAGTAGTACAGGTAATCGGTGAACGCCCGGGCCTTGAGCACGACCTCCACCGCGCGGGTCAGGCCACGCGAACGCCCGGTCGAGGTGACGGTGACCAGGCCGGTGGCCGGATTCAGGACGGCGGAGTGGCGGAACTCGGGACAGTTGGGGGGTAGCGACCCCGCCATGTCGACACACGGGGTGCCGTTGCCGTCGACCGACCCGGGCACCGGCCGCCAGGTCGTCAGGGGTGCATTCACGTAGCTGGCGTCGGCCATCTGGCGGGCCACGAAGTCGTCGACGCCGGCCTGCGCGGCCTGGACCGCGGCGCTGGAACCCTGGGTGCGCCCAGCGCTGTCCATCGTCTGAATCGCGTAACCCCCGACGGCTCCGACGGTCAGCACGATCGCGGTGCCGAAGCCGATCACGGACAGCAGCGCGTAACCGCCGTCACCGGATCCCCGGCATCGGCGCCGTAGGCGGGCACTGCGATTCGTCGAGAGCATGCTCAGCGTCCCATCGCGGAGTTGGGCAGGAAGATCGTCGAGGTCACGCTGGTTCCCGGGTTGTCCCGCGCGCCCTCGATCGGGAGGTCCACCGCGACACAGGCGATGTCGGTGAGTGGTACGGCCGCAGAGAAGGCGGCGCAATCGGAGCGCGCGAACGCGAACACCGGGCCGGCGGCGGGCACCGGCCAGGACAGCCCGCGAGCCAGCGTGCGGGAGACACATCCGGCGCCACACACCGTCGACGGCGTCCCACCGGGCGCGGCCGCGGTGTGCAACTCCTCGACGAGCCGTCCCGTACCTGGGCGGGTGGGCAGGTCCTCCTGGACCCGGAAGCTCATCAGGCGGACCTTGCCGACACCACCGTTGGCATAGAAGGTCACGGCGGTGGGAGTGGCCGCGCGGAAGGCGGCCGTGCAGTTGGTGGTGCAGGCCGGATTGACCTGTTCGGGGCGGACCGCGGTCCGGACCTGCTTGGACAGTCCATCCATCGATACCCGGAGCTGGTCGACGTTGTTCAGGCGCGCGCTGGTGCCGGTGCTGGTTCGGAGCATGTCGACGACGTAGCCCGACAGCAGGCCACCCAGCACCGTGAGGATGGTGAGGCCGACCATCACCTCGACGAGCGTGAACCCGCCGTCGCGGGCGCTACCCGGACCTGATGGATTGTCAGTTTTTGTCATGACAGCACCGTCGTGCTGATCACCGGCGGCCGGGTGCCCATCCCCGGCCAGCGGACGCGCACCTCGACGAGCAGGGAGTCCCCGGTCGCGGCGGTGTAGGAGATGCCCGAAGAGTTCGCATCCGCCCCCGACCCGTCGACCCAGGTGGCCTCGCGCTCGACGCTGTAGGTGTTGCCGTCGACCGGGGCCTGCACGCTGACCAATCCCTCGACGACGTTGCCGGCCGAAATCCGGAACTGGGCGCGGGTGCGCTCGATCTCGGCGGTCGCCAGGCTCGTTGCCCGGACCCGATCGCGGTTGTCCCCGGCCGTGCCGAGCGAATCCAAGGCAACGGCGGTGCCGGCGATCGCGAAGGTCAGGAAGACCCCGAGCGCGACGATGATCTCGATCAGGCTGAAGCCCGCGTCCCGACGGGATCGCTCAGGGACCTGGACATGCGGAGACACTGGCGACACATGGACTCCTGCGGTGGTACTAGCGCGACGTCAGAAGAGTCGGTCGGTGCACGTGCCACCTTGAGGCCCGATATCGCCCGCCGTGCGGAGCCCGGGCATCAGCCGTCCGGCTGATATTGCGGCCGGCTCCTCAACCTCGCCGGGCCCCCGCCCGACACCTTTGGCGATCTGCTCCGCCGGACCGAAGCCCCGCCAGGACGAGGAACCCGGTGTCACCCCAACCCCAACCCCGCCAGGGAGCCCACCCGTGTCCATCTTCCGCAATGCCCTCGACAAGCGAAACCGCGATGAGAAGGGCTTCACCCTCATCGAGCTCCTCGTCGTCATCATCATCATCGGCATCCTCGCCGCCATCGCGATCCCGATCTTCCTGAACCAGCGGAAGAAGGCCGTCGATGCGTCGCTCAAGTCCGACGCCCGAACGATCGCCACGCAGATCGAGACCTTCTACACCGACGGTCAGATCTATCCCAGCGAGGTGGAGTTCGTGTACACCGCGCCGAGTGGCGCCACCCCGGGCTCAATCCTCATCGGCTCTGAGAGCGTCATCCTGTCTCCTGGCAATGCTGCAGCCGTGACCCTCAACACCGCGGACGAAGCCACGGCCACTGCATTCTGCGTGATCATGACAAACGACAAGGGCACGCGGGACTACGCGTGGCAGAGCGACGCCGGTGGCCTGCTTACCACTGAGACTTGCGCTGCCGCCTTCACCACTGGGCTGGTTCTCTAAGCGCCACGGGCGCCACTGGCCCCGCCGCCCAGGTGTGTTTCGCACCTAGACGGCGGGGCCGACCTATTCATCCCAGCTCGAAGGAGCCGCAATGCAGCTGAAGGATCGTGGCATTCGGCGCCGCCACATTCCGGGCCGTCGCACCCTTTACGTGGTGTGTGCGCTCGTCGTTCCGACCCTGCTGCTCATCGACCTTGCCTCGGTCGCCCTCGTCAAGCTATCGGCGTCCGACGACGCCACCGAAGCAGCGCGCGCAGGGATGAGCGCGATCCAGTTCTCGCAGACCGCTACGCCGGCCGGTGCCGAGGCCGCATTCCGGGCCGCCAACGAGGTTGCCGACCTGCACGACCTGACCATCGATTCCGCGGACTTCACGATCTATGCCGACGGCGCGGTTCAGCTCACCGCCCGCCGCACGGCACCGACGTTGCTGTTCAAGCACCTGCCCGTCCTGCGCGATCTGGTCGAGGCAGAGGTGAGCACCACCGTCGAACGGCCGCGCTACTGACGCACCGACAAACGACGAAGGCCCGGTCCCGACCGTGAGGTCGGAACCGGGCCTTCGTCGTGACAGATACTCAGTGACCACCCAGGGGGCTGATCACCGACAGGGCCGACCGCGAGGCTTCCCGAACGAGCCAAGGGGGGTGCCCGTGCGGGAAGTGACTCCCCTACGGCCTGACCCTGCGCTCATACTTACTTGGTGCGTCCGAAGGATCGGTTGCTATAGCAGCCGATCCTTCGGACGTTGCCGCTTGGTGCGAGCGGCGCTCAGGCCTCCACGCCGACGCGGCGACGAAGCGCCACCCCACCGGCGACCAGGGCCAGACCGAACGGGAGCACCGCGAGGCCGGCAGCGCCGGTCTTCGGCAGCACGGCTCCGCGGACGGAGCCGTTGCGGTCCCGCTCGTCCCGGTCCCGCTCCTTCTTCTTGCCCTTGATCTCGCCGTCGTCGTCGTTGCCGGCCTCGACGTCGCAGTCACCCAGGGCGCCACCGAGAACGGCCAGGCCACACACGGTGACCGGAGCGTTCACGTCAGCGCCGTTGAGCAGCTGCAGCCCACCGAGCAGGCCGTCGTTGTTCTGGCTGGTGATGGTGTTGCCACCGCCGCCGCCGTTGCCACCGCCGCCGCCGTTGCCGCCGTTGCCGGACTTGACGTCACAGTCGGCCGCGCCGCGGCCGAGCACGCCCAGGCCACACACGGTGATCGGAGCGTTGACGTCGGCGCCGTTGAGCGCCTGCAGGCCACCACCGATGCCGGAGTTGTTGTTCGACTCCGCCTTGGTGCCGCCACCGCCGTTGCCGGCCTTGACGTCACAGTCACCCGCGCCGCGAGCAAGCACCGCGCCGACACCGCAAACGGTGACCGGAGCGTTGACGGCCAGGCCGTTGCCGACCTGCAGACCGCCGAGGATGCCCGAGTTGTTCTTCGAGACGGCCTCGGTGTCATTGTCGCCGCCGCCGCCGCTGCTCTTGGACTTGTTGCCGGCCTTCACGGTGGCGTCACCCTTGCCGACGCCGAGCACGCCCGCGCCGCCGACGGTGATGGGCAGGTTGATCTCGGCGCCGTTGAGCACCTGCAGGCCACCGAGCAGCCCGGAGTTGTTGCTGGATTCGATGTCGTCCGCGTACACGGTCGGCGCGCCCAGCATGAGGGCAGCGCCCGCCGTGAGGAGCACGGCTCCCTTGACCTTCTTTGAGGCTCGCATTGGGCCCCCTCCTTCGAGTATCACGATGGGTCAAACAGTCAGGTTCGATGCACGTGCGGGCCCTGTCCCGAATGCAGGGAACCCCCAAGCGGCCTTGCGAACGTCGGACGTCAACCGGGTGGACCGGTGGGCTCGCGCCCCTCGCTCCCGTATTGGTGTCCTGTCAACTCGGCGCACGACAGCTCCCCGAGCCGTCGTCATCCCAGTGAGATGCCTGCGAGGGCTCCCCGGTTCCCTCTTGGGAGAAAACATCGTGATCCGTTGTCGGACCGAGACATGACTTCACGCGACTTAAACCGACAAAGGCCCGATTCCGACCGTGAAGTCGGAATCGGGCCCTGATCGAGTCACGCGGGTCAGACCGTAGGAGCTTCCCGGACGAGCCGGGAGGTGGCCGTCCGGGAAGCTTTCTCCCTACGACCTAACCCTGAACCTTGGTGCGAGCGGCTGCTCAGGCCTCCGAGGTGACGCGGCGACGAAGCGCCACACCACCGGCGACCAGCGCGAGACCGAACGGCAGCACCGCGAGGCCGGCAGCGCCGGTCTTCGGCAGGACAGCCCCACGGACGTTGCCGTTCTTGTCCTTGTCCTTCTTGACGCCGAGGACCTCGTCCTCGTCGTCGTTGCCGGCCTCGACGTCGCAGTTGCCCAGGGCGCCACCGAGAACGGCCAGGCCACAGACGCTGACCGGGGCGTTCACGTCGGAGCCGTTGAGCAGCTGCAGCCCACCGAGCACGCCGTCGTTGTCGTCGCTGGAGATGTCCACGTCGTCGTCGTCATCGCCGTTGCCGCCGCCGCCGTTGCCGGACTTGACGTCACAGTCGGCCGCGCCGCGGCCGAGCACACCCAGACCACACACGGAGATCGGAGCGTTGACGTCGGCGCCGTTGAGCGCCTGCAGCCCGCCACCGACGCCACTGTTGTCCTCGGACGTGGCCTTGGTGTCGCCGTCGTCGCCGTTGCCGGCCTTGACGTCGCAGTCCCCGGCGCCCTTGGCGAGCACCGCGCCGACACCGCAGACGGTGATCGGGGCGTTGACGTCCGCGCCGTTGCCGACCTGGGCGCCGGACAGGATGCCCGAGTTGTCCTTGGACGTGGCCTTGGTGCTGCCGCCGTCGTCGTCGCCGCCCTTGTCGTTGCCGGCCTTGACGGTGGCGTCACCCTTGCCGACGCCGAGTACCCCGGCACCGCCAACGGTGATGGGCAGGTTGATCTCGGCGCCGTTGAGCGCCTGGACCCCGCCGAGCAGGCCCGAGTTGTTGCTGGATTCGATGTCGTCCGCGTATACGGTCGGCGCGCCCAGAACGAGTGCGGCGCCCGCCGTCAGGAGCACGGCTCCCTTGACCTTCTTCGAGGCTCGCATGGAAGCCCCTCCTTCGATTTCAGATGGGTCATATCAGGGTCAGGTGTGTTGTTCGGTGAGCACTTCCGGGCCCTGCCCCGAACGCAGGGTCCAACGCGGTCTTGCGACCGCCGGGCGTCAGCCGGGTGGACCGGTGAACTCGCGTCCACCGCTCCCGTACTGGCGTCCTGTCAGTTCGTGGGTCGGGGCAGGTGCCGTCTGGGGCGAGCCCGTGAACGGGATCGCCGCTGCCGGCACCGGGGGCTCAACCGGTGCGAACACCGGCTGAAGAAGACCGCCCAGCACACCTCGGGCGGGTTCACCCCCTTGTCGGACCGAAGTCCGGCCTGGAGATGAGACCGAGCCACTGGCACTGCGTGAGCTGCCGGCAACTCGTCCCTGGATTCCGATCAGGGAAAAGATCTTGTTCTGTTCCCCGTTCGGCGCACCAATGCGCTGGCTGCGCACAAGTGAGTCGTCATACATGTAGGTAGGTTCGCATTTCGCGGCTCCGGTGTTACCGAATCCGATTTGGTTTTGTCCGATCCGGCCAAACTTTTGCCGCCGGCCGCCGCGCGCCTCCCACCACAACGAGGTGCAGGCAGGCAGGATGGGGCGCCCACGGCGCTCGCCTCCCGACACTGCAGGCATTGCGTCCTCCTTGTACCCCCCACCCATACGGGCGAGAGCGCCTCACACTCCGTGAACTGTGGTCCCCGGGATCACTGGGAACAACGGGACGTATGGGGCTTACTGGTCGTTGCGAGCGTAGCTCTGTGTTACCCGCCCTCGCCCATCGAGCGGCGATGACAGATCAAAGTCTGGGGAAATGAGCCCGACATCTGACACAGCGGTGAACTACGGAACGTGAGTGAATCCCTACCTGTGGTCCATCTGACGAGGCTTCCCCGCCGGCCAGCCGAACGTCACCGATCGTGGCCCAATACCCCTGCGATGGCGAGGCTAATCGGAATTTTTTTCGGCAGTACGCCCTCGTACCCGCGTGGAGTGAGAGAATTCACTACGGAAGGTAAGTACGACGTCGTACACCCGTGACGGGTGTGCGGTCCCGCGCCGACGGCGGTGCGTGGCGCAACGTCACTGTGTGTAAGGCAAAGGGAGCGCCGCGTCCCCGGTGCCCGAACCGACGCCGGACTGGGACCGGGACAGGACGGCTCAGGCCGGTGGCGCGTCCGGGTCCGGATCTTCGGGCCCGAACCCCGCCAGCGCCCGGCGGGCCGGACCCCGCCCGGTCCCGGTCCCGTCGTCCTGCTCCGACGGCGAGCCGCCGGGCTGCTCCGGGGTGAACAGCAGCGCGCAGATCTCGCGGTAGAGCCAGTCAGGCTGGCGGATGAAGGAGACGCGCGAGAGCGCCTGGTCCTGGCCTGCGGACTCCATGACGAACACGCCGTAGCCGAGGACCCGACCGGGCACCGAGCGCTCGTAGCGCATGTCGGTGACCTTGCCCAGCGGCATCATGTCCACCTGGCGCACGACGATCCCGTGCGCCAGCATCACGCGCTTGTTGGTGACGACGAACCGATCGGCCCACCAGTTGAGCAGGCCGAATCCCAGGTAGGCGACCGCGCCCGCCCACAGCAGCCACACCACGTCGCGGGCCAACTCCGCACCCGGCGGCAGGACGATGTCGACCGCGATCGCCGCCAGCAGGCCGCCGATGAAGATGGACAGGGGAATGGCGAGGTGGGCCCAGTGGCGCTGCTGAACGACGATGACGCGCTCCGCAGGGAGCAGGTACTTCCCGACGAAGAACGAACCCTCAGGTCGGGTCGGTGCGACGCCGGCAAGGGCGCCCGCACGCATTTATCGTCCCGGCCCTCTGTCCGGCTCGGAGGCGGACTCCCCCGGACCCAACTCTTCGGTGAAGGTGAAGAAGCCCTCCATCACCGAGCCGGCGCCGCCGAACAACCCGTCCCACGCGTCGCTGACACCCTCCGCGGAGCGCACCGGCTCCTGCGTAAGGGCCACGATGGCCAGGAAGGCCCCAGCGATGCCGAGCGTCCGCTTGTTCATTGCTCGTCCTCCCTCGAAGCTCACCGCCCGGTTCGATCCGCACGTCGAGCGAGACCACGCCCGACCCTACGCCGCCGCTGCCCAGTTTCACTGGAGCCACACCCGTATCGCCTAATGAGGTGTCGCGGCGTGACCAAGTGCGGTAACGCGTGGCGTTCCCCGCCGCGGGCAGACTGCGTACGGCGTCACGGCGCACCCGCGCCGCTCCCTCGATCGCCCCGCACGCGGTTACCCGCTCGACGCCCCGCCGCACGGGGGCGATGATCTGCCAGGATCGGGATAGACAGGCCAGAGCACAGCGTCCACCTGGGCAACGGCTCCTGCCTCGCCGACATAGCCAACGGACCGGAGGGAGTCGCCATGGCCGATGTGACAGCGACAGACTTCGCCGTAGTCGTTTTTCGTGAGGACGACCGCTGGCAGGCCACCATGCTGCCCGCGCGCGTCGGCGACGACCTGGACTCCCTCGTGGACGCCACCCGGCGGGTGGCCGCCGACGGCGGCGCGATCGGTTTCGTCTCGATCGAGGACGACTTCTTCGTCGTGGTGCGCGTGCGCGGCCAGGACGTCTCCCTTTTCCTCTCCGACGCCACCGCCGCCGCGGAGGCCCCGTTGGCGGGCGAGGTGCTGGAAGCACTCGACCTGCCGATGCCCGGCCCCGAGGACGACGACGCCCAGCCGGCCGGGGATCTCACCATCTTCGCCGACCTCGGGCTCAAAGCCATGGAGCTCGGCGCGCTCTGTGACGATCTGGACCTGTATCCCGACGAGGTGCTGGACTCCATCGCGTCCCGGTTAGGGTTCGCCGAGCCCTACCGGCGGGCGCTGGACTCCTGACCTCGCAACGTGATCCACTCGGGTGACTCCGGGGCGGGGCGTTGCGCCACACTGTGAGTGCACGACAGAACGCTGACCGACCGCCACTTACTTGCTCAGGAGAACGCGTGGGGTACTTCGCCGCGGTGCTGACCCGCCACGACGACGGCTGGGACGTCAACGATGTGGATCTCGACGGCATCGACGATGTCGGTGACCTCGCCCAGGCCATGCGGGATTCCTCCGAGCTCGCCGACGCCGACTCCACCTTCCTGCTGTTCCTGGAACAGGAGGACGCCTGGTTCGCCGTCGTGCGGGTCGACGGTGAGGACGACGCCCGGGTGTTCGTGTCCGATGAACGCGCGGTCGAGCACTCCGCGTACGCCGAGATGCTGCTCGAAGGGTCCACTCCCGAAGACGCCCTGGACTCGATCGACCTGGACGGCGACGCGGGACCGGCGGCCGCGGACGAGCCCGCCGTCGAGGGCAGCGGCCCCGTCGGGGACCACTTGCTGCTGACCGATCTGGGCACCGACGGGGAGTCCCTGCTCGCGCTCTGCTCGAAAGAGGGCCTGCTGCCCTCGGAGATCCTGAGCACGCTCGCCGAGAACGCCGGGGCGCCGGACGCGCTGGAAGCGTTTCGCTGAGCGCAGATCGCAGGACCGCTGGGCCTTGGGACGAGGCCATGCGCGCGGCGCTGACCGAGGCCGCGGCGGCGACCGACTCCGGCGATGTCCCGGTCGGTGCCGTGGTCCTGGACTCCGGCGGCGCCGTGATCGGGCGCGGCCGTAACCGGCGCGAGGCCGACACCGACCCCAGTGCGCACGCCGAGGTCCTCGCGTTGCGCGAGGCGGCGCTGGCCCGGGGGGAATGGCGGCTGGCTGGCTGCACCCTGGTCGTCACGCTGGAGCCGTGCACGATGTGCGCCGGCGCGATCGGGCTGGCGCGGATCTCGCGGCTCGTGTTCGGTGCGCACGACGACAAGGCCGGCGCCGTCGGATCGCTGTGGGACGTCCTGCGGGACCGTCGCCTCAACCACCGCCCCGAGGTGATCTCCGGCGTCCTTGCGCCGGAGTGCGGAGCGTTGCTGCGCACGTTCTTCGACTCCCACCGGCGCTAGCTCAGCGCGCGGTCAGCGCGCCTGCGGCGCTTGGTATCGTCTGCGGCGGTGGCGTGTCCGAGCGGCCGAAGGAGCACGCCTCGAAAGCGTGTGATGTGCAAGCATCCGTGGGTTCAAATCCCACCGCCACCGCCAGATGCTGGGGACGTTTCCGCAGGTCAGAAGCTTGCGGAGACGTCGTCAGCGGGGCATTTCCGGCCTGGTGGTCACGGAGTGGTCACAGAAATTCAGGGCGCGTCCGGCGACGGCTCGGCGACGGCCGTGATCAGGGCAGCCACCTGGCGGGCGGCGGCGGCTTGCATGTCGAGATCGACGTGCGAGTAGGTGTCCAGCGTGATCGACACATTGGCGTGCCCGAGCCGCTCCTGGACGATCCGCGGATGGATGCCCGCCTTCAGCGCCAAGGTGGCGTGAGTGTGCCGCAGATCGTGCAGACGAATCGGCGGGAGCTTCGCGTTGCGCGCTGCCTTCCCGAACTGGTAGCTGACCGTCTTCGGGTGTACCGGCGTTCCGTCGCGCTGGCAGACCACGAGGTCTTGGTCTTGGTAGTCGCCGCCCAGAGCGAGGCGTTCCTTGAGTTGTCGCGTGCGGTGCACGCGGACCGCGGTCACGGTGGCCGGGTCGAGGGCCACGGTCCGGCGCCCTTTGGCGGTCTTGGGTGTACCCCACGCCATCCCAGGTGAGCCCTTGCGCTGCACGTCGGTCGTGATGAGCGTGCGGATGATTCGCAGCGTTCCCGCGTTGAGGTCGAGGTCGCTCCAGCGCAAACCGAGGACTTCACCGCGCCGCATTCCGGTGTTGGCGAGCAGCCACCAGCACACCCGGAGTTCGTCGTCCTCGATCGAGTCCAGGAAGGTCCGCAGCTGGGGGCCGGTCCAGGTCTGCATCTCCTTGCGGGCCGAGACTCGGGGCGGGTCGGCAGCCTGCGCCGGGTTACGGACCATGGCCTGCCACCGGATCGCGTCACGGAACGCACGGTGCAGGATCGTGGCGATGTAGGCGACCGACCGAGGGCTGAGCGCCCGATGATCTGCATCGCCCGCAAGCAGGACGGCGTAGAGGGCGTTCAGTTCGGTGGGGTCGACCTCTTGCAGCGGACGCCGCCCGATGGGTCGGCCGGCGATGTGCAGCCGGACATTGCGCCGGTAGGACTCGAAGGTTCCCGGCTTGATGGTGTGCTCGACGGCGGGCAGCCAGGCATCGGTGAGGAACTGCGAGAGGGTCTGCCGCTGCGGCGCGACGTAGGTTCGTTGCTCCAGCGAGCCGAGGATGCGGGTGAGCTCAGCCTGCGCAGCCTTCCTGGTGGGAAAGCCGCGACGGCGGGTTTGCTTGCGGTCGACACCGATCCCGATGTCGACGATCAAGAACCAGGTTCCGTTGGCGGACTGCCGGACGCTGCCCCGCCGGCCTCCGGTCGCTGTTGCCATGGACCCCTCCCACACGTGCCGAGGATTCAAGGAATCTGACGGGTAATCACTGATTCATAGGGCAGCGCCCGGCGGATCTGCGAAGCGTGCCCGCCGCCGCTACATGACGAGGTCACGAGGCGGTGGTCGGTTCTTGGCGGCTGGCGGCGATGAATGCGTCCAGGTCGTTGCTGTCGATGCGGATGTGCTTGCCGAGCTTGACGACGGCGATCCGTCGCTCAGAGCGGAGCCGGCGGATGAAGCGGACGGTGGTGCCCAGACGCTCGGCGGCTTGTTCAACGGTGAGCAGCATAAGGGTCCCCCCCCCCCGGGAGATAGTTGCTGACGGGTGTTCCCCGACAATGACCAGAGAATACCCCTGGAAACGCGCTCTAGCAACTGTTCATATGGCTTGTACGCCATGTACGGTGGCGTGCCATGGCACCTGGACGCAAACGAACGTCAGCGGACACCGCCGTACCACCGGAGGTGGTGAACCTCAACGAGGTGATCGCCTACAACTTCCGGCGAGCGCGGGAGCTGCGCGGCCTTACCCAGGACGAGGCCGCGGTGAAGCTCGAGAAGTTCCTTGGCCAGCGATTACCGCAGGCCAGCATCTCGGCCCTGGAGCGCTCCTACGGCGGGGACAAGCGCCGCGAGTTCGACGCCCAGGAGATCCTCGCGTTCGCGTGCGCGTTCGACGTGCCGCTGCTGTGGTTCTTCCTGCCCCCACCCAAGGACACCCGCCGGCTGCAGCGCACCTCCGATCACGTGAACGAGCTGTACACCCTGACCCTGGGCCGCGAGGACCAGTTGGACGAGTTGTACGCCCGGTTCCGCGAACTCGGCATGAAGGAACCCGGCGAGCAGGACGCCGCCCTCGCCCGCCTGTTCGGAACGGCAACCCCGATCACCCGCAAGGACTACCGCCACCGCCGCAAGGAAATGCTGCTCGCCCTCCTCGACGATCACGCCGACCGCCTCGACGCCACCGCGGAGGAAATGGGGGCCTTCTTCGACCACCTACGCCAGGTCGGCATCCGGGGGCTGGTCGCCGAAAAGCTCAACGACTCCGACTACGTCATCCCGCCCGCCGGCCGCCGAAAAGAACCGCAGGCGTAGGATCCCTGGCAATTCGGTACTGAATTAGGTACCGTTTAGGGATGACGATTGGCGAGGTGCTTCCCACCAACGAGGCCCGAGCACGCCTGAACGCGATTGCGGCAGCATTCGACGCGGACGGCTCACACGCCGAGCCGGTGGTGTTCGGAAGTCACCGCAGGGCACAGGGGGTGATCGTGTCCTGGGAGCTGTGGCAACGGATCGCGCCCGCCGTCGAGGACGTCCTCGACGAGGAGCTGGCCACCCGCCGCCTCGCAGCGGGCAAGGGCCGATGGCTCACCCGAGCTGCAGTCGACACGGCGCTCGGGCGTGACAACGCCGCCAAGGAGTGACGGCCAAGTACGCCCAAGCGTTCGATCCCGCGGTGTTGTCCGAGGACCTCCCGCTACTCGCCGTAACTGATCCCGCGCTGGTCGACGCCGCCCTGGCGGCCGTGGACGACCTGGCTCATGGTCGTCAGATCGGCAAGGAGCTCGGGCAGCGCCACGTCAGCGGCGACCTCACCGGCCTGCGCCGGCTCCGTTTCGATCTGACCGCGACCCGCCCCCAGCGGTACCGCGTCGTCTATCGCCTCCTCGGCGACACGGTGCAGGTCATCGCCATCGGAGAACGCCGCGATCACGTGATCTATCGAGCAGCCGTCGGCCGACTCCCCGACGAATAGCCGCAGCAGCATCGCCGAACGGACGTGCCGCGATGACCAGCGACGCCATGCTCCTCCGTGCGGGGAACGCTCAGCGGCTCAGACCACGATCGTCGTCACGCGCACGCTCACGGCTGCGCTCGCGGTCGTAGTGGTTCTGCCGCAGGCGATGCGCGAGGGCGTCGCGTTCCGCCTGATGCGGGCCGGCGGTGATGATCGGTCGGGGTCGCGCCAGACCGGACGCGAGCCGAGTGGACAGCGCCCTGCCCAGGCGGCGCGTTTCGGCTTGCTTGGCCAGGTCCTGGCGGTCCCGGGAATCGCGTTCGACGTCTCGACTGAGCTGGTCGATCTCCACACGCAGCCGCGCCTGCACCGGCGGGGCCGCGGCCAGGGCGGTCTCGTGGTCGCTGACCACGGCGGTAAGAGTGGCTCGTCGGGCGCGAGACCAGCGGGGTAGGTGCGCGAGTTCGTCGTTGGCCTGGCGCAGCTGCTGGCGATGGCGGTTCTGGTCCGCGCCGAGCTGCTCGGCTTCGGCTCGACGTTGCGCCAGAAGGGCGATCCTGGTCGCGTGGTCGGGAGGCATGACGGGGGCCGCCTGTCGCTGGGCAGCGACCGTCCGCTCGGATTCCTTGCGGGCCTGTTCGGCGGCGCGGGAGCGGGCGGCGTCGCGGGCGGTGTGCGCGGCGTCCTGCGCGCCGCTGGTCGCGAGCGCTGCGGTGAGCACATCGAGGGCCTGGTCCGCGGGCGCCCGTTCCCCGCTGGGGCCTGCGTGCGCCGGACCGTGATGGTTCGGCTCGGCGGTGGGATCGGGGGTGATGTAGGCGTGGTTGGCGTGCCGGCCCCGGGTCATGGCGACGTAGAGGTGTTCACGGTCGAGGCCTGGTCGGACCAGGACGATCCCGGTATCGGTGGTGGCGCCCTGCGCGCCGTCGATCGTGGTGGCCCAGCCGTATTCGGCGTGGGCGGCGACGTAGTCCGCCGGGAGGACGGTTCGTCCGCGCCCGGCCAGGTCGGAAACGATCAACCCGCCGCCGGGCCCGTGGGCGTCGATGACCCAGTAGCCGTCACCGTTGCGGACGTGGCCATCGCCGATGGGTAGGCGCCGGTCGTTGCGGCGGGTCCGGAGCAGGTCCCCGGCTTGCCAGTCCCGTTCGCCGAGGTGGTTGATCGGGCCGGCGATCCGGTAGGCCGCGACTTCGGCGGCGCGGGCGCGGTGGTTGAGGGCGTCGACGTCGGCGCGGGTGCGGGCCATCATCAGCACGTCCTGCCCATCGGCGCGGGCAGCGGCCCAGTGCTCGTGGACGGCGTCGATCCCCTGGTCACCGTCCGGGCAGGGGTGCAGGCGCCCCGCCGCGGCGTAGCTGGCCAGGATGTCGGGGTCCCCGGTGCGCAGCGCCTGCGAGGCGTCCTTCTCCCAGTCGTGAGTGAAGCGGTGGATGCTCGCGAGTTCGATGCCGTGTCCGGCGTTGGCGAGGGCGGCGAGCATCCCGCCGGGTCCGTTGATGACCCCGATCTGGGCGGGGTCCCCGACCAGCACGACCTTGCTCGCGCACCGGGCCGCGACGCTGATGAGACGGTCCAGGTCCAGGGTGGAGGCCATCGAGGCCTCGTCCACGATCACCACCGTGCGGTCATCCGGGATCGCCCACGCCCGTTCCGCCTCGGGCAGGGTCCGCAGGCGGGTGTGGTTGTGCAGCCATTTGGCGAGGGTGTCCGCGCGCCCACCGGTCGCGGACCCGAGCTCCGCCGCAGCGCGGGCGGAGGGGGCGAGCCCGATCACCCGGAACCCCACGGCCTCCCAGGCGGCGGTGGCGGCGCCCAGGGTGCGGGTCTTACCGGCCCCGGCCGGGGCGGTGAGCACGCAGAGAAAGTCCCCGCTCCCCGCGAGGTGGCGCGCGGCGTCGTACTGCCCCGCGTCCAGACCCCGTCCCATCAGGGAGACAGCAAGGGTCAGGCCCGGGACCTGCCCGTAGCCGCCCTGGCGGCCCTGCTCGGCCAGGCCAAGGACCCGGGCCTCAGCCGCCAACACCTCCGCGCTCGCCCACCGCCCATCCGAGGCCCGCGCAGTGAGGCCCTTCGGGTGCTCCCCGACCGATACCGCCTCGGTCAGGGCGAGCGCTTGGTCGGTGAGCTCCTCGACCCGCGCCAATGCCTCGGCGGCCGTGAGCCCGTCAGTGCGCAGGAGGGCTGCGACCTGGCCGGCGACATCCGCCCGCGAGAACACCGCCCGCACGCGCCCGGATGCCTGAACCGCCCCGAGGAGGAGTTCGGTTCCGACCTCCGCCCCGGGCACCAACCGTCCGCTGGCCGCTGCCCGCACTGCCTCGACGGCAGCTGCGGGGGTGATGCCGAATGCGCCGGCCTCGGTCGCCCACAGGTCATTCAGCGCGGACAGTTCGGGGTGGTCCTTGCCCGGGCGGGTCTTGAGGACCGCGGTCTTCACCACGGCAATCCGCTCGGCCGCGGTCAACGATCGGCCCAGGACGCTTTCGTATTCGGCGATCCGGGGAGCGGCATCAGCGTCGATCTGGGCTGTGCGTTTGCTCCACAATTTCAGCAGCTCCTGTGGGACTCCTGCGATTTCGGCTTGCCCGTGCTCATTCACCGCCTCGAAGGCCACTCCGAGGCGCAGGTGGAGTTCATTGCGCAACGCCGTCTGGTAAATCATCCCGGCACTTTTCTTGTGGTGAAACAACTCGGTTGCATCCAAGGTTCTCCAGATCCCGTCGGTGCAGCGAACCTTGTTGACCACCAGCGCGTGGGTATGCAGCTGCGGATCACCGCACCGGCTCGTCCGGTGATCAAACAGCGCCACCGCCAAACCCTCAGTGCCGATCTGCTCGGTTCCATCGGTCCCGCGACGCGACAGGCCGGCGTGGGTATCGAGGTAGGCCAGGCCGGCCGTCACCGCAGCCCGGTGAGCATCCATCGCCGCCGTCGCCACATCGCGATCGCCCAGCGCCCACAGGGAACTGACGCTCTTCGGTGCCGAGAACGTCAGGTCGAACCCGGTCACCCCATCCGTGCGCCACGCCCTGCCCAACCGCTGCCCCGTCGTCGGGTGCAGGGCTCGCGCGAACAGCGCCTCCAGCTGCGCCTCATTCACCACCGCCCGGGGCTCGAGGCCGAACTCGACCAGGCCGTGCCCGTGCCAGCGCCCCGGGGCCTCCCCCACACCGAGGTAGTACTCCGTGGCCCGGCACGCCACTGCGCCGGTGTAGTACCGCCAGGAGGCGGTCCCGATCTTCGCCGAACTCAACATCCGCGCCACCTCGACGTCATATCCCGACGTGGGCAACCGTACATTCAAAGAATGCACATGTCTGCTCGGTAGGACAGGGAAGACTCGAGTCTGGAATGCCTGGCTGGTAACAACGGAAAGACAGGGTGAATTGGGGTCCACAAGGGAAAGTAGCGGTGAACGGAACAATGAGAACCAAGAATGAAAAAGAATCTGCTAAATGGCCGCCACCACCTGTTGGAGGCCGCACTTAGATGAACGCCCCACCGATCCACATCACCGGCCACGCCGGCGCGAAACCAGAACCGCGCCGAACCCCGACCCGGCAAAGGCACCCTCAGGACCCGGGTTGCGGTCACCGGCCGCTCTACCGCCGCAGGTGGCGACGGGGGACATGCGGGCCGTCTAGGAGATTCATCGCCGACGCGATCGGGCTCACCTCAGAATTTCACGGCGACCGGCGGCGCCAGCGCAACTTAGGAGGCCGCCACGGCGACGGACTGACAGACCACCCTCCTCGTCCTGCTCGGTCGCTCGGTCCCCACTTTGGCTGCTCGCGTTCAGCGGCGTCGGCCCGAGGGCAACGGGCAACGGAGCGGAGAAAACGACCGAACGACGCGAATCCGGCCGGGCAGTTACAGCCCTTGTCTGGGCGAAGCGCTCGAGCAGTGCGTCCGACTGCGTGCGGCGGCGGCAGGCGAGCCTTCCCGGACGCCTTGTCATCGCGGAGGATCCACGCTGCCAGTCCGTTTTCAGCGCATCGAGCTGTTAGCCCCGGCTCTTCATGAACCGGCGGGGCTGTTCGGCGTGTAGATGAAGAAAGTGCCCGCTGCGCTGGGAAGACTTGGACTTGCGAAGGACCAAAGCCAGCCGAGCGAGGGGCACTTTCCAGGTG
>JBQTIR010000027.1:0-21424 GCA_052387905.1 Sporichthyaceae bacterium | reverse complement strand
ACACTATTACCCTACCCGACGCACTTCCTATCTCGCCCCAAGACCCGGTCGCTATCGCGACCGGTTATTCGGACGCAACGGGTTGGCGGAGTCAGCGGGCGGTCGACGTGTGCACGCGATCCACGATGCGGGCGAGGATGTCCGGATCGGTGTTCGGTAGCACCCCGTGACCGAGGTTGAAGATGTGCCCGGGCAGGCCGGCCGCCTCCGCTAGCACGGCGTCCGTGGCCGCGGCGGTGGGCTCCCACCCGGCGAGCAGCACGGCCGGATCCAGGTTGCCCTGCAGCGCCCGGGCGGGCCCGACCCGGGCGGCCGCCACCGACAAGGGCACCCGCCAGTCGACGCCGACGACGTCGGCCCCGGCCTCCCCCATGAGCGTCAGCAGCTCACCGGTACCGACCCCCATGTGAATCCGGGGGACGCCCGTGTCGGCGATTGCGGCGAACACCGCAGCGCTGGCCGGCATGGCCCCGCGGACGTAGTCGGCCGGGGTCAGCACCCCGGCCCAGGAGTCGAACAGTTGCAGCGCGGAGGCGCCCGCCTCGGCCTGCACCCGCAGGAACGTCGAGGTGATCTGGGACAGGCGCGCCACCAGCGCGGCCCACAGGTCGGGGCGGCCGAGCATCATGGCCTTCGTCGCCTCGTGGGTCTTCGAGGGCCCGCCCTCCACCAGGTAGGAGGCGAGGGTGAACGGGGCGCCGGCGAAGCCGATCAACGGGGTCGGGCCCAGCTCGGCGACGAGCATCCGCACGGCGGCGTCGACGTAATGCACGGCAGCCGGCTCCAGCGGCTGGAGCTGGTCGAGGTCCGCCCAGTCCCGGATCGGGTGCGCGATGACCGGACCGACGCCGGCGACGATGTCGAGCTCGACTCCGGCCGCGCGCAGGGGCACGACGATGTCGGAAAAGAAGATCGCCGCGTCGACGCCGTAGCGGCGCACCGGCTGCAAGGTGATTTCGACGATCAACTCGGGATTCATGCAGGACTCGAGCATGCCCACGTCAGCACGCAACGCGCGGTACTCCGGCAGGGAGCGCCCTGCCTGCCGCATGAACCACACCGGGGTGTGCGGCACCGGCTCACGGCGGCACGCCCTCGCGAACGCCGACGAACGCGGATCAGTGCCCGGCGACGCGTTCTTCACGGTGGCGGACGCGGACGCGACGGCGGGTTCTCCCATGCACGTGATCGTCCCACGGCGACACGCCGCCCTCGGATGCGCGGTTAGCCGAGGCGGGCATGTCACCGTCACAGCACGGGTGCGCACCGCCTTCGGGCGAAAGGCCACCCAGGCGTCCCGCGAGCCCACGCGGACGAGGAGGCGGCGGATGCTGCGGTACTGCCCGGACTGCGCCCAGGACAGAGTCGTCGAGGCGCCGGAGTGCACCGAGCGCCACGGCGAGCATTGTCCTGAGCTGATGTGCTCAACCTGCGCGAGCGCGCTCGTGCACGCTCACCTGACCGTCGCCATACCGATGGCCCGCTCACGCTCCTCACTCGTTCCTCGCTCGCTCGCATCGCAGGCGCTGTGAGCGCCGCCTTGCCGGCAGTGCGCGGCGACCTGCCGCCCGACTTCGTGAAGGCCCTCGACGCCATCCAGACGGTGCGTCCCCGCCCGGAGATCACCCTGGCCGAGGTGGCCGCGCCCAAGCAGCTCGCGCCGTACGCCGCCGCGGTCAGCGCTACGGTGGTGGACGGCGGGGACGAGGTCGCCCACGGGAGGCTGATCCTGCTCTGCGACCCGGCCGGCCACGCGGCCTGGGAGGGCACCCTGCGCCTGGTCACGTATCTGCGGACCGGCCTGGAGTCAGACATGGTCACCGACCCGATGCTGCCCGAGGTGGCCTGGTCCTGGCTGGCCGAGGCCTTGGAGGCGCACGACGCTCAGGCCGCCGCTCCCAGCGGTACCGTCACGCGGGTCCAGTCCCACCCCTTCGGGGACCTGTCCGGCCCCGACGACAGTGATGATCCGGTGGGCGACCTCGAAATCCGGGCCTCCTGGAGCCCGGTCGGTGAGCTTGCCGCCCATATCGAGGCCTGGCTCGAGGTCCTCTGCACCGCCGGAGGCTTGCCGCCGCATCCTGCCGGCGTGGTTTTTTTACCCGGGCATGGTCATTCTCCCGCACGGTCTGGCCGGGGAGGGCACCCCGCGATACGGTGACATCGACCAAAACGACCAGAAGGTAAAGTTAGGTCAAGAAACACTCAAGGAATTGGCAGGAATGGTCGATGGGCTTCTAAAGACCCATCTAGCGGGAGGTCCCGTGCCCGTCCAGTCCATCTCCGCGTCCACGCCGGTTGCTCGTGCGCCCCTCGCAGTTCCGCCGCGGGTGGGCCCGCCGCGGGTGCCCACCTACGGTCGTGCCCGCGCTGTGTTGACGGGCGATCTCGGGGTCGAGTCCGCCAACGGGTTCACCGCCATGGTGGTCGGCGCCGATCCGTACCGCCGCGCGATGGCTGTGCGGCGCCTGCGCTCCCTCGGCGCCCGCGACGTGACCGAGGCCGCCACCGTCCTGCAGGCCCGCGCCTGGGCCCGCACCGCAGGCCCGCGCGACATCTGCCTGGCCGAGGCGACCCTGCCCGATGGCTCCGGACTGGCCCTGCTCGCTGAGCTCCAGCGCGCCGGCTGGGCCGGCTGCGCTGTCGTCCCGCTGGCCGACGGCGCCCGCGCCACCCGTGCCGCCCTGGCCGCCCGGGTGCGCAGTTGCGTCCTCGCCGGGCGCACGGTGGAGACCGGTCCGGACTCCCCCGCCGCCCGCGCCGCCGCGAAGCTCGGGCTGTCCGAACGTGAGCTCGAAGTCCTGCGGCACGTCGCCGAGGGTCGCTCCAACCGCGACATCGGCGAGGCGATGGGCCTGTCCGCCCTGACGGTCAAGAGCCACCTGGCCCGCATCGCGCGCAAGCTCGGCACCGGTGACCGGGCCGGCATGGTCGCCACGGCGATCCGCGCCCGCGCCATCGACTGACCTCCCCAGGCAGTTCCCAGACCTACCGTCGTCACCCCGGTTCGCCGATCCCCCCTACGGTAGGGACGTGACCAGTGCGGCCGACGACACCTGCGATGTCGCCATGGCTGACGCCCAGGATGCCCCCACCGCGACCGATTTCTCCCCGGATCCGGTCCCGTTGCTCAATCCGGCCGACGGCGTGCCGCCCGTGGTCGAGACTGCCGAACACCTCGCCGAGGTGGTGGCGGCGCTGGCCGCCGGCACCGGACCGGTCGCGGTCGACGCCGAGCGCGCCTCGGGGTACCGCTACGGCCAACGCGCCTATCTGCTCCAACTGCGTCGTGCCGGGGCCGGCTCGGTGCTCATCGACCCGATCGCCTGCCCCGACCTGGAACCGCTCGCCCGCGCCATCGCCGGCCTCGAATGGGTCTTCCACGCCGCGAGCCAGGACATCCCCTGCCTGGCCGAGTTGGGACTGCACCCTGCCTCGGTGTTCGACACCGAACTGGCGGCGCGGTTGCTCGGTTACCCCCGAGTCGGGCTCGGGAGCATGGTCGAGGCCGTGCTCGGGCTCTCCCTGGAAAAGGGCCATTCCGCGGTCGACTGGTCGGTGCGACCCCTGCCCGAGCCCTGGCTGCGCTACGCCGCGCTCGACGTCGAGGTCCTGCTGGATCTGCGCGACGAGTTGGAGTCCCAGCTCGAGCGCGCCGGCAAGCGCGAGTGGGCGCAGCAGGAATTCGACGCCATCGCCGCCGCTCCGCCCCCCGGGCCCCGGATCGACCCCTGGCGTCGGGTGTCCGGGCTGCACCGCGTCCGCCGGGCCCGCCAACTGGCCATCGTGCGCGGGCTGTGGGAGACCCGCGACCGCATCGCGATCGCCCGCGACATCGCACCCGGACGGGTGCTGCCGGACAGTGCCATCGTCGAGGCCGCCCTGTCGGGACCGGCCGACGTCGACGCCCTCTGCCTCCTGCCGGTCTTCGGCGGGCGCGCCACCCGGCGGCAGGCAAGTACCTGGTTCGCGGCTATCGAGGCCGCCCGGACGCTGCCGGAGAACGCGTTGCCCCCCGTACACGTGCCGGCCACCGGACCGCCACCCCCGCGCAGTTGGCCCGACCGCGACCCGGTGGCCGCCGCGCGGTTGTCCGCGATGCGCGCCGCGGTCTCCACCGTCGCCGAGGGGTGGGGCCTGCCGGTGGAGAACCTCCTCTCGCCGGACTCCGTCCGGCGCATCGCCTGGACCCCACCCGTCGATGCCTCGGCCGCCGGAATCGCCGCGGCGCTGCACGAGTTCGGCGCTCGAACCTGGCAGGTCGACCTGACCGCCGGCCCGCTCGCCGACGCGTTGACACACGCGGCGATGCCCCCTGAGCCCATGTCAGAGGATGTCGACTCAATCGGCGAGGGCATCAACGCGAGCTGAGCCCTGCTCCCACCGCAGGTGATCGAATGCACCGTCAGATCCGATCGCGTCGACAGCCTCCCGCGCCAGCATGAGGGCATGGTCGGTGTTGTCGTGGAAATTGAGTCCGAAGCGGCCGAAGGACGTCACCGACGGGATCCGGCGCAACCAGGCGTCCAGGCCGTGCAGATCCGGGTCCAGACCCACCTGGTACAGCGGGTAGTACGCCGCGGAGCGATGCACGAGCACCTGATCGGTGCGCAGTTCCGGCAGCTGACTGCGGGCCGCCGTCTGGGCGACGAGTCGGCCGAGTTCGGACTCCTCGCACTGCCAGATGTCGTCGCCGAAGGCGCACGGGAGTTCCGCGCAGATCACGCTGCGATCGCCAGGGTCATCGACCGAGTCCCGGAAGTTGGCCGGTTCCGACAGCCGCAGCACCGGAGTATCCGCCTGCGGGAAGTGGTGGGTGTCATACGGAGTCCACCGGCCCCCTGCGTGCACCAGGTAGACCAGCACCATGGCCCGGAACTTCAGCCGGGTGGAACTCTCCAGGGCCGAGAGCGGAGGACCGGGCCGGGTCAGGCGGGCCAGACGCGGCAGGGGCAAGGTCGAGAAGGCGTGGCGCGCAGTCCACGTCGACCCGTCGAGGGTGTGGACGCTGACCGAGCCGAAGGACGGGGAGATCGACTCCACCGCGCTGCCCAACACGATCTGCGCGCCGGCCTTGCGGGCGTGTTCGTCGAGCGCCGTCGCGATCTGCCCGAAGCCCCGCCGCGGGTAGCAGAACAGATCGGGGCCTTTGCGCAGGGGTCGCCAGGGCGGGTCCACGCCGACGACCTGACGGGCGTGCACGGCCTCCAGCCGCTCCGGATCCATCCCCCAGATCTTGCGTGCGTACGGCTCGTGGACGCCTTGGTAGACGGGCGCGCCGACCCGGGGCCGCATCGCCGCGGCGTAGCTGGTCTCTTCCGGGCGACGGCCCCGCACGAGCAGGCTGTCCCGCGCCATCGCGGTCACCAGCCGCCGGGGCAGTCGGCGACGGAACTCCAGCGCCGATCCCCCCAGCTCCACCCACCGCCCGTCCAGCTGGACGCGGGCGTGGCGTTCGCGGGTCTGCAGATCCGTACCGAGCAGGCCGGCGAGGTCAGCGGCGACCTCGGTGGGCAACGCGGCGGGCAGGCGGTGACTGCCGTAGTCGACGTCGATCCCGGCGATCTGAAAGCTGGCGGCCAGTCCTCCGACCTGCTCAGCGTGATCGAGCACGACCACCGACAGCCCGCGCGCCGCGGCCCGCCACGCCGCGGCGAGGCCGGCAACCCCGGCGCCGAGAACGAGCAGATCGGCGTGCTGCGGCGCGTTCACCTCAGGCGGAGGGTGCGGTGCGCGGTTCGGCGGCGGCCGCGTCCCGGCCCGCCATCGTTTCCACGACCGCGCGGGAGATGTCCTGGGCGGTCAGACCGACGGCGGTGAGCACCTGGGCACGCGTGCCGTGCGCAAGGAAGCTCGACGGGATCCCGAAGTCACGCAACGGGGTGTCCACGCCGGCCTCACGACAGGCGCCGGCCAGCATCGAGCCGATGCCCCCGGCGCGCAGGCCGTCCTCGACGGTGACGACGAGGCGGTGGCCCGCTGCGAGCTCGGTGAGGGTGGCGTCGACCGGGAGCACCCATCGCGGATCGACCACGCTCACCCCGATGCCCTGGGCGTTCAGCCGCTCGGCGACGTCCAGGCACAACGGGACCATGGCACCGATCCCGACGAGCAGCACGTCAGGATCGCCCGCACGGTGCAGCACGTCCGTGGTGCCGATGCGCTCGATCGCCTCGGTGTCAGGGCCGACCGCACCCTTCGGGAAGCGCAGCACGGTCGGCGCGTCGTCGACGCCGACGGCCTCCCGCAACAGCTCCCGCAGCCGGGCGCCGTCGCGCGGCGCAGCCAGGCGCAGACCGGGTACCAACGAGAGCATCGCCAGGTCCCACATGCCGTGGTGGCTCGCGCCGTCCTCCCCGGTGACCCCGGCGCGGTCGAGCACGAACGTCACCCCGCAGCGGTGCAGCGCGACGTCCATGAGTACCTGGTCGAAGGCCCGGTTGAGGAAGGTCGCGTAGACCGCGACCACCGGATGCATGCCGCCCATCGCCAGGCCGGCAGCGGAGGTGACGGCGTGCTGCTCGGCGATGCCGACGTCGTAGACCCGCTCCGGGTGTCGCGTCGCGAACTCGGTGAGCCCGACCGGGGCCAGCATCGCGGCAGTGATCGTGACGATGTCGTCGCGTTCGTCGGCCAGGGCCGTGATCTCCGCCCCGAACACCGAGGTCCAACTGGTGCCCGAGGCCGCCGTCATGGGACGCCCGGTGCTCGGGTCCAGAACGCCGATGCCGTGGAAGTGGTCGGCGAGGTCGTTCTCCGCATGCGAGTAACCCGCGCCCTTGCGGGTGATCGCGTGCACGATGACCGGCCCACCGAAGTTGCGGGCCCGCATCAGCGCGGCCTCCATCGCGGCGAGGTCGTGCCCGTCGATGGGGCCGACGTACTTCAGGCCCAGGTCCTCGAACATGCCTTGGGGCGCAATAGCGTCCTTGATGCCCTTTTTCATGCCGTGCAGGGCGTTGAACATCGGGCTACCGATCACCGGCGTGCGCCGTACCCGGTTGCCACCCCAGCGCAGGAAGCGCTCGTAGTTGGGCATCGTCCGCAGCGCGGCGAGGTGGTTGGCCAACCCGCCGATCGTCGGGGCGTAGGAGCGCTCGTTGTCGTTCACCACGATGATCACGCCGCGGTCCGGGGCGGCGGCGATGTTGTTCAGCGCCTCCCAGCACATGCCGCCGGTCAGTGCTCCGTCGCCGACCACGGCGACGACCTTGCGGTCGGACTCACCGCGCAGCGCAAAGGCCTTGGCCAGACCGTCTGCGTAGGACAGCGCGGTCGAGGCGTGGGAGTTCTCGATGACGTCGTGCTCGGACTCATCGCGGCAGGGGTAGCCGGACAGTCCACCCTGCTGGCGCAAGGTCGCGAAGTCGCCGGCCCGGCCAGTCAGCAGCTTGTGCACGTAGGCCTGGTGCCCGGTGTCCCAGATGATCCGGTCCCGCGGGGAGTCGAAGACCCGGTGCAGGGCGATCGAGAGTTCGACCGCGCCCAGGTTGGGCCCCAGGTGCCCACCGGTGCGCGAGACCGCGTCGATGAGGAAGTCCCGGATCTCGGTGGCGAGCTCGACAAGTTCGCCCGGCCGCAACGCCTTGACGTCGGCCGGACCCTTGATCGAGGTGAGCAGTGCCAAGGCCTGTCCTCCAGAACTCGTTGCGTCCGACCAAGTGTGGCCTATCGGCCACCGTCGGTCGGACGCAACGTTAAGAACGCAGCAGGTTGCGCAGCACGTACTGCATGATCCCGCCGTGGCGGTAGTACTCGGCCTCACCCGGGGTGTCGATGCGGACCTTGGCCTGGAATTCGATGTGCCCGGCCTGCACGGTGACCGTGGCGGGAATACCGCCGCCGTTGAGCTCGGAGATTCCGTAGATGTCGAAGGGCTCCTCACCGGTCAGGCCCAGGCTGTCGGCGGTGACGCCCGCGGGGTATTGCAGCGGCAGCACGCCCATGCCGATCAGGTTCGAGCGGTGGATCCGCTCGTAGGACTCGGCGATGACGCACCGCACGCCCAGCAGCGCGGTGCCCTTGGCGGCCCAGTCCCGCGAGGAGCCGGAGCCGTACTCCTTGCCCGCCAGGATGACCAGCGGGATGCCGTACTTCTGGTAGCTCACCGAGGCGTCGTAGATCGTGGTCTGCGGGGCCTTACCCCCACCGGCCGGGCTGTAGTCCCGGGTGAATCCGCCCTCGACCCCGTCGAGGAGCTGGTTGCGCAGCCGGATGTTCGCGAAGGTCCCGCGGATCATCACCTCGTGGTTGCCCCGGCGCGAGCCGTAGGAGTTGAAGTCGCCCCTGGCCACGCCGTTCTCGGCCAGGTACAGCCCCGCCGGGGAGTCGGCCTTGATGGAGCCGGCCGGGGAGATGTGGTCGGTCGTCACTGAGTCGCCGAGCTTGGCCAGCACTCGCGCGTTGTAGATGTCCTCTACCGGCGCCGGACTCTGCTTCATGCCCTCGAAGTACGGGGGCTTGCGCACGTAGGTCGAGTTCGGGTCCCACGCGAAGGTGTTGCCCGTCGGGGTCGGTAGGTGAGTCCAGCGCTCGTCACCGGCAAAGACGTCCGCGTAGTCGTTGAGGAACATCTCCTGGGTGACCGCGCCGTTCATGACCTCCTCGACCTCGGCCGTGGAGGGCCAGATGTCACGCAGGTAGACCGCCTTGCCCTCGGTGTCGGTGCCGAGGGAGTCGTTGACGATGTCGATGTCCATCGTCCCGGCGATCGCGTACGCGACGACGAGGGGCGGGGAGGCGAGGTAGTTCATCTTCACGTCGGGATTGATGCGGCCCTCGAAGTTGCGGTTGCCCGACAGCACCGAGGTCACGGCCAGATCTGCGGAGTTGATCGCCGCGGAGATCTCCTCCTGCAGCGGGCCGGAGTTGCCGATGCAGGTCGTGCAGCCGTAACCGACGAGGTTGAAGCCGATCTTGTCCAGATACGGGGTGAGACCCGCGCGGTCGTAGTAGTCCGACACCACCTTCGAACCCGGGGCCAGTGTCGTTTTGACCCACGGCTTACGGGTGAGCCCGCGCTCGACGGCCTTCTTCGCCACCAGGGCGGCGCCGATCATCACCGACGGATTCGAGGTGTTCGTGCACGAGGTGATCGCTGCGATCGCCACGATGCCGTGATCGATCGTGAACGACGAACCGTCTGCCATCGTGACCGGAGTCGGCTTCGAGGATTCCGGTGCGTAGCTCGGCAGTGCTGAGCGGTAGGAGTCCTTGGCCGCGGTCAGTGCGATGCGGTCCTGCGGGCGCTTGGGGCCGGCGATCGAGGGCACGATCGTGGACAGGTCAAGGGAGATGTGCTCGGAGAAGGCCGGTTCGACGCTGACGTCGAGCCAGAGGCCCTGCTCCTTGGCGTAGGCCTCGACGAGCGCGATCTGCTCCGCGCTACGCCCCGTCAGTTCCAGGTACTTCAGGGTCTCCCCGTCGATCGGGAACATCGCCGCGGTCGAGCCGTACTCCGGGCTCATGTTGCCGATGGTGGCGCGGTTCGACAGCGGGACAGCCGAGACGCCGGGGCCGTAGAACTCGACGAACTTGCCGACGACGCCGTGCTGCCGCAGCATCTCGGTGATCGTCAGCACGAGGTCGGTGGCGGTCACGCCGTCGGGCAACTCGCCGGAGAGCTTGAAGCCGACCACCCGCGGGATGAGCATGGAGACCGGTTGGCCGAGCAGCGCGGACTCGGCCTCGATGCCGCCGACGCCCCAGGCGAGCACACCGAGACCGTTGACCATCGTGGTGTGGGAGTCGGTGCCGACGCAGGTGTCGGGGTAGGCCTGCCCGTTACGGACCATCACGACGCGGGCCAGGTGCTCGATGTTGACCTGGTGGACGATGCCGGTGCCCGGGGGGACCACCTTGAACTCATCGAACGCGGTCTGGCCCCAGCGCAGGAACTGGTAGCGCTCGAAGTTGCGCTCGTACTCCAGCGCGACGTTACGTTCGAAGGCGCCCGCGATGCCGAAGACGTCCGCGACGACGGAGTGGTCGATGACCAGCTCGGCCGGCGCGAGGGGGTTGATCTTGGCAGGGTCGCCGCCGAGTTCGGCAACGGCTTCGCGCATGGTGGCGAGGTCGACGATGCAGGGGACACCGGTGAAGTCCTGCATGATCACTCGCGCCGGAGTGAACTGGATCTCAGTGTCCGGCTCGGCAGCCGGGTCCCAGCTGCCGAGGGCGCGGATGTGGTCGGCGGTGATGTTCGCGCCGTCCTCGGTCCGCAGCAGGTTCTCCAGCAATACCTTGAGGCTGAACGGCAGGCGCGCAGCGCCCGGAACAGCGTTCAACCGGAAAATCTCGTAGCTGTTGGCGCCGACCTGCAACGCGCCCTTGCTGCCGAAGCTGTCCACGCTCATCTGTCTTCTCCCACTCGCGTCCGCAGCGGACCTTACTTGGTTCGGGGTCTCGTAGCCCGCGCAAAGTATCTTGATATCAAGATTAATCTTACACCGCAGCTGTCATCAGTCCGTCATGGTCCGGACCCCGAATAGCTCCCCGACCCGACCGTAGGGTTGGCGCGGGGACTCCTGGGAAACCTACGCGGAGTCACTGTGTGCCGAAGACAGAGGGAGACACTGTGCACGAGCACCTCACGACAGCTGCTGCGGCGACCTATGTCGCGAGCACCTGTTTCAAGACCGGACCACCTCGGGCCGTCGGTGTCGAGCTCGAATGGCTCCTCGTCGACGCGGCCGACCCGTTCCGTCGCCTGAGCTCCGCAGAACTCGCCCGCGCCCGCGCCGCGGCAGCCAAGATCGAACTCACCGGCGCGAGGCTGACCGTCGAACCCGGCGGACAGCTCGAACTCTCCAGTCTCCCCTTCACCGACTGTGCAGCCGGCGTGCGTGCGATGCGCACCGACGCCCACGCGCTGCGCGGGACACTCGTCCCCCTCGGCCTGGATCTGCACGGCATCGGCCTCGATCCCTGGCGCGCGCCCACCCGGCTGTTGGATCTGCCGCGCTACGCCGCCATGGAGGATTTCTTCGACCGGCGCGGACCTGCCGGTCGCACGATGATGTGCTCGACGGCGGCGGTGCAGGTCAACGTCGACGCCGGACCGGAATCGCCTTCTTCGGATTCTTCCGACGCCGTCGACCTGGGCACCCGGTGGGCGTTGCTGCACGAGCTCGCACCGGTGCTCACCGCAGCATTCGCCAACTCCCCTGTGCTGCGCGGTCCGCAGCGCGGTCTGCGGGCCGGCCGGGCAGCCGTGTGGCGGGCCATCGACCCCAGCCGGACCGCACCCGCGCGGCCCGCCGGCGATCCACGGGACCCCCGCGACGGCTGGGTCAGCTACGTTCTCGATGCCGAGGTGCTGTGCATCCAGTCCGAAGGCCCCGACTGGAGCGCCCGACCTGGCCTACGGATGCGCGACTGGCTGGCGGGTGAAGGCCCGCGGCGCTGCTCCCAGGCCGATCTCGACTACCACCTCACGACCCTGTTCCCGCCGGTACGCGCGCGCGGGCATCTCGAGCTTCGGACTTTGGATGCCCAGCGCGACGACGACGCGTGGACCGCGGCGCTCGCCCTGGTCTGGTCGCTGTGCAGCGACGCCGTCGCCGCCGATGCCGCCCGCGATGCTCTGGGCGCGGTGCCGGCGACCGCCGCGGTCCTGGACCGAGCGCAACGCGACGCGATGGCAGACTGCGCCCTCGCCGGGGCCGCCCTGGCCTGCTTCGAAGCCGCCGGCGGGGCACTGGAGCGGCTCGGCGCCCGCACGTTGCGTCCGGTCCTGGACGGCTTCGCCGAGCGCTACCCCGTCCGCGGCCGGTGCCCGGCCGACGACACCCGTGCCGACCTGCTCGCCGGGCGGTATCTCTCGGCTCGGTCCCAGGATCGGGTTCGCGCATGACGACCACCGACCTGCGCGGCGAGATCGCCGCCGACCTCGCACGGGCGCGCGGGCGAACCCAGCTCCTCACCGACGCGCTCGACGACGTCGAGCTGACCCGCCAACACTCCTCGCTGATGTCGCCACTGGTGTGGGACCTCGCCCATATCGGCAACCAGGAGGAGCTCTGGCTGCTGCGGGAGTTGACCGGGCGCGAACCATTGCTGCCGCCGCAGATCGATGCGCTCTACGACGCATTCCGCCACGCCCGCAAGGACCGTCCCGCCCTACCGCTGCTGGATGCGCACCAGGCCAGGCGTTACGTGCACGAGGTCCGCGCCCGCGTGCTGGACGCCCTGGACTCGGGCACCCTCGACGATTCACACCCCCTCACGGCCGGCGGTTTCGTGTTCGGGATGGTCGCCCAGCACGAACAGCAACACGTCGAGACCATGTACGCCACCCACCAGTTGCGCGTGGGCGCCCCGGCGTTGGCCGCTCCGCCTCCGCCCGTGGCCCCGGCCCGACGCCTGCCCACCGAGGTGTATGTCCCGGCGGGCGCCTTCGAGATGGGCACCGACCTGGACCCGTGGGCCCTGGACAACGAACGCCCGGCGCACCGGGTGCACGTACCGGCGTTCTACCTGGACACCACCCCGGTCACCAACGCCGCCTACGCCGCGTTCATCGCCGACGGGGGGTATCGGGACCCGCGCTGGTGGGCCGGCGCCGGCTGGGCGCACCTGCAGGACACCGGCTGGGACGCCCCCGAGTTCTGGCGCCCGGACGGCGCCGGTGGGTGGGTGCTCCGACGCTTCGGGACCGACGTCGCGGTGGCCGCCGATGAACCCGTTCAGCACGTCTGCTGGTACGAGGCCGACGCGTACGCGCGCTGGGCCGGGCGCCGGTTGCCTACCGAGGTCGAATGGGAGAAGGCGGCCCGCTTCGACCCTTGCACCGGCCGCTCCCTGCGCTACCCCTGGGGTGATGCGGATCCCACGCCCGAGGTCGCGAATCTGGCGGGCCGTCACCTCGGGCCGGCTCCGGTGGGTGCCTATCCCGGCGGCACCGCTCCCTCGGGGGCGCACCAGATGATCGGTGACGTGTGGGAGTGGACGAGTTCGGACTTCACGCCCTATCCGGGATTTCGGGTGTTTCCCTACGCCGAGTACTCCCAGGTGTTCTTCCCCACCCCTGGCCGAGCGAGTGAGTACAAGGTCCTGCGTGGTGGCTCCTGGGCCGTGGACCAGGTCGCCTGCCGCGGCACCTTCCGCAACTGGGACTACCCGATCCGCCGGCAAATCTTCGCCGGCTTCCGTACTGCAAGGACCTCAACCTGATGTGCCGTCACTTCGCTTACCTCGGGCCGCCGGTCAGCCTGCACGACATCGTCTTCGCTCCCCCGTTCGGTCTGGCGCGCCAGTCCTATGCCCCGCGCCGCCAGGCCTACGGCCTGCTCAACGCCGACGGCTTCGGGCTGGGCTGGTACCGCGAGGGCCAGGCGGAGCCCGCGCGTTACCGGCGCGCGATGCCCATCTGGGGCGATGTGACCATCAAAGACCTTGCCGCCATGACCCGCTCTCACGCGATCCTCGGCGCAGTGCGCTCGGCCTCGCCAGGCAACGTCATCAACGAGCCGGCAACCGCGCCGTTCACGGCGGGGCGCTGGCTGTTCAGCCACAACGGCACGCTGACCGGGTGGCCCGCCTCCGCCGAGAAGCTCGCCGCCGAGGTGCCGTGGACGGCGCTGGCCGGCGAGCAGGCGCTGATCGACTCGACGTTGCTCTGGGCGTTGCTGCGCACGGCCTTCGACCGCGGCGAGGACCCGGTCGCGGCCACCGCGGCTCTGGCGGCCCGCGCCCGCGCCATCACCGGCGGCCGGGCCAACCTGCTCCTGCACGACGGCGAGCGGATCATCGCCACGACCGCCGGGGACACCCTCTGCTACCTCCACGGCGCCCACCCGGGACCAGACGGCATGCCGGTTCCCGGGGTGATCGTCGCCAGCGAACCGTTCGACGACACCGACGGCTGGGTCGACATCCCGGACGGCCACGTCCTGGTGGCAACCGCCGCCGACATCACCATCGAGCCCCTGCCCCAGGAGAACGCATGACCACCCTCGACCCGCTGCCCACCCTCGCCCACGCCGCGCGGTTCACCCTCGATGAGCACCTGCCCGGAGACTTCGCCGCGCGCACCCTGCGCGCGGATGTGCGCGCCGGACTGGGGGCCACCCCGAAGACGCTGCCACCGAAGTGGTTCTACGACGCGGTCGGCAGCGAACTGTTCACCGCGATCACCCGGCTGCCCGAGTATTACCCGACCCGCGCCGAGGCAGAGATCCTGCGGGCACAGGCGGCAGAGATTGCGTTCGCGAGCCGGGCGTCCACCGTGGTCGAACTGGGCTCCGGGTCCTCGGAGAAGACCCGCCTGCTCCTCGACGCCCTCGATGACGCCGGCACCTTGCACCGCTACGTCGGGGTGGACGTCAGCGACACCGCCCTGACCGAGGCCGCCGCAGGCCTGCTGGAGAGCTATCCGAATCTGCTCGTGCACGCAGTGGTGGCCGACTTCGAGCACCATCTGCATCTGCTGCCCGACCACGGCGACCGCCGACTGATCGTGTTCCTCGGCGGTACCGTCGGCAACCTCCCACCGGCCATGCGCGCCCGCTTCCTGGCCGATATCAGCAACGTCATGCGCCCCGGCGATTCCCTGCTCCTGGGCACCGATCTCGTGAAATCCCCCGCGGTCCTCGTCCCCGCCTATGACGACTCCGCCGGGGTCACCGCGGACTTCAACCGCAACGTGCTGCGAGTACTCAATCGCGAGCTCGATGCCGACTTCGACGTCGAGGCCTTCGAGCACGTCGCGGTCTGGAATGCCGAAACGGAGTGGATCGAGATGCGGCTGCGGGCGCGCGGGGACCAGCAGGTGCGGATCGCCGCGCTGGACATGGACCTCACCCTCACCGACGGCGAGGAGATCCGGACCGAGATCTCGGCGAAGTTCCGGCGCTCGGGCGTCCGGGCCGAACTCGCCGCGGCCGGGTTGGACCTGCGGCACTGGTGGACCGACGACGAAGGCCGCTTCGGGCTCTCGCTCGCCGAGCGCCGCTGAGCGAGCCTGAGCGGCAAGCGGCACTGAGCGCACGAACGGGCGAGCGCGGCCCCTACCACCTCAGGGTTCGCGCAGCATTGGCTACGGCTAGGTATCGGACCGTTCATTTCTGGCACCCAGGTGACGTGCTGGGCACCAAGCCGCATTACCGTCATGTCGCCTGGGAATGTGCCGGGCGCCGCACCCGCCCGTACGGAGGCTTCGATGATTCCCGCCCGTCACCGCGCACTGCTGTCGGCATTTGCCGTCGGCGCCTTGGTCCTGAGCGGCTGCTCCGACGACATCGACGGTGTCGCGGGCCCGAAGCTGGACGAGGTGGCCACCCCCACTCCGACCGCCGCCACCGTCGAGGAGTTCTGTACCGCCAAGATCGCGGTGGACAAGGCCCTGTTCGATACCGATGCCGGCCCCGGTGGACCCGAATCAGCGTCCCCGACCGAGATCGGGGACACCCTGCGATCCGCGTTCGCCGCTCCCTATGCCGAGCTGGTCCGCACCGCGCAGGCCGAGGTCAGCGCTCCGGTCACCGAGGTCAACCGCCTACTCGAGGCCGCGATCACCGCCGGCAACGAGGAATTCTTCCTCGCACCGGAGTTCCTCGCCCCCGAGAAGGTCATCGACGACTACCTGCTCGCCAACTGTGGCTTCGGCACGCTGGCCGCCACGGCAGCCGACTACGAGTTCTCCGGCGTCCCCACCCAGATCCCGGCCGGTCCGACGGCGGTCACGCTCACCAACGACGGCGAGGAGTTCCACGAGCTGGTCCTGCTGCGCATCAACGACGACGTGACGCTGAGCGCCGAGGAGCTGCTCGCCCTGCCCGAGGAGCAGGCAATGACCATGGTCTCCGAACTGCCGCTGGCGCTGACCCTGGCCAAGCCGGCCGAGACCGCTACCTCGTTCTGGAACATTCCTGACGGCCGGTACATCGTGACCTGCTTCATCTCCAAGGAGTCCGACGCCGAGCACGACTTCAACGGCGAGGGCCCGCCGCACTTCACCGAGGGCATGATCGAAGAACTGATCGTCGGCGACGCGCCCACGGCTGTCCCCACTACCGCGGCGACCTCGCCCTCGTCGTCGACCTCGTCCTCGTCGTCGTCCTCATCCTCGTCGTCGTCGGCCTCGACGGCGACCACCGAGCCGACCTCGACCTCGGAGCCCGCCGCCTCCGCAATCGAGGCGACCGCGGCCCCGACGTCCACCCCCTGAACCAGTCCGCGCCGGTAGTCGTGCCATGAGTTCCGCAATCTCCCGACGGAACTTTCTCGCGATCTCCGGCGGAGTCGGCCTGGGGCTGGTCAGCGGCTGCGCGAGCGATGATCCGCTCGCGGGGCCCACCAGCGCCCCCACGGCCACCTCGAGCCTCGGTCCACGGCTCACCCCGGGCAGCTCGTCCGGGGTGCTCACCGCCGGTCCCGTCCAAGTGGACCTCGCCGGCACGATCGTGACGACCTGGGGGTACAACGGGCTGGTGCCCGGGCCGGAGATCCGGGTGCGCCAGGGCGAACGCGTGCGGGTACGCCTGGCGAACAGCCTGACCGATCTGACGACCATTCACTGGCACGGGGTCTCCCTGCCCAACGCGATGGACGGCGTCCCCGGCGTCACCCAGGATCCCGTCGCCCCAGGCGCCTTCTTCGACTACGACTTCGTACCGATCGACGCGGGCTCGCACATGTTCCACGCGCACCAGGGCCACCAGCTCGATCTCGGCCTGTACGGCCCACTGATCGTGGACTCCCTCGACCCCGAACCACTGGACTACGACCGCGACTACGTCGTGATGCTCGACGACTGGCGCGACGGCCTCGGGGTGACCGATCCCGGCATCCACAGCGGCCCGCATTCCTCCGGCACCCCCGCGGGTGCCGGGCGACCTCGGGGAATCCCCGGTCTGTCTGGTCTCGGCGGCACGGAGGCATCGCCGGTGCCGACGCAGCCGCCGGAAGACCTCGACGACCTCGACGACGCGGCAGTGCCCGACGGCGCCAACCCTGGCATCAAGCTCGGTGGCCGCTCCTACCCCCTGTTCCTGGTGAACGGACGCCCGGCCGCCGATCCCGCGACCTTCGAGGTGCGTACCGGCGAGCGGGTTCGACTGCGCCTGATGAATATCGCCGCCGACACCGGGTTCCTGGTGGCGCTGGCCGGACATCAACTCACCGTCACCCACGCCGACGGGCTGCCCGTGGAGCCCGTCACCGTCGACGCGGTGCGCCTGGGCATGGGTGAGCGTTACGACGTCGTGGTGACCGCGACCAGCGCCGGCGCCTGGCAGCTGGCCGCGGTTCCGGAGTCCAAACGCGGATTTGCCCGGGCTGTGGTGCGTTACACCGACGCGCCCACGGCGACCGCTCCCGAGGCCGAGGAACGTCCGAGCGAGCTGACCGGGCGGTTGCTCAGCTACGCCGACCTGCGGTACACGGGCGTGCGGGTGCGGCCCACCGCCGCGCCGGACCGGGTCCACGACCTGACCCTGTCCGCCACCAGCCGGATCAACGGCCAGCGCTTCGTGCACGCCCACGACGGGACCGTACCCCTCGGTCTGCAGGCTGACCCGCTGCCGGTCGCCGCGGGCGAACTGGTGCGCGTCATCGTGCGCAACACCGCGGTGATCTCCCACCCGATGCACCTGCACGGCCACCCGTTCTGGGTGCGCACCAGCGTCGATGGAACTGAGACTGGGTCAGGTCCGCTCAAGGACACCGTCCTGGTGCCGGGCAACGGCGGGTCCGTGACCTTCGATTTCGTCGCCGACAACCCCGGCGACTGGATGTTCCACTGCCACAACGACTACCACATGGAGAACGGCATGGCGCGCCTGTTCACCTACCTCTGAGCGGTGGTATTCCACGTGCAGGGAAGGCGCTCGATCATCATCTGCGTCGTGGCGTCGACGGTGTCCAGCCTGATGGTGGCAGCGGGTGCTTACCCGCGGTTCCCGGCCGCCGCTGCGGTCCAGGAAAAATACATGCATCTCAACATCTGCGGAAACAAGTGCTACCACGGTGATTCTCAGGCGGGCAACGACCTCGCCGCCAGCGTCCGAACCTCGGGTAGCTCGATCGTGTCACTCAACGAGATCTGCCTCAATCAGCTCACCCGCGCGCGGTCAGTCCTTGCCGAGGCCGGTCTGGAGTACCAGGCCATTTTCGGGCAGACGATCCAGGCCACGGCGCCGGCACTCACGAGTCGATGCACCGGCTTCGGGAACGCCTTGCTGGTCAAGCGCAACGCTGGGGCGCCTGCGGTCGACACGGTGACCAGAGAACTGCTGCCCGACTTCGGAGAGGATCGCCTGCTCTTGTGTGCTCGCGTCATCGCCAGCAACCATGTCGCCTGTACCACCCACCTCTCCCCCGGCTCCAACGCCGCCAGCGAGAAGAACCGTCGGACCCAGGTCGAGAAGGTCGTCGCGCTGCTCGGGGCAAAGTCGACACTGCGACCGATCACGCTGTCGGGCGACTTGAACACCAAGCCCCACAGCTATGTGCTGGACCCGCTGTACTCAGGCTCACTGCCCGGGCCGTCCTCCCGCGTGCGCAAGCTGCTGGAGGTGGACGCGTGCGCCACCCGGTCGATGCAGAACAGCAAGTGCAACGAGGGCACCCACGACAGGTTCGGCACGGATCCGAAGCTCGACTACATCTTCGTGACGACCAACTCCTGGTCGGTCGTGGACTCTGACGCCACCAGCGCCGTGGTCTCGGACCATGACCCGCTCTACGGCACCGTCACTCGCCACTTCTGAGCTCAGCGGCGGGACTTGAGCAGCGATCGACGGGCCAACAGCGCCCGTCGGACATCGAGATACTGCCTGCCTCGGTGAATCTGACCACGCCAATCGCCACCGGTGGCTCGATGCGTCATGCCGGTGTCGACCTCGACGACCCCGATTCCGGCCGCGAGCGCGTCGATGGTCATGGCGGTCTCCACGCCCCACCCTGAGGCAAGCGGGGAGACCGCATCCCATGCCCGCCAGGTCATCGCGCGAATTCCCGAGAGTGGCACCTGCGGGGAGAAACCCGTTCGGGCTTCAATTCCCTTCCTCGCCGCCCCCACCACGAGTCCGCGACCGCCGGCCGAACCTCGTGCCACATACTTGGCGATCGCCAACTCCGCCGGGCCCTGTGCCACAGCAGCCATCAGGGGATGTAGTTCCGTGACCGACTCCCCGACATCGGCATCCAACAACACGATGCCGATGGTGTCGTCGCCGTAGGACTTACGCGCGGCCTGCACGCCGTCCATGAGCGCCGCTGCCTTGCCCGCCGACCGTGCTCTGCGTATCACCAGAGCACCCGACTGCTCTGCGGCCTCCGCGGTTCCGTCGGCTGATCCGTCATCCACGACAACGACGGCATGAACGAACGCAGCACCCGCGAGCCCGGCCAGCGTCGCCGGCAACAACTCGATCTCATTCTTCGCGGGGATGACGATGACGAAGGATGGCCGGGCCGTTTCACTCATCCGGCAACACTACCGATCGGCTCCAGCGTCGCGACGCACTCCACATGGTGGGTGTGCGGGAACAGGTCGAAGGCCCGCAGACCGGTGAGTGCGTAGCCGGATTCGGCGAAGATCGCGATGTCGCGCGCCAAGGTGGCCGGGTCGCAGGCGACATAGACCACCCGCCGGGGCGCGAGCGCCACGATCAATTCGACCACCTCGCGACCGGCACCGGTGCGCGGGGGGTCCAGGACGACCAGATCGGCCGGGCCGACACCGTCGGACAGGGCCGTGTCGACCCGGTCGGCGACCACTTCGACCCCGGGCATCCCGAGCAGGTTGTCCCGTGCGGCTGAAACTGATGCTGCATCACCTTCTACCGCCACCACGCTTCCACCCGGGGAGACCGAGCGCGCCAAGGCTCCGGCGAACAGCCCGGAACCCGCGTACAGGTCGAGCAACGCGTCACCGGCACGGGGAGCCAGGGCCGCCCGAACCACCTCGACGAGGGTGCTCGCGCCGGCGGGGTGGATCTGCCAGAAACCACCGGCGGGTACCACGTAGGTACGCCCGAGCACCGTCTCCACCACCCGTTCGGCGCTGGAGATCCCGGCCGGCCAGTCGGTCATCATCGACACGTCTTCGGGGGGCGGAGGGGCCGCTCGTGGGCGCGAGGGGGCCGCCCGCGTGGGCCCGGCCGCGCGAAGGAGCACGGCCCGCTCGCCCGAACCCGCGACGGTGACCGACACCTCGGTCGTGTCCGTCCACACGGCGTCCAGGACACCTGCCGCGTTGACCTGCGGGTGGGCGATGAAGCAGCGCTCAAGCGGGACGATCTCGTGCGAGCGGTGGCGACGCATCCCGGCTCGCCCGTCTGAGTCCACGGCGAAGCGTGCCCGAGTCCGCCAACCACCACCGTCAGGTGCACCCGGCACCTCTTCGACCACGACGTCAACGTCCAGTTTGGCCACGCGCCGCATTTGCTCGTTGACGACCGAGGCCTTCATGAGCCGCTGCGCCGACAGGGTGGCGTGCTGCCAGTCGCATCCCCCGCAACTGCCGGGCTTGGCGTACACACAGGGAGCCGGTACCCGGTCCGGGGAGGCGGTGAGCACCTCGACGGCGTCGGCACGCAGGAACCGATCCGCGCCGCGCCCTTCGGTCACCCGCACCCGAACCTGCTCACCGGGCAAGGCATGGCGCACGAAGATGACCCTGCCCTCGTGGCGAGCCACGCAGGACCCGCCGTGCGCCACCGCCCCGACCTCGACGGTGTACTCCGTCCCCGCCAGCGAGTCCGGGCCCGAGCGGGTAGCGCGCCGGACCCGACGCTGCACGGCGGCAGCGGCGCGGCGCGACTGCTGCGGGCCGGACGGCGCACCTGGAGCGTTCACCGGTCACCTCTCAACACCCGCACCCCGCGCAGCCCGCGATGCCTGGTCCCAGCGTAGGCGCGCCATCAGCGACGCCCTGACTCGGCGGGGGACTCGGCGGTGGACCCGGCGACGTGTAGCGTTCCGGCGCGGACCTGCCACGAATCCGGATGGAGGCAGCAGGCGTGCACATCGTGATCATGGGCTGTGGCCGGGTGGGTTCCACCCTGGCCCTGGAGCTCGAGGCCAAGGGACATGACGTTGCCGTGGTCGACCAAAGCGCTGAAGCCTTCCGGCGGCTGGGGTCCGGCTTCGCCGGGCGCCGGATCACCGGGGTCGGTTTCGACTCCGGCACGCTCATCGACGCCGGTATCGAGAGCGCGGGCGCATTCGCCGCGGTGAGCAGCGGTGACAACTCCAACATCATTTCTGCGCGCCTGGCCCGCGAACAGTTCGGCGTGGAGAACGTGGTCGCCCGGATCTACGACCCGGCCCGCGCCGAGGTGTATGAGCGCCTCGGCATCCCGACCGTCGCCACGGTCAGCTGGACTGCCGACCAGGTGCTGCGCCGGCTGCTCCCGGCCGGTTCCGAGCCGTTGTGGCGAGACCCCAGCGGCAGCGTCGCGCTGTGCCGGGTGCACCT